>NZ_CM146910.1:0-952500 GCF_055755305.1 Roseibium sp. R5
GTGTCCGATCCTTGGGATCGGGTGAAGGCGGAACTGAAAAATGAACTGGGCGAAGACATTTTCTCCAACTGGTTCGGCAGGGTAAAACACGAAGAGACAAACGGAGATGCGGTTCGTTTGTCGGTCCCGACACCGTTTCTCAAGAACTGGATCTTGAGCAATTACGAAAAGCAGCTGGTCAACCTGTGGCAGCGGCAGCATGACGACATCAGCCGGGTTGAGCTGACCGTTCGCGGTGCACTCCGCCCGCGGCCGGCTGGCAGCCAGGCACCAAAACCGATCAAGGCACGCCGCATCAGCGGCCGGGCCGCCCCATTTGCCACAAACCCTCAGTTCGGCTCGGTCAACACGGCTGCGTCCATCCCGTGCCTGGCGGACACGGGTGAAGATGCTGCAGCTGATTTCCTGAACGGTGCCGCGCTGAACCCGAAACTGACCTTCGATACCTTTGCCGAAGGAACGTCCAATAGCCTCGCCTGTGCAGCAGTGCGCCAAATGGCGGCCGGTCACGATGGTTCGCTCGGCCTGCTCTACATCCACTCTTCCACCGGCATCGGCAAAACGCACCTGCTCCAGGCTGCAGCCACCGAAGCACGGAAAGGTGGGCGCCGGGTGGCCTATTTGTCTGCTGAGTTCTTCATGTACCACCTGGTACCAGCCCTGCGCACACCGGCCTATCCGGTTCTGCGCCAGGCCATGAAGTCCATCGATCTGCTTTTGATCGATGATCTGCAGTTCCTGCACGGCAAACAGGGCCACGAAGAGTTCGGCAAAACTCTCGAAATGCTCATGGAATCGCCGATGAAGATCATCATGGCGGCAGACCGGGCTCCGGACGAAATGAGCACTTTGGGCACCACGGTCCGCCAACGCATCCAGACCGGCGAGGTTGTCACGATCCAGGCGACCGACTACGCGCTCCGTCACGATATCCTCAAGAAACGGATCTTCTCGGCGCGCCGGACCCATCCCGGCTTCACGGTTCCGGATGAAGTGATCGACTACATCGCCCGTTATGTGATTTCCTCCGCACGGGATCTGGAAGGCGCCCTGAACCGCCTGTTTGCACACAACCAGCTGACCAAACAGCCGGTTACCATGCAGCTTGCTGAAAAGACCTTGCATGATCTGGTCCGGATCGGTGAGCCGCGGTCCATCAAGGTTGAAGACATCCAGAATGTTGTCTGCAAGCACTTCAGCGTCACCAAAGCGGACCTGCTGTCTTCGTGCCGCGCCCGGACCCTAGTCCGTCCGCGCCAGATCGCGATGTACATCGCAAAGGTCATGACAGGGCGGTCCTTGCCGGAAATCGGACGCCGGTTCGGCAACAGGGACCACACCACGGTTCTCCATGCGGTGCGCAAGATCGAAAGCATGGTTGCGGGCGACGCGGCGCTGGCTCAAGAGGTCGAACTCCTAAAGCGCCTTGTCCACGCATGACACGATGCTGGCCTGATTAACGCAAGCTTCAGGCCAGTTACACCCAATACCCTTTTGATGTGGCAGACGTGATTGCCCTGCCATTTGATTGTGAAGCGTTGTGTACCTGAGTTTCTACTCCTCCCTCCCTTGAAGCCGCCGCGAGCGGCTTTCTTTTTGCGCTCTTGATTTATTTAAACCGCGCGCTTACATGTCGAACCGGTTTGAAGGGACCAGCCGTCCGCGGGCGACAAGCCTCGGTGAACACCTTCGCAGCCGCCTGGCTGCTTCAATCGTTCCTGACTAAGTTGTGCAGGCCGATGGCAATGCGGACCCCATCCGAACATGCCTGCCTTTCTTGGAAGGGTGCGTAATGACTTTACCTAATCTGACTGATCTGAAGTCTCAGGCGAAACGCCTCCGGCTGGCGATCTCAAATTCTGACAGTGCTGACATCAGCCACAGCAAATCGCTGGAACTGGTTGCCAAACAATATGGCTACCGGGACTGGAATACATTGCATGCGGCCACCCAGAGCAATGGCTTCCGCCCGTTCACTGTCGGAGACCGGGTGAACGGCACATATCTTGGCCAGTCTTTCGAAGGCGAAATTCTCGGCTTCGCAAAAACCTCGCAGTCCGGGACCTACAGGGTGACCATCCAGTTTGACGCCGCTGTGGATGTGGTGACATTTGACAGCTTCTCCGCTTACCGGAGCCGCGTCACCTGCACCATTCGGGAAAACGGGGTTGCGATCAACCGGACGTCCGACGGGCGCCCGCATTTGGTCATGGACCTGGCTGCGTAGAGCAGCTTTGGGCGTCTGAGACAAAACGCCCGATGCTCTGTGCGGCGCTGTTACCGTTTCCGGGTCATCGCGAGATGGCCCGGAACCGGCTCCCCTTCCTCCATCCGGACGGTAATCGGGTCCATCGCCAGGATGTCGAACCCGAATTCCTCAAGCCTTTTTCGAACATAAGCTTCGCCTTGAGCAAACCGGCTCTTCGGCCCGACCATATAGTCCCGTCCATCCAGCACGGCATCCGGCAGGGTTTCGGTCGAAAAGGCGAGATACCCGCCTGCCACCAGCCGCTCGGACGCGCCTTTCAGAAAGGGTTCAATCGCGCCGAGATAGGGAAACACATCCGTTGCGGCGATAAAGTCCCAAGATGGACGGCTGCCGTCTTCGTCTTCAAAATCTTCAAGAAACTCGACGGCTTCCCCGACATAAAGGTCATCATAGACCTCCCGATCATAAGCCAGTTCGACAATCCGTTCCGACAGGTCAACGCCGGTTAGATGCTGAGCGGTCTCGGAGAACGCAAGACCTGTCAATCCGGTGCCGCAGCCAAGATCCAGAAAACGGTCAAACGGTCCCAGCTCCAATCGCCCGACAAGGTCCTGGAGCAACAACGGGACACAATATCCAAGATCATCGACCAGGATTTCATCAAAGACATCGGCATGCTGATCGAACAAGGTCGCCACATAGGCATCCGGCATCTTGCCGGGCGTCTCCGCCGCGCCCATGGCTGCAAGCCGGATACTGACGCCACCAGGATCGGACGGATCGAGTGCCAAGGCTTCCCGGTACGACTCGGCAGCTGCGACGAGATCACCTGCCTTTTCGAGTTTCAAACCCCGGTTGTAAGCTTCCGCAAGCGCGTCGTTCTCGACGGTTGCTGCAGGCATGTCAGATACGTCGAAATTGGTTTGATCATCGCTCATCAGGCTCTCATTTCTCGTTGAAGCCCTCTCCTATCGCGGCCTTGATTACAATGCACGGCAAATGGTCGTTCTTGAACCAATTTCCAATGACTGCTTTGCAGGAGGAAGCTTCCTATTCGTGCTGCTCCATCAAAGTCCGGTGTCGTTGTGGGAAGTTGTCGTCGAGGCCGCTTCCAGATCGGCATTCAGACTCGCCGCCAAATCGAAAAACTGGCGTCGCACGGCCTCAGCGTAGGGATTGGTCTTCTCAATCGCATCAAAAACTTCCGGTGCATCGTACTGAACCATGGATATTGCCTCTGACAACAAGTCGAAGCTCTTTGTTGTCATGCGCGTTGGTAAAGGCCCCATTCTCAATAGCACTTTAGCGATGAGGTGTGTGAGCCCTTGAACAACTGCGGCTTCTTGGTCGTGATCTTCTGGTGTCGTTACAATGACTTTCAATCCAAGAGATTTTCGTAAAAACGCCGCCATCCGAACGTGTTGTTTTCCCCGAATGGGGCAAACCGCAATTTTCAGCCCATTAACGCCTTTCTCAGCACTCTGAGGACCAAACAACGGGTGAGTTGCTACGATGTCTACGCAGTTCGGTAGTAGCCGCTGCATGATTTCCGACGGAATTACTTTGACCGAGCCAACATCCACAATCAGCGCACCCGGTTTGCAAGTACGAGCGATTTCGCGGACGACCTGCTCGAAGGAGGAGACCGGTGCGGCAATTAGGATCACATCAGCCTGAGTGACTGAGTGGAACGACGAGAGCGTCACCCCGAGTTGCTGTGCAACCTTCGCAAGGCTCGGGGATGGATCATACGCCGATATCTCGAAATGCTCGCCCAGATGAAGCGCGGCAAGTTGCCCAAAAGCACCAAAGCCTACGATGCCCAGTGACGTGTGATGAATTCTTCTTTTGGTGTTCAATATCTCGACCTTTGTAATTGCCGCCCGGCAAAAGGTCGTTTGTATGTTGACCGCTGTCAGGGGCAGCGGAAAACCAATGATGAATGACCCGCAGCTATGGAGACTGCGGATGATAGTCCTGACACGGCGAACACAACTTCATCATGTGGCTAGGTCTAGTGCACCCAATCGAACAAAGTCAATGACTGTCCTGCGGGACAATCTGGCCGCTCAGATTTTCCTGACCTGTGTCCGCTATCGTAAGCTGCTCAGCGGTGGTGTCTGGCGAGCGCGCTGGCACTACTTGTCATTCCATCAATTCAAGGTCGTTGAGTACCCAGGATTTGTCGATGAAGCTCTCAAGCGGACCGTAGAAGCGAAAGACGAGGAAGAACCCCTTCTCCGGATTCGTCGGGACCCAGTTGGCTTCCTTGCCTTCGGGGGGCTCGGGGCCGAAATAGACATCAATGGAGCCGTCCGCATTTACTTCAGGGTTTTCGTTGCTGCCCACGGTCTTGTTGAAGTTGTCCCCGGCATCGAGCAGACCTCGGGTCTGTGGATCATACGCCGTGACCGCCCAGAAACGCTTGACCGGTGGGTTGGCCGGCACCTGCAGTCGATAGGTATTGGCGCCGTCCAGATGGTTCCCATTGCTGTCCTTGGCGGCGTCCAGGTAGTAAGTTCCTGCGCCCGGAGTGTTGGAAAGCAGGAAAGGGGACATCACGATGGCCTGGTAATGCCACAGCGTCCGGGCATCGATGTCGTTGTAGCCGTTCCGCAGGAATTCCGTGTTGCGCACGAACATCTTTTCCCAATTCCGGTCCGGCCAATATTTCACCTCGGGATCGCGCGGTGCAAAAACGATGGCCCGAGACATGGCGGTTCCCAGTTTGGCCGCCTGATCGAAGATTTTCATAAGCCGCTCATCGGGATTGAACGGCTTGCCTTTCTCGATACCAAGCGTCGCCAGACGACCCAGTTGCTCCTTGTCGAACAACTCCGAAGGTTCGTATTGAATGACCTCGTTCAACATCTCAAAGTACGAGCCGTCTTCAGGCGGGAGTGGGTTGATCCCGTAACCGGACGCGTTGAAGAATTTGCCTTCTCGCGGGCCGGTTTCCAGCGGGTAGACTTTCAGTCTTTCCTTGAACCATGCCACCGCCTTGTCGCCTACGCCGACTTCGCCGAAACCGCGCAACAAGAGCCAAATCCGGTAACTTGGGGACCGCACGACGAAATAACCATCCGGTACCTCGCCTTCATAGCCAGGAGGTAAAAACAGGAATTTACCACCTTCACCCTTGTCGGGTCCGACTTCTCCAATATCCACGAGGAACTTGAAAGTGATGTCATCGGCGGTGCCGTTCATGCCCGCAGGCGCCTCCACCACTGTGGGACCATCAATTTTGAGGTCCATGCCGACATTGGCATAAATTGTACTGTTATTACCGGTCAGGTGCGGTTCACTGGGTTTCCAGCCTGGCCCGGCCGCCACAGCGACGTCCGATGTGCTTGTGTACTCAAAATCGCGGATTTGGCCTTTGATAATGGCGTAGGTCGAAACGGTCGGAAAGAAATCCAGATATGCCTGGGTCGCCCGCTGCCGATCCAGCTCGTCAAAGATCAATTGCGCTGATTCTTTGTTGGGATAAGCGCCGTACTCGAATTCGAGCGTGCCGAAATTGGTCTCGATCCTGTCAGGAGCAGGCTTAAAATCCGCTCCCACCTGCTTCTCACCAGCATCTTCAAACAGGTTCCTGTTTTCACCGGTATCGCTTGCCTCAGCGGACGCTATGAGGGCGACGGTCAGCACGGACAGAATAACAAGTCCGTTTCTTCGAAGCTGGATCATTAGTGGTCTCCGCCTTTTTTCAGTTGGCTTCAATCGATGAGCCTAACAATAATCAAAAAGTACCGTGTATCAATTCTCGGCAGTAATCATGCAAAATTGCCAGCATGATGGCGCTACCTCCACTAATTTCCGCGCGCTTAATCGGAAGCATCCCAGAGCAGATGATCTATAACTGACACCGCAAAGCGGACCTTGGCTTCTAAGTAACCAAAACGCAATCTGGCCTCACCCCGGCCAGTCCACTGGCTCGAAAGCCATCGGCTCCTTGACGCTCAAAACAAATCCAACTGCCCACCGCCTCTTGCCGTTTTCTTTTGAGTTCGGCTGGCCTTTTCCGGAGTGTCTGTCTGCTCAAGTGGAACCTCGACTTGCAGATCCGGGTCATCGTTCACGACTTTGTTGACCCGCGTTGAGACGGGAACAGCTTTCAGATAATCGTCTTCGATTGGCAGCATCAGCTGTTTCACATCCCGAACGGGCACGTTGCCGGTGTCCAGCCATGTTTCGAAACTCTCCGGTTTCAGGATCACCGGCATGCGATGGTGGATCTCCGCCATCATCCGGTTGGATTGCGTGGTCAGCATCGCCCCGGAATCCATGTCGCCGCCGTCCGGATCCGACCACGTTTCCCAAAGGCCTGCGAAGGCCATCAGCCCACCATCTGCGGGCGAAATATAGAAAGGCTGCTTGCCCTCGGGCATCCGCCGCCACTCGTAAAAACCGGAGGCTGGAAACAGACACCGATGGTGTTTCATCGCCGACCGGAAAGATGGTTTTTCGGCAGCCGTCTCTGCACGCGCATTGATCAAAAGCGTGAAACTTGCCGGGTCTTTCACCCAGGAGGGGATCAGGCCCCAGCGGACGAGTTGAAACCGCCGCTGGCCATGCGCATTGATCACTGTCGCCACCGGCTGGGTCGGTGCGATGTTGTAGCGTGCCGGAAAATTCGGTTGATCGATGTAGCCAAAAAGCGCCCGTACATCGTCCGGTGTGGCTGTCAGGCTGTAACGTCCGCACATGTCTGGTTGTCCTTATTCACATGCCCGTTTGCGAATTATCAAGAAATGACGTGAAGTTAGGCAATTTGAAACGATAAAGCGCTAGCTTTTTCGAAAGTAACACAAACGGGGGTCGGGTATGGAATGTGTGGATCCAGTTTTGGGCGCCGGTGAGCTGGCCGCCGAACGGCTGGAGCAGGCCAATATCAATTCCCAGACCGGCCTGGCAACCGACTACCTAAACCATTTCAATGAAGTGATGATGCTGCTCGAAATGCTGCCAGACATGCCCGACTGCGCGGCTGATGTTCTGGAATGGCAGCCGCTCGATTATGAGGAGCACTTCGAGAATTCATCCTTCAAGGACAAGAAACTGGCGATCCTCGCTTATCATGCTGCGCCGTCCCACCTTCGCGAGCACCTTGAAGCCCGCGTTTCCGACATCAATGCGTTGGTGGCTCAAATCCAGGATCAGCTCCGCGAAACCGAAGACGCGTCGGTGATCGCGGCAGAGATCGCCCAATTTGCAACCAACGAGATCAAACCGCTGATCTCGACGGCAAGTGGTGTGATCCACGGTCACGTCAAACCGGAAGCCGAGCAACCCGAAGGCGATGACGCACAGGCAGAGATCGACGCCCTGTTTGCCTGATCGACCTTTTATGTGACAGAGTTCGGGTATGTCCCACCCCTTCCCTTCCGTCCCCGTTCTCAGCGTCAGTGTGCTCTGCCACAAGGATGGCTCCGCGCTTCTCATCAAGCGCGGCAAACCGCCTTACAAGGACCATTGGAGTCTGCCGGGCGGCAAGGTGGAGTTCGGCGAAACACTTGCAGAGGCCGCGGCGCGGGAGCTGCGCGAGGAGACCGAGATGACGGCAGAGCTTGCCGGACCCGTCGAGGTATTTGACTCCATCCAGCGTGATGAAACCGGGAACATCCTTTCTCATTTCGTTTTGGCAGTTTTTGTTGCGAAAAACCCGTCCGGGACCGTGATGGCCGGTGATGATGCCACCGCGGCCGAATGGGTGGCCCTAGAAGACCTGGACGGCCGCATCACGACACCTGGAACACCGGCGCGGATCCGGCGCCTGCTCTCCAAGCTCTCCTGAGAAGCGAATTCCTGGGGTCAATGCACCATAGCTGTTGCAGGACGCGATCGCCCGGCGCATGATCGCCCTATGTTCGGAAACACGATACAACCTGGGTCTCCTGCCGCCGCCTTTTTGGCGGCGTTTCTTGTCGTATCCGGACCTCTAACCGCCTCTGCTCAGGACACACCAAGCGTCAGCGCTCCGCCATATGAACCGCAGCTGATGCGGCTGTCTGAAATCTTCGGAGCCTTGCATTACCTGCGTCCGCTGTGCGGAGAAGACGACACGCCGACCTGGCGGGATCGTATGGAGGAATTCCTCGACGCTGAAACCCGGGATGAAAACCGGCGGCGGCGATTCATCGAGCGATTCAATCAAGGTTATCGCGGTTTTTCAGTCGCTTATCAGGACTGCACGGATGCCGCACGTCTCGCCATGGCACAGTATTTGGGCCAAGGCGAAACAATCATATCCGACGTGACCAGCCGTTACGGGCGCTGAACTCGGCAGATTTTTCCATTTCGTTATCAGTTCGTAAACTTTTTGCATCAAATTTGTGGGTGGCCGTTAAGTTTGTGTTCACGGTTGCTTATCAGCGCGATTCACCGTGCTAGGATCAGTTCATGAGATTCGGGGATGGGACACGCAGGAGTTGATACCATGCGCGTCGGGAAAGACCGGTAAGGGAACGAATGATCAACGACGATTACGCCGAAGCGGCAATGGAAGCCGAATTTGCCGAAGACGAGGATATTCGGCGCGCTGCATTGGGCTTCATTTCAGAAGCCTGGTCAGAAGCTATTGCCAATGGTGTCGACGCGGATGCTGTCGCACATGCCGCAATGTTCACCGCCCTCGCCGACCTCGTTGCGGCCTATGGCGAAGATGCTGTTGCCAAACTGGCGGAAGGTTTGCCGGACCGCATTCAGCGCGGCGACTACACGGTCAACCGGGTCCTGCAGTAGCACCAGCTTGGCAAGTACCGATTTTTGGAGAGGCCGGTTCATCCGGCCTTTTTGAGTCTCGTGTTGCGCAAAGCCCAGGGTCAGCGGATCAGATCGTGGGCAAGCTTCAGGTAGATCAGCCCGCCGAAGATCATCAAAATGGCACCGGCAATATGATTGGCCCGGTCGAGCCAGGCATCGTCGATGCGGGATCTGAAATGGGTCACCGTAGCGGAGATGAATACCCACCAGGAACACGCGCCGACCGTCACACCAGCGACCATCATCAGTGATCCGAGGTAGTTGTCGTGGTCCGGGCGCCAGTCCCCTAGACTGCCGAAAATCGCGATGAAGGCGAGAATTGTTCCGGGGTTTGTGATGGCCATAAAGAACGCCGCCGTTGCATCGCCCCAGAACCCGTGCTCCTTGCCGTCATCTCCGCCATTCAAATGCGGATGGCTGTTCCAGATTTTCAAACCAAATATGATCAGAAGCGCCCCACCGACGATTTCAATCAGATCGAATTGGCCTTCGATAAACCGCGTGACGGCGGAGACGCCGAATATCGCGGCGGTCGCATAGAGCGTGTCTGCGACAACAGCCCCAAGTCCAACGAATACCCCATGACGAAACCCGCTGCGCACGGCATGCTGTATGGCCATGACGTTGACGGGTCCGACCGGCGCCGTGGTGATGATACCGATAAAGAAGCCAATAACGGCATATTCCAAAAAGGTCACAGGCCAGCCTTAGGTGTGTTGTCGTCGCCCGAGCGGGAGGGAATACCTTCGATAGCGCTGCAGCCCATGCACCACAAGCATATCAACGCCGTTTCTTATTGTTTTCACATTGCCATGAACTGATTAAAGAAGAACGGCTGACGGCAAAGCGATTCAAAAGGAGAAAGACCGATGAAATTGCACACCCTCGGGGCATGCATTGCCTTTCTCTTGTGTGTTGGGAACGCTCCAGCCAAAACAGTCACTGTCGAGACGATAGAAGTGTCGCCCGCCCAAGGTGAAGACAGTCCTGCGGCCTCCCCAGAAACGATCCCACTCGGAGATCTGCCGGGCACCTTGGAAAATGCTGATGAGGTGATTGGTGACGTCCCGGACGTCCTCCAGGATCGCCCGCAAATCCTTTATAACAAGTCCTATCTGCCCAAACCCGTCGCCCGCATGCATTCCCAGATGATGGAGGCCGCTCTGTCCGGCGATATCAACCGGATGCGCATCATTCTGGAAAGCAACGAGGTCATGCCGACCTTGTCGTTCGGAGAAATTGAAGATCCGATCGATTTCCTGAAAGAAAGCTCCGGCGACGGCGAAGGTTACGAGATCCTGGCAATCCTCGCAGACATACTGGACGCCGGTTTCGTACATGTGGACGCCGGCACACCGCAGGAAATGTATGTCTGGCCGTATTTCTCCCGCTATCCGATCCAGGAGCTAACGCCGGAGCAAAAGGTTGAGCTCTTCCGCATCGTGACCTCCGGGGACTTTGCAGAAATGGAGCAATACGGCGCCTGGAATTTCTACCGGGTCGGCATCGGCCCGGATGGCACCCTGCACTACTTTGTCGCTGGCGATTGATCCGGAAAGATCACGGTTTGCGGAGGTCTGCTATAACCGCATAGCCGCGATAGATCGGCTTGTAGGAACATGTGGCGCCGTTGTCCTGCGCCAATTCCTGCAGTTCATCCTGCAGATCCGCGCGCGGTGTGACATGGAAAGAGGCCAGCCATTTCATTAGTAGCGCCTTGAACCACACCGGCAGCTCCTCCTGCTGGCCGAAGTCGACGATGTGAATACGCCCTTGAGGAGCCAGATGCGCCAATCCAGCCGCCACCGCCTCACGCCAAATCGGCATCATGGACAGGGTGTAAGAGAAGAACACCCGCTCGAACTGGGAGACACCCAGAGGCTTTACCGCCGCCGGGTCTGAAGCATCTCCGCGAACAAGAATGATCCGGTCTGTGAGGCCTGCTTTTTCGATATTCGCGCGGGCCGTCTCGAGCATCTGTTCAGAAATGTCGAGGCCATAAAACCGCACGTTAGGATAATGCTTGGCCGCCGCGATCAGATTGCGCCCTGTGCCGCAGCCAAGCTCAAGAACATGACTGCCCTCCGATGGCGCCAAATCCCGGATGAGCCGATCCCGGCCGAGCAAATAGTATTTGCGGGTCAGATCATAGATGTGGCGCTGGTTGCGGTAGACCGCATCCATCAGGCCTGCGGTGTCAGCTGTGTGGCTCATGACGTTTGCGGCGCTCGCCTATCCCTTGAAGACGTAGAGGTGGAACCCGCCATAGATCGAGGATCGATCCTGACGGCCGAGCTGAAGGCTCTCCTCAGCTTCATAGGTCCAGCGGTCCAGAATCTCGTCGGCAACACGGCCCGGCAAAAGGCTCGGTTCGGCAGCCGTCCGGAAGATCACCCTTGCGCCTGGACGCGCCGTCCGCGTGATCTCGCTCCAAAGTGCGTTGAGCTGGTGATCCGTCATCCAGTCCTGCGCATCCAGCAGCACGTATGCGTCCAGGACATCCTCGCCAACGCTCTGCAGATGCTCCGTGAAGTTTCGGTTCAGGACCCGGACGCGGCCAGCGCGGTCGCGGATGTCTTCAAAATGGTCGCGTTTGAGGTACGGCGGCAGAGGTCCGGATTTACCCGTCGTCCCGCCATCTTGCGGCGCATAACCCCGGCCAAAGGCCTGCCACGCGAAGTAGTTGTCTGACATGGAGAAATCACAAGCAAGTTTTTCGAGCCGCTCTTTGAGAACCGCAGACATGTTGCCGTCCGCATTGCCGGATACCAGCGCATCATACTGCGCCGGCGGAATGCCCAAACCATAAAGAGACATCTTTTTCGACGTCGCCCAGCGAACCAGGCGCTTGTCAAACAGTGGCGCCAGGGCCGTGTCGAAAAAGCTGCGCTGCTCTTCAAGAGACTTGGCCCGGACCATGTGCTTAGGATCAATGCCGTAGAGGCGGGCGACCAGATGCCCGGCACCAATGCAGTAGCCGAGAAGACCATGATGGTAGAGGTCGCGCGAAAACAGCGTTATGCGCTTGCGGCCCCAGTTGGCCAGGTCCCGGCCTTCCCAGTAGTGAATGGTTTCCGGATCAAGGTTGGCTTTGAGGAAACGCTCATATGCGGCGACGTTGGCCTTCTCGTCCGCCTCACCAAAGAAACGATAAAAGGTCTCGTAGTTCGGGAAGTGCTTTGCCGCAGCGAGTTTCAAACGGCCTAGGGCCACGTGTGCCCGGTTCAAATCAACAGCGGTGATCTCTGCGGGATTGGCTGTCAGGTAAGACATCACGTTGCAGCCACCAGACGCAATCGTCACCATCCGGCTTTCCGGGGTCAGACGGAGAGCCCGCATGTCGACATCCGGGTCTTCCCAGATTTGCGGATAGACCAGGCCCTTGAATGCGAAGGTAAAGAGCCGTTCCAGCATTCCATCGCGGGACCCGGCATCCGAGCGGTGCACCGCGTTTTTCAGACGTTTTTTGGATGCAGTTAACGTGCTCTGAGGCATCTCGCTCTCCCGGATCGCTGTTCGAAAGTTCCCCTGCGATACGGGAGAGTGACGACAGTTTGGTGACGTTCACGCCAGAATTGTGAGGTTATCCGGATAATAGTCTTGCGCCAGATTTCCGGCACAAGACGCCTGGTCGATCAGTCAGCGCGTAATCACAACGAAGTCTGTGCCAAGACCGGTGTTGCGCTGATAGCTGCGGTCCGTCACGGTCAATGATGTCCCTGGCGTCAGCATTTTCGAAAGGTCTTCGGCAACCTTTTGCGGGATCTCCAGACGATCCAGGATTTCGTATGATGCGCCGCCGCGTTCGCCTTCTGCGGAGACGGCAATCCACTCGACAGACGGGTCGCCCTGTTTGAAATCAAGTGCGGTGAAGACATGGGTGCCGATGTCATCGCCGGAAGCCTTGATTGTGACAGGCGCGCTGTAAACATCGCGGAACTTGCGGCGGACCCGGAGCTTGGCATTGTGGGGCTTTTCATACCCGGCCTCACGGTAAATCCGCGCCACCAGACTGTCGGTGATGTTGCCGGTGATCGGCAGGTCGGCACCTTCTTGATAAAGCTCGATCGCTGCCCGGGTCTTGCGCCCGACCACGCCATCGACCGGCCCGGCATTGTATCCAAGCTCGTTCAAAAGCCGCTGCAGTACCTTGTTTTTGCTCGGCGGCTTTTGCGGCGTGATGATCATCCGAAGAGGTTGATCGAAATGAGGGTTTTCCGGTTCTGCAGCTGCTAAGGGCGTCTGCAGAACAGCTGGCTGGATCGCGCCGCGCAGCGCCGGATCCATGGCAATGTTCTGTGCAGACAAGCTCGCCACCTTGGTGGAGGGCGATAACGGCTGTGGCAGAGCACTGTGCGTGACAGGCATTGGTGTTGCCGCGGCACGCGTTACGACCACGTGATTGCCGCGCGCTGTCATGCCGAAGATTGACTTGGCAAAGCTGCGCGGCAGACGGATGCAGCCGTGAGATGCCGGATAACCGGGGAGTTTGCCCTGATGAAGCGCAATGCCAGACCACGTCAGGCGCTGCATGAACGGCATCGGGGCGTTGTCATAAAGATTGGAGAAGTGCTTGCGCCGTTTTTCCAGAATGGAAAACACGCCCGTTGGGGTGCTGTTGCCACGTTTTCCGGACGAAATCGGCGATGTTTCGATCAACTCAGACCCGCGATAAACATCGATACGCTGCTCTTCTAGAGACACAAGAAAATGCAACGGGTCCTGTTTTTGGACCTCTTCAGGCGTGCCCTGAACTGCTTCGCTGGCAAGGCTGGTTGAGCCCGCTGCCAGGGTCAGAAAAGCCGCACATGCGAGCTGCGAAAACCTGCGCCCAGCGGCGCGCGATTTCGAAGGTCTTTCACCGTACTTCGTCACAAACATTCCCGAGCTCCCCAACGCAATACCCATAAGCCCTTAGAAAACCTTACAAGTGAGCCGTGTATTTTGGGTTAGGACATAAGGTTACCAAATGGTTTCCAAGCGTCCAGTCCCTCTAAGCGCACCTTTCCTCGCACACTAGCGGCGGGCTGGCTGTTATTCACATCACAAATTCGAAGAGTTTCCGGGTGTGTTTTTCAGGACACATACTTTCTGGCCGGCGCGGCACACCAGTTACCGAGTTTCGCTGAAGGGTTCAGCCGCATTGTCCGGGCGCGATCTCGGGCCGATACCTTGTCTGTGTACACGAAAGGGCTTATCTGCCGTCCAAGGCCTCGTCTGGCAGAACTTCAAGGAGCGTTTTTCCGTGTCATCCCCCAATATCGCACCGCTTCATGATCGTGCCCTGATCCGCGTCTCTGGACCGGATGCCGAGCACTTTCTGCAAAACCTCGTGACGGCCGACATCGATGAGCTGGCGGACCCGGGCGCAACTCTTTCCGCGCTTCTGACACCCCAAGGCAAGATCCTCTTCGATTTCCTGATTTACAAACAGAACGGCGGCTACCTGATTGACGCGCCCAAAGAGACATCCGCGGATCTTTTGAAGCGCCTGACTTTCTACCGCTTGCGGGCAAAGGTGGACCTGGAAGCTGCTGGTGAAGATGTCTGTGTGTTTGCCGTTTGGGGGGAAGACCTCACAGACACAAACGGCGCCGAACTTGTTGTGACAGATCCGCGTCTTGGAGCGCTCGGTCAGCGAGTCGTCGGCTCTGCCGATTTTGCGGAAAAGTCTGGGGCCACGATCAAGGATCTTGAAGCCTATGACGCCCATCGTGTCGCCCTTGGAGTTCCGGAGGGTCTGAAGGATTTCGCATACTCCGACATTTTCCCGCACGATGCGGATATGGATCAGCTCGGCGGCGTTTCCTTCAAAAAGGGCTGCTATGTCGGACAGGAAGTGGTTTCGCGTGTCCACCACCGGGGCACGGCCCGCAAACGGTTTATCCAAATCGAGGCAGCCGGCGCGCTTCCGGACAAGGGCACAGCTGTCATCGCCAACGACAAAAGCGTCGGCGAAATCGGCTCGTCCACAATGATCGATGGCCAAGCCTTTGGCGTGGCTCTGCTGCGCCTTGACAAGGTGCACCAAGCCATTGAAAACGGCGTCCCGCTGACCTGCGGAGATGTGGCCATTACCGTCAAGCTGCCAGACTGGGCAGAGTTCGGCTGGCCTGATGCCAAGGCAGCGGAGTAACGTTCCACCCACCGACAGGGGTCCAATGTCTGCTTCCCGTTCTGATGAGCCGCCCCGCGCCTGGCAACGCATGTTGTCCGGCCGCCGGCTGAACCTCTTGGACCCCTCGCCGCTCGATGTTGAGATTTCAGACATCGCCCATGGTCTTGCCCGTGTCGCCCGCTGGAACGGTCAGACCTATGGCGACCATGCGTTCTCCGTTGCAGAACATTCGCTGATCGTGGAAGACATCGCTCTCAGCTTGAAGCCAGATATCTCGCCGGACTGGCGGCTTGCAATCCTCCTCCACGATGCCCCGGAATATGTGATCGGCGACATGATTTCGCCGTTCAAAACGGTGATCGGTGAAGCCTACAAGGCCGTTGAACACCGGCTGCAAGGCGCTATCCATTTGCGCTTTGGCTTGCCTGCGGACATGCCTCAGACAATCAAGAAACTCTGCAAACGGGCGGACATCATTTGCGCCTATTTTGAAGCCGTGGAACTTGCTGGCTTCGATGACAAGGAAGCCGCCAAAATCTTCGGCCGTCCCCGCGGCTATCCCGCCGATGAGGATGGCAGGTTGCGGTACGGTTTGAAACCTTTGCCCGTCGCGAAAGCAGAAACCTTGTTTATGGAGCGGTTTGAGCTGATCGAAGCCCTGCGGGAAGCTGGGAAAAAACCGAAAACCGGACGCGCAAGCAGGTGACCTGACCGGCGAATAGCCCTACCTTCCCCCTTACGCCCCTACGGCACTGAATTTTCGTTCTGGAACCCGAATGCTGCACGTGTGCTCCCTGTCCCGGCTGAGCGAAACGGTTGAAAAAACCGGCGCCAAGTCACTCGTTACCCTGATCAATGCCGAGATGCCGGTTCCGACACCGCCCAGCATTTCTGCAGAGCGTCATCTGAACCTGTCGTTCAATGATATCCCAGCGCCGGTTAAGGGGCTGACACCCCCAGGTGAAAGCCATGTTGAGCAGCTTCTGGCATTTGTCCGGGCATGGGATCGGACATCGCCTATGGTCATTCATTGCTGGGCCGGGATCAGCCGCTCCACCGCGGGTGCTTATGTGACGGCTTGCGCGCTCAATCCGGAGGCAGACGAATACACTGTGGCCGCGAAGCTGCGCCGCCAATCGCCCTCCGCAACGCCCAACCCGCGTATTGTTGCGATGGCGGACAAAATCCTCAATCGTGATGGCCGGATGATTGACGCCATCCGGGGCATCGGGCGCGGTGCCAACGCGTTCGAGGGTGCCCCCTTCGAGATGCCCATATACGATTAACGAGGAGCCTTCATGCCGCACCGGCACGCCAGCATTGAAATTGGTCTGAATGCGGTCATCGTGTCGGTCGCGGGTGGCATGCCGCAAATCGTGCATGTGGAAGAGCCGGAAAAGGATATGGCGGACAGCCTGCCCTTTGGTCCTTTCGACCCTCTCCATCACCGGACCTTTGAGATCGGGCTGCGCGCCTGGGTGGAAAACCAGACCGCACTTCGGCTGGGCTACATTGAGCAGCTCTACACATTTGGAGACCGGGGACGGCACAGGGTGTCGGGAGATGAGGGCCCGCATGTGGTGTCTGTCGGATATCTCGCCCTGACACGCCAAACCCCGGATTCAGAAGAGACGCTGTCCCGCCATCATTCCGCTTGGCGGTCCTGGTACGACTACTTCCCATGGGAAGACTGGCGGGCCGGACGCCCGGGCTTGCTGGATACCGACATGCTGCCAGCTCTGGAGAGCTGGGCGGAGGAGCCACCGGAAGAAGGTGAGCCTCCGCGCGCCCTCGCCCGGAGCGAACGGGTCCGCCTTGCCTTTGGAACCGGTGGAACCGACTGGGACGAAGAACGGGCTTTGGAACGTTTTGAGCTCCTCTACGAGGCAGGCCTTGTCGCCGAGGCCAAAAGGGATGGTCGTCCGGCGGCCCTGAAGCGGGATGAAATCCCGCCGTTTGGCATTTCCATGGAGTTCGACCACCGCCGTGTCCTTGCGACCGCGATTTCGAGGCTACGCGGCAAGCTGAAATACCGGCCGGTGATCTTTGAGCTCATGCCCTCGGCCTTCACCCTCACCGATCTCCAAAACTCGGTAGAAGCCATCTCAGGCCGGCACCTTCACAAACAGAACTTCCGGCGCCTCGTTGAAAACGCCGACCTGGTGGAACCGACAGGTGCGACATCAACGGCGACCGGTGGCCGGCCAGCTGCCCTCTTCCGATTCAAGCATCAGCTCTTGAGCGAACGGCCGGCACCTGGCCTGCGTGTAGGCGGCCGGTAACACCCCGAGATCATCTGCCACTGCAACAAGGCCACAGGCTGTCAATTCATCCTGATTTTTCTCAGCGGTATTAACCATAAGCCGCTGATTATTTCCGCATACCTCAAGAAATTCTGCCAATTTCAAGCTTATTAACGGTCTTTCAAGGTTAAGCAGACATCTTGTCTTTCAGAGCGGACGTTTACACAACGTTAGCGATGATTGATCCGGCGTATTCGGACAGCGTGTATTGAGTTGGAGTTGGCTGCGTATGTCTGGCCTTAAGTCCCGCGAAGTAAAGCGGTTTTCTACTCGCAAAAACCAAGGTTCCCGCAAGATGGGTGCGCGTCTTCGACAGATGTCGCGTGTGCTTCTGGCAAGTCCGTTGCTGTTCTTCGGTCTCCAGGGCCAGGTCGGCAATCAGGACATTTTTGCCCTGATCAATGCAAAACATCAGGAAACGCCGCGCTGGATGCTGGCGCTGGAACCGGCAAACTTCACGTCTCGCATCGCACCGATGCTGGATCTTGCGACCCCGGCGGTTCCGGACCATACGTCCGCACCACTGCTAACGCTGACTTCCGCTGACAAGGACTTCGACGCCAAGCCGATCCTCGGATTGGAGGACATTGCCCGCAGCGTTCGCCCCGATACGGTTCCGGACGGCATCAAAACGAATGTGTCGGCCAAGGGAAACCGGAAAATCACCATGGCACCGGACCGCCACATGGTGGATCAGGCCGCTGGTAATCTCTACGCCATGTCCAGTCTCATTTCGACCGAGAAGAAGCATGAAGACCTGCCGCGGGTGGCCTTCGTAAAGCCCGAACCACTGGATGAAAAATCCAGTTCCGACGAATTTGAGCCCGGTGCTCCGATTGACCTTCAAAAGGTCATGATGGCCCGCAACGCCGCCGCGGCCAGTTTCTCTCTCGTTTCGGCCTATGCGCCAGATTCGGTGAAAGAAACCAAAGAGCCGTTTGATGCACTCTTCGGCGCTGCGAAGTACGAGCAGGAATTGCCGCCACCGGAAGATCCCGACAACCCGCATTGGTGGGCTCAGGTCCCGCTTCCCCTTTCTGTCGGCAGCCGCAAAGAACAGAAGTGTCTCGCAGAAGCCATCTACTTTGAGGCACGCGGCGAGTCCGAAGAGGGTCAAATCGCAGTTGCACAGGTGGTCTTGAACCGGGTCAAGAACCCGTCTTATCCGGATTCCATCTGCGGTGTCGTTTATCAGAATAAGCACAAGCGCAACCGCTGCCAGTTTTCCTTTGCCTGTGATGGCATCCGCGACCGGATAGCAAGCCAAGGCGCCTGGAAGAAGGCTGAGCGTATCGCCCGGGATGTCACCGACGGCAAGGAATTCCTGAAGATGGTCGATGCGTCGACCCACTACCACGCCGACTACGTCAATCCACGGTGGGCCAAGTCCATGGCGAAGCGCGGCAAGATCGGCCTGCACATCTTCTACAAGACCTACGCCGGCGGCTGGAACTGATCCAGCCGTCCTCCGGCACCTCCCCTCGTTTCAGCAATCATTGTTGCCGGGGCCGGCCTTTCGCCTGCCGGTCCTCGATCGGGCTCTTGCCGTGCAAGCTCTTGTAGCGTTTTGCAAAATGTGACGCATTGGCAAACCCGCAAGCCACCGCAATTTCAATGATCGGCATCGCTGTCCGGCAGACCAGCCGCTGAGCAATGTCGAGCCGGATCTTGCTGTAATAGGCGAGCGGGGAACATTCGAAATAGTGCTGAAAATCCCGTTGGAGCTGCCGTGGGCTGACATTGAGCCGCGCCGCCAGCTCGTTCTGGGATAGGGTTTCTCCGACGTTTTCCGTCATCAGTTCAATGCACCGGCGCAGACGCGGCGGGATCAGGTAGAGCTCGTCACGCATCAGCGTGTTCTGCCGTTCACTGCCGGATCTCATATCCTGGTGCAGGGCGATGCTGGCGACATCACTGGCAACCGCTCCGCCATGCAGATCGGCGATATAGCCAATCATCAGATCCAGCGCCGTCGTCCCGCCGGCACAGGTTAAATAATGATCGTCGGTCTGGATCAGGCTGTCGATGAGTCTGGCCTTCGGGAAGCGCTCCTTGAAGAGATCAGCATATTCCCAATGGATCGTGCATTGCCGCCCCTCGAGTAACCCAAGATCCGCAAGAACATAGGCACCGGTACAAATACCCGCGATCCGGGTTTTCTGGTGCGCAAAGCGGCGGATCCGGTTTTTTTGCGCAGGGCTCAGGCTGTTCAGCTCGACATCATCGCTGCTGCAAATCGCCAGCAGATCCGCCGACTTAACATCATCCAATGCGCAATCCGCCCGCATAATCCCACCGGAGCTCGCCAGGGCGTCGTTGCCGTCCAGTGTGCAACACACATACTCGAACGCCTTGCGCTTCATGATCTTGTTGGCGATGCGCAAGGGTTCAATGGCGGATGAAAAGGACAGCAGCGAGAAGTTATCCAGAAGCAGGAAACAGATGCTGGTGACCCCGGATGCCGCCTGTGCGGCACCGCTCAATTCGGCCGTTTGGAGTATGGCTTCGGGATGATCATCAGTTTGCGGCATTTCAAGACCAGTGTCTCAAGGGGCAGCGCTTCTGCACTATCTCTCGTTGGATTCAAAGACATTGGTCACAACATAGGTCGCCAGCAAGATCAAATGAAAGCCAAACAAGGCGGCCACTTGCAGCGCGGTTGCCTGGGAGTACTCCAAAAGCTCACTCAGAACATGGATCGAGGAGATGATGATGATCGTGGAGACGATCCGGTGTTTCATTCGCCGGTAGGCCATTTGGCCCTGCAAAATGTAATCTTCTCCATGCGCAGAGGCCCGGATCCGATAACTGTTGTAGGTGTTGGTTGCCACCATGATCACCAGGTTGGCAATGAACACCATGTCCAGCAGATTGAGGATCAGTAGGATGGTCTTCTTGCGATCCATAAATTCAAAAGTCCGGACCGCATCCAAGATATCGACAAAGAATGTGACCAGAAACAGCATCATGCCTATGGCAAGCCCGATCAGAAGTGGGATCTGAGCCCATCTGGTCAAGCGCGTGACCACATCCATTTCTTTTTCTGTGTCGTCCGCTTTGTCGCTCATTCATTCCTTCCTGCCAGTTGAAACCGATGCTTCTGGACTACGACCCTCTGCGGATCATTCAGCGTAATTTCGCTAGGCAGCGCATTGTTCAAAATCAAGCCCGGTCGTTGAAAGTGGTCGGTAGTTTACATCCTGCGCACCTATGATCGAGAGACAATGGCTCACTGTTTCAGACGCGCAGAGCAGCGCTCAATGAAAACAAATGCCTTCGTATTTTATCTGATTTTTCAAAGGCAAAAGAATCAGCCATAACCGCGGCGGGTTACCCAAAACCCACATGTCAGGTGCGACCCACTCCGGGGCACCCGAAAGACCAAATGAAGGATCACACATGAATATTCGTTTCGCCGCCGCCGCGCTGCTTGTGGCCGTTTCGGCCTCTCCCGCGTTCGCCCACCTGGACCCGGCAGAACATGGCTCCTTTGCCGCCGGCTTCACGCACCCGGTGTTCGGCCTTGATCATGTTCTAGCGATGATCGCCGTCGGTTTGTGGGCGGCGCTTGCCGGCGGCCGCGCAATCTGGTTGCTGCCAACTGTATTTGTCGGTGCAATGCTGACTGGCTTTGGCTTGTCCCTCGCCGGCGTTCCCATTCCCTATGTGGAACCGGTTATTCTGGCGTCCGTGATCATTCTTGGTTTGATCGTGGCAGCAGCCGTCAATCTGCCGAGCTGGCTCAGCGTTGCCCTGGTCGCTGTCTTTGGAATGTGCCACGGACATGCGCATGGCGGCGAGATGGGGGGCGCCGGCTGGCTCGGTTATGCCGCAGGTTTCGCGCTCGCAACGGCCATTCTTCACGCAGCCGGTGTGCTGATCGGCCATGGTGCGAATGTGGCAGCTGGCCGGGATGGCCCGGTTGCCAAAACGATCATCCGCGCCATCGGCGCTATAACGGCGGCGGGCGGTGTTCTGCTTGTTGTGAGCTAGAAGTATTTAGCTGATTTCGATATCAAGTCCGAGATCGAGAACCGGGGCCGAGTGGGTAATCCAGCCTGACGAGATCAGGTCGACCCCGGCCTCGGCAACTGCCTGGACAGTGTCCAGTTCAATACCGCCGGAGGCTTCCAGAAGCGCTTTTCCACCCGTGATTTCAACAGCCTTTCGAAGCGTTTCCGGCGGCATGTTGTCGAGCATGATCACATCCGGCCCTGCTCCAAGTGCCTGATGGAGTTGCTCCAGCGTGTCCACTTCAACTTCGATCTTCACCAGATGCCCGGCATAGGCCTTGGCCGCAGAGATTGCCTCCACTACACCGCCGGCAACGGCAATATGATTGTCCTTGATCAGGATCGCATCATCCAGACCGAAGCGGTGATTGGATCCGCCCCCACATTTCACGGCATACTTTTCAAACCCGCGCAAACCCGGAGTGGTTTTACGGGTGCAGACAATTGATGCCTTTGTGTGGGCAATCCGGTCGGCGAAGAGTGCCGTTGCACTGGCAATCCCGGAAAGGTGGCCAAGGAAGTTCAGGGCCACCCGCTCGGCTGACAAGAGCGCACGAGCCGGCCCGTTAATCCGGGCAACAACATCACCGGGTTCAAGCCGATCGCCATCTTGTTTGTCAGCTACAAAAGACAGGTTGGCGTCCGTCTGCCAGAATGCGCTTTCTGCAAGTGCAACACCAGACAACACGCCCGGTTTGCGCGCCGCGATGACGGCTTCAGCTCGGGCGGTTGCCGGGATGGTGGCCTGGCTTGTGATGTCCCCGGCCCGGCCCCAGTCTTCCAGAAGAGCCGCCTTAACGGCATCGTCCACCATCAGGCGCGGCAGGTCCGGTAGGTGTCTCGGCATGGAAATACTCGCAATCAGATTGCTGTTTCAAGGCTCTCGGCAACAAGCGCGTTGACCTCTTTCAAGGTCGTGTAGGACCGCTTGGCCATTGCCGGGTTTTCATCCGGGAAATCGGTACGGAAATGACCGCCCCGGCTTTCTTCGCGCATGAGGGCAGCCGCCGCAATCAGTTTGCCGGTCACCATCATGTTCTGAATAGACTGGCGCACGCAGACGCTTTCCGCCTTTTGAATATCCGCCAGCGCCTTTCTCAGGCCTTCCCGGCTGCGCAGAACACCGGCATTCTCAGACAGTGTGCTCCGCAGGACCGTGATCGCATCGCGCTCTTCGATGTTCCGCTGGCTTGGCAGACCCGGCGCTGCGTCCATCTCGTCCCAAAAAGCGCTGCGCGGCGTCGGCATCAGGCCTTGGATATCTTCCGCAATGCGCGCAGCAAACACCACGGCTTCCAAAAGGGAATTGGAGGCCAGGCGGTTCGCTCCATGCGCGCCCGTGCTGGCAACTTCCCCTGCAGCCCAAAGATTGTCGAGGGATGTCCGGCCGTTGGCATCGGTCAGGACGCCGCCCATGTGGTAATGCTCGGCCGGTGCGACCGGCAGCAGATCTTTTTCCGGGTCGAGGCCAGCGCTTTGCGCGGCAGCAAACACGGTTGGAAAGTCGTCTTTAAAGCGGGCGCCAATCGCGTCCCGGCAATCGAGAAAAGCACCGCGGCCTTCAAGGATCTCCCGATGAATGGCCCTGGCGACAATGTCACGGGGCGCGAGTTCCAGATCGGCATGGATGCCTTCCATGAACCGCTCGCCGGCTTTGTTGACAAGGATCGCGCCTTCGCCGCGCAAGGCCTCGGTTGCCAGGGGAGCAGGATCAGAGCCCACATCCAGGGCCGTTGGGTGGAACTGAACAAATTCGGCATCCGAAATGACCGCACCAGCGCGGGCGGCCATCGCCAATCCATGGCCATTGGCTTCGCCGGGATTGGTGGTCATGGCATAAAGGTGGCCGATGCCGCCAGACGCCAGAACAACCGCCTTTGCAGGAAAGGCCATCCGTTCCAAACCGCCACGGCGCCGGGCTAGAACACCGGTCACATACCGGCCTTCGCCGATGAAGCTTTCGCCCATATAGCCTTCAAGCACCCGGATCGACGGGGTTCGGCGGACGGCGGCAATAAGCGCATCCATGATCGCCTTGCCGGCCATGTCGCCACGAACACGGACAACCCGGCTGTGCGAGTGCGCTGCCTCACGCGACAACTGAAGGCGGCCTTCCAGATCCTGATCAAACGGCACGCCATAAGACAGAAGGTCCCGAACGCGTTCGCTGCCTTCGCGAGTCATCTGATCGACGATGTTTTCTTCGCAAATGCCGCAGCCGGCCGCCAACGTATCGTCGCGGTGTTTTTCGACCGAGTCCTTTTCAGAAATCGCAGCAGCAATACCGCCTTGAGCCCAGGCGGACGACGCGCCCTGCCCGATCGGTGCGTTGGAGATGATCGTAACGGGCCGTGGGCTCAACTTCAGTGCACAGAAGAGGCCGGCCAAACCACCGCCCAAAATGACAACGTCATCGACATCCTTGCCCGGATAGGCAGGTACAAAATCATCGGTCGAGATGGCCATGGGACCTTCCTGGATGGAACTGAGCGATGCCCAAAAAGAGCTTCCGGACCCAAGCCCGGAAGATATTCATTTGAAGATGTGTGACCTAACCTTGAGCGGTCAAATTTTCAAGTTGATCATCCGCTCAACAGCCACCCGTGCCTTTTCGGCAATCACCGGATCGACAACCACCTCGTCCTTCATCTCAAGAAGGGTGTCGAGGATCTTGTCCAAGGTAATCCGCTTCATGTGCGGGCACAGGTTGCAGGGACGGATGAAGTTCACTTCCGGGGTCTCGCTGGCGACATTGTCTGCCATGGAGCATTCGGTGATCATCATTACCTTCTCCGGCTGTTTGGTCTTCACCCAATCAATCATGTGCGCGGTGGAGCCGGCAAAGTCCGCTTCCGCGACCACTTCGGGCGGGCATTCCGGGTGCGCGATGATTTTCACTTCCGGCTCGATCTTCCGATAATCCCGCAGCTCCTGCGCGGTGAACCGCTCGTGAACCTCACAGGCGCCATCCCAGATCAGGACTTCAACATCGGTCTTGTTGCCGACATTCGCTGCCAAATACTTGTCCGGAATCAGGAACACCTTGTCGACGCCGAAGCTCTCAACCACCTGCAAGGCATTGGACGACGTGCAGCAAATATCGCATTCCGCCTTCACGTCGGCGGACGTGTTCACATAGGTGATGATCGGGATGCCTGGGTTGCGCTCGCGCAAGGCCCGCACATCCGCGCCAGTGATGGACTCAGCCAAGGAACAGCCGGCCTTCATGTCCGGGATCAAAACGGTCTTTTCCGGGCTCAGGATCTTGGAGGTTTCCGCCATGAAGTGCACGCCACATTGGACGATGACTTCCGCATCGGTGCGGGTCGCCTCGATCGCAAGCTGCAAGCTGTCACCCACAATGTCGGCCACGCCATGAAAGATGTCCGGCGTCATGTAATTGTGCGCCAGAATGACCGCATTCCGCTCTTTTTTCAGCTTGTTGATCGCGTGGATTGTCGGGGCCAAGGCGGGCCACTCGATCTCCGGAATGATGTGCTTCACCTTCTGGTAGATCGGGGCCGTCGCTTCCGCAACTTCAGCCGTGTAACTCAGATCTGGACGGGTCAATTTGCCATAGCGATCCAGGGCCGTCAGGCCGTCGTTGATCGGGGTTCCGACCGGTGCGGTTGTTTGGGCAATGGTCATGGCGACCTCCCTCATTTTGGCTCGAACACCGGTGTTTTGGCCCGATGTACACTTATACTCATTTTGAGCATATTAAGTTCAAAAGAAAACGGGCTTGCGCCCATCTCTTTTGCTCGTTCGGAGTTTATATAAGAGGCTTTCGTGGCAAAATCTATTACTTTCTGGCAAATAACACAAAAACAGTTCGCAAGCGATTGATATTCCTTGACAAAATATATGGTTTCCAACGCCGGCTAACCAAAGGGGATTTTGGGCCTGCAGGAGTTCGTCCGCACTTCGGGACGGTCCGGCCTTCCGTTGGCCTCAACCGGCAATTCATTCTCAAGATTGATGGACACATCACAAATACACGTTTGGCCGTTTTGGCGGACAGGAGTATCTTATCGTCAATTCACGATGAGAGGTTCTGATGTCAACTGCATCCACATCGCGGCGCGATGGACCCAACATTCCCCTGGTGATCGCCTGCGGTTGTCTGATCGCGCTGATTTCCTTCGGGCCCCGCTCTGCCATGGGCCTCTTCTTCCAGCCGATGACAGAAGCCCGCGATTGGAACCGGGAGATCTTCGCGCTGGCGATTGCCATCCAGAACCTGATGTGGGGAATTGGCCAGCCGATTGCAGGGATGTTCGCCGACCGATTCGGCACCTGGAAAGCCATGGCTATTGGCGCGGCGCTTTATGCAGCTGGCCTCTTCCTGATGGTCGATGCCCAAAGCGCGGTTGCGCTGCATGTCTCGGCAGGTGTCCTCATCGGCCTGGGCGTCGCCTTCTCGTCTTTCTCGCTTGTGCTCGCCTCTTTTGGCCGGACAGTGTCGCCGGAACAACGTTCACTCGCTTTCGGCATTGGAACGGCCTCCGGGTCTCTCGGGCAGTTCCTGTTTGCCCCACTGGGCGGTGCTCTGATTGCCGGCATTGGCTGGCAGCAGACTCTGATCGTTTTCATGGGACTGATCGCCCTGATCCCGCTTTTGGCGATTGCTCTGAAAGGCAAGGCAGCTCCGCCTTCTTCCGATCAGGCTGTTGCGGACCAGAGCTTGACGAGCGCGATGGCCGAGGCGTTCGGCACCCGCGGGTTCATTCTGCTGACCATTGGCTTTTTCGTCTGCGGATTCCACGTGGCGTTCATCACCGTCCACCTGCCGCCCTATATAGCAGATCTCGGGCTTGACCCGTCATGGGGCGCGACCTCGATTGCGCTGATCGGCCTGTTCAACATCGTCGGCTCGCTCGCGTCGGGTTATATCGGCGGGCGCTATTCCAAGCCGATATTTCTGTCGCTGATCTATCTTGCCCGGGCCGTGGTCATCTTCGGCTTTATCATGCTGCCGGTGACCCCGGTTTCCGTGCTCGTGTTCTCGGCGCTAATGGGCCTTTTGTGGCTGTCCACCGTGCCGCCGACGTCGGGGCTGGTCGCGGTGATGTTCGGCCCGCGCTACATGGCAACCCTGTTTGGTTTCGTCTTCTTGTCGCACCAGATCGGCTCGTTCTTGGGCGTCTGGCTCGGGGGCAAGCTTTACGACGAAACCGGCTCTTATGACGCCATCTGGTGGATGGGCATTGCCCTTGGCATAGCCGCGGCCATCATTCACTGGCCGATCCAGGAAAAGCCCGTCGACCGTCTCACTCAGCAAGCGGCGGAGTGAGGGATCCCATTTAAGGATTATTTTGGCATCCAGTAGGCCGATTAACCGAAGCGCAGGCCCTATCGCGCATTCTTTGTGACGTAAAGTCATCAAGGAGTGCAGATAGTCATGTCAAACCTTGTCGCAGATCAGCTCGAAGCCCAGATGAGCGGATGCCGGTTGAGGATCCTTATTGTCGGCGCGGGGATCGCGGGGGCAACCCTGAATGCACTCCTGAGACAACGGGGCGAGCGTCCCGCCATGATCGAGCGCAATCCGGCGCACTCCGGCAGCGGTTACATGCTCGGCCTTATGCCGCTTGGCGGCCGTGTTCTGAACGGACTCGGATTGTCTGAGGCTTTGGCGCGCGACAGTCTTGATATGCGGTACTACGAGATCTTTGATCGGCACGGCCAGTCGATCAACCGCTATGATCTTTCAGAATTGTTTGAACGCTTTGGAGCGCTGCGCGGCGTTGAACGCGGAAAGCTGCTGTCGCTGCTACGCAACGCATCCGGGCCGATCTGCTATGACACCAAGGTCAAGAGCCTCGAAAACCTGGTCAACGGAGCATTGGCCCGTTTTGAGGACGGCTCCCAACTTGAGTTCGACGTAATCGTCGGCGCCGACGGCATCCATTCGGCCACACGTCACCAAATCCTCAGCACCAATGATGTCGAAGACTTCGATACCGGTTGGGGCGGTTTTGTGATGTGGAGCAACTGGGACGGTTTTGCTGACGACACCTATGCCGAACTGTGGTCCTCAGGATGGGGGCTCGGACTTTATCCGGTGCCCGGACGGATCGGCATGTTTGTTGCCGGGCGCCATGACGAGCTGCACCAGGCGAATGGCGAAGACTACGCCAAAAAAATCGAAGCTCAGCTTCCAGATGGCCCTTTCCGGAAAGCGCTCCAGGCCCGTGACCATACGGATAGCCCAACCTACTGGAAAATGGCTGATTGCCGGTCCAAAACCTGGTCAAACGGCCGCACTGTTTTGCTTGGCGATGCAGCCGCAGCCTTCTTGCCGACAGCAGGGGTCGGCGCTTCGGCCGCAATGGATTCCGCTGCGGCGCTCGCCGACGAGCTCTCCCGTGCCGACGCAAAGCATATGCATTATGCTCTGGAACTGTTCGAAAAACGCCAGAGACACCGCGTGGAGACCGCAGAGAAAAACTCCCGCGATCTTTCCAAGCTGATGTTCATCAATTCAGCCCCTGGAGCGTGGGCGAGGGACAAGCTGATGGAGTTCTACACCTTGAAGCATCTGATAGACGACATATCCAAAGTGATGTCAGGCGACTGAACCGGAACTGACCGTTAGACCTTAAGGCTCTCCCGGGTTTCGCCGATCATGAGGGCCGCTTGCGCGGCTTCCCGGCCTTTTTCGACGAAGTGGTCCTTGTAGATGCCGATGTGGTGCTCGGTCGGCTGGAAGTGATGCGGGGTCAGAGACACCGACAGGACCGGTACATTGCTGTCTAGGCTCGCCTGCATCAGGCCGCTGACAACGGCCTGCGCCACAAAGTCATGCCGGTAGATCCCGCCATCGACCACCAGAGCCGCCGCAGCGACGGCAGCATATTTGCCGCTGTTGGCCAGATCGCGCGCGAGCAACGGCATTTCGAAGGCGCCGGGCACGGTGAAGACATCGACCTGGTCGGCCGGGATCACTTCACAAAACCCATCCAGAGCGCGGTCCACGATTTCGGCATGCCAGTTGGCCTTGATGAAGGCATAGCGGGTTGGTGCTGCAGTCACGGCTGACTCCTATAAGCAACAGAATAAGTGGAACGAGCCTCATCGGATAAGGCCCGGATCTGTGAGTTAACCGGCGACTTTGGAGAAATCGGCAACCACGTGGGTGGCGTCGCGGATTTCGGCGAGCAGCTGAAGACGATTCATCCGAAGTGCCGGATCGTCGGCATTGACCAGAATGTCCTCGAAGAACTTGTCGACCGGTGCACGCAGTTTGGACAGCGCCTCCATGGCCCCTTCAAAGTCTTCCGATTTCACAGCCTCGGCGGCCTCGGCACGGCCCGTGTCGATGGCAGCTGCCAGATCAATCTCGGCCTGCTCGGACAGGTGATCCGCGTGCGGCTTGCCGGTAACCGGTTTGCCGTCCTTTTTCTCTTCCGCCTTCAAGATGTTCACCGCCCGCTTGTAGCCGGCTGCCAAGTTGGTGCCGTCGTCGGAGGAGACGAATTTCTGCAAGGCTTCAACGCGTTTCACGACCATCAGGAGATCATCCTGACCCTCGAGCGCGAACACGGCGTCGATCAGATCATGCCGCATGCCCTCGTCCTTCAGGTGGACCTTCAGGCGGTCGGCGAAGAAGGAGAGAAGATCGGCAACCAGTGCTGCTTCATCATCAGCTTTTGCAGACTGGGCTTTCAGCGCGGAGAGGATCAGATCCCCCAGCTTCAGGCGCAAATTGTTTTCCAGAACAATCCGGATGACACCCAGAGCAGCGCGGCGCAGGGCATACGGGTCCTTGGAGCCGGTCGGCTTTTCGTCAATCGCCCAGAAGCCGGTGAGAAGATCGAGCTTTTCGGCCAAGGCCACGGAAATCGCGACCGGATCGACCGGCACGTTGTCGCTCGGACCCTGCGGCTTGTAATGCTCTTCGATTGCGGTCGCGACCGAGGCGTCCTCGCCCTGTGCAGTGGCGTAGTAGCGGCCCATAAGGCCCTGCAGTTCGGGGAACTCGAAGACCATCGCGGAGACAAGATCGGCCTTGGCAAGTTCCGCACCGCGTTTGGCCTTGGTTGCATCTGCGCCAACCAGCGGCGCAAGCTCTGCGGAGAGCGCGATTAGGCGCTGAACCCGTTCGCCGACGCTGCCAAGCTTTTCGTGGAACTTCACATCCGACAGCTTCGGCAGATTATCGGAGAGTTTGGTTTTCAGATCGCTGGTCCAGAAGAACTGGGCGTCCGACAGGCGCGCACGGATCACCTTCTCATTGCCGGCGATGATCAGCTGGCCGTCATCGGGCGCAACGATGTTTGAGATCAGAACGAACTTGTTGGCGAGTTTGCCCGTTTTCGGGTCTTTCAGAACAAAGCACTTCTGGTTGACCTTGATGGTCAGCTGAATGCACTCGTCCGGGATCTCCAGAAACGCCTCGTCAAAAGACCCGGTGAGGACGACCGGCCATTCGACCAGACCGGCGACTTCTTCAAGAAGCCCCGGATCCTCAACCAGCTCAAGCCCGAGCGCCAAAGCGCGGTCTTTTGCGTCGGCAAGGATGATGTCCTTGCGGCGGTCGGCATCCAGCACGACCTTGTGCTTTTCTAGGGCCGGCGCATAGTCGTCGAACCGGCGCACATCGAAGGCCACATCTGCAAGGAACCGGTGGCCGCGTGTGGTCTTGCCGGACTTGATCCCGTCAAACTCGAACGGCACGATATCCGGCTCTTCGGTTTCCGGACCGAAGGTGGCGACGATGGAATGCAGCGGACGGACCCAGCGGGTTGATGTGGTGCCCCACTTCATCGACTTCGGCCACGGGAAGTTGCGCAAGATGCCCGGCATGAATTCGGCGATGATGTCGATGGCGGAGCGGCCCGGCTTTTCGATCACGGCAACGTAAAAATCGCCCTTCTTCGGGTCGCTCTGGATCGTCGCCTCGTCAATGGAGGCAAGCCCTGCCCCGCGCAAAAACCCTTCGACGGCCTTTTCCGGCGCGCCGACGCGCGGACCCTTGCGCTCTTCCCGGGTCGCGGCAGAACCGGCCGGCACACCGGCAACATGAAGGGCGAGCCGGCGCGGCGTTGCAAAGGCTTTGGCACCCTCATAGGGCAAACCGGCATCCACCAAGGCATTGGTCACAAGCGTTTTTAGGTCTTCGGCCGCCTTGCGCTGCATACGGGCCGGGATTTCTTCGCTGAACAGCTCAAGCAGAAGATCGGGCATAGGGTCAAAAGCCTTCGGGTCTGGGTGGAAACCACCGGAAATGCGTTGGCCGTCCGTTACCAAGTCAGCCGCGGCTTGTCACCCCCTTTGGCAATAACGGGTTCGCAAAGTCAGCCCGTCCGGCAGGAATTGGGACGAGGAGCCGGACCAGATCGGCGTCAGTCTCAGCAACCCATTGCCGGGATGATCGCCAAGGGAATGGCTGGGCCTGTGCCTCACTCACCTTCGTCATTACCCGGCTTGACCGGGTAATCCATGCCGTTGCGGTGCCCAAAACCGAGCCGTGTTGTTTGGAGACCGAACGGCATGGATCCTCGGGTCAAGCCCGAGGATGACCGAGTGAGGGGAGAGGCATTGCTTTGTAACATCGAACTCGCGCGTGCTTTTCTCAACGGACACTCCACCCCCTGACCGTCGTCCAGGACGACCGCAAGGAGATCCGGGATCTACTCGCAGCGCCACTTGCCGCAGGCGCCGATCCGTTTCCCCACGGCTCTGCGAACGAGTGGGTCCCGGATCTCCGCTCTGCTGCGTCCGGGATGACAGTGTAGCGTTTGGCAAGACTGCACTTCAAAGACACTTGAGACCGCGTGCTACCCTCCCAAAAACAGAACGATAATCACCGCATTCGCGAGGTCGACGAAGAAGGCGGAGACGAGCGGCAGGATCAGGAAGGCCTGCATGGCCGGGCCATATTGCTTGGTCACTGCCGTCATGTTGGCGATGGCTGTCGGGGTCGCGCCCAGCGCAAAACCGGCGAACCCCGCCCCAAGCACCGAGGCGTTGTAGTCCCGCCCCATCACGGGGAAGAGCACGAAGATGATGAACAGCCCTGCTCCAAAAATCTGAGCGGCCAGGATCAGCATCATCGGCCCGGCGAGCCCAGCGATGGTCCAGAGCTGCAGACTCATCAGCGACATGGTCAGGAAGATCCCGAGCGCAAGATCCGAGATCACAGCGAGTGAGCGCGACCGGGCTGGCCAGACAATGTTCTTGAAAATGAGAGGCACGGTGTTGGACAGGATGATGCCGCAGAACAGGCAACAGACGAACACCGGCAGGTCCAGATTGAAGCCGTATACCAGAGCCTCCTGTAGCGCGACACCGAGTGCAATCGCGATGTTCAGCACAAGGATCGCCCGCATCAGGCCGGTGTGAGTTACGCTTGTATCGGCTTCGTCCTCGGTCTCGATCCCGATCACCGGGCCTTCATCCGGCCGGTTCGGGTCCGGCTTGCCACCCTTTACCTGGATCAGATAGTTGCCGATCGGACCGCCCAGCAAACTCGCCGCGATCAGGCCAAGAGTTGCGGTTGCCGCGCCGATTTCAACGGCACCGACAACACCGTATTGCTCGACCAGACGCGGTCCCCAGGCAATCGCAGTGCCATGACCGCCCACCAGCGAAATCGTTCCGCCCAGAAGGCCAAAGCCCACCGGCAATCCCATGGCGACGGCAATCCCTGTGCCGATGACATTCTGGAACAGCATATAGCCGACCGTCAGCATCAACAGGATCAACAGCGGCTTGCCACCCTTGGCAAGATCCGAGAAGCGGGCGTTCAAACCAATAGCGGTGAAAAAACAGTAGAGAAGGTAATCACGCGCACCGAGCGAAAAGCTGATTTCCTTGTCGAAGACCCCGTAGGCAACAAGCGCGAGTGTTGCGACCATCAAACCGCCGGAGACCGGCTCTGGAATGTTGTAGTGGCGCAGGAACGCGAACTGCTTGTTTAGACGAACGCCCAGAAAATAAACAAGAATCGCAATATTGAAGCTGAGAAACTCATCCAGCGTCAGCACTTCGCCGCTCATATCAAACCTGCCCCTTTTTAGCCCAAAGCGACCCTAGCGAAGAATGACGAGGTTTACCAGTTCAGCGCCGAGCCAGCGCGGCCAGCTACCAACCTCCGCCGCTAGCAATGCCGCAAATGGTTCAAAGCATAGGCTGCGCAACAGAGCCGCCCCGGACATGATCCGGGGCCACGTCGCCCGGTCCCGGCTCAGGGCCGGGACAGCGGCATCAGCCCAGCCCCGCATCAAGGTAACCTCTCCCGCGGGGAGAGGTCAGACTGCTGACAAAGCCCCTTCTACCCTCCGGCGTCATGTTCGGACTTGTTCCGAACATCCATTACACATTGAAAAAACTGGATCCTCGGCACAAGGCCGAGGATGACTGCTGAGAGCCATGAGGTCTGAGGATAGCTACCAGCCGCCGCCGCCGCCACCGCCTCCGCCGCCGCCGGAAGAACCGCCGCCGGACGAGCCGGAACTGGAGCTGGAAGACACCGGCAGGGAAGACTGGAACGATCCGGCCATGGCACTTGCCGTTGCGCCAACGCTGCGCGAGATGTCCCGGCTGTCGAAGTCTCGGCCGCTGTACCACCTCGGACGGTATTCACGCGACTGTCCTGCATTGGCTGCACTCGACAGCCAGGTTTCAAAATGCGTGGACCAGGGCTTTTCAACGCCCAGCGAAACCGCAAAGGGAAGCAGCTTTTCAAAATGAAGAACACTCATGTTCGGCGCATCCGTCATGTTCAGACGGTCTTTTTCGGCAACCGACAAATAAAGCTTCAGGCCCTCGATCTTGTCCATGACCACCCGGCCATGGGTGGTCGGGATGTCGATGACATTGGCATAGACAATGAACATCAGGACAATCCCGATCACAAATGCGGGCAGCAGGGGAATTTCCGGCGGGATTTGAAGGATAAACGCGGTGAGATGCATGACAAGGTAGACGGCGCCAGCAAAAATCACGGCAAATAGCAACCAGAACGCCAAGGCCTTGGAGCTGCGCCCCGTCGTTTTGTCAAACAGGCTTTGAACCAGTATTGTCAGGCCGACGGAGCCCGCAATTCCGAAGATGGTGAAAAAGCCGAACAAAAAGGACTGCTCGAACTGCGCATCGCTCAAGTTGCCGAAATAAAACAGCGAGAAGATCGTCACAACACTGATCCCAAGACCGGGCAGCAGATAATACCCGTTATGCTTGAAATAGACCCCGCTGTATTCGCGGTTGATCGCTGAAACGAATTTGTCTCCCAGCGCGCTGATCGCCTTGCCGTTCTTGTCATTCAAGGCAAGCGGTGTCCCGCGGCCCCGGATGTAACTCTCGATAACGGCCTCGCCTTTCGGCAGCGGCTCATCATTTACCGGTGTGCCCTCCTCGGGCATTTCCAGAACAAGATCCTTGTCGTCTTTTGAGAGTTTGAGACGTCCCTTGGTGGCAAGGCTCAAACAGGCGGCGGCCAGTGCGACCCACCGCTGCCCTTCGATCCCGCGATTGGTGATGTAGTTGGCCATCGCCGGCGACACGCCATCCGGTCCCTTGAAGCGCGGGAAGATGACACCGCGGGCCGGATCCCGGCCAACGCGCCACCAGGAAATCAAGTAATAAAGAACAAGGATCAGAACCGCGGGCGCGCCGATCGCAAAGACCCGCTGGTCCTGGAGCCACATGTCCCATTTTTCAGACTCGCTTGGCTCCGCGACAAAGCCCTTCGGGAATCCGACCGCGACCGTCAGGCCCTCGTAAGCGCCGAGCGGCTGCGTGGTCTCGAAGACCACCTGCCCCGTTGCCGGGTCGACGGAGGCCTCATAATCGGTCGCATCAGAGCCGAATGCGCCGGTGTAGGCAGCATATTGCGTAGCGTCGGCCCCGGCAGGCAAGCGGACCCTCGCAACGGCTTCATCGATCGGGAAGATCCACTCGTTGCCTGTCGCGTTCCAATAGACTTCATCATAGCCGTCAAAGAAACGGACTTGGCGCCACATGCGGTATTTGATCGTGTAGGTGTAAACGCCGGGATCCAGAAACACATCTTCGCGGCCAATGTAGATCCGGACACCGCGTCCATTCTCCCGAGTGAACTTGTTTTCGCGCTGCCCGTCCCGCAAGACCTCCAGCAGCTCAAACGGCACATCATGCTCCCAGCCATTGGCGTCTTTTGCGCGCAAGGGAACGTCGCGGAAGATGCCTCGCTTGATCTCATCGCCTTCGGCCCGGACCCGGATGGTTTCCGTCACGATCAGGGATCCGTCCTCCTGAACGTCGATGTCGGAGACGTATGTGAGGATGCGTTCTTCCGAGACCGCACCGCTGACTGTTACGAGCCACAAGACAGCCGCCAGGACCGCCATCAGACCTTGATGGAACCGCATGATCGGATCTCCCGGAAACTTCTTAAAATTCAACCTTCGGAACAGCGCGCTCCGCTGCGTCCTCGATCTCGAAATACTCTGCTTTTTGAAAACCGAACTGGCCTGCGATCAGGTTGGACGGGAAGCTTTCTACGGCAACGTTGAGGCCGCGCACAGCGCCATTGTAATAGCGCCGGGCCATCTGGATGGCGTTTTCGATTTCATCAAGGGAATTGTGCAGATCTGCGAAATTCTGGCTGGCCTTGAGGTCCGGATAATCTTCGGCGACGGCAAACAAACGGCCCAGCGCCTGGGTCAGCGCGCCTTCCACCCTGGCCCGGCCGGCGATGTCCGAACTCGAAACGGCAGCGGCATCCGTGCGCAGCCGGGTTACGTTCTCCAGCGCTTCCTTTTCATGGGACGCGTAGGCTTTCACCGTCTCAACCAGGTTCGGGATCAGGTTGGCACGGCGCTTCAGCTGGACATCAATCCCGCTCCAGCCTTCCTCGACCATCTGCCGCTTTTTCACCAGCGCGTTGTAAAGAAGGATCGCGAAAACCGAGAGCGCGATCAAAAGAGCGAGAATAAACCACGTGGCCATAAAAACCTCCGAACCATTTGCAGCGGAGGCTAGCCGGACTTTCAGCGGATGTCATCGCCCGGCCGCAGCCGAAACGGCCAAAACAGGAAAAGTGTAATCCAGACCACACTTTTGACGGTCCGAGACAAGTTTACCGGGGTTAAGCTGATGTTATTACAGCCGCAACTCAGCAGTTTGTCATCCCGCCAAGCGAAGCGCGAGCCGGGATCTACTCATTTGCAGAGCGGTGGTGATTTCGCTTCAAACGTTTCGGCACGTGGATTTGCGAGTAGGCCCCGGGTCTTACGTTGTTCGCCCGGGGTGACATCGGTTGGAGGGGGGCTTTGTTTCTGTTGGCATACGGGTTATTCGCCAGGATTATCCGGGACCCACTCATTTCCAGAGATGCGTTTTCTGAACTTAGTTATTGACCACGTCAGGATTATTGCTGGAGCCCGGCGTTATTCAGCGGCCTGATTGTGATAGCCGACGCCGCCGGCTTCTGTTTCTAGGAACGCTGCGCCGCAGGCCTTGGCAAGTTCGCGGACCCGCAGGATGTAGCTCTGGCGCTCGGTCACGGAAATCACACCGCGGGCATCCAGAAGGTTGAAGGCATGAGAAGCCTTGATGCACTGGTCATAGGCCGGCAGCACCACCTGATGAACCGACAGGCCGTTGTCGTCGCGGGCCTTGGCACCGGCGTCTAGAATGGCACGGCATTCGGCTTCCGCGTCCTTGAAATGCTGGAACAGGGTTTCGGTGTTGGCATGCTCGAAATTGTAGCGGGAGTATTCCTGCTCAGCCTGCAGGAAGACATCGCCATAGGTGACTTTATCGGCACCTTCCATGCCGTTGTAATTCAGGTCATAGACGTTATCGACGCCCTGAATGTACATCGCCAGACGCTCCAGGCCATAGGTCAGCTCGCCGGAAACCGGCGAACACTCAAAGCCCGCGACCTGCTGGAAGTAGGTGAACTGCGACACTTCCATGCCGTCGCACCAGCACTCCCAGCCAAGCCCCCACGCGCCGAGCGTCGGGCTTTCCCAGTCGTCTTCCACGAAGCGGATGTCGTGGACCTTCGGGTCGAGGCCGATGGCATAGAGCGAGTTAAGATAAAGCTCCTGCAGGTTCGATGGCGACGGCTTCAGAAGCACTTGGAACTGATAATAATGCTGCAGGCGGTTCGGGTTTTCGCCGTAGCGGCCATCGGTCGGGCGGCGGGACGGCTGCACGTAGGCTGCCTTCCACGGGCGCGGCCCCAGCGAACGCAAGGTCGTTGCCGGGTGGAACGTGCCGGCGCCGACTTCCATGTCATAGGGCTGCAGAACAACGCAGCCCTGATCGGCCCAATACCGTTGAAGGGTGAGGATGAGGCCTTGGAAGGAGTTTTCAGGGCGCATATGCGCCGGAACGTCGCTCGACATTTTTTCGTGTTCCTGAGAACGGGGACCAATTGCTTGCGGCAAGGGTTCCCCCTCGCCTGTTGGCGCGACAGGTGCCACGGAGGACCGGAGAGGTCAAGGGTGGGAAGTAAACGCCACTCACGAGTTACGGACCGGTTTCCGGAATTGAGCGCTCTTCCAAACCAAAGTGGACAATTTTTGCCGGAAGAAATCAACACTGACCTTCCCTTAAGAGACGTTTTGCCGATTGGCCCGCAGCAACGCGCACTTCCTTTGCCAGCTTTGAATCCGGTAGCGCGCGGGAAAGAACCATCCCGCCGACGCACAGCGCAGCGATCGCTTGAGCCCATTGCCTGTTGGTGCTGTCGTTGGAGGACATGTTTGTCTCAAACAGAGAGACCATCGCCTCCAAAAGGGTCTGAAAAGACTGCTGGGCCTCTATCCCACCTCTCGCAATATCCGAAGGCAACGCGATCATCGGGCACTGCCCATCCAGATCATCTAAGTGTTCCGGCGACAAATACGCGTTGATCATTTGGTGGGCCATTTCGGGCCGCAGGTTGGTGACATCGATACCGGCATCTTCCCGCCACTCTGCGCCGCGCCCCATCAAAAAGCTCATCACCGCTTCGCTGAAGAGCTCTTCCTTGTTTTTGAAATGATTGTAAAAACCGCCGCGGGTCAGTCCGGCTTCCTGCATCACCATGTCGATCGACACGCCGTTGAAGCCATGCCGATTGAACAGGACACGGGCGGTCTCCACAATTTTCTTTCGCGTTTTATCCTTGTGTTCAGCGCTATAGGGCATCACTTCCTCCGATACGAGGTGTACTTAGCACCGCCTCTAAAAATGTTCTTTATCATATTTTGATTTGTGCCAATCGTTCTCCCCTTGATTGAAACAAGGAAAGTTCAACATGCCCAAATTTTTGCTGATTTATCACGGGAAGCCTGACATCCAGAGCCGGGAAGATGGTGTCAATCACATGCAAGCGTGGAAAGCCTGGAGCGCCTCCATTGCTGATGCTGTCATTGATCCAGGCCTTCCGGTCGGGCCGTCGAAAACGATCACGCCAGATGGTGTCGAGGATCACGGGGGAACCAATCCAGCGAGCGGCATGACCGTTCTGCAAGCCGACACAATGGAAGATGCGATTGCCTTGGCCAAAGGCTGTCCTCATCTCAGCGGGACCGGCACCATTGAGATCGCAGAAGCTTTGGACATGGACATGTGAGCCTGCAAGACCAGCCCACTGACATAGACACCGGGCTCGTCTGGAGCCTGGTTGGAAACCAAGCAACTCGCCCCGTCGATCAGTAAAACGCTTCGATCGAAGCCACCCTCTAATCGAAAACAATTGATCGGCGATGCTCGCTTTGTTGTCATCAACGAAGCCTGCATCGCCGATGGAAATCAAAGGCGACAATCAATGACCCAAGTCCTGCTGCCCGTCACAATTACTGTTACAAGCCTGCTCGCTATTTCTCTCATCCCGCTGACCGGCTGGATCGGCCTGCGCCGCGAAAAAATCGGTGGTGTCTTTCGAGGCGACGGCGATGATGCGACGCTCTTCAAACGCATCCGGATTCACGGAAACCTGATGGAGAATGCGCCAGTCTTCATCCTGGTTCTGGGAGCATCTGAAATGGTTGGGCTTGCGCAGTTGTGGCTGTGGTTGGCTGTTGCCGTTTTTCTCATTGGGCGTGTCTTGCACTTCATTCTCTTTGACAGCAGCAAACGCGGCTTCGCCATGCTGATCACCCTGCTTCCCGGGATGTTGATGGGCTTTTGGCTTCTTTTGCAGACTTGGCTTTGAACAAAACTTGGACCAAGTCTCCAATCCGGCTGCAGAAAACCAAGTTGCCCGCCGGCTCGTCGGTCCTAACTCACCAAGGACAGGAGACAGATCATGGACGCAAGTTTGGCACGTACGGAAACGCAGACTTCAAAAGCCCTTAGCGCAGAGCGGGATCTCAGCGTTTACATGATGCTGGTGGATGACCGGCTGAACATCTTTTCCGTGTTCGACGATCTGCGCTACGACCGCTCGGACGCGGACATCATGAGCCCGGGCATGCGCACGCATGCCGTTCAGCAGCTCAAACCCTTCGGTTTCAAGCAAACCTCCGGGTCCGTCCTGCACAACAAGGCCGATGATGTGTTCTGCTACATCCCAAAACCCCAGGTGCTAGGGGCATCCCCGTTCGATGTCCTGCGCTACACGCCGAAGCGCGCGCAGGACTATTACATCCTCACGCCGACGCAAACGGCCTGCCAGATCATTGACACCTATTCCTTTGATGACGCTTTAGAAAAAGTGTCAGCGCTCATTCAGAAGCAGCCGATCAATCTCTACCGGTTGATGGATTATCTGGAGCGCAAACCGATCCATGAGACGATCCGCGAAGCGCTCGGGCACTTCAAGTTCATCCAGCGCAAGGCCGTGCAATCTGAACCGCTGAAACGCCGGAAAGCCTTGGGGTCTGGTTTTTTCGGCTAGGGATCGAAAATGGGTGTTGTCGCAGCAGGCCCGTCAATGCAGGCTCAGCAACACTTCTATGTCGCGCAGTGTAAGCGGCGATAGCAGCGCCCGGTCGTCGTTGTTGAGGTTTGTGCCTTCATCAACTTGCTGCTTGATCTGCAGTGCGATCTGGCTGGTTGGCTGATAGTACAGGTCCGGGTTCGATCGGCTCAGGTCTTCAAGCAAACGCGTAATGAGTTTTTTTCGCTTTTCAGCGTCCAAATCGCCGTGCTTCTCCTGCAACATGGCTCTCAATCCTTTTTGAGTTTAATATCTTGTGTCAGGAAAAATAGCGCACGGCGCCCTTTGGTCGAGCCACCGCATCAAGGTTTCTGGACGACGCTGAAAACCGTTTCAGCTCTGGGGCCGGTACTTCCCGCTGACAGGATCCAGTACAAGCTTTTTGCCGCGCCCGGCCGGATCAGCCTTTGCCGCCGCCTTGGAGATCTGCGCTTCGACATCCGCCATCTTGCGCTTGATCCGTTGGACAATCCAGTATCCGCCGACCGCCAATGCAGCGGCCCCAATCAACTCGGTCATCTTATATCCCCTGTTGCTGACTTAGCTCACACCCTCAATACGTTTTTTTAAAGACCAAAGCGCTGCCACATGAGCCGCTCCTCGGCCGCCGAGATCAGTTCATTGCCAAGGCCTGCGGTCAGGGCTCCGGCCTCCAGTTTGACGCCGACGCCGCCCTTTCGGCCGAACAGGCCGCGCGGGGCCGAAATCAGCTTGGCTTCCGCCTTGTCGCCATAGCGCTTTTTCAAGACACCGCGCAGATCACCTATGGAATCCACAAGCCCAAGATTGACCGCGCTCGATCCCGTCCAGAACTTGCCCGTGAAAAGATCCGGATCATCCGACAGGACATCCGCCCGGCGGGACTTCACCATGTCGATGAAGGTGTCATGGATCTCTTGCTGCAGGGTTTTCAAGTATTCGATGTCTTCGGGCACTTCCGGCTGAAACGGATCGAGCGTGACCTTTTTCTCACCCGCCGTATAGACCCGGCGTTCAACACCGATTTTTCCAATCAACTCCGTGAAGCCGAAGCCGGCCGCGACAACACCAATCGAGCCGACAACGGAAGACGGATCGACGATGATCTCATCGCCCGCAAGCGCAATCATGTAACCGCCACTGGCCGCAACATCCTCAACAAAGACCAGAACGTCCTTTTCGTTCTCCTTGGCCAGATCCCGAATCCGCTGGAAAATCAGCCGCGATTGCACCGGCGAGCCCCCGGGAGAATTCACGATAAGCGCCACAGCCGGTGCCTTTTTCATGGAAAAGGCGCGCTCCAAAGGCAGGGCTGCGGTTGCCAACGACAGGCCTGGCCGCAACGGGCTGGACATGCCAATAGGCCCCTGCAGGCGCACGACTGGAATGATGGGGGCGTCATTTTTCAAAAAACCGGGCAAAAACCGGCGCAAGGAAGACAGCACGAAGAGGTAATCCTGACTAATTTGTTGTTTCAGGAGATATAGGTGCTGGTTTGGAAGATACCACTGCACGATCGCAACAAGGCAGCAGGATTATCGGGCCGGGATAATGTGCGGCTGTTTCACCAGGGTCTTTTTGCGGCTGCCATTGGCACCGGCTTTTTCGGCCAGGCTTGGCGGCCGGATCGTCTTGGCCGCCATAAACTCGGTCTTTCCGCTGAACTGCCAATTCATTTTAACACCTGCGTAGCCGTTGGCGCGCCAGACGATGCTGCCGCCAACAGGCAGATCCATGCCCGGGATCCGCAAAGCAATGGTGTCCGGCAGTTCGTTTAGCTGATTGCAGAAAAAGCGGCATCCGGACAGGCTGGCATCCACGATCTGACAACTCACCGGAGGCATTCCGTGTCCTGGAAGAACCGAGGCCGCGATAGAAACCGTGCGGCGCTTTTCCTTGCGCTTTTCCCGTTTCGTATCGTCTTCGAACAAGAATGAAACCCGGACCTCTTCTTCCAGGATATCCCGGATCTTGCCCTTGACCATCTTGTCCAGACCGGACAGGCGCAGACCGATTAGTTTGTTTTTTTCCGAGTGGGAGGTGTCCCGGATCCGGCATCCGGATCGGGTGATGTCTGTCGCGATCGCCTCCTCGCAATCAAGGGTCTCGAAGTCGAGAACCAGGACCATGATGTTGGAGCCGCCGGAATATCGGTCAAAGATTTCCTTCACATCCAATCTCCAGCTGACAGCGGTTAAAGACCACTTCCAGTTGGGGAAAGACCATAGGCCTCAAAGCGCAAAAATATTGTTAATTCTACCGGTGACTCTAGGATGTATTTGCAGTGACTTTTATATAATAATTTTCGAAATTTTGTTTTTCCGTTTCCTTACAGCCCTTTACAACATATCTGAACAGCTTTCTCTTCTATACAGAATGCAAATATTTGAGCTTGTGTTTGAGTAGTGGCTGCATTTTCTTGAACAAATCGACCGAACGGTCAGCTTGCAATCAGTGCCTTGCGTCGCCTCAGTTCGTCGATCAGCCCAGCTCGGACAGCTTGGATTTCACGCTTAGAAAATCGCGCCAGGACAGCCGCTTCTCAAGCGGGCTGCGCAACAGGTAGGCCGGATGGTAGGTGGCCAGAGCTGCGACCTGACGCCCAGCGACTGGATAGGTCATCCAGCGGCCACGCATTTTCCGGATACCGTCCTGCACTCCGAGCAGCGTCTTTGCAGAGGCTGCGCCTAGGAACACAACGACATCCGGGTTCACCAACTCGATCTGGCGCTGGATGAACGGGCGGCAGATCTCCGTCTCCTGCGGTGTCGGCGTGCGGTTTCCCGGCGGCCTCCAGGGGACGGTGTTGGCGATATAGACTTGGGATCTGTCGAGGCCAATTGCCTTCAGCATCCGGTCAAGCAGCTGACCGGACCGACCGACGAAGGGTTTGCCCTGCAGATCCTCATCGCGGCCCGGCGCTTCGCCAATCAACATAACCTTTGCATCCGGGTTGCCGTCGGCAAATACGAGTGACTTGGCCGTACGTTTCAAGTTGCAGCCGTCGAAAGCCTCAAGACAGGCCCGCAGATCAGCCAGAGACCCGGTGCTAGAGGCCAACTCTCGCGCCATGGAAATGACCGCCTGATCCGGGATTGCTCCGTGATCGGTGGGGCTGCGGGGACCGGCTCCAACGACCAGCGCGGCCGGGGCTGGTCCGGGCTGAGAGGGGGATTGGTGCTGCGGCGGCATCTGCCGAACTTGTTGGGAGGAGCCCTGCCCCGGAGCAACTGGCTGAGCTGCAGCCTGCGGTGTGGCAATTTGCTGGCGTGCTTTTGCCTGAACTTCGGAGAGCTGGAACCAATCAACGACGTCTTCACCCAGCGATGCATCAACGCCTGATGCCAGATAGAAATCCAGCAGGGCTTCCAGATGCCGCATATCAGACGGGCTGTGTTGCAAACGAACTCTCCAACGGGGCCGAGCGCCCAGAGACTGACCGCAGATGCAGTCATCAGATGAACCGGTAAACTAAGCTAAGAGGTCATGCCTGCCAAGGCGGCACCACACAGCCGCAGATATCCTCCCACACCCTTTGCGTAAAGAGTTGCGCAACCAAACAGGAAGGCACCGCATCGACAGGTAGGCATAATTACGTTTACGTAAGCGTCACTTTTGCACTTGACGCCCGAGCCGAGCTTTGGTCTATCTGGCCCCAAATAGGAGCATTCGGCAACCGGCTTCGCATTTTCATATGCAAAATGTCGCGAATTGCCTGTCATTGAACGGCAAATCGCGCGAAACCGGCACTGCGAACCTTGTGGAGGGAGACATTTCATGAGCGAACAGGACGCGCTCGGCGAACGCGAAAGCATGGACGTGGATGTGGTGATCGTCGGCGCTGGCCCGGCTGGTCTGGCCGCCGCGATCCGTTTGAAACAAATCGCCAATGAAAAAGGCGAAGACATCAGCATCGTGGTCTTGGAGAAGGGCTCCGAGGTTGGTGCGCACATCTTGTCTGGCGCCGTGATTGATCCGGTTGCCCTCGACAAGCTGCTGCCGGAGTGGCGCGAGGAAGACACGCCGTTGAAAACCCCTGTCACGGACGACCAGTTCATTGTGCTTGGGCCAGCGGGCTCGATGCGCCTGCCGAACATGTTCATGCCGAAGCTCATGAACAACCATGGCAATTACATCGTGTCGCTTGGCAATGTCTGCCGTTGGCTTGCGGAAAAGGCGGAAGCGCTCGGCGTCGAGATTTATCCGGGCTTTGCTGCAGCCGAGATCCTTTATGACGACAACGGCAATGTCACGGGCGTTGCGACCGGCGACATGGGCATCGGCCGCGATGGCAAGCCAAACGCAATGTTCACCCGCGGCATGGAGCTGCGCGGCAAATACACCCTGATCGGCGAAGGTGCGCGCGGATCTCTTGCCAAAGAACTGATCGAGAAGTTCGAGCTCGACAAGGACAGCGATGTTCCGAAGTTCGGCATCGGCATCAAGGAACTCTGGCAGATCGACCCGGCAAAGCACAATCAGGGCCTGGTCCAACACTCCTTCGGCTGGCCGCTGGACGGCAAGACCGGCGGCGGCTCCTTCCTGTATCACCTGGAAGACAACCAGGTGGCTGTCGGTTTTGTGGTGCACCTGAACTATGAAAACCCGTGGCTGTCGCCGTTCGACGAATTCCAGCGCTTCAAGACGCACCCGGCCGTCCGCGAGACATTCGAAGGCGGCAAGCGCCTGGCCTACGGCGCACGTGCCATTACAGAAGGCGGGTATCAGTCCATGCCGAAACTGTCCTTCCCGGGCGGATTGCTGATGGGCTGCTCCGCAGGCTTCGTCAACGTGCCGCGGATCAAGGGATCGCACAACGCGATGCTCTCCGGCATGCTGGCAGCAGAAGAAGTCATGGCCGCGATCGTCCGCGGCGAGGCCAATACAGAGCTCGCCGCCTATGATCAAGCGTGGCGCGACAGCGAGATCGGCAAGGATCTTTGGAAAGTCCGCAACGCCAAACCGCTCTGGTCGAAATTCGGTACGGTGCTGGGCGTTGCCCTCGGCGGTCTCGACATGTGGACCAACGAACTGTTCGGCTTCTCCTTCTTCGGCACCATGAAACACGGCAAGCGGGATTCTGAAACGCTGAAACCGGCCAAGGATTGCAAGAAGATCGACTATCCGAAGCCGGATGGGGTGATTTCCTTCGACAAGTTATCATCGGTCTTCCTGTCGAACACGAACCATGAGGAAGATCAGCCGATCCACCTCAAGGTTGCTGACGAAACACTGCAGAAGATGTCCGAGCACGACATCTACGCTGGCCCATCCAACCGTTATTGCCCGGCCGGGGTTTACGAGTGGGTGGAAGAAGGCGAGGACGCACCGCGTTTCCAGATCAACTCGCAGAACTGCGTGCACTGCAAGACCTGCGACATCAAGGATCCGAACCGCAACATCACATGGACGGTGCCGGAAGGCGCAGGCGGTCCGAACTACCCGAACATGTGATCTGTTCGTTCACAGAAAAAACCAGAAAGCCGGGACGTCCGATTTGACGCCCCGGCTTTTTCTTATGTTCAACGTGTTGAAGCTGCTCAGAACTTGCCGTTGTCGTGTGCCATCTCTGCTGGAATCGGGGACACGACGTCCCAGTGCTCAACGATCTTGCCGGCCTCGACCCGCCACAGATCGAAAAACGCCCAGGGCTCGCCGCCCATGACGGCATCAGAGGCAACGAACACGAAGTTGCCCTCGGCAACGACGATTTGCGGCTCAAACTTCGTGATCACCTCCCCCTGGGCCGCAAACTCTTCAATGGCCTTCATAAGGCCGTTGAGCCCGTCACCGATGAGCGGATTGTGCTGCATGTAAACCGCCGGATCCATGTACTGGGTCACGTTCTGCGGCGCTGCACCACCAAGAACGTCCCGGACGAAACCCACAACCAGTTCCTTGTTTTCCTGTGTGCGGTCATGGTCGGTCACTTCGACAGGGCCATCGGTCATTGACCGCCCGGAGACCGTTGCCTCGGGCGGTGCCTGGAGATTGTCCCAATGCTCGGCAACAACACCATCTTCAACCCGAAACACATCAAAAGCGACTAGGCTCGGCGCCCCAAAGGCATCTGCATTTTCATAGGTGTTGTGCAAGACGACATAATCACCTTCCGAGATCACACGGTGAGTTATGACGGTCAAACCGGTGTCTTTCACAATTGGGATTGCGCCCAGCAATCCGTCCGCGCCGGTCGGGATCGCCGGATTGTGTTGAATGTAATCGGGCGCCAACAACGGTTTGGCAGTCTCTGGATCGTGATCCACGAAAGCTGCGGTCAAAAGAGCAAGTACCAATTCCTTCGGCGACATGTTTGTATCCTCTGTTTGTGTCGTCGCCATAGTAAGTATTTATTCTGCACCTACAGTCAATTACGCACTAATTTATCACAAGGTATGCTCCAGGATACCTGTTGTTTTGCCATGTGTTCTGACACATAATCCAAGTTTGATATCTGTCACTGGTTCCCTATGCATACCGAGACATCCCATGCTCCCAATTGGTGTTGAAACCAAGGCTGAAGCCTCGAACTGTCCGATCCGATCCGTTCTCTCCAATGTCACCGGCAAATGGCGCATGATCATTGTTCTGGCGCTGGAAGATGGACCGATGCGTTTTGGCGAGATCAAACGCTGCATCGGAGATGTCACGCAGCGGGTGCTGACGGAAAATCTGCGCGGACTGCAGCGGGACGGCTATCTCACCCGCACGGTCGATCCAGGCCCGCCGGTCGCTGTATCCTATAAACTCACGCCACTCGGCCAAAGCCTGGTTGCCACTTTGAAGCCTCTGGTGTTTTGGTCCGGCGAGCAGATGGAGCAGGTTAAAACAGCCCGCCTGGAGTATGATCGGGCCCATCCGAAATAAGCCCATCCTTTGGACGGATATGACTGGAGTGGACGTGCAGACTTGAAACGCAACGTCGACTGGACACGTGGCATCAGTCCTTATTGGTGCTGGAGACCGGCTGAGGATTGAGGCTCCTAAAACCAGAGCGGGTTACACATAAACAAAAGTTATGGCTTAAAAGATCTATCAAATACATAGACTTACCATTAAACCCAACGTTGCTGGCGCGCACTCTTCCGGATGCAAAACACACCACACAACCTTGGACTGCATGATTCACAAGGATTCGGCGCTTTTGCGAGCATCTTCAGCCGAATTATCGATTTTCAATCCACAGCCTCGGGGCAAAATTTGACGATATAATCATTTTTTATGGGGTAATAGATAAAGAAAATACAATGAACAATTCATTGATGTTTAAGGTTTTCCGGATTTCACACAGCTAGAGACTTCGTTCAGGACTTACGCAACACAACCTAAATATTCCGCAGCACACCTCGGTTAAAACGTTGATTTTTATCATTTTTATACGTCTAAAACCACGATTGACGCAGTCTAGGTTGTATTTGCACTTTGCAAATGATTAACCTAAATTCACTTGCATCGGAAAGATAATAATAAAGTCTTAGAAGATTAGAGTGGGCTTGCACCTGCGGACACCGAGTCTCGCTTAGCGTTTAAACGCAAAGGCAGAAATGGTGTCTTGTGGACCAGGAGCAGAGGGCAAAATGAGAGACGCGGCGGTCTCGCACTTTTGGCTCGATGTGACAAATGACTACTCAGCGCGGATTGACTGCACTGACCCCATCGACCACAGGACACCGCACCGGGAAGGCCACTTCCCGGTGCTTTTGTTTTCAGCGTCTGATACTTGGCAAATGCTCGATTATGCCGCGTTCTTGCGCGCCTGAGGGCGACGGCGACGGTTCTTGGCAAACCGGCGACCGTTGTCGTTGTCGCCTGCACCGGCAGCCTTTTGGAACCGTGGCTTGCCACCGCCACCGGACTTGTTGTTTTTCGCGCGCTTGGCAGCCTTTGCAGCGGACATCGGCGGCACTTCACCACTGACAACCTCAATATCGATGCCGATCAGCTTCTCGATCTGACGGAAGAGACCTATTTCTTCCGGAGCACAAAGTGCAACCGCATCGCCATCCGCACCTGCACGGGCAGTCCGGCCGATCCGGTGCACATAAGCTTCGGCGACTTCGGGCAATTCGAAATTATAGACATGGCTGACGCCCGGAATGTCGATACCGCGCGCTGCAACGTCCGTTGCGACCAGAACTTTGATCGCGCCGGAACGAAGTTCCTTAATCGCGCGCTCGCGCTGGTTCTGGCTCTTGTTGCCATGGATCGATCCGGCAGCAATGCCCGCCTGCGCCATTTTGCGCATCAGGCGTTCGGCGCCGTGTTTCGTTCGGCAGAACACCAGCGACATGTCGTCCGGCTGATCCGACAACACATCGATCAGGAATCCGGTCTTCGCCTTGGCGTCCATGAAGTGAACCTTCTGGCGGATCTTGTCGGCGGTCCGGCCAGCAGGAGACACTTCAACACGTGCCGGATCCGTCAGGTAGGATTGCGCCAGCTCGTTGATCTGCTTCGGCATGGTTGCCGAGAAGAGAAGCGTCTGGCGCTCCTTGGCCACAAGACCGGCAATACGGCGCAGTGAATGAATGAAGCCGAGGTCCAGCATCTGATCAGCCTCATCAAGCACCAGATACGATGCCGAGCCGAGATCAACCGCATTGCGGTCCACGAGGTCCAGCAACCGGCCTGGTGTTGCCACCAGAATATCGGTGCCTTTCGACAACCGCTTGATCTGCCCGTTTATGGACACACCGCCGACCACAGAGGTCACCCGCAAAGGGGTGGTCTTCAGGAAGGAAATCAGGTTCTTGGCGATCTGGTTCACCAGTTCGCGTGTCGGAGCCAGGATCAGCGCACGGGTCCCTTTGGGTGCCGCCCGTTGCGGCTCGGCCAGAAGACGCTCGATGAGGGGCAGTCCGAATGCGGCGGTTTTGCCGGTCCCGGTCTGCGCCAGACCCATCAGGTCCTGTCCGTCAAGAATAAGCGGGATTGCTTTCTGCTGAATAGGGGTCGGAGCCTCATAGCCATTGTCTTTGATGGCGCTCAGCAGAGAGCTGGAAAGCCCCAGGCTTTCAAAGTTGGTCAAATCAAATATCCTTTGTCAGGCGGACGAGGTCGCGCCTGCGTGACCGCCTGTTGATCGCGGTCCTGTTGCGGTTGCGGCTGCAGAGGCTATCTCGCCATCTGCACAAGCCGTCAGCCCCCGCGTGAACTGGGTACTGGGAATATGTCCGGCTAATTTGGACATGAGCCTGTCATGCCTGGCACATTCAATCGGAGCATCTGCTCCCGGCCGCTCGGGCCTGTGCTTGCTGCTCACGCGGCAGCGGCAATGACGTGCGGTGTATCTGCCTTTCTGATGGTTTTGTCAAGCAGAGGCTCTTGCATCCCACGAAAAATCAAGAACTTCTGCTTGTTCCAATCAACGATCACAGCGATGCATCGGCGGTCACGGCTACGGGCGCAGCCGGATCAATTTGCCGTCATCGCTGTCGGTCAGCACATAGATGAACCCGTCCGGCCCCTGGCGCACGTCCCGGATACGCTCTCGCAAGTCCGACAGCAGTTGTTCTTGAGACACGACATCTTCGCCGTTCAGGGTGAGTTTGGCCAGATGCTGTCCGCGAAGGGCGCCAACCAGCAGATCCCCCGACCAGTCGGGGTATTTGTCGCTGGTCACAAAGGCCATTCCGGAGGGGGCGATCGACGGATCCCAATAGAAGATCGGCTGTTCCATACCGGCCTTTTCGGTTCCCTCACCGATCTTGCCACCGGAATAGTGTCGGCCATATGAGATAACCGGCCAGCCATAGTTCTTGCCAGCCTCCGGAATATTGATCTCATCCCCGCCCCTTGCGCCATGCTCCACAGTCCACAAGGCCCCAGTTTCCGGGTGAACGGCCGCACTTTGCGGGTTCCGGTGACCGATCGACCAGATCTCCGGCTGGTAGGCCGGATTGTCGAGGAACGGATTGCCCGGTGCGGGATCGCCATCGGGGGTCAAACGCAACACCGAACCCGTGTGATCGGATGTGTCCTGAGACCGCGGCCCATCCCCGCGATCGCCAAGCGTCATGTAGATGTTGCCATCGCCGTCAAACGCCAGACGTGAGCCAAAGTGGCGTCCGCCAAAGGCCTTGTTGTTGCCGGCGAAGATCGTGTCCCCTTCAACCAGCGTGTAGCCAGAGCCATTCGACCCATCGAGCGTTGCCTTGAAGAGCGATGTTCCAGCGCCTTCCGGCGATCCTTGAGAGAAGGTGAGATAGACCGTCTGATCCGCATCAAAAGAGGGGCTCAGAACAACGTCCAAAAGACCGCCCTGCCCTTGCGCAAACACTTCCGGAGTACCGGCAACAACATCCTGGCGGCCATCTTCGTGAACGACTTTCAGAACACCGTCACGCTCGGTGACCAGGTATCCGCCGTCCGGCAGAAAGGCGACGCTCCACGGATAGGACAAACCAGAGGCAACTGTTTCAGCAGTGACAGCAGACTGCGCGTGCGCACTTTGGTTGGGGCTGCCAGCAAGGCCAAGGAAGGTGATGCCGGCGACCAACACCGTCCACGCGTATCTCAACAATCCATGCCGTGAGCCCTGACGCCAATATGCGTGTTGCACATCACCCTCCCGAAAACCATCCATCCGATCCCGCGGCCTTTGGTGCCGGCGCGATTTCCAGATTTACAGATAGGGAGTGATTTTGGCAGGAACAGAGCTGGTGCGACGATTAATGCGCTGGTGCGGATTGTTCCCTCACGCGGCCGCTAATGAAACCAGCGGCCTGTTTAGCCCTCATTTTTTTGCCAACCGAGCCGCGATCGTCCGCTTCTCATAGGCGACATTCCAGTCGATCAGAACCCGCCAGACCTGCTCGGCCTGATCGGCTTCCAAGCCTAATTCTTCGGCACGGTGTTTGAGCGCTGCAACCATTGTTTCAATCCGGTCGTGGTCAAAGGCCTCGTCAGGGTGCTGCTTCAACTCTGCCATGCGCCGGACATAGCCCTGGCGCTGCGCAAAGAGCTTCAAGAGATCCTGATCCAGCGCATCGATGGCTGTTCGGATGTCTGCCTTGGTCTGGCAGTCGACTGGGGCTTTTAGGTCGGTCATGCGCTCTTGTTTCGCAAACACGGAAAACCGGCCAGCGGTCACAAGGACGCACCGGCCGGAAATGCTGCGGTGTTCCGGACAGTTTCGTTATGCGGACTGTTCTGGAGCCCTTGTTTGCGCTTCAACGCTCGCAAGCGCGGACATGTTGACGACGCCACGGGACGTCACCGACGGTGTCAGGATGTGAGCGGGCTTCGCCGTCCCGAGCAGAATCGGGCCAACATGCAGTGCATCCGTTGCGACCTTCAAAAGGTTGTGCGCAATGTTCGCGGAATCCAGGTTCGGGAACAGAAGAAGGTTTGCCTCGCCTTTCAGCTTGCTGTTCGGCATGACACGTTCACGCAAGGCGATGCTCAAGGCCGAGTCCCCGTGCATTTCACCGTCTGCCTCCAGTTCGGGATGCCGCTCCCAGATCAGCTCCAGCGCTTCGCGCATCTTGCGGGACGAAGCTGTGTCGCGCGAACCGAAGTTCGACATGGAGAGCAGCGCGACTTTCGGCTCAATGCCAAACCGGCGGATTTCCTGCGCCGCAAGGATCGCCATCTCGGAGATTTCCTCTGCCGTCGGATCTTCCGTCACGAACGTATCAGACAGGAACATCGCGCCCCGGCTGTTGATCAAGAGCGACATGGCCGACAGATCGCGGGCCGTTTCACAAACGCCGATCACCTGGCGGATATCGCGCATGTGTTTGGTGAACCGGCCTTCCAGGCCGCAGATCAGGGCGTCCACTTCACCGCGGCGCACCGCAATAGCCGAGATGACCGTCTGGTTTGTCCGCAACACGGTTCTTGCCGCCGTTGGCGGCATGCCCAAGCGGCCGACACACTCCAGATATTCATCGACATAATCGCGGTAGCGTGGATCGTCCTGCGGGTTCACAAACTCAAAATCCACATCCGGACGGATCTTCAAACCGAACCGTTCACAGCGTGCCGTGAGAACATCCGGGCGGCCGACCAGGACCGGTTTGGCAATGCCATCTTCAATCAGCACTTGCGCGGCGCGAAGTACCCGTTCGTCTTCGCCTTCCGCGTAGATGATCTTTTTCGGATCCTTGGCCGCGTTCTGGATGATCGGCTTCATGATCAGGCCGGAGCGGAAGACGAACCGGTTCAGACGGTCCTGGTATGCGTCGAAATCCTCGATCGGCCGGGTCGCAACACCGGTATCCATCGCAGCTTTTGCAACAGCGGGCGCGATCCGCAGGATCAAGCGCTGGTCGAACGGCGACGGTATCAGGTAGTTCGGGCCAAAGGTCTCGGTCTTGCCGCCATAGGCGCGTGCGGCGACATCCGATGGTTCTTCCTGGGCGAGGCCCGCGATTGCCTCGACGGCCGCGCGCTTCATTTCCTCGTTGATGGTGGTTGCACCCACATCGAGCGCGCCGCGGAAGATATATGGGAAACACAGGACGTTGTTGACCTGATTTGGGTAGTCGGAGCGGCCGGTGCACATGACGACATCGTCGCGCACTGCCATGGCGTCTTCCGGCATAATTTCCGGGTTCGGATTGGCAAGCGCCAGTATCAACGGGCCCTTGCCCATCCGCTCGACCATGTCGGGTTTCAGAACACCAGAAGCCGACAACCCCAGGAAAACGTCAGCACCGTCGATCACTTCGCCAAGTGTCCGCTTGTCCGTCTCTTGTGCAAACACCGCTTTCCACTGGTCCATCAAGGCTTGGCGCCCCTGGTAGACCACGCCTTCGATATCGGTGACCCAGATGTTTTCGCGCTTGGCTCCAAGCGAAACCAGCATGTTCAGGCATGCGAGGGACGCTGCCCCCGCGCCAGATGCGACAATCTTGGCGTCTTCGATTTTCTTGTCGGCGAGCTGCAGACCGTTGCGTACAGCCGCCCCAGCGATGATCGCGGTGCCATGTTGATCGTCATGGAAGACCGGGATGTTCATGCGATCGCGCAAGGCGGCTTCGATCATGAAGCATTCCGGCGCCTTGATGTCTTCCAGATTGATCCCACCGAAGGTCGGCTCAAGGGCGGCCACGGCATCAACGAATTTGTCGACATCCAGCTGATCGACCTCGATGTCGAACACGTCAATCCCGGCAAATTTTTTGAAGAGGACCGCCTTCCCTTCCATCACCGGTTTTGAGGCGAGCGGTCCGATGTTGCCAAGCCCGAGCACTGCTGTGCCGTTGGAGATGACGGCAACCAGATTGCCGCGGGCGGTATAGTTGGCCGCCTTTGCCGGATCTTCGGCAATCTCAAGACAGGGTGCTGCGACGCCCGGCGAATAGGCGAGCGCGAGGTCGCGCTGGTTGCCGAGCGGTTTGGTCGCCTGGATTTCCAGTTTTCCGGGCTTTGGATGCTCGTGAAAGAACAGGGCAGCTTCGGTCAGGTCGCTTTCTGTTTTGTTATTATCGCTCATGACGTTCTTGTCTCCCTACCGCTTCCCTAAGGTCATTGATCTGGTGCGTCTGTTTAAGCCGGCGATCCGATCCTGACCTTCGAAATTTTATGAATTGTCTTCGACCTTTACCCGGCGCGATGCAAAATGAGAACCCGTAACAGCCCAAACAGCACGGCAGCGTTCAAAATATGCCACAGGAAATGCGTGCCGAGGGCCAGCTGACTGCATACCGGACCGTCCAGCGTCCGGAAAGTCAGCGAAACGGTAAACAGTATCCCGATGAGAAGCACTTGTTTGGCAAGCGCTTTGTCGTGCTGATAAAAGAACCCGCCCACAACGAAAATTGCCAGAAGTGCGGGCAGGTATCCGGCAGACGACCCGATCAGCGGCGCCCAAACCTCGCCCACCATCGGTGAGAGCACGAAAAAGCCGATCACGATCGACACGCTGATCACCCAATGGAGGTTGAGAAAGCGCCGGAGCGCGATCAGCAAGAACCCGTGGATGAAGACAACGATCGGAATGACATCAGCCAGAAGCGCCCACCGTGTCGCGAATGTGTGGAACAGAAACGACCCGATCCCGGTCGCAAGCCCGACACAAATCAGAAACAGCGCGACCCAATCATCCGGCGTCTTGCGCCGCCACAAGAGATAAGCGGCGAGAGCCGCCACAACAAAGGCGGCGTTGGTGATGGCGTTGACCGGTTCTGACCAGAACTCCGGACCGAGGCGTTCACAATAATTGTTGAGCTGATCCGTCAATGCCATCCTGCACTGTCCCTTTGCTGTTTTGATTCTAAACCTTATTACAGCGCGGGTGTGACAGTCTTCGCAATCAAGGCACCAAGACGGGAAATGCCTTCTGTGATCTTTTCTGGCGTCGTAGCTGAAAAGCTGAGTCGTAATGTGTTGCCACCGCTTCCATCTGCGAAAAACGCCTTGCCCGGAACAAAGGCAATCTTGGCCGTTTCGACGGCTTCTTTAAGGAGATCCGCCGCGTCCGTGCCTTCCGGCAGCTCGACCCAAACGAACATGCCGCCCTCAGGCCGGGTCCAACGGGTCCCTTCCGGCATATGGGTTTTAAGTGCGGCCAGCATGGCATCCCGGCGCTCACGGTAGGCAGCGCGCACCTTGTCGACTTGCGCGTCAAAGACGGTTTCGGCAACGCGCGCCATGGCTTCCTGATTAAGGCTTGAAGAGTGCAGATCGCCTGCCTGCTTCAAGAGCACTAGACGGGAGATCACATCTTTTGCAGCACAGACCCAGCCAAGCCGCAGGCCGGGAGACAGTGTTTTTGAAAAGCTGCCACAATAGAGCGTCCGGGTGTTTTCAATACCGCCAGACCGGGCACAGTCGAGCGCGAGAACGGGAGGAACGGGTGTCCCGTCATACCGCAGGCTCTGATACGCGCCATCCTCGATGACCGCGCAATCCAATTCGTCGGCAAGTCCAAGCAACCGCTGGCGGCCTGCTTCATCGAGTGTTTCGCCCGTCGGGTTGGCAAAGTCCGGCGACAGATACGCAAACTTGATCTTGCCACTCCGCTCCTCAGCTGATGCCCGGTAATCTTCTGCGGACCGGTTGGTCATCGGGTCCAGCCGGTCGTAATTCGGCTCGTAGGCATTGAAGGCCTGCAAGGCCCCCAAATAGGTCGGCCAGCCAACCAGGGCAGTGTCATTTGCAGACAAGAACAGTTTTCCGAGGAAATCGAGCGCCTGCTGCGAGCCTGAGGTGATCAGGATGTTTTCCGGGCCGCATGAAACGCCAAGCTTTGCCATTTCTCCAACAAGCCACCGGCGCAGACGCAAACTGCCCTCGCTGACCGAATATTGCAGACCGGCAGCGGCACCATCACCGCTCAGAGCATCCGCATAGGCCGTCCGGAACGCGTCCGCCGGAAACAGCGCCGGGTCGGGAATGCCGCCGGCAAAGGAGATGATATCCGGCTGGTCCAGGAGTTTCAGAAGCTCGCGGATTTCAGATGCACTCATGCGCTTTGCGCGCGTCGCCAATACGGCGTCCCAGGTCATCATGCTTGGCTCATTCGATTTTTTGTGACGTTGATTAATTAAGTCAATAATACTGACCTATTTTGAATGCAAGTGTCTTATTCTTGTTATTTTTTGTAATTTTATTTCCCTCATTAATCAGCAAGTACAGGTTCTTGTAGATCTGGCATAAGCTCCGCCCCCGAACCCCGTGCCCTTTCCGATCCCTATGCCAGACCGAAAAGCGAGTAGGCCCCGGGTCTCACAAGTTCGCCCGGGGTGACGTCGGGGTTGCTGAGTCGCCTATTTTCTACCAAAGATCGAGGTTGTATTACGTTTACATCCTTGCAAGTCGATTGAACGGAACGCTTTATGTCGGCGCTAACAACGATCTCGCCCGGCGTGTTTTTGAACACAAACAGGGAATTGGCTCCGGCTTCAGCACTAAACACGCCGTGACGAGGCTCGTTTATGCTGCGCAGTTCGAAAGCATCGACGAGGCAATCGCACAGGAAAAGCGCCTAAAGAAATGGCGACGGGCTTGGAAAATTCAGCTGATTGAAACAGAAAACCCCGGATGGAAAGACCTCTTGAATAGCCAATAATGTCACCCCGGACGAACATCGTGAGACCCGGGGCCTACTCGCAGATCATCCTATTCCAGCCGATGTAAAATCCGTGGAGGCGGGACGCAGCCGGTCCGTTCCTCTGGCACAGGCTTCGGCAATCACCTATGTCTCTAGTCAAACAGGAGCCAAAAATGTCCCGTCTTGATGAAAGCCGTCCATTCATTCCGCTGAATATTGCCGTGCTGACCGTGTCCGACACGCGGAAGCCGGAGGACGACAGGTCCGGCAACACTCTGGTGGATCGGTTGGAAAAGGCAGGGCACACACTGGCAGACCGCAAGATCGTTCAAGACGACGTGCCTGCGATCCAGGCGATTGCCAAGGACTGGATTTCAAGGGACGGCGTCGACGTGATCATCTCCACCGGCGGCACGGGCTTTACCGGCCGGGACGTCACGCCGGAAGCGATGGAACCGCTGTTTGAAAAGAAGATGGATGGGTTTTCTGAAGTCTTTCACCGGATTTCCTATGACAAGATCGGCACGTCCACCATCCAGTCCCGGGCAACCGGCGGCGTTGCAGGCGCTACCTACATTTTTGTGCTTCCCGGCTCGCCCGGCGCCTGCAAGGACGCTTGGGATGGCATCTTGAAGTGGCAACTCGATTACCGCCACATGCCCTGCAATTTCGTGGAAATCATGCCGCGGCTGGACGAGCATCTGAAGCGCGGCAAACTGCAAGAAGCCTGAGGCCACCGACTGCGACTGAAGTGCCATTCTCAAGACAATTCGGCGAAGATCCCCGATCTGGGGGCGTGATCGTCCGGAGGTCCCGGCTCAAGGCCGGGACGGCAGCAAGTCTCAAGAAACAAGAATTCGCCCTTCGTCCACCGACCGCCCATGTGCAGGCCGGGATGGCCAAGCTAGTTACCTTTGGGCTGTAACGCTTAGCGCTTTCCAGCGGAGGCCAAACGTATATGGCTTTGGGTTTCCGCCACCTCCGGCAAGGCGCGGATTTGGTCGAGAGTCTGATCGAGGATCTTCAGTGAGCGGACACGCAGCTCGGCGACCAAATCAAACGCACCGCTGAGCGTGTGAATGTCGGTGATCGCATCGATCCGCCGGAGCGCGGCTTGCGTTGCCCGGCCATCGTCCGCCTTCAGCCGGATCAATGTGAAGGCGCTGATCTGGTGGTCTTCTTCCGACTGTCCGAGCTCAACGGTGAACCGGTGTATGACCTTCTGGTGCAAGAGACGGTCGATCCGGTTCTGCACTGTGCCCCGCGACACTTGAAGTGCTGCCGCCAAATCCGTGACAGAAGCACGGGCATCGCGCGTCAAGAGATGAAGCAGGCGGTGATCCAAGTCATCCATGATTACTTCTCATTTATTGTCTTCGGCCAGCATCAATGGCCCGTCCATGTGCTGTGCCGGACACAGTGCAACGGAGATCCGGGACCAGGGTCGAAACGAAACCGGCCCCGGCTCGTGGCCGGGGCGGCGCCTTGTCTCCAGTAGCCATTCTGTCATTATACTCTCGTTTTGTAAGAATTTTTGACATTTTGATTGACACGGACACACGGCTTAATGCGGTCCAACAGCTTCCTGGCGGGAAGCGGATAGTTGATTGCTGTGGTGACTGAGCCGGCCCAGCCTTGGGGCCAGTCATAAGCCAAGGGGGAAATTTATGAAGAAAATAGCAGTGCTCGGATTGGGTAAGGTCGGCGCTTTGGCGGCTCGGCTGTTGCACGACTCCGGCTTCGAGGTTCATGCCTATGACCAGCATGCGCCCCGCGAAGACCTGCCGTTTTCTGTACAGTCTGCAGACTTGAAGGCCTATGATGGCCTGCTGCAAATGTTCAAGGGCGTCGATGCCGTCCTCTCCTGCCTGCCCTATCAGCTCAATGTCGGTGTTGCGACGGCCGCCCATGCGACCGGGATCCATTATTTTGATCTGACTGAGGATGTGCCGACCACCAAGGCGATCATCGAGATGAGCGAAACCGCCAAGGGTCTCATGGCCCCGCAATGCGGTCTGGCGCCCGGGTTTGTTGGCATCGTTGGCGCCAAACAAATCGGCGACTTCGACGACTGCCGGTCCTGCCGGATGCGTGTCGGCGCGCTGCCGCAAAACCCGACCGGGCTAATGGGCTATGCCTTCAACTGGTCCCCGGACGGGGTCGTTAACGAGTACCTCAACGACTGTGAAGTGATCGAGGATGGCGTACGCAAGTGGGTCTCGCCGATGGAGTGGCTGGAAACGATCTACATCGACGGCATGAAGCTGGAGGCGTTCACCACCTCCGGCGGACTTGGCACCATGTGCGAGACCTATTTGGGCAAGGTCGCCAACATCGACTACAAGACCATGCGCTATCCCGGCCATGCCGAATTGATGAACTTCTTCTTCCACGAGCTCCTCATGCGTGAGCGCCGTCAGGAAGCCGGGGAAATTCTGGTGCACGCCAAACCACCAACCGACAATGATGTCGTCTATGTGCATGTGGCGTCCGAAGGCACCATCGACGGCCGCCCGCGCCGGGAGGAATTCGTGCGGGCTTACAAACCGATAGAGATCGGCGGCCAGATGCGCACGGCGATTGCCTGGACCACATCAGCCTCTGTCGTTGCAGTCATCGAGATGGTCCGGGACGGCGCCTTGCCGGCAACCGGTTTCCTGAAGCAGGAAGACATTCCGCTGGATGCGTTTTTGAAAACCCGCACCGGTTCGCTCTACGCAGCGTAAGTCCCTTTCCCCAGACCAAAGCCCTTCTTCAACATGAGCCCCTGCGTAGGCAGGGGCCCAGTAATCACCACCGCCAGGGACGAAAAAACCTTAAGGCCTCAGAATACTGGATCCCTGCTTTGGCACGGATGGCACCATTTGTCTGCTTTCTACTGTCTAAGGAAGCCTTGCTTCACTGTAGTCAGCACCGCAACGCGATCGAGGTGCCTTCTCGGACGAAGCAACGCGGAGATCCGGGATCAGACACGAAGCATCTTCGGTCCCGGCTCGGCACCGATATTACGGTGGGACTCGCAAGTCTGAAGCGATCTGTACTGGCTGCCGATTACCCGTGTAGCTTGACCGCAAGGCTTGTTGGAACACGAAGGGCGCCGACGGCAAAGCGCGCCAGAGCCTGGCGCAGGCCGCTGGCATGGCCAGCTGCGCCCGGCTCACCCGCGGATACGGCTGCCGCGCGCAAAAACACCATGCGGCTGCGGCCGATGCGTTTTGCAAGGTCCAGATCTTCCATTTCGGGCAACGGCCGGTGGCCACCAAGCTTTTCGTAGAACTGGCGGGAGATCAGAAGGCCCTGATTGCCGTAGGGCATGCCAAGCAGCTGGCTGCGCACTGAAGCTGCCTTTTCCGACAACCTGGGACCAAGCCCGAAGGCCTCGTAGCGCAAGCGGAAGGCTGCAGCCGTCTTTGGCCCTTTCGGGGTGCGCCCCGCCCGCTCGATGAACGCCTGCGCTTCGTGATGCCAACCGCTTTCCAAAAGAGTTTCAGGCTGCAGGAACAACAGCCAGTCGCCGCGTTTGGCAACACTTGCGCCATGTGCGAGGCGCTCGCTGCGCGGCCCTTTGCGCGTCACAAACGTGCAGCCTGCCGCGTCGGCGACCATCGCCGTGTTATCGGTCGATCCGCCGTCCACAACGACAACTTCCCGAACAACACCCTCGGCGGCAGCCGGCACCAAGGCAGCCAGTGCGTGAACAAGGTCGAGTTCTGCGTTTTCAGTCGGAATTATGACACTAATCATGACCCTTTCTATGACATGAAATTTTCGAAAGTGCGAGAGAAGGGGCTTGTTCGGCGCCGGATTCTAGATAATGTTCTTGTATTGTTCTCATAAAGAGTCGGCAGTCTATGACACTTGCACCCCCTATTTCTTCTGCTTCTGCTCAATTGGCGCCCGATACGGCGGATCTGAGCCATATGGCGGCCGACCGGCGCCGGGGGCGTGCGGCCGCAACGAACCGCTCGGGGCGGTTCGAACCCTTATCGAAAGAAGCCTTTGACGACGGTTGGGACAGCCTCGATCAATTGCCACCTCTCAAGACAGAGGTACAGGAAGAACGCGCGCGGACGATCATCACCCGCAACGAGTCACCGGACATTTCCTTCGATCGCTCGATCAATCCTTATCGTGGCTGCGAGCATGGCTGCATCTATTGTTTTGCAAGGCCCAGCCACGCGTTTATGGGCCTCTCACCCGGGCTGGACTTTGAAACCCGGCTCTTTGCCAAACCCAACGCTGCAGCGCTTCTTGAGCGGGAGCTCTCCAAGCCGGGGTATCAGCCCAAGGTCATTGCCATCGGCACCAACACCGATCCCTACCAGCCGATGGAACGCAGCTACAAGCTGATGCCGGAGATCCTGGAAGTGCTGGAGGCCTGCGGCCACCCGGTCGCCATCGTCACCAAATCAGCGCTCGTGACACGGGACATCGACATTCTGTCGCGGATGGCCGAGCGCAATCTGGTCAAGGTGGCCTTGTCGATCACGACGCTCGACAAAAAGCTGTGCCGCGCCATGGAACCCCGCGCATCCGCGCCGCACAAGCGTCTCGCAGCGGTCAAAGCCTTGAGCGAGGCTGGCATTCCGACCTCCGTCATGATGGCCCCCATCATACCTGCGCTGACGGACAGTGAAATTGAGACCCTTTTGGAGGCAGCTGCTGAGCACGGGGCCAGCGAAGCGGCCTTTATTCTGCTGCGCCTGCCTCTGGAAGTGTCGGAACTCTTTCGCGACTGGCTTTTGCGGGAACGCCCGGACCGCTACCGCCACGTGATGAACCTGATCCGCTCCATGCGCGGCGGCAAGGACTATGACGCCAAATGGGGCGAGCGCATGCGCGGGCGCGGCCCCTATGCCGACCAGATTGCCAAACGCTTCTCGCTCACCGCCAAACGGCTCGGCCTGAATTTGCGCAGGAAAAAGCTGTCCACCGAGCATTTTATCCAGCCGCAAAAAGGCGGCGTGCAGCTGGACTTGTTCTGAGCGGATAAAAGGAGGCCCAGCTCTCCGCTGTCATCCCGGCCTCCGAGCCGGGATCTACTCGCCGCTCCACGCGCCGCTGCTTCGTTAGACTCTTTCAGATGCTCTAGAAACGATTGGATCCCCGATCTCCGCATTGCTGCGTCGGGGATGACAGCAGTAAAGCAGGCAAGGAACCCAGAAGCTGGATTTACCCGCCATCTGTTGCCGCCAAATAGATAGGCCGGGCAAAGCTTGCTTGATTTGTTGGATTTGGCCCCACATTCTGCGCCCATGACCAAGACACCCTCCCTCTTCGACCTCGCATTCCCAGACAGTCCCGACCTTAAAATCGAGAAAAAACACGCCAAGTCCTTTGACGGCATGCTGTGCGGGGTCGATGAGGCTGGTCGCGGACCATGGGCGGGTCCTGTGGTGACGGCGGCGGTTATCCTGAACTATGCAAATGTGCCGGCCGGACTGAACGATTCCAAAAAGCTGACTGAGGCCAAACGGGAAACCCTGTTCGGTGAAATCCTCAAAACAAGCTGGGTGTGCGCGGCGAGTGCCTCCCCTGCCACCATTGACCGATTGAACATCCGGGCGGCGACACTGAGCGCCATGGTGAGGGCGGTGAACGGGCTGCCGAAAGTGCCGCAATATGTACTCATCGATGGCCGCGATGTGCCACCTGGCCTCACGCAGCCTGGGCAGGCACTGATCAAGGGCGATGGCCGCTGCCTGTGTGTCGCCGCGGCCTCAATCGTCGCCAAGGTGCTGCGAGACCGCATGATGGTCGCCTTGGAACCCGAGTTCCCCGGCTATGGCTTTGCTCAGCACAAGGGATACGGCGTTCCAGCACACCAAGCAGCCTTGGATACCCTGGGGCCAACGGCGCACCACCGGATGAGCTTCAAGCCCGTCCGGCTGGCCGCCGGAGTTCCCGGATAGGGTTAATCAGCCGTCCCAAAGATCTGTACCGGGGTAGAACTGAGACCACGCGAACCAGAACGCCTCATGGCTGCCAAGGTCCGCGCCATCCTCACCAACAGCCCGGATACCACCGGCATCCAGTTCCAGACGTACATTCTCAACGCGGATCTCGGTCCCTTGTTTGAGAGCGGCGAAAGCCTTGCTGCGCTGAAAAGCAACCGGCTGTCCGGACGCCGTGACTATGCCGATGATGTCCTCATGCACGGGCAGCCGGGGATCGACATCACCGATCGGGAAGATTGGTCCATTGGCGTCCCGGCCATTGCGGAAATCGAAGTCCCGGCCAAGCGCTAGCGCTTCCACCAATACGGTTGTTTCCGGGTGCGCCTTCTTCCACGTACCCCAATCAGTCGTCACGACGCTGACCTGTTTTAGCTTCAGGTTCTTCTCCGCAAGCGGGCCAGTCACCGCGGTGCCGAGGAACGTATCGAAGACCGAGTAGGTGTTGACGTCATACATCACCTTGTTGGACCGAATGAGCAGCCCGGAGGTTCTCAGGACCGGCCGCTCAATTCCCTCCGGCAGCTCATCCGTCAGATAGGCCTGCGCAGCGCCACATAAGGTGCAGTATGGAATACCCAGTGTCCGGCCGCCGAGGGTGTCATTCACCATCTCGCGCACTTCCATGATCCGTCTTGGATAGGCGCGGTAGTCACCGTTCACACCGATCCCAAAAACGATATCGCTGTCCTTGAGCCAGGTTGCGTCTTCAGCGCTGCTGACTTCCGGATTGTCCACGGCCGGAATGCAGTTGCACTGATTGTCGGTCTGGTCATACGGGCGGTCATCAATCAGGACCCCGCCCCAGGACACCAGCCGCCAATCAATATCGCCCTCGACAAAGATCCGGTCCCAGCCGGGTACGATCGTTGTGAAGATCTCACGCTTGGAGGCAAGATAATCGGGCGGTGCGGGAATATCCCAGGCCATGAGATGATCGGTCACCACGCCCCAACTGTTGCGCAGCGGGATCTGTTTGCCCAGCAGTTCGGACGCGGCTTCGCTCAAGGCCTGGTTCAGCTGCGGGCCGGTTGCAAACCGCATCAAATCACTGATGATCCAGACCAGGCGCGGATCTTTGGATGCAGCGACCTCGGCGAGCGCCAGGCTTTGGTCCCGTCCCCAACCCGCATGGGTCACCGGGTCTACAAGCGCCATTTTCACGGCCCGTTTCAGATCTTCGGACAGCGGGCCATCCGGTATCGCGGGAGGGGTGCCGAATTTTTCAATCACGTAGTCTGGAAGGGGCGCGCGCTCCTGAGCTTGGGCAAGTCCGCCGCCGACAAGTGACAACAGCGGTATGAGCGCTGCAATAAGGATATGTGCAAAAGCTCGATGAGACGATTTCATGGCGGCGCCTTTCCTGAAAACCCCAATCAACCCCGCCGACTGGACCGCGGTGGCATTGCATGACCGGCGCCTTGCTTGGTATCACCTCAAGTGAATTGCCTTAGGCGACGTAACCCGATGAGGATGGCTTGAGTGGCCAATCCTATCGAATCACGACGCATCAGAAGATTTTGAGATCACAATCCGGCGAGAGGGAAATGGACGTCGAAATCACAGTCGCAGACAAAAGCGATGCGCAACAAATCCTCGAACTTCAGAAAATAGCCTTTCACAAAGAAGCAGCGCTAAACGGCGACATGCAGATCGCCCCGATGGTTGAGGCCCTCGCCGATACAGAGTCTGCTTTTACCACGCATGTTTTTCTGATCGCCCGGAAGGGATCCGACATCATCGGGTCGGTCCGGGTCCGCGCTGAGGCCGACACATGTCATATCGGCCGGCTGTTTGTGGCTCCCGAACATCAGGGACGGGGTATTGGCCGGCAGCTCTTCATCGCAGCGGAACAGAAGTTTCCCTCCGCCGGTTCCTACCGGCTGATTACCGGCAAGTTGAGCTCCGGCAACATCCGGCTTTATGAAAGCCTTGGCTATCAGGTGACCGGCGAGATGATGGAGAACGGCCGGACACCGTTGGTGGTCATGGAGAAGGAACGGGCTTAGGGGTCTCCTTGAGATAGGTCAGCCAGCAAGCTCAAACACCCCTGCCGGCTCTGCGAAGGCAGGGGCTCAGAAGCCACATCTGCACACAAGTGAAACTAAGCGTACCGGCTCGGATTACTGGATCCCTGCCTTCGCAGGGATGGCGGACAAAAACGCGGATAGAGTTTCATTCGGCTGACGCAGACAAAAAAAAGCGGCCCGCTAAGGCCGCTTTTCAGAACTGTTTCCGGATGTGCTGAAGATTAGTTCAGCTGTTCCTTCACCTGAGTGATGCTCTTGGCGAGAATGTCGTCTGCCACCTTGTCCTTGACCTTGGCGGAGAGAATTTCCTCAGCAGCTGCGACAGCGATGTCGGCAGCCTTGGCGCGGACTTCGGCAATTGCCTGGGTCTCGGCCTGAGCGATTTTTTCTTCCGCAGCCTTGGAACGGCGAGCGATCATCTCTTCCAGTGCCTGGTTCGTCTCAACGGTCAGGCGCTCGGCTTCAGCGTTGGCTTCCGCAACGATTGCTTCGGCTTCGCTTTCAGCTTCGTGACGCTTGCGCTGATACTCAGACAGAAGTTCCTGGGCTTCTTCACGCATCTTGCGTGCTTCTTCCAGTTCCTTCTTGATGTCGTCAGCGCGCTTGTCCAGCGCTCCGCCGATCATGCCCGGTACCTTGAGGTAGGCAATCAGGACGAAGAAGAGAACGAGACCGACCAGGGCCCAAAATGATGCGTCCATGACGGTCTCCTCAGTTCATCGCCGACTTGAGCGCTTTGGTCAGATCGGTTTTTGTCGGAGCCTTGCCCATCAGCTGCTCAACGAGCGCCGAGGTCGTGTCTCCGGCAATGTCACCAATCTGGGACAGCGCTTCGGTCTTGATACCGGCGATATGAGCTTCAGCTGCTTTCAGCTTCTCGGCAATATCCGCTTCGGCTTTTTCCCGGCGGGCTTCCTGATCCGCCTTCAACTTGGCGCGGGTATCGCTTGCGATCCCGTGTGCCTTGTTGCGCGCTTCAGCAAGTGCCTGTTCGTAGGCCGCGATCGCCGCGTCGGTCTCGTCTTTGAGGCGGTTGGCCTCGCCGAGATCACCGGCAATGCGGTCCTTGCGGTCTTCCAGGATGCCTGCAATCCGAGGCACAGCGACGTTCTTCATGATCCAGTAGAAAAAGCCAAAAGTGATGGCCAGCCACAGGAGCTGCGAAGAATAGGTCGTTGCGTCGAACGGCGGGAAGCCGGCACCGTGCTCTTCAGCCGGAATTCCGAGTTCCGTATTATGTTCGGCGTTGCCTGCCATATCCTATCTCCAAAATCCGGTTGGGCGGCGCAGACGCCGCCCCCGGAGTCGCGTCAAAACTCTCTGAAACGAAAGAGAATTAGACAGCGAAGAGGAGGAGAAGAGCGATGAGCAGGGAGAAGATGCCCAGAGCTTCGGTAACGGCGAAGCCGAAAACCAGACGGCCGAACTGGCCATCAGCTGCAGTCGGGTTGCGCAGAGCGCCATTCAGGTAGTTACCGAAGATGGTGCCGAGTGCGATCGCTGCACCACCCATGCCGAGGCATGCGATACCAGCGCCGATGTATTTTGCTGCTTCTGCTTCCATGACACGTGCTCCTAAGTAGTGTTTTGCAGATTTCAGATTTCTTCAGGCAGCGACCCGGGTTGGGCCGCCGCATGAGACGTTTCGCTTAGTGTGACGGATGAAGGGCGTCGTTGAGGTACATACAGGTCAGGACCGTGAAGACGTAGGCCTGCAGGAACGAGACGAGGAACTCCAGCGCGGTGATCGCGACTGTCATACTCAGCGGAAGGATTGCGCCGACGATGCCTACGCCGCCAGCGGCGCTCATGGACACGATAAACCCGGCGAAAACTTTAAGGGTGATGTGACCGGCCAGCATGTTTGCGAACAGACGGACGGACAGACTGATCGGACGCGAGAGGAAGGACACAACCTCGATCGGCGCAACGATCAAAAGCAACACCGGCGGAACGCCTGATGGTGCGAACAGGTGGAAGAACTTGGTTCCGTGCTTCATGATGCCGTAGATCGTGACAGTCAGAAACACAAGCATCGCCAACGCAAACGTTACGATGATGTGGCTGGTTACCGTGAAGAAGTACGGGAACATGCCGAAGAGGTTTGCCACAAGGACGAACATGAAGAGCGAAAACACAAGCGGAAAGAACCGCATGCCTTCTGTGCCCGCCGAGCTTCGCAGCATGCCTGCAACAAACTCATAAGCCATTTCCGAGACCGACTGCACGCGGCTCGGCACAAGGCCGCGGCCGGACGTGGAGAAGATCAGGAAGGCAGAAGCTGCTGCTACGGTCGCAACCATAAACAGCGAAGAGTTGGTGAAAGAGAAATCCATTCCGCCGACTTCAATCGGAAACAGGGTCTGGATTTTGAACTGCGAGATCGGATCGTTCGCCACCGGTCAGCCTTCTTCGCTCAAATCATTTCTATTCGTGGGTGCGCAAGGCGCCCAGATGCACAACTTCAGTTGGACCCGCCGTCGTCAGAACTCTCGCGTTTGTAACGTTGACCTGGCTCGGCGATACGCCCGGCAGCCCTCATCACGTTCAAAACGCCCGCCGCGAAACCAATCAGCAGGAACACGATCAACCCAAAGGGCTTTGTCCCAAACCATTGGTCAACGAACCATCCCAAACCGCCTCCAACAACCACACCGGAAATGAACTCCGAAGAGAGCTTCATTGCCTGTGCGTAGCCGGAATTGTCGCTCTTCTTGGCCGCGCGTTCTGCTTCTTCAGCTTTGCGCTGGCCGTCCAGCTTCCGGTTCAGACGGTCCCGCCGTTCCGACAGATCCGCCTCGGAGGCACCCTTGTCCAGATCATCTGAATTGCCGTTTTGCGAAGAGCCACTCATGTTGTTCCCCGCCCCCGTCAAGCCGTGAGACCCAGCCTTTGGACACCCCCTCAAGCCGCGCGCACCATAGTCGGGGGCCATTGCCCTGTCAAGAACACTAAGATTTCAGCTATTTATCTGATTTATAACACAAATTCGCCCTTCTTCACATTTTCCATGACCTAAGTCTTACGGGAAACTTACGAAGGAACGCGGTTCGGCTGAAAATTAGGCACTTTCGCGGAATCGTTCCGCGGTCTCCAAATCCACCGAAACAAGCTGCGAGACACCTCGTTCCGCCATTGTGACACCGAACAAACGGTTCATGCGGGCCATGGTGATCGGGTTGTGGGTGATCACCACAAAACGGGTATCCGTATTGCGCGCCATCTCATCAAGAAGATCGCAATAGCGCTCCACATTGGCATCATCAAGCGGTGCGTCGACCTCATCAAGCACGCAAATCGGCGCTGGATTTGTCAAAAAAACTGCGAAAATCAATGACATGGCGGTGAGCGCCTGTTCACCGCCCGACAGCAAGGTCATCGTTTGCGGCTTCTTGCCAGGAGGTCGCGCGATGATCTCAAGTCCGGCATCCAGCGGATCGTCCGAATCGACCAGCTGTAGCTCAGCCGTGCCGCCACCGAAGAGGTGGGTGAACAACCTTTGGAAGTGACCATTGACCACCTCGAAGGAGGCCAGCAAGCGCTCCCGCGCCTCGCGGTTCAGATTTGAAATCCCGGTCCGCAAGCGACGAATTGCCTCAATCAAATCGTCCCGCTCAGACGTCAGAGTGGTCTTTTGCTCATCCATCTCGCGCAATTCTTCTTCTGCGCGCAGGTTGACCCCGCCCAAACGTTCGCGTTCGGCCTTGAGGCGATCCAGCTTCTTCTCCATCGCCTCCGGATCCGGCAATGGCGCGCCTTCCTTCAGGTCGGCAATTTCCGGTAGAGCCACGACCGGAACTTCCAGGTCCTCATCGATCCGCCGCTCCAGGGTGTCTTTCCGCTCCCGTGCAGCATCAAGGCGCTCTTCGGCGCGAATCTTTTGCTCGCGTGCGCCAGCCAGGCCTTCCATAGCCAATTTCGCTGCCCGGTCGACATCGGCCAGATCCAGCTCGGCCTGGCTGAGCTGATCGTCCTTTTCCTTCTTGGCGTCTTCGGCGTTTGCGATCGCAGAAAACAGCTCCCGGCGTTTGATCTCAATGTCTTCGGGTGCCTCGATCAGCTCAGCCCGCTCTTCTTCCGCTTCATCGCGACGTTCGCTCAAAACCGCGATCTGCTGGGTCGCATTGGCCGCGCGGGACTTCCAGCTGTCATATTCCCGGGCGATCGCCTCCAGGCGCCGGTCGCGCATCTGTTGTTCCCGGGAGAGGCCTTCCGAGACCGCCCGCGCTTCTGCAAGTGCTGTCCGCGCAGAGGAGACCTCCGTTTGCAGATCCCGGATTTGGTCGGCGTAGCCGATTGCCTCGGCAGCTGCTTCCAACTGCTCCTGTGCTTCTTCCAGATAAGCCCGCGCTTCTTCTGCTTCTTCATTCAGGCGCTGAGCCCGATCTTCCGCAGCCGCCTTCTGGGACGCCAGCTGCGCAATGGACCGCTCCGCAGCGGCCAAGGCTTCGCGCGCCGCTGTGACCTGCCGCTGACCATCCCGGACCTTGCCACGGGCGGTTTGTTCCAATTCCACGGACCGCCGGACCCGGCTTGCAGCGCCTTCCAGATCCAGCTGGTGACGTTCGACGGCCTGACGCGCGGTCTCGATTTCGTCATCCAATTCGGCCAAGCGATTCTTCTGCGCCAGACGTTGTGCTGCCGGGGTTGGTGCATTGGCCGCAACGACAAACCCGTCCCATCGCCAGAGATCCCCTTCCCGGCTCACCAAGCGCTGACCGGGTTTCAGATCAGATCGCAGGCGTGGACCGTCGTCTTGGGACACCAAACCGATCTGAGACAATCGGCGATGGAGTTCTCTGGGTGCGGTTACGACATCCAACAGCGGTTTGGCACCGCCGGGCAGAGCCGGATCGCCGTCCGTTCCAATCGCACTGCCCCAGCGGACAGCGGCTGCTTCATCAAGAGAGGCATCGAGATCTTCGCCGAGCGCTGCGCCCAGCGCTGTTTCATACCCGGTCTCAACGGTGATTTGCTCAACGACCGGCGTATGATCCGCCTCGCTGTGCACGTTCAATACCTGTTCAAGGGTCCGTGCCTCTGTCTGAAGGCCTTGCAGCAAAGCCTTGGCATCGCTCAAGGGGGACCGCGCGGCCTGCTCCTGATCCCGTGCCGTTGCAGTGGCAGCTTCCGCTTCTTCGACGGCCGCTTCAGCCTCGGCGAGTTCTTCGCTTGCAAACTCCAGCGTTTCCCGGTGCTCCGCGACACCGTCTTGTTCATTCATGCGCGCGATGAGAGCACCGAGCGCGGTTTGAGCTTCCTGTGCCTGTGTCATCAGCCGGTCCGCCCGCTGGCGGCTTTCGGCAACGGCGCGTTCCAGCTGCTGGCGTTCCGCCGTTGCCCGCGCTTCGGCGGCCGTCAGCTCGGAGAGCATTGCCTCCTTGCCGCGCACGATGTCTTCGGCCTCGGCCACCTTTTCCCGGGCCGCTTCGGTGCGGTCCTGCACCATCTCGTTTTCTTCCAGAAGTTCGGCGCGCTCTTCTGCCAAGCGTTCCAGAACTTCGTCGTTTTCCGAGACCATGGACTGTTCGCGGCGGATATCCTCGGCCAGCTGTACCAAGCGGCGCTCCAGATCCTGCAAGCGTTCCTTGATGCGCCGCTCTTCGGCATCCAAATCATTGCGGGCGATAACGAGCCGCTGAAGCGCGGCTCCGGCTTTGGCTGCGTCCTCCCGAAGCTCGGGCAACTTGTGCGCGGCGATTGCCTGAATGCGCGCACTTTCCGCCTGCAGGCCGGTCGCCTCGTTGACTTGGCTTTGCGCCTCAGTGAACTGTTTTTCTGCTGAGTTCAGGGCATCCCGGGCTTCTGTCCACCGGATATAAAGAATGGCAGCTTCGGCACCGCGGATCTCCGACGACAGATTGCGGTAGCGCGAAGCCTGACGCGATTGGCGTTTCAGATTGTCGAGCTGGCTGTCGATCTGCACCAGCACGTCTTCCAAGCGTTCAAGGTTCTGTTCGGCCCCGCGCAGGCGGATTTCCGCTTCATGGCGCCGTGAATGCAGACCGGAAATTCCAGCGGCTTCTTCCAGGATCTTGCGGCGCGATGTCGGTTTTGCGGCAATCAGCTCGCCAATCTGCCCCTGCCGGACCATTGCGGGTGAGCGCGCGCCCGTGGAGGCATCTGCAAACAGGAGCTGGACGTCGCGGGCCCGCACATCCTTGGCATTAATCTTGTAGTTGGAGCCCTGCTCCCGCTCGATCCGGCGGCTGACTTCCAGAAGATCGGCATCGTTAAAGGCGGTCGGGGCCGTGCGATCGTTGTTTTCCAGAAACAGCGTCACTTCCGCGGTGTTGCGGGCCGGGCGATTGAGGCTTCCGGAAAAGATCACGTCATCCATGCCGGACGCGCGCATGTTCTTATAAGAGTTCTCGCCCATCACCCATCGGAGGGCTTCCACGAGATTGGACTTGCCACAGCCGTTGGGACCGACAACCCCGGTCAGGCCGTTGCCGATGATAAATTCCATCGGCTCAACGAAGGATTTGAACCCGGCAATGCGGAGCTTTGAAAACCTCATCGGCGCCCGCACCTCTCCGGTCCGGACGCCGACAACGTCATATCAGATTGCAGATGCAGGCGCGTGGCCCGCAGCTTTGCTGCAGGATCAGAGGTTTTCCTCGATGATCTTGCCCATCTCTTCAATCGAAAGCGCCCCCGAGTGCTTTTCGCCGTTGATGAAGAATGTCGGCGTCGAGTTCACCCCAAACTCGTTCGCCCCGCGCTCACGCACAGCGTTTACTGCGTCAAGCAAACCCTGGTTTGTCAAGCATTCCTCAAAGGACTCCTGTGTAAAGCCGATCTGTTTGGAAAAGTCGAGCAGGGATTGGTACGGGTTGTCGGTGAACGCCCAGGCGCGCTGTTCTTCGAACATGATGTCCACAATGTCGAAGTATTTTTCCTGCGGCGCGCAGCGAGCCAGCATGAAGGCGGCCGAGGCAACCGGGTCGAGCGGAAACTCCCGGAAAATAAAGCGGACCTTGCCAGTCTCGATGTAGTCTTTCTTCAGATCCGGCCAGGTGCGCTCGTGGAAATTAGCGCAGTGTCCACAGGTCATGGACGCATATTCGATGATCGTGACCGGTGCGGCCTCATCGCCCAGGGTTTTGTCCCCCAGCGGACCCGGCTTCAGGAGCTCGTCTTCGTCGACCGACTGGGCCCATGCGGGCGCAGCAGATACGAGCCCGAGCGCGGCCGTGGTCAAAGCGGTGGTTTTGAGAAACTGTCTGCGGGTCTGTGTCACGAAGATCGTCCTGTCACAAATTGATGTCCTGCACCTTCCGGCGCCATTGCTGTTCCATGTGCCCTTTCAGGCCCTCAAGGTCAACACAGCTTGGCAAATGTGGCGGCAGCGTGGACATATTGGCAGGCAAAGTCACAGTGTTGTTATTACTGCGTGAGGGCAAAAGCGATCAGGCGGCTGTGCCGGCGTTCCGGGCGATGACTTGCGCGCCCAGCTTCTTCAATGCTTCCCGGAGACGATCGTTTTCGACCGTCTCGAGTTTCGCATCGAGCTGCTGCTCTTCCGACCGGGTCAATGGCCTCAGCACCTTGCGCGTGCTGGAGCGTTTCACGGCGACCGGCTTTTGCTGGATCTTGATGCGGCCAATGGCGGCCCAGCCATAAAATGTGTTGATTCGCTCAATCACCTGCGGACTGTCGTGAGACAGCATCAGCGCAGTGGGGCCATCTGTATGGACCACGAGAGTTGCAGGTTGCGGCGGGCGTTCCGGGTCACTCAGCTCCGGTTGCCGCGGCCAGATCAGCCGATCCGGCTGGACGCGGGTGCCATAGCGCTCGCCGACGATATCGGCCCAGGACGCAATGATATCGATGGAGGCGAAGCCGCGTTTCTTGCAGGCAGGGGTCATCGCCTTGCCGACCAAATCGGCCAGCAGTTTTGCACCCTTTCGATTTGCCTTCGACGCGGTTATGGCCTACCTCCTGATGCCTGCCCTGACCTTTTACGCGGCGCGCAGATGCGCTTTTCGAAGTCTGTTGTGTTCCAGTAGAATAAGACAAAATGAAGACGATTACTTTAACACAGGTTTTGGCGCCGGCTTATCACCGCAATTGTCCCCAAGCTATCCAGACGCAAATCACCGTTGATCAGCAGCATCTTGGCGCATACCGGCGTGCAGCAAACCATGGCTGAAACCCACCTATCACCAAGTCTTCTTTCATCAAGTCTACTGGAGTGGTACGACCGGCATGCGCGCACTCTGCCCTGGCGGGTGAGCCCGGAAAACCGGCGTCTTGGCGAAGTGCCGGATCCCTACCGTATCTGGCTGTCGGAAGTCATGCTGCAGCAAACCACAGTTGCTGCCGTGAAGAGCTATTTCGAAACCTTCACCAGCACCTGGCCGACCGTCAAGGATCTGGCCGCAGCAGATGAAGAAGACGTCATGAAAGCCTGGGCAGGGCTGGGCTATTATTCCAGGGCGCGAAACTTGAAAAAATGCGCCGACCTCGTTGCCAGCGAGTATGACGGCCGCTTTCCGGACACGGAAGACGAGCTCTTGAAGCTGCCGGGCATCGGCCCTTATACGGCCGCGGCCATTGCCACGATTGCCTTCGACCGCCATGCCGCCGTTGTTGATGGCAACGTCGAACGTGTTTTGTCGCGCCTGAAACTGATTGAAACGCCTTTGCCCGCGGCCAAGCCGGAAATCAAAGCCGTGATGGCGGATCTGACCCCGGACGCCCGCCCCGGAGACTTCGCGCAAGCTGTCATGGATCTTGGCGCGACCATCTGCACACCGAAAAAACCCGCCTGTGCCCTGTGTCCCTGGCGGGAGGAGTGCGAAAGCCACCGCGCTGGCCTTGCGGAAACCCTGCCGCGGAAAGCCCCGAAGACGAAAAAACCGACCCGGCACGGTGCGGCCTTCGTCGCCGTTGACGCAACAAGCGGTGCCGTGTTCTTGCGCCGCCGTCCGCCGGAAGGGCTGCTTGGCGGGATGACCGAAGTGCCTGGTTCTGTCTGGTCCGAAGATTTCGACATGGACAGCAGTCTCTCCCATGCGCCCTTTAACGCAGATTGGCAGAAGCGCGTTGGTGAGGTGAAACACACGTTCACCCATTTTCATTTGAAGCTGACCGTTTTCAGGGCAGAGATGTCCGGTAACGATCCGCTTGGCACAGACACCGGCTGGTGGTCCGCTCCGGACACGCTTTCCGGCGAAGCCCTGCCGACAGTCATGCGCAAGGTTTTGTCAGCGGCGCTGGACTGAAGACAATAATTGCCGGGCGCACGCGACGCTCCAACACAGCGATCAGATCACGTCTTTTCTTGGAAAAGTCAGGAAAGACTTTTTCCTCATCCGTTTACGCACGCCTCCCGTAAGTGTTCACGTTGCAAGCAAAGACTGCATCCAAGTTTAATCCCCCGGAACATCATTTCCGGGAACGCTGATCTTTAGCTTGAACTTAAGCAAGGGAGTCATCTACATGAAACTGATCCAGAAACTCGCAGTTGCTCTACTTCTCGTTTTGCCGTTTTCCGCTGCGAAAGCTGCCGAGAAAGACATTGTTGACACTGCCGCCGGCGCAGGCACCTTCAACACTCTGGTTGCCGCCGTTCAGGCCGCTGACCTGGTCGACACCTTGAAAGGCGATGGTCCCTTCACTGTTTTCGCTCCGACCGACGAAGCCTTCGCGAAACTGCCGGCTGGCACTGTAGAAGACCTGCTGAAGCCGGAAAACAAGGACAAGCTCGTCGCTGTTCTGACCTACCACGTGGTCCCGGGCAAAGTGATGTCTTCCGATATCGCAGGCAAGAAAGCTGATGTTGCCTCTGTTCAGGGCGATACCATCGCCGTTGACGCAACAGACGGTGTAAAAGTCGACGAAGCAAACGTTGTCACCGCCGACATCGAAACCAGCAACGGCGTCATCCACGTGATCGACAGCGTGATCCTGCCGGCCTCCTAATATCCCCGGCATCTTACCCCTCCTCTGGTAAGTCAACAGGCGCAGCTTTACCGGCTGCGCCTTTTGCTTTTTTGCGGCAGGCTGTTCCAGCGCCATGCGATCAACCGATTTTGCGCAGTCCGTCAGAGACTTCTCCCTACATTCAGAAGCTCGCAAATTTCTGAAAAAAAACATGATTTAGACACTGGACACCTAGTGTAGAATAATTCTAAAGTACAGAAAATCTCGGCTACAAGGAGTGACGGCCATGAAAGGGAATGAAAAGGTTATTGCCTGTTTGAACGAGGCTCTGTTCCTGGAGCTGGGCGCGATCAACCAGTACTGGCTGCACTACCGCATGCTGGCCGATTGGGGTTATGCGAAACTGGCGAAAAAGGAACGCGAGGAATCCATCGAAGAGATGGAACATGCCGACAAGCTGGTTGACCGGATCATCTTCCTGGAAGGCCTGCCGAACATGCAAAAGGTCGCGCCGCTGCGCATCGGCCAGGACATCAAGGAAGTTCTGGAAGCAGATCTTGCCGGTGAATACGATGCCCGGACCGCCTACTCCAAATCACGTGAAGTCTGCCGGGAAGAAGGCGATTACGTCTCCATGGCGATTTTCGAAGAGCTTCTGAAGGACGAGGAAGGCCACATCGACTTCCTCGAAACCCAGCTTGAGCTTCTGGAGAAAATCGGCGTTGAGCGCTACGGCATGCTGAACGCAGCCTCTGCGGACGAAGCCGAGTAAGGATACCGTCAGCCCAAATATTGGAACGCGGCTCTGTTCGGGGCCGCGTTTTTTGTTGGCTCCACACGGGTTTAACGAGTAATTACTCTCTACTAAATTATAAGTTGCATAACGTTACGGCATCGTGAGACACTCCCTCCACTAAGACTGCCTGGAGGTGAAGTCATGCATCAGCAATTCCGCACTATCGTCATCTTGAAAAGTGCACTGGTCATCGGCGCATTGTTTTCGACCGCAGCGTCGGCGCAGAACTGCGATGCGATCTGCACAGATGGCGAAACCTGTATCTCCGCGGCGGTCTATCCATATGTCCCGGACATGGGCGCGTTCACGTCCGCCATCTGTTCGGCGTGGCAGTCGGCGGGGCAGACGGAGAAGCTCTATCTGATCGCAGATGAAAATGTCTGGGACGGCGGGTACGATTCCAATCCGGTCTATACCAATGGCAGCGGCAAACAGACGCCGATCGACGTCTTTGTCTATGACGCAATGTATCTGGAGTACTGGAAGACCCAAACAACCCAGATCCCGGCGGCGCAAATTAGCAACCCGACGGACTTCGTGCCTTACGCCGACACAGCTTTGAAACTTCCCAACAACGACATGTACGCCCTGCCCATGCTGGGCTGTACGAACATCATGTTCTACCGGAACGGCGATTCAGGCATGGCGGGTGTGACCACCTTGTCGGACTTTGAGACCGTCAATTCGGCCGGGATCTATATCAGCCCCGTCCCCTTCGGCATGTCGGGCGCCATGATGAACATGTCCGGCAAGACGACCATTGGCGTGAATTACATGGTCAAGGGGTATCTCGATTCCGGCAACTGGCCATCCATGACCCAGCTGGATCCCTCGATTGTCCAATCTCTTGCAGGCATAGCGGAGACCGCGAGCTATTACAACGCCTTGACCGGAGCCGTGCCACCGCTGCAAGGCGTGGAGGACCAGTATGTCCGGGCCGGATATTTCAGTGAAGGCTATGGGCGGACGTCCATCGGTTTTTCTGAAAGCATGTCACAGATGTCGAATGCCACCCGGCAGAACCTGAAACTCCGTGCGTTTCCCTGGACCGACAACACCAGTTCTCCAAACATGTTTTACGCAGATGTTGCCGGTGTGAACAGCAACTCACCGTTCCTCGCCAACAACGGAACGCTACCGTTTGTGCTTGCGAACATCATGACCGAACAAGCGACAATGCAGAACGCCATCGCGCCTCCCAATGGGCAGCTGTCCTATCTCTTCCCCGCGCGGACCAGTGTGCTCAATGCCTTGAGCTCGGTTGATCCGCTGTACCAGCAAATGTCCGACATCCTGAATGCGAAGACAACGGAACTGGTCAGCATGCCGACGACTGACCGGACTGCTTTTCACAGTTTCGGCGGATCCGTTCAAACGGCCGTCCTTGGCGACTTCAGCGGCCATTGCGATCTGGAGAGCACCGACTTTCCGGGCGACAACTCGCAGGCGCCGTCCATCTGCACCCCGCTGTGCCAATCGGCAGGCGGCTGGATCGGCTCCTGGACCAATCAGTCTCCACCTGCCTGGCCAGGATATTCGGCCTGCGGCTGCAACAATTGCGTCCAGGCATCGCCCCTACCACAGAAGGTCCAGGGCGAAGAAGCAACAACGATGGTTCAGTCCGGACCGGCGTTGAAGCGCTACATGCGCAACTAAATTCGCAGGCCCCGGTCGTCAGAATACCGGCAACAAAAGGCCCCGGACATAATCCGGGGCCTTTGCTTGGTGACAAAGTCAAATTCTCCTCTGGCGTCATGTTCGGACTTGTTCCGAACATCCAAAACTTATTGAAGAAAAATGGATCCTCGGCACACGGCCGAGGATGACAACTGAGAGGAATGAGTTTGTCTCGCTTCTAGCTTTCGTTAGATCGAAACCAGCGGGGTGCCTACTGAAACGCGGTTTCCGCAAAGCTTCTGAGTTTCCGCGAATGCAGACGGTCGGCGGGCATCTGACGCATCTTCTCCAGAGACCGAATGCCGATTTCGAGATGCTGAGCGACCTGGCGCTTGTAGAAATCCGTCGCCATGCCAGGCAGCTTCAGCTCACCATGAAGCGGTTTGTCGGAAATACACAAAAGCGTTCCGTAGGGCACGCGGAAGCGGAAGCCATTGGCGGCGATGGTCGCCGATTCCATATCGAGTGCGATGGCCCGCGACTGCGAAAACCGTTTGACCAGCTCCGGCTGATCCCAAAGCTCCCAGTTCCGGTTGTCGAGCGACACGACCGTGCCGGTCCGCATTACACGCTTCAGCTCATATCCGTCATATCCGGTGATTTCGGCAACTGCATCTTCGAGGGCAACCTGCACTTCTGCGAGCGGCGGGATCGGCACCCAAATCGGCAGATCCTGATTGAGAACGTTGTCGTCACGCACATACCCATGCGCAAGAACATAGTCCCCGAGAGTCTGGCTGTTGCGCAGCCCCGCGCAGTGCCCAAGCATCAACCAGACATGCGGGCGCAGGACAGCCACATGGTCGGTGATCGTCTTCGCGTTGGATGGCCCAACACCGATATTGACCATTGTAATGCCGCTGCCATCGGCCCGTTTCAGGTGATAGGCCGGCATTTGCGGAAGCTTTGCCGGTTCTGTACCGCTGCAAGGCGCCGTTTCGCCGGCCTTTGTCAGCAGATTGCCCGGCCCAACGAAGGCCTCGTAGCCGCTATCCGGATCCGCCAGATAGTCCTGAGACATCCGGCAAAATTCATCGATATAGAACTGATAGTTCGTGAAGAGCACGTAGTTCTGAAAGTGCTCCGCCGCGGTGGCCGTATAATGCTGCAGGCGGTGGAGGGAGTAATCAACCCTCGGTGCCGTGAAAGAGGCCAGCGGCATTTCGCCATCGGCTGGTTCATACGTTCCGTTGGCGATGGAATCATCCATCACGGTCAGGTCCGGCAGATCAAAGACGTCTGCCAGCGGCCGATCGAGGCTCGCCGCCGCGGCGCCACCTTCCACATGCGTTCCGTCATAAAAGGCGAAATGCAGCGGGATCGGCATATCGCTATCGCCAACCAGAACCGGCACTTCGTGGTTCTTCATGAGAAGCGACAGCTGTGTCTCCAGATAATGGCGGAACAGGTCAGGCCGGGTGATGGTTGCAACATGGCGCCCCGGCCCGGAGACAAAACCGTAGGACAAGCGGCTGTCATGACGAATATGGCTGTCGGTGACGATCTGAACCTGCGGATAAAAGGCCCGCACCCGATGTTCCGGCTCTTCCCCGTCGAGAAGAGCCTGGAAGTGCTTCCTCAAGAAGGCCGTGTTCGCCTCAAAAATTTCAATCAACCGCGCGACAGCTTCCTTGGGATCGCTGAAAACCTGCAAAGGGTGCGATGGCGCCATGCGGGTCGGCCGGGCCGGTTGTTGAAAGGCTCTGTGGATCGAGTTGGTCATTTTGTCATCCTTATTTTTGTTATCCTTGAACAGTCTCGCCAGATGCACGCGCGGTCAATAGGTGCAGCTTCAGATAATGAATATTTTTGCACACGAAGAAATTATTTTCGCACACACGAGAGCATCCTTCCCTGTGATAGGGATATCCCCTTATCTGGTTGAATTTAGAAACTTGCCGGGACGGTTTTATGAAATCCTTTGAAGACATCGAAGCGTTGGCAATCGAGAAGAAGGGCGGTGCCGACCAACTCTCAGCCCTAATGGCCGAACATAATGGCCCCCAGACACCGGAAGAACTGGAGACGATCGGCGATGACCGCTGGCTGTCCATGTTCACCAAAACGATCTTTCAGGCCGGATTTTCCTGGAAAGTGATTGAGAAGAAGTGGCCGGGCTTCGAAGAGGCCTTCGAAGGTTTTGATACGGCCCGCCTCGCCTTCCTGCCGGATGAAGCCTTTGAGGCGCTTCTCAACAACAAGGCCATTGTGCGCAATGCCATGAAGATAAAGTCCGTCCAGGCTAATGCGATTTTTCTCCGGGATCTGGCCGAAGCCCACGGCAGTGCTTCGAAGTTCTTTGCACGGTATCCTGTCGAGGATCAAATCGGCCTGATGGACATCCTGAAGAAGCGCGGCAGCCGGCTTGGCGGCAACTCCGGTCAGTATGCGCTTCGCTTCATGGGAAAGGAGACATTTATCCTCTCCCGCGACGTGGTTAACGCTCTAATCCGTGAAAATGTCATTGGGAATGAGTCCATGTCGAAAAAAAATCTGATTGCAATTCAGGAAGCCTTTAACCATTGGCGATCAACTTCCGGTCGTTCTCTCAATGAAATCAGCAGAATTCTGGCGTTTTCGGTCGGCTGAGCCCATTAACTTCTCATTTAGGTTTTACCATTGTAAACAAAGCATTGATTCAACGGTAATTTTTGTTCTGACGGCTTAACGCCTGATTTACCAAAAGCGGTAACCATGACACTCGAAATTGCGTGAGGTATTGCGTCGCAATGAGAGTACTGCGTACCGGGGTGTCCCCTGTGGCACCCCATCCAACATCTTCGACGGAAGCTGACGCTTCCTGGCTGAACACGATCCTGAAGGGCGACTGCGTGGCCGCCCTTGAGAAGCTGCCGTCCCGGTCTGTCGACCTGGTGTTTGCGGATCCGCCCTACAATCTTCAGCTGGGCGGCGACCTGCACCGGCCGGATCAATCCAAGGTGGATGCCTGCGACGATCATTGGGATCAGTTCGAGAGCTTTGAGGCTTACGACGCCTTCACCCGCGCCTGGTTGCTGGCCGCGCGCCGGGTGATGAAGCCGGACGGCTCGCTCTATGTGATCGGCTCCTATCACAACATCTTCAGGGTGGGTGCGATCCTCCAGGATCTCGGCTTCTGGATCATGAACGACATCGTCTGGCTGAAGTCGAACCCAATGCCGAACTTTCGCGGCAAGCGGTTCACCAATGCCCACGAGACCATGATCTGGGCGACGAAATCCAAGGATGCCAAGCCGACCTTCAATTACGACGCGCTGAAGACCTTCAATGAAGATCTGCAGATGCGCTCCGACTGGCATTTGCCGCTGTGCACCGGTTCGGAACGGCTGAAGGGCAAGGATGGCCAGAAAGTGCATCCGACCCAGAAACCGGAAGCCCTGCTCTACCGGGTGCTGACCGCCTCGTCCAAACCGGGCGACGTTGTGCTCGACCCGTTCTTCGGCACCGGGACCACAGGTGCTGTCGCGCGCAAACTCGGCCGCAACTATGTCGGTGTGGAGCGCGAGCAAGACTATATCGATGCGGCAACAGCCCGGATCGCGGCAATCCAGCCGGGTGACGAAAAAGCGCTTGAGATGCAGCAGGGCAAGCGGGCCCAAAAGCGCATCCCGTTCGGTACGCTTTTGGAAAACGGCATGCTGGAGCCGGGCGCCGAGTTGACCTGTTCCAAGGGCAAGCATCTGGCGATCGTCCGGGCAGACGGCTCCTTGAAATCCGGCGACCACACCGGTTCGATCCACAAGGTGGGCGCATTGGTGCAGGGCCAGGAGGCCTGCAACGGCTGGACCTTCTGGCATACGAAAGAAGGGTCGAAGAAGTCGCCGATCGACGAGCTTCGCAAGGAAATCAGATCCCGGCTGCAGGCCAATTAGAGCTGTAGCCGCTACGAGCTAACAAGCAGGAAGAAAAGACCTTCGCGTTCCCCGCGAGATCTTCCCTTGGCCCCGCCTCCCGAAAGGGATGGCGGGGTTTTTCTTCTGCCTGGCAAACGCCTATACACATAGGCGGACACCATGTGAGATGTTGCAATGTTTCAGAACTGGCAGATCAGAACACTGCATGCGATTGCCTGGATCTCGCTGGCCTCAGCCATCGTTGGGCTGTTTATCGGCTTGCTTCGCGCAAGTGAGCAAAGTCTTTTCACGGATGTTAGTGTTGGCATGCTCACCGGTGTCCTGATCGGCTTCAGCTGCTCCTGCTCCGAGTTTTTTGTTTTCTCCAATTCCCGCCTGAGAATGGCCCGGCAGATGCCGCTTTGGCAGCTCCTGCTTCTTCGGACAATCGTTTGGTGCATCTGCATCTTGGCAGGCATGAGCTTGCCCAATTGGCTCTTCGGCCAGCCGTGGCAGCACCTCGACGCGCATTTTATTGAGAATTTTGCGATTTCCGCGGCGATCGCCTTTGCGTTTTCCAGCGGCATTGAAATCTCCCGCCTATTGGGGACGGAAGCCACCACTGCACTCATCACTGGCCGGTATGCCCGCCCAAGACTTGAAAACCGTGTGGTGCTGTTTACCGATCTTGTCGGGTCAACCGCACTTGCAGAACGCCTTGGAGAACTTCAATTCCATACATTTTTGAGCGATGTCGCGCAGGATTTTGCAGACCCGATTTACAAGACCGGCGGCGATGTTCACCGCTACATCGGCGATGCTGTGATTGTGACCTGGCCACTTGAAAAGGGTGTGAAGAATGGTGCCAGTCTCAATTGCGCGCTTGGCATGCATCGCATCCTGGAACGCCGGGCGTCGTTTTACAGGATGAGATACAAGACGGAACCGCGCATTCGCGTTGCCATCCATTGCGGACAGGTGGCGGCCGGTGAAATCGGCGATTGGAAAAAAGAAATCGCCCTGCTCGGCGACACCATGAACACCGCCGCCCGGATCGAAAGCGCTGCCCGCGATCTGGGCGAACAGATCGTTTTGTCGGACGATCTCGTCAAAAGACTTCCAGATACCCTCAGGACGCCAAAACGCGTTCTGCCTGCTTATGAAGCGGCCGGAAAACAGGACAAGCTGACGCTTTGGGCTGTGGATCTACACGGCTAGATGACAAGCTGCAGATAATCGGGCGGCGAATAGACCCCGGGTCTTCACTCCCGTTCGCGCAGGGAGACCGTTTGCAGATTTGAATAGTTTTGCTGTGCCGGACCTGATCCGGGACCAAACCTCAATCGGTCGATCCTGGCACGGAGACCGGGACAGCAGTGATAAACTGAGATCACCAGCACAAAACCCGCCGCGAGGTCTCCCTCCGGCGTTTTGGCGATCAGAACACCGTTCGAAACGAACGGGACGGCAGGCGCACCGGACTTGCCGGGCGAGAAGCAAGGAGTGGGTAGGATTGGCAAGGCAGCACGCCTGCCCGAAGGCTGTTCCCGGCCAGCAGTCTTGTCTTTCCCGGACAAACACCAGGCCCTGGCAGCGCCCGATGATCCTTGAGAAACTCTTCCGGTCTGACCTGCCCCCGTCTGGAACCCGGCAGCAGTCCAAAAACCATCTGATTGCTGACGGCGCGTTTCTTGATCCGTTACCTCAAAAAAGCGCCCAACCTCCGGTTCCTGCCACCTCGAACGGACGGTCCGGCCTCGGCCCCGTGGGACAGGAACGGGAGGAAGTATACGGCTGGTTTGCAGAGCGTGGATAAGTTTTCCCGCCGGACATGACGCGCTGCCATTAATCACTCACGCCGGCTCCAGCGCTTGCGCCAGGTTCGCATCGGCCTCCGCTTCTGACGGATAGTACCCACTGCGGATCTTCAGTTTGTGCCCGACACGGACGATTCCCTCCAAGGCCGGGATCAGCTCCTGGCCAACCTCGGTCAACTCGTATTCAACGGAAGGCGGTGATGTCGGGCGGACATGGCGGACGATCACGTCCCGCTCCTCCAGCTCCTTGAGCCGTGCCGACAGGACCTTCGCCGACACCGGCGGTATGTCAGCCCGAAGCTCGCTGAACCGCCTCGGTCCCGCTCTCAGACACCAAATGACGTTCGGGGCCCACGCCCCGGCAATCACCTGCATGCACTCCGTCAGAAGGCAAGGCGCGGGTGGTTGCGGGCTTTTATTCTTTCGCATTTTCAGTGCCATAGCGAGATCTCCAACCAACGGCCAGCGTGCAAACAGGTTTCTTCGCGGTAACTTCATAATAGGAGTTACCATCAGTTACCATATTGTCAATAGAAACCAAGGTGAGCATCTTCCGGTGATCGGAACCAGAAGGAGCCACCCGATGAAACTCTTCTACAAATCAGGCGCCTGCTCCATGGCAGCGCATATTCTCCTCAACGAGGCAGACGTTCCCTACACGCTTGAAAAGGTGGATACGGATGCCGGCACAACCGAAAGCGGCGCGGCCTACGCGCAGATCAATCCTCGGGGCTACGTTCCGGCCTTGAAGTTTGAAGATGGCGCGGTCTTGACCGAAAACGTCGCCATTCTCACCTGGCTGTCCGAACGGTTTCCCCAGCTTGGGGGCCAGGGTGGAACCTCTGCACTTCAGAAATACCGGATGCTGGAGGCCCTCAGCTTTTTGACATCCGAATTGCACAAGGCCTTCAGCCCGTATTTCTCAGGCAAAACTTTTACGGCAGAGGAAAGTGCGCGCAATCTCGCCGTTTTGAAGAAGAAGATTTCCCAATTCGAAGGCATGCTCTCGGATGACGGCGGGTATCTTCTCGGTGAGACATTCTCCGTTGCCGATGCCTATGCCTTCGTCATCTTGAACTGGTCGAACATTATCGGAGTTGCGCTGACCGAGTGGCCACGCACGGCAGACTATGTGAACCGGATCAAGGCCCGGCCCGCCACGCAGCGGACGCTGCAGGAAGAAGGGCTGGCCGCATGAGCACCGCCCTCAATGAACTTCAGGCGGTGATCGCGGATTACTTCGAAGCGCTGTACCGCTGCGACACGGACCTCTTGCAGACAGTGTTTCACCCAAAGGCGGTGTATGCCACAGCCGACGAAGCGCCGCTGCTTCACCGGACCATGGATGAATATGTTCCGGTGGTTGCCGCACGCCAATCCCCGGCCTCGCGCGGAGAAGTGCGCACAGACGCAATTGACGAGATCCAGCTGGCTGGAGCCAACACTGCCTTCGCCCGTGTCCGCTGCTCGATCGGGGACAATGACTTCGTCGATTTTCTGACCTTCGTGCGTGACGGTGGGCGCTGGCAGATCATGGCGAAGATTTTTCAGATCATCCCACGACAATCCGGGAGCGTTTAAAGATGCCTTATGTCCATATTCAAGTGACGGATGAAGGTGTCAGCAAGCACCAAAAAGCCGAGCTGATCAAAGGCGCAACCGATCTGCTTGTTGATGTTCTGAACAAGGAGCCCGCCACGACGTTTGTCGTCATCGAGGAGGTCCCCCTCGAGAACTGGGGCATCGCTGGTGTGCCGGTAACCGAGTTCAGGGCCAAACGAACTGGATCCTAGTGCCATCCGAAACCACCCCTTGGGCTCCAGTAACAACTGGAGCCCAAGGTTTTTGTCTATCCAAATGTTTCCTGCGGTCCGGCAATCGAGTTCAGAAAATCCCGCCGAAGTTCTTTATCTGTCGAGAACTCACCAAGCATCCTGCGGGTCATCATCGAAACGCCTGGTTTTTTGATCCCGCGGGTGGTCATACACATGTGGGCGGCTTCCATTACGACAGCAACGCCGCGTGGTTTCAGAGCCGTGTTGATGGCATCCGCGATCTGAGCCGTCAGCGTTTCCTGGATCTGCAGGCGCTTGGCAAAGACTTCCACGACGCGCGCCAACTTGCTGATGCCGACGACACGCCCGGCAGGAAGATAAGCGATATGCACCTTGCCGATGATTGGCACAATGTGGTGTTCGCAGTGGGATTCGAACCGCATGTTTTTCAGAACAATCAGGTCATCATAACCGTCTGTTTCTTCAAAGGTGCGCTGAAGCATTTCGACTGGGTCAGTCTGATACCCTTCGAAAAACTCTTCATAGGCCCGCACAACCCGGGCTGGCGTATCGACCAGACCTTCCCGGTCCGGATCATCCCCTGCCCACTCGATCATCACACGGACCGCCGCTTCGGCATCCTCCCGTTTTGGCCGGCGGTGCGCGCTGTTGCTTTTGTGGTGCGTGTTTGCCGACGATGCACCTTCAATGGCTTCAACCAATGACATTCTTTACTCCAGATCGAAAACCTCACGTTAGTAATGTTATAACTTTACTTATTGTAATTGAAAGACATCTGATTGATCCGCGCGTTCGTTATGTGCCTGAGATTTTCAGAAAATCGCAGCCGCTCGCCGTTTCTTCAGAAAATCAACGCGTTCAAAATGCTGTGCCGACAAGTTGACGAGGAAAAATTGTAATCTGCAGTGATGGCGGGTCACCCATCGTGCTGTGACCCACCAAACTTAAGTTATTCAAACCCAATCAACGCTTTGCGGCGTTTGCCGACGGACAGGGACAGACGGTCATTGGCACCAAGATCGCCGGAAGAAATCCGGCGACGCGCGTCATCAACCACCCGGTTGTTGAGGCGCACACCACCGCCCTCAACCAACCGCCGGGCCTCGCCATTGGAAGCGGCAAAGCCGCTTGCCACCACAAGCTCCAGAAGACCAACCCCTTCAGCCAAGACGGACAGGGCCATTGTGTGGGTTGGTTCGGTCAAATCGGCATCACCGGAGAACAAGGCATCGCCCTGCTCCAGAGCCACTCGTGCTTCTTCCGGGCCATGAACGATGGCGGTGACTTGCGTTGCAAGGATCTTCTTGGCCTCGTTCAACTCCGCACCTTGCAACTCCGACAAACGCTCCACTTCGCGCATCGGCAGTTCGGTGAAGAGACGCAGGAACTTGCCGACATCGGCGTCCGCCGTGTTGCGCCAGAATTGCCAGAAGCCGAACGGCGACAGATGCTCCGGATGCAGCCAGACAGCGCCCGACGCGGTTTTGCCCATCTTAGACCCGTTGGCCGTTGTCAGAAGCGGGACGGTCAGCCCGTGCAGCTTGCGCCCGTCTCTGCGGCCAAGCTCGACACCGTTGACGATGTTGCCCCACTGATCTGAGCCGCCGACCTGAAGAACGCAGTCGTGTCGTTTGGCGAGTTCCAGGAAGTCCACGGCCTGCAGCATCATGTAACAGAACTCCAGGATCGTCAGCGGCATCTGGGCATCGAGCCGCGACTTGACGCTGTCGAAGGTCATCATCCGGTTGACGGTGAATTGAGAGCCATAATCGCGCAGGAATTCCAGGAAGCGGAACTCGTTCAGCCATTCCGCGTTGTCGACCAGCAGCGCCCCTTCCGGGCCGTCCATATCCACGAGACGTTCAACCGAGCGCCGGATGGTTGCCATATTGGCCGCGATCTGGCGTTCCTCCAGAAGCGGTCGGGCGTCCTTTCGGAAACTCGGATCGCCAACCTGGCTGGTGCCCCCGCCCAGAACCACGATCGGACGGTGCCCCAGCCTCTGCAGCCAGCGCAAGGTCATCAAGGGCATCAAGTGACCGACATGGAGGCTGGCCGCCGTTGCATCAAATCCGGCGTAGGCGGTGATCGGACCGTCGTTGAGGCGCTGGTCGAGGGCTTCCAGATCGGTGGACTGATGCACGAGCCCACGCTCCAGAAGCACGGCAAGGGCTTCCGATTTGAGCTTTGTCGCCGGTTTTCCGGCCTCAATCATGTGTTTGGTCATTTTCGGCTTCCTGGGTCTTTTGGGGAGTTCCCGCCAGGGGCCGGTATCTTGAAAACCAAAAAGCCGCCTGACGCGGCGGCTTTTTTAGGTTTGATTTGTCAGAGCAAGATCCTACGCAGCCGCCGGTATGTCGGTGACGTAATAAAAATACACGAAGGATGCGCTCAACTTGACCATGGTATTTTAGATGCGCGAGCTTTGAGACAATGTCAAGCGGCTTGTTCGGCGTCTCTGATAACCTGCGCGCCAAGTGCTTCGAGTTCTTTCTTGAACGTCCCCCACTTTTCGGGTGTCACAGTCATGGTTGCCGGTTCAATAATGTCGATGGCATACCCCCGATTGAGCGCGCCCTTGGCTGTGAATTGAACGCACTGGCAGGCATCGAGGCCGGTCAGGCGAAGGTGACCGACATTTTTCCCGGCGAGATAGGCGTCCAGCTCCGGATTAGAGAAGGCATCGCCGATCGGCTTTTCGAAAACCGGCGCATTGCCTGCCTTCAGATCCTCATCGAACGCCAGCCCCTTGCGGCCCGGCGTGCCAATGCCGCCCATCAAAAGCTTCATCGCCAGAATGGCCGGCCAATGGCGAAACACCTGTTTGATCAGGATGACCTCTTGACCGGCTGCATGCGCTGCCTCGATTTCCCGGTTGATGCGGGCAATGCCGCGAGCCCGCGCGTCTTCCGAATAAGGTCTCGGGCTATTGCGCGTAAAATCTTCCTGGACATCAATCACCAGCAAGGCTGTGTTCGGGCGCGTTGCCCGGTCGATCAGTTTCCCCGTCGTGGCCTTGCTCGAGATCCAGACAACCCAGAAAAAATAGCCGGCGGCCCACAGGGCCAAGGCACCCAGACCACTCACGGCTAAGGTCAAAAAAGACATATCGAACTCCTAAATGCGCTCACTCCAGGCCGCGCGGACGGTCGGGGTCGTCTTCAAATTCTGCAAAGTGATCGAGCATAGCGCACAGAACCCTTTGGGCTGCCTGAACCTCCTCTTTGGAAAAATGCGCGCTGACGGCATCGATCTCATCGTTTTCCTTTGAGCGGATCTCGCCAAAAACATCCTGGCCGCGCCCTGTCAGAGCAAAAAGCGGCGAACGCTTGTGCGCAGGGTTGGGGCGCCGCTCCAAAAGCCCGAGCTGTTCCAATTCGTTGACCATCAGCTGAATTTGCTGGCGGGCCAGAAACAGCGTCCGGCCAATTTCCGGTACAGACAACGCCCCGGTCTCTTCCAGCACCTCCATGACGGCCCGCATGCCGACCGATACGCCCGTGCCATCCAGCTTTGCCTCAACGGCCCGCGCCAATCGCCGGTGCACCGGCCGGATCAACCGGATCACCTCATAGAGTTCATCAGAGTTCTGCTGCCGCGCTTTTATCATGACAATATATTTGTCATATTGACATATTCGTTGTCAATTTAAATTCTACTGTACCTATTGAACACAAAGCGGGCGTCCCAGTATTCATTGGGACGCCCGCCAGGTCACTCCTCTAAAGACTGCTGCTAAAACCCGATGACCAGCTCCGCGAGGGTGATGAAGAGCGGGATGCTGAGGATCGCGACCGGTGTCCCAAGCCCTGTCGAGGACCCGATGTAAGCTGACGGATTGGCTTCCGGCAGGGCCGCCCGCATCGTCGGCGGACCGGAGATGTCGGAGCTTGAGGCCGCCATGATCGAGAGCAGCACGACACCGCCGGCAGAGAACCCTGTGGAATGGTGCGCAACAAGCCCCATGCCGAACCCGAGCAAGCCGTGCAGCAGTGGCGCCGTCAGGCCGTATATAAGATAGGCATGAGCGACCTTTTTCAGCTCCGACAACCGGGCCCAGGCTTCCATGCCCATGACAAGCATCAGTATGGACAAAAGACCCCGGAAAAGCGGCTCGTAAAAGCTTTCATAGACCGCCTCCGGCCGGGCCAGAAGGCCAATGCCGATACCAAGCAGCAGGGCAGAGATGGCCGGGCTCTTGATCGTGTCAACAATGATGCCCTTGGCGAGCTGGCTGTCAAAACCGCCGCCAAGTCCAAAGCCGCCGCCACCGGTCGACATAGTTGCCGTTCCGTCAGACTGGACAGTGCCGGCCGCCCGCCGCTCGGCACTCATCCGCGCCAGGAAAATCGCGGTGACCAGCGCTGCAACATCCATGAACGGGTAAAGCGCGCCGATGAAGCCTTCATAGTAGATGCCTTCGCTGTCGAGCATCGCCATGCCAGCGGCAAGCGTCGAGGCCGAGACCGCGCCGAACAAACCAGCCGTTGCCATAGCGTCGGCATTGGAAACGCCCCGCCACATTGCGAGGATCTTGCCGCCAAAGACAACAATCACGACGCCTAAGAGCGCGGCACAGATCGCCGGAACCGCGAGCGACATGGCATCCGCGGAGCGGACAGAAATCCCGGCACCCAGACCGACCTTCAACAACAGCAGCAAAACAACGAACTTGTAGACCGGCTCCGGCACTTCCAGCTTGCTGCCCATTGCGGCAATCAGCATGCCGCCCATCAAAAACGCCAGCGTCGGCTTTTGAAATTGCGCTGCAAGCGTCGTGATTACTTCAAAGAAAATGTCCATTCCGGCCTCGGTTGTCGTCAAAAAGCGTGGTCCGGGGGCTTATGACGCAGTTCGAAGAGAATAAAAAATATATGTTTTATTATTTATCGTTCTATTTAGTAGAACTATTGATGGTTTGAGCGAGCTGGAAACCGATGGACAACCTCAACTACCACCACTTGCGTTATTTCCGGGAAGTGGCGCATGAGGGCAACCTCACCCGGACTGCTGAGCGGGTGAACCTGTCACAATCCGCGCTTTCCACTCAAATCCGTCAACTTGAGGCCCGGCTCGGCCATGATCTCTTTGAGCGGTCCGGGCGTCAGCTTGTTTTGACCGAGGTCGGCCGGATTGTGCTCGATCATGCCGATCGGATATTCGGGACCGGAGAAGAACTGATCGCAACCCTGCAGCGCTCCAGCCAATCCACCCCGCCCTTGCGGGTCGGGGCACAATCGACCCTTTCGCGGAACTTTCAGATCCGCTTTCTAAAGCCGCTGCTGTCCAGCGGAGAAGTCGACTTCACCCTGCGGTCCGGCAGCGCCTCAGTCCTGCTGGAGGCACTGGAGTCACTGGCGCTGGACATTGTCCTGACCACGGATCCGCCGGACAGCTCCCTGTCCGGAGACTTCACGGCGCACCGGCTGGCTGAACAGAAGGTCACCATTCACGGAACGCCGGAGCGGATTGCCGGAAAGACGCTGCATCAGCTCTTAAGCGACGAGCCGTTGATTGTTCCTGACGAGAGTTCGATCCGGACAGGTTTCGACAGTCTGGTGGCCCGGCTTGGCATAACACCGCGCATCGTGGCGGATGTGGACGACATGGCCATGGTCCGGTTGTTGGCTCGGGCCGATGTCGGCATCGCCATTGCCCCGCCGGTCGTCATGGCCGACGAAATCGCCTCGGGTCTCCTAGAGAGCGCCCCGTTCGATCTTCAGATCTTTGAAGCGTTTTACGCGGTCACCGTAACACGGTCGTTTCCGCATCCAATCCTGCGGGAGTTGCTGACAGGTCAAATGGATTGAACCGAGGACCTGTTGGCGGCTCCTCAGATAACAGCCTCAATCAAGAACGGCCCCTTGGTGTTTGATGCGGTTTTCAGCGCTTCAGCTAACCCTTCCTCACTGTCGACCCGCACACCTGGAACCCCATGACCGGCGGCCAGCGCCACCCAGTCGAGCAACGGGTTCTCAATATCAAACATCGCACTGGCGTTGCGTCCGGGCTTCGGCGCCCCTTGCGCTTCCAGTTCGAAATGCAGGATCTGATAGCCCCGGTTCGCAATTATCACGACCGTGATGTCCAATTCTTCCCGGGCCGCGGTCCACAGGCTCTGGACTTGATACATCGCAGAGCCATCGCCTGAGACCGCAAACACGGGACGGTCGGGACAGGCAACCGCTGCGCCAACGGCATTGGGAAGACATTGGCCGATCGAACCACCAGTGTTGTTCATCCGGTCATGGGCCGCAGCAGTATGGACAATTGGCCAGATCCCGGCACCGGCCGTAATGGCCTCATTTGCGACAATGGCCTTGTCCGGAAGGGCATTTGCCAGGCACCGACCGATCCCTTCGGACGTCAGACGGCCCGGTCCGATATCCGGAACACGGCGGGTAATCCGCTTGATTGTCTCACCGCCATCAACGCCGGCCGCGTCTGCCAGCGTCTCAAGGGTCCACAAGACATCCCAATCGCCATAACAGAGCCGGTCCAGCGCGCAGCCCGCCGGCTCCGGCGTTGACGGCTTGCCGGGATAGGCGAAGAAGTTGACCGGAGGATCTTCACCGACCAAGACAATCCGTTTCTGGCCAGCAAGGAACTCGGCGGTGAGGTCGGCATTGTAAGGCAAGCTCTCAAAGGCAACGGCGCCTTCGCCGAGTGCAATGCGCGGTGCGAAAAACGGCGCCAGCAACCGGCAGCCTGTTCTGGCGGCAATCTTGCCGGCCAGTTCCGCCCCCTCTCCGTAAAGTCCGGGGCCACTCACCAAAAGAGCTGCACCGGGTTCGCTCAAGGCTTTGGCCGCTGCCATAACGCGATCCTTGTCCGGCCGGTGTTTTTGAGCCGGAGGTTGGGCTTTGGCCGGGCCAGTTTGACTATCTCCCCACGCACAATCCGCCTGCAGGATTACGGTCGCGATCTCGCCACCGCGCGCAACCCGGATAGCCTCAGCCCCGGCACTTGCTACCATGGTGCTGTCGGTCGCCCGACGTACCCAATGGGAAACAGATCCGGCCACTCCGTCGAGATCGGCCTGCAGCGGCGCATCATGCTTGAGATGATAACCGGCATGATCACCAACAATGTTGACGATGCCGGAATGGCCTTTGCGGGCGTTGTGCAGATTGGCCCAGCCATTGCCAAAGCCGGGCCCGAGATGAAGCAGGGTCCCGGCAACGTTACCGCTCATCCGGGCATAGCCATCGGCAGCACCCGTCACCCCGCCTTCAAACAGGCAGAGGATACAGCGCATGTCAGGATGGGTATCGAGGGCTGCCACGAAGTGCATTTCGGACGTGCCCGGATTTGCAAAGCACACCGACACATCGGACGCCAGCATCGTTTTCACCAGCGCTTCTGCACCGTTCATGGATAGCCCCCTCTTGAAATCTCAAAGCAATTTGAAAGACATGAATGATCCTACCCATATCGGGCAATGCGATCTCTGGGCAATCAAAAAATCCCCTTAGACGCAGTCACTGGGAGCAAGACTGTTTCATCAGTCATATTTCCAACACTGCACACAAGCTGCAGTGGTCTCAAACAGACAGTGCCGCGTTCGTTCGCGCGGTTTTTGTTTGACACAATTGAGGAAACGGTATCCATCGGAGCGCTCCATTTGGGACGGCGGATGCTCGCTCCCGATCGAACTGGATTTGGCAGAGGAACGTGGTGTGACATACAGCCTTGGGGTCGATACGGGCGGAACCTATACCGACGCGGTCATTCTGCGCGGTGAAGAAACGGTTATTGCCTCCGCCAAGGCCCTCACCTCCCGGCACGACCTTGCCGAAGGTATTGGAGAGGCCGTCCGATCGGTGCTGGTGCAGGCGAAAATCGACCCTGCCGAGATTGAGCTCGCGTCCCTGTCCACCACCCTGGCCACCAACGCACTGGTCGAGGACCAGGGCGCACGGGTGGCGCTCATCGCAATCGGATTTGACGCCAAGGATCTTGAGCAGGCCGGTTTGAGCGCAGCCTTGAAGGATGATCCAGTGCTACTTTTGCGCGGCGGCCACAACCATGCAGGCTCCGAGGCGGCCCTACTCGATGAAGAGGCGCTCGCCACATTTCTGCAAGATCTTGATCCAGGCGTGACGGCGCTTGCCGTTGCTGCGCGTTTTGCCACCCGAAACCCCGCGCATGAAAACGCGGCTGCTGAAAAAATAGCGGAGATTGCGGGCCGTCCCGTGACGATGTCGCACACTCTGTCTGCCAAGCTCAATGGACCCAAACGGGCGCTCACCGCGCTCCTTAATGCCCGCCTGATCGGCATGATCGACCTCCTGATCGGACGGGCCCAGGATGCTCTTGTTCAGTTGGGCATCCATGCGCCACTGATGGTGGTGCGCGGCGATGGCGCCCTGATGTCTGCAGCAGACGCCCAGGTACGGCCGATCGAAACAATCTTGAGCGGACCCGCGGCCTCGGTTGTCGGGGCGCACTGGCTCACCGGAGTTGATACGGCCCTGGTGTCCGATATCGGCGGAACCACGACAGACATCGCCCTGATCCGCAAGGGACGCCCGGCGATCGATCCCGATGGCGCGCAGGTGGGATCGTTCCGCACGATGGTTGAAGCCGTCGCCATGCGCACGATCGGCCTTGGCGGCGACAGCCAGGTCCATTTTCTCGACACGGGCCTGACCGGCGGCCTCCACCTTGGCCCGAAGCGCGTACTCCCCGTCTCCCTGATTGCTCATCTTGCTCCAGAGAAAGTGGTGCCGGTTCTGGAACAACAGGAACGTTCGGATCTGCCGAGCGAGCACGATGGCCGGTTTGTCCGCCGCATCGGCGGCGCGATGGCCGGGCAGGATCTGAACGACCGTGAGAGCGAGTTGATGGAACGGATCAGAGATGACATTCATCCTGTTTCTTCCATCGTTCGAAACCGCATGGAAAATGCCACGCTTGGACGCCTGATTGATCGCGGCATGGTGCAAGTGTCCGGGGTAACTCCCTCCGATGCGGCCCATGTCCTCGGACTGCTCGATGCCTGGGATGCGGAGGCGGCGCGCCTTGCGCTTAAGAAGCTTGCGCGGCGCAGGCGCGGCGATGGCAAGGTGCTTGCCTCAAGCGCGGACGCCATTGCGCAGATGATCATTGACCAGCTGACGCAGCAGACCGTGGATGCGCTGCTCGAAGTGGCCTTCAGAGAGGAAGGCGGCCGGTTTCAGGACAACCCGCGCACCCTTGCACGCCATGAATTGTTGCAGGCTGGACTTTCCGGCCATGCCGGTTTTGTTGATCTGCAAGCACGGCTGAACGTGGAGGTGGTCGGCCTCGGTGCTTCGGCTCCGACTTACTATCCGGAAGTCGGCAGGCGTTTGCGGTGCCCGATGCTCCTATCCGAGCATGCCGGGGTGGCCAACGCCATCGGTGCCGTGGTTGGACGCATAACCCTGCGCCGCAGCGGTACGGTGACATCACCGGCCGATGGGCGCTACCGGGTGCATCTGGAGACAGGACCGGAGGATTTTTCAGAAACCGGAGCCGCTCTGGACCGGCTTGAAACCGTTCTTCGCGAAGAGGCCGAAAAGGCTGCCAAGGACGCCGGTGCCGTCGGCATCCAGGTCTCTGCGAAACGCGACGTGCGCTCGGTCGAGATCGAATCCCGGCCGATGTTCATTGAGGCGGAGATTGTTGTAGAAGCCAGCGGTCGGCCGCGCGTCGCCGTTTAGTAGCTGGCGCGATTTGTAGGAGATTGACCGTACCACTTTTGGACTGCAAACGTGGACCCGTTGCAGACAGCTTGCGTGGAGGACTTTGGGAGTTTCTTACACCTCATCTGGAAAGATGGAAAATTAACAGAAACTACAGGTTCTTAGACCTACGATCTCGCCCCGATATCTGAATGGATGACGCTGGAAACACAATGCTTCGGAACTTGTCAAAATGGGGGATAACTGGCCTCGCCTTGAGCGGCCTAACGATAATCCATTCTTTCCCGGCAGAAGCTGCAACTGAAGCGGCACCCAAAAACAACAATGGTTATGTTGATAAGCTCCTCGCCGAAATACTGCACCGCACAGATGCTCCTGATGCGGCGAAACTGAAAATCTCCAAAAGACCAGCCTTATCCAGAGACCGCCGTCTTCTGGAGCTCATCTCTGGGGAAATCATTGAATACGACGCCATTGGCACGAAGCCTTCTTGGGAAGAAAACCTGCTGACTATCCGGATACCACTTCGCAAGGGCTTGCAGGGATACCGGCTTTTTTTCATCAATGAAAGCAGCCAGGCTGAACTGGATAAAGCCGAGACTTTGGAGGACTTCAAAAAGTTCTCAACCGGATCCGGGGCACAATGGTCGACAACACCTCAACTGCAAGCGGCCGGTTTCAATGTGGTTGAAGGTGACAACAAAGCCGGGCTTATGAAGATGCTCGCCGCAGACCGGTTCAAGACCTTCGGCCGGGGGATCGATGAAATCTATCATGAATACCACAATGCGAAGGCCGATTTTCCGGACTTGGCCATTGAGAATTCGATTGCCCTGTACATCCCGCACCCGACGTACATATTTGTGACCCCCAAACGACCGGATCTGGCAGCGCGGCTCGAGACCGGGCTGAAAGCTATGATCGCCGATGGCTCCTTTGACACACTTTTCTGGGAGTTCTTCGAGGACGACATCCAGCGGGCCAATCTTCACCAACGGAAGATCTTCAGGATTGCAAATCCCGAACTGAGCGCGGCGACCCCTTTTGAAAACGACAGCTTGTGGTTTGACCCCGAAGACACACCCGAGAACAGCACTCCGGCTGCGGCAGAACCTCAGTCAAATTGAAGGCCTGGCCCGTAGTTCCGCGAAATGAAAAGGCCCGGCAGAACCGGGCCTTTTGTCATTTTGCCTTTTATTCCGCAGCTTCCGGCGTAACCTGTGCTGGTTCCGGCTCGGTCCATTTCAGGATCGGCTTGCGGGCTGCGCCCGTTTCGTCCAGGCGGCGGCGCGGGGCGAGATATGGCGCTCCGGAGAAGCGCTGTGTCTCACCGCGTTTGGCGCTCATGACCAGATCACGCATGGTGGCAACGAACAGGTCAAGCGAGGCACGGCTTTCCGATTCAGTCGGCTCGATCAGCATCGCGCCATGCACCACAAGCGGGAAGTACATGGTCATCGGGTGGTAGCCCTCGTCGATCATCGCCTTGGCGAAATCAAGCGTGGTAACACCTGTGTCCTTCAGGAAGCTGTCGTCGAAGAGAACCTCGTGCATGCACGGCCGCTCGCCGAACGGCAGGCTCATCAGATCCTGTAGACCGACACGAACATAGTTCGCGTTGAGGACCGCATCTTCAGAGGCCTGGCGCAAGCCATCCGAGCCGTGGCTCATCATGTAGCTGAGCGCGCGTACATACATGCCCATCTGGCCCTGGAACGCGGTCATGCGGCCAAACGGCTGTTCGCCGTCGTTCGTGGCAGCTTCCGTTTCAACCAGCTCCAAGCCATCGTCCGTCTTGCGGATGAACGGCAGCGGGGCATACGGAGCCAGCTTGTCCGACAGGACCACCGGGCCGGAGCCCGGACCACCGCCGCCATGGGGCGTTGAGAAGGTCTTGTGCAGGTTGATGTGCATGGCATCAACGCCGAGGTCCCCCGGACGGGCCTTGCCGACGATGGCGTTGAAGTTCGCACCGTCACAATAGAAGAACCCGCCGGCCTCGTGGATGCGGTCGGCGATTTCCTTGATGTCCCGCTCGAACAGCCCGCAGGTGTTCGGGTTGGTCAGCATGATGCCGGCAATGTTGCCGGTGTGCTCCGCGATCGTGGTCTTGAGCGCTTCAAGGTCGACCGTACCGTCGTCCTTGGCATCAATGGAGACAACCTTGTAGCCGAGCAGCGCGGCGGTTGCCGGGTTGGTGCCGTGAGCACTTTCAGGAACCAGAACAATTTCCGGGGTCCGGCCGGCAGCGGTGTGCGCCGCCTTAATCGCCATCATGCCGCAAAGCTCACCATGGGCACCGGCTTTCGGGCTCATGGCGACCGCATGCGTGCCGGTGGATACCATCAGCCAGTGGGCCAGCTCGTCAATCAGCTCAATCGCGCCCGGGACGGATGACACCGGCTGCAGCGGGTGCACATCGGCAAAGCCCGGCAGGCGGGCCATCTTCTCGTTGAGGCGCGGGTTGTGCTTCATAGTGCACGAGCCAAGCGGATACAGCCCGGCATCGATCGCATAGTTGTTGCGCGACAGGCGCACGTAGTGGCGCATGGCCTCAGGTTCTGCGAGACCCGGCAGACCGATCTCGGCCCGGCGGGCGTGCCCACCAAGCTCAAACTCAGGCAGATCGCCTTCGTCGAGATCAACACCGCAGTTTTCCAGAGAGCCCACCTCGAAGATCAACGGCTCTTCCATGTCGAGGCCGCGGTTTCCGGTGAAGGTTTTCGGGCGGAAACTCTCGCCCGCATCTCCTGCCGCCGTCGGGCGTCCTTGCGTGTTCATGCTCATGCCAGCACCTCCTTCAGCGCATCGGCAAAGGCCGCGCGGTCTTCATCCGTGTTGACTTCGGTGGAGGCTACCACCAGCAGATTTTCCAGATCCGCCTTGCCCGGCTCCAGGCGGGAGACCGGCAGGCCGGCCAGAATGCCTTTGGCCGCCAATGCCTCAACAACACCATCGGCCGCTTTCGGCAGGCGAAGGGTGAATTCGTTGAAGTAAGCCGAATTCAGCACGTCCACACCCGGTACGGCACCAAGCTGTTTCTTCAGCTTCACCGCGTTGCCGTGGTTGATCCGCGCCAATTGCGTCAGACCTTTCTGGCCGAGCAACGACATGTGGATCGTAAAGGCGAGACAGCAGAGACCGGAGTTGGTGCAGATGTTCGACGTCGCCTTGTCGCGGCGGATGTGTTGCTCGCGGGTGGAGAGCGTCAGAACGAAACCGCGCTTGCCTTCCGCATCAACAGTTTCACCACAGAGGCGCCCCGGCATCTGCCGGACGTATTTCTGGCGGGTGGCGAAAAGACCGACATATGGACCGCCGTAGTTCAGGCCGTTGCCGATGGACTGGCCTTCGCCAACCACAACGTCTGCGCCCTGCGTTCCGGGAGGCTCAATGAGGCCGAGCGACACCACTTCGGTAAAGACGGCGATCAACAACGCCTTGTGCTGGTGTGCCTTTTCCGCGATCGGCTTCAGGTCGATCAGCTGGCCATAGAAGGACGGTGACTGGACCACCACACAGGAGGTCTCGTCGTCGATCTGGGACAGAATGTCTTCCGTACCCATTGGGTCGGCCGGCAGGCTGACGACCTGATCGCCCGCCATGTTGGACAGACCTTCGACCACGTCCCGGTACTGCGGGTGCAGACCGCCGGAAAGGATCGCCTTGTTCTTCTTGGTGACCCGGTGGGCCATCAGAACAGCCTCGCCGGTGCCGGTGGAACCGTCATACATGGACGCATTGGCAACATCCATGGCGGTCAGCTTGGCAACCTGGGTCTGGAATTCAAACAGGTACTGCAGGGTGCCTTGAGTGATTTCCGGCTGATACGGCGTGTAGGACGTCAGGAATTCCGAGCGCTGGATCAGATGATCCACGGTTGCCGGAACGTGGTGCTTGTAGGCGCCCGCGCCAACAAAAAACGGCACGGATCCAGCCGAGGTGTTTTTTGCGGCCATGGCGGAGAGCTTGCGCTCGACCTCCATTTCGCTAGCGCGTTTCGGCAGATCCAGAAGACCTTTGAACCGGACATCCTCTGGAATGTCGGTAAAGAGGTCATCAATCGAATTGACGCCGATGCGCGCGAGCATATCGCCGCGGTCGGTGTCGGTAAGTGGTAAATAGCGCATTGTCTGCGGCTCCAGATTTACGGTGCGACCGTGCGGACCGGTTCCGGGTCCACCACGATCTCACATTTGACCGAGTTTGCGATGAAGCAGACATCATGGGCCTTTTCGTGCAGATCCGTGATCCAGCTGGGATCGGGATCGCTGTCGGCGACCAACACGATTTCGGGCTTGAGCACCACCTTGGTGATGGCCATCTTGCCGCGGGCAATCCGGCTCATCTCGCCTTTTGCGCTGTCGCGGTAGCTGGCAACGACGTAACCGGCGCGCCGGGCAAGATCCAGAAACGACATCATGTGACACGACGAGATCGCTGCAACGAGCGCCTCTTCCGGGTCAACGGCTGCTTCAATCGAATAAGGCTGAGGCACAACGGTCGGCGAGGCGCTTGCCGGGATCTTCAGACCGCCGTCAAACTGCCAGATGTGGCCGCGCGAATATTTGTTGGCCGCGTAATCCCCGTCACACGCCCATTCGACCACCGCCGTGTAGTAATGCCCCGCCATGGATCAAAGGGTCTCGATGTAGGCCTTGTAGGCCGCTTCATCCATCAGGTCGGCGAGCTGGCCTTCATTGCCAACGCTCATCTTGATGAACCAGGCTGCGCCTTCCGGATCTTCGTTGACCTTGGCGGGTTCATCAGCCAGCACGTCATTGGCTGCGGTGACCTCGCCGTCGATCGGCGCGTAGACTTCACTGGCAGCTTTCACAGATTCCACAACCGCAGCTTCATCGCCTTGGGACAGGGCCTTGCCGGTTTCCGGCAGTTCCACATAGACCACATCGCCGAGCTGCTCTTGGGCGTAGGCCGTGATGCCGATGGTGGCGGTGCCGCCCTCGACGGAGATCCACTCGTGATCTTTTGAGTAATAAGTCGTCATGTTTTGCGTCCGTTTTCTGGAAAAAAGTCAGGCTTTTGGTTTTCGGTAATAGCGGTTGGGCACGAAAGGCATGGCTGAGACCGTGGCCGGCAAACGGCGGTTGCGGACGATCAGCTCCAGCTGTGTTCCCTCGCTTGCGTGTTCGGCGGGGACATAGCCCATGGCAATCGGCGCGCCGACAGTCGGAGCAAAACCGCCGGAGGTCAGAATGCCGATGACATCCCCACCAGGCAGAGCGATTTCCGCGCCCTCACGTGCCGGGGCTTTACCGTCCAGCCGCAGGCCGACGCGAATGCGGTCTGTTCCCTCGGCCAATTCTTTTTGGATGCGGTCCGCAGCCGGGAATCCGCCTTCTTCGCGGCGCCGCTTTTGCATGCAAAAGGTGATGTTGCCTTCAACCGGCGACGTGGTTTCGTCGATGTCGTGGCCATAAAGGCAAAGTCCGGCTTCCAGACGGAGGCTGTCGCGGGCCCCAAGGCCGATCGCTTCGACCCGGTCATCTGCCAAAAGCGCGCGGGCAATTGCCTCGGCCGCTCCTGCAGGCACGGACATTTCAACACCATCTTCGCCGGTGTATCCGGCGCGCGCGATGTGGCACGCAATGCCATCAAATTCCATGGGAGCTGCGGACATGAAACCGAGTTCGGCCGCAGCAGGTGCATGGGCTGCAACCGCCGCAACAGCTTCCGGGCCCTGCACCGCGATCAAAGCGCGGTCATCGACCACTTCGAGTTTGACCGTTTCCGGCAGCTTGGCCCGCAGGTGCGCGTAGTCGACATCCTTGCGTGCTGCGTTCACCACCAGCAGGAGACGGCCGTCATCGTTCGGATCGAGCGGACGGGTGACCATCAGATCGTCAATGATGCCGCCGTCTTCGTTCAACAGGACCGTGTAGCGCTGACGGCCATGACCAAGTTCGACGAAGTTGGACGGTGTCAAAGCTTCCAGTGCTTTGGCGGTGGTTTCGTGATCCGGACCGATAAGCACCGCCTGGCCCATGTGGGACACATCAAACAAACCCGCTTTCGCGCGCGTATGCTGGTGCTCGCCCATAATGCCCAGCTTGTACTGGACGGGCATGGAGTAGCCGGCGAACGGCACCATTTTGCCGCCCAGCTCGATATGAAGGTCGTGAAGAGGCGTTTGTTTCAGATCTTCGTCTGCAACGGTTTCCGCCATGAACGGTCCTCGCGTTAGGGGTTGCGCAGTCCCGAACCTCGCCGCGAACGGTTTCGATTCGTCTGCACCCCCTCTGTCCGAGTACCTGAGAGATTTCCCAGCCAAACCAAACCGGCCTGGTGGTTACTCCTTCGGTGAGCAGTCCGCGCAAGTTTTGGCGCAGATCACTGCTTTCCAGAGCGTTGAAGCCTCTGCGGTCCTTTTGCCTGAGAGTTTCCGGGGCGGTTGCTCCTTCGGCGCCAGGATCTTCTCACCTGGCCTCTCCCGCAGTGGCATTTCGTGCCAAAGACACGATCATCAGGGAACGACCCCAATTTCGCCGCGATTGTGAGTGGCCGACACCACCTTGTCAATATGCGGCAATCAAACTGTTCAATTGCGAAAGCCAGATGCCAATAGGGATGGCCCTCAGACACCTGGCTTAGCGCCGGCGCCCTTCGTCAAAACCAAACTGGATTTTGCTGCCCTGGTTCATCGGAATGACGAATTTCTCATCCACATAGGTCCATTGTTGCCCGCGGCCACCGGCTTCGATGGAAACCGGGATCTGGATCACTTCAGAAACCAGCGGTTTTTGATCCGCATCGGAAGACGCCGGGATCGTCACGCGCAGCGGCAGAACAACATCGCCACCTCTCCACGCCGGTCCTGGCGTTACGTCACCTGTGAACCCGAGCTTCAAACGGCGCTGGCCGTCGGCTTCTTGGGAACAGCTGACCGCCGAATCCTCAACCAGAGCCTGGTAGATCAGGCCATCGCGCTCGCCGTCCTTGCCCCTTACAAATTCACGGATAAGGTGGGAATTTGTTTTCATCTGCAGCGGCGGGCACGGCACTGGCGGTGCAAATGTCTCGCGGGAGACCTGAACCGGTTCCGCACCGCCCGAAATCACGTTCTCCGCGATATCTCCGGTTGCGCCGCATCCTGTCAGAAAAGCGGCACATAATGCGACCGAAACCGTGGTCTTGCTGTTGACATGAGACAGTGCCTGGAACGCCTTGAACATCGTGGACCTGTTGCAAACTATGTATTTGGCGCAGCTTCATAGCAGTTGACCGGCCACTTGGCGAGATGGCGGTGGGTATTTGTTGGCCCTGCACCTATATCAGAAAGCACGTCAACCGGGTTGACAGAACAGCGTCACAAGCCCTTATTGCGCCAAAGCAGGCTTTTCAATGAGCACCATGACACAGACCGCGACTAACAAACCATCTCTGGAGATCAAGCTGTGCGCCCCGCGAGGGTTTTGCGCAGGTGTTGACCGGGCAATTCAGATTGTCGAACTGGCCCTTCAAAAGTACGGCCAGCCCGTTTATGTCCGCCATGAGATCGTGCACAACAAATATGTCGTGGACGGACTGAAAGCTAAAGGCGCGGTCTTTGTTGAAGAGCTGGATGAGATCCCGGCGGAGCACGCCGAGCGCCCAGTGATTTTTTCCGCACATGGCGTGCCGAAATCCGTGCCTGCCGATGCCCAGCAACGCAACATGTTTTACCTGGACGCGACCTGTCCGCTGGTTTCCAAGGTGCACAAGGAAGCCGAGATCCATTTCCGGCGTGAGCGCGACATTCTCCTGATTGGCCACGCCGGGCACCCGGAAGTGATCGGCACGATGGGACAGCTCCCGGAAGGCACAGTTACACTGATCGAGACCGAAGACGACGCACGGCGGTTCGAACGCGAGAGCAGCGACCGCCCGCTCGCCTACATCACGCAGACCACGTTGTCCGTTGATGATACCGCAGGGATTGTCTCCGTCCTTCAGGACCGGTTTCCGGACATTGTCGCCCCACATAAGGAAGACATCTGCTACGCCACCACCAACCGCCAGGAAGCGGTGAAACATGTGGCCCCGGGTGTTGAGGCCATGATTGTGGTTGGCGCGCCCAATTCATCAAACTCGCAAAGACTGCGGGAAGTCGCCGAGCGGGAAGGCTGCCGGGTTGCTGTCCTCTTGCAACGGGCTGATGAGATCAACTGGGCAGATTTTGAGGGCGTTACCAGCCTTGGCCTGACAGCCGGAGCCTCTGCGCCTGAAACACTGGTTGAAGAGATCATTAGCGCGTTTGACGCGCGTTTCGACGTCACTGTCGAGATCGTACGGACGGCCGAAGAGACCATCGCCTTTAACCTGCCGCGCGAACTGCGGGACATGCCCGTCCAAACTGAAAAAGCCACCGGATAACAAGAATGGCCGTTTATACGGAAGTCAGCGATGAAGAGCTGAACGCCTTCATCGCACAGTATGATGTCGGGCAGCTTCTGTCCTACAAGGGCATCGCTGAAGGCGTTGAAAACAGCAACTATCTCGTTCAGACCGACACGGCCTATTTCATCCTCACCCTCTATGAAAAGCGGGTGAACCCTGACGACCTGCCTTTCTTTTTGAAGCTCAAGGAACACTTGGCCGGCAAGGGCCTCTCCTGCCCCACTCCGGTCGCTTCGCGAGACGGTGAGCTTCTTGGCACGCTTGCCGGGCGGCCTGCGGCCCTCGTCACGTTTCTTCAAGGAATGTCGGTCAAGCGGCCGCGTCCGGAACACTGCGAGGAACTCGGCAAGGCCATGGCCTCCATGCACCTGGCTGGGGCCGATTATGAACTGACCCGCAAGAACGCACTGGACCTGAACGGTTGGCGACCGCTGTTTGAACAAAGCCAAGACCGCTGCGACACCGTTCATCCGGGACTGGGCGCAGAGATCACCACTGAGCTGGACTTCCTTGAGAAAAACTGGCCGAAGGATCTCCCAGCTGGCGTTATCCATGCCGATCTCTTCACGGACAATGTGTTCTTCCTGAACGACCGCCTGTCCGGCCTTATCGACTTTTATTTCGCGTGCAATGACGCCCTCGCCTACGACATCGCCATCTGCCTCAACGCCTGGTGTTTTGAGCAAGATCTGGCATTCAATGTCACCAAGGCCAAGGCCATGCTCAAAGGGTACACATCCGTGCGTCCGCTGACTGCTGCCGAGTTTGACGCATTGCCCGTACTTTGCCGTGGAGCTGCGCTGCGATTCCTGCTGACACGTCTTTATGATTGGCTGAGTGTTCCTGAAGGCGCGCTTGTTACCCCGAAGGACCCAATGGAATACCTGAAAAAACTGCGGTTCCACCAAACCGTCGACAGCGCCAACGCATACGGGCTTGAAGGATGAGCCAGGAAAATCGCGTGACGATTTACACGGATGGTGCCTGTTCTGGAAATCCCGGCCCGGGCGGCTGGGGTGTCATCATGCGCTTCGGCGAACATGAGCGTGAACTGAAGGGTGGCGAGGCTGAGACCACCAACAACCGCATGGAACTGACAGCGGCGATCGAAGCGCTGAACGCCCTGAAGCGCCCGTGCGCCGTCGATCTTTATACCGACAGCACCTATGTGCGCAGCGGTATCAGCGAGTGGATGTACGGCTGGAAGCGGAAGAACTGGAAGACGGCCGCGAACAAGCCCGTCAAGAATGCGGATTTGTGGCAGGCTTTGGACGCAGCCCGCGAACGCCATGATGTCACCTGGCACTGGGTCAAAGGCCATGCGGGCCACCCGGACAACGAGCGCGCAGACGAATTGGCGCGCGGCGGTATGGAACCGTTCAAGAAAAACAGTTAAGCACTCAGCGTCGCTGCCAAAGAGCAAGGATTTCGGGTGATCGATTCGCTGCAGACCGCTCCGGTTTTATCCGGAGTTGAGGCCCCGGAGACGGCTGGCCTCGTGCTTATCATGGCCAACCCGACATCGGGCGGCTACAACAGCCAAAAATTGCAGGATGTCAAAGGCCATCTCGAAGCTGCCGGCTGCCGGGTTGATCTGCGTTTGACAACCCATGCCGGTGAGATCGGCGAGGTGTGTGCCGCACCCGGATTGGCTGCGGAAACGTTGATCATTGCCGGTGGCGACGGATCGGTCAACGAAGCCCTTACGGGGCTGCAGCACAAAAAACGCGTCCCCAACCTGGCGATCATCCCCTTTGGGACCGCGAACGTTCTGGCACTCGAGCTTGGCCTGCCGAAAGGCGCTAAAGAGATTGCCCGGATGATCCTGAACAAGCGCACCAAACCGCTGCACTATGGTCTGGCCAATGATCGTCCGTTTGTTCTGATGGCATCGGCCGGATTTGACGCCGAAGTTGTCCACGCGGTCCCGCTGGACCTGAAGCGGCGCTTGAAGAAATTTGCCTATGTGATCACCGCGATCCGGATCGGGCTGACACGCAAGGCGACGCCGCTGACGATCTCCCTGGACGGCGCTGCGCCGGTTGACGGGCGCTTTGCCGTTGCCAGCAATGCCCGGCATTACGGCGGCCCGTTTGTCATCTGCCCAGGCGGTGCGACAGATCCTGGTTTGCATATGCTGATATTGGAGCGCGACGACCCCTGGTCCTCGATCCGATACAGCATCGCGTTGATGCTGGGCAGGATCTCCAAAGCCAAGGGCGCGACTGTTCAAGCCTTCCAGGAAGCGATTATTTCCAGTCCGGGACAAGTTGCCGCGCAAGTGGATGGTGATCCGTACGCGGTGACCCCGCTGCACATTCAGGCCGCGGCAAATTCGGTTCCGATTCTTGTTCCCTAACGGCTGAGGCTGTTTACGCCGAAGCGGCCTCCGCCACCGGCATTTTCCGCAGCATCTTCGTGGCCTCCGCGGCTGATACGGCTTCGCCGAAATAGAACCCTTGTGCGTATTGGCAGCCAAGCTGGAACAGCTCCAGCGCGTCGTTTTCGCTCTCCGCGCCCTCGGCGACCACAGACATGCCGAGGTCGTGACCCATGGCGACGATCGTGCGCAACAGTACCGGACGCGCGGCAGACCCATCGGGTTTGACGAAGGCCTGGTCGATCTTGATCGTGTCGAACGGGAACCGCTGCAGATAGGACAGCGATGAATGGCCCGTGCCAAAATCGTCTAGGGACAAGCCGGCACCCAGGCTGCGCAACCGCTCCAGAACCTTTGCCGAATACTCCGGATTGGACATGACGAGTGATTCCGTCAGCTCCAGCTTCAGCGTCCCGACCTCCAGCGAGTTCCGGGAAAGGATCGCCTTCACATCATTGATCAGATCCTGCTTCAAAAGCTGCCGGGAAGACAGGTTCACGGACGTAAACAAAGGACGCGGCATCGGAAATTCGCGCTGCCAGAAGGCCAGCTGACTGGCGCCCTTGTCGAGCATGTACATGCCAAGGTCGTTGATCAGACCCGATTGCTCGGCAATCGGAATAAACTCGGCTGGTGAAATCTTGCCACGCTTCGGATGGTTCCAGCGCGCCAACACTTCAAACCCGGCAATCGCCTGATCTTCCAGCCGTATGATCGGTTGGAAGAAGACACCGAGTGTCTCCTTTTTTATCGCTTCGCGCAGGTCTGCTTCCAGGTCCACAATGTTTTTACCCAGTGGACGCAGGATCGGCCGGTAAACTTCCTGGCGGTCACCCCCGAGGCGCTTGGCGTGGTTCAGCGCTATTTCGGCGTTAGTCAGCATGTCCTCAACCGCCTGCTTGCCGCCTTCAAAGAAGGCAATGCCAACAGAGCAGGTCAGGAAGATTTCGCGGTCGCTAAAGGTGATGGGCGCGCGCACAGCCTTGCGCAGCGCATCGGCCAAGGCAACGATCCGGTCCGGCTCATTCTCTGACAAGAGCACCAGACCGTACTGGTCACTGGACAGGCGTCCCAACGTGTCCTGCTGGCCAATCAAACGGCCCAGGCGCCGTGCCACGGTCAACAAAATGCTGTCGCCGGCGGAAAGGCCAATACTGTCATTGACCTGCTTGAAGCGGTCCAGGTTGATGACGAGCACGGTTGGTTTGGTTGTCTCTTCCGCCTGAGCCCGCACCGCGCTGGTTTGCAAGCGATCAACAAACAATTCGCGGTTTGGAAGGCCGGTCAGATTGTCGTGGACAGCATCGTGCAACAGGCGCTCTTCAGCGGTACGTTCTTCGGTGACATCGAGCATCGTGCCGACGCAGCGGATAACTTCGCCATCCGCGCCCACAATCGGCCGCGCGCGCAGGCGGAACCACCGGAAGTGACCGTCCTCAGACCGCAAGCGGAACGTCTGCTGGATCTTGCCGCGTCGCTGATCAATAACCGCGTCGAGCGTTGCCCGGAACCTGTCCCTGTCTTGCGGGTGCAAGATCTCCAGCCAGTCCCGCGCAGGTCCCTCCAAGGTGCCGTGCTTGAGATTCAAAAGATCTTCGACTTCGTTGCCCGTGTAGATCTTATCGCGGTCGATGTCCCAATCCCAGATGATGTCTCCAGCACCGGTGAGCGCCAGCGCCTTGCGCTCGACATCAGAGATGAGCCCTTGAGCAATTGCACCACCTGCAAAGGCATGCTGCATGACCGTGAAACCGATCAGCAGAACAATCAGAACCAGTCCACCACCCAGCGCCGGCTGGACGATGTCGTTCGACAGACGGCCTGTCACCGTCATGGCCGCACCAATCAGCCAGGCGATCAGCAAACACCATGTCGGGATCAACAAGATCGCGCGGTCATAGTGTTGATACGCCAGCACAGCTATTGTGACGAACCCCAGAACACCGATGATGCCCAGAGACAGACGGGCAATACCGGCTGCAATCGACGGATCCCACACCGCAACACCAAGCAGCCCCAATAGTAGGATCAAGGTCGTCAGCGCCAGGTGGGAATAGTGGATGTTCCAGCGGTTCAGGTTCAAATAGGCGTAGAGAAAGATGATCAAGCTTGCGGCCAGCATGACTTCCGCCGAGGCCCGGGCCAGCTGGCTGCTGCCGCCTTCCAGCTTGAAGACCATGCCCCAGAAGCCGAAATCAATGCAGAGATAAGCGAGGACCGACCAGGCCAAAGCCGCCGTCGCCGGAAACATGACCGTGCCCTTGACCACGAACAAGATCGTCAGGAAGAGGGCGAGCAGGCCCGAGATGCCAAGAATGATGCCGCGATACAATGAATAGGCGTTGACCGTTTCCTTGTAGACATCCGGTTCCCAAACCCGGATTTCCGGCAAGTTCGGCGTTGTCAGTTCAGCCACGAAGGTGACGACAGAACCGGGGTCCAAAGTAACCAGGAAGATATCGGCTTCTAGGCTCTTCTGGCGGGATGGCGCGATCCCCTGGCTCGGGGTAATGCTTGCAATCCGTGAGGATCCGAGATCCGGCCAGAAGAGATCGGACCCCACAAACTTGTAGTTCGGTGCAACGATCAGGCGGTCGACCTGTTCATCACTGGTGTTGGCAAGTGCGAAGACAGCCCAGTTGGTGTTTTCCCCGCTGCGCGATGGCACTTCGATCCGCCGAACAATTCCGTCCGCACCCGGCGCGGTTGACACCTGCAAACGGGTTCCGGCGTCCCGGTGCATATCAATCGCGTTGGTGATGTCCAGCGCCTCAATATCCAAGGGCACCGAAATCGGCTCGAGCGCACGGGCGGCCTGCGGCGCAACGAAAAGCATCATTGCGGCGGCCACTAAAATGGCGCTTCGGATCAGATTGAAAATATGGACCGGCACAGAAATCGACATGGGGCGAAGAACTACCGGTTTGGAGCACATGTCACAAGAAGTCTTTCAAAATTCCTTCGACGAGCGGAGACACCGCATCCGGGCGCGCCGCGTGGTCTTCCGCCAAACAGGAGAGCAAAAGATGGTCCTGCCAAGTTCCGTTTATTAACAGATAGTTACGCGCATATCCTTCCCGGTTGAACCCCGCCTTTTCCAAAAGCCGGATGGACGGGGTGTTGGTTGGAATGCAAGCAGCCTCAATGCGATGAAGGTTCAGAACGTCGAAACAAAACGGCAAGAACATGGCGACGGCCGCCGACATGTGCCCTTTGCCCGCGTGGCGCTCCCCCATCCAGTAGCCAAGTGTTGCCGACTGGCTGACACCGCGCCGGATGTTGCTGAGCGTCAGTCCACCCAGCAAATCGTCATTGCGCGCGTTGAAAAGGAGGAATGTCAGGCTGCGCCCTTCCTTGCGATCGCGCGCATAGCGGCGCAGGCGGCGGCGGAAACCGGATTTGGACAGATCATCAGACGGCCACAACGGTTCCCAAGGCGTCAAAAAGGCCCGGCTATCGCTGCGAAGCAAGCACCAGGCCTTGAAGTCGCTCATGATCGGAGGGCGCAGATAATGCGCGCCGGCCTCTATGAGAAGCTCGGCGTCGGGAGGCGGACCTGGGCGAAGGAGAGACATGCCGGTCCTCGCCCTATTACATTGATGCAGCCTGCGGGACCGGCGCCTGCTGAAGCCGCGCCGCCAGCTCATCGGCAGTCATAATGCCGTTGATCGGGCCGATTGCCGTCAGTGTCGGCGTTGTGCCGACGAAGGTGTTGTAAGCTGCCTCGCGAATGTCTGCCGCAGTGACGGCCTCGATCTTGGCCGAAATCTCATCCGGAGCCAGAACTCGGCCGTGCACCAGGATCTGGCGAGCAATCTGACCGGCCCGGGCCGCCGGGCTTTCCAGAGCCATCATCAAACCGGCACGGATCTGCGCCCGGGAGCGCGCCACTTCGTCCTCGGTGATCGTATGGGCGGCAGACACCAGCTCATCTGCAATCATCGGCATCAAGGCGCCGAGGTCCTCGTGGCTCGTTGCGGCGTGAATACCGAAGAGCCCTGTGTCGGAAAACGCCCAGTGGAAGCTATAAATCGCATAGCACAGGCCATGCTTTTCACGAATTTCCTGGAACAAGCGCGACGACATGCCCCCGCCCAGCACGGACGCTAGGATCTGGATGGCGTAGTAGTCCTTGGCCTTGTAAGGGCGGCCCTCAAAGCCAATCAGGACCTGCGCTTCCATTAGGTCCTTGTTGAGAAGCTTTTCACCACCTGAATACCGGGCATCAGGATCCGGGGCGGCCGGTTCGCTGTTGATAGCGCCAAATTTTTGGCGCGCAAGTGAAACAAGCTCATCATGATCCACCGCGCCGGCAGCCGACAGGACCATGTCCGGTGCCCGGTAACGGCTTGCCAAATAGTCGTTGAGGCTGTCGCGGCCGAAGCCTTGCACGGTTTCCGGTGTGCCCAGGATCGGACGGCCAATTGCCTGTTCCGGCCAGGCTGTCGCCTGGAACAAATCAAATGCCTGGTCTTCCGGAGCATCGTTGGATGCACCGATCTCCTGCAAGATCACGTGTTGCTCGCGCACGAGCTCTTCCGCCTCAAAGGTCGAGTTCTGCAGAATGTCCGCCAGTATATCCACCGCGAGCGGAAGGTCTTCCGCCAGGATCCGCGCATAGTAGTTAGTGTGTTCTATGCTCGTAGACGCGTTCAGTTCGCCTCCAACAGCCTCGATTTCTTCCGCGATTCCGCGTGCCGACCGGCTCTTCGTTCCCTTGAACGCCATGTGTTCAAGAAGATGCGTAATGCCGTTTTGATCCGCGCTTTCTGCTCGTGATCCGGTGCGGACCCACACACCAAGTGCTGCCGTCTTCAGGTGCGGCATCTGGTCGGTGACAACGGTTAGGCCATTTTCGAGGACTGTTGTTTCTACTTTCATTCAGTTACACCCCTGCCCCCACGGCACGGGCGTGTTTTTCAATATATTGTTCGACCGCGCCCTGCTCGGCCGCCAGAACCTGCTGGCGCTCCTCGGCAAACATCATGTCTTTAAGGTTTTCCGGCAGATCCGGACGGACGCCGCTTGCTGCTTCGACAGCATCCGGGAACTTGGCCGGATGGGCGGTGCCCAAGACAACCATCGGCGTTTCACCGCTCGAGTGCGCTTTGGCAACATGCACACCGATTGCCGTGTGCGGATCAAGCAGATAACCCGCCTCTTTCCAGAGCTCAGCAATGGTTGCCGAGGTCGCCTCTTCATCACACCGGCCGGCAGCGAAATGCTGACGCATCTCAGCGAGCGGGCGGTCTTCGATCGTAAAGCTGCCGGACTGGTTCAGCTGGTTCATCATCCGGCGTACGACATCTCCGTCACGTCCGTTCACCTCTGAGAGCAGACGCTCAAAGTTGGACGACACCTGGATGTCCATCGACGGAGAAATCGTTGGGTGAACACCCTTTTTCTCATAGCGCCCCGTCTCGAGCGTGCGGGCCAGGATGTCGTTGACGTTGGTTGCCACCACCAGCTTGTCGACCGGCAGGCCCATTTTCATGGCGGCATAGCCGGCGAAGATGTCCCCGAAGTTGCCGGTCGGCACGGTGAAGGACACTTTGCGATGCGGTGCGCCCAGTGCGGCACCAGCCACGAAGTAGTAGACGATCTGAGCCAAAATCCGCGCCCAGTTGATCGAATTGACCCCGGACAGGGCCACGCGGTCGCGGAAATTGAAATGGTTGAACATGCCTTTGACGATTGCCTGGCAGTCATCAAAGTTGCCGGTCAAGGCCAAGGCGTGCACGTTCGCTTCAGTCGGCGTTGTCATCTGACGGCGTTGAACATTTGACACCCGGCCATCCGGGAAGAGGATGAAAATGTCCGTCCGGTCCCGGCCGCGGAAGGCTTCGATGGCAGCCCCGCCGGTGTCACCCGAGGTTGCCCCGACGATGGTTGCGCGCAAGCCCCGCTGCGTCAGCACATAATCCATCATCCGGCCAAGCAGCTGCATGGCGACATCCTTGAACGCCAGGGTCGGGCCATGGAAAAGCTCAAGGATAAATGTGTTGGAGCCTGTCTGAACCAAGGGCGTGACCGCCGGGTGCCGGAAACCGGAATAGGATTCCGCGATCATCGACTTTAGGTCCGCATCCGGGATGGCCCCGTCGACAAACGGGTTGATCACCGCAAACGCGACATCCTCATAGGATTTCCCAGCGAAAGAAGCGATGGTCTCAGCATCGAACTGCGGCCATGATTCTGGAAGATAAAGACCGCCATCGCGGGCAAGTCCCTGGAGCAAAACGTCCGAAAACTCCAATACAGGTGCATCACCGCGCGTACTGCTGTATTTCACCGCGTCACTTCCTCTAGTGTTTCCAGCCGGGTTAGAGGCATTAGAGCCCTTCACTGACCGTAAGCCTCAACCCTACCCGAATTTTGTCAACTTTGGAACAAAGCAAGCCAGTCTAGCGACTTACGCGCCATCCTAATCGGACGCAAGCCACAGGTCGGTAAAAAAGTGTCCGATTTCCGGCAATCCTGCTGACCGGTGACGCCTTAGGCGTGTCCGGCGTCTGAAAACAACATGGCTGGATCAATCCCGAGACTGCCGAGGGCCCGGTGCCATTTTTGTTCCGAATTCGCATCAAACAGGATGTCTCGATCCGCCGGGGCAGTCAGCCACCCATTTGACTGGATTTCATTTTCCAGCTGACCGGGGGCCCAGCCAGCATAACCGAGCGCAAGCATCGCCTGCCGCGGCCCGGTGCCTTCGGCCAAGGCTCTCAAAATCTCCAGCGTCGCTGTCAGGCAGATCCCGTTGTCGATCGCAAGGGTCGATTGATTGAGCTGAAAGTCATCGCTGTGCAGGACGAAGCCGCGCTCAACCTCAACCGGTCCGCCCTTATGAACGCTCATGCCCCGCACCTGAGATGGCAAGCGGATCGCATCATCGTCATTCACGATGTCCAATTGGATCAGCAACTCTTCAAGAGACAGATGTTTTGCCACCTGATTGACGATCAGGCCCATCGCGCCTTGTTCGGAGTGAGAGCACACATAGATGACCGAATGCTCGAAGCGGCTGTCCGCCATGCTGGGCATGGCGATCAGGAATTGACCCTCCAGGGTGTCTGCTGCTCCGATTTCGGACATACGCACCTCGTTACTGTTCAACGCCCACCGCCTTCATTCCTCAGCATAGCCCCAATAGGACTTCATGTTAATGACTGATTGAGTCGCATGCTCACAATCGCGTCACGAGGATATGACCATTCGAGCGTTGTGCGATGCTGACGCGCCTTCTGCTTTGGTGTAGCTGTTAGTCCATGAAATCAGCACTGGCACTCGTCTTTCTTCTGGCAACCACACTCCCAACCGCAGCTTTTGCTGCGGCCAGCGAATGGGTCATCGTCAAAGGTGGTGCCGTTCGGTTGATCACGGCAGGACCACCTGAAAACGGCACTTACTGGGCGGGACTGGAGTTTCAACTGGAACCAGGCTGGCACACCTATTGGCGCTATCCGGGCGAAGCTGGCATACCGCCGCAAATAACCTGGACGAACACGTCCAACATACAGGACAAAAAAGTTCTTTACCCGGTTCCGGAGCGATACAGCGATGGGTTCTCAGACTCCATCGTCTACCACGACGGCATTATCCTGCCGCTAAAGATCTCGCCGGAAGATGCCTCCAAGCCCGCGCAGATTTCGCTGGAGCTGTTTTTTGGCGTTTGCAAGGACATTTGCGTGCCGGGAGAAGCCACTTTGTCCCTTCAACTTGAACCGGATGCCCGACCGGATAGCCTCTCTGCGAAACTGATCAAACGCGATTTGCAGGCCGTGCCCGGCATCGCCCCAACTGGCGGGCTGAATATCGTCTCTGTCATGCTTGTTGAAAGCGATGGCAAGCGTTTGAGGATCGAAGCTGAAACCGGATCAGCGGGCACTCCGGATCTTTTTGCGGCGGGGCCTGAAGGCTCTTACATCGCTTTGCCGAAACTGGCCGAAGGTGAAACAGGCAACCCTGTTTGGCACTTGTCGACAAAGGGCCTGAAAACAACAGCCTCCGATACGAGCCTGCGCTTGGTTCTGTCCGACGGCGAAAACGCGCTGGAACACCTTGCACCGATCCAACCGGATTGGTTGAACTAACTTCTTTCGCAAAGATTTCTCAGCTCTCCCTCGACGGTCTGCTCTGGAAGCCCTATCTCTCCAGCGGGCTGCGGAATAAATGGCAGCGTTTTTTTAACAAGGGGATTTAGACATGACACTCAAGGTGGGCGACAAGCTGCCGGATGCAACATTCAAGACCATGACTTCCGATGGTCCTGGTGAAATTTCAACAGCAGACCTGACGTCCGGCAAAACAGTTGTCCTGTTTGGTGTTCCAGGTGCCTTCACGCCGACGTGCCACATGAACCACCTGCCCGGCTTTGTCGAGCATGCCGATACACTGAAATCCAAAGGTGTGGACGCGATTGCTGTCGTTTCCGTCAACGACGTGTTTGTCATGGACGCGTGGCAGAAAGCCTCCAATGCCAATGCGATCACTTTTCTCGCTGACACCGGGGCAGAGTTTGTGGAAGCGGCCGGTCTCGGCCTCGGCCCGGCACCGATCTTTGGCCACCTGCGGTCCCAGCGGTTTGCTTTGATTGTAAAAGACGGCGAAGTGAGCTTCATCGCCGTCGAAGACAGCCCGGGCGATGCGACCAAGACTGGCGCCGCAGCAATCCTGGAAGCGCTTTAATCCACGTTCGCTGAATGCTCCTGCTTACGCGGCCACAATACGGCGGCCGCGTAAGCCAAGAATACCCCAACGAGGGTTGCTGCAAGACCAAACCAGGTCAGCGCATATCCTAAATGATCGTTCTTGAAACGCACAAGGGTTTCACCGGCCTGCGGTAGACCACCTTCCGGCGTATGCCCGGCTTCCAGGTCGATGCTGTAGGGCGCAAGGTTTCCGCCGACGTTCATTGCCTCCGCCATGGCATCTGTGTCGCGGGCAAACCAGAGTTTCGCATTCAGGTCCGGCGCCGGCGTGGTCCAGACAGGTGTCTCACTCAGCCGTAAAAGACCAACCAGAGTCAGGCCTCCTGGTGGCGGAGTGAGAGCTTCACGCTTGATATCGTCCGGAACGCCGTCGGGCAAAAACCCCCGATTGATCAAGACCGTCCATCCCTCTGCCGTTTCGAATGGACTGTAGACGAGTTCGCCCGGCCCGCCATACTTGCCGACCGGATCGGTGAGCGAAATGTAGTAGAAAACGGTTTGGTCCAGGAAACGGCCCGTGACCGAGACCCGGCGGTAATCGTCCTCATCACCGAGCCCCTCCCAATCGGCTATGCCGGGCGCGGCCACCGGGGCCGATTTCAAACCAGTTTCAACTTGTTCTATCAGCGTTTCTTTTTCAGCCAACCGCCGAACTTGCCAGAAACCAAGATTCAACAGGATCGCCAATCCAATCAAAGCAGCAACGGCGGGAATGATGAGTTTACGGGCGCGGCCCATTAGCAAGTTTCTTTCTTACAACTGGTCGGTTTGATCGCCATCGGTGTCCAGACGGCCTTCTTCTGCCTTATGCCGGTATTGCACGGCAATCATCAAGCCTTTCAGGGGGCGCAAAATGCCACCCGCAAGCACTACGGTCAGGGGCAGCCAAAGGATCAGATGGAGCCAAATGGGAGGCTGAAATGATAACTCAACAAAGAGCACCAAGCCGACGACGATGAACCCGACAATCATGATGACAAAGACGGCTGGCCCGTCCCCGCTGTCGGCAAAACTGTAATCGAGCCCGCAAGTGGAGCACGACCCTTTCACGCTCAAGAACCCGTCGAACAATTTTCCCTGGCCGCAACGCGGGCATGCACCTGATAGTCCGGCGGTGACCGGGTTTACCGGTGGGAAATGTGCCTTGTCTTCCATCTTTTGGCTCCGGGGGCCGGATTTGAAAAACGCCCGGTCGGATGATCCGCCGGGCGCTTGTTTTTCCAGTGTTCGTTGAGAACGTCTTTCGGCTTATTCGCCCCAGATGTAGATCGCGACAAACAGGAACAGCCAGACAACGTCAACGAAGTGCCAGTACCAGGCCGCTGCTTCGAAACCGAAGTGCTGCTCTTTTGTGAAGTGGCCAGCAAGGGCACGGAACAGGCAAACCGCGAGGAAGATCGTTCCGACGACGACGTGGAAGCCGTGGAAGCCTGTCGCCATGTAGAAGGTTGCGCCGTAGATGTTGCCGCTGAAGCCAAAGGCTGCGTGGGTGTACTCGTAGATCTGGCAGATGGTGAAGAGAACACCGAGCAGAACAGTCAGCGTCAAACCCCACTTCAAACCTTCGCGGTCATCGTGCAGAAGTGCGTGGTGCGCCCAGGTAACGGTGGTACCCGACGCTAGCAGGATCAGTGTGTTGAGCAGCGGCAGGTGCCACGGATCAAAGGTTTCGATGCCTTCCGGTGGCCAGACGCCACCCGTTGCTTCAGCGCGGGCAAAGTTGATTGCCTCGCCAGCAAACAGGGCTGCATCAAAGTAGGCCCAGAACCAGGCAACAAAGAACATCACTTCGGAGGCGATGAACAGGATCATGCCGTAACGCAAGTGCAGAGACACAACACGCGTATGGTGACCTTCATGCGCTTCCTTGATGGTGTCACGCCACCAGGCGAACATCACGTAAAGAACAATCAGCAGGCCAACTGCGAACAGCATCCACTTTGCAGCGGACAACTCCAGGCCAAAGAGTTCGAAAGAGTTGCCGGAGGCGTAGCGCATCCAGGCAATCGAGCCGAGTGCGAGAATGAAAGCGCCAACGGACGCCATAAACGGCCACGGACTGGGTTCGACCAGGTGGTAATCGTGGTTCTTGGTATGTGCACCAGCCATTGGCAAGCTCCCCAAACACATTCTATACGGGCGCAAAGCGCCAGTTTCTTACAAGTTCGTTTCAGCCGCAGGCGAATCTGCCCGCGCCGCAACAGGTTGTTCCGGTTGTTCTACCGGGAAGAAGGTGTAGGACAAAGTGATTTCCTTCACATGCTCAAGCATGGGATCCTTGTCCATCTCCGGATCGACAAAAAAGACGACCGGCATTTCGACTGACTCGCCAGGTTCCAGCGCCTGCTCGGTGAAGCAGAAACAGTCCAGTTTGTTGAAGTAGACGCCTGCTGACGTCGGTGTGACGTTGAACGTCGACGTGCCAACGGTCCGCCCATCGCTGACATTTGCCGCAATGTACGGCAACTGCGCGGTTTCACCCATTTTCAACGTGACAGAGCGTTGAGCAGGTTTGAAGTCCCATGGAAGCGCGTGATTGACGTTGCCGTCAAACCGGACAGTGATCACGCGATCGATCACCATTTCGCTTTCCTGTTCCGCAACCTGTGTCGTGCCGCCAAAACCGGTGACCCGGCAGAAAAGATCATAAAGCGGGACGGCTGCGTAGGCAGCAGCGATCATAAAACTGAACATACCCAGGCAAGCAAACGCGACCTTGCGATTGCTGCGGGACAAGTTGTTCTGATCGTTGACTTCGGTCATCTTACCTCTCGTTACAACGGACGGTTCATGATGTCAGGCCCCAGCTTAACAATCGTCACCAGGTAGAACAGCAAGACAAGAGCAGCCAGCACTACCGCGATCGCGATCGATCGGGAGCGGCGCTTCTTTTTCTGTTCGTCGGTGAGAACAATACCCTGTTCGTTGTTGTCCATATCCGTCAGATCCCCGCTACCAGGCTTTCGCCGAGAAGAAGTGCAAACAGCATGAACAGATAAAAGATCGAGAACTTGAAGAGACGCAGGCAGGCTTTGCGCGCAACGTCGCCTTCCCGCTTGCGCCAGATGTCAGCAGCCATCGCAACGAAGGCCAGTCCAAGAAGACCGGATGCAACACCGTAGAACAGGCTGGCATAACCCATGAAGTATGGTGCCACGCCAATCGGCGCGAGCAAGATGGAGTAGATCAGAATCTGGTGGCGGGTGTTGGTTTCACCGGCGACCACCGGCAGCATCGGAACGCCGGCCGTTTCGTAGTCACCTTTTTTGAACAGCGCCAAAGCCCAAAAGTGCGGCGGGGTCCACATGAAGATGATCAGGAAGAGAACGAAGCTTTCCAAGCTGACGCCACCTGTCACGGATGCCCAACCGACCATCGGAGGGAATGCACCAGCCGCACCGCCGATAACAATGTTCTGCGGTGTCGAGCGCTTCAGCCACATCGTGTAGATGACAACGTAGAATGCGATCGTGAATGCCAGGAATGCGCCGGCAAACCAATTCACCAGCAGTCCGAGCGTCAGGACAGAGCCGATCGACAATGTAATGCCGAATGCGAACGCTTCTTCTGGTGTAATCTTTCCTGCCGGGATCGGCCGTTTTGCGGTGCGCGACATCACTTCGTCGATGTCCGCGTCATACCACATGTTCAGGGCACCGGATGCGCCTGCGCCAATTGCAATGCAGAGGATCGCCACGGCGCCGAGGACAGGATGAATGGAGCCTGGTGCCAGCATCATGCCGACAAAAGCGGTGAAGATCACCAAAGACATCACGCGCGGTTTCAGGAGCGCCACATAGTCGCTCACTGACCCTTCGCCACCGTTCCAAACGGTGCTGCTTTGATCCATCAAATCCTGGCGCTCTGCGAGCGACATGGGCGCGTCCCTTAATTCTTTATCTTCTGCCGGATTTGGTGCCCAACTCAGGGCTCGGTTCCGGACAGGTTGTTTTCAAGAGCGCACCGCGCCGGTGTCCGGCGCGGTGCGTAAGTTCAAAGCGGAAGGGCAGACCTTCCGGCCGCGGAATTACTTGATCCGCGGCAGGGTCTCAAACTGGTGGAACGGTGGCGGAGAAGACAGGGTCCACTCCAGGGTCGTTGCACCTTCACCCCACGGGCTGTTGCCGGCAACGCGCTTCTTGGAGAAGGCTTCCACGATACCGTAGATGAATACCAGGACAGCAAAGGCCGAGATATACGATCCGATGGAGGATACGAAGTTCCAGCCAGCCAGCGCATCAGGGTAGTCGGCATAGCGGCGCGGCATGCCGTTCAAGCCCAGGAAGTGCTGCGGGAAGAAGATCAGGTTCACGCCAATGAAAGTGATCCAGAAGTGAGCCTTCCCGATCGTCTCGTTGTACATGTAACCGAACATCTTCGGGAACCAGTAGTACCAGGCCGCGAAGATCGCGAACACGGCGCCCAGCGACAGAACGTAGTGGAAGTGAGCCACAACGTAGTAGGTGTCGTGGAACGCACGGTCGAGACCAGCGTTCGCCAGCTGCACGCCTGTCACACCACCGACGGTGAACAGGAAGATGAAGCCGATTGCCCAGACCATCGGGGTTTTGAACTCAATGGAACCGCCCCACATGGTCGCGATCCAGGAGAAGATCTTAACCCCGGTCGGGACCGCAATCACCATGGTCGCTGCCACGAAGTAAGCCTGCGTCTCAACGGACATGCCGACGGTGTACATGTGGTGGGCCCACACGATGAAGCCGACAACACCGATCGCAACCATGGCGTAGGCCATGCCCAAGTAACCGAAAATCGGCTTACGGGAGAACGTGGAAATGATGTGGCTGATGATGCCGAAGCCCGGCAAGATCAGGATGTACACTTCCGGGTGGCCGAAGAACCAGAACAAGTGCTGGAACAGAACCGGGTCACCACCGCCTGCAGCATCGAAGAACGTAGTGCCGAAGTTACGGTCGGTCAGAAGCATGGTGATGGCACCCGCCAGAACCGGCAGGGACAGCAACAGCAAGAAGGCTGTGATCAAAACGGACCAGGCAAACAGCGGCATCTTGTGCAGGGTCATGCCCGGCGCGCGCATGTTGAAGATGGTCGTGATGAAGTTGATCGCACCCAGGATCGAGGAGGCACCTGCAATGTGCAGGGATAGGATCGCGAGATCCATTGCCGGGCCCGGCTGACCGGATGTGGACAGCGGCGGATAGATCGTCCAGCCACCACCAACACCGTTGGCTCCCGGAGGACCCTCAACGAAGAGCGAGAGGATCAGCAGAAGGAACGCCGGCGGAAGCAGCCAGAAGGAGATGTTGTTCATCCGCGGGAACGCCATATCAGGTGCACCGATCATGATCGGCACAAAGTAGTTGGCATACCCACCGATCATTGCCGGCATGACCATGAAGAAGATCATGATCAGACCGTGGGACGTGGTGAACACGTTGAAGGTGTGAGCATTAGCAAAGATCTGCATGCCCGGCTCTTGCAATTCCATCCGGATACCGACGGACAGAGCGCCGCCGATAATCCCAGCGAAAATCGCAAAGTACAAATACATCAGGCCGATGTCTTTGTGGTTGGTCGAATAGACCCAGCGGCGCCATCCGTAAGGATGGTCATGTGCCGCATGTGCTTCGGTCGCAGCCATTTTGGGCTCCCTCTTTAGTCGTTTTCAGCGGCGCTGCGTGTCAAATCGCGCGCAATCGCCAAATTGGCTCGCCGCCGCGTTACTTCGCGGCGACGGAGATTTCGTCCAGGTCGCCCTGTGCGGCGAGTTTCTTGGCTTCCGCGATGGAGGCCATCAGCTGCTCGTTGGCAACGTCCAGGTCGTCTTGCGCTGCAGAAGCCCACTGCTGGAACTGATCCGCAGAGACCACACGGACTGCGATCGGCATGAAGGCATGGTCCTTGCCGCAAAGCTCGGAACACTGACCGTAGTAGACGCCTTCTTCGCGGGCGTGGAACCAGGTCTCGTTCAAGCGGCCCGGGATCGCGTCGATTTTGACGCCCCATGTCGGCATTGCGAATGCGTGAATGACATCTTCAGAGGTGACCTGAAGGCGCACTGTCGTGTCGACAGGGATAACCAGGTCGTAGTCGACTGCTAGCAGGCGCGGCACTTCGTCGATGGACACACCGCGCGCATCCGCGACGGCCTGACGATCTGCGTCCTGAACCATGATCGAGTCGAAATAGAGCTCGCCCATGTTTTCGTCGGTGTACTCGTATCCCCAGTACCACTGATAGCCGATCGCCTTGACCGTCATATCGTATTCCGGGATTTCCAGCTGCTTGTACAGCAGGCGGAAAGACGGGATTGCGATGATAACCAGGATCAGGATCGGCACAACGGTCCAAACGATCTCGATCGTCGTGTTGTGCGACGTGCGGGACGGCACCGGATTGTTTTTGGCGCTGAACTTCACGGCGCAATATATCAACAGCGCCAAAACAAAGACCGTAATGACCGTGATGATGATGAGAGTGAAGTTGTTGAACCAGGTGATGTCATCCATCACATCGCTGGTTGAGGCCTGAAACCCGAGCTGCCAGTTGTTGAACCCAGGCTCTGCTGCCAATGCCGCTGTCGAAACACCGGCGAATGCGGTCGCCATCGTGACCAAATTCATGAGACGCTTGAAGACTGCCTTCACGTCCGCGCTCCCTTCCCTCAGCCGCCCACATGGCGGCGCATGCTAAATTCCGGACCCTGCCCGGTCGAATACCTAAGTGCCGCAGTAATAGGCTTGCCGGAACTCCGCAAGCTTAAACTGCCGGTTCCAGACCCGGTCGTCCTTCTAAAGGATTGCCGGATATAACCACATCCACGGTTAAAGAGCGATGCTACCAATCGGCTAGGGCGGCGATCTGCCGCATCTTTTCATCGGCCCCTTTTGGCCGCACAAAAACCACAAGACGCCGTGCGCTGCAACGAAATTTGCGCGATTTCACAAGTAGCTCGGATTTTTTTCCAATTGAGAGAGATCAAGGACAGGCGGATTTTCGACAAAAAAACCGACTATCCAAGAGCTTTGCACCGGCGGTGACTGGAATCGTCCGCATTCATGCGGCAATGTCTGGCCGGAAAACACTCCTGATTCGCTGCGGTCAGCACATTTTAAAACGTGCGCTGTGCGGATCTGACCACGAACGACTGGAGGAATTCTTGTCGACCCAGTTGCCGCAGCAGCGCCGTAGCCGCTCGCTTCTCTCCGCCCTGCCGAAACTGGCGGCCGCCGCCGCGATCGGCTTGACCGCATTTGCGCACAGCCTGCAACCGGCCAGCGCCCAAGGCGAAATCCGCGCCCATCATGGCGATTGGCAAATGCGCTGCGACACGCCCCCAGGCGCCGCCAGCGAGCAATGTGCGCTGATCCAGAACGTGACGGCTGCCGACCGTGAGAACGTTGGATTGTCGGTCATCATTTTGCGGACGGCCGACAAGCAGGCCCGCATATTGCGGGTTTTGGCACCGCTCGGCGTGTTGCTCCCCTCCGGCCTCGGCCTGAAGGTTGACGGCAACGACATCGGACGGGCGGGTTTCGTCCGCTGCTTGCCGAACGGCTGTATTGCGGAAGTGATTCTGGAAGACGAGCTGCTGAACCAACTGAAGTCCGGTTCCCAAGCGACTTTCATTATTTTCCAGACACCCGAAGAAGGGATCGGTATTCCGATCTCGTTGAACGGGTTCTCTGCAGGCTTTGACGCCCTGCCCTGATATACACCTGATCTGAGATCGAAAAGGCGCCCTCATCAGGCGCCTTTTTTATTCTGCTGCAGCGTCCGGGTTGGTCGCCTCGGCCGCCTTGCGCGGGGTCACCCGGTGCAGTTTGTCCGAACCGGCATACATGCCACCGGACAATTGCTCAGCCAGGCGCTGTTCATCGCGATACCGCACATCTTCCTCAATCTGATCAATCCGATCGAGCGGCGTTCCCAGAGCCTCCAGTGCAGCCCTACCAAACACCACACTCGATTCGAACGTTTCACGAATCTGGAAGTCGACGCCCTGTTTGGTGAGGTCCATGGCATGCGCCCGGTCAGTCGCGCGGCAGAAGATGAGCGCTTTGGGGAAATCCTCGCGGATCATCTCGATCGACTGCGCCATTACCTTGTCGTTTTCAATGCACATGGCGACAAGCGCCGCATCGCCAGCGCCTGCTGCCTCCAGGACATCTGCGCGCGTGGCATCGCCATAATAGACCCTGTAGCCTAGCTTCCGGGCATAGGCGATCCGGTCCGGCCGGTTGTCGATCGCGGTGATCTCAAGGCCTTCGGAGGTAAGGATTTGCGCAACGACCATGCCGAACCGGCCGAAACCGACGACAAGTACCGTTGGCGTTGCCTCATCGAATGTTTCAATGGACGGATTCTCAACACCCCGCGCTTTGGCCCGCGTGGCCAGCACATCCAACCCCAGACAGGCCACTGGGGTTAAAAGCATTGTCAGAATGACAATCGCATTCAACAGGTTGGCGGTTTCATAGTCGAAGATCGAATTCACCACGGCCGCGGTGAACAGGACAAACGCAAATTCACCGCCCTGAGGCAGGGTCACGGCGATCCGCATGGCATCGGAGTTGCTGGATCCGGTCCCCCGCGACAAACCCCACAAGAAAAGACCCTTAACCACCATGACCACAAACACTCCGCCGGCAATGTAAGCCCAATTCGCCATGACGAGTGAAAAGTCGAGCGACATACCGACGGCCACGAAGAAAAGGCCCATAAGGAGCGATCGGAAGGGTTCGATATCGGCTTCCAGTGTGTGACGGAAACTCGATTCAGCAAGAAGCACGCCGGCCAAAAACGCGCCCAGCGCCATCGACAGGCCGACCGTGTGCATGATCCCGGCGCTGCCGAGCGCTACCAACAGGGCCGCGGACAGCATGACCTCGCGGGCCCGCGTGGCGGCGAGCAGCAAGAAGACCGGTGAAATCAGGTATCGCCCGGTCAGAATCACCGCTGCCACCGCAGACAAAACGAGCAGCACTTCCTGCACAATTTCCGCGGTCGTTGACGGGCCCTCTCCGGGTGCCAAAATAGCAACCATGGCCAAGAGCGGGACGATGGCAATGTCCTGCAACAGCAAGATACCGAAAGCTCGCTGGCCATATTCTGATGAAAGCTGCCCGCGCTCCTGCAAGATCTGCAGAGCAAAGGCCGTTGAGGACAGCGCCAAGCCAAAGCCCGCGACGAGGGCCGCTGATTGGCCCATGCCGGCGAGTTGCGCAAAGCCAAAGAGGCAGAACCCCGTCAACATCACCTGCGCCGTGCCAAGGCCGAAAATGTCACGCTTCATGCGCCAGAGTTTTTGGGGATCCAGTTCAAGGCCAATGACAAACAACAGCAGGACCACGCCGAGCTCGGCAACGTGCAGCACGTCCTCGCCAGAGCCCAAAAGCTGAAGACCGTGCGGCCCGATTGCAGCGCCGGCCGCCAGATAGCCCACCACAGAGCCCAGGCCGAGACGCTTCGCGATCGGCACCGCCACTACGGTCGCCGACAGAAAGATTATCGCTTCAGCAAATAAGGGAGGCGCACTTTCTGCAGCCATGCTCTCTCCGGCCCCCAGCCTGGTGTTTCATCTTACCCAATTAAACGGCGGAAATCTCGAAAGATTCCTAAACATGTTAGCGATTTGTCTGAAAGAAACATTGAGATAGGCCAAGGCAGACAGCGTCTACGGCAATACCGTGCCGCCAAGAAATCACCCGACCATTTCCTGCTCTCAGACTAGCGGTCAGGTGAGCGGGCTCATGACACCCTTCAGGTAGGCCGGACGTTCGGTCAGTCGTTTGTACCAGGCCGCAAGATACGGCTGATCGGGGCGCTCAAAGTCCATATTGAACCAGGCATAGGCAAGGCTTCCAAGCGGGATATCGCCGACCCCGCACGCGTGACCGGACAAATAAGGCTGGTCTTTCAACAGTGTATCGACAACGGCGAACTGAGCGGAACAATGCTCGATACCATGCGTGATGGCTGCTTGGTCCCTGTCTTCCGGAGCCGTTCGGACCAGATTCCAGAACAGGTTTCTGAACGGCATCCCGAACGAAAACGTGGTCCAATCCATCCACTGATCCGCCAGCGCCCATTCCCTCGGATCTTCTGAAAGGAACGGCGCGGTGCCATGAGTTTTGGCCAGATAGCGGCAGATCGCGTTGGATTCAAAGATGGTGAAGTCCCCGTCTTGCAGGCAGGGAATACGGCCATTCGGATTCAGCGCGCGATAGTCGGGCGTATCGACAACGCCAAAGGCCCCACCGGCATCGATCTGCTCGTAGTTTAGTCCGAGCTCTTCCAGACACCACAGAACCTTGCGCACATTGGACGAGTTGATCCGCCCCCAGACCTTAATTTGGCCGATCATTCGAAGGATAATTTCCTAGATTTGTCGAACAACTATCCCGGACAACTCACGTATTCCAATGATAGGCGTTTTTGAAAAAGAATGTTCATAAACAATAGGCACCCGGAAATAATCAACCAGCCACGAATGAAAGCACCTGTTTTTACACTACTTTTGGCTTCCATCATCATTGTTCGTTTCCTTGTTTTGCTCGATACGATGGGCAAGACCGACCGCTTCATCGCGAGCTTGCCATCCCAAATAGAAACAGAAGGGCTTTTGATGCGAGAAACGCGGACCGGCATGCTCAACGGCCTCATACCAGACTATTGTGGGATCAATGTAATTCGGATTACTGACGCCACCGCCGAGCGACTGAAAAACGGAGGCCTTACCTTCCTGAAGGAAGCAACGCGTAGCAGGTGGAGTTCCCGCCCAGACACACAAACTGTTTTTTACGAGCCGTGGAGGACTATCACCCCCTCTCAATCGATAGGTGATAGTTTCGTTATGAGCGTTATGTCGTGCGCCGGCAGTCTCAACATCCCGTTTCATGAGATAACCGCGGGCATCAAGAGCGGAAGTGGGTTTGTATCAAGCGGTCGAGGACCGAATTACTATTTGCTTCCCGAACAAAGGCTCTTTGTGCATGTGTTCATGGATTGATAGCCGCTCAAATGACCAACTCCGCTAAGAAGCATCGCGATGTTATCAAGAAGCCGTCTGACCAGCTGAAAAGCCACATCAGACAGCCCCAATTCGAATAACTAAGTTGCTTAAACCGCAGTGCCACCCACCGTCATCGCATTGATGCGCATGGAGGGCTGGCCGACGCCGACCGGAACGCCCTGCCCCTGCTTGCCGCATGTACCCATGCCCGGATCAAGCTCCATGTCGTTGCCGATCATCTCAACGCGGGTAAGGGCATCCGGACCGTTGCCGATCAGCATGGCACCCTTGACCGGCGCGCCAACCTTGCCGTTTTCGACCTTGTAGGCCTCGGTGCAGGAGAAGACGAATTTACCGGACGTGATGTCGACCTGACCGCCGCCAAAGGCGACCGCGTAAATTCCATCCTTTACGGAAGCGAGAATTTCTTCCGGATCCTTGTCTCCGTTCATCATGACCGTATTGGTCATCCGCGGCATCGGGATATGGGCGTAGGACTGCCGGCGGCCATTGCCGGTCGGCTCCATCCCCATCAATCTGGCATTCTGGCGGTCCTGCATGTAACCGGTCAAAATACCATCCTCGATCAGCACGGTCCGGGCCGCCGGTGTGCCTTCATCGTCAACCGACAAGGAGCCGCGGCGGTCCGGAATGGTGCCGTCATCGACAATCGTCACACCAGGTGACGCCACCCGCTCACCCATCAGGCCCGCAAAGGCCGAGGTTCTCTTGCGGTTGAAGTCGCCTTCCAAGCCGTGACCGACGGCTTCGTGCAGCAAAATGCCCGGCCAGCCTGGCCCAAGGACGACATCCATCTCACCCGCCGGTGCCGGAATGGCGTCCAGATTGACCAGCGCCTGACGCAGCGCTTCGTCGACACCGCCCTGCCAATTCTCTGTCGTGATGAACCGCTCGAAGCCTTCGCGCCCGCCACACCCGTAAGAGCCGCTTTCCTGCCGGTCATCATTGCCCGCGACCACGGAAATGCTGAGCCGCACCATCGGGCGGATATCCCGCACGAGGTGACCATCGGCACGCATGATCTCCACCACCTGCCAGGATCCGGCGAGCGACGCGGAAACCTGACGCACACGCGGGTCCTTCGCCCGCGCATAGGCATCGATTTCCTGGAGCAGCTTGACCTTGTCTTCAAAGCTCGGGCCACCCAGAGGATTTGCATCCGTATAAAGAGACACATTCGTCCGGGCCGGTGCAGCGGCATACGTCCCGGAATAGCCCTTCGACACCGCGCTGACCGCATCGGCCGCCCGCCTCAAGGCCGCCTCGGAGATATCGCCGGCATGCGCGTATCCTGCGGCTTCTCCGGCCACGGCGCGCAGCCCGAAGCCTTGAGCCGTGTCGTAGTTGGCGCCTTTCAGCCGGCCATTGTCGAAGACAAGGCCCTCGGTCTGGCGGTATTCCACAAACAGCTCGCCATCATCGGCGTTTGCGAGTGCTTGCTTGGTGATGCGTCTGGCTGTTTCCAAACCCAGGCCGGATGTTTCGATCAGATCAGAACCGGACAAAGCCATTAGAACTTCCTTGTTGAACCAGTGCCGCTGCCGAACATCAGACTGAGCTGCACGCCAGACGGCACATATGCCTTCTTGACATCAACATAGGCATTTCACGGGGCAAATCACCCCAAAAGCGCAGAAATCCACTTGGCAAAATTTTAATATGAATATAACTATCAAGTTTAAATGCAGTTGAAACTCCTGCGTATCCAGCTGGGTATCTTCCGAAGACCCAAGCCAGACCTCCAAAAATCCTGAAAAACCGACTGCGGCCTTCCCGCAGCAAAGAGGCTTGCGCCGTGACTGATCAGACCGAACGGCGGCTGCCGTCCAGCTTAATTGCATTTAACTTCTTTGCCGCAGCCCGAGGAGATGGCTTACATCCGCGGCTTGCCGAGGCCTTGGCCAAGACAGGGTCTGTCTCTGGTCAGCCTCTTCCATTTGAAACTGCCGATAACGTGGTGCGCGTGTGTTTTTCAAGAATTGGAGCGCCTGATCAGAAAACGGGATCTGAAAGTTCATGAACGGCGTTTTGATCGCTCTTCATCTGGTCGCATGTCAGCCAAATCTTCTGATCTGCGAGGATCTGTCCGCCTCCCGAGAGTATTGGGAGGATATGGACGCCTGTCAGGTTGCCCGTGAACCCGAAATGGACCGGGCCCGGGACAACCTTCCTGACGAGACCGTTGTCATGTCCAGATGCCGTTTCACGATCGCGCCGGATGCCCGCACAGCGCCAATTATCTAGGTGACTTCGCCTTTGCAAACCGGATCGGACTTGCCGAACCTGCCCAATGTGCCATAAAGAGGCCCATGTTGACGCTAAACGTCCGGACAAAAAGCATCAGGCCACAATGAACCGCTACGAAAATCCGCGCATCCCGAGCGAAGCCCGCATCCGGTATCTCGATGGAGATTATCAGGTTGAGACGCCGGGGACCTTCGTGCGCTGCGCCGTGACGGGCACCGCGATCCCGCTAGATGAGCTGAAATACTGGTCGGTCGAACTGCAAGAGCCCTATGTCGATGCCCACGCGTCCATGAAACGCTACCTGGAAACGCAGGGTAAGAACTAAACCGTTTTTTCGGTTAGGACTTGAAAGCGCGGTTTCTCAGGCAGTCCTTGATCAGGGACACCAGCCGGTCTTCCTCCGGGACCTCCATTTGCACATCAAGAACTTCCGCCTTGGCAGCGAGCCAATGGAAGATTTCGCCGCGCTGTGTGGTGATGCGCGCCATGTCCTTGGCCGTGGTAACGAGTTGCAGCCCGTCCCGATCGGACTCCGTCAACAGTTCTCGGGCATCTGCTTCGCTGAAATCATGGTGATCGGCAAACTCCCGGGTCTTTGCCACCTTGTGACCGAGATCGGTGAGGGTCTTAAAGAATTTCTGGGGCCGGCCGATGCCGGCAAAGGCCAGGAGATCTTGGCCTGAGAGAGCGTCGTTTTCTTCCGGAACGATATAAGCATGCAGGAAAGGCAATCCGCGCCGGCCCGCCAAATGGACAGCGTCCGAAGCCCGCTCCCCCTCTCCGACAAGAATCAAGCAGTCGGCCTTAACGATCTGTTTTTCCGCTGGCGCACGTAACGGTCCGGCTGGAAAACACAGACCATTGCCAAAGCCGGTCGCGCAGTCCACCAGGACCAAGCTGAGATCCTTGTGCAAAGACGGGTTCTGGAAACCATCGTCCATCAGGATCATGTCGACCGGCTGTTTTTCCAGCAGTTCCGCTCCGGCCGGACGGTCTGCAGAAATCACCGTTGGTCCGGCTTGAGCCAAGAGCAGCGCTTCGTCGCCAACGTCCGCCGCAGTGTGTTGTGCCGGGTCAACAAGCACCGGTCCTTTGAGACGTCCGCCATAGCCGCGCAACAAAAAGCCGGGCGCATGCCCTTCCTTGAGCAATCGGTCTGACAGGCGGAGTGCGAAAGGGGTCTTGCCGGTTCCGCCGGTCACAAAATTGCCGATGCAGACGACGGGCAACACGCTTCTTGCCTCTGAATGCTGCACCATCCGGCGGCCAGCGATGAGGCCGTAGATCCAGCCAAAAGGGGCAAGCGCGAGCGCAGCCGCGCTTCGATTGGGTGTCCACCAGAAATCAGGCGCCTTGCCCATCGCCCCTCTCCATGGTGTCGGCCCGAGTTGTTTCTGACAGCATGGGCTTCAGCAAGTCAGCGGTTCGGTTCAAGGCGCCGCGTCCCTTGATGACCAGGTTCATCGCCTGGTCGACCTGCTCCTTGCGGTTATCAGGGTGGTCCATGAGGCCAGCAATTTCCGAGGCAAGCTGAGCGGGCTCCTCAACCTTAAGAGCTGCGCCTTGTTCCCAGAGGTCCTTGTAAACGGCTCTGGCATTGGCGACTTTCGGCCCTGTAACCAGAGCCGACCCCAAAAGCACGGCCTCGACGGGATTGTGTCCACCGGCGTCGTTGAACGACCCTCCGAGAAAAGTCACCGGGGCCAAGCGGTAGAACAACCCCATTTCGCCGAGCGTGTCACCTAAATAGACCCCGGTTTCAGCGGTCACCGGATCGCCACAACTCCGCCGGGCAATCACGTGGCCACTTTCACTGACAAGTGCTGCCACATCATCGGCGCGGGCCGGGTGGCGGGGAACAAGTAGCAAAAGCAGGTCCGGATGTTCTTCAAGAAGACGCGCATGCGCCTTCAGCGCTATTTCATCTTCGCCCGGATGCGTGAGGGCCGCCATCCAGACCGGGCGATCGCCGATTTGATCGGCAAGCCGGCGGCGGTCTTCTTCATCAGCAGCTGGCTCTGCCGCATCGAACTTTAAATTGCCCGGCATTTCGACGTGCCGGCATCCGAGCCTCAAGAACCGCTCCTTGTCTGCTTCGCTTTGCGCCAAAACCAAATCGAGACACTTGAAGATGTAGCCAGAAGTTTTCGGGGCTTTCATCCAGTTGCGCGACGAGCTCTCCGACATCCGTCCATTCAGAAGTGCAAACGGGATACCGCGTTGATGCACCTCATCGAACATGCAGGGCCAAATCTCGGATTCCACCACCATGGCCAGATCGGGCCGCCAATGATCCAAAAAGTTCGAAACGCATCCCGGCGTGTCATAGGGCGTGAACTGATGAATTCCGGTTTCCGGCAACCGCTTTTCGGCGACTTCAGCAGCCGTGACCGTAACACTGGTCAAAAGCACCGAGTGGCCGTCGCGTGCGAGCTGTTCGATCAGCGGCAAGACAGACATCGTTTCACCGACGCTGGCAGCGTGGATCCAAACAAGTGATCCCTTTGGCCGCGGCACTCCAGGAATACCGAAGCGCTCCCCCTTGCGGCTTTCGATTTCCTTGCCGTTTGCAGCGCGGCGGCGGAACAAAAGATGCAGAAGTGGCGTCAATGCTCGTCCAAGGGCCCGGTAAAACGTCAGGGCGATGGGGCGCCGCTCAGCCATTCGGCCTTCCGACAAGCTCGTAGACCCGGCGGGTCGCGGTGTTCAGGCCGTCTTCCACTTTCTGGCGGTAGGCTTCCAAACCTTCATCATCCGTATCGGAAGGGACCCAGATCAGGTCACCGCCAACGATACCGCCGCGGCCAAAGGGCAAATTGACACTCGCCTTGTCCCAGCTGTTCAGCTCGATGCTGCGGCTCGTGGCCACTGCGACCGGCAAAATCGGCCGGCCGGAATGTTTGGCGAGCTGGACAATCCCGGCACCGGAGTGCCGTGCGGGCCCTTTGGGAACGTCGGCTGTCATTGCAATGGAGTATCCGTCCTTCAAGGCCCTTACCGCCTCGATAAACCCACGCATGCCGCCGCGTTTCTTGATTTGGTGCGCAGTCCGCCCGCCAGAGGCCCGGATCAATCCCATGCCCAGCTTCCGCGCGGCAATTGCATTGATCTCGCCGTCCGCGGATTTGGAGATCATCACCTTGGCCGGCCAATGCGATGGTTTGGCGAACGGCACCATGAAGTGCTGTCCGTGCCACATGGCCACGATCACGGGCAGGTCCTTGTCCGTGTCTTCATGGATGGTCACAGGTTCGATCGTAAAGCGGTTCGTATAATAAACCAGCTTCAAATATCCAGCGAGCAGGGAGCCGATTGCCGAAAGAACAAGCGGATGTCGGCCGATGCGTTTTAGCATTTTTCTTTTTGCCCAAGTATGGAGCGGCGCCGTCAGCTGGCCGTATCGGGGTCCAGCAAGCGGTGCATGTGTACAATGAAGTAGCGCATGTGCGCATTATCGACGGTTGCCTGCGCCTTGGCTTTCCAAGCCGTGTAAGCTTCCGCATAGTTCGGATAGATCCCGACAATGTCCAGTTCATCCAGATCGCGGAATGTCAGACCGTCGGGACTTTCCAGTTCGCCGCCGAAGACCAAATGCAGGAGTTGTTTCGGTGCTTCTGTATCGCTCATGAACAGTCCTTGTTTGCCTGGATCCTCGAGGCTTTAAGCAATCAGCTTTCCCAGAACGTTGCGAACCGGCCCGCTCAGTTGCACAGGGGCTGCAACAAGTGCGGGATGGCGCGTCTTCGCGCGGTTGTAAAGCAGTTGCTCACCCGACAGATCGGTCAGAGTTCCGCCAGCTTCCTGCACCAAAAGATCGGCGGCTGCAAGATCCCAATCGCTTGGCCCACCCCGTGCCGCTCCGACATCCACCCGGCCACAGGCCACCATGGCGAGCCGGTAAGCCAGAGACCGCAACACATCCGTTGCCTCAAACCCGGCCGCTTGAACGTCTTCGTTGGCGGCAATCGAATAGGGCCCGGTTAACAGGGCTCCTGCCGTTTCGGTTCTGTTCGAGACCGCTATCTCATCCTTGTTCAAGGACGCCCCACCGCCTTTTGCCGCAAGGAACATTTCCTTCCGTCTTGGACAATAGACCGCGCCTGCAACAGGCCGCCCCTTGTCGACAACTGCGACGGATACAGTCCACTCATCACCGCCAGCCAGGAAAGCGCGGGTTCCATCAATCGGATCCACGATGAACACGCGGTCATGCTGCAGCCGGATCGGATCGTCAGCGGTTTCTTCCGACAGCCAGCCGTAGTCCGGCCGGGCCGCGCGCAAGGTTTCACCGAGAAAACGGTCGACGGCGATGTCAGCCTCCGAGACCGGAGACTTGTTGCCCTTGAACCAGGTTTCCGGATCGCGGCCGAAAAAGGTCAGCGCCAGCTCACCGGCTTCCAGCGCCGCATCTTCCAAAAGCTTCAGATCGGCTTCAAAGGCAGCAGCATCAATTCCCGGCAAGGGCCATTCCTTCAATCATGATTGAAGGGGCCGCAGCTGCATAGCGGTTGTCCAGATCGCTGCCGGGCACCATACGCTTGAACATGTCCTTCAAATTGCCTGCGATCGTGATTTCGCTGACGGGTCTAACGATCTTGCCGTTTTCGAACCAGAAACCGGCAGCTCCGCGTGAATAATCTCCGGTGAGGCCGTTTACTCCGTGACCGATCAGATCCGTCACAAGAAGGCCGTCGCCCGCGTCCGCCATCAACTCTTCCAGAGACTTTTCTCCCGGCATCAAGGTCACGTTTGTGGAGCCCGGAGACGTGCCACTGCCAGCGCGCCGGGCGCGGCCGTTCGGAGCCAACCCCAGCTCGCGTGCCGAAGCCCCATCCAAATACCAGTGTTGCAAGACACCATCTTCAACCATATTCAGAACGCTCGCCTCGGTTCCCTCACCGTCGAACGGGCGGGTCGCCGCGCCGCGGCGCTTGAACGGGTCGTCAACAACCGTCAGGCCGGGCGCCAAAACCGCCTCTCCCATCTGATCCATCAGAAAGCTGGTCTTCCGCGCAACCGACGCTCCATTTATCGCGCCGACCAGGTGTCCAAGGATGCTGCGGGCAGCCCGCGCTTCATAAACCACGTTGGTGGTGCGCGTGGAAAGCTTGTCCGGGTTGAGCCTGCGCACAGCCCGCTCCCCGGCCCGGCGGCCGATATCAGCAGGTGCATCAAGGTCTTCAAAGAACGTGCGGCTGTCGAAATCGTAGTCCCGCTCCATCGCGGTGCCATCACCGGCCACCGCCGTCATGGACATGCCGAAACGAGAAGAAAGATATGACCCCTGAAATCCATGGCTGGTTGCCATCACCACACCGGCAAGGCGCCAGGATGCCGATGCACCACCGGATTTGCTGACCCCCTCCACGCTGAGGCCCGCAGCTTCCGCTTTGAGCGCTATGTTGGTGAGTTCGTCGGCCGACAGTTGTTTGCTGTCCAAGAGCTCCAGCTCCGGCAACTGCTTGACCAGCAAATCCGGATCAGCAAGGCCCGCAAACGGGTCTTCCGGCGCCACCTTGGCCATTGCGACTGCGCGTTCCGCAAGATCTGACGGATTGTCCAACTGATTGGCCGACACAGCTGCACTGCGTTTTCCAACAAAAACCCGCAGCGTGACGTCATCCCCCTCGGCACGTTCGGTCTCTTCGACCTTGCCGTCCCGGACTTCAACGCCCAGAGAGACACCAGTGACCGCAATGGCGTCGCAAGCGTCTGCGCCTGCATTGCGGGCTGCAGCAACCAAACGTTCGGCTCGGGATTGGAGTTCAGCTTGATCAATCAATTCGGACATTCATACCGCCTTAGTGTTGGCATACCGCCTTATGTTGGGCTGTTGTTTACGCTCCGGACGATAGAGCCGCAACCGTTGGAGGATAACTAATGGTGTGCGGCGGAACGAAAACCGATTTCCATGGAAATTGGGGCTGCATGCCGCTCTTGCCAAGCCATTATGCTCAACAGAGTGTTAGCGGGCTCGTTACACTCCAGTAACCCTCTTTAAAATCACAGTTTTTTAACCGTGTCTCTTAAGCAGATCACGACTCTTCGGTGTGTAGAGTAACTTCATCAAGAGGCCAAAAGGCCCGGTGGAGAAGTCACAGTGAAGCGTCAAACAGAACAACAGATGACACAAGCGGCCGGGATCGGCACCGAGCAGGTGCTGCATCCCGGTTGCCTCCCAATCCAGTTCCAGCAACGCCTGGAAGCCCGGCCAGGAACAACCTCCCTTCCGGCCGATATCTTTCTTGATCGCGAAAAAGCAATCATCAAGCGCCGTGTTGGCGGTCTGCCAGTCACAATCGTTGTTCCGATGCATGGTTTTGACGGCGTGATGGTGCGCATTGTTCCAGGCAATACGCCTGGAGAGATCCTCGCCAGTTTGATCCTGAAGCATCCTGACGGTGCGCTGTCGATCACACTGGTGGAAACACATTCATCCGACGAGCTGGCTACGCATTGGAGCCGCTGGGCGCAAGTCTTGTCGTTGCCCATGCTGGTGTGTGATCTCGGTGGTGCCGTCAAACCGATTGAAGCTTTTCAGGCCAACCCGGCTGCTGCCCCAGCACCACGCCGGAAACTGCGTCTCCTGACCGGCCGGCGCCCGCGCTTCCTGAACCGCCGGCAAACAGGATCACTTGGCAAAGTGTCTGCGAGTTACGCTCACGAACGCGAGATCATCGCGCGGGACTGACTCTACGCCTTTCGATTTCCCGTCAGGCGAACATCCCTGAAATCAAAGCATCTGCTGTGAAGCCGATAAACAGGATCCAGCCGTAGATCTTGTTGGATCGGAACAGCTGGAGACACTGATCCCCGTCATCAATATCGATGATGACGATCTGCCAGCCAAGATGGATAGCGCCCAGAAGAATGCCAAGGAAAGCAGCCGGTCCGGCATCGGCCAAGGCTGCAGCAAGGGCAAACAGTAGGGACGCCAAAGCATAAAGCACGATCAGTGCAAGCCGGGTGCGATCGCCAAACAGACGAGCCGTCGACTTCACACCAACCAAGGCATCATCTTCCTTGTCCTGATGGGCATAGATCGTGTCGTAGCCGATGGTCCAGCATATCCCGCCGATGTAGAGCAGGATTGGCGCCAAGGACAGCTCTCCAAAAACCGCAGCCCACCCCATCAACGCACCCCAGGAAAACGCGAAACCCAGGAACAGCTGCGGCCAGTTGGTTATCCGTTTCATGAACGGATAAATCGCGACCGGGATCAGCGATGCGATGCCCAGCACAATCGAGAAGCTGTTGAATTGCAGCAGGACCATCAGACCGACCAGCGCCTGGACCACTAGAAATATCTTTGCCTGACGTTTGCTCACCTGCCCGGCAGGGATCGGCCGGGAGCGCGTCCGCTCCACCTGGGCATCGATATCAACGTCCACAATGTCATTGTAGGTGCATCCAGCACCGCGCATTGCAACGGCACCGATCAGGAACAAGAGCATATGCCAGGGATTCGGCCAGCTGTTGCCCGCCGCGATTGCCGCAAGCGCTGCGGACCACCAGCAAGGCCAAAGCAACAGCCACCAGCCGATCGGTCTTTCCCAGCGGGCCAGACGGGCGTAAGGGCGCAAACCTGCAGGCAGGCGGGTATCGACCCAATGCTGCTTGACCGCATCTGCAACCGGGCCGGTATCCCGGGTGGAAAAGAACATGGCGTGGTCCCTGATTGACGTTTCGCGCGTTAAAAATCCCGCCGAGTCCGCATTTGATTTCCCGCAGCTTTACCGGCTGCGCAAATGAAAATCACCCCCAAGCGGCAATTCACACAGTAAAGCTCTGGAGATCCATTCGCGAGAGGCATAACTGACGCAGTCCGCCCCGCAAGACCAATTTGGAGCGACCTTCAGCAGGTTTCGTCACTTTCCTGATCGGAATACCGAATGAGAGCGGTTCGGGAAAACCCTTCGATTTCGTACACGGCTGCGAGCGGATCATCTTCCTTTGCATAGGCGACCACCACGTCCGGACCGAAGTTTTCCAAGTCGCCAATGATTGCCCGGAGAACCCGCTGGGCAAGCCCCTGCCCTTCATAGGCTTTCAGCAACTGGAGCTCCTCCAGTACCGCAAGCTGACCTCCCCACGAAACAGATTGCTGAAACGACACGCTGGCATATCCCGCGGGGACACCACGCACATCAATCAGGTAGATCCGGCCGGCCGATGCATCGACAAGAAACCGGCTGATGGCACTTTCATACTGCTTGTTGAAAGTGCGGCCCGTCTCTTCCCGGCATTTCCGGACGATGCCGAGTATCTCCCGCCGGTTGGCCGGAGACCCCAACACGACCTGCCATGCGCGGCTCATGTCCGCTCCTGTAAGCTGATGGTCATTTTCTCGGTCAACGGCACACCTCCGGCCCAATTGCGGCTCCGGCCCCGGCATGTTAGACCGCGCCTCACTTGCGGAAGCGGCCCTGCCGGCCCCAACATCCGCTCCCCTTCTTGTTGATGCATGTGAGATTGGCATTTCATGAAAGTTCTCCTGATCGGATCCGGTGGCCGCGAGCACTCCCTTGCCTGGGCCTTGGCGAAATCCCAGAAGCTCACAAAGCTTTATGCTGCTCCCGGGAATGCCGGTATTGCCGCACATGCAGAGCTCTCCGATCTGGACGTTTCAGACCATGCAGCCGTGATCACCTTTTGCCGCGACAAGCAGATCGAGTTTGTTGTCGTCGGCCCGGAGGCGCCGCTCGTCGCCGGGTTGGTGGATGATCTGAACGCGGCGGGCATTAAGGCTTTCGGTCCAAGCAAGGCCGCTGCGCAGCTCGAGGGCTCCAAGGCCTTTACAAAGGCTGTTTGCGACGAAGCGAACATCCCGACGGCAGGATATGGCCGGTTCGACAATGCTGCGGATGCCCTGGATCACGTGCGCACAAAAGGCGCGCCCATCGTCATCAAGGCGGACGGTCTGGCTGCCGGCAAAGGTGTCGTGGTCGCCATGACACTTGCGGATGCGGAAGCAGCCGTCACAGATTGTTTTGAAGGCTCGTTCGGTGCGGCGGGCTCGGAAGTCGTGATCGAAGAGTTCCTGGAAGGCGAAGAAGCGAGCTTCTTTGTCCTGTCTGACGGCATTAACGCTCTGCCTCTGGCAACGGCGCAGGATCATAAACGCGCCTTTGATGGCGACGAAGGCCCTAACACGGGCGGCATGGGTGCCTACTCTCCGGCTCCGGTTCTCACCGATGCTCTGGTTGCAGAGGTGATGCGTTCCATCATCGAGCCGACAATCGCGACGCTTTCCAAGCGTGGAACGCCGTTCAAGGGCGTTCTCTACGCGGGCCTGATGATCACATCGGACGGACCCAAACTGATCGAATACAACACGCGCTTTGGCGATCCGGAGTGCCAGGTGCTGATGATGCGCCTGAAAAGCGATCTTCTAGACCTGATGATCGCGAGCGCGGACGGTACACTCGATCAATCCCAAGCCGACTGGCACGATGATGTTGCATTGACCGTTGTTATGGCTGCCAAGGGGTATCCGGGCGCTTATGAAAAGGGCACGGAGATCAAAGGCCTGAATGCTATCTCGGCTGATGAAGCCGAAGTCTTTCACGCCGGAACAAAGTCCGATGGCGACAATATTCTTGCAAATGGCGGCCGGGTTTTGAACGTTACGGCGCTCGGTAAATCGGTGAAGGACGCACAGGAAGCTGCCTACAAGGCCGCGTCAAAAATCGATTGGCCAGAAGGTTTTTGCCGGTCCGATATCGGCTGGCGCGCTGTTGCGCGTGAGAACTGAGTTAACCCAATAGACCGATAGCCATAAACGTCTCAGATAAATAGGCTCCTCCCGACGACTTATGTTGGGAGGATACTGTGGGCGACACACTGCCAGACTTGTTTCCGGGTTTCGAAAGTCATTTCGTCGAAACTGCGCAAGGGCCGATTTTCTGCCGGACGGGCGGCAACGGCCCGGCACTTTTGCTGGTGCATGGCTATCCGCAGTCACATGTCATCTGGCACAAAATCGCTACGGACCTTGCCAAGTTCTTCACGCTCGTGATGCCGGATCTTCCAGGATACGGGCAGTCCGTCATCCCGCCCTTGAGTGACGATCATGCCGCCTACTCCAAGCGGACGATGGCGCAGACTATGGCCGAGGTTATGGCACATCTTGGCCACGACCAGTTTGGGGCGGTTGGGCATGATCGGGGTGGGCGTGTGGTGTATCGTATGGCGCTGGACATGCCCGATCGGCTTTCTGGCGCTGCGGTTCTCGATATCCTGCCGACCTTTGACTACTGGAACCATCTTGACCGCACCTTCGCACTGAAGATCTATCATTGGGCGTTTTTGGCTCAACCGGCGCCCTTTCCTGAAAATATGATTGCCGCCGACCCAATCCCGTTTCTGGAGCACAAGCTCGCAAGCTGGAGCGCGGCAAAGGACCTGTCGCCCTTCTCTGAGGGTGCGCTTCAGCACACACGCGCTTGGTTTTCAGATCCGGCGCGCATCGCGGCGAGCTGCGAGGATTACCGGGCCGGGGCACATATCGATTACGATCATGATGCTGAGGACCGGCGGACAGATAAAACCATCTCCCTACCGTATCTTGCGTTGTGGGGCGAACAGGGGATTGCGGCGAGTATCGAAGATCCGCTGGCGACCTGGCAGACATGGTGTCCTCATGCCAAAGGTAAGGCAATTAAGGGCGGACATTTCCTGCCGGAAGAGTCACCAAAAGAAATCGCGCAGGAGATACTCGAATTCTTTTCCTTGTAGAAAATACCAAAGTATAAAAAATCAAATTCCAGCTTCAACCAAACTTGCTGAGTTTAAATGCGCATGGTGTTAAGCTGTTAAAATGCAGTGCTTTTCAGTGAAAGTCCTTAATTTTCTTAACACTCTTATTCAATGCAATTTAACGAATACCCGCTATCGATAATTATGGCAGGGACTCTTCCTATCTGATTGGCGCCATCTGGGCTGCCGGAATTTAAGGATAGTGCCTGACGAGGTGCGGGGGGCAACCGTACGCAACGGTTGAAGGTTTGGCGTGGTTGAGCGGAGTATGCGGGACACCGAAGTGAAACGGTCCGGATATCATTTTCTCGATACTGTGGAATCCCGGTTGGATCACATCGCCGCTCAATGGAGCGACGATGGCGCTCGGATTGAACGCCCGCTTAAAGCTGTCTTTATTGGTTTTCTGGCGCTCATCGTTTGCATTCTAACGCTCCAGAACATCGTCACTGAAGTCGCGCGGCTGCAAGTTCCATTCGATCGAGTGCAGTCAGCTTCCAAAAAGCTGGTCCATCAGGAACAGCAGCGCAATGCCAAGGCTCTTGCAACGCTCACAGACCGTTTGACGTCCGATGAAAATCTGACTTCGGCGATGGTCAAGAATGATACCGCATCTGTTGCACTTTATGCAGAGCGTGCTTTTGAGACCTTCAACGGCAAAGAGGGGCCTTACCGGTTGGCAGTTTATGGACCTGATCATTCGGTTCTGTACCGAAAAGGTCCTACGGCAGCCGCTTTGACGACCTCGTCTGACATGACCGGAGACGACGATCATGCAAGTGCGCCGGCTGTCTCCAACAGCCTCGAATACGATCAGGCTGGAACCATTGTGGTTCGCAGCACGGAACCTTTGGTGCATGAGGGCCGGCTGCTCGGCTATCTGGATTTAAGTTCCAGTATCGAAACCCATCTGATGCATTTGAGTTCTGCCGTTAACGGCAAGATCCTCAAAACCGGCGGGCCAGTAACCGCTGCGTCCACCGCCGGTTCCAACCAGCAGAACGCGCAAGCAGCATCAGCCGCTGTTCCATTGCTGTTCAAGGAAGATGACAAGGTTCTCATGACCGAGGGCCTGACTCTTCCATTGGCAAATGCCGCGCCGGGCTCGAAAATCATGCTGCAGCGGGACGTTACAGCTGCAGCGAACGCCTTTTTCAAAACCACCCTTGTCGTGCTGCTTGTCAGCTTGGGCTTCGCGATCCTTGCCTGGGTTGTCATGCAGCGTCTCCTGGCCCGGCTTCAACGCAGAATTGGCCGGACATGGTCCAGCCTGGAAGAAGCCGTCAGTTCCAACACAAAGGAACTTGAACGCAGCCGTGCCCAGCTTCTTGAGGCGCAAGCGATTGCCTCAATCGGCAGCTGGGAGTGCGATCTCAGCACGAAAGAGATCTCTGCCTCGGAAGAGTTTTTCCGGATTACCGGGATTTCGCCTACGACAGCGTCAGGCAACCTGCTGGAGCAATTGATCGAGCGCGTGCCAGCAACAGATTTGCCCCGGGTCAAGTCAGTCATTCATCATGCTCTCGCGCAATGTCAGCCTTTTGATCTGGAGCATTCGATCTTGAGAGCTGATGGCTCGCTTGCACGGATCCACACCAAAGGGCGTGTCTTCAAAGGCGAAAATGGCCGGAGCGTCCGGGGTATCGGGACTGTCCACGACATTACGGAACGGTCCAACACGGAACGCCAGAACACGCTGATGGCAAAGATCCTCGAGACGTCGCTTAACGAGATCTATGTCCTCAACGCCGATACCTACCAAGTTGAATACGCAAACGCCTGCGCGATTACGAACCTCGGCTTCACACTGACCGAGCTGCAAAATCTAACGCTCTGGGACATCAATCAGGAGTTCAGCCGCTCTACCATTGCTGAAAAACTCGTGCCTTTGGCTGAGGGCACCGAAGCCAATATCACGGGCGAGGCCCAACAGCGCCGGAAAGATGGAACGGATTATCCGGTCGACTTCCAGATCCAGATGGTGCGCGACCAGGGCCGTAATCGCATCGTCGCCATGGCGAACGACATTTCGGAGCGGGTACAGCGCGAATCTGAAACCCGGGACGCGAAGGAACGCGCTGAGCGCCTTGCCTATTTTGATCCTCTGACGAAACTCTCGAACCGCGCCGGTTGTCAGCGCGATGCCGGAAAGCGGTTCGCCAAAACCAAAAAGCCGGCATTCCTCATCCATGTTGATATGGACAATTTCAAACGGGTCAATGACACGCTTGGGCACCTGGCGGGTGATTATTGCCTCGCGGAAACAGGACGCCGCCTGCGCGAAGTCAGCCGTGGGCTCGGGACGCCCTACCGTTGGGGCGGCGATGAGTTTGTTATTCTGGCCAATTCCTCAGACTCCGATCCGAACGAATTGTGTGAGCGCGCACGCCGGCTGATGCGGGCGCCGATGGAGTTCAACGGCACAACCTTCTGGCCGACCGTCAGCATGGGGATTGCCCTGTGTCCGGACCATGGCACGAACTTTGAAACACTTCTGGTGAATGCGGACCTTGCGCTTTACCGGTCCAAACACAGCGGCAAGGACCGGTTCACATTCTATTCATCCGACCTGCAGTCCGTGAACGACAAGGAAGCGGAACTTGAACGCGAGTTGCACATGGCAGCTCAACGCGACGAGTTCTTCCTGGTCTTCCAGCCACAGGTCAACATGCGCACGCACAAGGTCGTCGGGGTGGAAGCCCTTGTCCGCTGGCAACATCCGGAACGTGGCGTCGTTTCGCCAGGCGAGTTCCTACCCGTCGTTGAAAAGACAGGCTTTGCCGCTGTTCTTGGAGAAATTGTTCTCGACAAGGCGTTCGCGGCAGCCAAATCCTGGCAGGATGCAGGATTGGATTTCGGCCGGATTTCGGTAAACGTTTCTCCGGCGCACCTGTCCTCTGGCATGCTGTTCGATCAATTCAAAACCGCTATGGAACGGCATGATCTGGCACCAGAACGGATCACAGCCGAAGTCTTGGAGTCGGTGTTCCTGGACGATCACAAATCAGGTCACCTGTCGACACTCAAGGATCTTTATGAAATGGGCGTGCATGTGGAGCTGGACGATTTCGGCACCGGATATGCCTCACTTACCCATGTGGTTGATCTTCCCATCAACGGTTTGAAAATCGACCGCTCGTTTACCCAGCAGTTGCTGGAAGATGACCGCAAAGAAATCCTGATCAACCAGCTGATCCATCTGGCCCGCTCGCTCAATATTTCGGTTGTTTGCGAAGGTGTCGAGACGGAAGAGCAATATGACCGCCTGCGCATGATGGGTGACTTTGCAGTCCAGGGCTTCCTCATTGCCAAGCCCCTGCGTTTTGAAGACGCCACCAACTGGATGTCGGAAACCGCAGAAGACCTCTATTTCGTGTTTTAGGACCTGCCCATCACACCGTCACACTGCTGACGTTATGATCAGGCAACGAGTGGCCAAAGGGCCAATCGGCGACACACGACGTCCCCCACGCCCGCCGAATAATCAACAGAGGCATCGGGCCACATGCTGAAAAATGCGTCGCATCCCAAGATCGGCCTGGCCCTTGGCGGCGGAGGAGCAAGAGGCCTTGCCCACATTCCCGTTCTTCAGGCGTTTGACGATTTGGGGATCAGACCCCACAAAATCGCCGGAACATCTATCGGTGCGATCTTTGGGGCAGGCTACGCTGCCGGGCACAGCGGTGAGGACCTGCGCGCGATCGCGCTGGACTTGTTTGCCGACAGCAATAAAGTCCTCTCGCGCTTCTGGAAGCTTGGCCCCAAACGCATCCGAGATCTCTTCCGTGCCGGGCCGGTTCAATTCGATCCTGTCGGTGTGCTGGACGCCTTTGTCGCCGAGTATCTGCCGCCCCGGTTTGAAGATCTCGATATCCCCTTACGAATCTTGGCAACCGATTATTTCGGCTGCACCGAGGTGGATTTCGAAACGGGGCCGCTTTTACCGGCAATTGCCGCCTCCATTTCAATTCCAGCCGTTTTCCGTCCTGTCCGGCATCAGGGAAGATTTCTGATCGACGGAGGTGTTGTAAACCCGTTGCCCTTCGACGGCTTGCGGGAAGAGTGCGATTTTGTGGTTGCGGTTGACGTTGTCGGCGCCCCGGTTCCGCGTTCAAATCCGGCTGATATCAGCATGCTGGACTCGATTTTCGGATCTTCGCAAATCTTGATGCAGACGATCACAGCACAAAAACTCAAACTGGATCAACCGGATATCCTGATCCGCCCGCAGCATGACAATACCCGCGTGCTCGATTTTCTGAAAGCAGGAGCAATTCTGGAAAAGTCCGAAAACTTACGTGGTGTGACACGGGCCAAACTAACAGAACTGCTAAATACAACAAGCGATTCCGTCAAATAGTCTCAAATACTATTCAAGCAATTTCCCTCGCTTAATTTACCGACTGTGGATACTTAAGACTCAATTAACTGAATTTCGCGATCCTTCTCTATGAACCGAGGAGTAGAGCAATGCCGATGGCAAAGGGATCCGCAGATTTAGAGACATGCCCCGTCACGGATGACATCCTGAAGAAACTTTTGGATTCTGCCCTGAACGCGACGGCTGAGATCACTGGCCAATGGCCAGCTGCACAACGCGCAGCAATGGCAGTTTACTGCTACCGGCGGGCCCATTTGCGCAGGCTGGGCCTTCAACTTGCCGCCCAATGCGAACAATCCGACCTCGTCCGCGAAGCCGGAACAGCCGGCGAAATGATCTATCTGCAGTCCAAAACTGCCGGTGCGGCCACCGACGATCTGAAGACCCGCACCCGCGGCACGAGACCGCCGGTCAGCCTTCACATCGTTTGATTGAGTTCCCGGGGCGGGTCCTTCCTCCCACCTGCCCCCACCTGGCAACCGTCCAACAGGCCGGTTGCCTTTTCTTTGGGCAAATGATTGTCCAACCGATCAAATTCCTCGCGATCACCCATAATTCCTTGCCGGTCTTGCCTGAAAGCCTAGTATTATTTGGGTGACACTCGCGAGTGGGGATCGTTCAGCATGTGGCAGTCCATCCATTGCATCCGACCGGCTACCTGGTTTCGTCGACGCTTTGAAAGCAATGCGGCGTTCCTTCTCACTTTCATTACAGCAATTCTCTTTGCTGGCCCTGCTCTGGCGATCTGCCAGGTCGTCGCTGATGCTCCGTACAAGCCGTTGCGGCCGGGCGAAGTCCGGGTGTGGAACGCCAATCTGGAGCCAGATCAAGTTAGCGTTCGCTACATCGGGCATTCTACCTTCGAGCTGGAAACCCCTCAGGGGATCCGCATCGCAACCGATTACAATGACATCTACCGTCCGTTTCTTCCGCCGACGATCGCCACGATGAACGGAGCCCACAGCACCCACTATTCGCTGAACCCTGACCCGAACATCGAACATCTTCTGTATGGCTGGAACCGGAACGGCGGCCCGATGGATCATGATATCTTTGTTGGCGATGTTCGCGTTCGAAATATTCAGACCAACATTCGAGGCTGGGATGGGGAAAGCCGCCGGCTCGGCAACTCAATCTTTATCTTTGAAGCCGCGGATTTGTGCCTCGCCCACTTGGGGCATTTACATCACCGGCTGACGGAAAACGATTTGCTGCGCCTCGGCCAGATTGATGTCGTGTTCGCCGCCATTGACAACTCATCGACGCTTAGGCTCGACAGCCTCATGGACGTGCTGGCTGCCATCAGTCCATCGATGATAATTCCGATGCATTTTCATTTCGCAGGGGCCCTTCCGGCATTCATGGGCCGGGCAACGGAACAGGGCTACCGGATCGTCCGTGCGGAGACTTCAAGTGTGACCGTGAGCCGTAGCACCCTGCCAGCGGAAAAAACGGTCTACATCATGATGCCCGGCGGAGCATAGATCAGGACGCGATTACTCCTGATCAAACCGCAGAAACAGAACCTGACTGTCACCGGCCTTGCGCCGGTCGAGTTCGGTGTACCCTTCCGGGACTTCAACATCCGCAGAGCCCCGCTCTTCCAGAATGCAGATCGCGCCTGGCTTCAGCCATCCGCCTGTCGCAGCAGAAACGAGTGCCCTCTCTCCCAGCCCCTTGTCGTAAGGCGGGTCGGCGAAAACCAAATCGAAGGGTTCAATCGTTCCCGGCTCGCCGAGCTTTGTCGCATCCCGCCGGAATATCTTGGCAGCGCCATTGAGCCCGAGGCTTTCCATGTTCCGGCGGATGACACCACGCGGTTCAGCGGCTTCTTCGATAAACGTACAGTGCCGCGCACCGCGGCTGATGGCCTCAAAACCGAGTGCTCCGGTGCCGGCAAAAAGGTCGAGGACCCGGCATCCATCAATCTCGAACTCAAGCCCATGCGCAAGGATATTGAAGACAGTTTCGCGTAACCGGTCGCTGGTCGGCCGCGTGGCATTTGACTTGGGCGCTGCCAGTGCAGCGCCCTTGAAACGTCCGGCAACTATTCTCACGAACGGTCTCCGCGGCGCGGCGGACGGCCACCGCGATCTGGGCGGCCACTGCGGCCTGACCGGTCGCCCCGATCCGGGCGGTCACCACCGCCTACGCGATCCCGCCCTTCTGACCGTCCGACTTGATCTGAGCGGTTGCCGCGCTCTGGCCGGTCGCCGCGGAACGGACGGTCTTCGCGAGGTCCGCCCTTCCGATCACCTTTGTCGCGGTTTGTGCGACGCTCCTGCTGTTTGTCCTCAACGAGGCCTTCATCTCCCCAAATCCGGCGTTGCGGCAGGGTCGGACGCTCCTCGTTGTAATCCTTGCGAAACCGGGGTTCGGACGTCATGCGGAACTTTGACCGCGGTGAGACTTTCTCCCGGCGCGGCCCTTCGTTTCTCCGCTTGCCCTGTTTTGGGCCACCGTCGTCGCTCCGTGAGGCTTTCTTTCGATCCGTCGCCGACTTGCCCTCACGGGCCGTCAGCCACTTGCCCTGGCCCTTTTCTGAGGAGCCATCCCGGCCACCACCGCGCGGACCGGACCTTTTCTTTTCCTCTTCGTGCTTCGGCATATGGAAGATCGGCGCATCGAAGTCGGCGCCTGCCTCTTCCGCCAAGGCATCGCCCAACTGGTCACGAAGAACACGGCCGCGAATTTCCCGTACATCGCCTTCGGCCAGATCCATGAGCTGGAATGGACCATAGGACAGGCGGATCAGCCGGTTGACCGACATCCCTAGATGTTCAAGGACGCGTTTGACTTCGCGGTTCTTGCCCTCTCGCAGGCCAACGGTCATCCAGACATTGCCGCCCTGTTCCTTGTCCAGTGTCGCCTCGATGGCGCCATAGAGCACACCGTCAATCGCCACACCGTCATTCAAGGTATCGAGTTCAGCCTGTGTAATCTTGCCAAAGGCGCGCACGCGGTAGCGGCGCAGCCAACCGGTTGCAGGCAATTCCAGGACCCGGGCAAGACCACCATCATTGGTCAGCAGCAACAAGCCTTCGGTATTGATGTCGAGACGCCCAACGGTCAAGACCCGCGGAAGATCATCCGGCAGGCGGTCGAACACGGTCGGCCGGCCTTCCGGATCTTTGTTGGTCGTCACCAGGCCGCGCGGCTTGTGGTAGAGCCACAGCCGTGTCCGTTCGCGCATCGGCAGAGGTTCGCCGTCCACCAGAACCTTGTCCTTGCCGGTGACGGTGACTGCTGGCGTGGTCAATACCTTTCCATTGACCTCGACCCGGCCGTTCATGACCCAGGTCTCAGCCTCCCGGCGGGAGCACAAGCCGGCACGGGCCATGACCTTGGCGATACGTTCACCGCTGTCGGTGTCAGGAATGGTCACGCGCGGTGCGTCGCCCGCCTCGCCAGCTTTGGGAGCAGATTTGCGCGGCGCCGGCTTGCGCGGACCGCGGTTGTCTGCTGCGCGTTTGGGTCGGTTCCGGCCGTTGTCCGGGCCAGACCGTTTCGGAGGGAATTTCTTTGTCGTCATAGGCGCGTCATAGCAGAGCAGAACGCGTTCGGGAATCGCTTGTTTTCACCATTTCAAAGTAATCGTACCCGAAGACGGTATCCGGAACCCAAATTCTCCTACTTTTGCAGCTGACGGATGCCCCGTACCGCCTTAAAACGGCGGATATGGAAAAGACGGCATGACCTCTCAAGACAACAACTTTGCCGAAAAGACCTTCATGGATATCGCCCTGGAGGAAGCTGCGGCGGCCGCGGAACGCGGTGAAGTCCCCGTGGGTGCCGTTCTGGTGCGCAACGGGGAGATCTTGGCCCGGGACGGCAACCGGACCCTGGAACTGAGCGATCCGACCGCACATGCCGAAGTCCTGGTTATCCGCGCGGCCTGTGCAGCGCTACATTCCCAGCGGCTTCCGGAGTGCGATCTCTATGTGACGCTGGAGCCATGCGCCATGTGCGCCGGCGCCATTTCCTTTGCCCGGATCCGCCGGCTTTATTATGGTGCCGGAGACGAAAAGGGCGGCGCTGTCGACCACGGAACCCGCTTTTTCTGCCAGCCTATTTGCCACCATGCCCCTGAGACATATGCCGGTATAGGAGAACGCCAATCGGCAGCTCTCTTAAAGGGATTTTTCCAAGGCCGGCGCTGACCACACTCTGTTGCGCAATTGCAACGACGCACAGGTGAATTCACGAACACCCTGACTACGCTGAAAACTGTCATGCAAGACACGCTATGGTAACGGCTCGCGAACCATTAAACTGTCGAGACATCGTGTCATGATCAGATCTGCCATCCTTGGAGCGAGCATGGTGATGCTCGCCGGTCCCGCATTTTCTGCCGATCTTCCAATCGCACCGGAACCGATAGACTACCTGCGGATTTGTGATGCCTACGGCAACAGGTTCTTTTACCTGCCGGGCACGGAAACCTGCCTGCGTGTCGGAGGCCGCGTTCGTATCGAATATCGGCTGAACAATTATGGCAGCGGACCGAACAATTGGTCAGACAAGGCGGCGACAGGGACAACGTTCCGGGCTCGTGGCTACAGCTATCTGGACTCGCGCACCGCAACGGAATACGGGTTGCTGCGAACCTATAACTCCGTCTTCGTGACAAACGACAACGACAGCAGCTCCAATTCCTTGGAGCTGGAGTACAGCTTCATCCAATTCGGCGGGTTCACCTTTGGCCGGGCTCAATCGTTCTGGGACTTCTGGACAGGTTATTCTTTCGGTGCCCGGGTCACCTCCTACTCCGATACCAAATCAAACGTTGCCGCCTACACTCGTGCATTCGGCAACGGAGTGTCCGCCAGCCTTTCAATTGAAAGTCCGGTATCCCGACGGGTGGAACTAATTTCTCCGAACGCCGACGGGTATGGCGGCTTTAAGATCCCAGACGCTGTCGCCAACATCCGGATCGATCAGGCCTGGGGTTCCGCGCAAATCATGGGCGCATTACACCAGGTCTATTTCGTCGACACGGCATCAGAAGCTGCTCTGGGCTGGGCTGTCGGTGCCGGCGCGGAGATCAAGGTTCCTTTCCTTGGTGACCGGGACAAAGTTGTTCTCCAAGTGGGCTATTCCGATGGCGCAAGCCGTTTCCCACTCGACAGTTGGAATGGCCGGATCACCGACGCCATCAATGTTGGCGGGTCCACCAAAACAACAAAGACGTGGAACGTTGCCGGAGGCTGGCGTCACGCCGTAACCGACACGGTCACGGCCAATCTGGAAGGTGGTTACCACACGGTCGATGCCGCCTTGGACAGTTACGATTTCAATCAATGGACAGTGACTGGCAACGTTGTCTGGTCGCCAATTTCCGGCGTGGATATCGGCGCTGAAATGCAATACCGCAACGTCGATTTCGATAGAGCGTCCGGGCTTTCCGATACGGATGAAATTTACACAACGCTCAGGGTTCAAAGAACGTTTTAAGGCTCGCGGGATACCATTGGCAGTACCGCGCAGTCACGTGACGCGCACGGGTAGTCCTGATTACGGTTCGGTTTTGGTTTTCGCCCAAACTCAACAGGCGCGCGTTTCAACCTTCGAGGTGCAGTAAGCGTCTTGGACCGCGTCCCAGAGACCGTTTCCCCAAAGACCGCTGTGGCTGACGCCTTCAACGATCTTGAGCGTTTTCGGCTCAGGCGCCAGCTCGTACAAGCGTTCTCCGTGCGCCACCGGGATCACCCGGTCATCCGTTCCATGTACGATTAGAACCGGGCTTTGAATGTTCTGAATCCGCTCCCGCGTCGGCATTGGATCCTTCATGAGCACGGACACGGGCAACCAGGGATATTGCTCGGACGCAATGTCAACGAGAGCCGTATAGGGCGCTTCCAGGACGAGCAACTCAGCGTCCGGGCGCTGTTCTGCGACGGCAGTGGCAACACCTGTACCCAGGCTCTCACCGTGCACAATGACAGGTCGGCCAGCCGCCGACGCCTTGTCAAAATGCTCCAGCGCATCCTGAATGAACGCTGCCTCGGACGGGGCGCCTTCACTTCCCGGATAGCCGCGATAACTTGGCGCATAGAGCCCGAAGCCACTGTCCAGAACCTGCGCAAAGCGCTTGTGGCGCGTCGACAAATTGCTGGAATTGCCGTGGAAATAAAGAACGACTGGCGTGTTTTCACGCCCCTCAGACATCCAGACGGTCACGTTGGTGCCGTCTTGCATTGAGACCGTTTCGACGGTGACGTTCTCTAGCCCCTTTGCCGCCGGGGATTCAAGTTCACCGGTTGGCACAAAAACGAAATTCCGCTGATTGAGATACATGTAGCCGGCGACAATGCCATAGGCGATCGCGCCAGCGACCAGGACTTTTCTGACAGTCCTGCCAACCTTCCGCAAGGTTCCCGTGCTGTGCCGCGCAGGTGGTGTGTTGTTGTTGCTGTCTTCTGCGGTCATTGCGGTCTCCGTACGGCTGCCGATCTCGCCGTACGGGACGGATTTCCCATTGGCTGTTACTTGCGGCCGAAAAGCTTTTCGATATCGCTGAGTTTCAGTTCAACCCAGGTCGGGCGCCCATGGTTGCACTGCCCAGAAAGTGGTGTTGCTTCCATGTCGCGCAAGAGGGCGTCCATTTCTTCCGGCCGCATGCGGCGTCCGGCCCGGACCGAGCCATGACAGGCCATCGTGGCGGCAACGTGGTCAAGTTTCTCCCGGAGACTGTCGGCGGTCTCCCACTCGGCCAGTTCATCGGCGAGCATGCGCACCATGCCCTGAATGTCCATGTCGCCAAGGATTGCTGGTGTTTCGCGAACCGCGATGGCACCCGGCCCAAACGCCTCAAGCGACAAGCCGACCTTTTCCAGATCCTCCGCGCGTTCCGCCAGCCGGGCGGCATCTTCTTCCGGCAGGTCGACAACCTCCGGGATCAAAAGGATCTGCCGGGCAACGTCTTTCTTGGCCAAGGCCTCTTTCAGACGCTCATAAACAAGCCGTTCGTGCGCAGCATGCTGATCGACGATGACAACGCCATCTCCTGTTTGCGCGATGATGTAGGTTTCATGGACCTGTGCCCGCGCGGCGCCAAGCGGCAGCTCGGTTTTCTCCGAGGCCAGCGGAACATCATGTGCCCTTGCATCGGCTGACGGTGTGGCCAGAGCAGAAAAGCCGTTATGGACCTCTGAAACCCGGTCTTCAGCAAATCCCAGCACAGGATTTTGTGCCGTCTCCAATGGCCGAAAAGCCTCCGGTGCCCAGCGCTCCGCGGTTGCCGTTGCACCGAACCCGTGCGCACTTGCCGATCCGCTCGCTGCAGAACCGTAAGCGGGAGAAGTGGCACCGGATGGCCATCTCGGCTGTGGAGATTGTTTTCGAAGCGCGTCCAAGGCGACGGCTGCGTTGGACGTCGACGACCGGTGCCCCGCTTGGACCAGCGCATGTTTGATCGCCCCGACAAGCAGGCCGCGGACCAACTGCGCATCGCGAAACCGCACATCGGATTTGGCCGGATGGACGTTCACGTCCACCAGCGCCGGATCCAGATCGATGAAGAGAACCACCACCGGATGACGATCACGCGCAAGAACGTCTGCATAAGCCCCGCGCAATCCGGACAAGAGCAGCTTGTCCTTCACGGGTCGGCCATTGACGAAAAAGAACTGATGCTGGGCATTGCCCCTGTGATGGGTGGGCAAACCAGCATACCCGGTGAGCCGGACCCCTTCCCGCGCCGCATCGATCTCCATGGCGTTGTCGACGAAATCGGGCCCCAAAATCTGGGCGATCCGGGCCAGATGCGGCTCGTCTCCGCGCGCTGCCGGCCAGGATTGTGGTTGACGGTCGGCACCCGACAGTGAAAACCCGATATGCGGATAGGCAAGCGCAATCCGCTTGACGATCTCGGTGATGGCGGCGGCTTCCGCACGGTCGGACTTCAAGAATTTCAGACGGGCCGGTGTTGCGAAGAACAAATCACGGACTTCAACCTGGGTGCCTTTTGAGCGGGCGGCAGGCACAATCGGCTGTTCCTTGCCGCCTTCCACGGCGATCGCCCAGGCGTGGTCTTCTTCGCCGTGGCGGGTCTGAATGACAAGACGGGCCACGGAGCCAATCGACGGCAACGCTTCGCCGCGAAACCCGAGCGTGCGGATATCAAACAGGTCATCATCGGAAATCTTGGAGGTGCAGTGACGGCGGATGGCCAGTTTCAGATCGTCTTGACGCATGCCGGCCCCGTCATCGGCGACCCGCATCAGCGTTTTGCCGCCTGCAGCGGTGACGATGTCGATTTGCGACGCCCCGGCATCAACGGCGTTTTCAACCAGCTCCTTGATCACGCTGGCAGGCCTTTCAATGACCTCACCGGCGGCAATCTGGTTGATCACCTGTTCGCCAAGTTGCCTGACCTGCATGAATTGCCCTTTGATTGGTTCCGTTTGACGCGCGCTTCGGATATGGTCCGCGCCGGATTTACTTCGATTCCGTGCAATCCTATCAGATAATTTCTCATCCGAGTGAGCCGCCATGACCGTTTCTGCACCGCTTCTTGTTGACGGGCTCCATGCCCTTGCCCCGCAATACAAGGGCATCTTGTGCGACGTCTGGGGCGTGCTGCACAACGGCGTGTCCGCTTTTGAGGAGGCACATATCGCATTGCGGCGCTTCCGGGAAGAAACCGGCGGCCATGTCGTTCTGATCACCAATGCCCCGCGGCCGGCAAAAAATGTCGCCGAAATGCTGGCCAACTTGGGTATACCGGAAGAGGCCTATGACAGCATCGTCAGCTCGGGCGATGTCACCCGCGAAGTCTTGGAAGCGCAAGGTTCCAAGACGCTGCTGCACATCGGACCGGACCGGGACCAGCCGCTCTATCACAATCTAGCAGCAAACTTCACCAGCGTCGACGAGGATGCAGACGCGATCAGCTGTACGGGGTTCCGGGATGATGAGACGGAAACACCGGACGATTACCGGGAGCGCCTGGAGAAACTGGCGGCGCGCAATCTGTTGATGATCTGCGCCAATCCGGACATCGTTGTGGAGCGGGGCGACCGCTTGGTCTGGTGCGCCGGGGCGCTCGCCCGCCTCTACGAAGACCTCGGCGGCGAAGTTGCCATTCTCGGCAAACCGCACGCGCCGATCTATGAGGCGGGTCTGCGGCGTTTGGCCGAGCACGCCGGGACAACAATCGCAAAGGAAGAGGTTCTGGCGATCGGCGATGGCCTGCCAACAGACATTCGCGGCGCCGTGTCCCAGGACATCGACGTTCTGTTCATCACCGCCGGCATTCACGCTTCGGATTTTGGACCAAGCGAAGCCCCGGAAGAGCACCTGATCCGCAAGCGTCTCATCGAAGAGGGCCTCCGCGCCCGCGCCGCCATCCCGCGGCTATCATGGTGAGGGGGTGAACTGGGCGAAATTCCGGCTCGTGTTACGTTATGAATGAATGACCGCCCTGCGGACATACCGCGGTTGCCGAATTCCGCTCGAGCGGAAACTTAGCTCGTATTTGCCTTAGCTATAGGTCTCAGTATTCGAGCGAACACTCGACACATCAAAGCGGGAAATCGGAACTGTCCTGCGAAGGTGGTCAGCGAAAGCCGTAACACGTCGCGGCTGTGCTCTTCCTGGCGGGAACATCATTTGGAGCGGGTTCGGCGGCGGCAAATGCTCAGAAAGCAAAGATACCAAGGCTCCGGATCGAATGTCTTCGGCGACATCCAACTCGGACTTTAAAACAATGCCGTGTCCTGCCAAGGCCCAGGACCGGATGAGCCAGCCATCGTTCACCACCCGGCTCCCACGAACTGTTACCCGTTTCTTTTTTGATTTTTTGCCGAATTCCCAAACATTGTCCAAGGTCTCTCCAAAGCGCATGACAAGACAATTATGGTTCATCAGATCTTCAGGGGTTTTCGGGGTGCCATGCCTCTTCAGATATTCCGGTGCAGCACAGATAAGGCGTTGAAAAGACCCAAGGCTCCGCAACCTTAGGGTGGAATCTGTCACATTGCCAAAACGAACTGCCATGTCAAATCCTTGACCGACGAGATCAACGTATCCGTCCGACAAGGATAGTTCGATAGAAACTGCAGGGTTTTCTTCGGTGAATGCCGATATCGCCCGCGAGACGATGCTGCGGCCTAGATCGACAGGCGCTGAGATCCGGATTACCCCGGAGAGGGTCTCGGCCCCATGACGAATGCGTGTGTCGAGATCCGCAACTTCAATCAGAACCGCACGTGCACCGTTGACAAGCGTGCGGCCCTCCTCCGTTAAGCTGATGGACCGTGTTGTGCGATTGAACAACACCACGCCGTAATGAGCTTCGAGTGCAGCCAAGCGTTCGGAGACAGTGGTGGTCGATATTCCGGTTTCGCGGGCAGCTGCCGCGAGACTGCCCTTCTCCGCGATGATCATGAACAATCGAAGATTATCGAGAAGCATTAGCCGATATTTCCGGATTATGTTTTCGGAATACGCCTGTTTATCCCGGATAAGCGGCCTCGTAAATTGCGGTTGAGGAAGAAAAAAGGATGTTTCAAATGACTAAGCTGACAATTGTCGCCAAAATTAAAGCCTACCCGGACAAGATCGGCCTGGTGAAGGCTGAGCTTCTCAAGCTCATCGACGTCACCCGCGCCGAACAAGGGTGCATCAACTACGACTTACACCAGGACAACGACGATCCAGCGCACTTCATGTTTTATGAGAACTGGGAAAGTCGTGAGTTGTGGCAGACCCACATGGGTGCGCCACACCTGGCGGCATACATGGAGGCCACGGATGGTGCTGTCGCAGAATTCACGCTGAACGAGATGACCATCATCGGCTAAGCGCCAGATCAAAGGAGCACGCCATGAAAGCAATTGGATATCTTGAAACTGGGCCGATTGACCGGCCCGACGCATTGATTGACTTCAAAACTGAAACGCCAACAGCGTCGGGTCATGACCTCTTGGTGAAGGTCGATGCGATCTCCGTTAATCCAGTCGATACTAAAATCCGCCAGCGGCGTGCACCCACGAACGGGAAACCCGGTATCTTGGGCTGGGATGCCGCCGGTGAAGTTGTTGGTTTAGGTGACGCTGTCACAAATTTCTCGATAGGTGATCGTGTATTCTATGCGGGTGCGGTGAACCGGCCGGGCACAAACTCCGAGTTCCACTTGGTGGACGCAAGGATCGTTGGCAAAGCGCCAAGCTCAATACCTACCTATGCAGCCGCCGCCATGCCGCTGACGAGCCTTACCGCCTACGAAATGCTGTTCGACAGATTGCGGATAAATGAAGCGAGCCCCGGCGGCAACAACACGCTTTTGGTCATCGGCGGAGCGGGTGGTGTGGGGTCCATTACCATCCAGCTGGCTCGTGCTCTTTCAGATATGACAATCATCGCGACCGCTTCGAGACCGGAAACGAAGGCATGGGTAGAAGAGTTGGGGGCGCATCACGTTATCAGTCACGCCGAGGCCCTCGGGCCGCAGATCGATGCTCTGCGCGTCGCTACCGTCGATTTCGTGTACTCGACAACCCATTCCCATCTTTATTCCGCAGAAGTTTCAGAGATCATGACACCACAGGGCCGGTACGGGCTGATTGACGATCCCGACACCTTCGACATTATGCCCTTCAAGTCCAAAGCGATCTCGGTTCATTGGGAGTTCATGTTCACACGCCCGATGTTTGGAACAGCTGACATGCAACGCCAGGGAGACATCCTGAATGAAGTTGCGTCCTTGATTGATGCAGGCGCAATCAAATCGACGGTCACCGAAAGCTTTGGCAAGATCAACGCGGCAAACCTTACGAAGGCCCACGCTTTGCTTGAAAGCGGCAAGTCTAAGGGCAAGATCGTGCTGGAAGGATTCTGAGAGGCCTAACTGGCATTTCGCTCGACACTCTCATCCAAGCAGCGGACTCATTTTCACCCTGGCAAGTTTCTGATGGAACAACAAAAAAGCCGCCCGAGGGAGCCGCCTTTTTTCAATTCTGTGTCCGGCGATGATCAGTCGAACAGTTTGTCGATGTCTGCCTGGCTGTCGCCCAAGAGCGCGTCGATGTCATTTTGGGAAACGCCTTCGCCGGAGTGCTGCGGCCCATGAAGGATCAACTCCCGCTTGCGGCGCTCTTCATCGGTTTCCTCGATCTCGGCTTCAAAACTCGCCGGGATGCGCAGCTGTTCAATGAAGGAGGTCACCCGCTCATCAATGAAGCGCAGGGTTTCAACCACCTTTGAGATCCGCTGACCGGTGATGTCCTGGAAGGTACAGGCCTCGAAGATGCCGATCATCTTGTTGCTGACAAGATCCTGGTAGGCCTCGGAATCACTGGGATCCGCAGCCATGATTTCTTCGGCGGCTTCCATGATGGTGTTGGTCGCGTTCTCGGTTGCCTCAACGATGGCATCGAGTTCGCGGCCCGCATCCGGGATCTTGTTGCCGGTCATATCATTGGCACGAAGCGCGGAAATCTCCTGCTTCATGCGCGTGATTTCTTTTGCAATCGCCGTCAGCTCTTCCGTAACAGCCGGCTGAACCGTCGACAAAAAGTCGTGCATGGACCCCGACATGACTTCGGCAAGATGCATGACATCGTTTAGGGAAACTTCCCCATCCCGGGTCTTGTTTTGTTCCAGGAAATCGATGATTTGCGCGACATTTTCTTGTTTTATTTTGGCCATGAGATCCAGCCTTTCAATGGTGTCCATTGCTTAACCGCCGCCTCCAAACAGCAGATGCCGATCTCTTGAAAACCGGCAATAAAACATTTTTGGCGCAATTGTCCGGCTGCAGCCTGCCTGCCCAGCCCGACTGCTTAACTTGAAAAAGAATGCCGGCAACGGCGGAGAAGGAGACGCACACCGGTCCCCGCCAAGCCAAAGTGTTTTAGTCGGAGAAGACAGCCTCAATTTTCCCTTTCAATGTCTGCGCATTGAACGGCTTCACGATGTAGTTGTTTACACCGGCTTTTTTTGCTGCAATCACGTTTTCGGTCTTGGATTCAGCTGTCACCATGATGAACGGTGTTTTGCTGAGGGAACCATCGGCGCGAACCTGCTTCAGCAGTTCGTAACCGGTCATAGGCTCCATGTTCCAGTCCGAGATCACAAGACCATAGCGGCGCTGCTTCATTTTTTCCAAGGCTTCGGTGCCGTCCGCAGCGTCGTCAATGTCTTCGAAACCGAGCTGTTTCAGAAGGTTGCGAATGATGCGAATCATCGTCTTGTAGTCATCGACCACGAGGACCGGCATCTGAAGATCAAGGGCCATTGTCTACTCCATACTGTCAAGGTGCGCGGCCCCTGGCCGTGGGCCGTTGGAAACGCGTTATGACTTCGAAGGAGAGCGACACATTCATTTGTGTCCTCACCTCCCCACACTCAACGCAAACTAACGGCAGCAACTGAAAAGACCGTTAATAACAGACACTTTTTTTCTTCACCGAAAGCATAATTGTCAGAATTCCCGGGCGCGCTTAGCGTCCAACGCACAAAAAAACGGGATATACAGGGCCGAAAACATCATGCTGGAATTGCAAAAACTCTGTTTCGAAGATCTCACCGTCGGCATGACGGAAGAACTCGTAAAACATGTCAGTTCCTCCGACGTGGTGGGCTTTGCCGAAGTGTCGGGCGACAGAAACCCGATCCACCTATCTGAGCACTTCGCAGCCAGAACGCCGTTCAAAACGCGGATCGCGCACGGCCTTTATACCGCAAGCCTGATTTCCGCTGTTCTTGGCACCCGCCTGCCCGGGCCTGGCGCGATCTACTTGTCGCAGACCTTGAATTTCAAGGCACCGGTAAAGATCGGCGATGATGTCACCGTGACCGTGCGCGTCGAAGAACTGATGGAGCGCGGCAACAGGGCCCGGCTGTCCTGCATTTGTAGTGTTGAAGACACCGTGGTGCTTGAAGGCGAAGCTTTGGTCAAGGTTCCGAGCAAGACCGAAGACCGCTCCCGGCTTTGATCTGATCAAACCCAGTTCAATTTCATGATGAGAGCAGCTTGACCTTTTTTGGTGTTGGCGGCACGTTCCACGCGGCTTCAACCGGGCGGGTCTTATTCGTCTGCTGCGGAATGCCAAAACGAACGCCACCTTGCGAATAGGTCAGCTGCATGAACCGCACCCCATCCTCTGAGTTTCAAATCGCCGAATCGCTGGAGAGTTTTCCTTCCAGTCTCAAAGGTGGTGTGGTTGCGATTGGCAATTTTGACGGCGTGCACCGTGGTCACCGGGCGGTTCTTGACGCTGCTCTCGGACTTGGCCGCGGAACGCATCACCCGGTCTTCGCAATGAGTTTCGAACCGCATCCGCGCACCGTGTTCAATCCGGCAAAGCCCGTGTTCCGGCTGACCCCACCGCCGCACAAGACCGAAATGTTGCGCGTCTGTGGGTTAGACGGCGCTTTGATCCTCCCTTTCACCAAAGACTTTGCAGCTGTTGAAGCCAACGCGTTCGTTCAAGATATTCTGATCGACACGCTCGGCATTTCCCACGCCGTTACCGGCTACGACTTCCACTTCGGCCGCGCCCGCCAAGGCACCCCGGATTACTTGCGCGCTGCCGGGGCTGAGCACGGCTTTGGCGTGACAATCGTCCAGCGCGAAGAAGACGAGAATGCTGACGTGATTTCGTCCTCGCGGATCCGGGACAACCTTGCGACCGGCGACATGGCCGAAGCGAATGCCCTCCTTGGTTACCGGTGGTTTTTCGAATCGCAAGTCCAGCATGGCGACAAACGGGGCCGGGATCTCGGCTACCCGACCGCAAATCTTCGGATGCCGGAAGATTGCCCGCTGCTGCAAGGCATCTATGCGGTCAAGGTGAGGGTCGGGGACGACTGGTATGGCGGCGTTGCCAGTTATGGAAGACGGCCGACGTTCGACAACGGGGCTGCCTTGTTTGAAGTTTACCTGTTTGACTTCAAGGGTGACCTTTACGGCAAGACCTTGCGGGTGCATGTGGTCTCTTATCTTCGAGGAGAAGCGAAGTTTGACAGCGCGGATGCGCTGGTCACCCAGATGGACCGGGACAGTGAAGAAGCACGCGCGGCCCTGGCATCATTGCAGCCTCTGTCTGAGATAGATCTAAAACTCCTGGACTTCGCATCGTGAGACAACGGTCGCCTGCGATCGACGTCAGCGAAAATCCGTTACAGGCAATCCTTTTGATGTCCAGCGCGATGCTGATCGTGCCTGTAATGGACATCATCGCAAAATACCTTTCGTCCTCCATCCATCCGCTAGAAGTCACCTTTGGCCGGTTTGTCTTTCAGTTTCTGGTCAGCCTGGTGTTTGCGCTTATCTTGTTGCGTTTGCCACGCCCTGGCGGACAGCAACCCTTCGTGAATTTTCTGCGCGGGATTTTGCTGGCTTCAGCGTCGTTGTGTTTCTTCATCGCTGTGAAGTACATGTCCGTCGCCACAGCCATCTCGATCTTTTTTGTCGAGCCGATGATCCTGACGATCCTTGCAGCCCTTATCTTGAAAGAACCCGTTGGTCCCCGGCGGATCGGTGCGATTGCCGTCGGTCTCGCTGGCGCGCTCATTATCTTGCGGCCAAACCTTGCCGAGATCGGCCTTGTGAGCCTGTTGCCGGTCGCAACGGCCGTGCTGTTTTCGTTTTATCTGCTGCTCAACCGGCTCTATCCCGTTCGGGATGATTTGCTGACGATCCAACTGAGTGCAGGGCTGGCCGGAAGCCTTTATCTGGGCGCCATACTCATCGTGGCCACCACATTTGACGTGGGCGATGTCGTCTTCGTGTGGCCGAATGCTTGGCAAGCAGGGCTGTTGGCTTTGATTGGCCTTATCTCCTTCTGTGCCCATGGACTGGTGGTGGCCGCGTTCCAACGTGGCAACGCAAGCCTGCTCGCACCTCTCCAGTACCTGGAAATCGTAAGCGCGACCTTGTTCGGGTTTCTTGTATTCGCCGATTTCCCGGATTTGCTCACATGGGTTGGTATCAGCCTGATTGTTGGCAGCGGTCTTTACATCACGCACCGTGAGCGGGTGAGGAAACAGACGGCCGGATAGAACCCGCAACGTTTGCCCGTCTATTCTCCCATTGCTTGTAGTAGCGATGCGTCAGGAACATGGTCAATAGAACCGGAGCACTGCCCAGCGGGATCCCCGTGTGTTCCGCAATTGCGCGGGCTATTAGTGTCAGTAGCACGATCAAAACATACAAAGATGTGTCAAAGGGCATCAGATTGCCATCAACCGCATGACGCGCGAGAAACAGAATCGCGACAACCAGAATGATGTACTCATAAGTGAGCATGTAAGGAGACGCCAAAAGGCTCGTAGTGACAAGGCTTGCCGCTTTTAATTCGAATGGCGCATCACTCCACCAAAGACGCACGACCCAAACAAGGCAACCTGCTGCGAACAAAAGCTGAGCCAGCATCGCGGGTTGATCCGGCAACCCGATTATCCTCAGACCAGTATAGATCGACAAATACTTCCAATGCCCGACGAGCTCCTGATCGAGGAGCGTCGCAGCAAATTTGCTCTGCTCTAAGAACGCCAACCAAATCTCTGGCCCGAACGCCACGGCTGGTAGCGCAGCCAATACCACTGTGGTCACACCGGCAGTAATGAATGTTGTCCAAAAACGCCCTGCCAAAAGAGCAAATGGTATGAGAACACCGATCTGCGGCTTGTAGGTCATGCAGCCAATCAAGACCCCAGCCAAAATGTAGCGCTTCCCACCAAGCGCAGCGAGTGCCCCACCGAACAACGCAGCTGTCAGAAAACTGTTTTGGCCATGGATCAGAACACCCAGAACACCTGGGAAAGCACAGGCAATCAACGCTCCCTTCCAGCCACCCCAAATAATTCGACCTACGAGTGCCAGAGCGCCCAAAGTCAGGGAGAAGAACAGAATATGCGATAGCCAGTTTGGGAGAAGCCCGAACGGCACCATCGCAAGAAGGTAGGTCGGCGGATACATGAACGGTAGATAACCGTATTCAGCAACAAAGTTCTCAGCGACCAATCGGAACGCATCGTTGTCATAGACGTCAAACGGGGCCCCTGCCAACACAGTCACCGCCGCAAGCCAATAGCAGATGTAATCTCCCATCAGCAGCAAACCGTGCTTTGCATCCCAGATATGAGCCTGTTGGATGTGAAAACTCGCCATGCCAACGAGATACGCAACAGGTGCGAGCCTCAAGAACACATCGATCCGATCTGATGTCAGGATCGTCTCAAGGTGCTTCAATTTCTCCATGCGGGCTGCCGTACCGTTTGAGCTTCAGTTCCACTTCGCACAGATATGCCCATCAATTCTTGCAGAACCGCTAATTTTGACATGCATGGGTTGGATCCTTGGATGCGGAAACAGCCGTGCCTCTGATCAAATCCCCTGCCCCTCTTTATTCCTTGCCGAACTGCTGCTATGTCCCATGCCATGCAAAAACAGGTTGTCTTCCGCCTCTGGATGAAGGTGGCGTACATTAAGCGAATTACCGGCCCGGCCCTCGGCTGACGCAATTGCGGCGCCAGGGACCGGGATAAGCCTCGTTCGACTGCCGTCATCGCGCCGGCAGACATTTCATGAAAATTGACTGCGGGCCTCGTCCCGCTGACCGGATCGACCACCGATGACCGACGCACCAAAACGCGACTATTCTGAAACGCTGAATCTGCCGAAAACCGAATTCCCGATGCGGGCAGGCCTTCCCAAAAAAGAGCCGGAAATTCTGGCGCGCTGGGAAAAGCTGAACATCTACAAGACGCTGCGGGATCAATCCGCAGGACGCGACAAATTCATCCTGCATGACGGCCCTCCTTACGCGAACGGCAACATCCATATCGGACATGCGCTGAACAAGACCCTGAAAGACATCGTCACCCGGTCGATGCAAATGATGGGCTATGACAGCAACTATGTTCCGGGGTGGGACTGCCATGGTCTCCCGATCGAATGGAAGATCGAGGAGCAATACCGCGCCAAAGGCAAGAACAAGGACGAAGTGCCGATCAACGAGTTCCGCAAGGAATGCCGGGACTTTGCTGATCACTGGATCGGCGTACAGCGCGAAGAGTTCAAACGCCTTGGCATCGAAGGTGACTGGGATAATCCGTATCTCACCATGCGCTTTGAGAGCGAAGCGGTCATTGCCCAGGAACTGATGAAGTTCGCCATGTCCGGCCAGCTTTATCGTGGCTCCAAGCCGGTGATGTGGTCTGTTGTCGAAAAGACAGCGCTGGCAGAAGCCGAAATCGAATACCACGACTACCAGTCCGATCAGATCTGGGTGAAATTCCCGATCGTTGAGGCCGGGGGCACCGATGAAGCAGCGGCGGAGCAGCTGCTCGACGCTTCGGTTGTTATCTGGACCACCACCCCGTGGACCATCCCTGGCAACCGCGCTGTGTGCTTCTCATCCCGGATCAATTACGGTCTTTATGAAGTGACCCAGGACGGCCTGCCGGATGACAACTGGGTGCAAAAAGGTGATCTTCTGATCCTCGCAGACGCCCTTGCTGGCGACGTCTTCAAAAACGCCCGGATCGAAGACTTCAAACTGGTCCGCGCGGTGTCTCCGGATGAGATGGCCGCGCTCACGCTCGCCCACCCTTACCGGGACATGGATCTCGGCGGCTATCAGTTCGATGTGCCGCTGCTTGACGGCGACCATGTCACAGATGACGCCGGTACCGGTTTCGTACACACGGCTCCAGGTCACGGTGCGGACGACTTTGAAATCTGGATGGCAAACGCCAAGGACCTTGATGATCGCGGCATCGACACCGCAATCCCCTTCACGGTCGCCGACGACGGCTTCTACACCAAGGATGCGCCAGGCCTGGAGGGCAATCAGGTCATCACGCACAAGGGTGAAAAGGGTAAGGCAAACAAAGCCAACATCGAGTATCTGAAGCAGGCAGGCGCTCTGATCGGGCTCGGCCGCATGAAGCACCAGTATCCGCATTCATGGCGCTCCAAGAAACCGATCATTTTCCGCAATACGCCGCAATGGTTTGTCTATATGGACAAGACCTTGTCCAGCGAAGGCGACACGTTGCGGACCCGGGCCCTCAACGCAATTGACGAAACACGGTTCGTGCCGGTTTCCGGTCAAAACCGCTTGCGTTCAATGATCGAAAACCGCCCGGATTGGGTTCTCTCTCGCCAGCGCGCTTGGGGCGTGCCGATCACGGTCTTCATCAACAAGGACACATCTGAAGTTCTCAAGGATGAAGCGGTCAATGCGCGGATCTATGAGGCGTTTGTTCAAGAAGGAGCGGATGCCTGGTTCGCAGAGGGCGCAAAGGAACGCTTCCTCGGCAACGATCACAAGGCTGATGAGTGGGACATGGTCATGGACATCCTAGATGTCTGGTTCGATTCCGGGTCCACCCATGCGTTCTGCCTGGAAAAGCGTGACGATCTCAACCCACAGCGCAAGACTGCTGGCGGCAAGGATTACGTACTTTACCTGGAAGGCTCGGACCAGCACCGCGGCTGGTTCCATTCCTCGCTCCTGGAAAGCTGTGGCACCCGGGGTCATGCACCGTATGACGCGGTCCTAACGCACGGCTTCACAATGGCCGAAGATGGACGCAAAATGTCCAAGTCGCTCGGCAACCAGGTGTTCCCTCAGGACATCATCAAGCAATACGGCGCGGACATCCTGCGTCTTTGGGCAGCGTCGTGCGACTATTCGGAAGATCAGCGGATCGGTCCGGAAATCATCAAAACCAGCGTCGACAGTTACCGCAAGCTGCGGAACACACTGCGCTGGATGCTGGGCTCCCTGGCGCATGCGACCGGCGAAGAAGTTGCCCTCAGTGACATGCCGGAGCTGGAGCGCCTGATGCTGCACCGGCTTGCAGAGCTTGATGCCATGGTTCGCCAGGCCTACGCCGATTACGACTACAAGAAAATCTTCCACCAGCTGTTCACATTCATGACGGTGGAACTGTCGGCGTTCTATTTCGACATCCGCAAGGACGCGCTTTATTGCGACGCCGGGTCTTCCAATCGCCGCAAGGCATCTCTCTATGTCATCGACAAGCTGTTCAACAGCCTGGTCACATGGATGGCGCCGATGCTGCCGTTCACAATGGACGAAACCTGGGTCTCCCGCTACGGCGAGGAAACATCTGTACATCTGCAGCAATTCCCGGCGGTTCCGGCAGACTGGAAAGACGATGCGCTCGCGGAGAAGTGGGCCAAGATCAAAACGGTTCGCCGTGTGATCACCGGTGCTCTTGAGATCGAACGCCGCGAGAAGCGGATCGGCTCCTCATTAGAAGCACATCCCATTGTTCACGTGACCGATCCAGACCTCATGGCTGCGCTGGAAGGCCGGGATATGGCTGACATTGCCATCACCAGCCAACTCACTTTGAGTTCGGATCCAGCCCCGGAAGGCGCGTTTTCGCTGGACGATACAAAGGGCGTTGCGGTCGTACCCGCACTTGCGGAGGGCACCAAATGCGCCCGGTCCTGGAAGATCCTGCCAGAAGTCGGCACAGACCCGGATTATCCAGATGTGACACCAAGGGACGCCGACGCGCTGCGTGAATGGGACGCAGCCAACGTTGCCGCATAACGGATCAATGAGACCTTGATGACAAATGGCAGTGATAATTCAAATCACCCCGCAAAACCGACCTATGTCTGGGGCGGCTTAAGCTGGCTCGTTCTGACCGTCGCTGCCATTTGCCTCCTTCTGGATCAAGCAACCAAGATCTGGTTCGTCCATGGCTTTGATCTTGCCGCAAATGGCCCGGTAAGGGTCTTACCGGTTCTGGATTTTGTTCTCGTATGGAACCGCGGCATCTCTTACGGCCTTTTCCAGCAAGACAGTGATTTGGGCCGCTGGTTGCTTGCCGGTTTCACCATTGCAGCGACGATCGCACTGTGGATTTGGTCGACCCGCGTCGATTTGAAGCTTCCGGCTCTTGCACTGGCCCTAATCATCGGCGGCGCAATCGGTAACGGTGTAGACCGGGTGGTTTACGGAGCTGTGGTCGACTTCGTCCACTTCCACGTCGGCACGTTCTCCTGGTACGTGTTTAACCTAGCCGACGTGTGGATCGTTGCAGGTGTCATCGGTCTCCTGTATGACAGTTTCGCAAACGGTCCAAATTAAGCCGCAAATTAGCGGTTTATAGGTTGGGTCTATTATTTTCTGTTTGGCGGTGGTCAGACAGTGTCCGATTTCTTGAAGGATACGTTGTGGTGCGCACGCTCGGCGATTTTATCTCCAAAGGCCTCCTGCTCGCAGCAGTGACAGGCCTCGCAGCTTGTCAGGCAGCCGACGGAACGACCGTTGCTCCCGACACGGCTTTGGTGAACAACATCATGTCGGGCCTTGGTGCTGTCGATCCGAACAAAAAAGAGATCGAGTACAAACCACGCGCTCCGCTTGCCATGCCGGCCGACAACACAACGTTGCCATCGCCGTCCACCGAAGTTGCTGGAGCAGGGTCGCAGAATTGGCCCGAGCAGCGCAACGAAGATGAGATGAACGCCCTGCGGGATCGTTACAAAGTTGCCACGGACCACCGCGGTGACCTGAAGCGGTTGACACCAGAACAGATGGCAGGAATTGAAATCGTCGGTGTTGAACGTCCTGCGTCGACACCGGAACTGCGGGCAGCATCCGATCCGGATACTGCGCTTGGCCCGGGCAAACGTCTGTCACCGGAACAAATGAAAATCGAGTCAGAGCGGTTTAATGCGCTGAAACAGCAACAAGCCGGCACACAGACGGCTGGCGCTGCACTTCAGCGGCAATACCTGATCGAGCCGCCTGCAGCGTACAGCACGCCGTCTGCCGACGCTCCGATGCCGTCGACAGAAATCGAAGTGAAAAAAGAATACGTGAAGGTACAGCGGGACCACGAAACGAACCGCCTCGATCCAAGATGTATGGCGGGCGAGTCCAAATACTGTAACTAACTCTTCACGCCAAATTACAGACATTTAATGAGGCCTCCGATCCATTCGACCCTATATGGGGTGTTTGGGCCGGAGGCCTTTTCGTTTGGGCATACAACAGGAGCTTCCCCGTGATTGGATTGCGCCAACCAATACCGATACTCAGTTTTGACCGCGCTTTGCGCAGCAGACTTTTGGCAAGCCTTTTCTCCGCCACGCTGTTTGCCGTTCCGCTATCCGGCGTAACCCTGTCCAAGGCAAACGCTTTGGAAGTCACGCAAAACGAAATTGTCATCGCGCCGAATCTGGAGCGGTTCGTCCTCGACAATGGACTGGAAGTGGTTGTGATCCCTGATCGCCGGGCTCCCGTGGTCACGCACATGCTTTGGTACAAGGTCGGATCGGCCGATGAGCCCGAAGGTCAATCCGGTGTCGCTCACTTCCTGGAACACCTGATGTTCAAGGGAACCGAGGACCATCCGGACGGTGAGTTTTCAAAAATCATTGCTGACCGCGGCGGCCAGGAAAACGCCTTCACCAGCTACGATTACACCGCCTATTTCCAGCGTGTTGCAAAAGAACACTTGCCGCTGATGATGGAAATGGAGGCGGACCGGATGGAAAACCTCGTTCTCAGCGACGCGGTGGTCGCGCCCGAACGGGACGTTGTATTGGAAGAACGCCGAGACCGGGTTGAGAGCGATCCCGGGTCACGCTTGCGGGAAGCGATGAACGCTATCACGTTCGTCAATCATCCCTACGGATCCCCGATTATCGGTTGGCAGAATGAGATCGAAGCTCTCAACAAGGATGCAGCAATCGCGTTCTATGACCGTTTCTACACCCCGAATAACGCCGTGCTTGTCGTCGCAGGTGACGTAGAGCCAGCTACCGTTCTGGATCTCGCCCAAGATACATATGGCAAGGTCCCGCGCCGGGCAGAGCCGGGCGAGCGTCTTCGTCCAACGGAACCGCCGCTGGCCGGAGAACGGCGGATCGCGGTCACAGATCCGCGGGTCAGGCAAGAGGCGATCTCCCACACATGGATCGTGCCGAGCCAGACAACCGGCGAAGGCCGGACACCGGAAGCGCTGGATATTCTGTCCTACGTCTTGGGTCAGGGCCCATCCAGCCGTCTCTATAAGGCCCTTGTGCTGGATGCTGGCCTCGCCACAAGTGCTGGCGCCTATTACCAGAGCACAGCCCTGAACAGCGGACGTTTTGTTGTCTACGCTTCACCGCGGCCCGGCCATACGCTGGAAGACGTCGAAGCGGCTGCAGCGCAAGAACTGAGCAAGTTGCTGGAAGAGGGTGTAACCGCAGAAGAAGTCGATCGGGCAAAACGCAGCATGATCGCGAGTTCGATTTACGCTCAAGACAGCCAGACCGGCCTTGCAAGGCTGTTCGGTGCGGCCCTCACAACCGGCATGGAAGTCGAAGACGTCCAGACTTGGCCAAGCCAAATCCAAGCCGTCACACCCGAAGACGTTGAAGCGGTTGCACGAGAATTTCTGACCGCAACACCTGTGACCGGGGAACTCAGAAGCCCGCAATCAAACGCCGACACCGCCGATAAGTCCGGCAAGGAGTCCTGATCATGAGATTGCAACACGTATTCCCCACCACCCCGGCCTTGTTCGCATTCGTGTTTGCCGTTGTAGCGCTCGCAGTGCGTCCATCTTTTGCTGTGGAAGTGGAACGAGTCATCAGTCCGAAGGGCATCGAAGCATGGCTGGTTGAAGACCACACGGTGCCGATCATTGCCCTAAACTTCTCTTTTGAAGGCGGCTCGGCTCAAGATCCGGCAGACAAAGCCGGTCTGACACGCCTTCTGGCCGCAACAATGGATGAGGGCGCAGGTGACCTGACCTCTGAAGATTATCAGGCACGGCTTGAGGAGCTGGCCGTGAGCGTCAACTTCAGCACCGGCAAGGACAGGTTCTTCGGCAGCATGCGCACTCTGACCCAAACGCTTCCCGAAGCGACGGAGATGCTCGCACTCGCACTGAACGCACCGCGGTTCGATGTTGAGCCAGTTGAGCGCATGAAGACTCAGCTGATCACCCGCGCAAAGCGGAATGAGACCAACCAGGATGCCATTGCGGGCCTTGCACTGTCGAAAGCTGTGTTCGGCGATCATCCTTATGCGCAACCGACGCTTGGTACACCTGAGACACTGGAGGGCCTTCAACCGGATGACTTGAAAGCGCACAAGCCCAACCTCATCGCAAAGGACGGGCTCAAAATCGGTGTTGTTGGCGCAATTGACGCTGAAACCCTGAAGTCAGTCTTGGATACAGTCTTTGCAGGTTTGCCCGAGAAAGCCGACCTGAAGCCAATCGAAGAGCTCACCCCGCGAACCGGAGACAATGTCGAAGAGTTCCTCGATGTACCGCAGACAACGATCCTATTATCGCTGCCAGGTTTGAAGCGGGACGATCCGGACTATCAAGCAGCGTTTGTCATGAACCACATTCTGGGCGGTGGAACCTTCACCTCCTGGATGTATCAGGAAGTACGCGAGAAGCGCGGCCTCTCTTATGGCACAGGCACGTCCCTTTCGCCTTACAAGCACACAGGCGTTCTCATTGGTTCTGCCTCAACAAAAGCCGAGCGTTCATCCGAGACCGTCGACGTCATGCTGGCTCAGCTAAAACGGATGGCCGAGGAAGGACCGACAGAAGCTGAACTTGCAAGTGCCAAACGGTTTCTGACCGGCTCCTATGCACTCCGGTTCGACAGTTCCGGAAAAATCGCCCGGCAACTGGTTGCACTTCAGAATGCCGGTCTGGGCATTGATTACTTCGACCGACGCAACAGCGAAATCGAGGCTGTCACTCTGGACGATGTCAACCGGGTCGCCCAGCGCCTCGTAGCGGGTGTTGACCCGACAATTATCCAGGTCGGCCCTAACAACCCGCCTGCAACCGACTGACCTGAGGGCCAGGATTGAGACTTCAAAACAAAATAAGCGGCGGTACTTTCCCGCCGCTTCAGACTCCTGACAAAGTTCGTGAATTCCTCCGGCGTCATGTTCGGACTTGTTCCGAACATCCATAACATATTGAAAAATATGGACCCTCGGCACAAGGCCGAGGGTGACTATTGAGAGGTATGAGGTTTGTCATCACGCTCAAGCGGCGGGACTTTCCCGCCGCTTTTTGTTTGGGGCTCATCGCGAAGAAACATATCCGTGACGCTAAGCTCATGGCTCTGCAAGACCGCCTGCGTTACGCGGCTAGCGTGATCACAGACGGCTTGATACCGGAGCTGGTTTAGCCTGCCGCTTTTTTGCGTGGTGCCGGTGTGCCTTGCAAGACTTCCGCCCGCACAGGCCGCGGCGGTGAGAAGAGGTTGCCCTGGGCCAGTTTTACGTCGAAGTCGAGAAGCTCAAGCACCTGGGACTCGGTTTCAACGTGATCAGTGATCAGTTCCATACCGTAGCGGTGCAGCAGATCCCCAAAATCGGACGGGTGAATATGACCGTGATTGGTTTCCCGTCGGCCGATCAGATAATCCGCATTCAACTTGCCATACTTGAAGCCACGGCCAGCCAAGCTGTTGAAGTCCATTCTCATGTCGTCAATCTGATCAACAGAGAAACGGAAACCGGATTCATAAAGCGCTGCAAGGCTTTCCAGCTCAACCGCACCCATCTGAGCGATATCGGATTGCGAGAACTCAAAAATCAGGGCGTCTGAGAACTCACGGTTGGACCGGACAAATTCCAGGAAGCCGGGAAAGAAAGTTTTGTCCGACAACGACAATGAAGAGATGTTGCAGAACAGGACAGCGTTGCGATTGCGCGACATCAGCCTGCGGATAACCTGAACCGACCGGAACAGAAGCAAGTTGTCGATGCGGGCGATGTGTCCGGAGCGAACGGCTTCGGGCATGAAGGCTTGCGCCTCAATGGAATCGCCGTTGGCGTTCCGCAGGCGGGTAAACGCTTCGTAGTGCTTCACCTGACGCTGAGGCAAACTCACAATCGGTTGCAGAAAGAGCTCAACGCGGTTTGCATTCAGCGCCGAAGTGATGAGCTCATTCATGGCCGGGTTGGGGCCTGGATTGGTCAGGCGCTCCGCAGATGGTTCAGCCGGAAGATCGGCAAAACCTTCATCGATGTCGCGCGCACCGGCACTACTATCAGGCGCACGGCCATCGCGTGGCACGTGCACACCATAGCGACGGTCCAGCTCAGACATATCACGATGGGTCGGAACGACGCCGTCATTGTAAGGGCCAGGCTGCGGCGCTTGCGGTGGCGCGTAAGGAGCATGGTGCGGGACTGGCGCTTGCTGCGGATACTGACCCGGATGAGCCTGACCTTGGCCGTTGGTCTGCGGATATCCTTGGTTTGGCTGCTGAGGCTGCTGATATTGCGGCAAACTCTGCATGGGTGGCGGAGGTGCGATGGCCTGCTGATCCTCCACCTTGGTCTCCAGGTCGGACATGGCTTCCGCCATCTGCTTGACCAGAGTGCCGAGCACTTCGACCTCTGCAAACAATGGATCGATTTCTGCCCGGGTCCGGCGCGGCATCGTATGTTCCATGCCGGTGAGACGACCTTCCAGATTGCCGACATCCTCGTCGAGATCCGTCATGCGTTCTTCGAGGCGCTCTACGGCGTCGCTCACTGCACTGCGGTCCCGCGACCGTCCGATCAGCAAATGAACGAGGATCATCGTGCACATCAGCGCTAGGGACAGAGACACGGCTTCGCCAAATGGACGGCCAAATTGGAAAACCATCACTGCCGCTGAAGACAGTGCAATGATCACCATGCATATCGCTACAAATATGGTCGCAGTTCGGCCCATTTGGTACTGAATCTACCCGATGCGAATCAAAAAAGACTGGTTAATCATGCCTTAAGACAGCGCAGCCTCCGAATCCGTAAGCTCCTGTAAAACCTGTTTTTGGCGACTTGTCCCCGACTATGCGCGCAATGCGGCTCCAAAATGACCCGCACACCAAATCAGTGCCCCGGTTTCTCCCGCGCTAGCCGCGTTAGAAGGTACCGCTTTGCCCGTTCTCCGGCAATTAGGGATTGAAATCAAACACACATGTCGTAAGATTACCTTACGTAAGCTTTTGTTCTTCAGCCGTCTCACAGGAGCAGAAAGGCGTTCAAAATGCCCATGCCGGGGCGATCATTGCGGTCGGAACCATTCGAAGAAGGTTCAACCACAACCGACATATCCCCCTCAATCCAGGGTCCACTTTTGTCGGGCGGTCAGGGCAGAACAAGCCCGGCAAAAGCTTCACGATCCAAGCCTGGACAAAATGAACTCGGACCCCGAGCAGATGCTGTCCTTGGATCTTTGAAACACATCCTCAACAGCCCAGAGTTCAAGTCAGCGCCTCAGTTGCAGGCCTTCCTGCATTTCGTGGTCGATGCAGCCCTAAATGACCAGACTGAGAAACTGAAAGGGATCACAATCGCAGTTGAGGCTCTTGGGCGCGATGCAAACTTCGATCCGGACAAAGATCCAATCGTCAGGGTCGAGGCGGCTCGGCTGAGATCACGGTTATCCAAATACTATGAGGGATCAGGGGCGTCGAATCCAGTGAGGATCTCCATCCCGAAGGGCGGTTATGCGCCGGCTTTTGAATTTGCGAACATGAAGGGCACATCCGGCGTCCCTGCATCAGCTACCCCAAGACATGACGATCCGCTGGCGGAAAACCTTTCAGCAGCCCCCACAACCGTTGACACCAGCAATGCCTCTTCGTCTCATTCAGAAATAGAAGAACCGCCAGGACGACGCGACCTGCCAAAAACTACTCACTTAGGTTCAAACAGTGCACGTGCACTGCTCAAGAACGCAATTTCTCGTCCGCGGATTCCCGTTGGCTGGCTGCTTGTCACAAATGCCGTTTGCTTGGCGGCCGGTTACTGGGCAGGCAGTGAATAACTTCCGCGTTTCAATGCCTTTCCGGGCAAAAACTGCATTTTGCGCTTTGTGACAACGCTTTGTTTACCCTGTTTGGCGAATTATCCCATTAGTCAATCTTTCGAGCCCCGAAGGATTATGACCAAAGCGATGGGAGTTACCCTGCGATGGGGAGTAAAGAGGGCAAGACCTTGCCTGTGATTGTACGCGTTTTGGACGCATCGGCGTCTGAAGCAGCCCGCACATCGGCAGTCTGTGCGAGACTATCGGCCGAGTGTTCTGAGCCAATCCTCTATACCGATACTGCTCCCTGTCTGCAGGACCTTGCTGATAAGACCACAGACATTCTCATCATTGATCTGGAGACGATTGGCGGCGACGAAGCACTTGAGGCTTACGCGGTCCGCTGCCCCAAGGCCGTTATTCTCGCGGTCTCCTCGATGGGGTCTGTTTCCCGCGCGGTCAGTGCAATGCGCGCCGGGGCTCATGATTTTCTGACAAAACCATTCTCTCTGGATGCGCTGGCATCGAAAATCAGCTTCCAACTGCAACAGCGCCGGCCTGTTACAAAGCCCTGCCAACAGACGGCAGATCGTACGATCCAGATCGAGGCAGTAAATCAAGATAACTTGCCAGCACCGCGCAGTCTTCCTGAACCCAAACAGGCTTTGGGGCTCAACAGACTGATCGGCACTTCCCCCGCAATGCTGGACATTCACGATCAAGTCCGACGCATGGCACCATCGCAGGCCCCTGTTTTCATTACCGGTGAATCTGGAACCGGAAAGGAACTATGTGCGGCTGCAGTGCATGAACTCTCAGATCGGAATTCCGGTCGATTTGTGACCTTGAATTGCGCGGCTATTCCCCGGGATCTGATTGAGAGTGAAATCTTCGGCTATGTCCGAGGTGCTTTCACTGGTGCTGCCGACAATCGTGCCGGCGCGGCAGAACAAGCTGACGGTGGCACGCTGTTCCTTGATGAAATCGGGGAGATGGATCTGCTGTTGCAAAGCAAGCTTTTACGTTTTTTGCAAACCGGCACGTTCCAAAGGCTTGGCGACACGGCAAGCCGGAAGGTGGATGCCCGGATCATATGCGCGACCAATCGGGACCCATTGACTGAAATCACGGCCGGCCGCTTCCGCGAAGACCTTTACTATCGCTTACATGTTCTGCCAGTGCATCTTCCCGCCTTGCGGGAACGGCGGGAGGACATTCTGCCGTTGGCCGAAGCTTTCTTGAAACGGTATTCAGGTGAGGAACGCCGCAACTTCCGCGGTTTTGACGCAGATGCAGAAGCGCGGATCGTTTCTTACGGCTGGCCTGGAAATGTCCGCCAGCTTGAGAACACGATCCGTCAGATTGTCGTGATGAATGATGGCGCTGCCGTTACCCACGAGATGCTTCCTCTGGTCATTCGCGATGCGCAATCGCGCCCGAACGGCATCATCGACCTGTCGCGCGAACGATCTCGCGCAGCTCCGGCCAGTCGGCCATTCGGTGCGATTGAACCTCTCTGGGCTCAAGAGCGCCGCATTATCGAAGATGCACTCGATGCGTTTGATGGGAACATAGCCATGGCCGCTGCGGCACTGGAGATCAGCCCGTCGACAATTTATCGCAAAAAACAATCCTGGTCCGCCCGCAGCCTTTAACCGGCTATATTTACCGCAACGCACACATTTCCTTGTTTCTTGGCGACGCTCGGTCTATATCGGCAAAATCGCTAAGAAAAGACAAGATCTAAGGGCGGCGGGGATTTATATGACGAAGCAGGCAAGCCGGTTTAAGCTTGGGCGGAATTCCACTTCTCTTGCATTGGTGTTCGGGATATTCGCGGCGGCGGGCTCCGCTGTTGCTCAATCTCCTGACTACAAGTCTCCCTCCCCGGCATTCACGGAAGCGTTGGCAGCTTTCGATGCCGCATGGGCTGCAGACGGCCTTGCTTTTTCATCTGTGACATTCACAAACGGTCCCGGCAGTGGATATGGGAAGTACACTGCCACAGAAAACAATGTGTTTTCAGCCGGTGAGACGATTGCGCTTTATGCTGAGCCTGTCGGATATGCATTCGATCAGTCGCAAGACGGTTACACATATAAACTAGCCGCCAGCTATCGCCTGATAAACACATCAGGTCAGGTCTTGAGCGAACAATCTGATTTTGCAGAGTTCACCGGCACGACCCGATCCAAGCAACGCCAACTGTCGGCCAGCTTGTCATTTCAGTTCGATGGCTTGCCCGAAGGCGACTATGCACTCGAAGCCACTTTCGCCGATCAAATCGGTAATCAAACAGCCGGCTTCAAGCTTCCATTTACAATTCAGGCCGCCAACTGATCCGCATCTAATTCACGACTCACAGGGCTCGAGTATCGACCACGCTCAGCCCGCGGCTAGACGCAGGGAAATCCAAGCGTTAACAGTGTCGTACCAATGTGCCGGATCCGGCCAGAAAATCTTCCTTCCGCCATTGACAAGCCCCTCCGCGATACATAAATCCTTGGGCGCTGTTAGCACTCGCCACTAGGGAGTGCTAATCGCGGATGGGAGGGGTAATTTCTCCTGTTCTCAGTAACCCAATAATCATGTCTCGCGCGCTGCCTATTGCGTGGGGCGCGCTCATGAGAGGAAACAGTCTTATGGCATTTCGTCCACTTCACGACCGTGTCGTAGTTCGCCGCGTCGACTCCGAAGAGAAGACCGCTGGTGGCATCATCATCCCGGATACCGCTAAGGAAAAGCCGCAGGAAGGCGAAATCGTTGCAGTTGGCAACGGTGCGCGTGACGACAGCGGCAACGTTGTTGCTCTCGATGTCAAAGCAGGCGACCGCGTTCTGTTCGGCAAATGGTCCGGCACTGAAGTCAAAATCGACGGTGAAGACCTCCTGATCATGAAGGAATCCGACATCATGGGCGTGATCGCTTAATTCAGCGAACCGCTTTTTGATCTCAATCGCAAATTCCAGAATAAGTGAGACGACTACATGTCTGCTAAAGAAGTAAAATTCTCGTCTGACGCACGTGAGAAAATGCTCCGTGGCGTCGACACCCTCGCAAACGCCGTTAAAGTTACACTTGGCCCGAAAGGCCGTAACGTCGTTCTCGACAAAGCCTTCGGCGCACCGCGCATCACCAAAGACGGTGTTTCCGTTGCCAAGGAAATCGAACTCGAAGACAAGTTCGAAAACATGGGCGCACAAATGGTGCGTGAAGTTGCTTCCAAAACCAACGACATCGCTGGTGACGGCACAACCACTGCAACCGTTCTTGCACAGGCCATCGTCAAAGAAGGCGCCAAGGCTGTTGCTGCCGGCATGAACCCGATGGACCTGAAGCGCGGTGTAGATCTGGCTGCTGCAGAAGCTGTTAAAGCTCTGATGGCTGCTTCCAAAGACATCACCACGTCTGAAGAAGTTGCTCAGGTTGGCACAATCTCCGCAAACGGCGACGAGCAGGTCGGCAAAGATATTGCTGAAGCCATGCAGAAAGTTGGCAACGAAGGTGTAATCACCGTCGAGGAAGCCAAGTCTCTGGAAACCGAGCTGGAAGTCGTTGAAGGCATGCAGTTCGACCGTGGTTACCTGTCTCCGTACTTCGTAACCAACGCTGACAAGATGCTGGCTGACCTTGAAAAGCCGTTCATCCTGCTGCACGAGAAAAAGCTCTCCAACCTGCAGGCCATGCTGCCGATCCTGGAAGCTGTTGTTCAGTCTTCCCGTCCGCTGCTCATCATTGCAGAAGATGTTGAAGGCGAAGCGCTGGCAACTCTCGTTGTCAACAAGCTCCGCGGCGGTCTGAAAATCGCAGCAGTCAAGGCACCGGGCTTCGGCGACCGCCGCAAGGCCATGCTGGAAGACATCGCGATCCTGACCGGCGGCACCGTGATCTCCGAAGATCTCGGCATCAAGCTGGAAAACGTGACCCTCGACATGCTCGGCACTGCTGAGAAAGTTGCGATCACCAAAGAAACCACCACCATCGTTGATGGTGCAGGTTCCAAGGACGACATCAACGGCCGCGTTGGTCAGATCAAAGCTCAGATCGAAGAAACCACTTCCGATTACGACCGTGAAAAGCTGCAAGAGCGTCTGGCGAAACTCGCTGGCGGTGTTGCTGTGATCCGCGTTGGCGGTGCGACCGAAATCGAAGTGAAAGAGAAAAAAGATCGCGTTGATGATGCTCTGAACGCAACCCGCGCTGCTGTTGAAGAAGGCATCGTCCCGGGTGGTGGTACAGCTCTGCTGCGTGCGAAGAAAGCTGTCGAAGGCCTGGCCAACGACAACGCTGACATCGCAGCTGGCATCAAGATCGTCCTGCGCGCTCTGGAAGCTCCGATCCGTCAGATCGCTGAAAACGCTGGTGTCGAAGGCTCCATCGTTGTCGGCAAGATCCAGGAAAACGACGACACCACTTTCGGCTTCAACGCACAGACCGAAGAATTCGTCAACATGATCGAAGCTGGTATTATTGACCCGACCAAAGTTGTCCGTACTGCTCTGCAGGACGCAGCATCTGTTGCCGGTCTCCTGATCACCACCGAAGCCATGGTTGCTGAGCTGCCGAAGAAAGACGCAGCACCGGCAATGCCGGGCGGCGACATGGGCGGTATGGGCGGCATGGGCTTCTAAACCAGCCACTCACAAGTCTTATGGAAAGGGCGGCCCTCGGGCCGCCCTTTTTGCTTTTTTCCCGGCTGTATTCTGCGCAACATACTTCTGCTCACATACCGATGGCTGAGACGTCCTTGTCCTAGAACCCGCATTTGGCGGGATAACGACAATGGTGTGCAGGGCATTAGGTATGACAGTTCAAGACGACAACACTTTAAAACTGATCACCGCCAAGAACCGACTTTTCGGAACCATCGGCCTCACGACACAAGCCGTCGACAGCGACTACAAAAGCAATTTGACACTCAAGGTCGGCCAGATACCAAGCACCTATTTCTTCAGCTCGGCGTTGTTTGAAAACACCTCAACCCGCTACAGGCCGTTTCACTCCCAAGGCTTTATCGCAACCTCCAGTGAAATGCGTATGTATTGGGTTCTTGCAGGATATTGGAACACGATCGGAAACCTTAGAAGCGCATTGTCGACAGATTTCGCGCCGATCAATCCGTCGCTTCCGGACACAAAAGCCTCGATACCGGCATTTTATGAAAGCCGGTATTTCGTCTATGCCCCAATTGGCGTCGACAAAACCGGTGTGGAGGCATCCATCCGGATGATGCAGAAACAAGCAACTCCCCTTTCGACCGATGCGCTGGTCACCATGAACCGCGATGATAAAGGCGGAGACAAAACGGCTACCTATTAACATCAAGGAGGGAGCTCTACAGGGGATGTTCTGGGCATCGAAACAAGGTGGCTGGAATTCGGGATCAGGTCAAAACACCAACCGGTTGTTCCCTTTTGAGATTATCGATTACCCTATCCCGGACACAGCTTTCCCGGAGGCAGCCGCACGTGGGAGCGATCTTCCAGAGGCCTTGAAAGTTGTACCGGCAGATAACCGTGTCCATTTCGGGCACTCCCTGATGACGATCGACGCCATTGAGACCTATTACAAAGATCCAAACATGCAAGTCGGCTTGGAGAATGTCATAACCGGTGCCGACTTGTGGACACGCATGCTTCGATTGGGCGCCTATGCTCAAAGTCTCGGATATTCGGCCAACACCAGGCCGTTTGGTGCCCAACACATACAATCGGGCACCAACTATCTGTCTTTGAAGGAAGCTGGAGACTTAAATCGGCAGAAACAGCTTGTGACAGAACTTATCGCTAATTTTGTAGATAATTAGAGTGTCTACTGATCGAAGCCGCGGGTGCTGCCAAATGTTTTCCGCACTTTCTTTTCAATTACGAGGTCATTGAAAGAGCTCGTGTTAGGCAGCCCGGACCTGACCAAGGAAGTCTTCAACCTGGGACCGCAAGTTCCTAGCGTGATCCGAAAGGTCGACGGCAACTTCAAGAACTTCCTTGGCTGCATTGCCCGTGTCGGAAGCCGCTTGTGCAACATCATTGATGGTGTGACCGACCTCAGCAGTGCCAGAGGCCGCCTGCTGCGTACTGGCGGCGATTTCACGTGTCGCGATGCCTTGTTCACTCACAGCACCAGATATCGTGTCAGAGATATCCTTGATCCGGCCAATCGTTTGACTGATCGACTGGATCGCTTCAACAGCCTCCCCAGTCGCTGACTGCATACCCGAGATCTGCGAACCGATTTCTTCGGTTGCTTTGGCTGTTTGAGTTGCGAGGTTTTTCACCTCAGAAGCCACAACTGCAAACCCTTTCCCAGCCTCGCCAGCACGCGCCGCCTCAATGGTTGCGTTCAGTGCCAGAAGGTTCGTTTGTTCTGCGATGCCGCTGATCAGTTCGATGACCTCTCCGATCTTGCTCGCTGCATCTGCCAATCCACGGACCGAGTCGTTGGAGCGCTCCGCTTCCGCATTGGCCTGGTTGGAGATTTCCGCCGATTCTGCGACCTGCCTGTTGATCTCCCCGATGGAAGCCGACATTTCTTCAGCGGCCGAGGCGGCTGTTTGTACATTCTGCGATGCGTTTTCCGCCGAAGAAGCAACGGTGTTTGCCTGTTGCTGGGTCTGTTCAGCAACGGACGACATGGATTGCGCCGTCGATTGCATGCGGGACGAGGAATCCGTCACGGTATCGACAATTCCCATTAGAGCAGTTTCGAACTGATCAGCAAGTGCATTCATCGCCGCCCGCTTCTCTTCCGCTGCCAGGCGCTCTCGTTCGACTTTTTCTAGCTCGAGTTGTTCGACTTCAAGAGCATTTTCGCGGAAGACGGCAAGCGCTCGCGACATCTGTCCGATTTCGTCGCGGCGGTCAGTGGCCGGCACATCCACGTCAGAGTTCCCACCTGCAAGTGCGGTCATAGACCCGATGATCTGGACAATTGGGCGCGAAATCATGCGTGAAATCAGCCAGTTCGCAATCAACCCGACCAGAGCCACCAGGGCCACGGTCAGTAGAAACAATTTCATAGCTTCTTGCGCGCCATTAAGGGTCGCGTCAGTTGCCTCAACCCTCAGACCGTCAACAACGGTCTTCAACTTATCAACATCACCAACGAGTTTGGCGTGAAGTTGCGTCGCATCATTCATGAAGATGCTTGCAGTTGCGACATCCAGGGTTGCCATATCGGCCGTCCCGAGAGCGGATTCTGAGTACTCTTTGGCGTGCTTGATCGCACCTTCTTGGAGCTCTGCCAGATCGGCGTTGTCCAGCTTGGACAAGTCCAAAGCTTCAAAGTCTGCAACAATCGCCTTGAGTTGTGCCGTTGACTGTTCGAACTTGGAATTGATTTTCTCCATGTCCGATTCATTTTGCGCAGTTGTCATCAAATCATAGAGGGACAGCTGAGCGCTCGAAAGGTTTTCCTTTACGCGGTTCATGTCCGCAAAGGCTTTGATTTGAACATGGCTCAGATTTTCAACGGCAGCGCGTTGCTGATCGATCGCCATGAAGGAAATGACAGAAACAACTCCCAATCCCACCAACAGGATGACCGGTGTGACGAACATCTTTTTTGCTAAGGCAAGGTTGGCGAACCAGTTCATTTTTCCATCCAATATTATATTCTAATTGAAGGCCGATGGCCGAAACGGCCATCGGTATCATTTGGTTGGCTAAGGCGAGCGGTGGCGAGCCTTACTTGTAGATGCCAACGCCGCAGATGTGATCGCCAGCGGACATAACGACGGACGACTTTTGCTCGATTTTCTTCGAAACCGGGTTCGGCCAACGGTAGTCAACCCAGCCGCCACCAGATTGGCCCGTGCTCACAAGTTCCATCACGAACTCTTTGCCATCGGCGTCCTTGAGACCCGACAGGTCACGACCAATAAGCTTCGCGTTCGCCCCGTGAGCAACCGTTACACCAGCATCATCGAAGCAGAAAACGTAGAGATCCCGATCTTGCCAACCCTTATCGGTGGCGGAGAAGTCTGCGAGTGCCGTATCCGCCCCAGCCGACTGATAATGCGCCACGGCTTTGTCGAGCATTGCCGTTGCTTCATCTGCCGTGCCGCGATCTGCTGCAAATGCAGTGGCGGACCCAGCCATCGAAAGTCCGGTAATCAGGAGTACCGCAATTTTTGATTTGATCATTCCCTAATCTCCTCCTGAGACGTCATCAAAGATGCTCTCAACAGAAGAGAGAAAACCTAATATTCGGATAATGGAATTAATTGGAGTTGATACCGAGCAAGTAACCAATTTCTATTTTTGATTTAATCGAAATATATGTACAATCTAAATTGAGAGGCGTATTTTGCACCGCACAATATAATTCTTATTCCCGCCACCTCTATACATAAAACTACCAATATACAACCTCTGAATGTAAACGCATCGTTATTCTGACCTGTTCCCGCTCTTTTCGGCGAAGTGTATTTTCTTTCAATTGCCATTGATTCTCTGTACGAAAAACCCCTCAAAATCACCTTACGACACTTTCAAATCCCATTTATTTCAAGGGCATCCCTTGCAGGCACCCACCACGCGATACAACCAAAATCGAAGATTCAATCACGACTCGGTCCGCTGATATGGCTCGCCAAGTTCGCGGCAAACTAACGCTCAAAATCCGCCAATGGACGCACACAAAATATCCAGGTCCAGGCCTATATTTTTTTGTTTTTCTCAAAAAAATCAGTGCCACGTACCATGTTGCAACCTGATTCCACCATCCAACAGATTCGTTTGCCGTAAATCGGGAATGGCACTAGACAGTGACCGAAGATTGTTTGATGCGAAGAGACCGCTATGAGTGCCGAACTGAACAGTAGGCTCGAAAAACTTGAGATCGATCTTGCGCACGCCACGCACACAATCGATGAGCTGAATGGCGTTGTCGTTGAGCAAGGGAAACAGATTGACCGGCTGACCCGAAAGCTCCTCAACATGACCGATCAGGTCGAAGAGTTGATTGAAAACGTGTTGCCTGGTCATCAGATCGAGAAGCCGCCACACTATTGAGCCCCGACTGGGTGGCCGCGTGTTGACGAACCGACAGAACAACACGGGTTATCGATAACCGTTTGAGAGCCCATCTTGCCACTTGCGCTCAATGCGATAGTTCGCTTACGTATAATGCGGTGCGTATACACATTTTGCGTTAAACCAAGGACACTGAGATGCAGAACCTGCACTTGACCCTGAAATCCCGTCCCGAAGGAAAACTCGGACCGGAGCACTTCGACCGTGTCGAAGAAGACATGGGACCTCTGGCAGATGGCAAGGCGCGCATTCGTGTCGTTTATGTCTCCCTGGACCCGGCGATGCGCGGTTGGGTCTCGCCGGACACAAAGAGCTATATTCCGCCAGTTCAATTGGGTGAGACGATGCGCTCGTTGGGTGTTGGCGTTGTTGAGGAGAGCAAGTCTGATGCCTACAAGGTCGGTGATTGGGTCTCCGGCACACCAGGCTGGACGAAATATGTCGACGTGGCTCCCGGCGAGATCAGCGTTGTCCCGCAAATGGACCGAATTGAGCACTATATGGGCGTTCTTGGCCTGCCAGGGGTGACCGCCTATCAGGGCCTGGTCATTGAGGGTCAACCGAAGGAAGGCGAAACGCTCTGTGTAACCGGAGCCGCCGGGTCGGTTGGCTCTCTGGTCGGCCAGATCGGCAAGGCGCTCGGCCTACGCGTGATCGGTATTGCGGGGACACAGGAAAAGTGTGACTGGCTGACCAAGGACCTCGGCTTTGACGCAGCCCTCAACTACAAGACCGACGATCTGAGCAAAGGGCTTGCCGAGTTCGCTCCGGACGGCATCAACCTGCATTTCGAGAATGTCGGTGGTGCGCCCTTCAAGGCAGCCTTCCGCAATATGGCCGCGCATGGCCGCATGATCTTCTGCGGCTTCATTTCCGCTTACAACGGCGATATCGATCCGGATCCGCTCGATATGACGACCATCATCCGGCGACGTCTGATGCTCAAGGGCTTCACCATGCCGGACCATTATGCATCTTACCCAATGCTGTTCTCCGAACTCGGTAAACTCATGATGCAAGGCAAACTCAAGTACCGGCTTCATGTTGAAGAGGGGCTGGAAAACGCACCAATCGTCTTCAACAAGCTGTTCGATGGCAGCAATACAGGCAAGCTGGTAGTCAAGGTCTCGGACCTCTGATCATCCTTTCCTTTTGAGAATATCGCCGGTGGAGCAGTCAGCCGGCTTTTCTTTTTCTGAGCAGAATTGAGAGTTTAGATTCCTCGTGAAATCTGTCGATTGATCCACCGCATGGCGGACCACGTCAAACGGACTAGTTTGGCCGGATACGAAACAGGTAGTGCCATGCGATACTTCCGCTATTTGCTCATTTTGGCCGCTCTCGGTGCGGCTTTTTCAGCATGGAACTGGTGGTCTGCCAGACCTCCGAAGGTCACCGTCACCGAGGCGTTTATCGGATCGGCTGCCGATGTCGTCTACGCAACAGCCGTGGTCGAACCGGTCAACTGGGCGAAGGTCACGTCGATTTTGCGAGAACGCATCGTGTCCTTGTGTGGCTGCGAGGGCATGGTCGTACAAAAGGGCGATCAGCTGGCCGAGCTCGACAGCGGCGATGCGCGGGCGGCACTTGCGGAACTGGAAGCCCGCCAATCCCTAGCGAAATCTGAGAGTGAGCGGGCGCTGCAGCTGCTGGAGCGCCGGGTCATCAGCCAACATCTTTATGACCGCGCGCAGAGCGAGCTTATTCAGGTAAATGCCGTCATAGCCGCGCAAACAGAACGTCTGCGGGACTACAAGATCGTCGCGCCAATGGATGGCGTCGTTTTGCGGCAGGACGGGTCTGTCGGCGAGGTCGCCGAACCCGGAGACATCCTGTTTTGGATCGGCCAGCCCAAACCCTTGCAACTTGTCGCAGAAGTCAATGAGGAGGACATTCCAAAAGTCGCCGCGGGCCAAACAGCGCTGGTTCGGGCGGACGCCTTTCCGGGGCAGGACCTTACCGCGACCGTTGCCCGGATCACCCCTAAAGGGGATCCGGTTTTGAAGAACTATCGCGTCTACCTGGACCTTCCAAAGGACACGCCGCTTCACATCGGCATGACCACCGAAATCAACATAGTCACCCTTGAAAAGCCGGAAACGGTGCTCGTACCGGTGGCCGCTCTCGATGGTCAGCGGCTTCAGACTGTTTCCAGCAGCAACACCGTTGAGACCATCGTCGTCGAAACCGGGATAACCGGGATCCGAGCTGTCGAAATTCTCGATGGTATTGCTGACGGAGATGCTGTTCTCCTGCCGTTTCGCGACGATCTCTCTGATGGCCAGAAGGTTGAGCCGGTGGCCGAGGGCACGCCAGAATGATCCTTCAGCTCCGCATCGCTGCGACCCATGTGCGCAACAGGCTCCGGCAAACGGTGGTCTCCACGCTTGGTGTTGCACTCGGTGTTGGGTTTTCCATTGCCATGGCCGCCCTCATGGAGGGCTCTCAACGTGACTTCATGGCAACCTTAATCGACGCCATTCCGCATGTGGAGATCAAGGATGATAAGCGGACGCCAACAGCCCAACCGGCCAGCTCCGTTTATGATGCTGTTGCCTTTCGCGGTTTGCGGCCGTTGGAGGACTTGCGTGGGATCCGCAATCCAACGGAAGCTTTAGCTTCGCTGCGAGATTGGGTTGACGGCGACATCGCACAACGCCTGACGGGTCAGGCTGTGCTGCGCTACAGCGGCCAGGACATTGGCATGACGCTGATTGGTGTCCGCCCAAAGCAGGAACTTCTCGTGTCCAACATTGGCGAGGACATCCGGGAGGGGGCCTTTGAGGACCTCGGCACAACCTCCAACGGATTGGTTTTAGGCGACAAGGCAGCCGAACGGCTTGGCGCTGACCTTGGAGACACAGTCACGTTGACCTCAGCAAACGGGGTCGCGAAACGGTTCAAGATTGTCGGCCTGTTCCATACCGGGATCACCACCAGCGACGAAAGCCTCGCCTATGCGCCTCTCAAAGCCGTCCAGATCCTTCTGGAAAAACCTGACATCATCAATGCCATCACGATCCGGCTGAGAAACATCGATGAAGCCGTCGCAGTTGCTGCAAGGGCCGAGCGGCAATTGGGCTACAAGTCGATCTCCTGGGAAGAGGCCAATGAAGGGCTGATGGAGGCTTTCTTTGTCCGCAACGTGATCATGTTTACTGCTGTCGGCGGTATTCTTCTGGTCGCCGGTTTCGGGATCTACAACATCATTTCAACGATCGTGCATGAAAAGGCCCGGGACATTGCCATCCTGAAATCGCTGGGGTTTCCGGAACCCGACATACAGCAGATTTTCGTCCTGGAGGGTTTGGTGATCGGTGTGCTCGGAGCACTTGTCGGGTCTGCACTTGGATTTGGATTGTCGAGTTATCTTGCAACAATCAAATTCGAGGTCACCACCGACATCGAAATGACCCGTCTGCCGATATACTTTTCTCATGTGCATTACATGATCGCCAGTGGTCTGGCGCTTCTGTCTGCGGGCATTGCCGGTTTTGTGCCTGCCAGAAAGGCTGCCGCGCTCAATCCTGTCGACATCATCCGGGGCGCGACCTGACATGAACGTTGCCCCGATCCCAACCACCCCTGCCCCACTTTTGGAAACGCGAGGCTTGACCCGCATTCTTCCGGCTGTAGTTCCGGTCACTCTCGTGGAGAACATCTCGTTTTCGATCGGCACATCGGAGTTCGTCGCGATCACCGGCCCATCGGGCTCTGGAAAATCATCTCTATTGTATCTGCTTGGACTTCTGGACCGGCCGACGGAGGGCGAAGTCCTGATTGGCGGCCGCAAGACGCACGATTTATCGAAGACCGAAATGGCTCACTTGCGGCTGGAAAAGATCGGCTTTGTCTTCCAGTTCCACTTTCTCTTGCCGGAATTCACCGCTATGGAAAACGTGATGATTCCAATGCAAAAACTTGGCGCTCTTGCTGCAGCTGAGCAAAAGGACCGCGCGGCAGGTCTCTTGGAAGATCTCGGCTTGGAGAACTTTTTGCACCGGCAACCTGCCCAATTGTCCGGCGGGCAGCGTCAACGCGTCGCCGTTGCAAGAGCGCTTGCCAATGCGCCGGACCTGATCCTTGCAGACGAGCCGACCGGCAGTCTCGATTCTGTCGCGACAGAGCAGGTGTTTATGTCGCTTCAATCGATTGTCGATCAACAAAGAACCACAGTGATAGCCGTTACGCACGACATGGATATTGCCGGCCGGATGCAGCGTCGCATTCATCTGGTCGATGGAAAAATCGACTATGACCGCAATCAATAACCGTTGGAGTCCTTCGGTTCTTGGATGACTTGCCAAAAAACGGAACTCATGGCATAAGCCTGCCATCATCAAGAGAAGGGCTGGCGCCCTCGCCAACCTGCCGACCGGGCAAGGTGGTTTCCGCAACAGGGATGCGGCCGTCCAGACACTCAAAAGAGGCTGCGCGGCAACGAAGCGGTAGTTTTCCTGCGCCAGTCCTCCTCGGGCAACCGATGGAGGATTTTTTGTTTCAAGATGCGCTGGCCGGACAAGCGGCCGAGTTGATCAGATACCAGGACGCCGAAGAGGCCGATCAGACAGCGGCCGAGATCTGGCAATCTACCGCGGAAGATTGTGTGCTGGCCCGCATGAAGACCATTCGGGTGTATGGCGGACTGCCACGCCACAAACGCCGGTTGACCCAGCATGAGCGGGTCGACCGCTTACAGGCATTGTTGCGCCTTTGGGCCAATGGCTGCATTTGCGCGGTCGATGAAGAGCTGTTTGCGGACCTGCTGGCGCGCAGATCCTTGCGCGCCTGATTACTGCGGAGCCGGAGTGTCCTTGGGGACTGGACGTGGCTTGCCTTGGTCATCAACGGCGACCATCGTGAAAATCGCTTCGGTGACTTTTTCCCGGCCGCCGAAACGGTGGCGCAAAGCCCAGGCTTCCAGTTTGATTTCCATGGAGCTTGTCCCGACGCGGCCGACGCTTGTGTAAACACACAAGACATCTCCGACATGGACCGGGCGGATGAATTTCATCTTGTCGACTGCGATCGTGACAACGCGGCCCTGCGCTCTTTGCCCCGCGGCAATCCCACCGGCGAGATCCATCTGAGACAGCACCCACCCGCCAAAGATATCACCAGATGCATTGGTGTCGGCCGGCATTGCCATTGTCCGGAGGGTCAGTTCCCCTTGCGGTGTTTCTTCACTCAAAGCGGTCGCTCCAGTTTCGTGTTTTACCGAGCCTAGCCCAACCGCTTCAAAACACAACGCTATCAATCAGATAATCAGCATCAGAATGGCCATGATCCAAAGCGGCATTGGTGCTGCAATCCAGATCAAGAGGATGGGTAAGCCACGTTGTGTCCATTTTGCACTGAACATTGGTGTCTCCTGTAAATTCAGAACATAGGGATTTCATAATAGGTCAGTGCCGCCAATGCGGTCATTCCGACCGCAAAGGCGAGTTTGGCGCTGCCAATCAGCGTTCGCCCCGCCACATCGAGGCGTGGCAAAGGCATGGATCTGGAATCCAGGTACATGGACACCATCATTCCGATGAAGACCGCGAACCACAAAACAACCAGACCTTCGGCCACCAAGACGATTGCCGGTAACATGAGCCCCTCCTATCAGGCTTGTTCAGTAAAGAGTTCCCCCGGCGGTGTACTGCCGGCAAAACCGAACGTTGCGAGCCACAGGCTCTGAGCAATCCGTTCGGCAATGGCGATGATCTCTTCGGCAACGTCCGAAACAAAAATCTCGCGTGCTACCGGCCGGAATACGTCGAGCCAATCGCCATAATCCGAGCTGACCACTTCCTTTAGTTTCAGGTGTTCCGGAACCGGCTTGCCTTTGTAGGTCCCGTTTTTCAGGAGAACGGACTGCCAAAACCGTTCCATCTTCTCAAGGTGCTCCGGCCAACGCCCTCCGAGACGCTTTTCAAAGATCTCACCGAGATGGGGTTGCTGGCGTAAAGTCCCATAGAATGAATGCACAAGGATCCGGATCGTCTCGGGAGTGACTTCGGCGTATTGCACCTCACAGGCCCCGTCGGAGCGGGCGACCGCGTTACCTGTTTCCTGTGGTGTTTGTTTGATTTGCATCGCAACCTCATAACATTCATATAAAATGAATCTTTTAAATGGCAGAAGTGCACGCTAAAATCAACATATAAAATGAATGTTTTGAAAGTTCTGGAAATGCGCCTCAGTCAAGCCAGTGATTTCGCCTTGAGACTCCTGATGGCAATCAGCCAATCAGATGCCCCGCAGACAGTGGACAAGTTGACCGCGCAACTTGGCCTGGCGAAATCCCATGTCATGAAAATAGTGGCTCAACTTGCCAAGGCCGGCTACCTGGAAACGACCCGGGGCCGTGGCGGCGGGATCCGGATTGCCAAAGAGGCAGATGACATCCGCATTGGCGATGTGGTGCGGTTGATTGAACCAGATCTTGGCGTGGTCGCGTGCCTCAAGGATGAACCGGCAAGCTGCCCGTTTTTACCGCGCTGCGCGCTCAAGGGCGCGATGGCGAGGGCGGCGGAGGCGTTCCTCGACAGCCTGAATGAACAAACGCTTGGTTCGATCCTGGCCGGCACGCAGAAGATATGAATGCTCGGCGCCTTGCCTAAAGTGTTGAAGCTTGTTCGAGAAAGTCTACCTGTTCCAGGCAATAGTAGCCGGAGATCCGGCTGATCGTTCCAGAGCGCTTCCAATCGTTCAGGACCCGACTGACATTCTCACGGGCAGCTCCGGCCATGTTGGCAATGTCCGCCTGACTGAGCTTGTAGTGGATCAGAACGCGGCCATCATCGAGAGGCTTGCCGAACGTTTCGGCCAGCTGCAGCAATGTCTGCGCGACACGTCCTGGAAGTGGTAAGAAAGAACGCGCTGCCAGGACGTCGTTGGCATGGCGCAAACGTTTGCCGACGATGGACAGCATGTGGCGGTAGACGGCGGGGTTTTCATCGGCGAACCGCTCAAAGGCGGACTTTTCAATGAATGCCAGCTGCGCTTCTTTCAAAACGCTCACCGTTGCAGACCGGGGACGGCCATCCAGCAAGGCAAGCTCACCAACCAGATCGCCTGGTCCGAGAACCGCAAGCAACTGCTCATCCCCATCGACTGACAGGATCGACACCTTCAAAGAGCCCTCCAGAACAGCATAACAGCCGTTTCCAGGGTCCCCGTTTTCGAAAAGTGTGGCATTGGCCGCCATTTTTATCGGGCGAGCGAGTTTTGACAGCCCAAGCGCCAATTCCGAATCAAGCCCTTGTAAAGAAAAGCTATTTTTCAGAAAATCATCGATCTTTGCCACACCTGCCCCCTGCAGACATTGCCGTCAAACCGGCCAATTTCGAAATACGCGCATTGTTGTGATGTGCATCACGTGCCCATGCCCAAACTACCCCTATATTGAAAAACATGGAAGCGGGGTTGCCCCTCCCCCTCTTCCGGACCTCCACGAAAAACGGCTCTGTTCCCCCCAGAGCCGTTTTTTCGTTTGGCTTGCTGTCCAAGCCCTCAATTCAGGAAAACATCCTTTTTTTCCAGCGTGTGAAAGAAACGGTCACTCGCCAGAACATCATACTGGCACTCTCGGATCGCGATCTTGGCTTTGGGTTCCTCCCGGCGTAACCGATCGTCGGCCCGGCCTGGGATGGCTGCCACAAAGCTCATGTCTGCCATCCCGTCAAAATGATTGTGCAGAAGACGGTGCAGTTCTTCCCTGTCACTGACCTCCGGCAGCGGATCTGCCTTGGGCAAGAACTTCAAATCGTATGGCTTCGCCAAGCGCTGAAGCCGGAGTGTTTTCAGGCCCGACCGCACCGGAGAAATGATATGCGGCGGCGTCTCAAATCCGGCGTGTCCGATTGCCTTGAAAACTGTTCGGGCCACACTGCTGCGCGCCAGCATCCCGTCTCGAACGGCAACGAAGTCCGGCTGCCGCTTCATCAAGACCGTGTAGCGGCCAAGTTGCGCCAGCGTTTCTTCCAACAGCAGCTCATCGGGGAGAAGCCGCAAAAGCGCCAGGCGGTTCATCTTCGAACGGGAAAACATCCGGTCGCCATAGGTCTGATGCATACGGCTGCTGACGGGCGATACCCTGTCGCCGGTAAAGGCCAGCGTAATCCCAAAGAGTGTGCGTGAACTTGAAGCCTTGACGGTTTCGATCAGCGGCCGGAACTCTCGGGGCCACAAGTCCGTCGCAACGAGCGCGCCGAGCGCACTGATACGCCCTTGCTCGGCGAGATCACGCAGTGCGCGGTCAACCCCGAATGCAAGACCGTAGTCCAAAGCTCCAAGCGTAATTCTTTTCATGCAGCGCGGTAAAGATACATAAGAAACGACACGCTCCTCCCTGCAAAACTTCGTAGAGTTTTGCAAGTCTTATCGTGACATCCGTCGCTTATTGAGTCGGCGTTACTTGGTCTCTAGCGGATCAAGAGCATCCGTTTTTCGGCCGGAGAGCCTATAGACGACCAGCTCTTCCAGAGGCACACCCTTCACCAATCGCTCCAGAACCGCGACCTGCTGTACGGTTTCAAACCGGGCCTTTAGAACATCCGCTTGATCACGGCGGCTTTCAGCGACGTAAAGCCCAGCGCCCTCAAATTCAGCCCCTTGCGGCTCTGGCGCCATGATATAGCGGATCCGCTGGGTATACTGGTGCACAGGCACCGTGTCTTTCATGAGGAAGTCGATTTGACCGTTGAGGCCATAGCCGGAGGTCAGAACAAAGGCTGCATCCGTGTCACCAACCACATCTTTGAGAGCTGAACCGATCTCTTGCCACCCGCGCAGCTGATGGGTCGGGTCTTTTCGCGCGAACTGCCCTGTAAAGGCCGAGACAGCATGGAGCTGAACGGCGAACGCGATCACAAGACCAAGGCAGACACCGGTTGTGGCAAGCTTGACCCAGTTTCGCGAGCGGCCTTGAAGATCGCCTACAAAGACCGCTGCCATCAATGCAATCACCGGAAACAACGGCGCTGGCCAGTTGGCCTGCACGCGCGAGTGCAGCGAGTGATAGGCAAGATAAATCAGGAACGGCAGCACGGTCAGGATGATCAGGGAGGCGGCCGCATCCTGTTTCAGAAACCGGCCGAACAAACGGGCTGCGCCAAACGCTGCCAAAAGAGCGATCAACGGATTGAGCAGGCCGACAAAAGCGCCGATAAATTCAAAGATGTACTTGGCGGTATACCCATCACTGCCGGCGCGCCCGAACTGTTTGTAGAAGCTGACCCAGTCGTGCAGATGGTTCCAGTAGAGCACCGGCGCAAACGTCAGGACCGCAATCAATCCACCGGCCCAGAGCTGCCAGGTCAACAGCCAACGGCGAGCGTCCGGAACCCACAAGAGCCACAGCACGATCCCCGCCCCGAGAAACAAAACCGAGTATTTCGACAAGAGCCCGCACCCGGCCATCAATCCGATAACCAGCCACCAGTTTGCGTTTTTGGAAGTGATAAGCTCGGCCAGCGCCCAAAAACTCAAGCCCCAAAACAGGACCGACGGGGCATCCGGTGTTGCAAGGATCCCGCCAATACCGACCAGCAAGCTGGTGTTCAAGAACAGGACGGCCCAACCGGCGACGCGGGCATCAAACAGGATGGAGGCCGTCCGCCAAAGTGCCAGCGATCCGATCAGGCCGGAAAAGATAACCAATGCCCGTACCGCAAACACGGTGTCTCCAAAAACGGACTGTCCCGCTGCAATCCACCAGCCGATCATCGGTGGATGATCATAGTAGCTGAGCGCTGGATAAAGTCCCCAGATCCGGTAATAGGCTTCATCCTCGACAAAATGCGCGTGGCTCGCGGCAAAAACCTTGAGAGCCATCAGCGCGACAACAACCAGCACAAGTCCAGCTGGCCGAAGAAAATAGGGCAAGTCTTCAGAGCTGTGTGCGTTTACCACGAATGCCTCAGCTTTTCCGCCAGGTCAGTGCAGAACTTGCCGCATAATTCCAGACAGCACCCATGATCGCACCTGCAGCGCCCGCAAACCACCAGTACGCCGGATCAGCATATATGAGGTTGGCGACACCGACATTTGCCAGAACGCCAACAGAACACACCGCATAGAAGGTCAAGAGACCGATCAGCGCTCCAAGACCGCGCAGACGCCGGTCCCGGTAGGTCAGCTGGTTGTTCAGGAAAAAGTTCGACGTCATCGCAACAAAGGACGCCGAGGTCTGTGACATGTTGAAACTCATGTCAGACAGCAGGAACACACGCAAGGCTGCCAAGTGAACAACAAGGCCGCTGGCACCAACAAGGCCGAACATCAGGAAGCGGACAGAGACGATGTCGCCGAAATACTTGGCGAGCAGCAGGCCGAAGTAATCCAGCGTGACCAGGGTGTCGAGCTTGCTTTCGCCGTGCTGGCGTTCGCGGAACGTGAATGGAAGCTCCTTGATCTTCAACGTACCGGCAGCTGATGACACCAGATCAAGCAAGATCTTGAAGCCTTGCGGCGACAATTTCGGGGCCAGCTCTTCGGCTTTTTCCCGGCGCACCATGAAAAACCCGCTCATAGGATCGCTGAGTGTTACATTCAAAAGCTTCTGCGCAAGCCCGTTGGCGATGTTGGACCCCCAGGCCCGGACCTTGGACAGTCCTTCGCCGACGGTTCCGCCTTCCACTTTCCGGCTTGCCACCACAAGGTCGATATCACCAGTCCTGATTTCGGCAAGCATCTTGGGCAGCAACGTTTCGTCATGCTGCAGGTCGGCATCCATCACAGCGACATACGGCGCGGAAGAGGCAAGGATCCCCTCAATACAGGCCCCGGACAGTCCGCGCCGGCCAATACGCCGGATCACGCGCACGCGCGGATCACTTAGAGCCAGCTTCCGGGCAATTTCTGTCGTGCCATCCGGGGAATTGTCGTCAACGACGATCGCCTCCCAGGCAACCCCTTCAAGCGCCTTGTCCAACAGGCCGATGAGGATTGGAATGTTCTCGGCCTCGTTGAAGCTTGGCAAAATGATGCTCAGCTCAGCGGGCAACGCTTCGCGTTTCAAAGAACGCGGTGCGCTGGTCTCTCCGCCCTGATCACCCACCAGGTTCACGACGCCGTCCATAGTTGTTCCAATTCCAGGCCTGACAGATCCAGTCGCTTACTTTCAGAGCGCCGGGTCTCACTCGCGCGGACCATAGCCCGGCGCAGATTAAATACAAGAAAGAACGCACCGATCGCCCTGTCTCAAACAGCGGCAATCGGGACTGCAATCCGTTGCCGTCCTTTTAGCCCGGACTGTGATGCAAACAAGGCATGGCGCGGACTTTTTTCATCTCGGTTAAAATGACTGTGTTTTGCCTGTCAGCGCGATCTGCTCCCGCGCTTGCTCTCAGAACCGCTTTCGTCTAGGACAACCGGCAACATCACAAGACTTTTCCAGATGCGTTCGCCAAAGGGTGCATGCGCGGAAAACCCGCCAGGACACAAAGATCTCATGGCTAAAAAACCAAACAAACTGAAGGCGCGCTTGCCGCGTGGCTTCGTTGACCGCTCTGCCGCCGATATTCGTGCCACAGACGAGATGCTGTCCAAGATCCGTCAGGTATACGAAAGCTACGGGTTTGACCCGGTTGAAACACCGGCCTTCGAATACACCGACTGCCTTGGCAAATTCTTGCCAGATACAGACCGGCCGAATGCAGGCGTCTTCTCCGTACAGGATGATGACGAGCAATGGATGAGCCTGCGGTATGATCTGACCGCGCCACTCGCCCGGCATGTCTCGGAAAACATCAACGAAATTCAGCTGCCCTACCGCACCTATCGCAATGGCTGGGTGTTCCGGAATGAAAAGCCTGGGCCGGGCCGATTCCGCCAATTCATGCAGTTCGACGCCGACACCGTTGGTGCACCAGGGGTCCAGGCCGACGCTGAAATGTGCATGATGATGGCGGACGCCATGGAAGCCCTCGGCATTCCACGCGGCCAGTACGTCATCCGCGTGAACAACCGCAAGGTTCTGGACGGTGTGTTGGAAGCCGTTGGTCTCGGCGGTGAGGACGATGCGGAACGCCGTCTGACTGTCCTGCGGGCCATGGACAAATTCGACAAGTTTGGTACCGAGGGTGTCCGTCTCCTCTTGGGCGACGGACGCAAAGACGAAAGCGGCGACTACACCGATGGTGCAAAGCTCTCCACTCCGGCGATCGATGCCATTGTCGAAATTCTGGAAGCTTCTGCGATCGACGATCTGATCGATTACACAAACGATCTGACTTTCAAGACCGCCGCGCTGTCCAAATTTGCGATCAATGAGAGTTTCGAGGCTGGCTTTCGCGAGTTGAAACTGATCTCGGATCTTGTGACTTCCGCCGGGTACCAATCCGACCGTATCTCGGTCGATCCGTCTGTCGTCCGTGGCCTGGAGTACTACACCGGCCCGGTCTATGAGGCCGAACTCCTGTTCGACGTCACCAACGAAAAAGGTGAAGTTGTTCAGTTTGGGTCTGTCGGCGGTGGTGGCCGTTATGACGGGCTGGTCAAGCGCTTTACTGGCCGCGACGTGCCTGCAACCGGCTTTTCCATTGGCGTCTCGCGCCTGATGACCGCGCTGAAAAACCTTGGCAAGCTGCAGACTACCGATGTTGTGGCACCCCTGCTGGTAACTGTCATGGACGGTGACACCGAAGCGCTCGGCCGTTATCAGAAAATGGTTCAGGACCTGCGCCAGGCGGGTATCCGGGCCGAGATGTATCAGGGCAACTGGAAAAAATTCGGCAACCAGCTGAAATATGCTGACCGGCGTGGTTGTCCGATCGCCATCATTCAGGGCTCGGACGAGCGTGAGGCTGGCGAAATCCAGATCAAGGACCTGATCGAAGGCGCCCGGCTGGCCTCTGAATCCACAGACGTCGACAATGTCACGTGGCGGGAAAGCCGCCCGGCACAGGTCACGGCCAACGAGGCGGATCTAATCGAGACCGTTCGTGGAATATTGGATGCGCAGGCCGAAGACCGCAGACAGGCAAACGGGGACTGATATGGCAACCGCGGGCGACACAACGGCTCTCGATCCAGCAAAAATTGATGCGGTCCTGGAATTGTTTCAGGCGGCCGGACACGCTCAAGTGTCGCCGCCCGTGCTTCAGCCGGCAAATGTTCTGCTTGATCTGATTGGTGAGGACATTCGCCGCCGCCTCTACCTGACTCAAGGGGCAGACGGCGCGGATTTGTGCCTGCGGCCAGATTTTACAATCCCTGTTTGCCGTCACCACGTTGCATATGGCGACAACGCCCTGCCGACGGGCTACTGCTACCATGGCCCTGTGTTCCGCCAGCGTCCGGACGGACTTGGCGAGATCCCGCAAATGGGCGCAGAAAGCCTCGGTCGGACTGATATTGCCGAAGCCGACGCTGACTTGTTGGCCCTGGCGATTGAAGCCCTGAGCACCTTCGGTCTTCAGGATGTCGCCATCCGGATTGGCGATGAGACGATTTTTGCAGCTGTACTTACGGGGCTCGGTCTCCCAGCCGTATGGCAGCGCCGCCTGCGTGACCTTTTTGGCGAAACCGACAAGCTGGCAGCAGCCGTCGAGCGGATGGCCGGTGGTACGACAAGCGACGACGAGACCCGCGACGTGCGGCTCGGCTTTCTCGCAGCGCTTGAAGGCGCTGATCCGAAAGCAGCACATGCGGTGGTCGAGGATCTCTTGTCGATTGCCGGAATTTCCGCCGTTGGCGGGCGGACGCCTGCCGAAATCGCCGACCGTTTTCTGGAGCAAGCCGCTTTGACCCGGGGAACCGCCGGACACGGGGAGGCAGCGGATGCTCTCAAGAGCTATCTCGCGATCAAGTCGGATGGCGCCAACGCGGTGTCGGCACTCAAGTCTTTTGCGGCAGAGTACGACCTGGACTTGAACCAACCGATTGCAGCGTTTGAGCAGCGTTTGGAAGCGTTGAAGGACAAGGGCATTGATCCGGCCCGGCTGGCGTTCGCGGCCGACTTCGGACGGCGGCTCGACTACTACTCAGGTTTTGTTTTCGAAATCCATGGCGGTACAGGATCTCACGATGGCCCTCTCGTCGGTGGTGGCCGTTATGACAAACTGGTCACCCTGCTTGGAGCTAAAACGGATGTTCCGGCGATCGGATTTTCCATGTGGCTGGACCGGATTGCAGCTCGGATCGGAGGCTAACCCATGAGCAAACTTGTGATCGCGGTTCCATCCAAGGGACGGCTTCAGGAAAACACACATGCCTTCTTCGGCCGTGCCGGTTTGAAAGTAACGCAGCCGGGCGGGGCAAGGAATTATCGCGGTGCCATCAAAGGCCTGCCGTCGGTGGAGATCGCCTTCCTGTCCGCTTCAGAAATCGCCCGCGCACTGGCCGACGGGGCTGTCCATTTCGGCATCACCGGACTGGATCTGGTCGATGAAAACATTGCCGATCCGGCAAGTGCCGTCCACATCGTGACACCGCTCGGGTTCGGCCACGCCGATGTCGTGATTGCCGTCCCAAAATCCTGGATCGATGTGGAAAGCATGGCGGATCTCGGCGATGTTGCGTCCGACTTCCGAAACCGCCACGGCCGGCGTCTGCGTGTCGCCACCAAATACGTCAACCTGACCCGGGCTTTCTTTGCAAAACATGGCATCGCCGATTACCGGATCGTGGAAAGCGCCGGTGCCACCGAAGGCGCTCCTGCGGCTGGCTCTGCAGAACTGATCGTCGACATAACCTCCACCGGCTCAACCCTTCAGGCCAATAACCTGAAGGTTTTGTCTGATGGCGTGATGCTGATGAGCCAGGCCAATCTGGTGGCCTCCCTCAATGCTGACTGGTCGGAAACGGCCCTCAGCGGGGCGCGGGAAATCCTCGACCGGGTCGCAGCTGAAGAAGCCGCGCGCAATGTGAAACTGGTCAAGGCTGTGGTCGATGACCGGACGCAGGCGCTTCGGGCGGTTAGCAATGTCGGCGCGATGCAGCGGTTCTCAGAATCGGGATCGACCGGTTATTTGAGCGTGTTGTGCCCAAAGGACGCTGTCGCTGCCTGCGCCAAGTTGCTGATCGCAGAGGGCGCAGACACCGTGACGGTGGAGACGCTCGATTACGTCTTTTCGAAAGACAATCCACTGTTTGCACCGCTGAAGGAGAAAGTTGGCGGTTAACAGCCAACCCAAACCCGCTTCACCGTGGCCGCTTGAATGTTCTGCGTGCCTCTTCAACGGGTTCCCGGCAGCAGCACCCTTCCAGGTGATCGTTGACCATGCCCATGGATTGCATGAAGGCATATACTGTGGTTGGACCAACGAAGCTCCAGCCCCGTTTTTTGAGGTCCTTCGACAGCGCAGTGCTTTCTTCTGTTTTGCCAAGTGTTCTGGCGACCGCGAAGGTGATTTCTGACGGACGGTTTTCAGACTTCGGCTCATAGGACCAGAAATAGGCCGCCAGAGATCCAAACTCTTTTTTCAACTCAATGGCACGTTTCGCATTGTTGATCGTGGACTCGATTTTCTTGCGGTGACGGACAATCCCTGCATCGCCTAAGCACCGTTCAACATCCGCTTCCGTGAAATTCGCAACATCCTCAAATTCAAAGTTGGCAAAGGCTGCCCGAAACCCTTCCCGTTTTCGAAGGATCGTCAGCCAAGACAAACCAGACTGAAACCCTTCCAGGCAGATTTTTTCAAAAAGACGCCGGTCATCATCCACCGGCCAGCCCCACTCCGTGTCGTGGTAATGCAAATAGTCTGGCAAATTGCCATGCCACCAGCAGCGCTGCTTGCCATCGGCCCCAAGGAGCAGACCGGTCTCGGGATCCCGCTCTGCCTTGATGGTTAGTCCTGCCTCGACCATTGCGCCTCTCAATTATTCACGTTTTGTTCCACGTCATTTGCTACACGAGATAGCGGAGAGGCGCAATCTGTGACTCCGGTGTGCAATCAACAAAAAACCCGGCTCAGTGGCCGGGTCTTGTAGATCTTCTGGAAATTATTTACGCGAAGAGCGCGTCGATGTCGTCCTGGGTTGCAACATCGATATCGGATTCCAGTGCCGGGCCATTGAGCAGCGCAGCATCGCCTTCCGCGGCTTTGGCTTCTTCAACTTCAATGTCCTTGAAGCTCTCAATGCCGCCCCAGATGTCCATCATCTGGATGATGCGATCTTCAACGAAGCGCAGTGTACCGACCACTTTTGTAATCCGCTGACCGGTCAAATCCTGGAAGTTACAGGCCTCAAAGATCTTGATTACGCGGTCCTGGATGTCACCGGCAAGCTCTGAATCCTGCCCGTTCAGACGGGCGGACAGAGTGTTCGCGGTTTCATCAATGAACTCGGCGGCTGACAGAATGCTTTCTGTCGCGCCTTCAGTCCCGACCACGACCGCATCAAGCTCATTCGTTACGCGAGTCATATCCTCGCCTTCCGAACCGGTCTTCTGGTGCAGGGTTGCGATTTCCTTCTTGGTCTGGGCGATCGCTTCATAGATCGCGTCCAGTTCCACCTTGAGCTTTGCCGCTTCCGAAAGCTCCTTGCGGAACTCGGACATGAACTTCTGGCTCATGGCTTCCGGGTCGAGCGCAGCTTGTTGCTGCTGACCTTCGCCCGATTGGATCATCGCCTTTAAGGTCGAGAGTTCAGCTAAAACTTCCTGATGCCGACGCTCTTCGGCAAACGCAGGGTCCGTGTTCGATACGGATTCCATACGTATTAAGGTTTCCGCTCGGAAGGATCGTTTCACAGCGGTCATACCTACTCCCGTCCCTGGCCCCTGCAGGCTTGTTCTCATAACGCTTTGGCCCTTATACCGACGGAAGCTTAAGGAATTGTTTTTTCGATACTAACAACATCGGCCAATGGTTTCCCGCATTGGTTACAAGGCGGCGCACTCGCACCCTGCCAACACTGCCTAGAACAGAAACAAGCTGGTGCCGGTTGAAGATCGCATCCCGGTATTGGGCTGGACAAGTTGCCGGGGGCGTGATCTGAATTCGGCATAGATCGGAGTGAAGTCCATTGCAGCGAACATGATGCGCAAGATCCTGATTTTAATGGCAATGTTGGCTTTGTCGGCAAGCATGCCAGCCCGGGCGTCGAGTGAAGCCTTTACGACCGAAGACATCATGTTCGGATTTGAACAGACTGTCTTCGGCCTTGAACATCGCAGTTGGGGATGGCGGCCTTACCTGGTCAAAAAATTCACGACACCGGTCCGCTTTTATATCCATAACCTTGCACGCCGGGACCGAACGGCCACAGTCCGTCGCTTTGTAAAGGAGATTGACCGGCGGGTGAGCGGTTTGTCTGCCACGGTCGTCAGGCGGCCAGCAGACGCAAATTTCGAGATCTATGTTGTTGACCGCAAACAATACAAACCGGTGGTGCGGACCGATATTTACAAGAACCCGAAGGCAAAGGTTCCCGGTCGATGCCTAGTCCGCGTCATTTCAGGCCGGAACGGCATAAAGCGATCAGCAGCGGTGATCGTTTCTGATGAAGGCGAATTCCTGTTTCAGCGCTGCCTTGTGGAAGAAGTGCTGCAGGGGCTTGGTCCCATGAATGACAATCACAAACTGGTGCATTCGGTCTTTAACGATTCCTCGCGTCACAACCGTTTTACGGTCTTCGACCAGATCATTTTGAACATGCTTTACGACCCGCGGATCAAGCCGGGCATGTCCGTGAAGCAAACACAAGACATTCTGCTTCAAATCGCGCGCGATGCCCGCAGACGCGTGCGTTAACCAACCTTTCATCAAAACCTTCATGTTCTCAATGGCCATAAACTGGCTCTGAGCAGTACGTCATTCATCTTAAGTTTCGATTCATCTCGTTCTTCAACCAAGAAATAACCATAAATGCCGAATGTCGGCCCCAGATGCCGTTGATTCATCTTTGGCACAGCCCGCACACCTATCATCGTTGCCAATCCGTTAACCGGCGGGGCGAAAGTTCCGCTGAACGTGGTTATCCATAAGTAACGAGTTGTGCCATGTTCTCATTGTCTAAATCCGTGCCTGTCGCGGTGATTGCTGTTGGTCTCGCCTTTGTGGCCAGCGGGTTTGCGTCCGGTCCTGCCGCAGCTGGCCAGGTGTCACCACCGCCGCTCGTCTTGAGCCCAAATCTCACCGAACCGTGGATGCTGCAGCTCCAGCCGCGTGTGCAGCGGCGCACCGCTGCCCCCACGCGGCGGCAAGTTCAGCAGCCTCGGGTTCAACGCCAGGTCCAACAGCCCCGTGTTCAGCGGGCCAATTGGTGGTCGCCGCGCCAACAGCCCGTTCGGCAGCAGCAACAACAGCGTGCTCAGACCCGCCAGGTTGCTCCGCAGTTTTTGCCGACAATCGTCAGCTATGACAGCAAGTACAAGCCGGGCACGATCGTGATCGATACAAATGCCCGGTATCTCTACCTCATCCAGAACGATGGGACCGCCCGCAGGTATGGTGTTGGTGTTGGAAAGCCGGGCTTTGAATGGGCCGGGTCGCACAAGGTCACCCGCAAGGCCGAGTGGCCGGATTGGCGCCCACCGGCAGCCATGCGCAAACGGCGCCCGGAATTGCCGGTCTTCATGGCTGGCGGACCGGACAACCCACTTGGCGCACGCGCCCTTTATCTTGGCTCCACACTTTACCGGATCCACGGCTCCAACCAGCCTTGGACGATCGGGCACGCCGTCTCCTCCGGCTGCATCCGCATGCGCAATGAAGATGTCATTGATCTTTATGAGCGGGTCGGCGTTGGCACAACGGTGCACGTCATCTAAAGACGGCCACCCGCAACAGCCATCCAAAACGCGCGGCTTCAGCTGCGCGTTTTTGCGTTTGAGCGGGTACGGCCTGCGATCGACTTCTTGCTGCAACAGCGGAATCGGTGCGAAACTATGCTCATCGCTCCGCCGCAATTAGACTTCGGCCTCTCGCTCACTCTTGAAAGCCCCAACTTTGCTGAAAACCTCAGACACTCCGTACTTTCTGAAGGCTGCTCTTGTTGGGATTCTGGTCGGTGGTCTGGCCACAGGTTTCCACTCCGGTGTGGAAATTCTCATCTCGACCTATGCCAACCTGCGTACGAGCATCGGCTCGGGCATGCTGACTTACGTCGTCTCAGCGGTCGTCTCCGCAGTTTGCGTTACCGGAGCCTTTTTTCTCGTCGCCCGCTTTGCCCCAGAAGCCGCTGGCAGCGGCATCCAGGAAATTGAAGGGGCGATGGAAGACAAACGCCCGCTGCATTGGGCACGGGTTCTCGTGGTGAAATTTTTTGGCGGCCTGCTCGCGCTCGGCTCCGGTTTGGTTCTCGGCCGCGAAGGGCCAACCATTCATATGGGCGCGATGACCGCAGAAGCGCTTTCCAGATCACAAGGATTGCAGTCGGCAGACCACAAGGGGCTGCTCGCGGCAGGTGCAGCGGCAGGGCTGGCGGCGGCGTTCAATGCACCGCTCGCGGCGATCCTCTTTATTGTCGAAGAAACCCGCCGGCAGTTTCCCTTTGGCTACCGGACATACATGGCCGTCATCATCGCGTCGATCCTCAGCGCGGCCATCACCGAACAATTGACGCATATTGGCCCGCCACTTCTCATTGAAGTCACTTACATCCCGGTCTGGAGTTTTCCCCTTCTTGGGCTCTTGGGCGTGTGCCTCGGGTTCCTGGGCGTGTTTTTCAATTGGGCGCTTTTTAAGGTCATGGACCTCTTCCACGCCATTCCGAAGGGCGCGCGCTGGATCCCTGCCATGATGATTGGCGCTGCGACCGGCATACTGCTTGTCGCGTTTCCCGATGCAACGGGTGGCGGCGAGGATCTCGTCCGGGATCTTGTGACCAAGGATTACGGCATTCTCGCGCTTTTGCTGCTGACCTTGTTCCGGTTCGGCGGCGTGCTCTTTTCTTATGCCTCGGGCGTGCCGGGCGGGATATTCGCACCGATGCTCTCGATTGCGACCTGCGCGGGTCTGGCCTTCGGAGTGATCACGACGGACATCATTCCGGTCGGCGATGCCGACTTCAAAGCTGCCTGTGCGATTGCGGCCATGGGTGGTTTTTTTGCAGCTTCCGTTCGCGCGCCACTGGTCGGAGTGGTCCTGGTCATGGAGCTCACCGGTGCATATGCGCTGATCCTGCCAGTCCTTGTAACCTGCACCGTTGCAGCATTGACCGCGCATCATCTGGGCGGACGGCCTATCTATGAGCAGTTGCTGGAACGGACCTTGAGACTTGCCGGACAGGCCCCCGATGCTGAGCCAGACAAGACCCCGGTCCAACTTGGCACACGAAAAAGCTAAGCCTTATTCAGCTACCTGCAGGCCTTTTTGAAGTCCGGACAAGGGACAGGACAGCCGACATTAAGAGGTTTCCTTCCAGTTTGCGGCCACTATCTGATCTGGATGAGCTGAAAACGCGTAACAACATGTAGCGGCCAAAAAAGTTTGAATACGGCCGATTTCGAGCGCGGCTAAACCGATACCAACACACAACTGTTGTGTTCTGAGAGTCTAAATATGAGCAACCTGACGGATATGGAGATTTTCGCAAGGGTCGTGAGTGCGGGCAGCATGTCGGCGGCGGGCCGCGAAATGAACCTGTCACCGGCCGTTGTTTCCAAACGCATCCGCCGACTTGAAGAAAAACTCGGCAGTCGCCTGCTTCAACGAACCACGCGCCAGATTGCAATGACAGAAGCCGGCCAGGGCTTTTATGAACGCGTAATCGCGATCCTTGCTTCTGTTGAAGAAGCTGAATCATTTGTGTCCCGCGGATCCGCAAAAGCACGCGGTCACCTGAAAGTTGCTGTCCCCACTTCCTTTGGACGACTGCACATTGCTCCACACGTCGGCAAGTTTTTGACCAACAATCCTGATCTTTCCATCAATCTGGACCTGTCGGACGAGTTCGTTGACATCGTTGGCGAAGGCTATGACCTGGCAATTCGGATCGCAGAACTCAGTGATTCAAGCCTCGTTGCGCGGCGTCTTGCTCCGGTTCATCGCATCTTGTGTGCGAGTCCCGAGTATCTGGAAAGATACGGCACTCCCCAGTCCATCGACGACCTTCTTGCCAATCACGTGACTTTGGCAGCTGCCAATCAGGATCCATGGCGGCTGGCGGGGCCAAACGGCATTGAGACCGTGCGGACACAATCACCGGTTAAGACGAACTCCAGCGAAGTGGTCCGTGAATGCCTTTTGTCAGGCATTGGAATTGCGTTGAGATCGACTTGGGACATCGGACCGGAGTTGCGCGAGGGAAAGCTGCAAATCCTTTTGCCTGAGTATAGGGCCTCCAAAGATGTGGGGCTTTATGCGGTATACCCAAGTCGGCAGTTCCTGCCTGCGAAAGTTCGGGTGTTTATAGACTTCCTTGCTGCCCTTTACGGCTCTTCGCCTTATTGGGATGCCGGTTTGGAGGATTGGCTGCACCGGCCGAGAGCTGCGAAAGCGAGCTGAGGGAGAAGCTTTCGCGGGTCGAATTTGGTGCAACTGTGTCTTGGTGTTGCCTGCGACGGCGCGTCGCTTGCATCGACACGCAACATACTGTTGATTTGTGAAGGGGCAGTCATTGCCCAATTTGAGGGAGATACACATGAAGCGACTGCTGATGATCGCCGGCACTGCGCTAATTGCATTCACGGCACAAGCCAGCGCTGAGGGCGACCCGGCCAATGGCGAAAAAGTATTTAGAAAATGCGCGGCTTGCCATGCCGTAGGCGAAGACGCGAAAAACAAAGTTGGCCCGCAGCTCAATGGAGTCGTTGGGCGCGCTTGGGGCACAATCGAAGGCTACAAGTATTCACCCAGCCTAATGGAAGGCGCAGGTGAAGGCCGCGTGTGGGACGTAGAGACCCTTGACGCATACCTATTGAAGCCGCGTGACGTCATCCCGAAAGGTCGCATGGCTTTCGCCGGTCTTCGCAAAGACGAAGATCGTGCCGATGTGATCGCATATCTGGCACAATACAGCGAAGACGGAACAACGAACTAAATTCGTTCCTCAAATTCAAGAAGGGCCGGGTTTCAGACCCGGCCTTTTATTTTGCGAGAATTACAGGTCGTCTTTGTCCTGTTTGACGTGATGTGCCCGTATTCTGCGCACCGTCCACCAAATGAACAAGACAACAACCGGTACGGCGATTGCCGTTGTGACTGAAGGCTGCGGTAACGGAAGCCCGGATCCGCTCGCCCCTTTTGCCAAATAGGAAAACAGACCCACGATATAATAGCTGACAGCTGCGACCGACAGACCTTCAACCGTCTGCTGCAGACGCAACTGCAGCCGTGCCCGCCTGTTCATGGATTCCAGAAGTGAGCGGTTTTGCTGTTCCAGATCCACATCAACCCGCGTGCGCAGCAAATTTGTCGCTCTTGCTAACTTGCGCGACAGCATCGCCTGACGATCTTCAATAGCCTGACAGGTGCGCATCGCAGGCGACAACCTGCGGGATAAAAAAGACGACATCGTCAACTCGCCCGGCATGGCCTCTTCTTGAAGGGCAGACAATCGGATTTTCACGATCTCATAATAGGCGCGGCTCGCACCAAACCGGAAGGTGCTCGCTGTTGCGCCGGCCTCCAGCGAAGCTGCTAATTCCGTGAACTTGTTGAGCAGGTTTCGATTGCTGTCGAGGCCAGTTGCTGTTTTCATTTGTTCGGTCAAAGCGGCAAGCTCTATCTCAAACTTCCGGATATCGGGCGACAGGGTGTTCGCCTCGAACAGGCCCAGCATTGCCAGTGTTCGATAGGTCTCGAGTTCCAGAAGCCGTTGAACAATCGCCCCGGTCTGCACGTCGCTCATGGAGTGGTTCAACACAAGAAACCGGGACAATCCGTCTCCATCCTGACGAAAGTCCGTTGCGACGGTCGCTTGTCCGCGCTCGAGCGATGAGACCGTCAGGCTGCCTTCTTCGAAGGTGGGCCGCCAGCGGCTTTCATCAATTTCTTCCCTCAGCTCTAGACGCACAGCAACGAGCAACTCGCCCGGTGCCCGGAACGCTGCCCCAAAGGGGTGGCCCGCCGGAGGCGCACCAAACAAGTGGTCAAGATCAGCTGAGCCATCCCAGGTATAGGTGGTGAATTCGGCGTGCTGCTCCCAGCTCAAGTGCCCCTCACCGAACTCCAGAGTGTGATACCGAGCTCCATCGGCCGGTCCGGCCACTCCTCTGGATGTACAGAACTCTTTCAGCCATTCCTTGTCAGCTGCCGCCTCATCACTATTGGTCAGGAATGCGTAGTGGAGAACCGTTCGCGGGGTCGCAAGTGGCCGGAAAGGCCGCGCGTGAACTTCACCGAGAACCCTTTGCCTTAGAGGCGACGCGCGGAATGTGGGCAGTGCCCCACCGGTATCCAGGTTTTTTTCCAACGACAGCCCCTCCTTGCGCTCAACAGCCGGTACAGCATGGCGGTTTCAATTGCTCAAGACCACAGGCATTTTGAATTTCTTGAAAGATGACATAAGCGCACGTGCGGCCTTTTTGGCTTGTTTGCATCAGCTGCAATCCAAAATTGGATAAATTATTTGACCAATTTTAACGGCTCGACTATTTTCGCACGGTAATCACAGCGTAAATACCGATGTTTCAGCCGATAGACACTCATAAAACGGCCGACGCCGCCGTCGATCAAATTGAAGAACTGATCCTCAAAGGGGTCCTTCAATCCGGCGACCGGCTACCGGCGGAACGCGTGTTGGCAGATCAGCTTCATGTATCCCGACCCGTGTTGCGGGATGCGCTTAAAACTCTGGAAGACCGGGACCTCATTGAAGCGCGCCAGGGCGGTGGAACATTCGTCTGTGATCTCATTGGGCCGATCTTTTCCGAGGCAATCGTGCAATTGATCTCCCGGCACCCATCTGCGGTGAGCGACTATTTTGATTTCCGCCGAGGCATTGAGGGTCAGGCCTCAGCTATGGCGGCCATGCGCTCAGCTCCTTCGGATATCCGCAGGCTAAGTGACATCGTTGAGCAGATGGACACCGCGTACGCAGCGGATGACCCTCTTGTTGAAAGTCGTCTGGATGTGGAGTTCCATCATGCTGTCGGGGAAGCCGCACACAACGTGGTGCTGCTGCACACGCTCCACTCCTGCTACCGGCTTTTCGAAAACGGGGTTTTTCTGAACAGAGGCCGTCTCTACCATCACACATCGGCACGGGCTGAAGTGCTGAAACAGCACAAGGCGGTGTTTGAGGCGATTGCCGCTGGAGATCCGAAGCTCGCGCAGCGCTGCGCGGAAGAACACATTGATTATGTCCGCGCCACACTCGCTGCCAAGGAACAGCTGGATCAGCGCGAGAAACTGGCCGATCTGCGCCGCACACAAGCTTCCGATCGAGCCGTAAAAAAATAGCTCAGGGGAAAACGATATGCCGATTGTAACCGACGTCGCCGATATGCAGGCTCTTGCCAAACGGCGGGTCCCGAAGATGTTTTATGACTATGCCGACACGGGCTCCTGGACCCAAAGCACCTATTGGGACAACGAGGCGGCATTTCAGCGGCAGAAGCTGCGCCAGCGCGTTGCGCGCAACATCGACAACCGATCGGTCAAAACAACCATGATCGGGCAGGATGTCGCCATGCCTGTAGCACTCGCACCGGTCGGATTGACCGGGATGCAACATGCAGACGGTGAAATCCTGGCCGCACAAGCCGCCGAAGAATTCGGAGTGCCGTTTACGCTTTCAACAATGAGCGTTTGCTCCATCGAGGATGTTGCCGAACACACGAAAAACCCGTTCTGGTTCCAACTCTATGTCATGCGTGATCGCGGCTTTTCTGAGAACCTGATGAAACGCGCTCACACGGCTGGCTGTTCGGCTCTTGTCCTGACGCTGGATCTTCAGGTTCTTGGTCAACGGCACCGCGATATCAAGAACGGTCTCAGTACACCGCCAAAACCGAAGCCGCATGTGCTCGTTGATCTTGCCTTCAAGCCACGCTGGTGCTGGAACATGCTGCAAACCAAGCGGCGCGAGTTCGGCAACATCGTAGGTCATGTTTCCGGTGTTGAAGATATGACTTCGCTTGCCGAATGGACGGCCAGCCAGTTCGACCCGACGCTAGACTGGTCGTCAGTCGAGTGGGTCAAAAAACACTGGGACCGGAAACTGATCCTGAAAGGCATTAACGACGTTGAAGATGCCAAGATTGCAGCGGATCTCGGTGCAGATGCGATCGTTGTATCGAACCACGGCGGCCGGCAGCTGGATGGCGCCCTCGCCTCCTATGACATCTTGCGGGATATCGTCGACACCGTTGGTGACAAGGTCGAGGTCCATGTCGATGGAGGCATCCGCTCCGGCCAGGATGTCTTCAAGGCTGTCGCCATGGGGGCCCACAGCACCTACATCGGACGCGCTTTCATCTACGGTCTTGGCGCTATGGGCAAGCCTGGCGTTCGCCAAGTCCTTGAGATCATGCACAAGGAACTTGATGTCACCATGGGCCTCTGCGGCGAGACGGACATCAAGAAGGTCGGTAGGCACAATCTCGTGCTTTAGGAAATCCGGGCGTTTCCTGATTGAAAAATCTGTGCCGCCTGAAGTGTTCGTGTCGTCAGGCGGCGCATCGCAGGACACCCGTTCCCATTCACAGAGCTGATCATCTCATCAAAAACTATCATTTGCGCTGAAGTATTCGAAAGCTCAAATTGTGCTCGTTCCTGCACAAACGAGTATTTCCCATGAGCATTGCCCAGCCAACGCTGAACCGGTCCGGTATGGACTCCACTGACCTTGGTCTCTATGCCGCCACGGTTTTTGCCTGGGGCTTCAGCTGGATTGCGATGAAAGGACAGATCTCTGGTGTCGCCCCGGAAGTGTCTGTCTTTTGGCGCTTCGTAGTTGCCGCAGCGATGATGATGGCCTGGGTTCGCATGCGAGGTTATCCTCTGACCTTTCCTCTGAAAGATCACATTCGCTTCGCCGGACTTGGCGCGCTTTTGTTTTCAACGAACTTCACCCTGTTCTACTATGGCGCTGCCTATCTACCCTCCGGGCTTTTGGCCGTGGTGTTTTCAACGGCGTCTGTCTTTAACGTCTTTCTGGGACTTGTTCTCTTCCGTCAACGCCCGAGCGCACTCACTCTGGCTGCTGGCTTTCTCGGCGTCGCAGGCATTGCGCTGATGTTTTTGCCGGAGATGGCCGGAACGCAGTTCGATACAAGTGTCGCGATCGGGTTGGGATTTTGTATCTGTGGGACCTTGTCGTTCTGCTTTGGCAACATGTTGTCCGCTGATACGCAGCGCCGCGGGATTGGGGTCATGCCCGCAACCGCCTGGGGAATGGTCTACGGGATGATATTCCTCGGACTGTTTTCTACAATCCGTGGGCAAAGCTTTGCGGTTGACTGGACGCTGCCATACATCGGCAGCCTGATCTACCTGGCCTTGGTTGCCTCGGTCATTGCATTTGCGTCCTATCTGACGCTCCTTGGACGGATCGGTTCCGCGCGGGCGGGATACGCCACAGTGCTGTTCCCGATTGTAGCGCTGGCGCTGTCAACGATCTTTGAAGGCTACCAGTGGACGCCGCTCGCAATCGGCGGCCTCGCCTGTGTCATCGGCGGCAACGTAATGATGTTGCGCGCTCGATAGGTCAGATTTCAACGAGTGATCCGAGGTCCGAAGAGTTACTCGGCCGCCTCACGGGAAGACACTGTCCCCACATTGCCAATGGCCGCGATGATGTGATTGCACAGCCGGTCATGCATCGGCAGGCGGGCGTTATCTGAACGCAGCATGGCGATGTCACAATGCGGTAGGGCCGGGAAGCCGTCTCTTTCGTCCAGGATCCGCATGCCATCCCGGATAGCGCTTTCGGGAAACACGGTTAGCGCCAGTCCAGCTTGCACAGCCCCGATCAGGGCCGAGCCGCTCGCGCTCGTATAGGACACGCGGTACTGGCGTCCGGCGCGGTCCAAAGCATCCATGGACAACCGACGCCAGCTGCAGCTGGACGGGCCAAGGGCAAGCCGCAGAACATCTTGTGTGTGCGCGCTGTGCTGTTCAGATGTAACCCAGTAGAGGGGTTCACGCCGGATGATTTCACCGCGTAACTCACTGGTATCACCGGATGTCGTGATCGCAACATCGAGCTCATTGTCGCGCACCGCTTTTGTCAACTTTGCACTGCTGGTGCATTCAACTTGAACTTCAATAGAAGGGTTGAGGCGATTAAACGCGGCAAGCACCTGCGGAAGCAGCCGATCGGCATAATCGTCAGGGACGCCAAGCTTGGCGAAACCGACCTCCTTTTTGCCGTTGAAGGCCAGCAAGGTTTCATCATTCAGCTGAATCATTCGACGGGCGTATTCCACCAGACGCAGCCCTTGTTCAGTCAAACGCGACTGCCGTCCGTCCTTGATGAAAATGGGCTGCCCAACCCGTTCTTCCAGGCGGCGCATTTGCATGGAAACGGCGGACTGGGTCTTGTGAACCGCTTCTCCGGCCTTCGTGAAACTGCCGAGCTCGGCAATTGCAAGAAAGGTCCGAAGCTGATCAATATCCAGCGCGTGGCTCATGGAGCTCTCCTAAATGGACACATAACGCAGTCACAAGACCATCATAAAATATGATTGATTGATCTTGCTTACATCAAATTTTATGGCAATTCAATTTGTGATCATTCCGCCGCCTGCGGAACCGAAAGATTGTCGAGGGACGACATGATGTGTTCCACCAAGGCATCTGTTACGCGGGAATTGTTGTGCCAGGATCGCATGATGCCAATCTCGCAGTCCGGAAGCCGAGGAAACCCATCCGCTTCTGTCAGAACCCGCATTCCTGAACGCAACGCAGATTCAGGTAAAACGGAAATTGCCAAGCCGGCCAAAACTGCAGCCCCAACAGCGGTTGAGTTCCAACTGGAATACAAAAGACGGTACTCGCGCAGCTGGTCCTCCAGCGCACTCAATGCAGCCTTGCGCCAGTCACATGTTGCCCGGCCCAAAGCCATTGGTAGAACCGCTTCGTTTTCCGTTGCATGACGCGCAGACGCGACCCAGAGCAATGGTTCCCGGCGCAGGATCTCCACGTTTTTGCGCCCTTTTTTCTGAACGTGCGTGATGATCGCCACATCCAGCTCACCCTCGCCGATCATGTCCGCAAGGTTCGGCGTCGGCGCACATACAACACTCACTTCAGCCTTTGGATTGGACCTTGAAAACCTTGCGAGGATCTCCGGTAGAAACCGGTCAGCGTAGTCATCCGGTGTGCCCAAACGAACGAGGCCGGCAAGTTCCGTATCGTCAAACGCCGCGAGTGTTTCATCGTTCAACTGCACAAGCCGTCTGGCATAGTGCAGGAGCCGTTCACCGTGTTCGGTCAGGCGGGACTGCCGCCCGACACGAACAAACAGCGGTTTTCCGATCCGCTCTTCAAGCCGGCGCATCTGCATGGAGACCGCTGACTGGGTCTTGTGCACGTTGTCAGCAGCTTTAGTAAAGCTTCCGCTTTCTGCAATAGCAACAAATGTCCGCAGCTGATCCAAGTCTAACATGCCGCTTCACCGATAATTTCTGAAGATTAAAAATCGGAACCAAACCATCCAAATTGGCTCGAATCCGGGAGTTCTTCCTAAGACACAGCCTTCATATCACAATATCTGATTATTCATATCAAAAACATTCGTTGGAATAATGGATTAATCCATCGCATTTAGAGCGTGTTCCAAACAAAGGACTGCCCCAAGGGCGCGGAACAAGCGGCCGGAAATTCCTCCGGCGGCTCACAGGAGAATTACGCCATGTCACATATCGCACACCACCCCATTTTCGCTCTTTCCGGGCAGCTGGTTGCCCGTGCCCTGCGCGTGTTCAAGAACCGCCGCCAAATGGGCAAGCTCTCGGAGTTGAGCGACGCAGCATTGAAGGACATTGGACTGACCCGGAGCGATGTTCGACGAGCTATCGCGCTACCGGTTCACACCGACCCGGTACCTTTTTTGACGCAGATGGCCAACGGACACAGCATCGTCGCAGTGCAGCCTATGCCCCGTGCCGCCAACGAGGGTCCCAAAGCTCCGAGACTGACAGTTATCCCGGCACATCCCCGGCCGGAAATCGCAGCTTGATTGGAAATTGTTTAGCAGCCCCTGTCGGCAAGCCTTGCTGACGTCAACTGACCCGCCTTTTCGGCGGGTCTTTTTTTGTTCGTCTTATTTGCCGAGGTTTTTGGTTGCTGTCGCGAAGAAATCATCAAACGCCTTGAACTGGCTGGACTGCAGGTCCCGCCCCGCCGACATCCAACCGGACACCATTTCGTCGAACTCCGACGCCTCGTCTTCCTCGACCTCATCATCGACCAGATCGTCTTCGAGCTCCGGCTCCAGCTCAGCTTCATCCTCGGCATGGCGCGCCGCGGCAGGTTGCAGGAACGAGCCCCAGAAGGCATTCATCGCTTCTGTGTACCCTTGAAGGTAATCGATTGGGGCTGGCGCCCGTTTTGGCCGCCCACGCGCAAAGCCGCGCAGGTAGGCATCCAACAGCACTTGGGCCTCCCCTTGCAGGAAAGGCCTCGCCACTTGTCCAAAGGCAAGTGTTGCCGCAACCGGCATCAACTCCTGCACAGCGTCTCGTTGAACCCCCGTCATCGTGGAAATCTGCGCAGCAACGGCCTGCTGAACGGCTTCCGGACCGAAGAACGGCGTCAGGGATTGTTGTGTGGGAGCTTGGAAAAATTTTGCATAGTCAGCAAAGGGATTGCTGGAACCGGCTGACAGTTGCGCTGCCTGAGCAAACCAGTCTGGCATGCTTTTGCTCGGCGTACCGAAATGCTGAAACCCGGACAGCGCGGCAGTCATCAGATGTTCCATGACACGATTAAGGTCGTCATTGGACCAGCCAAAGCGCTCTTGCATATCTTTGCTCAAGGAGAAGATATCGAACGGCGGCGCCGCCTTGTCATGTGCTGTCATCACGCTGCCTCGACTGTCTTGCGCAAGGCCCTGAGAAACAAGGCTATCTCGCTCACAGTGACTGCTTCACGGCAGAACGTCAATTGATCCCGGCAAAGCTTTTGCCGGGATAAGAAAAACCACTTAGGCTTTTAAGAGGATCAGTAGGCGTAATCCCTGAAGATCTGCGAGAGATCTCCGTTCCACGATCCGTTGTACCGCTGAAGAAGAATGTCGGCCGGGCACATGCCTGCTGCAAGACCTTCCTCAACGGGTGCCAGATGGACCCGTTCATCCAGGTCGCCATCACTCATGCGGGCGCGGCGTTTGAGGCCTTCTTGAGACAACGCCAAGACGTCCTTGGCAACATCCAGCACGGTTCCAGTGCGGAACGGTGTCTGCAATGCGGTTTCCGGCACACCAGCCCGCAACGCTGCCCGCTCCTCTGCTGTCCAGTCTTTCACCAGTTCAAACGCCTGGTCCAGAACACCGGTGTCGTAGAGCAGTCCGACCCACAGAGCCGGCAGAGCGCATATCCGGCGCCATGGGCCACCATCGGCACCTCGCATCTCGATGTATTTCTTCAGCCGCACATCCGGGAACAAGGTCGACAGGTGGTTGTTCCAGTCACCAAGGCTCGGACGGGCATCCGGGATCTTTCCCTCAAGGGCCCCATTCATGAAGGCCCGGAACGTGGTGCCGGTGACATCGTGATATTCAGCGCCCCGCTTGACGAAATACATTGGAACATCAAGCGCCCATTCGACATAGCGTTCAAAGCCGAAGCCGTCCTCAAAGGCAAAGGGCATGTCGCCCGTGCGGTCCATGTCCGTATCGGTCCAGATCTGGGCGCGGAACGACTTGAAGCCGTTCGGCTTGCCGTCAGTGAACGGGGAATTGGCAAAGATTGCCGTCGCGATTGGCTGGAGCGCCAGACCGACACGCATCTTTTTGACCATGTCCGCTTCTGTTTCAAAATCCAGGTTCACCTGGATCGTCGACGTGCGGTACATCATGTCGAGGCCAAGGGATCCGACCTTCGGCATGTAATTTGTCATGATGTCGTAGCGCGACTTCGGCATGCGCGGCATGTCTGCCCGGGCCCAGGTTGGCGCCATTCCAATACCCAGGAAACCGACCCCCAGCGGCTCTGCCACCTGACGGACATGGGCCAGGTGCTGGTTGGCTTCGCGGCAGGTCTGGTGGAGATTGTCGAGCGGCGCGCCGGACAATTCGAACTGACCACCTGGTTCGATGGAGATCGCACCGCCGCCTTGATCATCGGCGAGGCCAATGATCTTTCCAGCGTCTTCGATCCGCTCCCAACCGAGTAGGCGCTCCATGCCTTCCAGGACAGCTTCGACACCGTTCGCGCCGCCGTAGGGGATCGGCGAATTGTCTTTTATATTGAAGCCGAACTTCTCGTGTTCGGTCCCGATCCTGAAATCGCTTGTCGGTTTGCAACCCGCTTCCAGTGTTGCCGCCAGATCAGCGACCGTTTCAATCGGTGTGGCATCGACCGTATCGCGGGCCATACAACCATCCTTCAGTGTTTGCGGTGCAAATCATAAGGAGCCCAGCCCCCTTAAACCGCGATGATCCGATGCCTTTTCCGGCGTTTATGAGTTCCGGTGATTTAGGAGTCTTGAAAGTAGAATGCAAGCGCAGATGCGACATGCAGGTGCGCCTCACGCAATCCTGAAGACCGTCAAAGCCTCCTCACGGCCCCTGAGTTTTACAGGACCCAGGCTGGTTGCCTTCACTCCTTCAGGCAATTGCGCCATGGTGTCTCCGCTTGCAAGCGCGATTACCTTAGCACCTGGGTCAACGTGCTTGCCATACTCTTGCAGGCGGGCTGCAACGTTCACCGCATCACCGATGACCGTATAATTCATTCGCGAGGCAGAGCCGATATCACCAACAACGACCTTGCCAGTATGAATGCCAATCCTGAGGCGCATGGTCAACGCGCTGTCCTTTTCAATCTGCTCGGCCAATGCCGTGACAGCCGCGATTGCCTTGGAGGCATGGTCCGGTTGGTCGGACGGAGCCCCCCAAAATGCCATGACACCGTCTCCAAGAAACTTGTCGATGGTCCCGTCCCTGTCGGCGATTACTTTTGAGACCGTTTCGAAATAGCCGTTCAGATAGGCCGCTGTTTCTTCTGCGCTCAAATTTGATGCCAAGCTGGTGAAGCCTGCAAGGTCCGTGAACACAATCGTCATTTCCCGGAGTTCAATGTTCCGGCTGTCGGTCATGCCTTCTTCGATCAGCCGGGTTACGAGCTGACGCGGCACGTATTTGGCAAAGGCATTGAGTGCACCGATCGACCCGTTGAAGGCCTGATTAACATCGTTGAGTTCAGCCAAAGGCGAAGACGACAGCCGGTGTTCTTCATGAAATTCCAGCTTGCGGAGATCGGCGGCCGCTTCAGCCAACCGTCCCAGCGGACGCCCCAACTTGCGCCCAACTATGAAAGACAAGGCAGCTCCAGCGAGCAGCGCCGCCAATGCTGCGTAGAGTACCACCTGGGTCTGATCCAATGCTTCTCCGAATTGGTCGGCTCGATAAAGCGTTCCGATGATCCAACCGTCGGCAGGTCCTGTGTCGAGCTCCATATAAATCGCGGTGTAGAAGCCGCCAAAAGCTGGAAACAAACGTCCACTAATCTGCCCGTCAGTCATGTGCGCCTGATGCCCTGCATCCCAGATCAGGTGTAACGGTGTTTCCGTCATTTCTGTGAGCGATGGCAATGGCGTCTCCGGCGATGCCAAGTAATCCGCTCCCTCCAAGCCGTGGACAACAATCACGTTGTTGCGGCCTGAGAGCAAAAACACTTGCTGCCGGCTGTCCCAGGTCATGGCCTTGGCGACATCAAGAAACACGGCACGCGGATAATGAACGAACAAGCTCTGACCGTTTCCAAGGTCCAATTCGGCGGTTTTCACGGCTTCCGCCTGCCCCTCGCGCCATTCAAATGCGGACCACGCGACGTCCGGCAATTCGTCGGCCGGCGCATCGTCCATGACCGATCGGCCAAGTTCAAACTCAGCATTTTCCGGAAGCAGCTTTTTATATGCCTCAAGATCGTCGCCGTTCAGGTGCCGCTGCATCGCCGCTGCATGAACTGCAATCGTGCGAAGCAGAACATCCTGCTCAGAGAAAAACTTGTCCAAAACAGCCTGATTGGCATTCAGGATTGCCGCCGCTTGCTGATCCAGCAAGCGGCCCGCAATCCGCCGGTCCGCAGCTGCCATGTAAGCAATTATCAATCCGCAAATTGCGACTAGCAGCAGCGAGAAAACCAACCCGAGCGCCACACCAACCGGAATTCTGAAAGGTTTCCGATCTCGTCGCGAATGCATCGGCGCGCCGTGCTGGGAAGGGGCTGGAGAAGCGTTGCCTGTGGCAGAGACATCTTTTGCTGGGCGCTTCTCCACGTCCATGGCTACTTCCAGTCTCCGACGGTTGCTTGGACAACAGCAAGGGCTGCGACTGCTGCCGTGTCAGCCCTTAAGATCCTCGGGCCCAACGGGATTGAGGTCACGAAATCCAGGTCTTTCAAAAGTGCGCGCTCGTCTTCCGAAAACCCGCCTTCCGGCCCGATGAGAATGGCCAACGGCGGTGGTCCATTTTCTTTCAGCTGCACAAGGGTCAAAAGAGGATTGTTGGTCTCTTCGCCCTCATCGCAGAAAAGCAGTTTCCGTCCAGCATGTGCCTCAGGCCATGCGGTTAGAACATCTTTGAGCGACATCGGAGACAAAACACTAGGGACAGAAAGCACGCCGCATTGCTCGGCCGCTTCAATGACATTTGCCTCCATGCGCTCGACATTTACCCGGCTGGACTGTGTGTGCTGCGTCATGACCGGCATAAGACTGCCTGCCCCCATCTCGACCGCCTTTTGGACCATGTAGTCCAGGCGTGCGTGCTTGAGCGGCGCAAACATGTAGATCAAGTCATTTGGCGCGGATTGTTCGCGCGTCCGTTCCATGAGTTGCAACGAACAGGCACGCCGGCCGCTGCTCTGGATCTTCGCCAGCCACTCACCGTCGCTGCCGTTAAAGACCAGAACGTAGTCCCCGTCCTTTAAACGCATGACGTTCAATAGGTAGTTCGCCTGCCCGCGATCCGCTTCGATACGGGCGCCATCAGCCAGGATGTGACGCAGAAAAAGACGTTGCATATTAAACTCGTATTTCCCCATGCGTTTTAGGTAGGCGGTGGAATGTGCTCGATTCAAGGCGGATTTTTCAAAACGTCAGATGCTTCACAGCATTCCTGTTTCCAGGCGATTTTCAATCCTCGGGACTGTTTTGAAAACTGCGGGCCTTGATTTTTGAGGCCCGTTCAGATGAGTAGGACATCAATTTTCGATAACCGGGAAAGCAATTCACGTGGGACAGTTTGCCGACGATGTCTCCAAGATCCATGAGCTCCTGTCCGGAGTTCTGGAACCGACACCTCTCCAATACAGCCAATATCTGTCCGACCTCCATCAGGCCGACATCTGGCTCAAGCGGGAGGACCTTACCCCGGTGCGCAGCTACAAGGTGCGCGGCGCCTATGCCTTTATCCATCAGGCCTTGGACAAAGATCCAGACTGCGCTCTTTTCGTGTGCTCTTCCGCAGGCAATCATGCGCAGGGCTTTGCCTTTGCCTGCCGGCATTTCGGCAAGCCGGGCATCGTCTTCATGCCGCTCACAACACCTCAACAAAAAATCCAGAAGACCCGATCTTTTGGCGCGCCGCTCGTAGACATCAAACTCATCGGTGACGGCTTTGACGCCGCGAACAAGGCCGCTCTGGAATACTGTGCGCAGAACAACGGCTTGATGGTGCCGCCGTTTGATCACGAAACAATCATTCTGGGGCAAGCCACCGTCGGCAAGGAAATCGTGGAACAGACACCTGAAGGCACCAACTGGGACCGGCTCATCCTTCCGGTCGGCGGAGGCGGACTGTCTGCGGGCGTGAGCCGCTATTTTTCCGAAAAAGGGCTCACCGCGAAATTCAGTTTGGTCGAGCCGGAAAACGCTCCCAGTCTTTACAACAGCCTCCAAGCAAATCAGCGGGTGCGGCTTGACTGGGTCGATAACTTCGTCGATGGCGCAGCGGTTGCCCAAATCGGCGCAGAAAACTTCAATCAGCTCTCCACCTTCGCACCAGAAGACGTAATCCTCGCCCCCACCGACGGTGTGTGCGCGACCATGATCGATATGCTCAACATTGAAGGGATTGTGCTGGAGCCCGCAGGAGCGCTTGCAATTGATGCGCTCAATCGGCTGCCCGTGGCGCAGGTGAAGGGGAAGAAGATCGTCTGTGTGGTTTCGGGTGGCAACTTCGACTTCGAACGTCTGCCGGAGGTGAAAGAGCGGGCGCTAAAGTTCTCCGGCCTCAAAAAGTACTATGTCATCCAGTTGCCACAGCGTCCGGGGGCATTGAAAGACTTCCTGTCTCTGCTGGGCCCGGATGATGACATTGCCCGGTTTGAGTACCTGAAGAAATCTGCCCGCAACTTTGGCTCGGTGCTCATCGGCATTGAGACAAAACAGCCGGAAAACTTCCAAACCTTGCACGACAGCTTCGACCGGTCTGACATTCGCTGGGAAGACATCACCGACAATGAGGCAATCGCGAACTTCGTGATCTGACCTAGTGACCTGCCCTTGACCGGCGTCATCCCAGCCGCCAATTTCACGGGGCAAAAGGGAATCACGCAATTGGCCGATACTTCATCCAACGTCGCTGAGTTTTCCGTTTCGGAAATCTCGTTTTCCATCAAACGCACGATGGAAGACGCATTTGGCTATGTGCGGGTGCGCGGCGAATTGGGACGGATTTCGCGGCCGGGATCGGGCCACATTTACCTGGATCTGAAAGATGACCGTGCAGTTCTGTCCGGTGTTATCTGGCGCGGCGTTGCGTCCAAACTGAAAATCCAGCCAGAACAAGGTCTGGAGGTGATCGCGACGGGCAAGATCACAACATTCCCGGGCCAATCCAAATACCAGATGGTCATCGACGCACTGGAACCGGCAGGCGCCGGCGCGCTGATGGCGTTGCTTGAAGAGCGCAAGAAGAAGCTTACCGCCGAGGGGCTCTTTGCCGAAGAACGCAAACGCCCACTGCCATCATTACCAAATGTAATCGGCGTTGTGACATCCCCCACCGGGGCGGTGATCCGCGATATCCTGCACCGCATCTCCGACCGGTTTCCGGTCCATGTCCTTGTGTGGCCCGTCCGGGTTCAGGGCGAAACAAGCGGCGCGGAAGTTGCCAACGGCATCCGGGGCTTTAACGCCTTGCAGCCTGGCGGGGCGATTCCACGCCCGGACCTCGTCATTGTAGCCCGCGGTGGTGGCAGCATCGAAGACCTTTGGGGTTTTAATGAAGAAGCCGTTGTCAGGGCAGCGGCGGAAAGCCAGATCCCCCTGATTTCGGCCGTTGGCCACGAGACCGACTGGACATTGATCGATCTTGCAGCAGATCTCAGAGCCCCGACACCGACCGGGGCTGCCGAGATTGCGGTTCCGGTCAAGGCCGAGCTCATGTCCATGGTCGATGACCGGGCGCGACGACTGTCGACCGGCTTGCAGAGGTTTGTCGGGTCGCGGCGAACGGAGCTGCGCGCCGCAAGTGCTGCCCTCCCCGCACCGCGAGATTTGCTGGCTTTGCCCAGGCAACGGTTCGACACGGCAGCCAACAGCCTGGAACGCGGCTTGATCGTGAACACCAAGCATCACCGGTCCAACTATCAGAACGCTTCGGCCCGGTTGTCCCCCATCGTGCTTACCCGGCTCAGCACCAAGGCACGGCAAGATCTTTCAGTTGCTGGCGACCGGCAGCAACGGGCGTTGTCTGTCGGGATTGCGCAAAAACGCCAGGCGTTTGACGCTGTTGTGGCCCGATTGACACCCTCCCGGCTGTCTCAGCAAACCGCCCTTTCCAAGGAACGCGTAACTGGCCTCGGCGACCGGCTTGATCGGGCTTACCTGACCCGGCTTAAGGACAGTGCGGCCAAGCTGGACGGGCTGCAGAAACTCCTAAAGTCGCTTTCCTACAAGGATGTGCTCGCCCGTGGCTATGCCGTGGTGCGCGATGCTGATGGCCAACCGATCCGCTCCGCCTCCTCTGTTGCGTCCGGTGCGGCGCTTTCCGTTGAGTTGGCTGACGGCACGGTTGACGTTGTTGCCATGAGCGGCGGATCAGCGCCGAAGAAATCCAAAACCTCCGCAACCAAAAAAGCAGCTTCACAAAAGCCCGCCGCCGGCCAAGGTAGTCTGTTTTAGGACTTTGTTGCGCGGCTCGCTGCAACTCTCGGATCGTGCAGATTGCGAAACCGCTCAATTTGAAAACTATTTTATCCATTCCTTTTCTGAACACTTAATTCGCCGCCCCTAGACTGCCGCTTCAAGAAAGGAGCTCGATGGACGGACCGCTCTGGTGGAATACACACCGAGGCGTACGGATATAGCGAACTCAACGGGTGAATGACGGGTTTTAGGCAATGCGCGTAACGTCTAACGACTTGCAAAAGCAGTTGGAACAGCAAAACACGACTCGAGGCCTGTCGCTGCCGCAGGTTGCCTCAACAACATTCACGGCTCCTGCTTACACTGCCGCGACACGAGAAACCAAACCCGGCAAAACGTCTGGCCTTTGGTCTGCAATGTGTTTCGTAGGAGGAACCTTGTTCGGCTTCCGCGGTCGGGTCTCCCGTCTCGACTACTGGATTAGCGGATCGGCCTACACGGTCACATCCATCATTGGCTACATTGCCTTTGCCCAAGCCGCAGGCTCTTTCAATTGGGGAGACATTGCCTCTGCCAGCCATGACATCGGTTTTTTGCTCCGGTTCCTGACGTTCTGTTTCGTCATGATGATGCTGCGCTTCTCTCTCGAAGCGCGCCGGTTTCAAGACCGTGGTGTGACAGGGTATTGGTACTTCGGTTATCTCGTTCCGTTTCTGAACATCTATTTGCTGTTGGCCAACAGCCTGATGCCGGGAACCAAGGGCGCAAATCGCTACGATTTATGAATGAGTCTTTTTGGCCGAATCGCCGCACCTTACCTGCACGTTCGACATCATAATCAGCACGCGACTCACCACCTCACAATCCACAGATATTTAGTTTCGATATTTCAATTATTTATTTCCAAATCAATCGGAATATCAGAGGCTGTCAATTGATTTTCGATTTTATTTTTCCTAGTGTCTATTGATCTTTAGACACCATCGAAGATGCGTCTAAAGATTTGATTTTCCTCATACAATCCAACAAAGTAAAGGGGCGCCGGACGAGCCGGGCACCCCTTAGTGTGTTGTCACAACAAGTGTCAAACACAGCTGCTGATCAACACCGTAGCAAGTGAACAATATCGACGGTTTGGGGAAACATCAACGCCAGGAAGAGGAAACATCTTTATGGCGAAACGCAAACAGTCTTCTCCTAAGGTAACCGCCGAAGTCGCCGCTAAAATCAAGGCACTTTGGAGATCAACAGACTTAAATCAGGCTCAAATCGCTGCTGAACTTGGCGGCCTTAATCAGGGTCGCGTCTCCGAGGTCATCAACGGACACAGATTTCCTGAAGTACCTCCAGAAATGGGGTTGTAGTTTTGGCAAAGAACGAAAAAACTTCAAAGTCTGTCGCTTCAAAAGCTTCTAAAGTTCTGAAAAGTACAAAATCAACAAAGACTCAAAAGAGCATTTCAGGATCCGCTTTAACGCAAGCTCCAGATCGGAGAAGAAAAAAGTAAGTATTTGGGCGCCACTTGGCGCCCAAACTGCTTGGATCTAATGCTCTTCCTACCCCATCAACGATGGCAGCCAGGTGATAATCGATGGGAAGGCCAGCAAGCCGGCAATCGTCAGAACGTCTGCGATGAAGAACGGGATACAGCCGCGGAAGACTTCCTGAACCGGGATATCCGGGCGCACGCCGGACACCACGAAACAGTTCAGCCCAATAGGCGGCGTGATCAAACAGAGCTCCGCCATCTTCACCACCAGAATACCGAACCAGATCGCGCACGCTTCGCCCGACATCCCAAATGTGCTGTCGGCCGCCGAAACGCCCTCGCCGCCATTCAGCGCCATCACGGCCGGATAAACCACCGGCAGGGTCAGGATCAGCATGCCGATCGCATCCATGAACATGCCCAGCACGGCATAGGCCAGCAGAATGCAGATCATGATCAGCCACGGAGAGAACTCCAGGGCGACGATGAAATCCCGGAACGCTTCCGGCAAGCCGGCAAAGCCCAGAAAGCGGACATAAACCAGAACGCCCCAGATCAGGGTGAAGATCATGACCGTCAGCTTGGCTGTCTCATGAAGCGCCTGACCGAGTTGCTGGAATTTCATCCCCTTTGCAAATGCGACCATCAGAACCACGAAAGCACCGAGCGAACCGGCCTCTGTTGGCGTGGCCAGCCCGAAGAAGAACGAGCAGAAGATAATTCCGATGACCGCCACAATTGGCAGCGTGCCCGGGATGCTCTCAAACCGCTGTTTCCAGGTGAACCCCTTGATTGCCGGAGCATCGCCGCGCCAGGCGGACACCCCAACAATGATCGCCACATAGATCAGTGCGGAAAACACACCTGGCAAAAAGCCTGCGATTAAGAGTTTGCCGACCGACTGCTCGACCAGGATCGCGTAGATGACCAGGATTGCAGATGGCGGGATCAGAGATGCAAGCGTTCCGCCTGCTGCCACAACAGCGGCGGACAGTCTTGGCGAGTATCCCTCTTTGAGCATCTCTGGAATCGCAACGCGCGCAAAAACTGCAGCCGTCGCCACAGATGCACCGGATACGGCTGCAAAGCCTGCGGTTGAGAAAACCGTGCCAACGGCCATGCCGCCCGGCATCCAGCCAAGCCAGCGCTTGGCGGCTTCAAAAAGCTGCTTCGTGAAACCTGCATAGAAGGCCAGAAAGCCAATCAAAATGAAGGTCGGCAAAACAGAAAGGGCATAGGTGACGGATTTGGAATGCGGGATTGTTCCCGCCATCTTGAGTGCAACAAAGAAGCCGCGCTCAAATCCCATCTTCAGCGAGAAATGTAGAATCAGGCCCACCAGCCCTACGAAGGCAGCGGCAAAAGCCACCCGGACACCCATGATGACCAGGACCAGCAAGACGCCGGTCATCAGGAGACCTACTTCAAACGGTGTCATTTGGTGTCTCCTGCAACAGCGTCGTCGCCAAAGGCTTCTTCGATTTCATGTTGGGCGACCTTTTCAACGTCCTCGATGACAGGGACAGCAATCGGCTCGCGGTCCGGATTGCGGACCAGGCGGGCATATCCGTAAATCTGCATGAGGAGGCGCAATAACAGCAGGCTCAACGCAACGGGAATTACGAGTTTCGATGGCCAAGTCGGCAACCTGATATCCATGGTGCTGTCACCAATCGACCAGGACCGGTCGAAGTGATACCAAGAGCCCCAGATCAACAGGGCGACCGTAAATGCGATCACGATCACACCGATCATTTCGCAGATGTATAGTGCTCTGCCGCGCAGTTTGCCGAGTACGATTTCCATCCGGATGTGACCGCCAACTCTTTGGCAATATGCCACACCGGCAAAGGCAAAAATCGCCATGGCCTGTTCGGTGATGTCGATAAAACCCGGGATCGGCGTGTTGAAGAACAACCGGCCCAAGACCTGGGCAACAGCCAAAAACATCAGTGACAAAATAGAGAAGGCAGCGATCATGTTGAATCCGTTTTCAACGTGACCAAGCCATCCATCGAACCGGATATATGTTGTGGGACGGTCGGTGTCTGAACCGCCCGATTGAGGAGAAGTGTTCATGAAATCAGCCCTGTGGAAAGTCTCCCCGGCAGTTGGTGCCGGAGAGACATCTTCGAGTTCAAGTGAGGCTGACGTTATTCAGCGATGGTCTTTTTGACCATGTCGAGCAACTCTTGAGCCGGCAAACCGTTAGCGGTTTGCTCTTCAATCCAAGCAGCGTGGATCGGACCGGCCTTTTCGGCAAATGCCGACAGTTCCTCATCAGAGAATTCAACCTGCTGAATGCCAAGCTTGTCCAGCTCCGGCCACCACTTGTCGTAAACCTTGGCGTAGGTAGCCAGGTAATGGTCGAGGGCCGGATCGACTGAAGAGTCGAGGGCGGCCTTGAAGTCATCCGGAAGCGCTGCGTAGGCGTCGGTGTTAACAACGATCGGGCAATGAACGGTGCCCGGATTCAGGTTCTTTGTCCACCAATCGGCAACTTCAACGACCCGGAAAGACAGGTGCGCATGTGGTGCAAAGCCAGCGGCCTGCACTGTGCCGGAGTCAATCGCCTGATAGGTTTCAGATGCGGTCACGGATGTCGGAACAGCGCCAGCTGCTTCCATCAGTTTGCCAAGACCACCGAGGGCGCGCACACGCATGCCGTCGAAATCGGAAACAGAAGCCGGTGCATCCCCTTTACCAGCAAAGTTGTACTGCGGCATTGGAGACGGCATCAGCAGCTTGGCGTTCCAGCGGCCGAGATCCTGCTGGACAGCCGGATGCTCATAAAGCGCCTTGGAAACCTTTACTTCGGTCTCAAGATCAGAAACGCCCAGGAACGGCAGTTCCAAAACTGTCAATGTCGGGTTTTTGTCGGCGTGGTAAGATGCGCAGAACTGAGCCATCTCGAAAGCCCCGAAGGAGATACCATCGAGGTTCTCACGGGACTTGGACAGCGCGCCACCATAGTGCAGGACGATTTCAAACTTGCCGTCGGTCTTTTGAGCGACCTGCTCAGCAAGCTTCTCGACATGCTCGGTGAACGCCCGGCGCTTGCCCCAAAGGGACACGTTCCAGGTGACATCGGCAGCGAAAGTTTCAGTTGCAAAAATTAGGGCAAGCGCGCCCGCGGATACCGCGGTCGCGGCTTTGAGTGACGTGAGCATGAAATCCTCCCAGATTATTGGCTCAATCTCTTGACCACCCGGCCAGCAATAAGGGGCTGACCAAGTCAGAGCCTAATAAGCATGACCCGTGCCAGCTTCAATTGACAACCGAAAACTGGGCAAGCTGGCGGCTTTTTCGGGCTCAACACAAAACTACCGCAGTGCACCTAGGCGAGATCTTGCCGATGCTCATATTGCGTCGGCGATTTTTCGCCGATCGCCAAGTTTCAGGCGGCTCCCATTTCCGGGTCGCTCGCTTGATCCCGGCTCAATCCGAGGCGAGCCATCTTCTCGTTCAGCGTCCGGCGAGGCACATTCAGCTCGCGCATAACATCGGCAACCTTGCCACCATGACGCCTCAAGGCTCCTTCGATCAAAGACCGTTCGTAAGCGTCCATGAGATCCTTCAATCCGCCTGCTCCCATCGGCGAAGCGTCATCGCGCCGACCAGTGACGAGTGTTTCCAGCGGTTGCGGATTGACCTGCGCGTTTAAAACGAACCGCTCGGCCGCATTGCGCAGTTCACGGACGTTGCCCGGCCATCCGTAGGTTTGCAAAAACGCTTCATCAAGCGCGCTCGGTGTTGGCGCCTCCATGCCGTATTGAACTGCAAACCGGTTGAGAAACGTATCAAACAACAAGATGCTGTCCCGGCCGCGTTCCCTCAAAGGCGGAATGACGAGTTCGATTGCATTCAACCGGAACAATAGATCTTCTCGCAACCGGCCGGAAGCCACCGCTTCCCGCGGATCAACGTTAGCCGCGCTCACCAACCGGATATCGACGTCAACGGGCCGGTGGCCACCAATCCGGTCGACCTTCCGCTCTTGCAGCACCCGAAGCAGTTTTGCCTGGAGCGGCAGCGGCATGGATACAATTTCATCCAGAAACAAGACACCGGTGTTCGCGGCCTCGATCCGGCCGATCCGTTGGCGGTCTGCACCTGTAAACGCCCCGGCTTCGTGGCCAAAGAGTTCGGCTTCAACCATGGTCTCCGGCAACGCGGCCGCGTTGATCGCCATGAACGGAGCGTCCTTGCGCGCGCTGTAATCATGCAGCGCCTGAGCGATCACTTCCTTTCCCGTCCCGGTTTCACCGGTGATCAGAACCGCAGCATCCGTTTGCGCAAAATGCAGGATCTGTTGGCGCAGCGCTTGCACGGCCGGGCTGTTGCCGATCAGCCGGCTTTCAAGACTGGAACTGTCCGCGATCTGGGTCTTCAGCGCCCGGTTCTCCAAAACAAGAGCGCGGCGGTTGCACGCCCTGCGAACCACTTCCGCGATCAGGTCTGGATCGAAAGGCTTTTCGACAAAGTCATATGCACCGGCGCGCATTGCTTCCACGGCCATTGGAACGTCGCCATGGCCGGTGATGAGGATAACCGGCAGATCACCGTCCAGTTCTCCAACCCTGCGCAGCAAGGTCATGCCGTCGTCACCATCCAGCATCACGTCTGTGACGATACAGCCACCAAAATCCGGGCTCAGAACCGCCATGGCCTGGTCAGCCGTTGCCACCTCGATCGTCTCAAATTCGGCAAGTCGGATCCATTGACGAAGCGCTGCGCGCATGGACGGATCGTCGTCAACAATCAGAACCGGGGTGTTCGCGGATTGAGAGGGTTTTGAATTAAGCGTTGTCATTCAGCAACTTCTGCTTCCAGACGGACAAAAGATGCATCCGTCATTTCTGCCGATTTGACAGCCGGCACCGTGAGTTCAAAGGCAGCACCGCGCGGCACGTTGGCGGAGACCGCCAAATCACCGCCGAGGTCTTCTGCAATTCGCATGGAGATGGCCAGACCCAGCCCCATCCCTTCCGCACTTGTTTTGGTTGAGAAAAACGGATCGAAAATACGTTCACGTAGATCCATGGGGATCCCTGGCCCGTTATCGAGCACCCGCACGACAACAGTGTCCCCAGTCTCAACGATATGCAGCCGGACTTCACCACTGTCTTCTGCGGCGGCCGCATCGGCTCCGTTGCGCAACAAGTTGACCAGGATTTGCTCGATCCGCAACGGGGCCGTCTCAACGATCAAGGGCTGGTCCGGCATATCGATTTTAAGAGTAACACCTGTTTCTTCAAACCTGGGACGGACAATTTTTTCCGCCGCCAAAATGCTGTCTCGAAGGTCGACGGTTTCGATCCGGCTCTCGCCCGGACGCGCAAACCTCTTGAGCTCTTGGGTCAGGCTCGCCATGCGCATCTGAAGGGATTCAATCTCCTGCAGGTTTTCTGCAGCCGTGTGGGTATCCCCTTTTTCAAGGAACTTGCGGGTGCCTGCCACAAACATTCTGAGCGCCGCCAGGGGCTGGCTCAGCTCATGAACGACAGCAGCCGACATTTCACCAACCGCTGCGAGACGGCTGGAGCGCGCGAGGCCCCGTTGCGCTTCCAGAAGTGCGTGTTCCACGCGCCGGCGTTCCTTGATTTCGCCAACCAGCCGCTGGTTCAGTTCCTTCAGATCTGCAGATTCCTGGCGGAGCGCGGCGGACGCCCGGCGCAGCCTTTGCCCGCGCAAGCCAAGCACAATCACCGCATAAAGAAGGCAAAGCGTCAGGGTGATCACCCAAATCGGCAGCAGGCTCTTGTGCGCTTCTGCCTGCGGCACGAGGAAATGCAGTTTCCAGCCGAGCAGATCCACATCGGTCGAGTTGTGCCGATAGGCTTGCCCGTCAATGGTCAGCTGGTTTGGCCCGGTTACTGGCGCGTCACTGATCGGGGTCAGCGGTTCATTTGCGTATTTCTGACTGCTGGCAATGGCATCCCGCGTAGCCATTGGAAGCTCGGCCAAAGTTCGATAGCGCCACTCCGGCTGGCTGGACAGAAAAATCACACCGTCCGCATCGGTGGCAAAGACGAGTTCCCCACCTTCCGCCCAGGCGTTTTCAAGCTCGCTGGTATCCACTTTAACAACGGCAACCCCAACCGGATCTCCTTCGACCGGCGTCGGCCGCGCCAGGAACAAACCGGGGCGGCCGGTGGTCAAACCAATGGCGAAAAACTGCCCCTCCTCACCTCGCATCGCCGCCGTAAAGTATGGCCGGAACCCATAGTTCCGGCCGACGAGGGAAAGCGGTTTTTGCCAGTTGCTGGCCGCCAGCGTCGTCCCGGCAGCGTTCATGACATAAAGAAGGTCTGCACCTGAATTTTCCGCCATTTCTTCCAGAAAACGATTGGCGCTTTCCACCGGTTGGCCAAGACCAATGGCTGCCGTAGCGCGCGGATCCCGGGCAATCATGTAAGGAAGGTAGCGGTATTTCTGGTATTCCCCGATGATGGTTTGCCGGTACAGCGTCAACCGTTCTGCAGCTATGCGGTCGACGTTATCATCATCCAGTTCCTGGAAGACGTAAGCGAGCACAGCCGCGGCTGCCACCATGAAAACAGGCGGCAGCAAGAGTATGAGCCAACGGGTCGACATGGCTTCTTATTACCGATTTTTTTCCTGGCCGCCAGCACACGCCTATTCCAAACTTGAATTGATAAGGGTCAAAGACGCCAAATTGCGGAGGCATATAGATTTTTCACAAGGCTGGGGCAAAACTGACTGCCAGCCATAGGAGGGTATTATGCCAATTAAAGATATTTTGACGGTCCTGGATTTGGCGGGCGATCAGCCGGCAGCAAAATATGCTTTGGAGTTCGGCCGGGTTCATGATGCACATGTAACTGGTCTCGCGGTTTCGTTTGAACCGGTTGTTCCGGCATTTGCGGCAGCTCCGATGCCCGTCGACTATCTTCAAGCAGCCCATGATCAGGCCATCGCGGCAGCGAAAGACGCCAAAGATCAATTCGACGAATTTGCCCGGCTGGCCGGCGTCAAAAACGAAAGCCGTTTGGCAGAGATCCTCACAGGCGGACCGCTCGATAATGTTCTGGCGCATTGTCGGCCAACGGATCTTGTGGTGATTGGCCAGAGCAATCCGGACAAACCGGAGCCGATGCGGGAACTTCTGATCGAAACAATCCTTTTCGAAAGCGGCGTTCCGGTGCTGCTGGTGCCTTATATCGGCAGCAAGTCGTTTGAGCCGAACAACGTGCTGATCGGCTGGGATGGCAGCTCGACGGCGACACGGGCCATTCACGCTTCGATCCCGGTGCTTGAAAAGGCCGACAAGGTCACAGTCCTGGTCATCGAGAAGAAGGCAAACTCTGAGGCTGGTCAGCCCGGTGCGGAAGTTGCCAACTATCTCGCCCGCCACAACATGAATGTAACGATCGACGTCGTCTCCAACCCTCAGACAGGCGTTGCGGACACGGTCCTCAATTATGTGACAGACAACAACAACGACCTGGTCGTGATGGGTGGATACGGGCATAGCCGGATGCGTGAGTTCCTGTTCGGCGGTGCAACCCGCGAAATTCTTGAAGCCATGACAGTTCCAGTTCTGATGGCCCACTAACGGCCTGTCGATATGACGCAATCCCGCACCCAACTTTTTTGGGTGCGGGTATTTTTTTGTCTTAAATCTCCGCTACTGTTCGATTTGCCTGCTGTTGACCGGGAAAGGATCCCGACGTGACCATCCGCAATCTCGATGGTTTTTTTGCACCAACATCCATCGCTGTCCTTGGTCCTTGCCGCCATCCGGGCGTTTTGACAGACAAACTCATCGACTGCCTTCAGGCCATCGAAACCCAACATAAGGTTACCTTGGTCGGGATTGATTATTCGGTGCCATTCAACGGCACCAGCGTCCCATCTCTGGCCGATTTGGACCACACGCCCGATCTGGTGATCTACCTCGCCAAGGCTGAACATCTGCCCAAGGTGATTGAAGAACTCGGAGACCGCGGAACGCGCGCCGTTCTAATCCCCTCGCCCGGGTATGAAGACTGGCCGGAGCCAATCATGCAGGCCTGCCGGGAGGCTGCCCGCAAGACCACGCTCCGGCTGATCGGTCCCGGCAGTCTTGGCATTTCCGTTCCGGCAAAGGGGCTGAATGCGTTGTTGAGTGCCGAAGTGCCGGGCAAAGGCGACATCGCTTTTTTCTCCCGGTCCGGCGCTGTTTTGAATGCAACACTGTCCTGGGCAAAGACCCACAACACCGGGTTTTCATCAATCGTCTCACTCGGCGCGCGCATCGACGTCGATGTCAGCGATTTGATCGATTATTTCGCACAAGACTACCGGACCCGCGCCATTGTCCTTCATTTGGAAGGCGTCGCGGTTCCGCATAAGTTCATGTCTGCCGCCCGGGCCGCAGCCCGCGGCAAACCAGTCATCGTGCTTCGCTCCGGACGCAGCCGTGATACAGGCGGGACGGGCAGGACGCACGCCGGTCGTCTCGCAAAGTCGGATCTTGTCTATGAAACCGCGTTCCGCCGCGCCGGCCTGCTTCGGGTTTACGACCTTGATGAGATGTTCGAGGCCCTTGAAACGCTGTCTCATGTCCGCGTTCCTCAGTGCCGGAACCTTGCTGTAATTGCGAACGGCCGGAGCCTGGCAAACCTAGCGTATGACCGGCTAGACGCCCTCGGTGCTCAATTTGCGTCGCTGAGCCCGGAGACGCTTGAACACCTGCAGCCGTTCCTTGGCCCTTCAAACGATCTGGACGACACATCCGCCGCGCAAGCGTCCGTCATCTTACGCGAAGCGACAGCCGCCGAAGATCTTACGGAAACGATCACGACTGTCTTGAAAGATAAGAATGTCGATGGTGCGGTCGTCCTGCAGGCTGCAAGTGCGTTCCAGCCCCTCCCCGTCCTGGCAACGGCCGTTGCAGAAGCCGCGACCTTGGACCGGAAACGGCCGGGACGGCGGAAAGCTCTGGTTGCCGGGCTGATCGGCGGCGACAGTGCAACACGCGAAGTTCTGACGGAAGCCAAGGTTCCGAATTACGCAAGCCCTGCGGAAGCCGCCCGAAGCCTGATGCATCTGGCGCATGATGCTCAGGCTCGCGAATTCCTGATGGCGGCCCCACCGAGTTTGCCGGCCAATTTTACGCCGGATAGCGCAAAGGCCCGGGCAATCGTCGAAGCGGCGCTCGCGGAAGACCGCATTTGGCTCACACCGAAGGAAGTTTGCGATATTTTGGCGGCCTATGACATTCCCATCATGGCGACCGACATGGCAGAAAAGCCTGAGGATGTCGGCGCTTTCTCGGAGCCGTTTTTCAAAACAGCCAAACACTGCGTTGCCAAACTCATTTCACCTGATCTGCCCTTCAAATCAAAAATCGATGGTGTCCGGCTTGGTCTTGAGAACCCAGCGGCCGTTGAAGACGCCGCCCGCGAACTGATTGCCAAGACGCAGACAGACTACCCAGACGCGCGCATATCGGGTGTTTCCGTGCATCCGATGCTTGAAGACCGGCACGGGCTCGAGCTTTATCTTGGTCTTGCTGAAACCCCTGAATTCGGCCCGGTGCTTGTGTTTGGCCAAGGGGGCACGGCTATTGAAGAAAGCGAGGACATCGCCTTTGAGCTGCCGCCGCTCGATCTCAAATTGGCCGAAGCGCAAATCGACCGGACCCGGATTTCACGCCTCTTGGACGGCGGCCCGTCCCGTCCCTCACTCGACAAACCAGCTCTGGCAGAAGCTTTGGTCAAACTTTCTCAAATTACGATCGACATTCCGGAAATTCAGGAACTCGACATCAATCCAATGGTGTTGCTGCCGAGCGGATTGATCGCCCTGGACGCCCGTATGACCCTGTGCCACCCGGAGAGAAAACCGGGCCGGACAGGTGGATCAAGGCTGGCGATTGCGCCTTACCCCAAGGAGTGGGAACAAACGCTGACCGTGAAAGGCGGACGGCAGATTTTCGTCCGGCCTGTTCGGCCGGAAGACGAAGACATGTTCAAGGCATTCTTTGAGAAGATTTCACCGGAAGATCTTCGCCTGCGTTTCTTCGCGCCGGTCCGGGAGTTCAGCCACCGGTTTCTCGCCCGTCTGACACAGCTTGATTACGCCAGGGCCATGGCATTCACCGCCCTTGATCCGGATGACGGGTCGCTTCTGGGTGTGGTCCGCCTGCACGCAGATCCCGACCACCAGACCGGCGAATACGCCGTTATGGTCCGCTCAGACCTGAAGGGCTACGGACTTGGCTGGGCGCTTATGAAACTGATCATCCGCTACGCTAAAGCAGACGGCATCCAAACCATCAAGGGCGAGGTTTTGAAGGAAAACACCTCGATGATCTCTATGTGCCAGGCGCTGGGGTTCAAGATCACAACGTCCCTTGACGATCCCGGGATCTCCAACGTTGTGTTGCCCGTGACTGATCTGCCTGAAGACGGCTAAGGGTAATCTCCTGTCAATCAGGGCGTTTGTAAATCCACCAGCCTATGGGCACAATCGCAAGCTCCAGCGCGGTATAAAATGCCAGCAATGGCGAGGGAATGCCATCTGCGGCAAGGCTCAGCAATCGTCCGGCAAACAAACCGCCAGCAAATACAATTGTTGTGAGAACTGCGGTGTTTTTGTGTTTATTTGTAAGTGCGCAAAGCAGCCAGAAAATGCCCAAAGCCAAGTACAATCCCATTACGGCTCTTAGAATGTGGGCAAAATCTAGACTTAGATCGGCAATCCCGAGGAAGGATCTGGCAAACCAGGCCGGATCGATCCCGTAAAGAAGCGCAATAACCGAGACCATTGAGAAGGATAGAATCAGGAAGCCGCGTTTCAAGTCCATCATCTATCCTCACATATTGCGTCTACGGTTTCGCACTCCTCGAGGCATCAGTATACACAAACGGTCGGCCTCGCTTCAGCAAACTATTGTTTCTCTGCAGCTCGCCTTATTTGGCTGAGACTGGCGGCAGGTGTAATCGCCTCCGGATCCAGTTTCAGATGCAGGATAGCCGGTTTTCCGGAAGCACGCGCTCGCTCAAAGGCCGGACCGAATTCATCCGTGGTGTGTACCGTCTCGCCAAAAGCGCCGTAGCAGTGGGCCATCGCAGCGAAATCCGGATTGACCAGCTTGGTGGCGGACGGGCGGCCCGGATACGTCCGTTCCTGATGCATGCGGATGGTGCCGTACATGCCGTTGTCGATCACCAACAGCATAATGTTGGCGCCGTCCTGACAGGCTGTCCCAAACTCCTGCATCGTCATCTGCAAGCAACCGTCGCCAGCAAAGCAAACGACCTCACGCTCCGGAAATGTCAGCTTGGCCGCAACGGCTGCCGGCAGGCCATAGCCCATCGATCCTGATGTTGGTGCTGCTTGGGTTCCAAACCGGCGAAAGCGGTGAAAGCGATGCAGCCAGGTGGCGTAGTTGCCTGCCCCGTTGGTGCAAATGGCATCTTCAGGAAGGTTATTTTCCAGCCAGTCCATGACACCCGACATTTGGAGATCGCCCGGCGTCTGCGGACGGGCACCGGACCACTCCAGATAATCCTGGTGGGCCTTGGCGGCTTCGCCTGCCCCTTTGAGTTCGGCCGGCGGCTGGAGACCTTCGACCGCCTTGCAGAACGCGATCGGGCTGGCATTGATCGAAAGATCAGCGCGGTACACCCGGCCAAGTTCTTCCGGATCGGCGTGGACATGCACCAGCTGCTGGGTCGGCGACGGGATATCGAGCAGGGTGTAAGACTGGCTCGGCATTTCAGACAAGCGGCCCCCCACCAACAAAATGAGATCCGAGGATTTCACACGAGCCAGCAGCTTCGGATTGATCCCGATACCAACATCGCCAGCGTAATTTGAATGCAGATTGTCGAACAGCATTTGTCGGCGGAAGGAACAGGCTACCGGCAGATCAAAGCGCTCGGCAAACCGGGTGAACGCTGCAACCGCATCTTCGGACCAGCGGCTTCCGCCTAGGATCGCAATCGGGCGTTCCGCTTCCCAAAGACGCTTTTGCAGGTCCGCCATCTGAGACGGTCCCGGATGCGTTTCGACCTGTTGCCAGGCCGGTGGCTGAGCCGCATCGGCAAGTTCAACGAGCGTGTCTTCTGGAAGCGCCAGAACGACAGGTCCCGGACGGCCGGAGGTCGCGACGTGATACGCGCGGGAGATAAATTCAGGCACACGGGAAGCATGATCGATTTCGGCCACCCACTTGGCGATCCCGCCAAACATTTGCCGGTAGTCGACTTCCTGAAATGCTTCTCGTTCGCGCATGCCGCGCTCAATCTGACCGATGAACAGGATCATCGGCGTTGAATCCTGAGCCGCCACATGAACACCCGCGGAGGCGTTGGTGGCGCCCGGGCCACGCGTCACCATGCAGATCCCCGGTTTGCCTGTCAGTTTGCCGTGTGCATCCGCCATCATCGCGGCGCCACCTTCCTGACGGCAGACCGTGACCGGGATCGACGCATCATGTAGGGCATCCAGAACGGCAAGGTAGCTTTCGCCGGGCACGCAATAGACCCGCTCTGCACCATGGCGTTCAAGAGCGTCCACCAACAATTGGCCACCGGTTTTCTGTGTCATGTTCATTATCCCGAGCCTAAAAAACTGATGGTCATTCTATAGCGTAACAAACACATTCGGGTGAGAGGGAATTATCAGATTAATTGGCAATAAGATCATTCCAATTGGTAAGAAACTTAAGTCCCATTCAAAATAAAAAGAGCGCCGGAAATGGCGCTCTTTCGTAATTGTTCGCAACAAGTGCCGTGATCAGATGGATTGAACCGTCACGACCTGGAAGGTGTGCAAGTCCCCATCCTCATCCTTGATCGACACATATTCACCCGGTGTGAAAGCGTGTGTCCCAAACCGGTATCCCGCCTCGTCATCGTCGTCGCCGTCGATGTCATAGTGAAACGCCCAAGACCCGCCCGGGCGGTGGATCAAGTGACCGATTTCCTCTACTTCATCGCCCCAAAACCGCCGGACACGGCAATGATCGCGCTCCTTTTTCCAGAGGCCAGCATCGATATGCCCGGTCTCGTCCAATGGTGCCGTGAATTCATACCCATGGCGCGCCGAGCCTTGCGGGAACTCTTTCGTCCGGGCCAGGTTCAGCCTGATCTTTTTCAAAGCTGGAAAGTCGCTCATGGTGCCCTCCTTGTACTGACATTGAAGTCTATATGTGCCACATCGCTGTTGCCTGACATTGAGAAGAATCAAACCTGTGAACGCCCTCAAGCGGCAGACTACGCGTTGACAGATGAAGGACCCGATATGGATCATGCAGAGACACAGACCGAAGCGCTTGCCTTTCTTAACAGTCTTCCGTCTGACGATCCGGCGCGCCCGGATGTCGTTCGCATCGACACGCATGCGAACATCGTGTTTCTCGTGGGGTCCAAGGCCTACAAGGTCAAACGGGCTGTAAAGTTCCCTTTCCTGGACTATTCGACATTGGCGCTGCGCGAAGAGGCCTGCAAAGCGGAAATCACGGTCAATCAGGCAAATGCTCCGCAAGTGTACCGGCGCGCATTAGCGATAACACGCCATAGGGACGGGTCACTGGCCATGGATGGCACCGGAGAGCCCGTGGAATGGGCCGTTGAAATGAACCGGTTCGAACACCGGAGCGAGTTGGATATCCTGGCCAAAACCACCGAGTTCTCCAACGATCTTTGTGACAAGCTCTCCAAGATGATGGTGGAAGCCCATGCAAATGCCCCGCTTCGCAAAGGCGGTGACTTCTTTGCAGAACTCACGTCCTACGTAGAGCAAAATGACGCGGCATTCCGAGAACATCCGGACCTGTTCCCGCCGGACGACGTTCAACACCTGACGCTTGCTTCGCGTACCGCGCTCTCCTCAATTCACGATCTGATTCTAAGACGCGGGGATATGGGCTTTGTCCGGCGCTGTCATGGCGACGCGCACCTGCGAAACATCGTACTGATCGAGGATGCATTGGTCTTGTTCGATGCCGTGGAGTTTTCCGACGCCATCGCGACGAATGACGTCTTGTACGATCTGTCGTTCTTACTGATGGATCTCTGGGAGCGTGGCCAACGAACGGCCGCCAATCGGGTGTTCAATCGGTATTTGGACTTGAGCAATCTGCCCGAACATCTTGAAGGTTTGGCCGCGCTGCCTTTCTACATGATGATGCGCGCTGCAATCCGATCCAAGATCGCAGCGGCTTCCGCGCTTAATCAAGCCGATCCCGCCACCAAAGAGCATCAGCAAAACCAGGCGAAAGAATACTTCGGCTATGCCTTGGCTTTCCTGGAGCCCACGCCGACAAAACTGATCGCTGTCGGCGGGTTGTCCGGCACCGGAAAAACCACCCTTGCCTATGGGCTCGCGCCTGATGTCGGCCGCGCGCCAGGTGCGCGGGTTCTGCGAACAGACGTCAAACGCAAACGTCTGCTCGGCCTTTCTGAAACAGAAAAGGCCCCGCAAAGCGCCTACACGCAAGAAGCCTCAGACAAGGTTTACCAAGCTATCGATAGCGATATTCAAACCGTGCTGGCTGCCGGTCATTCTGCGATTTTTGATGCCGTCTTTGCATCCGAGGACGAGCGTGCCGCGATTGAGACCATAGCCGCCCGGGTGGAATCCGAGTTTCACGGCATCTGGCTAGACGCTGATCCCGATACGCTCAAAAGCCGCGTTGCCGCCCGGTCCGGCGATGCATCGGATGCGACGACCGAAATTGTCGACCGGCAACTGACCTATGATCTCGGCACCCTGTCCTGGGAAACGATCGACGCCGGCGGACCGGCGCAGATAACGCTGGAGCGTGCCAAGTCTGTGATCTAGATCCCGGCGGCCCGCATGCCGGCGGCGGCTGCCGCGGCGCAGAAAACGGCAATGTATTCCTTGCGAAGCTTGATCTGTGCAGCTGCAGCAACGATCAGGCAGAGCCCCACCGCAAGTCCGCCCTGCAACACGATCGGCAAGATGGTCGAAACGATGATCGCGCCGGGCAAAGCTTCGAGACCACGGCGAACCCGCTGGGTCAAAGGAAGACGGCCCATGACCCAATACCCACCGGCACGCAACGTATATGTCGCAACGGTCATACCGAGCACGGCCAGCATAAACATTGCATCTGCGGAAAACATGCCATCAGTCATCGAGATAAGCCCCCGCCAGCGCTCCGGCTATTGCGCCAGTAAAAATGCTCCAATACCCGCCGACCAGGGCCCATGTCGTGGTGGCAACTGCCCCTGCAACCAGCCAGCTGACGGTCTGGCGTTTTCCCTTCCAAAGTGGCACCAGAAGAGCGGCGAAGAAGGCAGGCAAAATGACGTCCAGGCCGAACGCTTTGGGATCAGAAATCAGACTTCCTGCGAAATAGCCGGGGATGACAGACATCGACCACACAGTCCAGGTGAACAAACCGCTGCCGAGATAGACGCCCCAGTCGCGGGTCCCCTTCTCGTATTCGGAAAGAGAAATGAGCCAGTTCAAATCGGTCAGGAAATAGAGGGCTGGGTAGGTCTTGTAGGCCGGCACCTGTCCGAGCCACGGGCGCAGGCTTGCGCCGATGAGCAACATCCGCATGTTCACGGCGGCGGTCACGCCGACCATTGCGATTAGCGAGCCCCAGGTCAGGGGATCACTATAAACTTCCATCGCTACGAATTGGCTGGCGCCGGCAAAAACCAGCGAATTGATCATAATCGTTTCCAGAAAAGTCAGGCCTTTTTGCGCCGCGACGGTTCCAAAAACCATGCCTAGCGCGACCACACCGGGAAACCCCGGCATACACAGCAAAGCCCCCTGCACACAGCCCTTGAAGCTGAGCGTGACATTCCGTTCCAACATAAAATTCCTATTGCCAGCCAGCGCTGATCATTTGTGAACATCTGTCCATCATTGTCCCTGATCCGCTTAGAGAGAACCAATGAAAGTTGTTCATCAACTTGATCAAGAAATTTTCTGAATCCGCCGTATCACATCATGACATCGTAGATCATGCGAAGACCGGTGAAACCGAGAAATAGGGCAAAGATCAGTTTGAGTTTGGAAGGATCAATCGCATGCGCAATTTTCGCCCCAAGCGGCGCGGCGAAGGTTGACGCCGGTATGATCAGGAAGAACCCGATCAGGTTTACATAGCCGAGCGACAAGGGCGGAAGACCTTCCGCACCCCAGCCAAAAAAGATCGACATCAGTGTACCAGGCACCGCGATGATGAGGCCAATGGCAGCCGCGGTCCCGACCGCCTTGCGGATCGGATAATTGAACAATGTCAATGTCGGAACGCCGAGGGTCCCGCCGCCAATCCCCATCATGACCGAGATACCGCCAATGAGAAAACCAAGCAGCTCCTTGATCGGAGATCCCGGCAGTTTGTCTGCAAGTGCAGAGCCTTCTTTGCGCAGCAACATGTTGGCGGAGACCAATAGTGCGACCACGCCGAACACCAGGGTCAGCGCACCGCCGGACATGTTGCCGGCAATCATTGCACCTGAAATTACACCGATCGCGATCGCCCACCACCACCGCTTCAACAGGTCCATATCGACACTACCGCGGTTGTAATGTGCCCTCGCGGAAGAGGTACCAGTCGCCAAAATAGTTGCAAGAGAGGTGCCGACCGCCACATGCATCAGGATCGCGGGATCGATCTTCAGAGCGGTGAACATGTAATAGAGCACCGGGACGATCACGATGCCTCCGCCAACGCCAAGAAGGCCTGCGATAATCCCGGCGACTAGGCCCGTCGCAAGCAACGCACCCGCCAGCAAGGCGAGCGAAACAAAACTGAGATCTTCCACGTAGGCTCCTTGTCGTATTCCTGAGCGGATATCGGAGATCGAAAATCCCGCCGAAAGTCAAACGGTCCGCAGCGCGCACAATAGTCAGCTTGGTCAGAAACAAAAGACCACAACTGCGTTTCCGGTTCGGCATAGATATGCATTTGAATCCCGAGCCTGGTTCGTACGGTACGACGCATCAACACTGGCACTTCTGAATTGCCCGCCATATCTTTCCGGAACCAGCTTAAGTACCGGAGCTGAAATGCAGTCCAGAATCCTTGCCGTATACACTTTCAATGAATTGGCTGCGCCGTTTCTTGCGGACAGGAACAAGGCCTATCGCGACGTCGAGCCTGGAGCCTTCGCGGCTGTCGAACAATGCGAGGGGTTCATCGCGCGCTCCGGGTATCGTGGCGAAGACGGACCGGCGAGCTGGGGCTCAATGGTCATGCCAAAGTGCTGGGAGAATTTGAACGGCGACGGTTGGGCCCCAGTGACCCTCTCGCTTTGGACTTCAATCGAAGCACTGATTGCGGCTACGTATCACGGCTATCATGGCCATGCGTACCGGCTCGGTCACCAATGGCATATTCGGGCAAAAGACATCCCCTCCTACGTTTTGTGGTGGGTACCCGAAGACCACAGACCAGACTGGGCAGAGGCTGTTGGAAGGTATGAAGGCCTATTGGACAATGGTCCGAGCGCGTCCGCCTTTTCCTTCAAACAGGCTTTTGATCCGGCGGGACGGCGAACGAATCCTGATGCACAAAAAGTACAGCTGCTCGCAGGGAGAATTACGCCGGCTGCGACACAAGATTGAGCACGAACTCTTGATGTTGACAGGACACACCAGTCTAGAAACACCTAAGTGACTCGCAATTTTCGATTGATGTTTTGCATAGCGCCTCTTTTGATGCTCCCGCAAAAATGGAGATTTAATGCAGTCGCATCACCTGGCCGTATACACATTCAATCAGTTCCTCGCTCCCTATCAATCGGATGCGATCAAAGGGTTTCGTGACGCCGAGCCCGGTGCGTTCGCGGAAATGGACCGCACGAGTGGATTCGTCGCGCGCTCAGGATACGAGGGCGAGGAAGGGCCGATGAGCTGGGGACCACAGGTCTTTCCCAAATGCTGGGAGAACAGCAATGGTGACGGCTGGGCACCCTCCACTCTGTCTGTCTGGGAGACAATCGAGGCCCTCATGGCGGCGACTTACCACGGACACCATGGAGACGCCTATCGGCAGGGCAGCAAATGGCACCTCGCAAGACCCGGTGTCCCGGAATATGTCTTATGGTGGATCCCGGCTGGTCACCAGCCGGACTGGACGGAAGCGGTTAGCCGATTTGAAGATTTGATGGACAACGGGCCAAACGTCAGGGCGTTTTCGTTCAAAAAAGCCTTTGCTCCGGATGGCCGAACCGTCAAACCGGATGCGGCGCGGGTGAAAGCCATCGCAAGGGAAAACCAGGCCCTCGCTGATATTGCGTGATGCCATCAGCAATCCATTTGATTGTTCAAAAAATGATGACTAATCGTTAAACACTCGGCTCATTGTACAAAACAGTACTCATGACGATCTTAGCCCCAGCAGCGCGGGACATCCCCGCCAAAGTTTGAAAAGGATCGTCACCATGTCCCAGATATACCGCGCCTCTGACGCCCGCGGAGATGTCGATTTCGGTTGGCTGAAAAGCAAACACACTTTCTCGTTCGGCTCCTACTTCGACCCGAATTACATCGGTTTCGGAGCGCTACGCGTCATCAACGAAGACCGTGTCGCACCGTCTGCCGGCTTTCCAACTCATCCGCATGAGAACATGGAGATCATCTCCTATGTTGTCTCCGGTGGGTTGGAGCACAAAGACAGCATTGGCACCGGCTCCGTCATCCGCCCCGGCGAACTGCAACGCATGACAGCCGGAACCGGCGTCCGCCACAGCGAATACAACGCGTCCGACACGGATCCCGTCCACTTCCTGCAAATCTGGATCGTACCCGAGCAGGATGGACTCGCGCCGAGCTACGACCAAAAGGCGTTCCCGATTGAAGAGCGACAGAATGCGCTGAGGCTGATCGGGTCCCGTGACGGCCGTGAGGGATCGCTCGTCATTCATCAGGAGCTCGACCTTTATGGGTCGCTCCTTTCCGCCGATCGCAGTCTTGCATTTGATATCCGCCCGGGCAGAAAGGTCTGGCTGCAGGTCGTCAAGGGTGCACTGAGTGTTAACGGACAACAACTCAACGCCGGCGATGGTCTCGGTCTCCTGGAGCAAGGAGCCGTCTCCTTGAGCGCTCAGCAAGATTCTGAGTTCCTGCTCTTCGATTTGGCGGCTTAACCGCCCTACATCCTAGAGCAAGTCGCATTCAAACGGATTCAGGTTTCGCTGCCACTCGGCTTAGTCTCGTACGCGAAACCTGAAGCAGTCTGCATTCAATTAAACACGACACGCTATAAAGTGCGCGCAGAGGTACTCTGCGCGCCAATCTTCAAGGAGTTCATGATGTCGCATTCCGCCGAAATCACAATCACGCTGACGAAAGACAGCGCAAAGGGGCGCTACGTTGCAGCGGTGGCCGGCATTGACGAGCCGGCGGAACTAACCTTTTCGATTGTCAGTGATCATATGATTATTGCTGATCATACGGGCGTTCCCGACAGTATGCGCGGCATGGGTGTTGGCAAAGCGCTCGTGGAGCGGCTCGTGGCAGATGCGCGTGAAAACAGCATCAAAATCGTTCCACTGTGTCCGTATGTAAATGCGCAAAGGCAAAAACATCCGGAATGGGCGGATGTCTTTCAAGGCTGACCTTAATTAGATGATCCTTGAACGGGCATGCCAGTCTCTTCCTGGATAACCACATTGGTGGGGACGCCGCAGCCGCGTAAGGTGTAGAGCGAATCTGTCAAAAGATCGCCCGCCTGGTCAAACGCGGCTGCGGTAATGTCCGGCCCAGCAGATCGGATGCCATCGGCGGCCTGACGCAAGCCAACCAAATTGGCGTTCAATTCACTGAGCTGACGCCGGAGTGCTGCATCAGATTCCTCTCCACGATTTTTCAGGCGCTCGGAGATCTCGCTCAGTCTGGTGTCCAGGCTTTCCAAATTGTCTTTGAATTCAGCCGGTGTCACTTGAAGCCGGGCCAGTGTTGCGCCGGTGACCGCCCCCGCAACGCGGGTTCCTGTTTCCTCAACCTTGTTCATTACGAGAAGAGCCAGCACACACGCCACAATGATCAGAAGGGCCGTTGCGTTAATCAAGGCTAGAAGCAAATTCCCCGGCAACCGGATCAATCTGCTCCACAATCCCAGCCGTTCCTTCGCCATAAACTCACTCCCTGAAAATCTGTCGGGCGGACACGCATGTGACCGCCGCATCTCAAATATCAGATGCACGCTAACACGCTTCCGTTAAGGGAGTTCTGCGTCCCATCAGGATATCGACGGCAAGAATATGTGTGTGGGAGAGAAGTGGTACAGACGAGTGGATTCGAACCACCGACCTTCGGAGCCACAATCCGACGCTCTAACCAACTGAGCTACGTCTGCACAAGGTCCTTAAATTGGCACGGTGTGAAGCTTCCGTCCACCAATTTCAAGGGCGTCTTCTAACGCCGTTTTGCCGGACCGGCAAGCGTCAATTTTCAGAAATTTTTGCTTGTTGAAAAGCAAATGCCCGGAGCTTTCAGCTCCGGGCACAATACACTGTCCAGGCACCATGTGCCGATAGACTTAGTTTACCTTCATGTCTTTGAAGGTTTTTTCCATAGCTTCTTTAACCGGAGCGGAAACGTCGGTGCCCAGCTTGGTTGCCAGTTCCTGCATTTCTTTGCTCTGAGCGCTGAGGCTGTCGAACTGCTGACGTGCAAACGTGGACTGCAGCTCGATGGCTTCTGCCAGGGTCTTCACGGACATGATGTCCTTGATGAAAGTGAAGGCAGCGTCGGCGTTAACTTTGGCAGCATCAACAGCTTTGTGGTTGAATTCAACAACGCCCTGACGGGAAGTTTCAAAGGTGTCTTCCATCAGATCGGTTGCATCTTCAGCAGCAGTCTTGACCTTAGCGTAGGTCTCACGTGCGCTCTCGATGCTCTTCTCGGTTGCTTCACGGAAAGCAGCCGGAACTTCCATTTTCGGCATTGCGAATGCTTCGAAATCCGGGAAAGCAGCAGCCGGTGCAGCCTTTGCTTTGGTTGCGCGGGTTTTAGAAGCTGTTTTGGTAGCAGTTGTCGTGTCAGTCATGATCTCATCTCCTAGAGTTCGGATGCGATCATTGGTGAATATGATTTCCGCCGGTCATCTCCCGACGGACCCTGTCGTCATCCGCATCCCCTACATAGGACATCTTTTGTTGCATTGCAATATTTTTTTGCAGTGCACAATAAAATTTCCGTTGCGTCTTCGGGAGTTTTTTGACCGGGTGCAGGCATGGCTGGCAATAAACGCGTCAACACATATCGCCTGGACGAGCCACGAAGAAAAGGCCGGGGACAGAGCCGGCTCCGATACGATCACATATAGTCGGGTTCGGACCAGCCCTGACTGGCGCAGATAATCTGCGCCAGCTTCCATCACACACTCATGAGAGACTTAATCTTTTTGAGCGGCCTTGGTGGCGTCAGAGACAGCCTTCGTCGCGGAGTTGGAGAATTCACGAGCTTGTTCGCCAAGGGATTCCATCTGGGTCCGAAGGTAGTCCTGCTGCAGCTTCATCATGTCTTCGACATTCGATGCCTTCACCAGGTCCTGCGCGAACTTGAAGGCCGCATTTACATGCTCTTCTGCATATCCAAGAGCCTTCTTGTTGACATCAGCTGCCCCGGCCTGAACGACGTTGGCGCTCTCTTCAACATTGGTTACGGCCTTGTGAGTGGCACCCATGAAATCATCAAAAGCCTTGCGCGCCTGGTCAACGCTCTTTTCGGCAAAGTCACGCATCTGTTCTGGCACTTCAAAGCCGGTTTTGTCAGCAGTCATCATTGCGCTCCTTGGATATCGAAAATGGATAGGACGTGATCTCGTGAGATATTTCCATGCCAAAAATTCGTAACACGCATATGGCAGTGCCGCAAATTCGCAGGCGCCGATTAACCACGCCTTCATGTAACCCCTTTAGCAACCATGCTTATCGTGGACGGTGACGCTGTTTCCCGGTATTAACAGAGTGTTAACGCTGCTGAAAAATGCTGGGTTATTGCGTCGTGCGCCCGGTGCCACTTGATCCTTTGGAGCAGAGCATGGACCATCAGACCCGTACCTTTCTTGACCTGACAGGCATGACCGACCTGGTCGAGCTTGTGGCGGATCGGCGCGCTGCCTGGTTATGGTCCGCTGACGGAGGGCGCGTCTTGTGGGCGAATGCCGCTGGTGCAGCATTCTTCTCAGCAGACTCCGTTTCTGCATTGGCGAACCTGAATTCGCTCGAGCGCTCCCCGGCCCGCCCGCATATTGCGCGTATTGCAGCCTCCGGATTTGAAGATCGGTTCAGCATCGACCGGCTGCGCTTCTATCGTGGCCTGCGCGTGATGCTCCTCACCTGTCAGTGTAAAAAGGTTGTTCTTGAGGACGGATCGGCTGCAGCCCTCATCATCTGCGCTGACAAAGGCTTCTCGACGACGAAAGACCCGGTCGAGACCTTCGCTCAGCTTGTGAGCAATACCGACGTAACTGTCTTCGTCACGGACAGAGGCATTGTCTCCGCGAACTATGGATCTTTGACCGGCACCCCAGAGGATATGACCCCGCTGGACGGACATCGCGCGGTGTTCGGTCCGATTGAACTTGATGGCTCACTGCACGATGGCGCGGTTTTTCAACTCTCCAAGGACCAGAAACTGATCGCGTTGGACAATGAGCCGATCGAGGCGCCGGAGGTTGAAGAGCCAGAAGTTGATGCAGCGCCCTTCAACATGCCTTCAGATGAAGTTGATGTCCCGGCTGACCCAGCAGGATCTGTGTGGACTCGCGCCGATGTACTCGAGGAAGCTGCAGAAGCGCTGCCTTCCGTGGCCGTGGCAGATCCCGAAGAGGTAACTGCGGAACCACGAGATAGCCTTGAGTTAGCCACAGAGGTCTCTGCTGACAAAGCCGAGGCTGTCCAGCCCCCCGCAGATGGGGACGACCAGGAACAAGAACCTGCAGATAATGCAAATGAAACTGCCCTGATAGACAGCCCGCAGGCGTTGGAGGCTTCCGAAGATCTCGACGTCAGTGCCAATGATCCAGAGAGCGTCCCAGCCGCGGAAGAAGAATCTGACTTTGTGTTCCAGCCTGGCCGGCGTCCTGTCCGTTTTGCTTGGAAGATGGACATCAACCAGCGTTTTACGTTCCTCTCTGATGAATTTGCCAACGTGGTCGGACCAGCCAGCTCGGATATTGTCGGACTGACCTGGGCCGAGGTTGCCAACCGGTTTGATCTCGACCCACGTGGAAGCATCGCAAGAGCGCTTGACCGCCGTGACACATGGAGCGGCAAAACAGTAGACTGGCCAGTCACAGACGCTGCCCTGCGCGTCCCCGTTGATATGGCAGCGCTTCCGGCTTTTGATCGGAACCGGACTTTCGAAGGCTACCGCGGGTTCGGTGTTTGCCGAGCGGCTGATGCCAAACCCGGCGCAAGGATCGCCGCGCTCAGCCCTGCAATGGCAGCGTTTGATGAGCAGTTGGAAGGCGGACACTCAGAGGCTGACGAAGAAGCTGAAGACACTCACGCATCAAATGAGACTGAGCCGCTTGATGATCATCACGATGTCAATGAAGGGCGTCCGGTCGAAGAAGCCGAGAGCCTAAAAACCGAAGCCTCACCGGTCCCCGCTGCAGAAGACCTGAAGCCCAAACAACCGGACGCCTTGGCCGGAAAGATGGCAATTGGTGCGAGCGCGGCAGCGTTGGTTGGCTCTCTGTCACGTTTCTCGGACCCCACACCGAAAAGCTCCCCTGAACCAAACACACCGGAAAAGGCAGAAGAAGCAGTCGGCCAGTCTGCGAGTTCATCGGAAGAGCCATTGCCGGACGAACAAACGACCATTGACGATACTGCAGAGGAGCAGAACTCGCCTCTTGAAGCTGCCATGAAAATGGACGCAGCGCTTCGACAGGGCGTGACCGGCAATGATCTCGACCTGGAAACGCCGGAAATCGACAGCGACATAGAGAAAGTAGCTGACGAGGCCGGTGCGACTAGCCTGTCAGAAGAGATCGAACCAAACAGTGCGGACGCGCAGGAACCAGAGATCGCAGATCTGCCGCAGAATGAAGTAGTAGAGACCGCTTTGGACGCAACGAGCGCCAAAGCATCTAACGATGCGCCAGAACCTTCAGGTATTTCAGGGCCAGCCCCGCTCGACGCCTCAGAGATCGAAACGGCTGTCCGCTCGCTTCAAAAGTCATTCAAGAAAGAACGCAAACCCGCAGCGGAACAAGATCTCTTTGCCGAGGCTGAAACGGAAATCTCGGCGACAAACCCAGAAGATGAGAAAGATACGGCTGAAAAAACGGTCGCCGCCGACGGCAACAACCTCGAAGAGGCTGTCGATGATGTGGCAGATGTTGAGGCTGTTGCCGAAGTCGATGAAACAGACGAGGCGACCTTCGATGCTGGCCTCTTGAGCACTGATCTGGAAGAAAACGAAGAGCGTGAGTTTTTTGAAGAAACTGCCGCCTTTGAAGCCGAAGAACTCGCGGCCGAGTTTGAGGAAGATCTACAGGCAACCGATACCGCCGATATTCTGAAGCCAGAGCCTTCTTCCGACAACGTGATCCCGCTTGCAACGGTCAACCCGCGTGTTGTCCCGGTCGATACGTCCGGCCTCTCCCGTCCGGAACGTCAGGCGTTCCGGAAGATCGCCGAAGCACTTGGTGCCCGGCTGGAAGGCGATTTGGAAGGCTGGGATGAACCGGATGCGGATGAAGCTGGTAATCGCGAAGATGATCTGCCCGACCTGCCGCCAGAGGTGCCCGAAGCTGGACCAATTGATCCGAGCCTTTTGGACCGGCTGCCAATCGGTATCGCCATCGCACATGACCGGGACGTCCTTTATGCAAATAAGGCACTCCTGAGCATCTTGGGATACCGATCGATCCGTGAATTGAGTGAAGCAGGCGGCCTGGAAGCGCTTTTCATTGACGAAGCTGAAGACCTCCCCGATGCCGACGGCATGGAAGGCGAGGTCGACGAGACCATGAAAGTCAGGCTCGCGGATGGCGGCGTACGCTCGGTAGATGCCCACATGCACTCCGTACCTTGGAACGGAAGCCGCGGGCTCATGATTTCGATCACCGAACGGACCAACAAGCCTGCACCGGCGGCTTCAGAAGGAACAGCGCCCAATTTCTTCAAAGAAGTCCGCAGCGAACTGGACGGTGCCCGGACGCAAATCTCCGAGATGGAAACCATCCTCGAAACGGCCACCGACGGCGTTCTTGTGCTGAATGAGCATGGTACAATCTTGAAGGTCAACGGATCCGCGGAAGCCCTATTTAGCGCGAGCCGCGGCGAGATGATTGGTTCTCCGTTCATTGAGTTCCTGGCACCGGAGAGCCACCGTTCCGCCGAAGATTATCTCGACGGTCTGGCGCGCAACGGCGTTGCCAGCATTTTGAATGATGGCCGGGAAGTCTTGGGCAAAGTACCAACCGGAGGTCTGATCCCGCTGTTCATGACAATGGGCCGGATCGGCGACAAGGACGACACAAAATTCTGCGTGGTTCTGCGCGACATCACCCAATGGAAAACCGCCGAAGAAGAACTGACACAAGCCAAGCGTCAGGCCGAAAACGCCAGCTCCCAGAAATCTGATTTCCTGGCCAAGATCAGCCACGAAATCCGGACGCCACTCAACGCCATTATTGGCTTCTCCGAAGTCATGATGGAAGAACGGTTTGGTCCGATCGGCAACGACCGGTACAAGGATTACCTGAAGGACATTCGGACTTCGGGCTCACATATCATGAGCCTGATCAATGATCTTCTAGATCTTTCCAAGATCGAGGCCGGCAAACAGGATCTTAAATTCTCAGCCGTTTCCGCCAACGACATCATCAATGAGTGCGTCGCGCTCATGCAACCGCAAGCAAACCGGGAACGGGTCATCATTCGGGCTAGCCTGCCGGATGCGGTGCCGAATATTGTGGCCGATCCGCGTTCCTTGCGTCAGATCGTGTTGAACCTGCTTTCCAACGGGATCAAGTACAACAAGTCCGGTGGACAAGTGATTTTGTCGACCACACTGGAACCAAATGGCGAAGTCTCCATCCGTGTCCGTGACACCGGTTCGGGGATGAACCCAAAGCAACTCGCCGCTGCGTTGGAACCGTTCCGCCAGGTCCATACGGCCCGCCGTGGCGGCGGTACCGGCTTGGGCTTGCCATTGACCAAGGCATTGGCGGAAGCCAACCGGGCTCAGTTCCATATTGATTCCACGCCGGATCAGGGGACGCTGGTCGAGATCACATTTCCGACCGAACGGGTGCTGTCAGAATGACACGCCCATGGGGTTTAAGCATAACTTGACCTTTTGGCTCTTATTTGCCAGTTAACACCACAGTTATTGGCATCGTGAGAGGCTTCGGCTCCTAGAAACCAATGCTGCGTGAACCGGCAATCTCGAAAGGGTTGGCCAGGTTCACGTAACGAAATAGCTTTCCGGCTGAGGTTAGATCCTGTCCAGTTCCACAATCAGCTTCAGTTTGTCGGCGACGAAGTGGTTCAGAACACGGTCTGCTATGGGCAGCCGAACGCTGATCATCTGCACAGTCGTCATCGGAGCAATGTGCTTGTTGCCGATGGTTGCGGTCGCAATTGCAGCAGCGCTTGGCTCCTTCGATACCCTGTCTCACCTGATCGACACCGTGCTGCTTCGGTACACGCTGACCACACTGGCCCTCATGGTGCTCGTGGCCATCTTTACCGCAATCATCGGGACGGGCACGGCCTGGCTCGTGACGATGACACGATTTCCAGGGGTTCGCTTCTTTGAGATCTCACTGGCCCTTCCCTTCGCCTTTCCGGCCTATGTCATGGGCTATGCCTATACCGACTTTCTGGATCATCCAGGCGCGGTCCAGACCTTTTTGCGCGATGTCACCGGATGGGGACCCCGGGACTACTGGTTTCCGGAAATTAGGAGCGTAGAAGGGGCGGCGCTGATGCTGACCTTGGTGCTCTATCCTTATGTCTATCTCTTGGCCCGCACGGCCTTCTTACAGGAATCCGCAACGGCAACGCTTGCCGCCCGGTCCCTCGGCCGCGGCCCGTGGGGCGCCTTCTGGACTGTTTCCCTGCCGATGGCCCGTCCGGCAATCGCCGGCGGCGTGCTTTTGGCGGTTATGGAGACCATCGCCGACTTCGGAACCGTCAGCTACTTCGGAATTCAGACGTTTGCGACTGGCATCTATACGAGTTGGTTTTCCCTTGCAGACCGCGGAGGCGCAGCGCAATTGGCGCTGTGTCTGCTGACATTCGCCTTGTTCATCGCAATCCTGGAACGAATGCAGCGCGGCGCTTCGAAACACCATAACGCCGGCAAACGGATCGAACGCGTGCCACCAACGCAGCTGAGTGGCTGGGCAAAAGTTGGAGCAATGGCCGCTTGCGGTGCGCCGGTGTTTTTCGGTTTCATATTGCCATTGGTGCTCCTGTTCGAAATGAGCTTCGCCTCCGAGCAGGACCTGTTTTCCAGCAGATACATCGGTTTCATAACAAACTCGATCATTTTGGCCGGAGTTGCCTCTGTTGTGACAGTTCTTGCGGCCATGCTGGTGGCGTTCAACCTCCGCCTTAATCCCGGCCGGCTCTCGCTGTCAGCCGCGCATGTCAGCCGGATTGGCTATGCGGTTCCCGGCGGCGTCATTGCTGTCGGCCTGCTTGTTCCGTTTGCCGCCTTGGACAATGGCATCGACGGTTTGATGCGCAACTGGTTCGGCATATCGACCGGGCTTTTGTTCACCGGCACGATCACGGTGCTCGTCATGGCCTATATGGTGCGGTTCATGGCTGCGGCCCTCAACACGGTCGAAGCCGGACTGTCAACGATACACCCGACGACCGATGCCGTTGCCCGGACGCTCGGGCGGTCTCCGATGACCATGCTATGGAGCGTCCACTTCCCAATTCTGCGTCCAACTGTCTTCACAGCAATGCTGATCGTTTTTGTGGACGTTATGAAGGAGCTGCCTGCGACACTCATCATGCGCCCCTTCAACTTCGACACGCTTGCCGTTCAGGCCTACAGACTGGCATCCGATGAGCGCCTGTCAGGTGCCGCGGTACCGTCGCTGGTAATCGTTGCTGTCGGATTGCTCCCCGTCATTCTGCTTTGTAAAGCACTGGCCCGGCGCCCGGGCCGCCAATCAAGTCGGCCCACTGCGGTCTGACCTCGCTCCCCATTCCCTGCCCGAACGCGTGTCTCGATCACTACAATCGCGAACCGCGAAGGTCATCCTTATTCTCCGTCAAATCCAACAGAAAGCCCCTCCGCGCGGCTGCGCGAAGGGGCTTTGCTCAACTCATCTGCCTTGCGCAGATGAACCTGTTATTTCCAGCCAGCTTCGTTGAGAAGCTTCTGAGCAGCCGGTACGTTTTCCGCGATTGCAGATGCATCCACATCATCCGGCTTGAAGAAACCAAGCTGAGCAACAGACGGGCTGATGCCGACGCCCGGGACAGCCGGATACTCGTCGTTACCGGCAGAGAAGTACTGCTGTGCCTGATCAGATGCCAGATACTCGAGGAACTTGATGGCGTTTTCCTTGTTCGGGGCGTGCTTGGCAACACCGCCACCGGACAAGTTCATGTGCGCACCGATCGTGTCCTGGTTCGGGAAGACCCAGCCGATTTTCGCAACATCGTCAGACAGACCCTTGACCGGCTTGCGAAGCGCACGGCCGAAGTAATAGGTGTTGGACATGGCGATCGCGCACTCACCGGACACAATACCGCGCAGCTGATCGGTGTCGCCGCCTTGAGGATCACGGGCAAAGTTGCCCACAACTGCTGTTGCCCAGTCTTTCACGGCTTCTTCACCCAGGTGCTCAATCAGAGCGGCCGTGATGGTCTGCGTGTAAACGTTGGACGATGAGCGGATGCAGATCATGCCTTTGTATTTCGGATCTGCCAGATCCTGATAGGTCCGCGGCGGCTCAGCAACTTTCTCCTTGTCGTAGAAGATGATGCGCGCGCGCTGAGAGAAGCCGAACCACTGATTGTCATCGTCCCGCACATAACCCGGCAGGCGCTGTTCCAGAACAGGAGACTCGACGGACTGAAGAAGGCCCATGCCCTTCGCACGCTCTAGGCGTGACGTGTCGACGGTCAGCAGAATGTCGGCCGGGCTGTTTTGGCCCTCGGCTTCCATGCGGGTCAACAGTTCATCCGCTTTACCTTCGATGCGGTTGATCTTGATGCCGCTCTGTTCTTCGAAATCAGAGTACAGACGTTCGTCTGTGTCGTAATGGCGCGAAGAATAGAGGTTCAGCTCACCGGTCGCCAAGGCAAGCGGGGATGATGCGATCAACAACGCAGCAGCCAGACCGGCGCGGGATACTGTTGAACGGAATGAAGGCATTTGGGCACTCCCTGTTATTTCGTTAGGACAAAACATGACCTGCGCTCTCAAGTATAGAAATCTGAGGCTGGGTCAAGTAAAATCGGAACCTAACATTCCAGTTTTTGAGTTCCGCATTGAAACCAGGTTTGAAGGATCTACCGGGTCCTCTCTCCCTCGTTTCCAGGTTGCCAGCAGAAGCAAATGACTGGAAAGGCGCCTAGCGCATGTTTCCCGCGCCCTACGCCCTAATATGCACGAAGACTGCACATTACCCCGATCAGTGTCCTCAAATGCACGGTTCCCGCAGAACAAATCGTTTATGTGTAAGCTAATATTTCATGAGGAGTACGACCGGTGACGACAAAGCTGCACGTCTATCAATCCATTGCCAGAGCGATCAAGGATCATGGAGTTGAGACCATGTTCGGCCTGATGGGCGATGCCAATCTATTCATGGTCGACAGCTTTGTGCGGGATTGCAGTGGCCGCTTCGTTCCAGCTGCTCACGAAGGCAGTTCGGTTCTCATGGCACTCGCCTACACCCATGTGAGCGGATCCGTTGGTGTTGCAACGGTAACGCACGGCCCCGCGCTTACGAATTGTCTTACTGCGATCACGGAAGGTGTCCGCGGCCACTTACCAATCGTTTTGTTTGCCGGGGACACGCCTGCTGAGAACCCGCGGCACTTGCAAGGCATTGACCAACGCGAACTAATCAAGGCAACGGGCGCAGGTTTTGAGCAGCTGCGCACGCCAGAGACGGTCGCCATGGATGTCGCGCGGGCCTTCTACCGCGCTCAGGTGGAACGCCGTCCGATCATCTTGAACATGCCGGCAGATTTCATGTGGCAGGAAGCTGCTTATGAAAAGCATATCCTGAACGTCTTCACCGCTCCGGGCGGTGTTGCCGAAGGCGGCATTCTGGATGAAGCCATTGGTATGATCGCATCGGCACGCCGTCCAATGATCCTCGCCGGCGGTGGGGCCATTGATGCACGGGACCAATTGATCAAACTTGCTGACCGGCTGGAAGCCCCGCTTGCAACGACCCTGAAAGCGAAGGGCCTCTTCAAGGACCATCCATACAACATCGATATCTTTGGTACCCTCTCAACGCCAGCCGCCTACGATCTGATTGCACAAACGGACTGCATTGTCTGTTTCGGAACCGGACTCCACGACTTCACGACGGATCGCGGCAAGCTGATGAAAGACAAGCGGATTGTGCAAGTGGATGTCGAACCGACGGCCATCGGCGGCGCGCTTCACCCGGACGCTGCGCTTCTTGCAGATGCTGGTTTGACCGCAGAAACGATCCTTTATTGGCTCAACGAGGCCGAAATCCCGGCAAGTGGCTTCACCCGCGAACTCGACACCGCTTCGCTGACCGCACATCCGGTGGACAAGAAAACAACGGCAGACGGATTCGTCAATTATGTCGGCGCCCTGGAGCGGTTTGAAGCCGCGCTACCAAAGGACCGCATACTTGTGACCGATGGCGGGCGATTCATGACAGAAGTCTGGTGCCGCATCTCCGCCCCGGATCCAAAGAGCTTCGTGAATACGGCCAATTTCGGTTCCATTGGCCTCGGCCTTCAGGAAGCCATTGGTGCAGGTGTTGCTGCTCCCGACCGGCCAGTTATGCTTTTTACTGGCGATGGCGGCTTCATGATGGGCGGCATCAACGAGTTCAACACGGCCGTGCGCCTCGGGCTGGACCTTATCATCATCGTGGCAAACGACTCTGCCTATGGCGCTGAACACATCCAGTTCCTCGATCGTCAAATGGACCCGAGCCTCACGACATTCCAGTGGCCGTCCTTCGCCGAGATCGCAACTTCGCTAGGCGGAACGGGTGTTGAAGTCCGGTCGGATGACGAGCTGCAAACCGCGCTCAATGCATTGAAAAACCGCAAGGGGCCAATCCTCATTGAGTTGCGGCTTGATCCGCACGATGTGCCCCGTATGCGTATCTGATTGCACATCCGCTTCTGGCAAACGAAACCAGGGCATCATACCGGTTGGCGGGGAAAGGGACCGCCAACCGGCTTGACACCTTTGTGCCGAAACCCACCAATGGGCATCGTCAAATTCAACGGTTAGAGGACTCCCTTCCCATGGAGAAGAAGCACCAGATCAATCTTTGGTACGCCTTCATCGCAATGATGCTGGTGCTGACCTTTCAGAGCTGGTGGACGGCCTATAAGACCATTGAAGAGATCCCCTATAGCCAGTTCGAACAGTACCTCAAGGACAAGAAAATTGAGGAGATTTCCGTCAAGGAAAACACCATTCAAGGCAAATTCAAGGAGCCATTGAAGGATGGCAAACAGTATTTTGTGACGACCCGCGTGGAACTTCCGCTCGCTGAAGAACTCACGAAATACGATGTAAAGTTCACCGGCGTGATCGAGAGCACGCTCATCCGGGACATTCTCTCCTGGGTGTTGCCGGTTTTGCTGCTCTTCGGCCTTTGGATGTTCTTCATCCGGAAGTTCGCCGAAAAGCAGGGCATTGGCGGAATGATGACCGTCGGCAAGTCCAAGGCGAAAGTCTATGTGGAGACCGACGTTGAGGTCAGCTTTGAAAATGTCGCCGGGGTTGATGAGGCCAAGCGGGAACTGAAGGAGATCGTCGATTTCCTGAAAGATCCGAAGTCCTACGGCCGGCTTGGCGCGCATGTGCCAAAGGGCACTCTCCTGGTGGGTCCTCCGGGTACCGGTAAGACGTTGCTTGCCCGTGCAGTGGCCGGTGAAGCGGGTGTTCCGTTCTTCTCGATCTCGGGCTCCGAGTTTGTCGAGATGTTCGTTGGTGTTGGCGCGGCCCGTGTCCGGGATCTGTTTGAACAAGCGCGCAAGGCGGCCCCGGCCATCATTTTCATCGACGAACTCGATGCGCTGGGGCGTGCCCGGTCAAGCGGTGCCATGGGCACCAATGATGAAAAGGAACAGACCCTCAATCAGCTTCTTACCGAATTGGACGGGTTTGATCCCTCAAGCGGCATTATTCTGCTCGCCGCGACCAACCGGCCGGAGATCCTGGATCAGGCACTCTTGCGTGCCGGCCGGTTCGACCGGCAGGTGCTGGTGGACCGCCCCGACAAAAGCGGGCGGCGGGCCATCCTCGATGTCCATGTCAAGAAGATCCAACTCGCGCCGGACACGGACCTTGATCAGGTCGCCCAGCTGACAGTCGGCTTCTCTGGTGCCGATCTTGCGACCTTGATCAATGAAGCCGCCCTTCTTGCCACCCGCCGAAATGCAGATGCCGTTACCCTGAAAGACTTCAACGAGGCCATCGAACGCGTGATTGCAGGGCTTGAAAAACGCAGCCGGGTTCTGTCCGAAAAAGAACGCAAGACAGTCGCCTTCCATGAGATGGGCCATGCGCTCGTTGCCGCCAATCTTGAAGGCTGCGATCCGGTGCACAAGATCTCGATCATCCCGCGAGGCATCGGCGCGCTCGGCTACACCATGCAGCGACCGACCGAAGACCGGTTCCTACTGTCAACGCAGGACCTGGAAAACCGGATGGCTGTTTTGATGGGCGGGCGTGCGGCAGAAGAAATCATCTTCAACGAGATATCGACCGGGGCGTCGGACGACCTTCAAAAAGTCACCGAAGTGGCCCGCGATATGGTGATGCGCTACGGCATGGAAGGCGGACTCGGGAACCGGGTTTACGCAAGCCCGCAGCAGAATTTTCTTGGCCAGCCGGTGCCGGACAGGGCGGATGTTTCAGAAGAAACCCAGCGGGAGATTGATTTGGCAATCCGCGCCCGGGTGGAGGCGGCCTTCGCAAGAGCAAAAGCCATCCTGAACGATCACCGGTCCGAGCTAGATGCCGGTGCGGAGTTGCTATTGACCAAGGAAACCCTGACCGATCAGGACTTCCCGGCGATCCGCCCCATCGCCGAGCGCAACGCCGCCGCAGCGGCGGAGTGAACAAACAAAAACGCCCGCAAACTGCGGGCGTTTTCCAGATCTTTGACTTTCACATCTGCCGCGCCGGACTTGATCCGGGGCCTCGTCAATACCTGAGGTCCCGGCTCGGAGGCCGGGACAGCAGAGTGAGGACAATCGATCTCTGACTATCAGACAACGTTCGCTTCGGTCTTGGATTTGACTTCGTCCAGGGAAACATCCGGCGCCAGTTCGACGACCGTCAGGCCGTGCGGTGTGATGTCGAAGACACCGAGGCCGGTGATAACCCGGTCGACGCAGCGCACGCCGGTCAGCGGCAAGGTGCATTCTTTCAGAAGCTTCGGATCGCCTGCCTTGGAAGTGTGGTCCATGATGACGACGACGCGCTTGACGCCAGCCACCAGATCCATTGCACCGCCCATGCCCTTGACCATCTTGCCCGGGATCATCCAGTTGGCGAGATCGCCGTTCTGGGAGACTTCCATCGCGCCGAGGATCGACAAGTCGATGTGACCGCCGCGGATCATGCCAAAGCTGTCGGCAGAAGAGAAATAGCTCGTCTGCGGCAATTCAGTGATTGTCTGCTTACCGGCGTTGATCAGGTCGGCATCAACCTCGTCATCGGTCGGGAACGGGCCCATGCCGAGCATGCCGTTTTCCGACTGCAGAGTGACATGCATGCCATCCGGAATGTAGTTGGAAACCAGCGTCGGAATGCCAATACCGAGATTGACGTAAAAGCCGTCGTGAAGTTCTTTTGCCGCGCGCGCGGCCATATCGTCACGTGTCCAGGCCATGTTTTTATCTCCTCAACTCGATCAGGCTTCGCGTGTGGTGCGCTTTTCGATGCGCTTCTCATGGCTGCCGACAATGATGCGGTCGACAAAGATACCGGCGGTGTGGATGTTGTCCGCGTCGAGTTCACCGACTTCAACCAGCTCCTCCACTTCCACGACAGTTGTCTTGCCGGCGGTCGCCATCATCGGATTGAAGTTCCGCGCGGTCTTCCGGTAGATCAGGTTGCCTTCCTTGTCGGCTTTCCAGGCTTTGACCAGGGACACGTCGGACACAAGACCGGTCTCCATGATGTAGGTCTCGCCGTCGAAGTCCTTGTGCTCCTTGCCGTCGGCAATCAGCGTGCCCACTCCGGTCTTGGTGTAGAAACCCGGGATGCCGGCACCGCCAGCGCGGATGCGCTCGGCAAGTGTCCCTTGCGGGTTGAACTCGAGCTCCAGCTCGCCGTTGAGGTACTGCTTTTCGAAGGTTGCGTTCTCGCCCACATAGGACGACACCATTTTCTTGATCTGGCGGGTTTGCAGCAGCAAGCCCAGACCGAAATCATCCACGCCGGCATTGTTGGAGATCGCGGTGATGTTTTGGGCGCCGGATTCCCGCAGAGCCACAATAAGGTTCTCCGGAATCCCGCAAAGGCCGAAGCCACCGGCCATCACAGTCATTCCGTCAAAGGTCAGGCCCTCAAGGGCAGCCTTTGCGTCCGGGTAGACTTTGTTCATTTTTCACTCCCGTTTGGTGTCGTAACGCACGTCGGCGGCACATTCGCTGCAAGTTTTCCTTCGGTCAAGGGGCAATGATGCATCGCAGCGAAAAACATGAACCCTCATTCAGATCCCAAGGTTTACCCTATTTGCGGATTGTCGTATGCGAACAGCATCTTGACCCATGGATATGGTTTTGTGCCGATCCGGATATGGTATGTAATTCCTTAACGGTCAAACGAAGATTATCGACGAAAGACGCTGGCGCCTTGTATCAATTCCTGTCGACCCTTTTTAAGATTGCGGTGATTTCGCTGCTGGTCGGCGCCGGATTGTCGTTCATCAACATCACGGCTGAAGATGTGCTCGGCTCCATCGGCCTCAGCCCGATCCAATTGTGGATTTACATGCTGGAGTTCCGGGACTGGGCGATCCCAAACATGATCCTCGGCGCGTTTATCGTGGTGCCGGTTTGGCTGGTGATTTACCTGTTCCGCCCGCCGCGCGCATAAACCTCAGCCGTCCGCGCCGAAGGCAGCCCGTTCATCGCGTTCCCTTTGCACCTGCTGCCGCTTGGTGGCAATGGACGCTGCAATCACACCGATCGAGACAAGCACGACCAGGATCGTACAAACCGCATTGATTTCCGGCGTAACACCAAGGCGGACCTGGGAATAGATTTTCATCGGCAAGGTGGTTGCACCAGGCCCGGTGGTGAAGCTCGCAATGACGAGATCATCCAGGGACAGGGTGAATGCCAGCATCCAGCCTGCAATGACACCGGGCAGGATGATCGGCAGCGTGATCAGGAAGAACGTTTTGACCGGCGGGCACCCGAGATCTTCAGCTGCTTCTTCAACGGATTTGTCGAACCCAACCAACCGCGATTGCACGACCACGGCCACGTAGCACATGGCAAACGTGGTGTGCGCTATGATCACTGTCCAAAACCCGCGCGCCTGATCCATCGCCACAAACAGAAGCAACAGCGACAACCCGAGGATCACCTCCGGCATTACAAGCGGGGCGAAGATCATGCCCGAAAACATTGAGCGCCCCATAAACCGCCCTGAACGCACCAAGACCAATGCGGCCATCGTGCCGAGCACCGTCGCGACAGATGCCGAAACAAAAGCAACACGCAGCGTCACCCACGCAGCATCCAGCAACTGATCGTTCTGGAGGAGTTCCACATACCACTTGGTGGAAAATCCGCCCCAGACCGTCACCAGCCGGCTTTCGTTGAACGAATAGATGACCAGCAACACGATCGGCAGGTATAGAAACGAAAAGCCGAGGACGATCGACGTCACATTGAACCAGGAAGGGCCGCGCGTCATTGGTTCTTCTCCGCCATTTTCTGCTGCTGGTTCTGGAAAAGAACGATCGGGATCACGAGGATCAGCAAGAGGATCACTGCGACTGCAGAAGATACCGGCCAATCGCGGTTGTTAAAGAACTCCACCCACAGCGTCTTGCCGATCATTAGGGTTTCCGATCCGCCGAGAAGGTCCGGGATCACGAACTCACCAACCGCTGGAATGAACACAAGAAAACAGCCCGCGATAACACCTGGAAGCGACAAGGGAACAGTGATCTTCCAGAAGGCTTTCCATGGCGGGCAGCCAAGGTCTTCTGCGGCTTCCAACAAACTGCCATCCAGCTTTTCAAGGCTGGCGTAAAGCGGCAGCACCAGGAACGGCAGGTAGGAGTATACGATGCCGATATAGACTGCGGCATTGGTGTTCAAGATCACCAGCGGCTCGTCAATCAGGCCCAGCATCATCAGGAACTGATTGAGAAGACCTTCGTTTTTGAGAATGCCGATCCAGGCATAGACGCGAATGAGAAAGCTAGTCCAAAACGGCAGGATCACCAGCATCAAAAGGGTCGGCCGCCAAGCTTCCGGGCTCCGCGCCATACCGTAAGCAATCGGGTAGCCGATCAGAAGGGTTATGAGTGTGGAAACCGCGGCAATGTAGACCGAGGAGACGTAAGACTTCCAGTAAAGGGCATCTTCCGTCAGCCAGACATAGTTCTCCAGGGAGAGCTCGCTAAGTCCTTCCCAAAAAGCCTGCCAGCCTTCGGCCAAATCGAACGTTGGAAAATAAGGCGGGATCGCAACCGCGACTTGTGACAGGGAAATCTTGAAGACGATCAGAAACGGGGCGAGGAAGAAAATCAGCAGCCAGAAATAAGGAACTGCAATTAACCCCCAGCCGCCGAGACCCCGTTTGGATTTAGATGCCGCTTTGCTCATGCCGCCCTCCTCATCCAGTCAGGATTACACCGGCATCCCGGTCAAATGTCAGGACAACATTTTCATCCCATGTAATCGGGTTTTCGACCATGCGCGAAATGTTGGCCTTGGTGGCACGTAAAATGTCGTGATCGTCTTCACCAACCTTCGCATGGAAGATGGAAACGTCGCCAAGATAGGCGATGTCCCAAACGATCCCACCAATCTGATTGGTCACCGAACCTTCTGGCTGCCCCTGCGCAATCCGAACCTTTTCCGGTCGAATGGCGTACCAGACTGTATCTCCGACAGAAGCGGCCGTTGTCTGCTCCGTATCAATGGCAAAGTCACCAACAACCGCCTGCATACGCGTCCCGTTATCGGCCTTCTCCAGAACCTTCGCCTCGATCAAGTTCACATCGCCGATAAAGTCGGCAACAAACTTGGAGTTCGGCGCTTCATAAATCTCTGAGGGTGTTGCCACCTGAACAAGTTCACCGCGATCCATGACAGCGATCCGGTCGGCGACCGTCATTGCTTCTTCCTGATCGTGCGTTACGATCAAGAAGGTCATTTTCAAATCTTCCTGCAGCGCCATGAGCTCAAACTGCGTTTCTTCGCGCAGCTTGCGATCCAGCGCGCCCAATGGTTCATCGAGCAGCAAGACCTTAGGGCGTTTTGCGAGAGACCGAGCCAGAGCAACACGTTGCCGCTGACCGCCGGACAACTGGTGAGGCTTGCGCTTGGCGAATTGCTCAAGCTTGGTCAGCCGCAGCATCTCGGCGACCCGATCATCAATTTCCGATTTCGGTAGATTGTCCTGCTCCAGGCCGAACGCAATGTTCTTCTCAACGCTCATATGCGGGAAAAGCGCATAGGACTGGAACATCATATTGGATGGCCGCCGGAACGGCGGAATGCCGGACAAATCCTGGCCATCCAGAAAGATCTCACCGGAGGTGGGCGTCTCGAACCCGGCGAGCATGCGCATCAACGTGGTTTTGCCGCAGCCGGACCCGCCAAGGAGCGCAAAAAACTCCCGCTTGTAGATCTTGAGTGAGAGATTGTTGACCGCGATAAAGTCACCAAACTTCTTGGTAACATTGCGAAATTCGATAAACGGCTTTTGTTCTGGATCTTCCCAGGGAACAAATTCGCGGCGCACTGGTCCGATCGTCTTTTTAGCCAAGGTAGCCCCCACCCCACGAATAACTAAGACACAAAAAGTCCACCGGACAGCAAATGCCGTCCGGTGGTTGTCTTGGGTTACTGTCCGCTTTTCACAGAGGTCCAGGACCGTGTCACAACGCGGTTTACCTTCGGCGGGTACGACGTCACGGTGTAGAGGTTTTCGACAGCTTCTGCCGGCGGATAAATCGCCGGATCGCCGATGACATCGTCATTCAGCATTTCTTGAGAGGCCTTGTTGCCGTTTGCGTAGTAGACGTAGTTCGAGGCCTTCGCCATCACATCCGGGCGCATGATGTAGTTCAGGAATTCATGCGCTTCCTCTTTGTTTTTTGCGTCTGCCGGGATCGCCATCTGGTCGAACCACATCAGTGCGCCTTCCTTCGGAATGGCGTATTCCACGGTTACGCCATTGTCGGCCTCTGCTGCGCGGTCACGGGCCTGCAGAACGTCGCCAGACCAACCGACGGCCAGGCAGATGTCACCATTTGCAAGCGCGTTGATGTACTCCGAGGAATGGAACTTCTGGACATAGGGCCGTACCGATTTCAAAAGCTCGGTCGCTTTTTCAATTTCGCCGGTGTCCTTGCTGTCCGGGTCCAGTCCAAGATAGTTCAGCGCAGCCGGGAACAATTCGGTCGGCGCATCAAGAACATGGATACCGCATTCTTGGAGTTTTGCGGCATTTTCCGGCTTGAACAACAGGTCCCAGCTGTCAACCGGTGCGTCTTCGCCAAGTGCAGCCTTTACCTTCTCGACATTGTATCCAAGGCCGGTTGTGCCCCACATGTAGTTGATGGAATAGGCGTTGTCCGGGTCGTATTTGGAAACCCGCGCTTCGATATCGGACCACATATTTCCGATATTGCTCAGCTTGGATTTGTCGAGTTTGTCGAAGACACCTGCCTGGATTTGGCGCGACAGGAACGTGCCGGTCGGGACCACAACATCATACCCGGTACCTCCAGCCAGAAGCTTGGTCTCAAGCACTTCGTTGGAGTCAAACACATCATAGACAACGTTGATGCCGGTTTCCTTGGTGAAGTCTTCCAGAATCGACTCATCAATATAGTCTGACCAGTTGTAGACATTGACCGTGCGGTCTTGTGCCAGTGCCGCCCCACCCAGCACACTGAGCGAAGTTAGGGCGAGAAGCATAGTCTTGAGTTTCATATTCATGTTCCCCTGTTTTGTTTCGGAGGACGTTGACCGTCATCTTTTTACAAACGGCGGTAACCGTTTGCGGTTCCCAGTGGTTTGACGCGAACTTTGCCACGCACGGTATTTTTGTCCAGAGTCGATTTTGGGCAAGCCTGCTTAGCTTATGTTCGTTTTCCGGTTTGCCTACAGATATGTCTGTCGTTCGAGTGAGGAAATTTCACGGCCGAACTCGTTCAATTCTTCCCGTTTGATTTCCGTCAGCACTTTGTGCATTTCAGGACCGACCGCCTTCTTCATCAATTTGGAAGCCTCAAACGCATCAATGGCTTCGTCCATCCAAGGCGTCAGGCGTTTTTTGCGCTTTTCATACGCATTGCCCGTTACTGCCGCTGGTGGATCTTTCTTCAGACGCAGCCCCTCCATCATGCCTGCAAGGATCCCGGTGAGAACCAGATATGGATTGGCATCCGCGCCTGCAATCCGGTGCTCCACGCGTGCGGCCTCTGGAGAAGAAGCGGGAACCCTTAGAGCCACAGAACGGTTGTCAAACCCCCAGCAGATTGATGCCGGGGCGTAGGATCCCGGTTGCATGCGCCGGAACCCGTTGAATGTTGAAATGAAGAGCAACAGAGCTTCCGGCATCGTCTTCAACAAGCCATTGATCGCATATCCGAGCCTCTCGCGGCCATGTTCTGGATCTGCAAACAAGTTGCCGTTGTCATCTTCCATAGAGACGTGAACATGCATGCCATTGCCGGGCCATTCCACAAACGGCTTGGCCATGAAGGACGCTTTAAGTTCATGTTTTCGAGCAACGCCGGCGACAAGGCGGCGAAGAAGCACGACATCATCGGCAGCCAAAAGCGGGTTGTTTCGATGATGCAAGTTCAATTCAAACTGTCCAGGTGCGGCCTCCGACACAGCAGCGTCTGCCGGAATGCCTTGCGCCTCGCATGCCTTTCGCAGGTCATCAACAACAGGCAGCAACGCTTCCAGATCAGACAGCGCATACATGTTTTGCCGCGCCGGACCGAGATGGGTCGAGAACAGGGGCTTTGGCTGCTCGGTCCAATCCCCGTCACTTTCCTCGAAAAGATAAAACTCCAGCTCAAAGGCACATGTGGCTGTGACGCCGAACTCTTCCTTCATCTGCGCCACGGTGTTTTCAAGAACATGCCGCGGATCAGCGAGGAAAGGTTCACCATCGCGGTCGTACATCGACAACAGCACCTGAGCAGTCTTCCGATCCGCCCACGGAACGAGCTTTAGAGATTCCGGGATCGGCCAGCAAACACCATCCTTGTCGCCAGTTTCCAGGTGCATACCGGTCGCTTCGACTTCCCGGCCCCACACGTCCAGCCCGAACAGGGAATAAGGAAACGCGACACCGCCTTCGAAGACTTTCGCCAGCGCTTTTCCGGGCAGCCATTTACCGCGTAGAACCCCGTTCGTATCCGGAAGAACAACTTCGAGTGTATCCAAGTCTGGGTGTTCTTCCAAAAAGGCTTCAAAAGCCGACTTCCAACCGGGTTCCGCCGGATGTTCCAGAATCTGGTGAGGAAGCTCGTTCATTTACGTCCTGTGTTTCTGCTGGCCTTGTTGGTTCTTTGGACCACCAGCTTATGATTGCGATATCGAAAAAAATGTGATCACTTTCTAGATAGACTGTCAAGACAATCGCGATGAATTCGCAAATCCGACATAGAAGGATATCACTATTGCCGGTCCGGCGCTCCGCACTCAATGCAGGTCCTGAGAAGACCCAAACGACCGCTTCAGCGCGCAGCGCAACCCGCGATCAAGTGGATATCGCTGTGCGATCTGGCCTGCTGACCGGACGATTTATTCCAGGAAAGGCGGTAACGCTGCGGGGTCTTGCAGCAGAGCTCGGGGTCAGCCCGATGCCGGTGCGCGAGGTGCTTCAACGGCTGGCTGCTGAAAACGCTCTTGAAGTCAAACCCAATGGGCGCATCCAGGTTCCGGACATGACGCCAGAACGGTTTGACGAGGTGTTGATGGCCCGTCTCATGCTCGAGCCGGAACTGGCCATCCGCGCCATGCCCTACCTCAATTCCGACGACATTGCAGAACTGAGGCGCATTGATGACGACATTGACGTGCGGCTGAGTTCTGGCGATGCGGAAGCCTATATGCGGCTGAACCACGCCTTTCACTTCCATATCTACCGAGCGTCCGGCTCCCGTGTTTTGTTGCCGCTGATCGATAGTCTCTGGCTCCAGTTCGCCCCCTTCATGCGCACCGTCTACGGGCGGGTTGGCACGGTGAATTTGATCGACCAGCACAAGGCCGCCATTCATGCGATCGAGATGCAAGACGCCTCAGCATTGAGAGAAGCGATCACGGCAGACATCGCTGATGGCATGGGCCTCCTTGGCCGGGAAATTCTCCAAGGCGAAGAGCCCAGTTGATCCCGGCTCAACCTTGTGTCATTTTGTGATCACAAAATAGTCCTGACGGCATTTAGATAGACATTGAACAGCGGCCAATTCGTGATTTTTACAGCTGTTCGGTTCCGCCGATCACAGACAAGAATTTCTGGAGCCTCGCGTGACTGATACCCCACCTGCCAATTCGACCCCGCACAAGGATGAAAGTCTCCGCGGTGTTTCAAACGTTGATGCCGCGCGGGATTGGCTCAACCATCGGAACATTCAGGATATCGAGTGTATCGTTCCGGACCTGGCGGGCGTTGCCCGAGGCAAGATGATGCCCACGGAAAAATTCTTTTCCGGCCCTGTCATGACCATGCCTGCCTCGATCTTTGCGCAGACGATCTCCGGCGACTATCCGGAGGACGACGAGCGCTTCCAGCACAACCCGACTGACGGCGACCTCTATTTCCGGGCCGATTATTCGACTCTGACAACAGTCCCTTGGGAAAGCGATCCGACGGCACAGCTCATTCACGATGCCTACACGCGGGAAGGTGCGCCCGTGGAGACGGCGCCGCGAAATGTCCTGAAGCGCATTCTGAAACTTTATGAAGACAAAGGCTGGCAGCCGGTTGTTGCCCCCGAGATCGAGTTCTATTTGGTCCGTCCCAACACCGATCCCGACTATCCGCTGGAACCGCCAACAGGCCGCTCCGGCCGTCCGGAGGTCGGCCGTCAATCCTATTCGATTTCGGCCCTCAACGAATTCGACGACTTGATCGACGACATCTATGACCTGTCCGAACAGCAGGGACTGGAAATCGACACGATGATCCATGAGGAAGGCGCTGCGCAGATGGAAATCAATCTGCGTCACGGCAATCCTCTGGAGCTCGCAGATCAGGTCTTCCTGTTTAAACGCACCATCCGCGAAGCCGCGCTGCGGCATGAGATGTATGCGACCTTCATGTCCAAACCGATGTCGAACCAACCCGGGTCGGCGATGCACATCCACCAATCGGTGATCGACAAGGAAACCGGTCAGAACATCTTTGCCGGCGAGAACGGCATGGAAACGGAGGCGTTCCTGTCCTTCATTGCCGGGCATCAGGTGTATCTGCCGCAAGTCACCCCAATCATGGCACCCTTCGTGAATTCCTACCGCCGATTCTCAAAGACCTCGACCTCGCCGGTCAACGTGTACTGGGGCTATGACAATCGGACGGTCGGGCTGCGCGTGCCGTATTCAAGTCCGGATGCGCGGCGCCTGGAAAATCGTATCCCCGGCTCCGACGCAAACCCCTACCTTGCAATCGCTGCGTCTCTGGCCTGCGGCTATCTCGGGATCGTCAAGGGTCTGAAACCCGATGCCCCGCGCATGGATGATTGCACCGAGCTCACCAAATCCCTGCCGCGCGGATTGCCGGAAGCCCTTACCTTGTTCGAAAACTCGGAAGACATGATCGAGGTTTTCGGAGAGAAGTTCGTCGCCACTTACCGCGCCATCAAATACGAAGAATTCGAAACCTTCATGTCGGTAATCAGCCCGTGGGAGCGGGAATACCTTCTGCTGAACGTGTGATTGGCCTTCTTCCGGAGCATCCTTCTATGACTGCCCATTCCAACATCTATCCGACCAAGGCGCTTCAGGAACTGGACGCCGCACACCATTGGCACCCGTTTTCGGACATGAAGTCTCTGAACGCCGAAGGCAGCCGGGTGATCACCAGCGCAGATGGTGTCTGGTTGACGGATTCCAACGGCAACAAGATCCTCGATGGCATGGCCGGGCTTTGGTGCGTGCAGGTCGGACACGGCCGCTCGGAAATCACCGAGGCCGTCACCAAACAAATGAACGAGTTGGCTTATTACAACACTTTCTTCAAGACGACCCACCCACCTGCAATCGCTTTGTCGGAAAAACTCGCCAAGCTTGCTCCCGATCACATCAACACCGTGTTCTATTGCTCGTCCGGCTCGGAAGCGAACGACACTGTGTTCCGCATGGTGCGCACCTATTGGGACAAGATGGGCAAGCCGGACAAAAAGGTGATCATCGGCCGATGGAACGGCTATCACGGTTCGACCCTCGCTGGCACCAGCCTTGGCGGTATGAAAGCCATGCACGCACAAGGGGATCTGCCCGTTTCAGGTGTCCATCACATCGACCAGCCCTACTGGTTTGGCGAAGGACAGGACATGAGCCCCGAAGACTTCGGCGTTCATGTGGCCCGCAAACTTGAGGAAGCCATAGATCAGATTGGCGAGGACAGGGTCGCGGCCTTCATTGCAGAACCCATTCAGGGTGCGGGCGGCGTTATCATCCCGCCGGAAACCTACTGGCCTGAGATCAAGCGCATCCTTGAGGAACGCGACATACTGTTTGTGTCGGATGAGGTCATTTGCGGCTTCGGCCGTTTGGGAGAATGGTTCGGATCCTCCTACTACGGCGTAAAGCCAGATCTGATGCCGATCGCCAAAGGGCTCACCTCCGGCTATTTGCCGATGGGTGGTGTTCTGGTTTCTGACCGCGTCGTCGAAGGCTTGATGCTGGCCGGTGATGACTTCAACCACGGCTATACCTATTCCGGACATCCGGTCTGCGCTGCAGCTGCGCTCGCAAATTTGGAAATCATTGAACGCGAAGGACTGGTGGACCGGGTGAAGACCGATATTGGTCCGCACCTAAAGGAACGTTGGCTGAAACTCGGCGAGCATGAACTTGTTGGCGAAGCGCGCATGACCGGTTTGGTCGGCGCTCTGGAATTGGTGCCGGACAAAAAGAACCCGACCAAGAAGTTCTCAGATGTCGGCGTGCCCGGCACGTTGTGCCGCGATGTTTCGTTTGAGCATGGGATGGTGATGCGCGCCGTTCGTGACAGCATGATCATTTCACCGCCTTTGGTGCTGTCCCACGAAGAGGCGGATCATCTTGTCGCAACAGCCGAAAAAACGCTGAACGATACCTACCGCATATTGAAGCGCGACGGGTGGATGGGGTGACACCATCGGGCAGGCTTCAGGTAGCTGAAGCCTGCTCTTCGATCCAATCCCTAAACTGACGCATCGCCAGCGTTTCATTGCGGGATTTCAACCAGGTCAACCAGTAGCGGCCAAGCGATACTGTTTGCGGGAATGGCTGGTTTAGCCGGCCCGTCTCCAACTCCTCCCGAAACATCGTCACGGGTACAAGCGCAACACCTGCGCCTTTCGCAGCAGCGGCAGCCATTGTCACCGATGAATCAAACATCCAACCTCTAATACTCGGCGGTTCGACCTTTACCGCCTCAAACCACCGGCTCCATTCATCTAACCTGTACGACCGCAAGAGCGGAGCAGCCTTTAGGTCAGCGGGTGACTTTAGGGCTTCCGCCATTGAAGGTGCGCAAACCGGAGACAAAGGCGCATTCATCAACTGAACCGCATTGGTGCTGTGCCAGGCCCCATCTCCAAACCGGATAAAGTAGTCGAGGCCATCTTCAAGAAAATCGGCCCGGTTGTTGTTGGTCTTCAGCCTCACATCGACATCGGGAAAAGCCTGCGAAAAATCAAAGAGCCGATCAATCAGCCAGCCATAAGCGAAAGTAGATACCACGCCGATCGTGAGCACCTCTTGAAAATTGCCATGTTCAAAGCGGCTAAGCGTTGCACTCATTCGGCCAAAGGCATCGCTTAGAACTGGTAGAAGTGTCTGGCCTTCATCTGTCAACACGACGCCCCGTGGCAATCTGTCAAACAGCGACACACCCAGAATTGCCTCAAGCGACTTTACCTGATGGCTGACAGCAGTCTGGGATACCCGCAGTTCCATGCCCGCCTTTGTGAAACTTCCAAGGCGAGCAGACGCTTCAAACGCCCGAAGAGCGTTCAACGGCAATTGCGAAATATTCATGAAGGCTTATCCAAGGCTAAGTTTTTCTCATGCCTAACCAGAGAAACCATCATTTGTCGATCCCTTGAGCTGCGATCATAGTCTTCTCTACCGATCGGCATTGCTTCAGGACCGCGGCTGGAGCCCCATCATTGAAAACGAATGGACACTTCTCATGACGTTTCCCAAAGCGCTCACGTTGGGCGCAGCTGCTTTGTTTCTGGCTTTTCAAGGATCAGCGTATTCCGGTGGACCAGAGTTCGATCCGGCGCCTCTTGCCAAAGCTGCCAAGGCGATTGAAAGCCGTTTGAACACCCGTATTGGCGTTGCCGTCTTCGATCCGGCCAGCGAGCTGAACTGGAACTACAATGGCGACGATCGGTTCCCAATGAATAGCACCATGAAGGCCTTCGCCTGCGCGGCACTGCTGAACCGGGTCGACAAGAAGCAGAGCAGTCTCGATCAACCCACCATAATCACCAGCGATATGATCGTCTCTTATTCACCGGTCACCGAAAAACATATCAACACAGCGGATATGACTCTCGCCGATCACTGCGAGGCGACCATCACGATCAGCGACAACACATCTGCGAATATCATTCTGGAGGAACTTGGCGGTCCGATCGGGGTGACGACCTACATGCGCTCCATAGGCGATGACGTCACCCGCCTGGACCGCTATGAGCCGAGCTTGAACGAAGGAACTCCGGGAGACCCACGCGATACCACCACACCAGTGGCAGCAGCGCAGTCTCTCTACAAGGTTCTGTTTTCGGATGAGTTGAGTGCATCGTCCCGCAAACACCTGATGGAATGGTTAGAGGCGAACAAGGTCGGAGATGCTACGCTCCGTGCAGGCCTGCCGCATGACTGGCGCATCGGGGACAAGACAGGTGCCGGAGCCTATGGTTCCCGCGGCAACATTGCGATCATCTGGCCGCCCAACCACACGCCCGTCGCTCTTGCCGTTTATGTCACCGAAAATGAGGCAGAGTTCCAAGCCCGGAACAAGGCCATAGCCGAGATCGGCGCAGCCTTTAAGGCGAGCTTTGAATGAATAAAAAGACCGGGGCAGCAGCGCTGACCCGGTCTCTTTTATCAGTGCTCAATGTTCACGCCGCTATTCCGCCGCGATGGCTACGTCGCGGTGCGAGCGGCGGGCCCAGGGCCGGGTGCCTTCCGGGATTTCTTCGATCGAGCCGAAAGCCGGTTGCAGGTATTTGGTGACTTCCGGCCATTCTCCAGCTTTCAGAGCTTTCAGAACTTCTGGCTTGGAAATCTCAAAGCTTGAGACGCCGCAACGACGGGCGAGCGGCACTTGGTCGAGAATGTAGCTGCCCACCGCACGGATATCGCCCTGATAGTTCAGGTGCTCCCGCGGGTCGCGGGCCGTCGAGAACCCACGGCCATCAGGGCTTGAGATGATTGTCTTAGTCTGCTGGCTTTTCGCTCTATGCCACGTCATTAACCATTTCAAGCCATGATCGTCCTCAGCTGTTGCAAACTCATTGTCCTGAAGCGCGGATGAATCTGCTACTCCCAATTAATGTTTGATCCGCATCAATGTGCCCCAAACCCATCGGACTGCCCACAAGCTCCCGGTGACAACCCACCGTTCCAGTCGCTGCCCCCGATTGAGATGCTTCAGAACATTCAGATACTAAATTCCGATCGGTCTCAATTTTGCTGAACGAATGTTAAAGAATTTTCGCTACGCATTGTTGGCGATAAGGAGATCACCATTCAATGTCATTGCCGTTCGATAGATTTTCTGACGAAAATTCTTCAAAAAACCAAACTCCGTTGATCGTTCTCCCGATTTTCGCAGTCACATTGTTCGTGAGCGCCTTACTTCTGTTTGCCATTCAGCCGTACTTCTCAAAACTTGTTTTGCCGAAACTTGGCGGCTCGCCCGGCGTTTGGTCTGTGGCGATGATATTTTTTCAAAGTGTACTCTTGCTCGGGTATGCCTATGCGCATTTACTCACCCGTTATGTTGGCATTCAATACGCGGTTGCAATACACGCATTGGTTCTTACGTCTGCCTTCCTCTTTCTTCCCCTCGGCATAACAAACGGTTGGGAAACGCCGCCAGAATCAGGTCAAGAATTCTGGTTGATCGGTCTGTTTGGCGCGTCAATTGGCGTACCGTTTTTCGCAGTGGCAGCGAACGCTCCGCTTCTCCAAGCATGGTTCTCGAAGTCGGGCCACCCGCATGCTAAAGATCCGTATTTCTTGTACGGAGCAAGCAACATTGGAAGCTTTTTTTCGCTCTATATCTATATATTGCTGATAGAACCAAATTTTACTTTAAAAAATCAGGCTATCTTATGGGCTGGCGGCTATACAATACTTCTTTTTGGGATATTACTGTGCTCAAGCTACTTGCTTCCGCGGTTAAATCCGACAAGCATGGCTTTTCGCTCTCTGCCTGAACAGGCAAACTGCAGTCAACCTTTAGAAAATTTGACGGTGGTTCAAAAAGCACTCATCGTCGGCATCGCGGCGATACCGTCTGGCCTCACAGTTGCAGTCACCGCTTTTATTTCGATCGACTTAGCTTCTGCACCATTCTTATGGGTTATTCCCCTTTCACTTTTCTTATTGACATTTGTACTTTCCTTTCGGCAATCACCTCCAATTTCTTTAAAATTCTTGTCAAACGTATTTCCGTGGGTTTTGATCATAGCGACGTTTGTGATTTTTTTCACTCCAACACCCAATATAGTTGGCTCTCTGATCCTAACTCTTCTTTGTTTTTTCTTGGCAGCTTTGTTCTGTCACACCCTACTTTATAGTCGTCGTCCCGATGTAAGGCAGCTGACATCTTTTTATTTTTGGATGTCTCTAGGCGGTGTTATCGGCGGCGTCTTTGCGGGTCTCATAGCTCCGCGCGTTTTTGACTGGGTAGCAGAGTTCCCACTACTTATGTTGGCAGTCATATTCTTGCTGCCCTACAAGCGGAAGACGAGTGGAAAGTCTCTTTTTGCAGGGCTTGTGATTGGAATTGGCCTAGCAGCCTTGCTTTCTTTCGCACTCCAGTCTGAAATCAGTTCCACCTTATTGAAGCGCTCCCACGTCCTTGTGCTCTTGATTGGTATGGTGACCTTCGCTGCGTTTGTTCAATTACGATCTCAGTCTGCTGCACTTTCGCTACTTATTGCCGCGATACCCCTTGCCATCACTAGTCTGCACTTGGGCAACAACATATATTCCGAACGATCGTTTTTCGGCGTGATTAAGGTCAATTCTGCTTCGGATGGCCAATATCGCCTTATGCTTCATGGAACAACCGTTCACGGTGTAACGCATAAATCGGCATTCGCGTCTGAAGTGGGCGAAGGCACGCCCGAAGCACTATCATACTACCACCACTCGGGAGAAATGGCCGAAGTCCTGCAGGCTGTAAGGAAAAAATTAGGCGGTCAAATCAATCGGGGGGCCATTGTCGGACTCGGGACCGGAAGTTTCTTATGCCATAGTAAGTCGAAGGAGCGTTGGACTGTATTTGAAATTGATAAAACAGTTATTGATATTGCCTCGAACCCTTCATACTTCAGATTCATTACTGATTGCGCACCGGATGCTCGACAGATTCTAGGAGATGCGAGACTTACACTTGCTCATGAGCCTGATCAGCACTTTGATTTTTTGCTAATTGATGCATTTTCATCAGACTCAATCCCAGTTCACCTGATGACGCTCGAAGCGCTAAATCTCTATTTTTCCAAACTGGCACCCAATGGCCTTTTGGCCATGCATATCTCTAACCGTCATTTAGAGCTAGAATCGATTCTGGCGGCAATCGCCGAACAAGAGGGACTGGCAATCCGATCTGCTCAGTTTGAGAGAGACAAAACTGAACGCGCTAGAAAGATATTTCCGGCAAAAACGGTAGTTTTAGCCAGAACCGACGAGCAACTGGGGCCATTATCAAGCGATCCACGTTGGGACAAGGTGACTTCCGGTGGAACGCTGCCTTGGACAGATGACTACTCCGATGTTATCGGGGCGATCCTACGGCATCAGCTGCGAAACCCAGACCCCTCCTGATTTGAAGGTATGTTACCGCCCGTCGGTTCCAACTTGATGGTGCCGCTCTACTCCGCCGCGATGGCTACATCCCGGTGCGAGCGGCGGGCCCAAGGCCGGGTGCCTTCCGGGATTTCTTCGATCGAGCCGAAAGCCGGTTGTAGGTACTTGGTGACTTCCGGCCATTCTCCAGCTTTCAGGGCTTTCAGAACTTCTGGCTTGGAAATCTCAAAGCTTGAGACGCCGCAACGGCGGGCGAGCGGCACCTGATCCAGAATATAGCTGCCGACCGCACGGATATCGCCCTGATAGTTCAGGTGCTCCCGCAGGTCTCGGGCGGTGGAGAACCCACGGCCATCGGCGAAGCTCGGAAAAGCCACCGCGACATAGGCAAACCTGTCCAGATATTCGGCGGCAAGTCCGACTTTTTCCCCGGCCTCGACCAGCAACGCCGTTTTCCCGGCGCGGCTCAGGTATGCTTCCGGCGCTTCAAGGAACAGCGACACCGGGACCAGCAAACCCCCGTCCGCAGCCGGACCGGTTTCACTGTCTGCCCTGACCCAGGTTTCCTCGACGAATTCACCGTCTTTGTAGATCGTTGCCATTTCTAAGCGTCCTCAAACTCTCTCAGCGATGCAGCTCAAATGCCGCTGCCGTCAATTTCCTTGCCATGGGTCGGCCAATGAATGCCGCACTCTGTCTTGTCCTGACCGCGCCAGCGGCCCGCGCGTGGATCTTCGCCCGGCGCCACCTTGCTTGTGCAGGGCAAGCAACCGATGGACGGATAGCCTTCGGCGACAAGCGGGTGCGGCGGCAGGTCGTGGCTCTTTGCATAGTCCAGGATGTCAGCCGCAGACCAGTCGGCGAGCGGATTGATCTTGACCCGCCCGGCATCGATCTCGAAGACATCCAGCTCAGACCGTGTCGAGCTCTGATGGCGTTTCCGCCCCGAAATCCAGGCTTCAAAACCATGCAACGCGCGCTCGAGCGGCACCACCTTGCGAATGTGGCAACATGCATCCGTATCGCTCATCCAGAGCATGCCGGCAGGGTCTTTTTCGGCAAGGTCATCCTTGGATGGCTTGAACGTCCGCACATCGGTGAAGCCAAGCTTGGCAACCAACTCATCCCGGTAAAGGATTGTCGCCGGAAACAGCTTCACCGTATCGACGAACAAAACCGGCGTGGATGGATCCACCTGCGAAACCATGTGCAAGAGCACCGCGGAATCTGCGCCAAAGCTGGACACCATAGCGATTTCCCCGGCGAATTGGTGCCGTATGGACGCCTGAAGGATGTCCTGCGCAACGGCATCCTCGAACTGGGCGTTCAGCGCGGCAATTTCCGCCTGAAGTCCGAGTTCCGGATCAACACCGAGGCTGAAGGTCTCATGCAGCGCCATAAAGGGCCTCCTTGAACGGCGCCTCCCCGACCCGGCGGTATGCATCCAGGAAGGTTTCGTCCTTGCCGGACCGAAGTCCAAGATAGGTGTCGACCAGTGTCTCGATCGCGTCGACGACCTCTTCGGAGGAGAACCCGCGGCCAACGATTTCACCGATGGATGCGTTCTCGTTCGCCGATCCGCCAAGCGTGACCTGGTAGAATTCCTCGCCCTTTTTCTCCAGACCGAGAATGCCGATGTGACCAACATGGTGGTGCCCACAGGCGTTGATGCAGCCTGAAATCTTGATCTTCAGCTCACCGATTTCGGCCTGACGCTCAGCTGTGCCGAAGCGTTCGGAAATCCGTTGAGCCACAGGGATTGAGCGTGCCGTTGCAAGCGCGCAGTAATCCATGCCCGGGCAGGCAATGATGTCGGTGATCAGCCCGGCGTTGCCTTCGGCAATGTCCGCTGCGACCAACTGGTCGAACAGTGCCGGAAGGTCATCCAGTTTCACATGCGGCAGGATTACGTTCTGCTCATGGGAGATCCGGATTTCATCCTGTCCATACCGTTCGGCAAGATCCGCAATCACATCCATTTGCGCATCGGACGCGTCGCCCGGGATGCCACCGATCGGCTTCATCGACAGGGTCACAGATGTGTAACCCGGCACGCGGTGCGGATTGAGATTGTGCGCAAGGAACTGTGCAAAGGCGGCGTCCGTCTCACGGCGCACTTCGACCTTGGCCGAGATGTCTGACCCGACCTCAAGCGGAGGCGGCGCGAAGTAAGCTTCGATCCGGCGCACTTCTTCGTCCGGCAGACGAAGAACACCGTAGCGAATCTTTTCAAATTCGCCTTCGATATCCGCCTTCAGGTCTTCCAGGCCGGTTTCATGCACAAGGATCTTGATCCGCGCCTTGTACTTGTTGTCCCGACGGCCGTAGCGGTTGTAAACGCGCAAGATTGCTTCGGAATAGGCAAGCAGGTCTTCTTCGGGAAGGAAGTCGCGGACCTTGCGGCCGATCATCGGTGTCCGGCCGAGGCCGCCGCCAACAAACACCTCAAAGCCGATCTCACCGGCCTCGTTGCGGGTCAACTGCAGACCGATGTCATGCACCTGAACAGCCGCGCGGTCGTTCGGCGCGCCTGTGATGGCGATCTTGAACTTGCGCGGCAAGAACGAAAACTCCGGGTGAAGCGATGACCACTGACGCAAGATTTCCGCATAAGGACGCGGATCTGCGATCTCGTCGGCTGCAGCACCGGCGAAATGATCTGCCGTCACGTTCCGAATGCAGTTCCCGGAGGTTTGGATGGCGTGCATCTCCACTTCCGCCAGCTCTTCGAGGATTTTCGGAGTGTCCTCAAGTTTCGGCCAATTGAACTGGATGTTTTGGCGTGTGGTGAAGTGGCCATAGCCCTTGTCATAGGTCCGGGCAATATGCGCCAGCTTGCGCATCTGCCGACCGTTCAGCGTGCCATAGGGAATGGCAACACGCAGCATGTAGGTATGAAGCTGCAGGTAAAGGCCGTTCATCAGGCGCAGCGGCTTGAACTCGTCCTCAGACAATTCGCCGGCCATGCGGCGGCGGACCTGGTCCTTGAACTGTTCGGTGCGCTGGTTGACGAAACTCGCGTCAAATTCATCGTAACGGTACATCTGTCTCTCCTGCCGGGCGCTGCTCGATCTGGCGCTGCCCGCCACGTGTGCTCATGTCAGGCGGAAACGGCCTGAGCCTGTTTTCCGAATTGGGGATGGGTGGTCGGACCTTTCGCCCGGATACGTTCGCGCAAGCGCACGGGGACAATGGCGCCGTCTTCAATGGTCACATCCATCTCGTACACTCCGACGACCTTCTGGTCTTTTTCTGCCGCTGCGCCAATGGAAAGGCCCTCGGCAACAACATCCTTGCCGTCAAAGGTTCGAGCCAGCGTGACACGCTCGACCCAAACATCGTTTTCTCCGAGCCAGACGACATCGCCATCCAGAAGGCGATTGGCTGTAATCACTTTCATAAACTTCTCTCCTCAAGCCGCAGCAACAGCGCGCACAAACTGCGGCGCAAGCGGTTCGGCCTGTTCAAGGGCGGCATGGCCAACGGCCTCGCCAATCACGATCAAAACCGGGCCATCGATCTCAGCGCGGTTCGACAGGACCGCAAGCTCTGACAGATCACCGGCAAACTGACGTTCATCGGGATGCGCTGCATTCTCGATGACCGCAACGGGGGTGGATGGGGTCATGCCCGCGCCAATGAGACGGTCCGCGACGGACGCTGCAACGGTCCGCCCCATGTAGACAGCAATGGTTGCGCCCTTCAGTGCGAGACCTGCCCAATCAGGCAGTGTTTCCGACTTCGCATTGTGGCCGGTTGCAAAAACCAGGTTGGAGGCCACACCGCGCAACGTCAGCGGGATCTGCGCCGAGGCTGCGGCGGCAAAGGCTGCTGTCACACCGGGAACGATTTCAAAGCCGATCCCGCCGGCGCGGAGCGCCTCCATTTCTTCTGCCGCCCGGCCAAAGATCATCGGGTCCCCGGCTTTCAGACGGACAACTTTGAGGCCTTCCGATCCGAGCTTCACCAGCAAATCGCAGATTTCGGATTGCGGCACGGAGTGGGCGCCCTTGCGCTTGCCGACGGAAATCCGTTCCGCATCCCGACGCCCCATGGCCACCACATCGGCCGGGACCAAGGCATCATGGACAATGACGTCGGCTTCCTGCAGGAGGCGCTGAGCCCGAAGCGTGAGAAGATCCTCAGCTCCAGGCCCGGCACCCACCAGCCACACAAACCCCGGCTCAACGGCCATGCTGTTCAACAGGCGCTGCGCTTCGGCACGCGCAACATCTGCCTTACCCGCATAAAGATTGGTTGCGACTGAGCCGGAGAAAAACCGGGCCCAAAAATTCCGTCGCAGGTTGCCGTCGGAGATGACTTTTGACGCCGCATCACGGAAACTCTCGGCAAGCCTTGCAAGCGCGCCGGTCGAGCGCGGCAGCATACCTTCGATCCGTGAACGGATATGGCGCGCCAGAACCGGTCCGACGCCGGTAGATGTGATCGCCACGGCAATCGGTGCCCGGTTGACGAGTGCGCCGGTGTAAAAATCGCAGATTTCAGGCTTATCGACCGCGTTCGCCGGTACGCCCATGATCCGGGCCGCATCAATGACAGCCTTGTCCAAATCCCAGTCTTCCCTTGCGGAGAAAACCATGGCGGCATCGGTCAGATGTCTTGGCTTGAAGTCTTCGGCGATATGGGTCGCGGAGAACAAATCGACGGCGGATTGCAGTTCGTGATCTACGTCCTGTCCGACCACAACGATTTCCGCATTGGTTTCGCCCAGAAGGCGCACCTTGGCAGCAGCTTCGCCGCCGTGTCCGACAACGACTACACGCCTGCCTGCGACCTTCATGAAGGCCGGGAAGACATCCAGCCGGTCTTCCGGCTTTTTGCGTGCTTTTTCTGTCTGTGATCTGCGGCTTGCCATCAGCAAGGGTCTCCAATCCCAATTTGATGACCTGAATGTAAGGGGTGGCGAAGAGAAGCGCCGGGTACGGGATTTCAAAGCCGAAGGGGATAGCGGAAAAGATTTTCCTGATTTGCCGCTTCGGCGATGCGCGCATTCATTGGACTGTCCAAATACGCCGATCGGGCTTCGGGCATGGCTTTACTGCAGAAAGCTCGGCCACCTTCCTAATTCAATGGATGCCGATCGATTGTGACAGTCGGAATTTCCGGTCTGGGGGCTAGGAATTGAGTCCCGTTTCAGGCTAACAAATGAGTCGAAAAAACGAGCTATAGGGTCAAGTGAGGCTGCCAATTTCAGCCCGCCGCACTTGCCGGTTTTCTTCTCCCAAGACCAACCAATCGCCAATCTGTGAGTAAAATCATGCGCTTTTCGCTTTCGCTTACCGCGGCCCTCACCATCGTGCTTCTGCAGGGAGCGCCGATCCATGCCCAGCAGGCTGAGCAGGGTGAACTCTGGCAAACAAGATGTGCCGGTGCCTCGCGGTCCGCAGAGGCGTTGACGTGCGAGGCCAGCCAGAGCCTTCGCGTGAAGGAAAGCGGTCAGCTTCTGTTCAAGGTAGATATCATCTATCCGGGGAACAACGCCGCGCCAGTCTTCCAGATGCAGGCTCCGCTCGGGTTTTACCTACCTGGAAAGGTGAAACTAACCGTTGATGGCACACAGATTGGCGACATGACCATCAGCACATGCGATCAACGTGGTTGCTATATCAGCGCCCCGGCAACCGATGCCATGATTGAAGCGATGAAGGCCGGAGCGCAGCTGCAAATCGACTTTGCCGCTTCAGCCAACCAGCGCCAGAAGATCGACGTTCCGCTGACCGGCTTCAGCCGCGCCATGGCGGCCATTCAGTAACGGCGACGGATTGCGCTCGAGCGCCGGAATTTTCCGGCTCTTGGGCGGTTGGACAGCCACTCAGTCCACTATGACTGCAGAGCCTTCCCGGCGGCGATCACCAATGCCTTCAAACTCTCCGTTTCCAGTTTTTTGAACCGCATGCACGCCGCCGAAGAACATGTTTGGCTCCGTCCAAATGCGGTGATCTGAAAACGCGTCTATCAGGTCTTCCAGTTGACACTGTTCCAATCCAGCTTCGACATCCAGGTGACCGTTCTCGATATGAAGACGTGGCATTTGAACAGCTTGCAGCAGCGTCGCGCCACCAAAACTCAGCCGCGCTACGGCTTGGAAAATAGCCGACCTGATACGGCTTGAGCCGCCGGAACCCAGCGCAATCAATCGTCCATCCGGCACCTCCAGAAGTGTCGGGCACATCATGGAGGCCGGGCGGGTATTCACCGGCCACCCAACGGACCCTCCAGGGTTCACATCCTCCTCGCCCAGGATGTTGTTCAGCATGAAGCCGAACCCGTTGACGATCTCACCACTTCCAGTTCCGTTGGAGACCGTCACCGAACACGCATTCCCGTCTGCATCGACAGCCGAAATGTGTGTGGTTCCGTTCTGACGCAAAGGGTGCTTCAAGAGTGCGCTGAGATCACCCCGCGCTGAGACGCGCGCTTCATCTGCAGCGTTCAACGCAGTTGCGAGGGACACCGGCGTACATTCGCCGAGATGTTGAAGAGCATATTGGATCAAAGTGCCGCTGGCAGCTGGGAGCGGGTTTAAAAACACGCGCGCTTCGCCCACGTTCAAAGCGAGCGGCTCCCGCTCTTCAACCTGGTAAGCCGAAAGATCTGCCTCGGAAAGATGTCCGTTGGCCGCCTGCTCTTCCAGCAGCGCTTCAGCTATTTTGCTGTCGCGCCAGCTGGTTTGGCCTAGAACCCGGAACGTCTCGGCAAGCCCGGGATTGACGAAGGTTTCGCCTGCACTTTGAAGCTGACCTACCGGCGCGAACAAGGCGCGGGAGGCTTCTGTTGCCATCAGGATAGGCGCAACAACGGTGGACAGATACGATTGATATACGGTCAGATTGAAGCCGGAAGAGGCAGCCTCAATAGCCGGGGCAAAATGCTCTTGATGCGTGAGGCGTGCACCTCGGTTTGCTAAGGCATCAAGACCATCCAGAAATCCGGGCGTGGCCACGGTGGCCGGACCAATATGGAAGGTCTGTTTGGTCGGTCCGAAATCAGCCTCGATCGTCTGAAATCCATCCTCAGCGTTACCGCGCTTTTCAAGCGGCATTTGCGTGAAGAAATCGAGGAGCTGTGTTTTTCCCGTGTTCCCATCCCGGATCATGGCAAAACCACCACCACCAGGAGACGCAAGAACCGGTTCGCAAACACAGGCCATGGCCAAAGCGGCTATGGCGGCATCAACGGCACTTCCGCCTTCGCGCAGCATCTCTGCACCAGCTTCAGCTGTGAGAGTATGACCCGCGGCAACCGCGCCTTTTTGTGGTTTTCTCATGTGTTGGTCAAATCATGCGTTCGAGGGCGACGCAAGAGGGCCTTCGGCTAAAGCATGGCGGGGTATGCGCCTAGTAGAAACAAAACAAGCCGGCGCTTAGCCGGCTTGTTCGGTCCAACAAAAATGTTTGGCTTATTTCATTGACTGAAGGATCGAGACATAGTTGGCGACAGCTGCGCCGCCCATGTTGAAGATACCGCCGAGCTCCGCGTTTTTCACTTGGATATCGCCAGCCGTCCCGGTCAGCTGCATGGCCGTCAAAACATGCATGGAAACGCCCGTAGCGCCAATCGGGTGGCCTTTGGCCTTCAGACCGCCGGACGGGTTGACCGGCAATTTGCCGTCCATTTCCGTCCAGCCCTCAAGAACAGCGCGTGAGCCTTCGCCCTCTTTGGTCAGTCCCATCGCCTCGTATTCGATCAACTCGGCAATGGTGAAGCAGTCGTGGGTCTCGACAAATGAAAGATCGTCAATCGCAAGGTTTGCGTCTCCAAGTGCTTGCCCCCAGGCCTTTGAACAACCTTCGAATTTTAGGATGTCGCGCTTCGACATCGGCAAGAAGTCCTGCACATGGGCGAGACCGCGGAAGGCAACGGCCTTTTTCATGCCAAGCGCCGTCGCCGGATCTGTCAGGACCATTGCCGCAGCGCCATCTGAGACGAGCGAACAATCGGTCCGCTTCAGCGGGCCTGCCACAAACGGGTTTTTCTCGCTCTCATCCCGGCAGAACTCATAGCCCAAATCCTTGCGCATCTGCGCATAAGGGTTGCCCACACCGTTCTTGTGGTTCTTGGCAGCAATCTTTGCCAAAGCATCGGACTGATCGCCGTATTTCTGAAAGTAGGAATCCGCGATTTTGCCGAAGACACCCGCAAATCCTGCCGGTGTGTCGCCATCCTCTTTCAAGTAAGACGCCTTCAGAAGGTTCTTGCCGATTTCCGGCCCCGGCGTGGTCGTCATTTGCTCCACACCGACGACGAGCACAAACCGCGCTGCTCCGGACGACACCGCGCGGACGCCCTGATGGACAGCAGCAGAACCGGTCGCACAGGCGTTTTCAACCCGTGTAGCCGGGGTGAAACGGAGCGCGGGATTGGCCTGCAGGACAAGTGCGGCGGTGAAATCCTGCGCGGAAAACCCGGCGTTGAAGTGACCAAGAACAATCTCGTCGACGTCTTCAGGTGAAATGCCCGCATCGTGAATGGCGTCCGTCGCCGCTTTCACGATCATGCTTTCAACTGTTTCGTCAGCGTGTTTCCCGAAAGGCAGATGTGCCCATCCAACCATTGCAGCAGTCATGACATTTCCTCCAAACCCGAAAGCTCTGCGCGATCATGTTGCTCAATTCGTGTTCCGAACTGCGCTAACAAGGTGACCGAGCCTTTCAATTTGGCCTTACACTCCCAGCTTCGATGTTGCTTTGCAAGAAGAAATTGACCTAAACGTCATTCAAATTATTTTTCATAATATATTTCAGATATTTATTACATATTAGATATCCCAATACGGAACGCTCCAATCTGCTTTACCTGCAGGATGCCAAAGCCGTATCCGCCGGGTCATTTGTTTGTCACAGAAGTTGAGTATCTACGGTCTCGTTCAGAGCAAATGACTGTTTTGGTCCTTTTTTGATTTGATTTTTGGCCCCGCCTTGCGGGGCTATTTTTTTACAGCCACGAATGTGTTGCCCTTACACCTCCAGTTTCCAAATTCAGCGTTTTGAAAGAGCGGGCTCTGTTACCTCTTCAAAATCCATTCGAGCACAGCTAAAACAGCGCGCCGGATGTGTTCCGGATTGCAGGCGCAACGACCCCGGATATCCAATGACCCAACGCCTTCCATTGTCCGCATTCATCATCGCGAAAAATGAGGCGGACCGGATCTCGGCTGCAATCAAAAGCGTTGTCGACTGGGTCGATGAAGTCATCGTGATTGACAGCGGCTCGGAAGATGAGACGGTGCCGGTTGCCGAAGCCCTTGGTGCAAGGGTCGTGTTTCATAAGTGGCAGGGCTATGGCCTGCAAAAACGCTTCGGCGAAGACCAATGCCGCAACGATTGGCTGCTTAACCTGGACGCGGATGAGGAAATCACACCCGAACTTGCGACCGAGATCCGGGCTAAGTTCGATGATCAGAGTTACCTGGATGCAGATGCATGGCGGATCATGATCCGGGATACGTTTCCCCATGAAACGGAACCGGCGCCTTGGGCCTACGGCTACAATCAAATCCGGCTTTATGACCGCCGCAAGGGTCGCTTTTCGGACTCTACCGTTCACGACACCGTCCGGCCGCAGGAAGGTGCTACCGTAGGTGACCTTAAAGGTATCATGGCCCACCGGTCCGACAGGTCACTGGAATTCAGCGTCGGCAAATACAACCGCTATTCGGATATGCAGGTTCAGGACATGCTTGACCGGGGCCGGAAAATACCGAGATACCGGCTCTTAACCGAATTTCCGGTCAGCTTCTGCAAAGGTTATTTTGTCCGGAAGTACCGCAATTACGGCTGGTGGGGCTTCATTCTGGCAATGAACTATGCGCACGGCCGTTTTCTGCGTGTCGCCAAGGCCTATGAAGCCGAGCTGTTGAAAAAGACCAACCGAAAATAGCTTCAAGCGGTTTCGTTGAGGACCGGTTCAGCTGCTTTGGATCGCCTCACACGGATCGGCTGCCGCACACCGGAGGTTTTGTTGAAGTGTTCCAACCGCCGGATCATCGTCGGGGTGAGCAGATGCCCGCGGGCCAGAACCAACTCAAAAGATGTTTCAGTCCGCACATCATCGACAAGGATATCCCCGGGCCGGAGTGAACGGATGTAGCAATGCTGAAAGAGAGTTTTCTGTTCCGCAGGCTTTTCTTTCAAAAGGATCTCTTTGGCCAATTCCAGAAGCCGCGGATCATATTGCCGCCAGTTGATCATCAACGCGTCAAAAGCTGCAGCATCCGGTCCCCCCTCAGGGGATGCGTACCACAAGTCGGTGAGCAGCTTTAGGATCCTGGACACCAGCGGGATCTTGTCGCCCTCCGGGCCGTTTTCCGGGAACCCGGAGCCGTCATAGCCGCAGGCTGATAAATAAAGGTAATCGGCCACACGCTCGAGCTGCGGGATGTTTTGAAGCAGATCGCGCGTCTGTTCCGGGGCCTTTGCCAAAATGGACCGCTCCTCATCGCTGAGGTTTCGGGCTGCCCGGTACCGGGACAGGATCTCCTTGGGCAACATGGCTTCGCCTAGCGGCGACAGCATCACGGCCATTTCCAATTCCCATGTCTTTTTAAGCCCGATCTCCTTGGCAAGCCGGACCGCTTGCTGGCGAATGATCGGGGTGCGTCGAAACGCTTCCGGGTGGAACACGGACAGCATTTCGATCAGCATTTTGACTGACCCCGATAAGGTCCGCTCGAGCAGAGCCCGCTCTTTTGCCAATTGCCGATGATGAGAGAGGCCGGCCTCAAGAGCGGATATGATTTCCGCTCTTTGGCAGGGCTTCTCAAGATACATGAACGCGTGGCCCTCATTGAGCGCCTTCTTGATAACGTCCTTCGATCCCTCACGTGTGAGCATGATCCGGGCCGCTTGCGGCGCCACGACTGCACATTCACTTAAAAAAGCAACGCCATCGTATTCAGGGAAATTATAACAAGAAAAGACAACCGCTGTTGCAGGATGCTTTTTGAGAAACTCGATCGCAGCTTCGGCGTCTGAAAAACAAGAAAGCGCGTGATGCTCTGAGAACAGTTTTGTCATGGCCGATTGCACGGAGACATCGGGATCCACGACGACAATTATCTCTTCTCGTTTCATCACCAAGTGCGCTCTCCTAGTGCCTAAACAAATACCTCGACCCACAAAAATAACCTGTTCGTTCCCGAAAGCATTTCACAAGACAAATAATAAATTCTTGAGATTGAACACCGAATTCAACTTTTACAACTTGAGCCTTTATCAATCGGTTCTGGTTTTTAGAAATACATTCGGATTATAAGGCCCGCATGATAGATGCATTGATCATCGGAGCTGGTCCAGCTGGCCTGTTTGCAGCCGAACACCTGTCTGCCGAGGGGTATGACGTCGTTGTGGTGGACCGAATGCCATCGCCGGCCCGGAAATTTCTCATGGCTGGACGCGGCGGACTGAATTTGACCCACAGCGAAGCGTTGGAAACGTTTGTCAGCCGGTATCGCGAGGCCGAAAACTTTATCAAACCTCTTATCTCCGATTTTCCGCCCAAAGCCCTGATCGATTGGTGCGAAGGGCTCGGTCAAGAGACCTTTGTTGGGACGAGTGGCCGTGTCTTTCCTAAGTCCATGAAAGCGTCCCCGCTTCTGCGTGCGTGGCTTCGGCGTTTGGACGACAGCGGTGTCCGCCTCCTCACCCGCTCTGCGTTTCGCGGGTTCTCCCAAGATGGCAATGCGTTGATTTCAAGAGACAACGAGGCACCATCACCAATGCCGGCCCGCGCAGTCTTGCTAGCCCTTGGCGGGGCGAGCTGGCCGAAACTTGGGTCTGATGCTGCCTGGGTTCCCGTTTTGCGCGACGCCGGGGTTGAGTTGGTTGACTTTCAACCTGCCAATTGCGGATTTGAAGTGTCGTGGAGCGCATTCATCCAACAACGGTTTGCCGGGCACCCGCTAAAACGGATTAAAGTTACCTGCGGACCGCATTCGGTTCTGGGTGAATCTATCCTTTCCGAAAAAGGCCTTGAAGGCGGGGCAATCTACGCCTTGTCTGCCGAGATCAGGACGCAGCTCAATCAATCTGGGACCGCGCCTATTTCGATCGATCTGCGCCCCCAACTCACTCATCAGGCGTTGCAAGAAAAACTCGGGCGCCCGCAGGGCAAGCAGTCCATGTCGACATTTCTGAGAAAGACGGTCGGCTTGCAGCCGGTAGAACAGGCGCTCATCAGGGAAAGTGGCCCCCTCCCGGAAGCCCCCGGAGATTTGGCAACACGGATCAAGACCGTTCCGGTGACCTGTACCGCCACATACGATATCGACCGCGCCATTTCCTCTGCAGGCGGAGTGGCCTTGGCGGAAGTCGATCCACATCTCATGCTGCGCAAAATGCCGGGGGTGTTTATCTCCGGTGAAATGCTTGACTGGGAAGCCCCAACCGGCGGTTATCTTCTGCAGGCCTGTTTCGCGTCGGGATTGGCAGCCGCCAACGGGATCACCACCTATCTCACCTCAAGGTCACCGGAGGCCCCTGGAACATGACCGTTCTTTATGTCGACGCGGATGCCTGCCCGGTCAAAGACGAGACAATCCGGGTCGGAGAGCGCCACAAAGTCAGGATCGTGTTCGTGTCGAACAGCTGGATGCGGCTGCCTGATGGAGATCTCATTGAAAGGGTCGTGGTTCCCGAAGGACCGGACGAAGCCGACAACTGGATCGCGGACCACTCTGGTCCCGGAGACGTCGTCATCACCGCAGATGTTCCGCTGGCAGCTCGCTGCGTGAAGACCGGGGCGCAGGTCTTATCGCCGAACGGCAAACCATTTCGCGAGGATGCCATCGGGATGCGGCTTGCCATGCGGGATCTCAACACGCACCTTAGAGAAATCGGTGAGATCCGTGAGAGCGGCCCCAGCTTCACCAAGCAAGACCGGTCCCGGTTTCTCAATCAGCTTGAGACTGTCATGCGTGCAGCGAAGAGGCAATCTGGCGCCTGAATATGCGCATATTATAAGCCCCGCAGATTGGCGAACCAGTCTACGGGGCTGCTGGTGATTGCGCCCAGCTTATAACTGTTAACGGCAGAACCGGTAGTTGCCGGAATATGCGAGGTAGTAACCGGTACGCGGATTGAAAGACCGGTATTTGCTGCTGCAGTAATTGTACCACGCATTACTCCAGGGGGATGGGCGATAGGTCACGACCGGGGCCGGGCGATACACGCGGCGCGGTGCATAATAATAGGTTGGAGGCCCGGCATATCGGGGCTGCGAGAGCGCGGACCCTACAAGGGCACCAGCTGCGAAGCCGCCGGCAACCCCGGCGGCGACGCCCCAACCGTTACCGGCCTGAGCGGTGTTTGAACCAGCGAAGATCATAGCACCAGCGGCGATCGTCACTGCGGCGGAAGTCGTAACAATAGTCTTGAACATGGTCTTGCTCCTTCAAGCTCCTGAGGCCTTACGCTTCCACCTCAGTTGATGAAGTTACCTTAGACCGGGCCGGTTTCTGGCGATGTGACCACAATCACAGCCCTGCGGTTTCCGTTTTGCTGATCCAGTCAGTCTCCAAACTCGCTCACAGTCCGAGCATGTTGCGGCACCCAAAAGTCCGTTTGAGAATAACTGGCTTCTTTCCCTTGTCGGCGGCTACCGACGCCCTTACATTTGAAATATCGGCGCAAGTTGCGTTGTACGGGACATGATACTAGACCCGGTGAGACTGCCTTCGGCAGCATCCTTTTGGGTGCTGCTCTGAACTGCCAAGCTTTCCGTTTCTTTTTTGACTTCTCGTTTATCGGCTCGGTTCCCCAGGAACGGCTGCCTGCACAAACTACGGAAAGGCTTCTCCATGCGCGAGAACGGCACCATTAAATTCTTCAATCACGACCGTGGCTTCGGCTTCATTACCCCGGAAAGCGGTGGCAAGGACGTTTTCGTCCATGTTACGGCGTTTGAACAGGCAGGTCTTGGAACACCGGTTGAAGGCGCAAAGATTTCTTTCGTTGCCGAAGATGACCGTCGCGGCCGCGGCAAACAGGCAGCTCAGCTGGAACTCCTCTGAGGTTTTTTAAGTTTCAGGCAGCGATATCGCGCCGAATCTCAAACATGAAAACGGGGCCAACAGGCCCCGTTTTTGGTTCCAGATCTGCGGGCGTTCGCCCGAACGCAGAATAATCTAGAGCATACACTCAAGCAGCTCGTTTTCACCGATCACACCGACTACGGCGCCGTCACGCTGGACGACGACCGGCTCCGTGCTGTCTTTCTTCAAACGTGCCACCTCGCGGATGGTCGTGTCGGCCTTGCAGGTCGGTGCATTGGCCATAGATCCGGGAATGCTTCCCGGCGGCACCATAATATCGCGCGCCCGGAGAACATTGAGCGGGTTCATGTGGCTTACGAAATCGGCCACATAGGGCGTTGCCGGCTTCTTCACGATCTCTTGCGACGTGCCGAGCTGGATGACCCGTCCCCCCTCCATGATTGCGATGCGAGATCCGATCTTCGCCGCCTCGTCGAGATCGTGGCTAACGAATATGATGGTCCGGTTGAGTTCCTTCTGAAGATCCAGAAGTTCGTCTTGCAACTTGTCGCGGATGAGCGGGTCAAGAGCCGAGAACGGTTCATCCATCAGAAGAAGGGGGGCATCGGTTGCGAACGCCCGGGCCAAGCCGACGCGTTGCTGCATGCCGCCCGACAGTTCATGGACGTATTTTTCACCCCACCCGGCAAGACCAACGAGCTTGAGCTGCTCTTTCACCTTCGCGTCGCGGTCTTTTTGCGCAACACCGGCAAGCTCCAAACCAAATCCGACGTTTTCAGAGACGGTACGCCAAGGCAGCAAACCGAACTGCTGAAAGACCATGCCGATCCGGCTGCGGCGCAGCTGACGCAATTCAGCTTCCGAACATGTCTCGGGATTTATGTAACGCTCACCGTCATGGACCTGCACTTCCCCCCGAATGACGGGGTTCAATCCATTCACACCGCGCAGGAGAGTCGACTTCCCAGACCCGGACAAACCCATCAGAACGATGACTTCGCCCTCGAAAATGTCGAAGGTTGCTCCGGCAACACCCAGGATCTGACCCGTTTCCTTCTGGATCTCCTGCCGTGTCTTGCCAGCATCGATCAAAGGTAAGGCCGATTGCGGATTGTTGCCAAAAACGATGTCGACATCCTTAAAGGAAACAACCGGTGTGTTCTCAGACGCACTCATGATTTGCCTCCTTCTTCCTTACGGAAAAACCGGTCTAGAACAATCGCGATCAGGACGATACAAACCCCGACTTCAAAGCCTTGCGCGATGTTCACCGTATTGAGTGCGCGAAGTGTCGGCACGCCGAGACCGTCAGCGCCCACAAGTGCAGCGATCACGACCATCGACAGGGACAGCATGATGGTCTGCGTCAAGCCGGCCATGATCTGCGGCAGAGCATATGGCAGCTCGATTTTCCAGAGCAGCTGCGACTTCGTCGCCCCAAACGCTTCCCCAGCTTCAAGAAGGGCTGTTGGTGTCGAGGAAACACCCAGCTGCGTCAGCCGGATCGGGGCTGGAATAGCGAAAATCACCGTTGCGATCAAACCTGGCACCATGCCAAGCCCAAACAGGATTAGGGCCGGGATCAGATACACGAATGTCGGGATCGTCTGCATGAGGTCGAGGACCGGCCGCAGGGCTGCAAAAAACCGCGGATTATGCGCACCATACACGCCAATGGGAATGCCGACAGCCATACAGACCACGGAGGCCGCAATCACCAAGGCGAGTGTTTCTGTGGTTTCTTCCCAATAGCCTTGATTGATGATCAACATCAGGGAAACAGCTATGAACGCCGCCAATGAGATCTTCCGGTGAACCGCATATCCCGCACCTGCAGCAAGTGCCACGATGACCAGCGGGTGCGGGGTTTGCAACAGCCACAAGATGCCGTCGATCAGCGTCTCCAAAAACACAGAGATGCCGTCGAACACCCAATAGGCGTTGTCGGTGAGCCAATCGACCATGGTCCGCGCCCATGGCCCAATCGGCAATTTGTAATCTGTCAGCCAGTTCAACCTGACGCTCCACTTTCAAGTGTCAGACAAAGAAAAGGCGCCGGGTCTGAGAGACACGGCGCCTGTTTGTCAGGTGTTAAAGACCAAGGTCGCCTTTGACAGCAGCAATGGATTCTCCGCCGTCGAATGTGGTGACACCGTCAAGCCAAGCTTCGAACGTTGCAGGATGCGCTTTCAGCCATGCCTTGGCTGCTTTTTGCGGATCTTCACCATCGTTCAGGATTGCGCCCATGATCTCGTTCTCCATCGCAAGAGAGAACTCGAGATTGTTGAGCAGCTTGCCGACATTGGCGCACTCGCTGGTGTAGCCGGCCCGCACGTTGGTATAGACCGTTGCACCACCGTAGTTCGGGCCAAAGATTTCATCGCCACCTTCGAGGTAAGCCATGTCAAAGTTGGCATTCATCGGGTGCGGTTCCCAGCCCAGGAAGACGATGTCCTTGTCACGCTTTTCAGCGCGGGACACCTGCGCCAGCATGCCTTGTTCAGAGGACTCGACGACTTCAAAACCTTCCAGGCCAAACAGGTTCTCGTCGATCATGCCAATGATCAGACGGTTGCCATCATTGCCCGGCTCGATGCCGTAGATCTTGCCATCCAGATCGTCCTTGAACTTCGCAATATCCTGGAAGCTCTTCAGGCCCTTATCGTAGGTGTATTGCGGAACGGCGAGCGTATACTTGGCGCCTTCAAGGTTGGCACGGACGGTTTCGACAGAGCCGTCTTCGCGGTATGCCTTGATGTCGCCTTCCATGGTCGGCATCCAGTTGCCGAGGAAAATGTCGATGTCCTTGTTCTTCAAAGATGCGTAGGTTACCGGAACCGACAGGATCTTGATCTCAGTGTCATAGCCCAACGCATCGAGAACAACGGTGGTAGCCGCAGTGGTTGCGGTGATATCGGTCCAACCAACATCAGAGAAGCGAACGGTCTTGCAGCTCTCCGGCTCGGCGGCCAGGGAAGTTCCGGTCATCATCAATCCGAGAGCCAGACCGCTTACAAGTTTGGTTGTGAGTTTCATATTTGAAGTTCCCCTTTTTAGTTCAGTCTCTGGTCTCAGCCGCTTGAATTTTTCTTCGCGGCTCCGCATTTCTGCCGAGCCATCTCTCTCTTAGCAGCCGGTATGTCCGAAATGGAAACACTCTAGAGAGAATTTTGCAAGTTTTCATTGATTGATCGATCAATTAAAAATAGGAATTAGGAAAATCTGGAGAGCACAATGCCCAAAGTCGGGATGGAAGAAGAGCGGCGCCGGAGCCTTATAAATGCAACCGTTGATGCTATTCATGAGCGCGGTTACAGCGACGTCACGATGGCGCAAATCGCCAAGCGCGCCGGTGTTTCGGGCGGCCTTGTCCATCATTACTTTGGCTCGAAAGATCAATTACTTGCAGCCACGATGCGGCACTTGCTTACCGAGTTGGGGCGTGAAATTCAGGAAGGCCTGAGCAAGGCGTCAACGCCAAGGGAACGCATATCGGCGATCATCGCGGGCAACTTTGCCGTGGACCAGTTTCAACCTGCGGTCATTGCTGCATGGCTGGCTTTTTATGTTCAATCCCGCACCACAACGAGCAACCGGCGCCTGTTAAAAATCTACGCGGCGCGGCTTGCATCCAACCTGACGCACAACTTCAAGGCGTTTGTTCCGCGCGAAGATGCTCTTCGCCTTGCGGAGGGAACCGCCTCCATGATTGACGGCGTCTGGATCCGCCAGGCGCTCAGTGACAGCAGAACCGACCGCCAGGCGGCCATCGCCTTGGTTGAAGACTACGTTGAAACACAGATTGCGGCCGCGACCGCACAGCGCCCGTTTCAGTGACGCGGCCCGGAGACTTGTCATGACGAACCAGTTCGACTTCATCATCGTTGGTGCCGGATCGGCCGGGTGCGCCCTCGCCAGCCGCCTGTCCGAAGATCCGCAGGACCGTGTTCTCGTTCTGGAATTTGGTGGAACCGACGCGGGCCCCTTCATTCAGATGCCCGCAGCCCTCTCCTATCCGATGAACATGTCCCTTTATGATTGGGGTTTTGAGAGCGAGCCGGAGCCGCATCTGGATGGCCGGCGCCTCGCAACACCGCGCGGTAAAGTGATCGGCGGCTCCTCCTCGATCAATGGAATGGTCTACGTGCGTGGCCATGCCTGCGACTTTGATACATGGGAGGAAATGGGTGCCGCAGGTTGGGGCTATCGTCATGTCCTTCCCTACTACAAGCGGATGGAAACCAGCCACGGCGGCCAAGACGGCTGGCGCGGCACCGATGGCCCGATGCACATCCAGCGTGGCAGCAAATGGAACCCGCTTTTCCGGGCATTCAAAGATGCCGGCGAACAGGCCGGCTATGGTGTGACCGAAGACTACAATGGTGAACGCCAGGAAGGTTTCGCCGATATGGAAATGACGGTCCACAAGGGCCGCCGCTGGTCCGCTGCAAATGCCTATCTAAAGCCCGCTCTGAACCGCGGAAATCTCGATCTCATCAAGGGCGCTTTCGTCCGGAAGGTCATAATCGAAAACGGCCGGGCGACGGGCGTAGAGTTTGAAGTCGGGGGCGAAATCCAAATCGCCCATGCGGCTCGCGAGGTTGTGCTGTCGGCCTCGGCGATTAACTCTCCAAAGATCCTCATGCAATCCGGCATTGGTCCTGCGGATCACCTGTCTGAACTAGGCATCGATGTGGTTGCAGACCGTCCAGGCGTCGGTGCTAATCTGCAAGACCATTTGGAGCTTTACCTCCAACAGGCCTGCACCCAACCAATCACGCTCTACAAACATTGGAACCTGATTTCCAAAGCCGTAATCGGCGCCCAGTGGCTGTTCTTCAAGAATGGCCTTGGCGCGTCCAACCAGTTTGAAAGCTGCGCCTTCATCCGGTCCAAGGCGGGTGTGAAGTACCCGGACATCCAGTACCATTTCCTGCCGTTTGCCGTCCGGTATGACGGTAAAGCTGCAGCCGAAGGACACGGTTTCCAGGCACATGTCGGGCCAATGCGATCCAAGTCGCGCGGCCGGATCCGTCTGACCTCGAATGATCCGCGCTCGAAACCTTCGATTCTTTTCAACTACATGTCTCATGAAGAGGACTGGGATGACTTCCGCACCTGCATCCGCCTGACCCGCGAAATCTTCGGCCAGGAGGCCTTTGCGCCTTACCGCGGCAAGGAAATCCAGCCTGGAGATCATGTTCAGACCGACGAAGACCTGAACGCCTTCATCAAGGAACACGTCGAAAGCGCCTATCATCCGAGCTGCACCTGTAAAATGGGAGCCAAAGATGACCCAATGGCCGTGGTGGACCCGGAATGCCGGGTGATCGGCGTGGAGGGATTGCGTGTTGCGGACAGCTCCATCTTCCCGCAGATCACCAATGGAAATCTGAACGGGCCATCCCTGATGGTCGGCGAGAAAGCATCTGACCATATCCTTGGCAAGACGCCGCTTCCTGCGTCCAATCAGGAACCCTGGATCAACCCGGCTTGGGAAACCAGCCAGCGCTAACGCATATCCGGTACGAACCGGACCCAAGACACGACAAGCAGGAGCCCTTCATGCGCGCCCAACCGAAAGCGTCCCATTACATCGGCGGAGCCTACACGGAAAGCCAGAGCGGAACGCCCTTTGACTCCCTCTACCCGGCAACAGGCGAGGTCATCGCAAAGATCCATCCTGCAGATGATGCCATCATCGCAGCAGCCATTTCCGCAGCCAAGGAAGGCCAGAAGGTCTGGGCCGCAACGCCTCCGGCAGAACGTGGCCGTGTCCTGCGCAAGGCAGCCGAGATCCTTCGGGAAAAGAACCATGAGCTTTCGGTTTTGGAGACGCTGGACACCGGCAAACCGCTTCAGGAAACCCTAATCGCGGACGCAGCCTCAGGTGCTGACTGCCTCGAGTATTATGGCGGGCTCGCGGCAACGCTCACCGGTGAACATATCGATCTCGGCGGATCTTTTGCCTATACAAAGCGCGAACCGCTTGGCATTTGCTTCGGGATCGGCGCGTGGAACTACCCGATCCAGATCGCGTGCTGGAAAGCAGCACCCGCCCTCGTCTGCGGCAACGCGATGATCTTCAAGCCATCCGAAGTCACACCGCTCAGCGCTCTCAAGCTGGCTGAAGCGTTGACGGAAGCCGGTCTTCCGGCCGGCGTTTTCAACGTCATTCAGGGGTTTGGCGACGTTGGCGCCAAGATGGTGGCCCATCCGGATATTGCAAAAGTCTCGCTGACCGGCTCTGTTCCGACAGGTGCAAAGGTGGCAGCTCTCGCCGGTGAGTACCTTAAGAAGACAACGCTCGAACTCGGTGGCAAGTCACCGCTGATCATCTTTGATGACGCGGATATCGAAAACGCGATATCAGCTGCGATCAACGCGAATTTCTATTCAACCGGCCAGATCTGCTCCAACGGTACGCGCGTTTTTGTGCATACCGCCATCAAGGAACAATTCCTGAAACGTCTTGCCGAAAGAACCGGCGATGCAGTCCTCGGTGATCCGCTGGATGAAGCGACCAGCATCGGCCCGCTCGTCTCCAAGGCACAGCTCGATAAAGTGCTGTCCTACATGCGGATCGGTCAAGATGAAGGGGCACGTCTTGTCTGCGGTGGCGGCGCGGCCAAAGTCGAAAGCCTTCCGGACGGATATTTCGTCCAACCCACCGTCTTTGCCGACGTCAAGGACGACATGCGGATTGCACAAGAAGAAATCTTCGGGCCGGTGCTCAGCGTTCTCGATTTTGACAATGAAGACGATGTCATTGCCCGCGCCAACGATACCGAATTCGGTCTGGCCGCAGGGGTCTTTACAAAAGACATCCAACGCGCGCATCGGGTAATTGATCAACTGCAGGCGGGCACATGCTGGATCAATACCTACAATCTGACACCGATCGAAATGCCGTTTGGCGGCTACAAGAAATCCGGTATGGGCCGTGAAAACGGTCACGCGGCGATCGAGTATTACAGCCAGATCAAAAGCGTTTATGTTGAAATGGGTGGTGTCGAAGCCGCTTTCTAATCAGACGACGCTTTGTTCAATCAGTGTGCTCCCCGTTCTTAATGAACGGGGAGTTTTTGTTTCGACCGCCAGCAGGCGCGTCTGTTGCCAATTGAATTTCCAGCAAAACCGTCCAGATAATAGACACCGCCTTTGAACCAACCGGATATTCATGACCCGTCACGCCCTCGATCCCTCTCCTAGAACGTATGCTGCGAGTGTACAACTTTTGGCCCGCTCCAGCCGGGGGGCAACCTGCGCACCGTCTGACCAGACGCTCGAAGATGTTAAAAGCTGGCTTTTGAATGACGCGACCAGCATCAAGGACGTGATGTTGATGTACGAGGAGTTCATGTGGCGTTGCCATGCAGCCAATCTCGGAATTGACCGGGCCACTCTCCATGTTGGCACCCTGCACCCGCGTGTGATCGGGTTTTCCTGGTTCTGGAGCGCGCTTGACGGTTTTTGCGATGAAATCGCTGCAGATGCCAATGCCATCCAGCATGAAGCCTTTACGCGTAACCCGCTGTACAAGGTGATGGCAGAGGGGGAGTTCGTAAAAGTGGATCTTGAGACCGATGAGGGTCTCAACGCTTTTCCAATCATGACGGAATTGGCTGAACAGGGCTACACGAATTACGTCGCCATACCCCTCAGCGCAGCCGGGGCCATGAATAACGCCATGACCCTCGCGACCACGCGCAAGGGCGGTTTTCAAGATGGCGATAAAGAGCGGATACGGTCCGTCATCGAACTGTTCGCGCTGCATGTTGAACGGCATATTGTTCAGCGCATCGCCCGGAACGTCGCCGATACCTATCTTGGGCCGATTGCCGGTCAACGGGTCTTGGACGGTGAGATCAAACGCGGTGATGGCGAGGCAATCGATGCTGTTGTCTTCATGAGCGACATGCGCGGTTTCACCCAACTCGCCGATAGGATGAGCGGACCTGAAGTAACCGCCATTCTCAACGCCTATTTTGACCGGGTATCAACCTCCGTACTGGCGCACGGGGGAGAAATTCTGAAGTTCATGGGGGACGGCGTTCTCGCGGTTTTCGATCAAAAGGCCCTGGGCCGGGAAGCGGCGGCAGACGCTGCGGTCAAGGCGGCACGGGCAGTCCTGTCAGCGATTGATGAATTCAACGAAACGCCTCCGGAAGGCCTCCCCGATCCAGCCGTTTGGCATCCCCTTAAGATCGGGATTGGCCTTCACATGGGTGAGGTGTTTTTCGGAAATGTTGGCGGCGAAGAGCGGCTCGACTTTACCGTGATTGGCCGCGCCGTAAATGAAACAAGCCGTGTGGAATCACTTTGCAAACCGCTTGGAAAAACGCTTCTCCTGACCGACCCAGTCCGGTCGGCCTTGCCGACCGGGTTACAATCTGCCCTTGATCCGATGGGAGATCATGAGTTACGCGGCGTCGGTAGCCCCGTCGCGATCTACTCAGCCCCGACACACGATATGGCGGTGAACTAAGATCATTTCGTCAGTATCAGTTTACCCTGTTTCGTAATGGTCAACCGATAGGTGTCGTCATTGTGGAGAATGTTTATCTCCCGGGTGCCACTGAACAGGTCATCGGATTTGAGCTGCGGTTTTCCCTTCGATACCGGAACCTTCGTATATGCCGGCCGGGCGCCCGGCATGGAAAGGGACAAACGTTGTTTGCGGCTGTTTGTCGAAGGCGTCATGGCTATCATCCATCTCTTGGTGAGTGATCAGTTGCGCTGTTTTTCGCCAAAATCAGCGCTGTCTCGAAATGATTCTTATAAGCTGAGTTTTTAACTCCACTTTATACTTGACACTCATACTCAAGTTTTCCTATGAAGGCAATGCCTGATCGGAAAGGAACTGGAAATCGCGTCCTCTGGTTCTTCGAAGACAGGTCCCCTGTCTCGACAGGGTGCCAAATGCCGGCAAGCCAACCGCCCTCTCCTCTCCCTCAGCGGTCAGCCAGCTAGGCTTTGTTCAAAAGGGAAACCGACAGAACAGACAAATAAAGCCGCCCTTTGGGCGGCTTTATTTGTTTGAAGCAGGTCGAAAATGATCAGGCGTTCGCTGCGACCGGACGTTCAGTAGATTCGATGTTTAGAAGCGTGCGCATGCCAAACCGGTCTTCAGAGAGATCCGCAATGGACTTTGCATCGAGCACTTCCATAAAGGCCTCGAGCGCCTCATGCAACAGTCCATTGAAGCCGCAAGACATAATCAAAGGACAGTCTTTTCGGCCTGAGTCGAAGCATTCGGCAAGGAGAAAACTCTCTTCTGCCGCCCGAACAACCTCGCCGACAGAGATATCTTCCGCAGGGCGGGCCAGCATAACACCGCCGTTCCGGCCACGAATGGTCCGGATCAAATTGGCATCGACCAGCACCTTCATGATCTTGAACAGGTGCGTCTCGGACATCTCAAAGCTGGCTGCAATATCTGCAACCCGGCTCGGCTTGTCCGGATTTACCGCGCAATACATAAGTGCGCGGACGGCATAGTTTGTCTGTTGTGTCAAACGCATGGGTTAGATATGCGGCTGCGGACTGAAAAGGTCAATCCTAAATTTGGAGTGTAATGGCCAAGTTTTGCGGTTTCTATGGCAAATTTCCCGCAATCAGGGACACCTCATGTACTCGACCGCTCAGTCGTGCAGCCAGTTAAACGTCTTCCGGCAGATTTTCCTTGAGAAAAACATCAATACCAATGCGCTCCTGATCTTCGATGATCGGCACCCCATCGCAAAGTGCCTTGAGCACCCGGATCGCGCTTCTGATTTCGTGACCAGGATCCTGAGCAATGACGGCATCCAAAATTCCATCCCGAAGCGCCTGGCGGGTGTAAGGCGTGAGTTCATGGCCGACAAAGACAATATCGTCCGCACGGCCGTTGTCCCGGATTGCTGCAATCACGCCCCTGTTGCCTGCGCCGATGTTGTAGACCGCAGAAAGGTCCGGATGTTCGGAGAGCAGTTTGCGCACCACATCTTCGTTTCTCCGATTGTCGTCCCGGCCTTCGCGCACCTTCAAGACCTCTAGATGCGGATACTCAGTGTCAATCACTTCCCGGCAGCCAGTGTATCGATCAGCGTGGTCTCTTAGCCCAAGAGAGCCGGCAATCAACGCGATCTTTCCAGGCTCCTTCGACAAAAACCGCCCAATCAACCGACCAGCCGTCCGGCCAGCAGCAACATTGTTGATGCCGACGAAGTGCTGCCGGGCGGAGGCCGGATGATCGGACACCAGTGTCACGACTGGGACGCCGCGGTCCTGCAAACGATCAATAGCCGCGCGCACCTCCGGAAACGCGGGCGCGACCACGGCGACACCATCACAAACGGATTTGTCGAGAACGGCGAGTGTCCCGGTCACCCTGTGACCATCGAAGGCGTCAATCGGCTCGACATGCACCTGCATACGCGCGCCACTCATGGACCGTGCATGCGCCCTGGCTTCCCGGGTCAGGTCTTCCATGAAGGCATTCGGTCCGTTCGGGATCAGGAAATGCAGCCGGTAGGCGCTTTTCTTGGCGAGGCCCGCTGCAAAGACATCCGGCTGATAGTTCAGTCTCTCAACAGCCTGGCGAACCTTTTCAATTGTCGCCTTGCGCACACCGGGCCGCGTGTTCAAAACCCGATCGACCGTAGCCAAGCTAACACCCGCCGCTTCAGCCACATCATGGATCGTCACACGCTTCAAGAGCCCCTCCCTTTCAGGCGACTATAGCAAGAAATGAGGCACGGTCATCAAGAAATGGTGCAATGCGGAATATTGTGCTGGTTAAGCACTTTGAGATCTAGACGAATTGACCGGCCGCGTGCCCGGACGACCAGGCCCACTGAAAGTTAAAGCCACCGAGATGCCCTGTCACATCAACCACTTCGCCAATGAAATAAAGCCCGGGAACTTTCGCGCTTTCCATGGTTTTGGAGGAGAGTTCTTTTGTGTTCACACCGCCCAGCGTCACTTCGGCGGTCCGGTAACCTTCCGTGCCAACAGGTGTCAGCTGCCAGCGGTTGAGCTGCTCTGAACAGCGGCGCAAAACCTTGTCCGACAAATCCGCCAAACGGCCCTTCAACTGAAACGCCTGCGACAGTTCGTCGACCAGACGGGATGGCAACAACTGGGTCAACCCGGTTTTGAGATCCTGTTTCGGGGTCGCTGATCGCAGTGATCGAAGTACGTCAAACACATCCGTCCCGGGAAGAAGGTTCACAGAGATCGGCCTGCCTTCTTCCCAATAGGATGAAATCTGCAAGATGGACGGACCGGACAAACCACGATGGGTAAACAGCAGCCCTTCGCGGAACGTGGTCTGTTTGAAACTGACTTCTGCATCAACCGAGACGCCTGACAGACGAGCGCACAAATCCTTGTTGGCGTCGGAAAATGTCAGCGGCACCAGCGCTGCGCGTGGCGCAATGACATCATGACTGAATTGCCGGGCGAGGTCATATCCAAATCCGGTCGCGCCCATCTTCGGGATCGACGGCCCTCCGGTTGCGACAACAAGAGACTTGGCCCGCATCGGGCCTTTCGATGTTGCAACGGAAAAGCGGTCATCCGGTTTGCTCACGGCCGAGATTGAGGTTTCCAACTGCAAAACACCGCCAGCTGCCTCCAACTCGGACAAAAGCATCTGGATGATGTCTTTGGCGGAGTTGTCGCAAAAAAGCTGACCCAGCGTTTTCTCATGCCAGGAGATCCGGTGTTTTTCGACAAGTCCCAAGAAATCCTGCTGGGTGTAGCGTTTCAGGGCCGAGACGCAGAACCTCGGATTTTGGGAAAGGAAATTGGCCGGTGAGCAATGCAGGTTGGTGAAATTGCAGCGGCCGCCGCCGGAGATCCTGATCTTGTCTGCCGGCCGCTTGGCATGGTCTAGGACCAATACTTGACGGCCCCGCTTGGCCGCCTCAATCGCACACATCAATCCGGCGGCACCGCCACCGAGCACAAGAACATCCAGATCACGCATAGCGGCGGTTATACAGCGTTTACTCTCGCTTACCAGAGTCCAAACGAAACCGGCGGCCCTTTCGGACCGCCGGCTTACAAAACTCACTTCTCAAAAGAAGAAGCTTAGTTCATTTCGGACACAACTTCGAAACCGTCAGCGCCAACTTCAAAGAGAGCAAAGGTGCCCGGAACATCGCCCTTTGCGTCGAAGTTATGGTCGCCAGCAGCGCCTTTATAGTCGATCGCGGTACCAGCAGCGATCAGCTCTTTTGCTTTCTGCCACTCACCTGGACGGATCGCTTCGCCTTCACCGTTGGAGACTTCTCTCAGAGCAGCACCAACGCCTTCTTTTTTGCCACCGGTTTTTTCCAATGCCAGTGCCAGCAAGAAAGCTGCATCATAGGAAGTGTTTGCAAAGATCGCGTCCGGATCACCACCAACGCCTTTGAAGGCTTCGTTGAAGATGTCCAGAGAGTCAGACTTTTCACCGACCGGAGAAGAAGAGACAAAGTTTGCGAGGTTCTCTGCACCAAGCTCATTGATGACTGCGTCGGACTTCATGCCGTCGCCGCCAACGAACTTTTCAAAGAAACCGTTTTCCAGAGCCTGACGCAGGATGGTGAGGCCAGTGCCGTCACCGTAGTCGAAGATGACCAGCGTGTCGGCGCCGCCCTTGGCAAGCTCAGCAAGGTTTGAACGGTAGGACGCTTTGCCTTCTTCGTGCGCTGCGAACTGTGTGATCTCACCGCCGAGCGCATCGACGTACTCGGTCTTGAATGCGTTTGCGAGACCCGTGCCGTAATCGTTGTTGAGATAAGCAACCGCAACCTTGCCATAGCCCATGTCTTTCAGAGTACGCGCCAGTGCACGGCCCTGGTAGTCATCAGACGGAACGGTCCGGAAAACCGAGTCGTTGTCTTCAAGGTTTGTGATTTCCGGGGACGTACCGGACGGTGTGACCAAGGTTACGCCAGCCGGAATGGTGACGGAACCGGCTGCTGCCAGAACGGCGCCGGAGCAATGCGGACCAACGATACCAGCAACGCCTTCGATATTGACAGCTTTGGTCGCAGCGTCCGTGCCGCCTTGCGGGTTACACGCGCTATCGCCGACAACACCGACGAGCTTTTCGCCATCGCCGATACCGCCCTGCTCGTTGACCTGCTGAACAGCCAGTTGCGCTGCGTCGATCATGGCCGGAGCCATCGCTGCGATCGGGCCGGAGACACCGCCGATCAGGCCGATCTTCACATCGGCTTTCGCCGGAACGGTGGCAAGTGCTGTTGCCGTCATCAGGCCAGCAGCAAGCGTCAGAAGCTTGGTTTTCATGAAAGTACCTCCTCATTAACCGGTCTTTGCCGGGTCTTTTGAACGTCTTGGGTAGCACAACCCGTTAGGGTTGCGCCACCCTGGCGCGGGCCTAGCGGTCCGCACCGCCTTTTGCACTCCGCTGGTCGCCCCTGAGCGGCTCTGGAAGCAGCCCCTCCGGCCGGAACCGCAGCACCAGCTGCAGCATCAAGCCAATGAGGAACAAGCGGATATATTTGGCCTGGATCGCATATTCATGCGGCAGGCGATCTGTTGCAATCTCGGACACCGACCAGATGATCCAAACCACCGCTGCACCCAGGATGGCGCCGCGGTTGTTGCCGGACCCGCCGAGGATCAACATGATCCAAACCAAGAAGGTTGCGACCATCGGATCAATGGCCTCAGGTGTGATAGAGCGGTTGAAGTGCGCAAACAGTGCTCCCCCCAGCCCCATAAGCGCTGCGCCAAAGATAAAGGCTTCCAGGCGGCGGAATTCCACATCCTTACCCATCGCCTTGGCGGCATCTTCATTGTCCCGGATCGCGCGCATCATCCGGCCCCATGGCGCGTTGAACTGACGCTCGACCAGCACATACGCGGCAATCAAGACTGCCAGAACGATGATGAGATAAGCGACCTGAGATTCCATATAACCAATGTCACTCATCGGCCGCGGGATCCCTGGAATGCCGCGCGCGCCGTTGGTCAGCGCCGGTTCCGACTTGATTACCAGACGGATGATTTCAGCAATCCCAATAGAGGCAATCGCGAGATAATCAGAACGGAAGCGCAGACAGATTTTCCCAATCGGCCAAGCCACCAGCGCCGCAGCGATCATGGCTCCGATCCAACCGATGACAAAGTGAAGATCGAACCCGCCGATCCGGCCGTCTACGGCTTCTGTTGTCAGGATCGCCGAGGTGTAGGCCCCAACGGCAAAGAAACCCGCAATACCGGCATTGAACAGACCGGCAAAGCCCCACTGGATGTTTAAGCCGAGTGCCAAAAGGGCGTAGATAGCAATGAAAATCGCCATGAAGAGAGCGTAATTTACAAGACCCAGAAATTCCATCTTGTGCCCTCCCCTTAAAGAACCTTGCCCTTGAGCAACCCGGTCGGGCGCACAAGCAGCATGAACAACAAGATCGCAAAGGCCATCGCAGCCTTATACTCACTCGGGATGACCAGCACGGAAAGCTCTTCGGCAATGCCGACGATCAGACCACCAAGAACAGCCCCCTCAACCCGTCCAACACCGCCAAGAATGGCCGCTGCGAACATGGGCAGAAGCATGTGCCAACCCATCATGGACTTCAGCTCAGTGTTCAGTCCGAGGAAGAAGCCCGAGGCAGCGCACAAACCACCGGCAATCACCCATGTCAGGATGATGACCTTACGGTTGTCGATCCCTGACAGCAGCGCAAGGTTCGGGTTGTCGGACATGGCCCGCATGGCCTTGCCCCATTTGGACTGGGTCAAGAATACATGGAGGACGCCGACCAGCGCCAGCATTGCGATCACTGTGTAGATCTCGCGGTCCCGGATCCGAAGACCGAAGTAGTTTTCCGGTCGGACAATGCCGCGCGAATAGGTTTCCGTATCAACACCCCAGACGACCTGGACAACCGCCCGGATCATGAGCGCAATGCCGAGCGATGCCATCACCGTGACGATCTTTGGGCGCTCTCTCAGGTGGTCATAAAACACCTTGTCGATGCCAACGGCCACGGCGGCAGTTGCGATGATCGCGACAGGCAATGCTGCGAGCGGCGACACGCCAAGAGTGGTGACCACTGCCAAAGCTATGAAAGCACCAAGTGTTGCCAAATCGCCGTGCGCCAGGTGCGCATAGCGCAGGATCGCGAAGATCAACGTGATTCCGACCGCGCCAAGCGCATAGATCGATCCGAGCACGATGCCTGGAATGACGTAAAAGTTTAGAAGTTCAAACAAATCCATACCGCTCAGCCCCCCAGGAACATCTCGGCGACCTCGCGGTCAGCCAGCAAATCGGCCCCTGAGCCTTCATGACGGTTTTTACCGGCTGCCAGCACATAGCCACGATTGGCAAATGCCAGCGCTTGTTTTGCATGCTGCTCCACGAGCAGAATGGCAACACCCGTGTCCCGGACGTCGCGGCAGATCTGAAAGATCTGCTCCATGTATTTCGGAGAGAGACCTGCGGTCGGCTCATCCAACAGCAGGAGCTTTGGATCCAGCATCAATGCCCGGCCCATCGCAACCATTTGCCGTTGGCCGCCGGACAAGCTGCCCGCCATCGTCTTGCTGCGTTCCTTCAAGTCGGGGAACAGCGCATACACGCGATCATAAGCGGCCGAGAGGTCGCCTTTTTTCAAGAACCCGCCCATTTCCAGGTTTTCATGGATCGACATCTCGCGGAAGATGTTGTCCACCTGAGGCACATAGCAGATCCCGCGCTGAACAATGCGGTTAGGCGCCCATCCGGTGATGTCATCACCATCGAACATCATTTTACCGCCGCGGATGTTGAGCAGGCCGAACACCGATTTCATCGCCGTCGATTTGCCGGCACCATTCGGGCCAACAATGACGACGATTTCATCCGCCATCACATGCATCGAGACGTCTTCAAGGATATTGGCATCACCGTAACCGCCAGTGATGGCCTCCATTGAGAGGAGAGCTGTCATGCGGCATCTCCTGTCGTCTCACCAAGATACGCTTCCAGAACCTGCGGGTTGGAACGCACTGTCTGGAAATCACCTTCGATCAGCACTTTGCCCTCTGCCATACAGACCACGGGATCGCAGAGCTTTTCAATCATTTCCATATCATGTTCGATCAGGATGAATGTGTAACCGCGCTCCTTGTTCAAAAGCTCGATCTTGCTTTCTAGTTTGCGCAGCAAGGTCCGGTTCACACCAGCGGCTGGTTCGTCAAGCAAAACCAGCTTTGCGTCGGTCATCATTGTCCGACCAAGCTCAAGAAGCTTCTTCTGGCCGCCCGACAGGTTTCCTGCCGGCTCGTGCGCGATATGAGAAAGCTCGAGGAAATCGAGTGTTTCGTAGGCCCGTTTCTCAACCAGCGCTTCTGTCGACTTCACCTTGCCCCAGGACAACCAGTTCGAAAACAAGCTTTCTCCCGGCTGCGACGGCGGGACCATCATCAGGTTTTCAAGCGCTGTAAGTTTGTGAAACTCGTGGGGTATCTGGAACGTGCGTACCAGCCCCTTGTGAAACAGTTCATGGCTGGCCAATGGCGTCACATCTTCGCCCAGAAAACGGATCGTGCCGCTTGTAGGCTGCAGCGCACCTGCGATCAGATTGAACAGGGTGGTCTTACCTGCACCGTTTGGGCCAATCAGACCGGTGATACTGCCTTCTTCCACCCGAAACGAGCAGCCGTTCACCGCCCGAAACCCACTAAAATCCATTACGAGCTGATCTAGCTCCAGCATCAAAGCTCCTCGCCGCCCCCCAAGCGGTCTTTCTTATTTTCCTTTGGCCGCTTTGATTGTCGCGCAAGATCCACGAAAGGATCCGCCGCCATACTTCCTTGGCGCGGCCCCAATCCTTCTAGCTTCATTGACAGATCAATCAACTCATAAAAACCGCACTTTGCACCAGAAAAGGCAAGTTTTTCCGATTATCGAGGCGTTTTGGTACAGCTGATCCGTATTCAACGCCAAGTCAAAAGATATGACAGCGGGAACAGAGCAAACAGGCGTAAATCAAATAGCAAAGCCGAGACCCAATTGTTTCATACAAATCCTGGATGGGAAATCGCTGGGCTGTCAAGCCGCAGCACCACGGTCCTTTGCCGTCTTGAGAATACGCGTTTAGCGAGAAGCATCTGCTGGAAAACGAAAAACCAGCGACCGAGGCTAGTGTTCGGGAAAACAAGGATAAGCACGCTCAATTGCGGTCAACACAACTAGTGCAGATACAACGCCAATCATGCACACTGTTTTTTGCGATTTAACATCATGGAGTTAGGAGAATTTTCACCACTCTTACCTATTATTAAATACATCCATTAGGAACAGCCGCTTAGCAAGAAGCCATCTCTCATCCGGTTTGAGACATTGTCAGTCCTGCGGATGTTGGTTTTTAAATCCTAGATTGCAGGTGGTTAAACTGTCGAGTTGGACGATGTTTGCAATGCGTATGCATGGCGTGGAGAATGACCCTGTCCGATCAACTTAAACTCCAAAAGATTGTGCGGCACTCCACAGATGAGTCTGAACATGCCGGAATAGCAATCACCGATCTCAGGTTCGATGCCCGCCTGATTACAAGCATCTATGACCGGCTTGACACCGGTGTTTGGATATTTGATTTCGACGAAAAAAGAATAATTTGGGCCAACAAAAAGGCTTTGGAAATCACTGGCGCGCCAAGTCTGGAAGAGTTACGGGCCAGAGATATGGCATCCGACATGTCTCATTCCGTGGACCAACGGCTGAAACAATACCGGCAGGACTTCACTCAGAAGGACGTGAGTGTTTCCGAGATCTGGACACTTTATCCCAAAGGAAAAGCCCGGGTTCTTCAGGTCACTCTAAGTGGCATCATCCTAAACGACGGGCGCATGGCAATGCTGTGCGAAGCGCGCGACCATCACGAACAACAGCCAGAAACCCTTCGAAGCGCCGAAGCGTTGATGCACACCACCGTGATGATCTCGCTCTTTACGAAAGACGGCTCTCCACTTTACCGGAACACAGCAGCACGGGCTGCTTGCGTGGATCTTGAAACGAACTTCTATCAGCAATTTCAAAATCCGGCAGACATCCTGCACCTTAAGGAGCGGTTGGATAAAGAACGGAATGCACGCCTCGTCGCGCTTGTGCGCACTAGCCAGGGCGACCGATGGCATGAACTGACTGTACGTCCTTGCAGCGATGCGGTTACCAGCCAGCCAGCTTACCTAGTCAGTGAGATAGACGTTACCGAGCTTCATGAAACAAAGGAGCGGGCCCAGTATCTGGCGAGCCATGATGCCCTCACCGGACTATCGAACCGCACCTATTTGACTGAGCGTTTGTCAAAGTTGCTCGCCGATGCGGCGACAAAGGGTTTGACGGCTACATTATATCTCGTCGACCTGGACGACTTCAAAGCCATCAATGACACGATGGGCCACGCCGCCGGGGACGCCTTGCTGCAGCTTGTTGGTAACCGTCTGAAAGAGATTGCAGGTCCTCAGGACATCGTTGCTCGCCTGGGCGGCGATGAATTTCTCATCTGTCACCTTGAGGACCCGGAGGCCGAAGGTCCGGGCTGGTTCGGCAAATCGTTGCTCGGAAGCTTCAGTTATCAGCAGATGATCGATGGTCACCCGCGCAGTGTGAGTCTGAGTATCGGCTACTCACATTATCCAGAGGACGGCCGCTCTATCGACAACCTGATCCGGAACGCAGATTTGGCCCTTTATCAGGCCAAGCAGGACTCTAAGGAGAAATGCGTCCGCTTTCATGACGCGATGCGGCTCCGGCGGGATGAAAATCTTGCACTGAAAAAAGATATGGAACGAGCGATCGAAGAGGATGAGTTCGCGCTCTACTTCCAACCGATCGCGTTGACCGCCTCCAGCGAAACTGTATCCGCCGAAGCGTTGATCCGCTGGCTTCACCCAGAAAAAGGTCTTGTTCCACCGGATCAGTTCATTCCGCTTGCCGAAGACACCGGCTTGATCAATCGGATCGGCGCGTGGGTCTGCAGGAGCGTCGCGCAGGCACAAACTCGGTTCCAGCAACGCGGGTTTGACATCTCGATCTCAATGAATGTCTCGCCCTGGCAGTTGTCCGATCCGGAATTCACCGCGCTCATGATGGATTTGCCGGATATTTATGGCTGCGATCCTACGAAAATCATCCTGGAGATTACGGAGAATGTCGTTCTAGGCGAGATCCCGGACGCACTTACCGCGTTGAACGAACTCAAGATCATCGGTTACAGCATCGTCATTGACGATTTCGGCACCGGCTATTCGAACCTTGCATATCTCTATAACTATCCGATCGACGGTATTAAAATCGACAGGATGTTCATCAATGACATCTCGAACGGTGGGGCGATCGTGAAACTGATCCTCTCCCTTGCAGACGCATTGGGCGCCACCGTGGTCGCCGAAGGCGTTGAGACGGTCGAACAAAGAGACTGGCTAACAGAAAACGGCTGCGACCGGTTCCAAGGCTACCTCTATTCAAAACCGGTCCCGGAGGACCGGTTCTTGGGCTTCCTGGAAAGTCAGGCGCACATACCGACTAAGTGACTTTTGCCCGCCTCTTGAATTCCGGGCGGTCCCAGCTTCCCGTCTCAAGGATGTCCGCAAGGATCGCAACGGCGTCGACCACGTCCTGATGAGACAGGTAAAGCGGCGTGAAGCCGAAACGCATCACATCCGGTGCCCGGAAATCGCCAATCACGCCACGCGCAATCAACGCCTGCATGGCAGCATACCCCTCCTCAAATCGGAACGAGACCTGACTGCCGCGGGTCTCCGGATCGCGCGGGCTCGCCAGTGTCAGCTGCGGACATTTCTCCTCTACCTCCTTGATAAACAATTCGCTCAAGGAGATGGACTTCTTCCGGATGTCAGCCATGTCGACATCTTCAAAGACGTCCAAAGCGGCATAAAGGCTGGACAGCGACAGGATCGCCGGCGTTCCAACCGTCATGCGGTTCACACCTTGGACGGCGCGATAATCGAGATCGAAAGCAAATGGAGCCTCGTGCCCCATCCAACCCGTGACCGGGGATGTCACTTTGTCCTGATGACCTTCAGCCACATAAAGAAACGCTGGTGCCCCAGGTCCTCCATTGAGGTATTTGTACCCGCATCCAATGGCAAAGTCCGCTTTTGCCTCTTCCAGATCGACTGGGATCGCACCTGCTGAATGCGCCAGGTCCCAAATCGCGAGCGCACCCGCTTGGTGAGCCTTTTCCGTCAACGCAGCCATGTCGTGCAAACGGCCCGTCCGGTAGTCGACCTGCGTCAGCATAACAACCGCGACCTCTTCGGTTATAGCGCCGTCAATGTCTTCGGGCGCGACGACCCTCAACTCGTGACCTTTGTCGAGCAACTCGGACAAGCCGGACGCCACATAGAGATCTGTTGGAAAGTTCCCGTTGTCGGACAGGATCACCTTCCGGTCCGGCCGGAGAGAGAGAGCCGCTGCGAGCACCTTGAACACATTTACAGAAGTGCTGTCGCACGCCACAACTGAGCCTTCAGGCGCGCCGATCAGCCGGCCAATTCGATCTCCGACCCGCAGTGGCAGATCGAACCAGCTGTATTCGTTCCAGGACTTGATGAGGCTCGTTCCCCATTCCTGCTCGACAACTTCGGCAAGCCGGGCCGGGACATTTTTCGGCAGGACACCAAGCGAATTCCCATCCAGGTAGATCACGCCTTCCGGTATCTTGAATGCATCCTTCTTCTTGCGAAGGACGTCATTTTTGTCAGAAGGGTGCTGGGATTGCATATGGATCTCTTATACCAGTTGGTGTGATTTGTTGGGAGCCGCACGCTATCAAAGGGCAACTAACGGAACAACTGTTTCCCCAAGCCGATGTTCACAGGAAAATCAGTCGTTTCGAAAATGTCGCAATCAACACAGAATTGCTCGTTATACTGCCATTTTGGGCGGTGAGACCTGATAGTTTGCGCCTCATCTGTCACACAACCGGTTCCCGGCAAAGGTAAGAGCACTCTGTAACGATGTTCATCAGCGTTTTTGATATTTTCAAGATCGGTATCGGCCCCTCCAGTTCACACACTGTCGGACCGATGGTAGCGGTTCACCGCTACGTTGATCGTCTGAGGGCCAACCCGACCGTATGCCGGTCGGCGTCACGGATCACGGTAACGCTTCATGGGTCTTTGGCATTCACCGGAAAGGGACACGCCACCGACAAGGCGGTGTGCCTTGGATTGTTGGGCGCAACTCCGGACACGCTGGACCCGGATCAAGTCGAACCGATGCTGGAGAAACTGGCTTCAGATAAGCGCTTGCGGATCGACGGTCTCTTTGACCTTCCGTTCCATCCGGAAAAGGACGTGATCTTTGACTACGGCCCCTCGTTGCCGCTCCATGCGAATGGCATGACCTTTCATCTTCTTAGCAGCGACGGCTCGGTACTCGACAGTTTTGTCTTTTATTCTATCGGTGGTGGCTTCGTCGCCAGCGAAGCAGAACTACGCAAGACAACCAACGAACCGGTCAATGAGCTCGCCCGGCAGGAAGTTCCCTTCCCGTTCGCCTCCGCCAAACAAATGCTGGAGATGGGCCAGGAACATGGCCTGAGCATTGCGGAGATGAAACTGCAGAATGAATGTGCAGACAAAACAAAGGAAGAGGTCGAGGCAGGCATCGACAAACTCTGGTCTGCAATGGACGCTTGTATCAATCGCGGCATCACTCAGTCCGGCATCCTTCCAGGCGGTTTGAAGGTGAAGCGACGGGCTGCTGACATCTATCAAAAGCTTCTCAAAGAAGGCCGCTCAAACCCTCCGTTTGAACACAATGTCGTCGACTGGCTGGGTGTCTATGCCATGGCAGTCAACGAAGAAAACGCCGCCGGAGGGCGGGTTGTCACGGCCCCGACCAATGGCGCTGCTGGCGTCATTCCGGCGGTCACCCGCTACTATCTTGACCATTGCCCCGACGCGGACGCCAATGGCATTCGCACGTTTCTGCTCACAGCTGCAGCGATTGGCGGCATCATCAAGTCGAATGCCTCGATCTCTGGTGCCGAAGTCGGTTGCCAGGGTGAAGTCGGCTCAGCGTCCGCCATGGCCGCAGCGGGGCTCTGCGCAGCACTAGGTGGCACCAATGAGCAAATCGAAAATGCGGCTGAAATTGCCCTGGAACACCATCTGGGCATGACCTGCGACCCGATTGCCGGCCTCGTCCAGGTGCCATGCATCGAGCGCAACGCACTCGGCGCGGTAAAAGCCGTAACGGCGGCTTCATTGGCTTTGCGCGGCGACGGCTCGCACTTTGTTCCCCTTGATGGCTGTATCGAGACGATGCGCCAAACCGGCATGGACATGATGGAGCAATACAAGGAAACATCCAAAGGCGGTCTGGCGGTCAACATCGTGGAATGCTGAACTGGTCGCTGGTTTCAATGCATGGTGCGCTCAACAAACTCCAGTGCCCCAGGTTTATGCATTGAAGCCTGTGATTTCAGTGCAAGAAATCAGGTAAGGCGTGGAGCAGACGGACCCGGCGCGATTATATCAGCGGGCGTTAAACCTGAAACGGTTTCACGCCCAAAGCTGATCGCTCTTTTTGTTTTCGAGCATCTTTGGGTGTTTTTGATAAAACTCCCGAATACTTTATCCTAAGTAGTACGGTGAGTTCATCTCGCGACTGGCTTGCTCAGTAATCGCGGCATCAAACACCCTTGTGTAAAACGCGCAACCCACGTCTGCCGCCGTTTCAGGGAACTGATTGATCGCGAAATCCAATGCTTGATCCTGTGTTTCGAATGCGTCAAAACCGCCAAGCGTATTAGTCTGAAAACCACTGAGCCAAACCTTGTTTTGCAGACCCGTGACTTGCTTCAACGCCCCGTTCCGGGCCCGCCAGTCAAACTCCTCAAACGGCTTGGAGAATTGAAGTTCAGTGTAAACGAACGCGCCGGGTTTGCGTTCTCTGGAACCACCGAAATGCACCGCGCCAAGATCAAGGCTGGCATCTTCCACAACAGCTGCGTCGAAGATCCGGGTGTTGTGCGCAACCCCAAACGATCGGGGTTCTGTCGGGAAGTATCCGGTCACAAATTTTCTCGCATTGCCGATACTGTCGAAAGCATAAAAGCCGCCAATGGTTTGGGTCGAATGCCCTTGCAGCCAGGTCTTGTTCAAGAAACCCGGTTGCTCGCGAATGGCGTCATTGATTTTTTGCCACGGAGCATCGGCAAATGGGACCGAGATCGCGACTTCCGTGTAAACAAATGCCTTTGGCGTCATATTCGAAATCTCCTGCGCGATTGTAATTGATGGTTGCATGCTTGCGGCCACAGCGGTTGCTGCAGACCCGACGATCATTTCCCTCCGCGATAGCCCGGTTTCAGCCATAGGTTCGTCCTGCTGATTTCCTGCTTTCATTTCGCCCTCCATATTCACTTGCTTTTTGCAAGTTATCCCATATGCGCGATTAACTTGCTTTTTGCAAGTTTTTTAGCTACTTTTTTTCACATGACTAAAAACTCCGAAAAATATGACTCCGGCTGTCCAATCGCGTTTGGGCTGAACGTTTTCGGAGATCAATGGACCCTGCTCATCATCCGCGACATGGCCATTAAAGGGGCGCAAACTTATGGCGAGTTGCTGGATGGATGGGAGAGTATTTCCACAAATATTCTGGCCCAGCGGCTGAAACATCTGGAAGAAAACGGCATGGTGATAAAACACCAGGATCCGGAAAACCGGCGCAGCTTTGTCTATCAGCTGACGCAGAAGGCCCGCGATTTGGCGCCGGTGATTGCTGAAATCATTCTATGGAGCGGCAAATATAACACGGCCGCGCATGCGATGACCGATACACTGAAAAAAGTCAGAGCGGACAAACAGACCTTCACCGCAAGTGTGCAAAACGGCAAACTTCCTTGAAGTTATCCGCACGCTAACAATCCATTGCAGAGAAGGTCAGCGCAAAGACCAAAGGCCGCTAAATTTGCTGCAGACGGGTTTTGTGGGCGTGGGCGATGTGGAGCCGGGCAGCAGCTTCAGCAGCCTCGGAGTTGCCGTCGGCAATGGCGGTCACAACAGCCGCATGCTCTTCGACAGCCGTTTCACGGCGCTCCGGTGTGTCGAGCGTTGTTCCTGCCATGAGTATCAGGGACAGGCGCAAATGCTCGATCTGATCGACGAGATAGCGGTTGTGCGAGGCAAGGCACAGGCGCCTGTGAAACTCCCGGTTTGACCGGACAAGGCTGTCCGTATCGGTGACCCGTTTACGGTCCGCATCCACCAAATCCTGAAGGATTTCGATTTCCGGTTTCGAGGCGTGTTTTGCCGCAAGGCCCGCGGCTGTTCCCTCAAGAACCTCCCGCATGAAATAGACTTCATTGATCTGGTTGTGATCGAGCGTCGGGATCACCATCCCCCGGTTGGGTTCATGTACGGCAAGGCCTTGCGCTTCAAGCCGCTTCAATCCCTCGCGGATCGGCGTACGGGACACACCGAAACTCTCGGCAAGATCGGCTTCGCGCAACCGGTCGCCCGGCTTGAGCGTGCGTTCTTCGATGAGGCCGATCAGCCGGTGATAGATTTCAGATCCGTTCATGCCAAATCTGATAGCCTGCGGAAGCGCTTATGCCAAGCACGATGGTCGGCAGAACACGGAAACGCGCTGTGTGAATGAAACGCGCTGCCCCGGTCTTGAACCGGGGCCATGGCTTTGTGGTCCCGGCGCGAGGCCGGGACAGCACAGGAGAGCACTGGGCGTTTTGGAATCGGGCTCAGTGCAGCCGGACGCCCTGACGCTTCAATTCGGTTTGCAGCAGGGAAATATCCATCGCATCCAGGTCGATGCCGTGTTTCACGGAAATTGCCGCGGCAACGCCCGCGCCCTGACCGGTGACCGTGCAGCACATCATGTTCCGCGTGGCCGCATGGCTGACTTTGTCGCCTCCGGTAGCCCGCCCGGCAACGAGCAGGTTCTTGACACCCTTCGGCACCATCGTGCGGTACGGCAACTGGAAATAGCGGCCCGTGGTCGGCAGGATCAGGATGCCGTAGCCGTCGATGAATTCCGGGAAGATGCCGACGCTGTCATCAAACCGGCCCTGCTCGCGAACATCGTGGCCGGTCATGTCATAGACAGCCCCGATCTTGCGGGTGTCCCGAATACCGATGGTCATCCCGAAATTCCGAAGCTTAGCGTCTTCACAGCCCGGCTGATAGCGCTTCAGAGCTTGAACCGCAAGCATGGCCTGACGGCGGCCCTCGATCTCGTTGCGCGTCATGGAATCCGGATCGGTCCCGTCACACTCCGGCAAGTGCACCAGGTTGAGATAAGTCAGATCACCGCTGTCATAGACAGCGCCCCAGGTCCCGGAAATGGTCTGCAGATGAGCCGGAATGATGCCCGCTTCCAGAGCCTGCCTGAACGGCTTCTTCAGGAATGGCGAGAACATCTTGTCCTCCTTGCCGGTGGTTTCCACCGTCCATTCGCCGCTTTCCCAGTCCTTGTAGGTGTGCGGATCGGCCTTGACCGCCTCCATGAACTTTTTCTTGTCGACACCGTTCATGGAAAACATGACGGAGGCCGCCTGCATTTCCTCAACCGGCGTTTTTTGTGTCTCAGCGCCGGCGCGGTAGGCAATGTCGGCATCGCCGGTTGCATCAATCACGCGCTTTGCGAGGATCGCCTCGCGGCCGGCCTTGCTTTCGGTAATGATGCCCTTGATCTCGTTGCCATCCATGATCGGAGCCGCAAAGGCACGATGCATCATCGGCCGGATACCGGCTTCCTCGACCAAATTATCGGCGACCAGCTTGAAGCCCTCAGCATCGATCGCGTCGCTGTCCGATTGCGGTTCCGGGGTAGTTGCACCGGCTTCGCGCGCACGGCTTTCGAATTCTCGGCCGACACCCTCCGTATCAACGGTCTTCTCGTGACGGTACCAGGCAAAGCCCTCGACACCCACTGCCGTGATGTTTCCGCCCAAACAGCCGAAACGCTCCACAAGCGTCACATCAACGCCGGCGCGCGCGGCGCCAAGTGCAGCAGACAGGCCGCCCGGGCCAGAGCCCACCACTAGAACATCGGTTTCATGAATGACGTCAATTTCGCGCGCGGGTTCCGTGATTGTCTTCACGATGCCTCCAAAACCTCTTGAAAAGCGGAACTTACTCTCCGGGGTGGTAGAGCCGTCCGCCAATCACCGGGCCACTGGCTCCGGTCGTTTCCGGGAAGGTTGTCGGCAATCCGGCCAGCCACCGCGCGCCCAAAAACGCCATCGCCTGTGCTTCAAGCGCATCGCCATCAATGTTGTAGACATCCGCCGAAACGACGTCACCGGACAGCTCATCCTGTAATCGGCGGAGTAACACGGGATTATGGCGCCCGCCACCACAGACCAGCCACGATTTTACACGTTTTGGCAAAAGTGTTTCTGCCATTGAGATGGTGCCGACCGTGAACGCCAAAAGTGTTGCCGCGCCGTCTTCAAGGCTCAATCCTTCAACGAAATCTCCGGAAAAGCTATATCGATCCAATGACTTTGGTCCAGCCTCCGACAAAAACGGATGGGATAGAGCATCAGCAAGGCGGTCTTCCGAAACTTTGCCTTTTGCCGAAATCTCACCACCAGCATCATAGTCACCAGCCCCATGCCGCCGGATCCAATCATCCAGCAGCGCATTTCCCGGCCCAATGTCGAATGCGTGCAGGGTATCGCCATCTATAAATGTGAGATTGGACACACCGCCGATGTTCAAAAAGCAGATCGGTTCCTGCTCACCGCCGACAAGAGATCGCGCGAGCGCCTGATGATAGACCGGAACAAGCGGTGCGCCTTGACCGCCAGCTGCCATATCCGCCAAACGAACGTCGCCGATCACAGGGACCTTCAAGATGTCCGCCAGCAGTTGCGGGTCACCGAGCTGAACGGTCTCACCTGCGTCCGGATCGTGCCACACGGTCTGGCCATGAAAGACGACAGCGTCGGGCACCAAAGCGTGTTTCCCAAGAAATGCCCCAACAACCTCGACATGGTCTTCGGTCACGGCACGAGCCAAGTTCGGCCAATTCTCACGGCCCGTTCCTTTCTTCGCCGCAGCCTCCAGAACACGCATTCGCGTTTCCGGCTGGTATCTGATGGTCTCAGCTGGGCCAAACGCATTCACCTGGTGTCCGTCGGTTTTGATCTCAGCCAGATCAATGCCGTCGGCCGATGTGCCGCTGATCGTGCCGACAATCGACCAATCGGTCATAGAAGCGCTGCCGCCTGGAGGCTGTCCTCCGCAATGTCGAACATCTCATTGATCTGATTTTCGGTGATGATCAACGGCGGGCAGAACGCCATGGCGTCCAGCATGTTACGCGAGATCAGGCCCTTTTCGAGAAACACCGCATTTGTCCGGGCGCCCAAGGCACCGGGCGTCTCCGCCAACGCCTCGTGATAAAGCTCTGCCGCACCGATGAGCCCGATCCCCCGGGTTTCAGCCACCAGCGGGTTTTGCGCCAGACCGGCGAGTCGCTTTTGAAAAAGTGGCGCCATCGTGCGCACGTTGCCAACGAGATCGCGCTCTTCAATGATCTTCAGGTTTTCCAGGGCAACCGCTGCCGCAACAGGATGCCCGCTACCGGTATAACCATGACCAAGGACACCAATCTTGTGCGACTCGTCCGCAATCGGCTGATAGACGTTGTCATTGATTAAGAGCGCCGAGATCGGCTGATACGAGGATGACAACGCCTTCGACAGGGTCATGATGTCAGGCTGCAGATTGTAGGTCTGGGTCCCGAACATGTTTCCGGTCCGGCCAAACCCGCAAATGACCTCGTCGGCGACAAACAGTATGCCGTATTTTTTCAGAACAGGCTGAACCGCCTCCCAATACCCGTCCGGCGGAACGATCACACCGCCCGCCCCCATGACGGGTTCTGCAAAGAAGGCCGCGATTGTCTCAGGGCCTTCAGCGAGGATCAGATCTTCCAGATCCTGGGCACAGCGCTTTGCAAAATCCGCCTCGCTTTCACCGTCTTTCTTCTGGCTGCGGTAATGCGGGCTCGTTGTGTGCAGGACTTGCGGCAGGGGCAAATCAAAAGAGCGGTGGTTGTTTGGAAGACCGGTCAGACTGGCCGACGCAATCGTCACGCCATGATATCCGCGCATCCGCGAGATTACCTTTTTGCGCTCCGGCTGGCGCAGCGCATTTGACCGGTACCAGATCAGTTTCAGCGCCGTGTCATTGGCCTCGGACCCGGAATTTGTGAAGTAGACCTTGGACATCGGCACCGGCGCCATCTCGATCAGTTTTTCGGCAAGCTCGATCGACGGTCCGTGCGTCTTATAAGTAAATGTGTGGTAGTAGGGCAGCTTTTCCATCTGGCGGGCGGCAGCATCGACCAAACGCTTTTCGCCGAAACCGACGGCAACACTCCAAAGTCCAGCCATGCCTTCAATGTAGCGCTTGCCGTTGATGTCGGTGACGTAAATCCCCTCGCCCTTTTCGATCACAAGTGACCCGGTCTCTTCTTGCTTCCGGGCATCTGCATAGGAATGAAGCTGAACCGCAACATCACGGGCTTCAAGGGAATTTGGGAGCTGCGTCATGAACCGCCTCTGAGACCTTCTGGATCGATAATGACTTGAAAGCCAAGAGCAACTCAGTTCCGCCGCCCCGGCTGATGCCCAAGCTAGAACCTTTCCTTTCAAACGGGAAGGGCTGAGTCATCGACCGGGTGTTCGCAGGCCTCAAAAGTCAAGCGTTGTAGATGAGTTAAGGGCCACTCAGTTGGCAGCAGCCGCCCGGGGTTCCATCTCATGATACAGCGCTGCTTCGGCTGTTTGTCCAACGTTGGCAAAGACTTCGCCGACCGCAATCAATACCGGGCCGTCTGTTGCCAAGCTCTCCACTCCGTCAGCGAGGTCTGACAATGCGCCTGACCAGCTGGCTGAATTCTGCCGGGAAACATTGGCCATCACCCGGACGGGCGTGTTCGGCTTGCGGCCTTCAGAAATCAACCGCTCGCTGATCCGGCTTGCCATGCGGCGCCCCATGTAAAAAACAGTGGTTGTTGCAGGATCGGCAAGCCCGTTCCAATCGACCGTGTCGGGGAGCTCGCCCTGACGCGAATGTGCCGTTACAAAACGGACGGCCTGAGCGTGATCACGGTGGGTCAACGAGACGCCAAGTTCGGCGGCCATCGCAGAGGCTGCGGTAATGCCGGGAACAACGCTCGCCGGAATGCCTTCCTCAGCCAGCCTTGTCAGCTCTTCGCCCGCCCGTCCGAAAATCATCGGATCGCCGGATTTCAGCCGGACGACGTGTTTGCCCTGACCGGCAAGCGACACCATCATGTCGTTGATGTCTTCCTGATGGCAGCTTTCCCGTCCGCCGCGCTTGCCGACCAGCATGCGTTTGGCTTCACGGCGCGCGAGTTCCAGAACACTGTCGTCGACCAGATCGTCAAACAGGATCACATCCGCAGATTGAAGCGCGCGCATGGCCTTCAAGGTCAGGTTTTCCGCATCGCCTGGTCCGGCACCGACCAATGTCACGCGGCCCTGGCCAACGTGAGCGGCTTCGCCGAAAACGTCTTCCAGATCACGGCTTGTGGCCTCTTCTTCGGCAGCCTTTCCGGAAAAGGCCATGTCGGTGAACCGTTCCCAGAACCGGCGGCGCTCTGCTCCCGGTGCGAGGTTTTCCAGAACGCGGGCCCGGATCCGGCCCGCAAGCGCTGCCCAGTCCTGAAGCGAGGTTGGCAAGAGCGTTTCAATCCGCCGCCGGATCGCCTGACCAAGGATCGGAGCGACGCCATTTGTCGAGATGCCGATGACGACCGGTGAGCGGTTGACGATGGAGCCGAACTGGAACTCGCAAAACGGCGGATTGTCGATGACGTTGACCGGAACGCCTGCGGCCTTGGCGGCGCAATAAAAGGCCTGTGCCGCGCCGTCCGAGGGGGCATCGGCGATGGCAAGCGCTGCCCCTGAAATCACGTCCGTGCTCCACGGACGGGCATGGTGAACAAAGCGGCCCTTCACGCTGCCCCGCTCCAGAAGCGTTTGAAAAACCTCGCTGAGCTCTTCGGCAAAGACGTGCACCTCAGCCCCGCTGGCGGCCAGAAGTTCGGCCTTCCAGGCGGCTGCGTCCGTTCCTCCGGCGAGAACCACCTTGCGGCCTTCAAGCGGAAAGAACAACGGCAGGCTCGCCAAAGGCTCGACCCTTGCCGCATGCCGTTTGGGGCGCAGTTCAGCTGGCTTGCGCGATGTCGGCATCTTCACGTGTCTCCTTGGCAACAGCGTCGAGCAGGGTCTGGATTTCAGAGCGGCAAGACCCGCAATTGGTCCCGGCTTTCAGGCAAGCGCCGATGGCCTTGACAGTGGTTGCGCCTTTGGCTGCTTCTGCGGCAATTTCCGAGCTGCCGACTTGAAAACAAGAACAGACGATTGCGCCCTTGTCGGGAAGGTCAGCCGGTGGACGGCCCGCAAGAACCCGGAATCTTTGATCTTTGGTGGACGTTTCAGCGGTCAACAACCCAGAGGCCCACGGACGGGAAACAGCGACGGGATCAGGGGCAAAGAAAAACGCTCCGGCAAGGTTTGCGCCGGTCCAGCCCGCGATCCTGAGCGCGCCCGTTGTGCCGTCTTCAAACCGCAGGAATTCTGTGTCTTCAGGAAGGAGGCGGCCAGCAAGTTTTTCGGGATTGGTGGACCTGTCGCCCGCCAGTTCGATGCGCCAGCCGCCTTCCGTCGGTGCAATCGCCCAATATCCGGCATCGAGCTGATCCGGCTTGTCTCGCAAGACAGCGAAGCCATGCCAGGCAAACTCCAGTTTGCGGATGGCAACGGGTGTGAATTTGGAACCGGGTTGTCCGGACACCGGATCTGTTTCCGGCGCCACCACGGCATCAATACGACCTCTGGAGCTCACCTGATCGGTCCAGTGCATCGGCACGAACAAAGATCTTTTCTGGGCCCGATCGGTGATCTGCGCCCGGACAACGGCAGACCCGTGTGGGCTTTTGACTTCAATCAGATCGGCCGCCGTAATCCCGGCTTCCCGTGCATCTTGCGGGTGGAGTTCGGCGAAAGGCTCAGCAATATGCGAAGACAAGCGCGGCGTTTTGCCTGTCCTCGTCATGGTGTGCCAGTGATCGCGAATCCGGCCGGTGTTCAGAACCAGCGGGAACCGCCGTTCGCGCTTGCGCGGGTCCTTGTGAGAGACTGCAATGAAATTCGCCTTGCCGTTCGGTGTGAAAAAACCGCCCTTGGCAAAGAATCGCGTTTCGCCATTGCGCACGGTTGCCCCGCCCTGCGGCCACTGGACGGGCTCCAGATCGTCGAATTCGGCCGCCGAGATGTCTTTCAGGGCACTGATGTCGAAATCCCGTGAGCCGTTGTTTCCGGCATTGGACAGTGCCGCGTGTTCGCGGAAAACAGCGTCCGGACCATCGTATTGAAACGCGCCTTCAAACCCCATCCGGCGCGCAACTTCAGCCAGTTGCCACCAGTCGGGTTTCGTCTCACCGGGGAGGTCCAGGAACTTCTTTTGCCGTGAAATCCGCCGCTCGGAATTGGTTACGGTACCGTCCTTCTCGCCCCACGCAGCGGCAGGCAGAAGAACATCGGCATAGGCGACGGTATCGGCTGCCCGGGTTACATCGGAGACGACCACAAACGGGCAGGTCTTGAGCGCTTCGGCGACCCCATCGGCGTCCGGCAGGCTGTCGACCGGATTGGTTGCCATGATCCAGAGCGCCTTGATCTTGCCGTCCCTTGCCGCCTGGAAAAGGTCAACCGCTTTCAACCCCTGTTTTGATGCAATGACCGGGCTCTGCCAGAAGTCTTGCACGAGCGCGCGGTGCCCCGGGTTCTCGATCGCCATATGGGCGGCAAGCATGTTGGCGAGACCGCCGACCTCGCGTCCGCCCATGGCATTCGGCTGGCCCGTTGCCGAGAACGGGCCCATTCCCGGTTTGCCGATCCGACCGGTTGCCAAGTGCGTGTTGATGATCGCATTGACCTTATCTGTCCCGACGACCGATTGGTTGACGCCCTGGCTGTAGAGGGTGACCGTCTTTTCCGTCCGCGCCACCAGTGTGTAGAAGGTCGCGATGTCATGGGGCGTCAGGCCGGTTTCATCTGAAATCCGGTTGATTTCACACGGACCAGCCGCCGCGAGTGTCTCTTCAAAGCCGTTCGTATGGGCCGCGATATAGCTACGATCCAGGGCTTCTGTTTCGGCAAGGAAGGCCAGCAGGCCATTGAACAGCGCAACATCCGTGTCGGGCTTCAAGCCAAGGTGCAGATCGGCGATGGCGCAGGTTGCCGTTTCGCGCGGATCGATGACAACGACCCGCATGTTCGGATTGTTTGCCTTTGCCGCTTCGACACGCTGGAAGAGAACCGGGTGACACCAGGCAAGATTGGATCCGACTAGGATCAGAAGATCGCAGGTTTCAAGATCCTCATAGGTTCCCGGAACGGTGTCGCTGCCGAACGCGCGCCTGTGACCGGCAACGGACGAGGCCATGCAGAGCCTTGAATTCGTATCGATGTTGGCAGATCCGATGAAGCCTTTCATCAGCTTGTTGGCAACGTAATAGTCCTCGGTCAGGATCTGGCCGGAGACATAAAACGCAACGCTGTCCGGCCCGTGATCTCCGATGGCTTCAGAGAATTTGCGGGCAACAAGGGTGAGCGCGCTGCCCCAATCGGACCGTTTGCCGCCGATTTCCGGATAAAGCAGCCGGTCATCCAGCGATAGAGTTTCCCCCAGCGCTGAACCCTTTGAGCACAACCGGCCGTAGTTGGCCGGATGATCCGGATCACCGGCAATTCCCACCGATCCGTCTTCTCTAACAGTTGCCAGCACCCCGCACCCAACCCCGCAATAAGGGCAGGTGGTCTTGACCGTTTTTTCTTTTGATGTGCCGGTCATCGGGCGCGGCTCCTTGGGCTTTCCTCGAATTTTGATTGGATGGACGCGGTCAGCTTGCCAACCGGCGTGCCAGATCGTCGGCGGCAAGGAGCACCTTGCCGCCCTCGACTCTAGCGGCCGTCACCGGGACAGCGCCTTCATCGGCACCCGTTGCAAGACCGGTTGCCAGGTCAAACACCCAGTTGTGCAAGGGACAGGTGACCGACGTGCCATGGACAATGCCCTGGCTGAGCGGCCCGCCCTTGTGCGGGCAGCGGTCGTCCAGTGCGAAGACTTCGTCATCAACAGTGCGGAACACAGCAATGCAGCCGGCATCGGTTTTCACCACCCGGGCGCCTTCGCGCGGGATGTCTGTCAGGTCGCCGATCGCGACCCAATTCTTCAGTTCCGCGTTCATTCCGCCGCCTCCCGGGTGAGTACTGCCATCGGCTTGAACTCGTGCTTGTCCTTGCCGGAGACGCGCTCCGACCACGGATCGACCTGGGCGAATTTCTGGGAGAAGACGAAACGGTCAAAGTAAGCTCTGCGCTTGTCAGGATCGTCCATGATCTGACGGCGGATTTCGTCATAGCCAATGCGTTTGGCCCATTTGTAGATCCGCTCCAGATAGTGGCCCTGCTCGCGGTACATTTGCGTGAGCGCAACGATGTATTCGAGCGCCTCATCTTCCGTCTTGACGAGGCCGAGGACTTCCGTGCCCTTGATGTCCAGCCCAGCCGCGCCTGCGAAGTGGATCTCGAAGCCGCTGTCGACACAGACAACACCGATGTCCTTGCAGGTTGCTTCGGCGCAGTTGCGCGGGCACCCGGAGACAGCCAGCTTCAGTTTGGCCGGTGTCCAGGAGCCCCACATGAACTTCTCGATCCGGATGCCGAGCCCGGTGGAGTCCTGGGTTCCGAACCGGCACCAGTCCGTTCCGACGCAGGTCTTCACGGTCCGAAGGCCTTTCGCATAGGCCTGCCCGGAGACAAAACCGGCCTTACCAAGATCAGCCCAGACGGCGGGCAGGTCTTCTTTCTTGATGCCAAGCATGTCGATGCGCTGGCCGCCGGTGCACTTCACCGCGGGAATGTTAAACTTGTCGACGACATCGGCAATCGCGCGCAGCTCCTTGGAGGAGGTCATCCCACCCCACATGCGCGGCACAACGGAATAGGTCCCGTCCTTCTGGATGTTCGCGTGGACGCGTTCGTTGATGAATCGGGACTGATAGTCGTCCGCATATTCATCCGGCCAGTCGCTGACGAGATAGTAGTTCAGCGCTGGGCGGCATTTGGCGCAGCCGCCGGAAGAGGTCCATTCCAGTTCCTGCATCACGGCGGGGATGGTTTTCAATCCCTTGGACTTGATCAGCCGGCGGACATCCGAATGCCCGAGGTGGGTGCAGCCGCACATCGGCGTGACAGCGGACGGATTGTATGCCTCGCCAAGGGTCACCTGCATCAATTGTTCGACCAATCCGGTGCAGGTTCCGCAGGATGCCGAAGCCTTGGTGTGGGCACGAACGTCATCAAGGGTGGTTAGGCCCTTGTCAGTGATCGCGCCTACGATTTTTGATTTACACACGCCGTTGCAGCCGCAGATTTCCGCATCATCCGGCAAGGCTGCAACGGCCGCCGTAGGGTCCAGTGGGGCGCCCCCCTGATACGCCTGGCCGAAGATCAGTGTCTCCCGCATTTCCGAGACATCTGATTGTTTTTTCAAAAGATCGAAGAACCACGGGCCATCGGCTGTCTCGCCGTAAAGCACCGCGCCAATGATCTTGTTGTCCTTCAAAACGAGGCGCTTGTAGACCCCGGCGCACGCATCACGTAAAACGATTTCCTCACGGCCTTCGCCTTCGGCAAAATCGCCAGCCGAATAAAGATCGACGCCGGTGACTTTCAGTTTTGTTGCCGTCACCGAGCCAGAGTACTCGGAGGCGCCACCAAGGAGATTGTCCGCTATGACCTCGGCCATCTCGTAAAGCGGGGCAACCAGGCCGTAGCACTGGCCATTGTGCTCCACGCATTCGCCGAGGGCATAAATATCCGGGTCGGCTGTGCGCATGGTGTCGTCAACGAGAATGCCGCGGTTCACATCCAGTCCGGCCGTCTTTGCAAGATCGGCTGACGGGCGAATGCCAACCGCCATCACAACGATGCTGGCTTCGATCTCAGTTCCGTCATCCAGCCGGATACCTTTGACGTTCCCGGCACCGTCATCGACGATCTCGTGGCTGTTGGCTTTGGTGCGCACATCAATGCCACGGCGCTTGAATTCTTCCTCTAACAGGAAGCCGGCAGCCGGATCGAGCTGGCGTTCCATCAGCGTCGGCATCAGGTGAAGGACCGTGACCTCCATGCCCTGCATCTTCAGACCGGCTGCGGCTTCAAGACCAAGCAGCCCGCCACCGATCACAACAGCGCGGCCACCGCCCTTTGCGGCATCCAGCATCTGATCGACATCATCAAGGTCGCGATAGGTGAGGACGCCATTGAGGTCCTTGCCCGGCAGCGGGATGATGAACGGGTTGGATCCGGTTGCAATAACCAGCTTGTCGTAGTCGACTGTGATGCCGTTTTCCGATGTGACGGTTTTGGCAGAACGGTCGATCTCTGAAACGCGGGCCGACTTGTGCAGGGTCACGCCATGCTCAGTGTACCAGTCGTCGCCATGGGTGATGATGTCTTCATAGGACTTCTCACCGGAGAGGACCGGGGACAGCATCAACCGGTTGTAGTTCACCCGTGGTTCGGCATTGAAGATCGTGACGTCATAGGCGTCCTTGTCCTGATCAAACAGGTGCTCCAGCATCCGGCCCGGCGCCATGCCGTTGCCGATGATGACAAGCTTTTGTTTCGTCATGGTTGCCATCCCCCTTTCATTCCGCTGCTTCGATCGCGGCCTTTTGACGGGCCATGCGCGCAGCACGTTTTTCCTGGATGGATTCGAGTTGGTCTTCACTCGGATCCGCACCGCCCTCATAGGCTTCAAGGAAGTCGAGAAGTTCTTCGCGGTAGGCGTAGTAATCCGGGTGAGCCAACAGTTCCTTGCGCGACCGTGGGCGTGGTAGATCCACTTCCATGATGTTGCCGATCCGTGCATTCGGGCCATTCGACATCATCACCACCCGGTCGGCGAGCAGGATCGCTTCATCGACATCATGGGTGACGCAGATCGCCGTCACTTGGGTGCGCTTCCAGACATCCATCAGGACATCCTGCAGTTCCCAGCGTGTCAGGCTGTCGAGCATGCCGAAAGGTTCATCGAGTAGGAGCAGTTTTGGCGACAGTGCAAAGGCGCGGGCAATACCGACCCGCTGCTTCATGCCGTTGGACAGATCAACTGCCGGCTTTTGCATGGCATCGGCGAGACCGACCTTGGACAGGTAATATTCGATGACGTCGCGCTTTTCCTGCTTGGATGCGTCCGGATAGACCTTGTCGACGCCAAGGGCGACATTCTCATAAGCCGTCAGCCAGGGCATCAGGCTCGGCGCTTGGAACACGACCGCCCGGTCGGGCCCTGCCTGTGTGACGTGCGTGCCGTCAAGGATGATGGCGCCTTCGGTGATCGGATTGAGACCTGCGACCATGGACAGAACCGTCGACTTGCCGCAGCCGGAGTGGCCGATCAGCGTGATGAACTCGCCCTTGTTCATCTTCAGATCGAAGCCATCGACAACAGTCAGTGGGCCTTTCGGTGTCGGATAGACCTTCTTGAGCTGGGAGAACTCCAGGAAGCGCTCGTCTTTCAGTGTCTCGGCAGCTTTTTCATAGACGGCCGGCAGCTTGTCATCCGACTTAAGTCGTTGGGTGATCGGAACGATGTTTGGCAGGACAATGTCGCGTTCCAGATCAGCACCGCGTTCGGCCCCAACCGCCATCAGATATTCGGTAATGTCTGCCCGAAGCTTGATGAAGTCGTCATTATGATTGAGCTCACCGCGGTCCCGCGGACGTTTGAACGGAACCTTGAATTCCGGCCCAAGCGTGGCGGACGTTCCGGGTTTCAATGGAACAATCCGGTCTGCCAGCAGGATCGCCTCATCCACGTCATTGGTGATGAGAACGATGGTCTTCTTTTCTTGCTCGCAGATCGCTGCAAATTCATCTTGCAGCTTGGCGCGGGTCAAGGCGTCGAGCGCGGACAGCGGTTCATCGAGCAGCAGGAGTTCGGGCTGCATGGCAAGAGCCCGGGCGACCGCCACACGCTGGCGCATGCCGCCGGAAAGCTCCGCCGGCTTGCGGTCCTTGGCGTGGGCCAGACCGACCATCTCGATGTATTTGTCGCAGATTTCCTTACGCTCCCTGGCGCTCTTCTTCTTGAAGACACTGTCGACCGCGAGGGCGACGTTTCCAGTGACCGACAGCCACGGCATCAGGGAGTAGGACTGAAAGACGACACCCCGGTCCGAGCTCGGTCCGTCAATCTCCTTCCCCTTGAAGATGATCCCGCCGGTGTCCGGTTCGATCAGGCCTGCAAGCAGAGAGATAAGGGTCGTTTTGCCGGTTCCCGAGAACCCGACGATGGCAATGAACTCGCCGTCGTCGACCTTGAGATTGATGTCGTCCAGAACATCGGTGCGGCTGACGCCCTCACCGTAAGACTTCGAGACGCCGGAGATTTCCAAAAAGGACATCAGGGTCTCCTTACCGGTTGGCTGAGAATGTAAAGGCGCGCTGCAGGGCGAACATCAGCCGGTCGAGCATGAACCCTATGAGACCAATGGTCAGAACAGCAACCATGATTTTCGCAAGCGACTGGGAGGACCCGTTCTGGAACTCGTCCCAGACGAATTTGCCAAGACCCGGATTCTGGGCAAGCATTTCAGCTGCGATCAGAACCATCCAGCCCACACCCAGCGACAAACGCAGACCGGTGAAGATCAACGGTAGAGAGGACGGCAGAACCAGCTTGGTGATGGTCTTCCAGGTCGGGAGTTGCAAAACGCGGCCGACATTCATGAGGTCCTTGTCGACAGAGGCAACGCCGAGCGCAGTGTTGATCAGCGTCGGCCACATGGAGCACAGCGTGACTGTCACCGCCGAAATCAGAAGGGATTTGGACAACCAGTCATACGGATTGGCATAGGTCGCCGAGACGATCATCGTAACAATCGGCAACCAGGCGAGCGGCGAAACCGGTTTGAAGATCTGAATGAGTGGATTGATTGCGCCATTGAAGGTGCGCGACAGGCCCGAGGCAATGCCGAGGGGCACGGCGATGATGGTCGCGATCAGAAACCCTAGACCGACGGTTTTCAGGGAGGTGCCGATCTGGTCGATATAGGTCGGTTTGCCCGTGTAGGTCCGGTGCTTGATCCGATCAGTCTTGCCTTCTGCGGCAAACTTAGCATTGCGGGCGTCCTGCCGTTCATAAAAGGCGTCCGCCTTTTCACGTTCGCGAACATGGTCTTCCCAAAGATTGACCGTTTGGGTCCAAACTTGCGCTGGCCCTGGCACAGCGCCAAGGGATGTCTGGACTTGCGGTGCGAGCGCTGCCCACATAGCAAGAAACGCCAGTATACCGATCAGCGGGATCACGAGCACCCGCTTCAACTCGCCCATCTGTTCTTTCGGGCTGTCACCAGCGGCGATTTTCAGGAGCGGGACCAGCCAGGAAAAGCCCAGCGCATCCAGCCAGCCACCGGCCTTATTGATCGAAGTAAAAAGTTTTTCCTTGCGGGCGGCCCGGGCAAGGTCCGGGGAGCTAGCTGTATCGGCATTGGCCATCGGTGGCGTCCCTTAACGTCTGAATTCTGGTGTTGGGGAGGTGGAGCGGCGGGCTGCATTCCGCCGCTCCCACAGTCGGGGATTAACCGCCGACCACTTCGTTCCCGTCGACTACCTGCTTGCCTTTCAGGCCGATCGGCAGGCTGTCGATGTAGGCATTCGGCTGCTTTCCGTCGTAGGCAATGCCGTCAATGATGTCGGCTGCCGGGGTCGGAGCACGGTAACCGTCGCTGTCCCATGGGAAGTCTTCCTCGGCCACATGACCTTCCTCGACCAGCATGCGGGCTGCTTTCAGATAGGTGTCTGGCAGGTAGACGGACTTGGCGACTTCGTCATACCAGCTGTCCGGCTTGTGCTCTGTGATCTGGCCCCACCGGCGCATCTGGGTCAGGTACCAGACGGCATCGGAGTAGTACGGATACGTCGCGTAGTAGCGGTAGAAGACGTTGAAGTCCGGGATTTCCCTTTTGTCACCTTTTTCGAATTCAAAGGTGCCTGTCATGGAGTTGGCGATGACCTCAGCATCTGCGCCAACATATTCGGAGCGGGCCAGGATCTCGACGGCTTCCATACGGTTGGCGTTATCATTCTCGTCGAGCCATTTGGCTGCACGAATGAGTGCTTTCGTAATTGCGAGCGTGGTGTTCGGGTTTTCTTCCGTGAACTCTTTGGTCAGGCCGAAGACCTTTTCCGGATTGTTCTTCCAGATCTGGTAATCGGTGATGACCGGTACACCAATGCCCTTAAAGACAGCCTGCTGGTTCCAAGGCTCACCCACGCAATAGCCATAGATGGTTCCAGCTTCCAGAGTTGCCGGCATCTGCGGTGGCGGTGTCACGGACAGCAAGGCCTCACCCATGATCTGACCGGAGATATCGCTTTCAGAATAAAAGCCCGGGTGGATATCGCCTGCTGCCAACCAATAGCGCAGCTCGTAATTGTGCGTGGAAACCGGGAAGACCATGCCCATGTTGAACGGCTTGCCTTCGTCGATGAACTTGTCAACGACCGGCTTCAGAGCAGATGCGCTGATGGGGTGTTGTGGACGCCCATCATCCATTGTCGGGATGTTCGGCTTCATCATTTCCCAGATTTCGTTGGAGACGGTGATGCCGTTGCCGTTGAGATCCATGGAGAACGGCGTGACGATGTGCGCCTTGGTGCCGAAACCGATTGTGGCGGCCAGCGGCTGTCCGGCCAACATGTGCGCCCCGTCCAATTCGCCGGTGATGACGCGGTCGAGCAGTACTTTCCAGTTTGCTTGCGGCTCAAGCGTGACGAAGAGCCCTTCGTCTTCAAAATAGCCAAGCTCATAAGCAACAGCGAGCGGTGCCATATCGGTCAGTTTGATGAAGCCGAAGGTCAGCTCGTCTTTTTCGACATCGAGCATTTCAGCCATGGCGCCGGTCGCCGGAACCAATGCAGTTGCAGCCAACAAAGTGCCGAGCGCGGCCCGCCGGGTGAATTTGAGTGTATCTCTGAGTGTCACGTTCTGTCCCTCGCAGTTCTTTTTGCGCTGCAATGCAGCATTGGAAGGTCAAACAAAAAGCCGCCGACTGATCCTGCGGGCCTTGGGAGGAGGAACCTGCAAGTCAAATCGGCGGCTTTGCCTGAACGCCCACCAATGGGCGCAATATCGTTAGGCCAACGTCGGCCTCGTGTTATTGGTGAGCAGGAAGCGTGCCAAACACGACATTTCGGAATTTTGTCATATTTATCAAAGGCACATGGACCTAAGGAACAGAGATGATCTTTTGGCAGCGCAACATGTTTTGGCTGAAAATGAAGGCAGGTGATGTTTTTTTGTGCAGCGCAACAGGATGCGTTGAATGGCAGGACCGCCCTTGATCATACCGAATTGCAGATGACCAAATCGGAGTTTCACACTTCGGACATATCGAACAAGCGGATGGTTTGCGGCTTCCCAATCGGCCCAATCCCGAGCGCATCCTCATAAAGGTCAGGCGAAAAGATTTCCGCGGCCTGTCTTTCCGCTTCCGGATCAGCCGCCGCTTGCCCCCAGCGTACCATCTGGCTGAAGAACCAGACACCTTGTGCGGGGGACGGCGCTGCGCGCAGTCCGCCGGAAAACGTTAGAAAGTCCGGTATGCTCTTGTGAGTATTTTGACCCAGCTTCATATCTCCGCCAAGGGCTGGCACGCAGAGGTCAGGAGAACAATCGATATACGTCGGGCCTGCGAGAAGCTGCGCGAGTTCAGTCAGATGATCAGACTGTGCACACCAGTCGGCCGCGGCAGAGATTGCGCGCATTAACGCAGACAAGGTGTCCGGCTCGGCATTTGCCCATTTCCGAGTGACACCAAGGACTTTTTCCGGGCTGTCAGGCCAAATCGCCTGTTTGTACGTCGCAATCCGGCCCGTACCGGCTTGAACTGCCGCGGTGTTCCAAGGCTCACCTACGCAATAACCGTCCAATTGACCTGCAGCGAGGGCATCGGCCATCAACTGCGGTGGCACAACGGAGATTTCGACATCAAGATCCGGATCAAGTCCGGCTGCTGCGAGCCAATACCGGAGCTCGTAGGCGTGACCTGAAAAAGGATGAACAACGCCGAACCTCAGCCGACTCTCGCCTCTCTCTTTGCGGGCAGAGAGAACCTTTGCAAACGCCACACCCGTAGAAGCGGGATCGCCGTCCGGGTCAGCGCCAAGATCTGCCATTTGCCGCCAGATGGAAGCCGCGACAGTGATGGCGTTGCCGCCGAGACCAAGTACCATGGGAGCCAGCATGGGGACCGCCAGACTGGTCAGGTTGAGGCTTGCCGCGATTGGCATCGGCGCGAGCATGTGGGCAACGTCAAAATGGCCGACCGCCAGGCGGTCACGAATGTTCGCCCAGGACGTTTCACGGATCAGCTGGAGCGCAATGCCTTCTCGTTCGGCAAAGCCCTTTTCCTTTGCCGCCACCAACACAGCGCTGTCGAGCAGCGGTATGAACCCGGCAATCACCGGCGTTAGTTTGGTGCCCATAATCTCCTGCTCTCCCCGATAGCCGCCCCTCCCTGGCGTTTCGTTTTTTTCTGCATTCATCAGTCCCCCAGCAGTCCGCTGGCAATCACCAGACTTTGCGCGACTTCAATAATCTTCCGGCTTTGGTTCATCGCCGTCTTACGCAGGAGGTCATAGGCCTCCTGTTCCGTGAGATTTTTCGACTTCATGAGAATGCCCTTGGCGCGGTCGATGGTCTTCCGGTCCGCCAATTCGTTGCGGGCATCTTCCAAATCCTGGGTAAGTTTTGAAAATGCGCGGAAACGGCTGATGGCCATATCCAGGATCGGCTTGACGCGTTCCCGCTTCAACCCATCAACAATGTAGGCGGAAACACCCGCATCAACTGCCGCCTCAATCGATTGGCTGTCGGCCTTGTCGACAAACATTGCAATCGGACGCTGTACAGCCCGCGATACCTGGAACATGTGTTCCAGCCGGTCGCGGTTGGGGTTTTCCAGATCAATGACGATGACGTCCGGGTTGATGTCCGCGATCTGCCGGACAAGCCCCTCCATCTGATGCACGAGAATGACTTTCTCATGCCCTGCATCGCGCAATCCCTCTTCAATGATGGATGCGCGGATCTTGTTGTCATCGATGACAAGTATGGATAGCCCGCCCCTCATGCCCGCATTATGCGCAAGGTCATTTTTTATGCAATGCAGAAATGTTGCAGCGCGGCATCAATACACGATCGCACCTTCTTGCGACGTGATCGCTGCCGGGCTAAAGGCGGTAGCAATAGCAATTTGCGGATCTTGCAGCGGCGAGCCCATACTGTCTTTAAAGGACACACAGGGGCCAAAACCGGATAAGAGGGAACTCGGATGAAGGTCAATGGAACACAGTACCGCTCGTTGTGGTGGGATGCGGAGTTGAACTGCCTTCAGATCATCGACCAACGCTGGTTGCCGCATGAGTTTAAAACGCAACCCGTGCGCACCATGCAAGAGTTCGCTGATGCTATCGTTGAAATGCGCGTTCGGGGAGCGCCGCTCATCGGCGCAACCGCTGCTTACGGCGTCGCACTGGCTATGGCCAATGATCCCTCTGACGCCAATCTGGACGCCGCCTGGACATTCCTGGAAAAGACGCGACCCACTGCCATCAATCTGCGTTGGGCGCTAAACAGATGCCGAACCGCGCTCAAACCGCTTCCAGTAGAAGCGCGCGCGGCAGCCGCCCTACAGCTTGCCCATGACATCTCCGACGAAGATGTCGAGATCAATCGCCGTATCGGTGAAAACGGGTTGAAGCTGATCCGCGACATTGCCGCCAACAAACCGGATGGCGAGCCCGTCCGACTGCTCACACACTGCAACGCCGGCTGGATTGCTACCGTCGACTGGGGAACTGCGACAAGCCCAATGTATCAGGCCCATGACGCAGGTATTCCGCTGCATGTATGGGTCGACGAGACACGACCGCGGAACCAGGGAGCGCTCACATCGTGGGAGCTCGGGAGCCACGGCGTTCCGCATACCTATATCACTGACAATGCCGGCGGTCATTTGATGCAGCATGGGCTCGTCGACATGGTCATCGTTGGCACAGACCGGACAACCCGGCGCGGGGATGTGTGCAACAAAATCGGGACTTATCTCAAGGCACTGGCTGCTCGCGACAACAATGTGCCGTTCTATGTGGCCCTCCCCTCTCCAACGATCGACTGGAGCGTGAGCGACGGCGTGTCCGAAATTCCGATCGAAGAACGCTCTGAGCGCGAGACAACCCATATCCAGGGAAAATTGGACCAAGGCGCGATTGGCGTTGTGCAAGTCACACCGGATGGCACGTCCGGCGGAAACCCGGCATTTGATGTGACGCCCAACCGGCTTGTGACAGGACTGATCACTGAGCGCGGGATTTGCGAAGCATCATCAGAGGGCTTGGCCGGCTTGTTTCCAGAGATGGCGCAAGCGGCGGAATAGAGAGCGTGGGGCTGTTCAATGGAAGTGCATCCCCATGATCGGCCCTAGACCACCTTTGCAACGACCGCCAGGCAGTCTCCCATCTTCACCAACCCTGGAAAATGACGGGCCATCAGGATGCCAGATCGTTTGGCCCGATACTCGATCGGAGCGGCACCAGTGCGCTCCGTAGGCCAGGTCCGTGCAATGACGTCGCCTTCCGCGATCTCGTCTCCCAGGTCAATGACCAGCTCCATCATGCCGCTGTGCCCGCAGAATACGAAGCAATCTCCATCCGGCATGTCGAGCGTGATAGTCGGGCTCAACTCCAGCTCACCCGACAGGATGCCGGCATGTTTTAGAAGATTGCGCGCGCCCTTCTTGGCGATGCCGATCGATCGCGCCGTCGCTGTGCCGCCTCCGCCAAGCTCGGTCGTGACAAACACCTTGCCTTTTTGCTCGACTGCCGTGTCGAGCATACCAACACTGTCGATTTCCAACATGGTCGTGGAGTACGGCGCGTTGAACGATTGCATAGCGGCGACACACGCGGCCTGCTGGTCTTTGTTGTCTAGAACGTGAGCCGCTGCAAAGGGCACAAAATCCAGCGTCTTGCCGCCGGAATGAAAATCCAGCACGATATCCGCCATCGGGATCAAAATTGTATCGATGAAATGGGCAATCTTCTGGGTGACGGTTCCCTCCGGCCTTCCTGGGAAGGAGCGGTTGAGATTGCCCTTGTCGATTGGCGACGTCCGCGACCCAGCAAGGAAGGCCGGATGGTTGAGGGCCGGAACTATGATGACCCGGCCCTGAATGTCCTCCGGTTTTAGGGTTGCTGCCAAATCCTGGAGCGCAATCGGCCCCTCGTACTCATCGCCATGATTGCCACCGGTTAAAAGAGCGGTCGGACCATCACCATTCCGCACAACCGTAATCGGGATCATCACAGATCCCCAGGCCGAGTCGTCCCGGCTGTAGGGAAGACGCAAGAAGCCGTGATGAATGCCATCTTGATCAAACGGAATAGTCGGGCTGATCGGATTTCCGGTCATCGATCAGTCCTTCACAAACAAGCGCCGGGGCACATTGGCGAGGCACTCCGGTTCGTTCGTGCCTATGACGATGCTTTCCGTGATCTCAAATCCCCAGTCTTCCATCCAGAGGCCGGTCATGAAATGGAAGGTCATGTTTTCTTCCAGAACGGATGTATCCCCGCTGCGCAGTGACATGGTCCGTTCGCCCCAATCCGGGGGATAGGACAGTCCGATCGGATAACCAGTGCGATTGTCCTTGGTGATGCCGTGTTTTTTCAAGACCCGGAAAAACGCATGGGCGATGTCTTCGCACCGATTTCCAGCCATTGCGACTTCAAGCCCCGCTTCCAGTCCCTCCAACACGGCCTTTTCCGCATCAAGGAACTTTTGCGGCGGCTTTCCGAGGTAAAGCGTGCGCGAAAGCGGACAATGGTACCGGTTGTGAACGCCCGCGACCTCAAAGAAGGTTCCCTCACCGGCCTTCATCGGCTGGTCATCCCATGTCAGATGAGGGGCAGCAGCGTCACTTCCCGAGGGCACAAGCGGGACAATGGCCGGATAGTCCCCACCAGCATCCAAGAGGGCATCGTAACGCAAGCCCGCATCATAGATGTCGGCCACAAGATCGCATTTGCGAAGACCCGGCTCCGCCTTCTCCAGAATGCGGGCATGGATTTTCTCCACCTTTTTCCCGGCCATACGCATGTAATCGAGTTCCGGCGCAGACTTGACCGCCCGCTGCCAATTGACCAGCGCATTGGCATCTTGAAAGCGGGCGTTCGGCAGATGCCTTTGCAGCGAGGCAAACGCGGCTGCGGAGAAATAGTAATTGTCCATTTCCACGCCGATACTCAGGTTCGCCCAGCCTCGCTCCTCAATCTTCGCAGACAGGTAGTCCATCGGATGCCGCTCCGTGGACTGAACATAGTGATCCGGATACCCGATGATGTTGGCAGGATCCATGAAACAGGTGCGCAGCGCCCCATTGGCGTCTTGCCCCCGGCCGAACCAGACCGGCTCGCCGTCCAACGACAGCAACACCGCCTGATGGACATAGAAGGACCAGCCGTCGTATCCGGTCAGCCAGTTCATATTGGACGGGTCAGAAACGATCAGCAGCTCCAGCCCGGCGGCGTCCATTGCCTTGCGGGTCTTGTCGACACGGCGCTGGTACTCGTCTCTCGAAAAACGAAGCGTAAGTTCAATCATCAAACGATCTCCGGCTCATTATGTGTCGATTGTCGTTCCCGCTTGCAGCGACAGTGCCTGCGCGCGGGCGAATGTTGCAATTGCCGTGTCCTGCACCCCCGTTCCAGTAAGGTCACAGATCGTGATGTCTGCATCGGACGCACGCCCCCTCGCCTGCCCCACAACGATGTCTCCGAGTTCGCTAAAGATTGCCCCGGCACTGACAGCGCCTGCCGCCAAAGCTGACCGCAGTTCTCCCATCAACTCGGTTTGAGATTGCCGGTCCGGCACATAAAGATCGGCCCGGGTCAGACAGGCCGGCTCTAATTCATTCTTTGTGTGCTGGTCCGACCCCATGGCTGTTATGTGGTGTCCGTCACGCAACCATTCGGCCTTAATGAGCGGTTCGGTGCTCGGGGTCGTGGTGACGACCACATCGGCAGCTTCGACAGCGCCTGCAAGGTCCGAAACCAGCGAGACTTCGATTTCCAGACGGGACGCCAACTCGTCTGCGGCTACTCGCGCCTTGGATACGTCCCGCGCCCAAATTGCTGCGTGTTTGATCGGACGCACAAGGCACAGAGCCTGCAGCTGCAGTTTGGCCTGCAGTCCAGCCCCTACAATACAAGCGCTTGATGCCTGTTCCGGCGCCAAGTGTTTCGCGGCAACTGCACCGGCAGCAGCTGTTCGAACTTCTGTCAGATACCCATTGTCAAGCATCACGGCTTCGACGAACCCGGTCCGTGCCGAGAACAAGATCATCAAACCAGAATTGCTCGGCAGACCAATCTTTGGATTGTCGAAAAAGCCGGGAGATACTTTCAGAGCAAAGCTATCGAGGCCCGGAACATAGGCTGTTTTAGCATCAACTTCGCCGTTGAAGTCGGGAATTTCCATGGAAAGGATCGGCGGCATCTCGACCTTTCCACTTGCCAGGGCCGCGAAAGCCCGCTCGATCTGCTCAACGGCGTCGTTGTTAAGCGGAACCGCCGTGCGCAGCTCTGTTTCGGTCAGGATGGTGATTTGCGGCATGGGTCAAGCTTCCTCACTGTTCGCGAGATCAACGTCCTCTCCGGAGATGACCCGGTGGTGCAGGTTCATATCGATGTTACAGCCAGTCAGCAGGACAGCGACGGGCCCTATTGGATTTACTTTTCCGGCTAAAAACCCAGCAATCCCAACCGCGCCGCTGCCCTCAACGACTTGACGCTCCTGCCAGTAGGCATGACGTATTCCAGCTGCAATTTCGGCCTCCGTGAGCAGAACAATGTCGTCGACCAGTTCTCGGGTGGTTTCAAATGTAAACTGATTGTCGAGACCGATGCCGCCGCCGAGCGAATCTGCGAGGCTGGGCTCTTCGGTAACCTGAACCGGGCGACCTGCCGTCAGTGAAGCCGCCATCGCCGCGCCCCGCTCCATGGACAGCCCAACAACTTTCACCGAAGGCCTTGCAGCCTTCAGTGCAGCGGCAACACCCGCGATCAAACCGCCGCCCGACAAGGGGACAAGAACGGTCTGAACCTCCGGGACCTCTTCCAGAATTTCCAGTCCGAGTGTTCCTTGACCGCTGATAATGTCTGGATGATCAAACGGCGGCAGAAGTACGAGGCCCTCCTCGAGAACCAGGCGGTCCGCCTCCAGCTGAGCTTCATCCTGGGACGCGCCAGTTATCCGGATATCGGCTCCAAGTTTCGCGATCGCATCGACCTTGTTTTGCGGAACCAGGCGCGACATGCAAATCGTACAGGAAATCCCTGCCTTCGTAGCTGCATAAGCCAATCCTCGGCCGTGGTTTCCGGTAGATACACACACGACACCTTTTTTGCGCTGGTCCGCAGTCAATTTTGAGATTGCATTGGTCGCGCCCCGCAGTTTGAAGCTTCCCGTCGTCTGAAGGTGTTCCAGCTTCAAGAAAACCGGCACGTCGGCTCTCTCAGACAAACTCTCGGAGGGCACCATGGGCGTGCGCCGGACGTGCGGCTTGATCCGCTCCGCGGCCGCCAAAAAATCAAACCGATCGATACAATGGTTCACGCTGATCACCTGATCCAAGTGAGAGGACGATCTGCAGGCCAGCTGCTGTTAACTATCCGCTCCCGTGTTTCTCAGGGAATGAGAGTGAAGCGCAATAAATATCAGGTCAATCGAAACATTAAATCATGACAATATTAGCTTGATCATTTTACTTCGTTACAGCACGAAGACCTCCGCTTCCGGTTTGCTGTGACACAGCGCAGCGAGCTGCTGCATTCCGAAAATGAACTGGTCTTCCGCCATATTGCCCAAGCAGATCCGCACTCCGGGGGCCGCGGCTGCCCCCGGCAAGGCAAAAGCGGAACCCGGAGCAACTACAATCCCTTTTTGACGTGCAGCTTCAATGAAGCTGTCTTCGCCCCATCCGTCCGGCAATGGCAGCCAAATGTGCAATCCGTTTGGGCTTTTGTTGAATGGCACACCTTCCAGAAGCTCATGCGCCAACATGTTGCGCCGCTTGAGGGCCGTTTTCTGCCAGAACAGCAACTCTTCAGCCGTTCCATCTTCAATCCACCGGGCGGCCAATTCAGCCATGAACGGAGTTGCAATCCAGTCCATCACCAAGTGACGATTAGAGGCCGCGGACGCAAACGCCTCTGGCGCGACCAGATACCCATGCCGCAAGCCAGGCAAAAGGCACTTCGTGAAGCTGGTGAAGTAAAATGTACGCTCTGGAGCCAATGCTGCAATCGGCGGTAACCGGCGCGGCTGCAGAGGCCCCCAAGCGTCGTTTTCAATGATCAAAAGATCGTACTTCTGCGCGAGTGAGACCAGCTGTTCACGCCGCTGCAAGCCCATGGTCAAGGCCATCGGCCCCAAGCCATTCGGCAACAGGAACAATGTTTTAACGGCCTTTTGACGACACATCTCATCAAGTGCGGCGGGAAGAATTCCCTCTTCGTCCACCGGCAGACCGGCCAAGTTGAAGTTCATGTACTGCGACAGTCTAGAAAGCGGGTAGTGACAGACTGCGTCGGTCGCGATCAGCTCGCTGCCGTCGACAGCCGTCATCAAGGCAATCGCCATGGCCGAACTGCTGCCATTCGTCATGATGATCTGATCTGAAGAACAAGTCAGCCCGCACCGCTCCAACCAGGAGACGGCTGCCGGCATATAGGGCCGCAAGGTGGTTGCTGGCCGGAAGGAGAGCAGTGCGCTTTCGCTAATATCGCTCGAAAGACCACTGAGAGCCCGGCGCATACAATTCATGTGCAACTGACCAGTGACCGGCTTCAAGTTTGAGAAATCGACAAGCTGATCCCCAATGAGATGCGGAAGATACGGCGGCGACGTCTCCACCGGCCGCGCGTTTACATAAGTCCCCCGGCCAACCTCACCTTTGACAAGCCCGCGGCGGATCAGAAGATCATAAGCCCGACTCACGGTTTGAACACTGATTGCAAGCTTGTAGGATAGGTCCCTGTGCGGCGGCAGTTTTTCGCCGCCTGCCAGGTCTCCGCGTTTGATTGCTGCACTGATCCAGTCCGCCAGGGACCGGTAGGCAGGACGATCAAACTTCTTTGGTAGAGCATTCCATATTGTCATGATTTTAAGCTTATCTTTTTCATGACAATTGACAAGCACTGACTGCATGCTCATGGTCACTGCATGAGCTTAAAACTTGACGATCGCGATCTGAAAATCCTCTCCACCCTTTCCAAGGAGGGTCGGCTTTCCAAAGCCGAGCTTGCCAAGCGTGTCAATCTCTCGCCCACCCCACTTTGGGAGAGGCTGAAGCGCCTTGAAAAGCACGGGATTATCTCAGGATACCGCGCCGAGATCTCACTCAAACAAGTGGCACCGCATATCGAGGTGTTCGTAACCGTTGAGCTGGAAGACCACCGGTCTGAGAGCTTTCAACAGTTCGAACGCATGGTTGATCTACATGATGAGATCGTTGCTTGCTGGGCGATCGGCGGCGGCCTGGATTACATCCTCAACATCGTCACCAGAGACATCGACAGCTACCAACGGCTCATCGACACACTCCTCGCTGGGAAAACCGGGCTGGCGCGCTATTACACCTATGTGGTTACAAAACCGGTGAAAACCCGCACCCAACTCCCCTTGCACAGCCTCTTGCAAGACGATCCTGTAAGCAATCCGGCGCCAAACAGATAAATCGTCCTGCGCGTCATCCAAATACAGAACTTTCATCTGCCGGTCTCCGCCTAACGTTTGCTCACGCAATCGGAGACCAGAACGATGACCCTAGCTCTGCAGCACAAACCAGTTTCAGCGAATTTGGCCGACATGCGCCTCTTGCGCTCCTTTTCCTATGTCGATGGACACTGGGTGGCAGGCGCGGACAACGCTGCTTTTGAGGTGTCCGATCCGGCAACTGGAGCAGTTATCGGGGATGTTGCCCGGCTGACCGCTGGAGATAGCGCCGCTGTGGTCGACGCCGCAACGAGAGCGTTTCCGGGTTGGGCTGCACTTTTGCCGCAAGATCGCGCGCGCATTCTGCGCCGCTGGTTTGAACTGATCATCGAGAACAAGGAAGATCTGGCTCAGCTCATGACACTGGAGCAGGGCAAGCCTCTGTCGGAAGCACGTGGTGAGATCGACTATGGTGCGTCCTTTGTGGAGTTTTATGCAGAAGAAGCAAAACGCCCAAACATTGAAGGGATCACATCTCATCTGCCGGATGCAGAAGTGGAACTCTGGATGGAACCGGCCGGTGTTGCCGCGCTGATCACGCCCTGGAACTTCCCACACGCAATGATCACGCGAAAAGCTGCGGCAGCTTTGGCCGCAGGGTGTACAGTCCTCGTTCACCCATCGTGTGAAACACCCTATTCCGCGCTCGCTTTGGCCGAGCTTGCTGAACGGGCAGGCTTTCCGGCCGGGGTCTTCAACGTGATCACAGGGAAACCGGAGACGATTGTCCCTGCCTGGATGGACGACACCCGCGTTCGGGTCGTTTCCTTCACAGGGTCAACGGAAATCGGCCGGCTGCTCTATCGGCAAAGCGCAGACACGATCAAAAAACTCGTTCTGGAACTTGGGGGACATGCCCCCTTTCTGATCTTCACCGACTGCGACCTTGAGCGTGCAATTGACGAAGCGATCACAGCGAAATTCGCAACATCCGGACAAGACTGTCTTGGCGCCAACCGGTTCTTTGTGGAACGGCCCATCTACGACGCATTCTGCCAGGGTTTCACAGAGCGCACGCAGCAGCTTTCCGTCGGACCTGGCATCACGGATCCCGATATCGGCCCTTTGATGAACTTGGGTGCCATCCAAAAACAGGAAGCACATATTGCCGATGCACTGAAGAACGGCGCCGAAGTCTTATGTGGCGGTGGACGCCATCCTGCCGGAGACCTCTTTTTCCAACCAACCGTGTTGAAGGACGTTCCGGCTAACGCCCTAATCATGCGGGAAGAAACTTTCGGTCCGGTCGCCGCGATCTGCCCCTTTGACGATGAAGACGACGTCATCGCCCGCGCGAATGCGACCGACTACGGGCTGATTGCTTATGTCCACACCAGCGATCCGCGCCGGATCTACCGGGCGAGCCGGCAACTCCAATTCGGGATGGTTGCAATCAACCGCACCAAGGTGACCGGTGCGCCCATTCCCTTTGGCGGGATGAAGCAATCCGGCCTTGGCCGCGAAGGAGCGCGCATGGGCATGGCCGAATTCATGGACATCAAATACGTCTGCCGGGACTGGGCGTAAAACTTCAAAGAAATGAGGACTAAGATGCTGCGAAACGACACGCTCGATCAATGGGATCGTGAAAACTTCTTTCACCCCTCAACACACCTCGCCCAACACGCGCGCGGTGAAGCGCCAAGCCGGATCGTAGAAACCGGTTCAGGGGTCTATATCGAGGACCGCAACGGCACCAAACTGCTTGATGCGTTTGCCGGACTTTACTGCGTAAACGTTGGATACGGCCGATCTGAAATCTCAGATGCAATTGCGGAGCAAGCCAAGAAGCTGGCCTACTACCATTCCTATGTCGGTCACGGCACGGAAGCCTCGATCACGTTGTCCAAGATGATCCTCGACCGTGCACCCGACAACATGTCGAAGGTTTACTTCGGTCTGGGCGGGTCCGATGCCAACGAGACCAACATCAAGCTGGTCTGGTATTACAACAATATCTTGGGCCGGCCAGAAAAGAAGAAGATCATATCGCGATGGCGTGGGTATCATGGCTCTGGCCTGATGACAGGGTCGCTGACCGGTCTGGAACTCTTTCACAAGAAGTTTGACCTGCCCCTGGCGCAAGTCCTTCACACGGAGGCCCCTTATTATTTCCGCCGCCCCGACACAGCCATGAGCGAAGCGGAGTTCGTGGCCCATTGTGCTTCAGAACTGGAAGCCATGATTGAGCGGGAAGGTCCGGAAACGATTGCCGCTTTTATCGGCGAACCCGCGCTCGGGACTGGCGGACTTGTTCCGCCGCCGCAGGGCTATTGGGAGGCAATCCAGCCCATTTTGAAGAAACACGACATTCTTTTGATTGCCGATGAAGTCGTCACCGGCTTCGGCAGGCTTGGATCGATGTTCGGTTCTGAACACTACACCATCGAAGCTGACATCATCACGATCGCCAAGGGCCTAACGTCTGCTTACGCTCCGTTGTCCGGTTCCATTGTGTCCGACAAGGTCTGGAAAGTTCTGGAGCAAGGCACGGATGAAAACGGACCGATCGGCCACGGCTGGACCTATTCAGCGCATCCGATTGGAGCGGCGGCAGGTATCGCAAACTTGGAACTGGTGGACAGGCTTGGCCTCGTGAAAAATGCGACAGCCATGGGCACTTACATGAAGGCTGCCCTTCAAGATACCCTCGGTGATCACCCGAATGTTGGCGATATTCGCGGCGAAGGCCTTCTTATGGCGATTGAGTTTGTCGAAGACAGATCTTCAAGGACATTCTTTGACCCGGCGCGAAAGATCGGCCCAACCCTTGCCGGTGAGCTCTTGAAACATGGCGTCATTTCCCGAGCCATGCCGCAAGGCGACATTCTCGGATTTGCGCCACCGCTTTGCATAAACCAGGCAGAGGTCAACACAGTCGTGAGCGCAACCAAAGCAGCAGTGAACACCGTATTGGCAACTTGACGAGACCGGCATCAATAAAAGCCAGGCTGCACCGGGCAGCCTGGCTTCGAACTTTACATTTGGAAAACCTTATTTCTTCAAGGATGCAATGAAAGCATCCACTTCGGTCAGGGACAGATATTCAACTTCTTCCGTTCCGCTGTCGGTGAACTTCCAAACGACTGCCGGTGCGGAGACGTCTCCATTGGCATCAAAGCGGACATTCCCGGTCGCGCCCTGGTACATCACGGTGCCGCCCTCCGCGAGCGTGGTTTTTGCGGCCTTGAACCCGGCGGTATCTGCAGTGATCGCCGTGCCATTCGGATCCGTCACCTTGCCAACCGCTGCAGCGATGTCGGCACCGGAAGCATCCTTGCCGGCCGCTTCCATCGCAAGCAAGGCGATCATTGCTGCGTCATAGCTGTTTGCCAGACCCGGGCCGTTCGGCTGTGATCCGAATTTCGCTTCATATGCAGCCTTGAAAGCATCCGCGCTCTCGACCCGCGGTGAAGCCGTATCTGTGCCGAGCGCGTTTCCGAGATATTGCAGGCCGACGCTGTCCCGGAACTCATCAGATTTCAGAGAGTTCGCCAGGATCATGTTCTGTGTTCCACCAAGCGAAATCCACTCGCGAACCGCTGACTTGCCTTCCGTAGGATACAGGGCGAGGTAAAGCGCATCGGGCTGGCTGGTCAAAGCTTCCGTGACTTCGGCACGGTAAGACGGTTGGGCATCATTGATCGCAACGTTGGCTGTCACTTCAACGCCCGCGGCTGCGAAGTCTGCTGCGATCAGACGGGACATGTCCTGGCCCCAGTCATCGTTCTTGTAGAGAATGGCGACCGACTTCCAGCCCTTATCTGCAGCCACCTTCGCGCCCATTGCAGATTGCACGCCGGTGGTTGCAAAGGTCCGGAACCAGAGCCCGTTGGTCTTGCCTTCCTCCGACAGCTTGGTGAACGCCGTTGATGAGGAGCAGCAGGACATCTGCATGACACCTGCAGGCACCGTGACCGAGGTCAGGATCGGCATGGAAACACCAGAAGAGACGGCACCGAGCAGAACCTTGACGCCTTCAAGGTCAACAAGCGCCTTCGCTGCATCGACGCCAACTTTTGGATCCACCTGGGTGTCCCGTAAGACCATCTCGATGGTACAGCCACCAGCGCCGCCTGCTTCATTGACCTGATCAACGGCAAATTGCGCCACTTCGGCAATTGGCCGTCCCCAGTCGACGGATGTCGGCAATGCGGCGCCGATTTTTGTGGTGCAGTCCTGAGCCTGAACGCCGGTACTCAGCGTCGTCATGCCCGCGGCAACTGCGGCAAAAACTAGTGCTTTTTTCATGTTAGTCCCTCTGCTTGTGTCTTTCCCCGGCTTCCTCCTCCGGGTTGCGAAACGACCAGCCGCTCGGGGAACAGACCTTGTGGTCTCCAAAGCAGCATGCCGACGATCACCATGCCGATCAGAACGAACTGGATCGAACCGGTGTAAAGTTGAACCTCGACGGGCGCAAAGCGGGACAGGGCCCAGCCCGAGAACGTCCAGGAACCCCAAATCAAAAACGCTCCTGCCATTGCCCCCTTATTGTTACCGGCTCCGCCGACAATCAGCATCGCCCAGATCTGAAACGTCAGGATCGGCAAAACATCCTGCGGGCTGACAAAGGCATAGAATGTTCCATAGAGCGAACCCGCCAACCCGATAATCACGGATCCGGTGACGAAGGCTGCAAGCCTCACATTATCGGGTGATTTGCCGAGAGACCGGGCTGCGGTTTCATCCTCCCGGATAGCCCGGAGCAAACGTCCGAAGGGGGAAACCGTAAGGCGTTCCAGAAAGACATAGACGAGGGCGAGGCAAATCAGAACGGCGATGAGGAACACCGCATTATAGGTGAAGCCACTCCCGATTAGGCTTTGAAGCGGCCGTTCGAACCCTCTGATCCCCTGAGCCCCACCGGTAACGGCCGTTGCGTTGCGCATGACGTTTTCAAAGGCAACGGCCACCCCGAACGTTGCGATCGCGAGATAGTCATGCCGGAGACGCAAGGTGAGTTTGCCGACCACCCAGGCCAACACACCGGCGAACATCATGCCGCCAAGGAGCGCGAGCGGATAAAAGAGCTCGAAACCACCCAAATGCCCATTTTGAGGCGTGCCACCAAGGATCAGTGTTCCGTAGGCTCCTGCCCCGAAGGAGGCAACAACACCGCCGTTGAACAGGCCCGTATTGCCCCATTGAAGGTTCAATCCCAAAACGGCAATCGCGAGGATCGCGGCAACGGTTGAAAAGAACACCAGATAAGAAATGACGCCGATCATGCCCGCGCCTCCCCGAACAAACCGTTGGGGCGCACCAGAAGGACAGCCAGGATCATCAAAAAGGGCACCGACGGGCTGTACCCGGAGGGCAGGATCACCAACGCGAGGTTTGATGCTATGCCGACAATAAATCCTCCAAGCACCGCGCCATATACGCTGCCGATCCCGCCGACGATGGTCGCAGCAAATATCGGCAGAACGAGATCCCGGCCCATGACGGGCGTGATTTGGTAGCTGAGACCATAGAAGATCCCGGCAACCGCACCGAGCCCGCCGCCAATTATCCAGACAGCCGCGATCATGCGTTTGAGATTGACCCCGTGCACCTGAGCAAGGCTCGGGTTTTCGGCGACCGCGCGCAGGGAAAAGCCAAATGTTGTCCGCGACAAGACAATGTGAAGGGCAAACATCAGGATCAAAGCCGCAATCAGCACAAAAACCTGATCCGGTTTGACCAGAAGCAACGGATCCCGCGAGAGGATCATCGCGAAGGCAATGTCCTTGGAATAAAGCTCCGCCGACAGGCCAAACACCAGACCGATGATATTGCGGATGATGAGCGCCATGCCAAAGGATGCAAACACCATGGAGAGCTCTTCACCCTTCTGCCGCACTCGCTGGAAAATGAACCGGTCGATCAGGACAGCGGACAGCCCGGTGATTGCCATCGACAAGACGATCGAAATGGCGAGTGCACCTGTCATGGACAGCGGACCGATTTTTTCCGCGAGAACCGGCAAGAGGCTCTCAAACACCTTGTCAAAAACCAAAGCGCAGTAAGCGCCGATCGACAAAAGCTCGGCGTGAGAGAAATTCGCGAAGCGCAGGATGTGCATGGCCATCGTCAAGCCAATGGCGCCAAGCGAGAGGAACGATCCGACCAGGATACCGTCGACGAGATGCTGGATCATGCCGGCACCCGCCTTTCCCCGCCCAGATAGATCCGGCCGAGCGCAGGATCCTGCAAGAGATCCGTTGCGGGCCCGTCAATCTGGTTTCGGCCCTCGGCAAGCACATAACAATGATCGGCCCGTTTCAGAGCCTGTTTGACGTTCTGCTCAACCAGCAAAATGGTCACGCCGAAGCTCGTGAGTTGTTTGGCATGGTCAAGCACCTCTTCGGCGGCCTTGGGTGAAAGGCCAGCCGATGGTTCGTCCATCAGGATCAAAACTGGATCTGCTGCCAATGCCATGGCGACAGCGAGGAACTGCCGCTGCCCGCCGGACAAAGACCCCGCCTTATCCCGCTGCTTGTCTGCGAGAACCGGGAACCGCTCGTAGAGGTCTGAGAGTTTTTCCGCAGCGTGCGCGTGTCTTTGCAAAGCCAGATCAAGGTTCTGGCGGATTGTCAGCGTCCTGAACACATTGTCCGTTTGCGGAACATATGCGATGCCCGCGCTTGTCATGCGATCAGGAGATAGGCCCGTAATGTCTTGACCGTTGGCTGTGATACTTCCCCTGGAAACCGGTAAAAGGCCGATAACTGCCTTGATCAAGGTCGACTTCCCGGCCCCGTTGGGGCCGATTATGACCGTCAGTTTTTCCCGTTCGGCGGTCAAGGACACATCCCGCAAGATCGGCAAATCCGGAACGTAGCCGGCAGTCAAATTGTCGACGGAGAGCACAGCATCAGGCATCGACCGGCGCTCCAAGATATGCGTCCAGTAGAACAGGATTGGACTGTGCTTCTTCTGCTGAACCTTGAAAGACCACGCGTCCCTCGGCAAGGGCGATGACCGGATCGCAGTGGCGCATTACGAAATCCATATCGTGTTCAATGATGAGGAAGGTTTTTCCAGACCGGTTGAGCTCTTCGATTTTTCCGATCAGAACTTCCGTGAGTGCCGGGTTCACACCTGCAGCCGGTTCGTCCAAGAGGATCAGTTTCGGATCGCCCATCAGGACACGAGCCAATTCCAGCAGTTTCATCTGACCGCCCGATATCTTGCCGGCCGGCTGGTCCGCGAGCGGACGGAGTGTGACGAAGTCAAGCATCTCGAGAGCGCGCTTTCGAATGGCAGCTTCCTCCCGGCGGATCCGGGCACGGCCAAAAACCGGAGCCAGCAGCCCCTCACCGCTTTGATCCAGCGGCGCAAGCATGACATTTTCCAGAACACTCATACGTTTGAAAGGGCGCGGGATCTGAAAGGTCCTGCCAAGACCGGCGGCGAAACGGCGTTCCGGCGCAAGGCTCGAAATGTCCTGACCATCAAACACCACCCGGCCGGCACTTGGCGCAAGGTCTCCGGCGACGACGTTGAAAAGTGTCGACTTACCGGCACCATTTGGGCCAATGAGACCAGTGATCGACCCGCTCCGGATATCCAGCGACACTCCATCCACAGCAAGAAAATCGCCGAAGGCGCGTGAGACGTCCGCCAGTCTTAGAATCGGCTCACCCATTGACCGCCCCCAACACGGCATCGTCCGGGCGGGTGTTGAGATTGTATTTCATGATCCGGCCATGACGCCCGTTCCGGTCTCGTTCCAGCCCAAACACGTCACCTTGTGGGCCCGGCGCCGTTTGCAGCAGTGCGTCAATGCGCGAGAGATCCTCTGCATCCAGCTCAAACTGGAAAACCTCCAGGGTTTTTGGCAGGTGGCGCGCATAGCGCGCGCCGACAATGGCCGCTGCGACCTGGGGCTGCTGCAACACCCAGCGGGTCGCAACCGAACTCAAAGTCACGTTGTGACGACGTCCAATGTCATTGAGCAAAAGAAGCAGGGTTTGAAACCTGTCCCAGGTTCCAAATTCATCAATGATAAGGCGGTATTTAATCAGGGAGCGGTTTTCGAACTGAAAGCCCGGGTCCGGTTTTCCAAGCCAGTTTTCAGTCAAGAACCCGCCGGCCAACGTGCCATAACATAGAAGCTGGACATCATGAGCCGCTCCCCATGGCGCCAGGACCTTGGCAGCTCGGCGGTCCAGAACGGAATACTGCACCTGTGTCGAGACCAGATCGATCCCGGCATCCAGATAAGGCGCAGTTTCCTTGACGTCCCAGTTGGTGACCCCCAGATGGGCGATCTTGCCTTTTTCCTGACAGCGCTTGAGCGTCTCCATCGCCTTGACCGGCGCACCGATGGACGTATCCCACCAGTAGAACTGCACGAGATGCAGACGATCGATTTGCAGGCGCTGGAGCGAGCGGTCGACAATGGCTTCCACCTCGTCTGCGGTGAGTTCGGCAAGCCTCTCCAGATCCGGCACCAGTTTGGTGTGAACCTGCACCCGATCCGCAATCTCAGCGCCGCGCCGCTTCCGGACATCTGAAACAAAGCTACCGATCATCTCTTCCACGCCGGTGTAAATATCTGCGCAGTCGAAGGATGTGATCCCGGCGTCAAGAAAGGCTTCCATATCCGCAATGGCGGCAGATGGATCAACCGGGCCATGATCGCCAGCAAGTTGCCATCCACCTTTGATAACACGGGAGATGGCATACCCAGGCCGGAGGTCTGCGGTTTCAGCTGTCATTCCGCCTTCTCTTTCTGCCAGTAAGGTGTGCTGCGTTGATCCGGCAATCCTGTTGTCTCAGAGTGACTGAACCAACGCTTTTTCGTCCGCGTGATCCGGAACCGCCCGCCGCAATGCGGATCTGGACAGGCAACTTCCGCGTCCGTGCTCATCCAGTCGTTTGGACTTGTCGGGCGTTGTTTGGCAGGAAGGAGAGGCAAAACGGCAGCGAGCGCGTACATGGACACCCGCTGCCCCTCTTTGAACACCAGCGCTTCCCCCTCGACCGCGAAACTCTCGCCTTCGACATGCCGACACACAGGTGTTCGACCGTCCAGAACCGTCTCGACTTTCAAGTCATAGAGCCAGAAGCCGTCGCCAGCCTCTGCCGCTGCCGCACGGTCTGACCCGTCAAAATCTTCCGCCACCGCGCTCCCCACTTTTTTGTTTTGGCGCCTTGCTTGTGATCTGTGATATTTTATACCATGTCTCAAAACCGGATTGTCAAGACAAGAAGCCAACGTGGCCAAAGGCACAGGGATGAGCGAGCCAAAGATTGCCAGGATCGATCAGTCGAAACTGAGGGAAAGCGTCTATGAAGAGTTGCGTGACGCTTTCACGCGCGGCGTTTTTGCACCGGGCGAAAGTGTAAGCCTGCGCACACTGGCTGATCAGCTCGGCACCTCAATGACGCCGGTGCGGGAAGCCGTGCGCCGTCTCGTGGCTGAGGGGGCTTTGGTGGATACACCGAGCCGGACGCTGGAGGTGCCGCCTTTCGATGCCGATCGCATGCGTGAGCTGAAGTCCGCACGTTTGGCTCTTGAGGCGATCCTGCTCGATGAAGCCATGGACCACATGGATGATGCAGCGATCGACACCCTCGCGGCGATCATTGCGCGGTCGCGGCCTGAAGGCGAGTTACCGGATCTCACCCAAAACTACGAATTTCATTTCAGCCTTTACCGGCAGTCCCGCTCCCGGGTCATCCTGCCGCTCGTCGAGGCGCTGTGGCTCCAGTACGGAGCTTTTTTGAACCTCGTCGTTCAGGAAAAGGCCGCATCGGAAATCCCGGAACACATCCATCACGAAGAGATCATCGCAGCATTGCGTGCCAAAGACCGGGCAGCCGCTCAAAAGGCTCTCGCCCTGGACATTGAACGCAGTTTCAAGCTGCTCCTGCCGGAAACCTGAAGGATCCAGTCATGACCCTCCATCCGCCGCGCCAGAGACTAGCTGACGGCCTGGAAATCAGCCGTGTTTTGACAGGCCTCTGGCAGGTCGCCGATATCGAAAAGAATGGATCGGAACTTGACCCTGAAAAAGGTGCGGATCACCTGGAAGCCTATCTGAAGGCCGGGTTTTCCACCTTCGACATGGCCGATCACTATGGCAGCGCTGAGATCATCTCCGGCCGTCTCCTCGCGCGCCATGATGGACAGGACCGCCCCCAGGTCTTCACCAAATGGTGTCCGGAACCGGGCCCGATGACAGCCGACGTCGTGCGCGCAGGCGTTCAGGAACGGCTCGACCGACTGGGCACGGACTGCGTTGATCTCCTACAGTTTCATTGGTGGAGTTTTGAACACCCGGCTTGGCTGGACGCCCTTCATGAAATGACAAAACTGAAGGACGAGGGCCTGATCAAGGCGCTCGGCGTCACCAATTTTGATGCCGCGCACCTGCGCCTCGCCCTTTCAGACGGCATACCGCTCGTCAGCAATCAGGTTTCGTTTTCCATGATCGACCGCCGGGCGCTTGGCCCGTTGTCCGATCTCTGCGCGGAAAGAGACGTCCGGTTGCTTGGTTACGGCACGCTTTGTGGCGGCTTCCTGTCGGATCGCTGGCTCGGCAAACCTGAACCCGCAGACATCACCGACTGGTCGAAAATGAAGTACAAGCGCTTCATCGACGCTGCCGGTGGCTGGGACGGATTTCAGGCGATATTGAAAGCAGCCAGTTCAATAGCGCAAAAACATGGCGTCTCACTTGCAAACGTGGCAACACGCTGGGTTCTGGAGCAACCGGCCGTCGCTGGTGTGATTGTCGGTGCCCGGCTCGGTGAAAGCGAGCATATGGCAGACAATGCAAAGCTGTTCTCCTTCGCCCTCGATGAAGAAGACCACGCAAAGTTGGACGCCGCGTTTTCTCAGACAACACCGGTCCCGGGGGACTGCGGCGATGAATACCGCCGCCCGCCATTTCTAACGGCCTCCGGTGATCTCAGTCATCACCTGTCAGAAATGCCGCGTGCTCATGCGGCAGCCCCGGCACCTCACCGTCCGGATGCAACACATGTGCTGACAGGCTCTGATTGGGAGGAGATTGCCGGATATTGCCGGGCCCATCGGATCGGCAACCGCATTCTTGTCTCGGGCACAACCGCGGTGGCCGGAGCGTCCCGGGCCGTTGCGCCAGAGGACGCCGCGGCACAGACCACCTTCATTCTCGACAAGATTCTCGCCGCGCTTTCAGCGCTTGGCGCAACTGCCAACGATGTCGTGCGGACACGGATCTTCATCACGGAGGAGGCCGATGTGTTCGACATCTCCCGCGCCCATGGCCGCGTTTTCTCGGACATCAAGCCGGCAAACACACTTGTGGTCGTTGCCGGATTGATCGGCGATCACAAGGTGGAAATTGAGGCCGAGGCTTTGTTGCAGGGCGACGCCTGACGGCACCAACTCGCATGTCTAACACGTTCTGCCTTGGTTTTTGCACGCCCTATTCAGTGACCTGTAAGGTCTCGTTGAATAAGATAAATTCCGTATTGATCATTCGCGTCTGCACAAATAGTCTGAGCGTTGATGGTTCCCGCGGAACGAAATCGCTGCGGGATGAAAAGGGAACACGGTGAGGAAGAGCCGCAAGGGCGCCTAATCCGTGACTGCCCCCGCAACTGTGAGCGGAGAGCGACCCCGAACGACGCCACTGGGCCCATGATCGAATGGCCCGGGAAGGTACGGGAAAGCTTCGACCCGCGAGTCAGGAGACCTGCCATCGCAACCACAACAACCCGGGCGGGGTGTCCCGGAGGGAGAAGCCAATGTGCCACGCGGCCTACACTGCCGTTCGACAATATGGTCTCGCCATGCCCCCGTCTCATCGGAGGTGGCGATGCGCCCGATTGCGATTCGAAACAATTTTCCAGCCAATGGCGATAAACGGGTCAGCACAGCCGGCCTGATCCCCGTCATTTACAAACATCGCGAGTTGTCCCTATGACCCGGCGCGCTGCTTCGAAGGGGCTGGCGGCAAGCCGATTCCCGTGCCTGACAGAATTGAGCCTGCCGGGGCTGATTGCCGGGGCTGCAGGTTTGTCCGCCATACTTTGGCTCGCAATTCTGGCGGTGCTTTGATGACCGCAGTTGTTGAAATCCGGAATCTTGCTCTCGGATATCCCGAGCTGACGTTGTTCAAGTATTTGTCTTTGGACATTCAGGCCGGAACAACGCTGGCGGTGCTTGGCGCGAACGGCTCGGGCAAGAGCACCTTCGTCAAGATGCTGCTTGGGTTGATGGATCCCCTTGTCGGCCGTGTCACCTGGCCGGCCGGGCGCCCGCAGGAAGTCGGCTATCTGGCACAATTGACCGAATTTGACCGCAGGTTCCCGATCCGGGTCCGGGATCTGGCAGCCATGGGCGCCTGGCGCGGATTTGGCCTTTGGTCAGGCCTTGGCCGCGCGGGGTGGAACCGGGTGGCCGCGGCGCTTGAGGAAGCCGGCATTCTGGATCTGGCAGACCGGTCGCTCCACACGCTGTCCGGCGGGCAGCTGCAGCGAGCCCTGTTTGCCCGCGTGATCCTGCAAGATGCGCCCTTGATCCTGCTCGATGAACCCTTTGCGGCAGTCGACCAGAGCACCGAAGCGCACCTCCTTTCGATCATCAATCGCTGGCGTGCGGAAGGCCGGGCGATTGTTCTGGTCGTGCATGACCTGTCCTCCGTTCTCGATCACTGCAGCCATGCCCTGCTTCTGGGCGGTGGGGTGGCAACTCAGGGGACGGTTGACGAGGTTTTGACGCCAGACCGGCTCGTTGCCCAGGGGTACATGTCCGAAAGCCAGGCCTCTTGGATGTTCCGGGGCAACGCCCAACGGAGGGAGGCTGCCCATGTTTGAACTTTTTGCGGAAATGTGGGACTTCGCCTTCATGCGGCGGGCCTTTGTCGCGACCACCGTACTTTCGGCCTCTGTAGCCCCGATCGGAGCATTTTTGGTCCTGCGGCGGCTATCCCTTGCCGGAGAAGCCATGGCGCATGCGATCACGCCCGGCATCGTCATCGGGTTTGTCACGGCTGGTTTGTCTGTGGTCTCCTTGCTGGTCGGTGGGCTCGTCGCCGGCGTCGGCGTTGCGATCCTGACCGCGCTTCTTGCGCGCAAAACAATCCTGCGCAGCGATGCCAGCCTGGCGTCCCTTTATCTTATCGCTCTGGCTGCCGGGATCTTCATCCTGTCAGCGGCCGGGTCCGCCGTGCCGCTGAAAAGCTTTCTTTTCGGATCCATCCTCGGGATTGACGACGCGTCGATGATGCTCGTCGGCGGTGTTGCGACCGTGACCCTGATCGCCTTTGCTATCCTGCTGCGCCCCCTTATTGTCAGCACCTGCGATCCGATCTTCTTCGAGGCCCAGACCCGGCGGCCATGGCTGGTCGACCAGGGGTTCATGCTGCTTCTGGTGCTGAACCTGCTTGCCGCCTTCAAGACGCTCGGAACGTTGATGGCGGTCGGCTTGATGATCTTGCCGGCGACTGCTGCCCGCTATTGGGCAAGCACGATCACCGGCCAGCTTGTGCTGGGCTTCGTCTTTGCCCTTGCCAGCTGCTGGATCGGGCTGACCTTGTCCTACCTGTTTCCCGAGACTCCCTCGGGGCCTGCCATCGTCCTGGTGGCCGGCGGTTTCTTCCTGATTTCGGCCCTCTTCGGACCGCTCGGATTCGGCGCCCGCCTGCGCAAACCGTCACCCAAGACAACACCTTCTATCGAACAAAGCTACACTGAAGAGAGGATACAATGACTTTTTTGAAAACCCTGGCCGCAGGTTTCGCGGCCACATCCCTGGCGTTTGCTGCCTTGCCGGCTGCCGCGCATGACGACGTCAAAGTTGTCGCCAGCTTCTCGATCCTTGGCGACATGGTCGAACAGGTGGTGGGCGACTATGCCAGCGTGACCACCATCGTCGGTCCCGATGCCGATGCCCACGTCTATCAGCCGTCGGTCGCCGATGCGAAGGCGGTTGCGAAGGCCGATGTGATCTTCGTCAACGGCCTCGGCTTTGAAACCTGGTCGGACACCTTGATCAAGGAATCCGGCACCGAGGCAACCGTCTTTGTGGCAACGGAAGGCGTCACGCCGGTGAAGGTCGACGGGGAAACAGATCCGCACGCCTGGAATTCCCTGACAAACGGCGCCATCTACGTGCGCAACATCGCCAATGCCATGGGCAAGGCCCTGCCCGAGCACGCCGATGACTTCACCGCAAACGCGGACGCCTACATTGCGAAGCTGGAAGCCCTCGACAAGGAAACCCGCAAGAAGCTTGCCGCTCTTCCGGAAGATCGCCGCACAGTCGTCACGGCGCATGACGCGTTTGGCTATCTCGCCGACGCTTACGGACTGACCTTCCTCGCACCGGTCGGCATTGACACCGAAGCCGAGCCGTCCGCGCGGGATCTTGCCGTGTTGATCGCTCAGCTGAAAGAGCAAGGCGCTGCCGCCCTGTTCGTTGAAAACATCACCAGCCCGGCACTTGTCCAGCAGATCTCCGATGAAACCGGCATCGAAATCGGTGGACGTCTGTTCTCTGACGCCCTGTCGGAACGCGGCGGACCTGCAACCAGCTACGAGGCCATGTTCCAGCACAATCTCGGCACACTGCTCGAGGCACTCGGCAAACAGAACGCAAGCTGAGCGACATGGAAAGATGAAGGCGACGATCTCCCGTCGCCTTCAATACTTACGTCTGCCGCCTGTTTGGACGAGTTGACACGCTCTACATGGCAGGTGAGACTGATGATGATGGTTCCCGGCGGTGACTCGCTCACCTTGGGATGAAAAGGGAATACGGTGCGGCTTTAAGCAACAAAGCCAAATCCGTGACTGCCCCCGCAACTGTGAGCGGAGAGCAGCCTTGAACTGGCCACTGGGAGATCCCGGGAAGGCTCAAGGAAGCTAAGACCCGCAAGTCAGGAGACCTGCCATCGTTCTGTAACTCAAACCCGGGCGGGGTGCTCCGGCGGAGAAGGACGATATGGTATTCGTGACCACAGGCCAGATGCCTGCATCCAGCTCTGTTCCAGTTCATGCCCCGCATAGACGCGGAGGGCGCAATGAACCGGAATACGACACAAGACATAGTCAGCAATCTACTCAATTTCACTGAAAGCTTGAGCCAGCGTGCCCAAAGGGCCATGCGCCCAAATGGTGCAGGCGACTCTGAAGCCTTGGAAACAGTGCAACACGTGATCGCTTTCGCGCCTTCATCAGAGAGGACTGCAGAAACTGGGCAACCGTTGTTTAACGGTCCCTCTTTGAGCAAGCGAGTGCGTTGAGAGTGGCGAACAGCGGAATTCCAACGGCGTATGTTACCGTTAGAAACGCATGTTCAGGTTTCCGAACATGAGCTTGAAAAAGGTGTTCGGAAGCCCGAACACTACCAACAGAGAACAAATCGTAACTTATTGAATTTACGTAATAAGGCCAGATGGCACTGCAATTGCTAACGTCGGAGAGACGATCAATTGAGGTGCCAACATGTTTTCAAACACGCTTGATAGCTCTGCTATCGCCAGCTGGATGCCCGGAGAGGCCATTCCAAGCTTGCTGGTGATCGCTTTTCTAGGTGCTGCGCTCAGCTTCCTGGTTCTGCCGCGGCTCGGCAAGTCTGCCGGACCCGTCGCCGCATTGTTGCCTGCAGGCCTGTTTGTGGCCTTCATGACCTACGTGCCTGTCATGGCGTATGGTGAGGGCGTTCCGACAATCCTCCAGACGGTGCAATGGGTTCCGTCGCTCGGCATCAACTTCGATGTGCGGCTGGATGGGTTTTCCCTGTTGTTCGCCTTGATGATCACAGGCATCGGGTCCCTGGTGGTTCTCTATGCGGGGTCCTATTTTGCGGAAAAACCCGCGGACGACCGGGGACGCTTCCTAAGCTACATCCTGATGTTCATGGCGGCGATGCTTGGCACCGTTCTGTCCGACAACGTGATCGTGATGTTCGTCTTCTGGGAAATGACGAGCCTCTTGTCCTTCCTGCTCATCGGCTTCAATTCCACCTCGATTGAAGCACGGAAGGCAGCACTGCAGTCGCTGGTGATCACCGCCGGTGGCGGTTTGGCACTGTTCGGCGGTCTGCTCATCATGGGTATGGAAGCCGGCACCTTCTCGCTGCTTGAAATCACAAGCAACCCAGGCCTGGTGACCGACAGCACATGGTTCGGTGTGATTGCCGCCCTGGTCCTGATCGGTGCCTTCACCAAGTCCGCGCAGTTCCCGTTCCATTTCTGGCTGCCGAATGCAATGCAGGCGCCGACACCGGCCTCCGCTTATCTCCATTCTGCAACAATGGTGAAGCTGGGCATCTTCTTGCTGGCCCGGTTCGACCCGATCTTGAGCGCCTCGCCGACCGTGATCGTAATCATGGTTGCCGTTGGCCTGACCACGATGCTGGTTGCTGCACTGATGGCGCTTCGGGCTGATGGTTTGAAAGCCATTCTTGCATATTCGACAGTGGCCTCCCTCGGCCTCTTGGTAACGCTTATCGGTCTTCAGGGCCCCGGAAGCTCGATCGGGATCGCAGGCTTTATTCTCGCCCACTCGCTCTACAAAGCCGCGCTATTTTTCTGTGCAGGCATTGTCATTCACGCGACCGGAGCGACGCGGGTCCGCGATCTCGGTGCACTCTTCGGCCTGCTGCCACTGACCGCAATCGCGGCAATTCTCGCCAGCTTGTCCATGGCCGGCCTGCCCCCGTTCGTTGGGTTCATCGCCAAGGAATATGTCTTCGAGGCCAAACTTGACTCGTCCTTTGCGGCCGTTGTGACGTTTGTTGCGGTTCTGGTGAACTCAGTCCTGGTCGCAATTGCAGGTATCTTCGCGCTTCGCCCGTTCTTCGGCAAAGCAACGGCCTACACTGAAAAACCGAAACATGGCGAAACGATCGGGATGACTACCGGACCCGTTGTTCTGGCAGCCCTCGGCGTATTCTTCGGCCTGTTCGCAGATATCCCGCAGTACTTCATCGTCGGGCCGGCGGCTGTCGCCCTGCAGGGTGCTCCCTTCTATGTTTCCTTCGAGCTGTGGCATGGCATCACACCAATGCTTGGCCTGTCCGCTCTGGTTGTTCTGATTGGTGGCCTTCTGGTCTGGAAATGGACACCGATCCATGAGGCCATGCTGCGCCTGTCGTTCATCGACCGCTTTTCCTTCGAGAAGGGCTATGACGCGATCTTTGGCGGTCTGCTCAGCATTGCGCAGAGCACAACACGCACAATCCAGAACGGTCAGATGCGGACCTACGTCGCTGTGACCATTGCCGTGGTGACGGGTGCTTTGGCCTACGCAGTGCTCGCCGGTGAAACCTTTGCCGGCGCCGCCGGCCTCACATTGCCGCCACTCGCTGCGGACGAAATCCGGCCGTACCTCTTGATTGTTTGTACGCTCATCGCACTTGGGGGCATCGTTGCGGCGATCTCCCGTTCGATGGTCGTCTCACTCGTCGGCGTGGGGCTTTCGGGCTATGGCATTGCATTGGTCTTCTTGAAGAACGGCGCACCTGACCTGGCTCTGACACAGTTCCTTGTCGAGACACTTCTGGTCGTCATCGTCTCTGCGGTCCTGGTGAAGATGCCAGCGATTGCCGATGGCCTGCGCAGCTATTCCAAGTTTGACCTGCGGACAGGGGACGCGCTGTTGTCGACCGTCTTTGCCGGTGCGTTGTTTGTCGTGCTCCTGTCAATTGCGGCCAAGCCGTTCAATCCGACGGTCACAGAATATTACGCCGTCACCAGCCTGTCTGAAGCGTTTGGCCGCAACGTGGTCAACGTGATCCTTGTCGACTTCCGGGCTCTGGATACGCTTGGAGAGATTGCTGTTGTCGCATTCGCGGCCATCGCAGCATGGGCGGTCCTGACCGGCGGCAATCCACCATCGAAGACCGCAAAAGCTGGCGTTGCAACAAACCGCGCCGTGCCGTCTTTGATCTTCGAAACGACGGCACGGATGTTCTTCTTCCTGATGCTGATCGTGTCGGTGTGGGTTCTGTTCCGCGGTCATAACGAGCCGGGCGGCGGGTTCATCGGTGGCTTGATTGCCTCAGCAGGGTTTGCAGTGCTCGCACTGGCCTTGGGCGTCGACTTCGCACGCCGGAGACTGCTCCTGCATCCAGTCGCCTGGATGGGTATCGGTCTGACCCTGGCCATCTTGTCCGGCGTCCCGGGCGCGATCATTAACGAGTCGTTCCTCACGCACCAATGGGTCAACCTGAACCTCGGCGTGACCTCGTTGAAACTTGGCACCACCTATCTTTTCGACATTGGTGTCTACCTGACAGTGATCGGCGGCGTTCTCGCCTTCCTCATTCGGGTTCAACAGCAAAACAGTGGCGGCGATGACGCCACCACTGCCGCTGACGATGTCACGAAATCCAACATCTCAACTCAAGGAGCGTCGGCATGATCTACGTTTATGCGGCTACCATCGCCATCGTTGCAGGAGCTGGGATCTACATGATCCTTGCACAGAACATCGTGCGGATCATTTTGGGCGTCGCCCTGCTCGCTGCCTCGGCCAACCTGTTGATCTTCCTGTCCGGCCGGCTTGGCTCGGTCACGCCGCCGATCATCCGGCAAGATGCGGAAGTGTTGGGCAGTTATGCCGCCAATCCGCTGCCGCAAGCCCTGGTACTGACGGCGATCGTGATCGGCTTTGCTCTTACCGCCTATGCCGTTGCGCTTGCTGTGAAAGGCTACAAGTCGCTGGGCACCATGGATACGAGCCAGATGCATGACGCAGAAGATCTCGGATCGCCGTTCACGGCAAAATCAGCACCAAAACAAGGCTGAGTTAAATGACAGAAACATCTTACAATCTGCTTGTTCTCGCCTTTCCGGTGCTGGTTCCGCTGACACTTGCAGCGATCACAGCAATCCTCTGGCGCAATATTCAGGCCCAGCGCGTTGTCGCGATTGCCGGCCTTGGCGTTATCGTGGTCTGCTCGGTCCTGCTCACGATGGCCGTGCTCCGCTACGACATCCTTGCCGTTGAATTCGGCTCGTGGGCCGTGCCATTTGGCATCTCCTTTGTGGCAGACCGCTTCGCAGCGGCTCTGGTCATGATCACGGGTGTTCTCGCATTCTGCGTTGGCATCTTCAGCCTTCGGGATATGCGCCAGATCCACATGCGTGCAGGTTTCTACCCGCTCTTCTTCGGCATGGTCGCCGGGGTGAACGGGGCGTTCCTGACCGGAGACCTGTTCAATCTCTATGTCTGGTTCGAGGTGATGCTCATTACGTCACTCGGCCTGCTGGTGATTGGCCGCACGAAAGCGCAGATCGACGGCGCGATTAAATACGCGCTGCTGAACCTTCTCGGCACGGTCTTGTTCCTAATGGCCATCGGCTTGCTCTATGGGGCCGCCGGCACGTTGGCATTCGCAGACCTTGCGCGGGTCCTGCCAACGCTTGAGCCGACACCCGGCCTCGTTGGAGCAGCGATCCTGTTCTTGTGTGCCTTTGGCATCAAGGCTGGCGTGTTTCCGCTGTTCTTCTGGCTTCCGGCCAGCTACCACACGGCACCGTTCACAATTTCCGCGATCTTTGCAGGTCTCCTGACCAAGGTCGGCGTCTACGCGGCATTCCGCGTGTTCACGCTGCTTTTCACGGTGGAGGAATCCGGGATCCGCGAAATCGTCGCCGTTGTTGCAGCGCTCACCATGGTGACCGGGGTGTTCGGAGCCGCAGTCCAGTGGAACATCCGCCGGATCCTGTCGTTCCACATCATCTCGCAGATCGGCTATATCCTGATGGGCCTTGCGATCGCCACACCTTTGGCCATCGCAGGTGCGGTGTTCTACATCGTTCACCACATCATCGTAAAAGCCAATTTGTTCCTGCTGGCCGGTGCCATTCGTCAGGCGAGCGGGACGGACGACCTGAAGAAATCTGGCGGCCTCCTGAAAAGCCACCCGTGGCTGGCGGTGCTCTTTTTAATTCCCGCCCTGTCGCTGGCAGGGTTGCCGCCGCTGTCGGGTTTCTGGGCCAAGTTCCTCGTCGTTGACGCCTCGTTTAAAGGCGACATGGCGTGGCTAGCAGCCGTTGCCCTGTTTACCGGTCTGTTGACGCTCTACTCAATGACAAAGATCTGGATGGAAGCGTTCTGGAAAGCACCGGGCATCGAGCGTTCTCAAACGCGTCCGGTCCCTGTCCTGATGGTCGCTCCAATCGCCGTTCTGGGTGCGATTACGCTCACAATTGGCTTTTACGCCGAACCGTTCGTTCAGTTCGCGGAGAAAGCCTCCATCACACTCACGCAACCGGATGTCTACATCGCCGCCTTCTTCGGTGAAGAGACCCAGGTTGGTGAAGCTGCTCTTGAAAGGATCGACCAGTGATTAGCCTTCTAAAGCGTTTGGGCGCCTTCGGCCTTCTGTGCGGCGTCTTTATCATCGAGCTGGTAAAAGCCTCAGTGGACGTGACGGTCGCCGTCTTGTCCAACAAGCAGAAATTGAAGCCGGCCATTGTTGCGGTCCCGCTCGACCTGCGGACAGACATGGGGATCACCACCCTTGCAAACATCGTGAGCCTGACGCCGGGAACCACCTCGCTGCACATCTCAGATGATCGCAAGACGCTCTATGTCCATGTCTTGGACCGGGAAAGCGACGAGGACGTGATCCGTTCCATCAAAGACACGTTTGAAACCCGCGTTCGGGCTGTCGAGGGACCGGCTCCCAGCGAAACTATAACCAAGAAAGGAGCCGTCGCATGAACACTGAAAGCATTCTGGGTATTTCTGAGACCCTCAACACGGTTCTTGTGCTGTTGATCATCGGCGCTTTCGCGCTCACAGCCCTGCGCCTGATGAAGGGCCCGAGCTATGCGGACCGGTTTGTCGCCATTGATATGCTGACGGGTCTGGCCGTGGCCGCCTGTGCCTTGACCGCGCTGACAACCGGCCGGTCCGAATTCCTCGATGTGGCATTTGCGCTGGCCCTGATCGCTTTTGTCGCAACGGCAGCATTTGCAGCTTTCCTGGAACGCAAGGTCGCTGTCACCGATGACCGCTTCCGGGACAAAGGCAAACAAAAAGCCAGCAAAGCCCCGCAGCAGGAGGCATCGTGATGGTTGATCTTATTGCCCTTTTGGTGAAATTCGTTGGCGTTGGCTTCTTGCTGATCGCAACGATCGGATTGCTGCGCTTTGACGATCCTTTCCAGCGGATGCACGCCGCAACGAAAGCAGGCACGCTGGGTGCTGGTTTGGTCCTGATCGGGACCATGCTCAGCAAATCCAGCTTGGATTCAACGATGATGGGCGGCATGACCCTGTTGTTCCTGATCCTGACGATTCCCGTCGCAAGTCATTTGCTGGCACGGGCGGCATACCTGTCCGGCGCTGAGCTGGCCGGGATCGGAGATGCGGACAATGCCTTGCGTGACGTTTTGAAAAGGCCAGAGCAGCCGATTGAAAAGCAGGCTGAACGCTTGGATCTTCAAGGGATGGCGGCTGAGGCAGACATCGCAACAGAAGTGCCGGTGTCTGCGGATCCTGTGCTCTGCGATGCTGAAAAATCGGGTTTCGTATCCCTCAAGGATGTGGTTGCGCCTGAACGCGTCCGCTTTGCAGCAGTTGGCGATGCCGCGCCGAAACTCGCGCGCCGCGCGGCAGAATTTGCGGCACGCACTGACCTTCCGCTCATCGCTGTTGTCGCTGTCGACACTGGATATGTGGATGCAACAGACAACAGCACCGAGACGATGCGGCTGATCCGCGACAAGGTCGGTCATTGGCTGCCTGATCTGCGCTCGCTCTCAGACGATCTCGGCGTTTCAGTGGAGCTCGTCTACGAGGAAGGTGATGCGGCTGCATCAATGGCCGGTGTCGGCGACGTGCGTGAGTTTTTGGTTCTGCCAACGGACGGATGGGCGGATCATGGTGTCGGCGTTGCAACCCCCCATGCCACCAAGCAACCTGACGGATTGCTGCGTGTTGCCAGCATGCACCCTGGGCCGACGCTTTACGCGGTCGATGTCCCCAGAGCCGGTCCCGTCACCGTGTTGTTCGATGGGTCTTATGATGTCTGGCGTGCACTTGATCTGGCGCTCGTAGAACGGCTTTGGACGGCCACAGAACTCCGGGTTTTCGGGTACGTTGATGCCGCCAGCCGGGCGGAAATTGAGCAACGTGCTGCCGATGCCAACACACCGGTTGTCTTCGCAGACCCGGAACTGACCGCACCGGATGATGCCTTGTTGCCGGAACAAATGGTCTCTGATGCTGTCGCGGTGATCCTTCCGGACCTTCCAAGACCTTTGCGGACCCGTTGGTACGGAACCTTCTGGCAGGACAAGATCTCGCCAAATTGGCGGGGAGACGTTCTGGTTTGGACCTAGCCCAAGGCGGTCCTTGGCATTAGGATGCTCAACGTTCTTGAAAAACATCAAGGGGATGGCGGCAGCGCCATCCCTGTTCTTTAGCTGGACCCCATATGCCATCTGACGCACCTTCGGAAAATCAAAAGAAAACCGGCACAGCCGGACCGGGTGCAAAAAAACTGAGATCCTGGCCGTTGGTGTGGCGGCTGCCGGTGGCCATGGCTTCGGTGGTTATGCTGTTTGCGGTTGTTCTGACCATTTTTGGTTTGCAAGAGCTGGAACGCCGGGAAGCCCAGCTCCGCATCGAAGTTGGCGGGGCATTTCTCGACACCTTGGCCGGGTTGATCACACCAGTGATTGTCACCGGTGGTCCGTTATCGGAAATTGAAGGCTTGCTGTCGGCCTCTGCCCGGTTCAAACCCTCTTTGCGCAACGAAGCTGTTGCCGTCTGTTGCCTGGCGGACGGCTCCATTTTAATCACGTCCTCTTACCCGGAGGATCCCGCAAATGGCGCCAAACCGCGAACAACCGAGCTTGCACTTGAAGACTGGCTCAACGCCAATCGCAGTCTGCCGCCAAACGAAGCCGCAATCCAAATTGTCGATGAGACAAGCAAACAACTGATCGTACAGTCTTTTCCCGGAGGCGATGGCTCAACGATCTTGCTTGGTGCGGCCTTTGATCTCGAATGGCAACGCGCCGAGCAAGAAGAACGGCGCCGTGTCGCTCTTGCCGTGGATGTCGCGTTTTCTGTCCTCGCGGCGATCCTGACGTTTTTTATCGCGCAATACAGCCTGCGCCCCATTGATGACCTCACCAAGGCTCTCGACGACGATTCTTACGATGCAAATACTGAGATTGATCCAGTGTCCGCGAACACGGAAATCGGCCGTCTGCAAAATGCACTGAGAACCCGGGCCGAGCTTCAGGCACGAGCTGACGCGATCGCAAAAACTGAAAACAAACATGCGCGGGAGGCAACGCTGGCGCGCCTTGCAGCAGGGCTCGCGCATGAGGTGCGCAATCCACTTGCCGGAATGAGCGCGGCCACATCGACATTGCGCCGCTTCGGAGATGACAAAGCTGTGCGGGAACAGACGATTGACCTGATTGACCGGGGCCTGCAAAGCATTGATCATGTGGCGGCCAGTATGTTGTCGACCTACAGGCCACCGGAAGGCAACAGAGATCTCAAGCCCGACGATCTCAATGACTTGCGGACATTGATCAACCCGAAAGTGCGCGCCAAACAGGTGGACTTGAGTTTTAAATCGGAGCTCGCGGAAACCTACCCTGCCAGCGCGGAAGCCGTGCGTCAGATCGTGCTCAACTTGCTCTTGAATGCCATAGACGCCACTCCGGTTGGCAGTTCCGTTGCCTTTGAGTCCAGGCTGATCGAAGAGCAACTCACCATCAAGGTCTCCGACAGCGGCCCTGGTCTTCCTGGAGAAGCCCTGAATGTCCTGACCGGCGGAACCACTCCGGAGAAGCCACAAACGCGGCGCCTTGGGCTATGGCTGGTTCATCAACTGATTGATGATGTGAATGGCCGGCTGGCGATTTCAACACGCCCGCAAAGCGGCACGGTAATCACCATCACCATTCCAAAACGCACCGACGAGGCGGAAAATGTCTGAGCTGATTTTGCTGGTGGAAGACGATCCGGTCCTTGGCCCCTCCTTGCAACAACGGCTGGTGCTGGAAGGGTTTTCTGTCGTTCATGCCACCACACTGGCAGCCGCCCGCGAGTTTCTTGGCAAACGGGTTCCGAGCTTTGTTTTGTCGGACATTCGGTTGCCGGACGGGTCCGGTGCTGATTTGCTGCAGGAGGTGCTCAGCCAGCACGGCGCGGTGCCGATTGTCTATATGACGGCCTATGGCTCTGTCGATCAGGCCGTGGAACTCGTTCGCGATGGCGCCAGGGATTACCTTGCCAAACCCTTCAACTTGGATGAGCTTGTCAGCCGCATTCAGGAGCTTCTGCTTCGCCCGCTTACCCCGCAACTGGATGACCCGTTTTCAACCTTTGGACTTTCGGCTTCCATGCGCGGCGTGCGATCCATGCTGGATCGCCTGGCGGGGATTGATTTACCCGTTTTGCTGATTGGAGAAACCGGCACCGGCAAGGAAATCGCAGCACGGTATCTGCACGCCAAGAACGCGGCACAATCGCGCCCCTTCGAAGCTGTGAACTGCGGGCAACTCTCACCCGAGCTGGCAGATTCGACGCTCTTCGGGCACGAGAAAGGCGCCTTCACAAGCGCACATGACAGGCGGATCGGCGTTTTGGAAAGTGTTGGCGAAGGGACGCTTCTTCTTGACGAAATCGGTGACACCGGACCGGAACTTCAATTGAAGCTTTTGCGCGTGTTGCAGGAGCGGCAGTTCAGGCGGCTGGGCGCAACACAGGATCTTGCCTTCAAAGGCCGGCTGGTGTGCGCAACGAACCGTGATCTGGAGGAGGCGGTCAGAGACGGCGTGTTCCGAGAGGATCTCCTGTTTCGCATCAACGTTGTGACGATCCGCATTCCGCCTTTGCGCGAGCGTCTGGAAGAAGTGGCGCCGCTCCTCACAGCCTTTGCCGCAAACGCTGCGCAGCGCATGGGAATTGCTCCCAAAACGGCCACAGCTGCCGCCGTGTCAGCGGCTGAGCAGCATGATTGGCCCGGGAACGTTCGCGAACTCCGGAATCGTGTGGAACGCGCCGTTGCACTGGCGGGCGGCGCTGAGCTGACGCCAATCGATTTGTTTCCGGAAAACACCGCGCACATCCTCCAGCCTGCAGCCCAGACATCCGGCGACCCAAAGTCTGGCCTGCCACACAGTTCTATTGGGTTCCCCTCTTTGGCTGAAGTTCGGGATCAGGCAGAGCGCACCCACATTTTGCGGGCCCTGGATGAAACCGATGGCCGGTTACAGGACGCCGCCAAGCTTTTGGATATCTCACGCACAACCCTTTGGGAACGCATGCGCCGCCACGGCATCGACCGGTCGATAGAGAGCTAGGCAGGACCAGTTTGTTGAACTGACTGGAGATTTTTGCAAAACGGCTTCGTTTGCGCTCAAACGATATCAATACGTTAGTTCAGCGTTTGCAAACTGTTTCCCCCAAAAATTCTGCGAGGTTTAGATGCCTCTTCTACAGCAGAATGACATTCTTTTCGCGCACAAGGCTTTGGGGCTTGTGCCCGACCTTTCGGCTGCAACACGTCGGGTCGCCGCGGCAATCATCGATCATTTCAACAAGCGGACCGGTCAGTGTGACCCCAGCATTGGGAGGCTCATGAAGCTTCTGAAAATCAGCCGCGCAGCTGTGATCAGGGCGACAAACGAGCTCGACGAGTTGGGTTTGATCGAAAAGAAAAGCCATGGCGGCAAATCTCACCGAACAGCTTACTCGCCCAATTGGCCAGTGTTTAGAGCTTTTGTTGACGATTGGGACGCTGGAATGAAGTCTGGAGAAGGGCCTGAGCACAATCTGAAAATGGTCTCAGATTTGAGACCTCCAAAGTCTCAGTCTTGCGACCTTGGGCGTCTCAGAAATGAGACCCAAACCCATCGAAAGAACCCTTCCAAGAAACCCATCGAACACTGCCGTGTTGATAAGCCTGGGACAAGCAATCCCGACCTGAGCAGGACGAAAGACCCCAAGGGGCTTTTGAAAAAGAAACAAAAGGAAACCAAGCAGTTCATATCAATACCACCTCAAGGAAGACAGTCTCTCACGCGTTCTGAAGTTTCCAGAGATAAGGCGCAACAACGCTGGGAAGGAGACATCATGAAGCAGCGGGAACCACAAAAGGTGGCAATTGTAGAATGGCTGACGGCGGACCGGATGGACAAGGTCACAGACGCAGAGATTGACCAACCTGGTGGTGGCTTAGCGTTTATTCTAGGCGAGATGAAAGAAGCGTTAGGTCGTATCTAGTGGCGCGGGTCCTTTCGAGGCATCGTGAGGACCACGGGGTCATTCGCCACCGCGGGAAACTCGAGCACGCGGTGGCTGGCGATATGTCAGGATCATTGTCAGGGTCAGGTCGTTTTGCCCTTTAGTGCGGCAGGGGCAGTTAAACTTGCTGCGTCTTAAGGGGGCCGATTACGGTCTTTGTGCACTACAGACTTGTTCACGGTTACAGGGTTCAAATACACCCAGTGTTTTCGTAACCGGACTGTTGTTTTCCCTCCGCCGCCCAAATTGAACCGCGGCGAATGATTTCGGTGACCTGCGGCACTTTCAAGTCGTCCAGCTCGTGGCCGATGGAGCAGTAAAACACCCGGCCCTTGTCCCAGCGGCGTTTCCAGACTACCGGGATCACCGTGCCTTCGATCCACCACAGGTGCTCCCCGGAGAACGTCGTGGTCGCCAGGACCTCGTTGGAGGGATCGACGAGCATGTAATACTGTTCGGAGGTTAGCCGGAAACTCTTGATGCCCTTCACGATCGGATCGTCGGGACGGCAGATCGTGACATCATAATCGATGTAGTCTTCCTTCGGCTGCAAGTTGTCCGGCCAGCCAGGGGGGTGCGCCACGAACTGGCCGCCGGTCAGAAAGTGATAGGTCGGCCGGTCCCGGAACGCATCGCCCATATGGCCGTGCCAGCCGGCGATACCGCATCCATCGCCGATGAGTTTTAAAAGCCCGTCTTCCTGGGGCTTGGTCATGTTGCCGAATTCTTCCTTGTGGCCCGAACGGGCGGACGACCAGATCGGCGTGATCAAATCGAGATCTTGAAGGTCTTCAGGCCGTTCCAGCGGTTCCATCGTGTCGTAGACGTCAACGGCAAAGCCGTTTTTCTGGAGCAAATCCTGATACCAGTCGCTGAAATGGGTCGGTGCATGGCCTTCCCAGCCGCCGACGAACAGTGCCGCTTTCATGACAATTCCCTTTTGACGAATCCATAAATGGAGGCCATGTCCCGGGCGTCGTATCCGGCCTCGCCTGCCGCTAACAGAACGGATCGGTTCAAGTCGGCCTGGGGCATGGCGACGCCCAAGGATCGGGCGAGATCGAGAGCCAGGCCGACATCCTTCCGGGCGAGCGCAACAGTGAAAGTCACGTCATGGGCCGCCTCATCCAGATAGAGCCCCTTGCGGTAGTGAATGACCGGGGCGGCGGCGGCGGAGTTTTCAATGACCTCGTAGGCGGTTTCCGACGCAATCCCGGCGGATGTCATGAGCGCCAGGGCTTCGGACAGGGTCTGGTTAAGCCCATGGATCAGCATGTTCACGCCGAGCTTCATGGCAGCCCCTTTACCCGGTCCGCCAAGCCAGATCGTGCGTTTACCAAGCGTAGCGAACACCGATTCCAATTCTGGCGCATACGCCGCTCCTGATCCCGCCATGATCAGAAGTTGTGCATCCTCGGCAGCCTTTGTGGCACCAGACACAGGTGCGTCCACGAAGCGCTTGCCACATCCGGAAGCGGCCTTAAACAAGCGGTTTGCCGTCGGCACGGAGACCGTCCCCATCTCCACCAGAACCGTGGACCCGGCGGTGGCCAGCAAAAGGCCGCTGTCCGGATCGAAATAAACGTCCTCCACTGCGCTGTCGTCGGCGAGCATGGAGATAACCACGTCGCACTTTTCGGCGAGATCGCGGGGTGAAGCGGCACGTTTCGCCCCATGATCCCGCGCAAAAACGTCGGCCTTGGAGGCCGTTCGGTTCCAGACACGCATTTCGTGTCCGGCCACGACTAGATTAGCCGCCATGCGCGCGCCCATCCGGCCCAGCCCCGCAAACCCGATCTTCATCAAGCAGCCTTGTCGGGAGTGATGCCGGAGATGGCCTGGATCAGGTTGTCTTCGGTGACCTCGTCCGAGGTGAAGGTGCGGATGATCTCGCCGGAATACATGGCAACGATCCGGTCGCTGACATGCAAGACCTCTGGCATTTCGGAGCTGATCACGATTACTGCATAGCCGTGTCCCGCAAGCTCGCGGATCAGATTGTGGATCTCGGACTTGCTGCCGACATCGATGCCGCGGGTGGGCTCGTCCACGATCAGCACATTCGGATGCATGGACAACCATTTGCCGATGACGATCTTCTGCTGGTTGCCACCGGACAGGTTGCCGACTGTCTGCTTCCAGCCGGGCGTGCGGATGTCCAGCCGGTCCCGGTACTGGTCGAAAATCGCCACTTCCGCGCCCTCGGCAACAAAAGGTCCGGCCTTCAGATCGTCCACCTGCGGCAAGGTCATGTTGTCCCGGCAGTTCATGCCAAGCACGAGACCCTGGCCCTTGCGGTCTTCCGGCACCAGGGAAATGCCCTTGGAGATCGCATCGGCCGGGGAATGGATCCGGGTTTCCTGGCCATCCAGAAGGATCTTTCCGGCGCTTGGTTCGCGCAAACCGAACAGGGTCTCGGCAATCTCAGTGCGTCCGGCCCCAACAAGGCCATAAAACCCAACAACCTCACCGCGCCTGACCTCAAAACTGATGTCCCGGTAGAGTTTGCCGCAGGAGAGGCCTTTGACCTCAAGGGCGGTGTCGCCAAGTTCGTTGTGATTGACATTCCGGCTCAAATCGAGGCTGCGCCCGATCATCAGCTGCGTGATTTCGTCCTCATTGGTCTCCGCCGTCACCAGGGTGCCCCGGTAGGAGCCATCACGCAGCACGCTGATCCGGTCGGTGATCTTGAAGATCTCTTCCATGCGGTGGGAAATGTAGATGATGCCGACACCATGGTCCTTCAGATCCGCAATCACATCGAACAGCACAACCTTTTCCGCATCGGTCAGCGAAGCTGTCGGCTCATCGAAGATCACTGCCTTAGCATCGACGGTCAGCGCCCGGGCAATCTCAACCATCTGCTGGTTCGCGATGGACAAGTCACCGACACGCGTTTTGGCGTTGAAACCGACCTTCAGCTTGCTCAGGATCTCATCGGTCTGGGCGTAGAGTTTTTGCCAGTCGACCAGGCCAAATCGTTTTTTCGGCAGTTCGCCCAGATAGATATTCTCGGCAACGGTCAATTCGGAGGCAAGGCTCAGTTCTTGGTGAATGAACACGATGCCCTTGGACTTGGCGTCGAGCGGCGAGGCCATGCGGACCGGTTGCTCGCTGACGATGATCTTGCCTTCGTCCGGCTGGTGCAAACCGCCCAGGACCTTCATCAAGGTCGATTTTCCAGCGCCATTCTCGCCCATCAGGGCATGAACTTCGCCCGGCAGGACCTCCAGTGAGACGCCGTCGAGAGCGCGCACGCCCGGAAAGGTTTTAACGATGTTTTCAAGCCGCAAGGCCGGTGGCGACTGGCTCATACCCGCAGCTCCTGCTTACCTTTGAGGTTGAGTTGGCGGTCAAGGAACAGAACCGCGATCAGGATCAGGCCGATGACCAGGTTTACGGTCTCGGTGTCGGCGCCGATATGGCCAAGACCCTTGCGCAAAAGCTGGATCGCAATCACCCCGCCGAGCGTGGAAATGATCGAGCCGGACCCGCCGGTCAGCTTGGTGCCGCCGAGCACAACGGCTGTGATCGCCCACAGCTCGTAAAGCTGGCCGTCATTCGGGTTCACGGATCCCGATTCGGAGTAGAAGACCACGGCAGACAACGCAGCCAGAAAACCGATCAGCATGAAATTGATCAGGAAGTGCGGGCCAACGCGGATCCCGGCATTCACCGCCGCCTCCCGGTTGTCACCGATGGCATAGGCGTTCCGGCCATGCACTGTGCGATTCATGATAAACCACACGACAGCAACCGTGCCGAGCAAGAACCAGGCTGCCGTTGGAAGGCCCAAAAACTGCGCTTCAGCAAAGTCGACTAGCGTCCAGTTGAGATGGGATGTCGGCTGTTCGCCATTATACATGAACACCAGGCCGCGGTAGCCAAGCATGGCGCCGAGCGTGACGATGAAAGCGTCCACCCCGGTCTTCCAGACAATCAGTCCGTTGATCGCCCCCAAGGCCACACCGGTCAGCAGAGCCATTCCCCAGGCAACGGGAATGACCCAATCGCCAAGGCCGGCAAAAATCGGCCAGGTCATGCTGTCCAGCATGACAACAGCTGCCAATGCAAAGATCGCGCCGACACTCAGGTCGATGTTGCCGTTGATCATGATCACTGTCATGCCGACGGCAATGATCCCGATGGGCGCAGACTGCTTCAAAAGCAGCAGCATGTTGTCGAGATCCATGAAAGCCGTGTCGCTGAGTGACAGGTATTTGCCCGCGACGGAAAAAAACACCAGCTGCAGGACGATGAAGCCCCAGATCGCGCCGCGTTTCAAAAAGGTGCTGAGAGTTCCCGGTTCCATTGTTCTCTCCCTCACGCGATCGGCGACCAGAGCTTGCCGCGCTTGGCTGCGATATCCAGCCAAACCGCAAGAATGATGATGACCCAAGTGACGACGTATTGGGCGTAGAACTGCAAGCCCACCAGCAAAAGTCCGTTCTGGATAAAGCCAAGGATCAGCACGCCAATCACGGTCTTGAAGATCGTGCCCGACCCGCCAAGGAGCGAGGCACCGCCGAGGATGACCGCAGCCAGCACCTCAAGCTCGAGCCCCTGGCCGACCGTGTTCTGACTGCCGAGCGACCGGCTGGCTTGCAACAGGCCGGCGGTGGCAACGCAAAAGGCCGATAGCAGGTAACAGGTGAAAACCACACGCGCCCGCCGGATGCCGGAAAAGGTCGCGGCCGTGCCGTTGCCGCCAACCGCATAGACCTTGCGGCCGAACGGTGTCTTGGCGAGCAAAATGCCAAGCACAGAGGCAAGGAAGGCGAACAGCAGGATCGGCACGGGAATGCCGAGAACATCCGATTGGCCAAAGACGCTGAACCAGGTGCCTTCCTTGTCGGCAATGTCCATGTTCTTGCCGCCCGAATAGGTCAGCGTCAGGCCATGGATCGCCGACAACATGCCAAGCGTGACGATCAGCGAATTGAGTTTGAGGTAACCGACGAGAAAGCCGATAAACGCCCCGAGGCACAGCACCATCGCATACATGCCCGGGATCGCCATAGCTGGACCAATTTTGTCGTGAAGATCCAGAACCACGATGGTAGCAAACGACATCATGGAGCCAACCGAAAGATCCAGGTTTCCACTGATTACCACGAAGGTAACGCCGAGCGCCATAACACCCAAAATCGCCGATGACCGGACAACGCCCATGATGTTTTCAGGGTCCAGAAACCGCTCGTTGGCGAGGGTGAACCCAATCATAAAAACAGCAAACGCCACGAGGATACCTTGCCGCGCCAGCAAACGCCCGGCGCCTGCAAGGTTGAAGGAAGTCATTCCGCTCTCCCTGTGTCCGCTGCTGCGGACCTCTGTTTTGTCGGTTACATCCGCCAACAGATCCTCCCTAACCTGTTGTTTTATCTCAAACCAGTGTCATACCACCGTCGATCATAACAATCTGCCCGGTCATGTAGTCGCTGTCTTTTGAAGCAAGAAAATTGGTTGTCCCGGTGATGTCTTCAGGTTTTGCCACACGGCCCTTGAGGATTTCGGCTGAAAACTCTTCCATGGCCTGTCCGGGCCGGTCGGAGGCGCCAATTTCCATAAGATCTTGGTCGACCTGCTCCCACATTTCGGTGGCAACAACGCCGGGTGCAAATCCGGTCACGGTAATGTTGTGCGGAGCCAGATCGCGCGCGCCGGACTGGGTTAGGGAAACTACCGCCCATTTCGAAGCGCAGTAGGGCGCAACGTTGCCAAAACCCTGGCGGCTGGCGATTGAGGCCGTATTGACGATCTTACCGCCGGTGCCTTGCGCAATCATTTGTTTGGCAGCCTCTTGCATACCGATCATGCAGCCTAGGCCGTTGACACCCATAATGAAATTCCAGTTGTCCTCGGTCACATCCAGAAAGTTCATAGGCTTGTTGACGCCGGCATTGTTGAACTTGACGTCCAGCTTGCCAAAGATGGAAACTGCTTTTTCAATCATGTCCCGGACCTGCCGACGGTTGGTCACGTCGACTTTCGCCCATGTGACCTTGGCGCCGTTGGCGTTGCTGAGATTGCGGCTCTCGGATGCAGCGCGTTCGGCCTGGTCTCCGTTTATATCGGCGAAACAAACATCGGCGCCTTCTCTGACCAATGCCTCGCCGATTGCGCGGCCAATACCCCGCGCAGCACCGGTCACGATGCAAGAACGCCCGGACAAGCGGCCCATGATCTCCTCCCAGAGAAAGTGTTTTGTTTTTATTGAATACAGGGCGCGGTGTTACCGCGCCCTGTGAGAGGTGTCCGGGTCTTAGAAGACCGGCTTGTCGAACTCAGCCATATTGTCCTGAGTGATCTTCGGTGTGTCGAAGTAGTTCAGGAATGGGACTTCTTCGCCATTGAGGACCGCAACGGCTGTTTTGAGCGCAGCCTTGGCGTCGTCAACGGGGGACTGATAGATCGACCCCCAGTACTCACCGCGCTCCATGGCCTCATAGCCAACCGCGAAATTGGTTGCGCCGACAAAGATGATGCCTTCACGGCCGGCCGCCTTGGCAGCGTTAAGCGCGCCAACGCCCATATTGTCATCGCCGGCGTAGACACCATCGATGTCGTCGTACTTGACGAGAAAGGCTTCCATCACTTTTTGCGACTTCTCGCGGTTCCAGTCGCCAGGCTGCTTGTCGATCTGGGTCACATTCGGGCAGACTTCCGGCAAGCGGTCGTCAAAGCCCTTGGCGCGCTCGATGGCAGTCGTATAGCCCGGCTGACCCGTAATGTGCACGACCTGAGCTTCGTTCTCGATGCCCATTTCCTTGAATTTATCGCACATGATCTCGGCGGAGCGCTTGCCCTGGGTGATGTTGTCCGGGCCGGAGAACGACTTGACGAAATCAAAACCCTGCTCGGCGATGTTTGAGTTGGTTACAATGACCGGGATCCCGGCCTTATGCGCCTTTCGAACGGCAGGGATGACAGCCTCGCCGTTGGTCGGCCAGATGATGATGGCATCCACCTCTTGCTGAATAAGGTCTTCCATCTGCGCTATTTGACGCGCGACGTCGCCGCCGGCGTCCAGGACGACGGTTTCAACGTCTGCATTCGCATCGGCGGCCTCGATGAACGCTTTTTCATAAGTGGTCTGGTAGCTGTCGACACCGACGTTGTTCTGCGTGATGCCGATCTTCATCGTTTCGGCTGATGCGGCTCCGGCAAACGCCATACCCGCAGCGGCTGTTGACGCGATCAGTAGGGCGCGAAGAGATTGTGTCATACCCGTTATTCCTCCCTTGAGTGTGATATTTTTATGCCGGTGCAGCTCTCCTCCAGAGCCGCGCCGCTGGTGTGGCGGTGGCATTTAACTAACGGTGCCCGGCCTTCCCTTGCGTCGCGCCCCAAAAATTATCCAATATGAACATAAAAATATTCAATCTGGATATTTCTCTCATTTTGCCAGGTTGGGCTCTCACAGAAGCTTATGGGGAAGATCAATGTCGATCCAAAAAATATCCGATTTGGAGAAATCTGGCCGTGGTTCTGGATCCGCAAAATCCTGGAGCAATCCGATGAACCACCATCATGGAGAACTGGTTACGGAGCGGCAAACCCTTACGCCCCAAGCTAAGACTGAGATTCTGCAAGTTCTAAGTTTCTTGCAGAATTTCGAGGATGAACTTGACGGCTTGCTCGAGGTCACCGCGCCCAATCCATATGTAAAAATGTCCGCCTATCTCGTCAAACGCCATCTGGAAGCAAAGGCAGTGACACCGACATCGCTTATCGGCGCATCGGGCGTTCCCTATGCGACAGCAACACGGCGGATGAAAGAAATGATCGTCTCAGGATTGATCGAGCAACGTCCCCGAACCGCCAGTGGAAAGAGCTTCTCCCTACATCCGAGTGCCGAGATGCTGGAGGCTTGGACGCAGTTCAGCAATCGGGTCCGGCGGCTAGCAGGCCAAAGCTTCGGCTCAATAGAGCCCCGCTCAGAAACCCAAGACTATTATTTTGGCGGATCCTATTTGGCTGCGCAAACGATTCAGCCACCTCAAGTCTTGCTAGAACCACTTAAACTCACCGGTGGGCTTAAAGTCCTGGTGCATGGCGATCCGACTTTCATGGTGATGCACGGATTAAAGCGCCAATTCGAGCAGGTAATAGGCTGTCCGATTCAGCAGCGGGCTTTTTCCATTGACCGTCTTCATGAAGAGGCCGTGAAAAACGCACAGCGGCCGGCGAGCCGGTACGACCTCATCGCCATCGACCTGCCTTGGGTCGGCGAGTTTGCGGAAAACGGCTACTTGCTGCCGCTTGACGACATTCTGGACACCGAACGGCTGAATCCGAGCGATTTTCATACCGCCGGATGGCAAAGCGCACATTGGGGCGACCGGTCCTATGGCGTGCCCTCCCAAACGACCCCAGAACTGCTGTTTTACCGCAAGGACCTATTCGCGGAGGCGGGTCTTGAGCCACCGCATACGATCGCAAAGCTGCTGAAAGCGGCCGAAGAACTGCATCAGCCGTCGCAAGGGCGCTACGGCATCGCCTGGAATGCCGCCAGGGGCACGGCCCTCGGCCACACCTTCATCATGACTTGTGCGGATTTTGGCCAGCCGGTGCTTGATCTGCCCAAGCAGGCCGGCGGATTCGATGCGTCGCAGCTGTCAAAAGGCGATTACCGGCCGATGATCGATACGCCGCGCGGACTGGAAGCGGCAGAATATCTCATGGCCCTGCTGCAGTATTCGCCGCCGGACATCCTGTCGATGTCCTGGTACGAACGCGTGCGTCCGTTTGCCAATGGTAAGGTCGCCATGGCTTATGGCTACACGCTCCTGGCCCCCTACTTTGAACAAAATCCATCCTGTGCCGCCTTCGGCAATGTCGGCTACCTACCGCATCCGGCCGGGCCCAAAGCTAACCCGGTAGCGCCCGTTGGAGGCTATCTGCTCGGTATTCCGGCAAATATTCCGCCGGAGCGGCTGGACGCGGCGGTCGAGGCACTCATCGTCTTCACATCGCCGGAAGCCCAAAAGCTTTATGTCGAACATGGGAGCCGGACGAACCCACGCTATTCGGTCGGGGCCGACCCGGAAGTCCGGCGCCTTTCACCGATCTTCGAAGCGGTCGATGGCATGTCATGGCGGGACGAACTTCAGTTCTGGCCACGGCCGCCAGTCCCGGAAATCAATCAAATCATCCAAATCTGCGGAGAGGAATGCCATGACATGCTGCGCGGCGTTCAGTCTCCAAAAACAGCCTTAAGGGCAGCACAAGACCGCGCCGATCAGGTCATGAGGGACGCGGGAAAACTTTAACGGGAGGAATTCATGGACCCCAATCGCTTGAAGGGAAAGAACATCCTGATCACCGGCGCCGCCCGCGGTATGGGCGAGGCCAACGCCAAGGCCTTCGCGGCCCAGGGCGCCAATGTCTGCGTGGGTGATCTGGATGGAGCCACCGCGGGTGAGGTGGCAGACGCCATCAATGGTGCGGGCAACGGCAAGGCGATTGCGGTGAAAATGGATGTCACCAAGCGGGCCGACAACGCAGCGGCCGTGGCCGCAACGGTTGACGCGTTCGGATCGATTAATGTGGGCCTGTTCAACGCCGGCCTCAACAAGCCCCGGTTCTTCATGGACATTGATGAAGACAACTGGGACATGATCATGAACGTCAACACCAAGGCGATGTGGTTGGGCATGCAGGAAACAGCCCGCCAGATGATCGTGCAGGGTCCGATGCCGGATCACCCCTACAAGCTGATCAATGTCGGAAGTATCGCCAGCCGCAAGCCGCTCGTGGATGTCACTGTCTACTGCACCTCCAAATATGGCTGCCTCGCGCTGACGGAATGCGGCGCACTTGGCCTCGCGGAACACAACATCACCGTGAACGGTTACGCGCCCGGCGTGGTGGTTACCCCGCTCTGGGAACAGCTGGACAAGGACCTAGTCGACATCGGTTTCAAAGAGCGCGAAGGCCAGGCCTACGAAGACATCGTGGAAAGCAATCTGGTCATCAAGCGCGTGTCCTATCCCGACGACATCACCGGAACCGCGTCGTTCCTGGCCAGTGACGACAGCGATTACATGACCGGTCAGATGATCTCCATCGATGGCGGCTGGGTGACCAAGTAAGCCCGCGCCGATGACAATTTTCACCTTAGAACGGGTGCGCCTGTCCGCACCCGACAGGAGCCTTTTATGACCCGCGCCCTGATGCCCAACATGCTCACGCCGCAAGACCTGGAACCCAATTGGGAATGGCGTGACCGCCTCCCTGCCTGGGGCCATACCTCCGTCGACTTCGAGCGCCGTGTCGACCATGACCGCCTGCGCCGCTACCGGCTGGCACGGACACGGCAGTCCTTGCAGAACTCCAATGCGGGCTCGCTGTTGCTGTTTGACGTCAACAACATCCGCTACGTTTCGGCCACCAAGATCGGCGAGTGGGAACGGGACAAGATGTGCCGCTTTTGTCTGCTGACCGGCGATGACAGTCCCTATGTCTGGGATTTCGGGTCGGCCGCGGTCCATCACCAGCGCTATTCCGACTGGCTGGAGCCCGATCACTGTCTGGCCGGCGTCGTCGGCATGCGTGGCACCATTCCGCCTGAGTTTGGCCTGATGCGCAAATACGCCAAAATGATCGCCCAACTGATCAAGGATGCGGGCATGGCCGACATGCCGGTGGGGGTCGATTACGCCGAGACCGCCATGTTCCATGCCCTGCAAGAAGAGGGCATCAAGGTCGTGGACGGACAGCAGATCATGCTGGCAGCACGCGAGATCAAGAACTGGGACGAAATCCAGCTCCTGACCCAGGCCGCATCCATGGTCGATGGCGTCTACCACATGATCTACGAGGAGCTGAAGCCGGGCGTGCGGGAGAACGACATCGTCGCCCTGTCAAACAAGCTGCTCTACGAAATGGGCTCGGACGACGTCGAGGCAATCAACGCCATCTCCGGCGAACGTTGCAATCCGCATCCGCACAACTTTACCGACCGTCTGATCCGGCCGGGTGATCAGTGCTTCTTCGACATTCTGCAGTCCTATCAGGGTTACCGGACCTGCTACTACCGCACATTCAACGTGGGCCGCGCGACGCCCGCGCAGAACGACGCTTACGTCAAGGCGCGGGAGTGGATCGATGCGTCCATCGCGATGATCAAGCCCGGCGTGACCACCGACAAGGTGGCTGAAGTCTGGCCCACTGCCAAAAGCCTCGGCTTTCCGAACGAGGACGCAGCCTTTGGTCTGCAATTCGGTCACGGGCTCGGCTTGGCCTTGCACGAACGGCCGATCATTTCCCGCGCGGTATCGCTCGAGCATCCGATGGAGATCAAGACCGGCATGGTCTTTGCGCTGGAGACCTATTGCCCGGCGGCCGACGGCTATTCCGCAGCGCGGATCGAGGAGGAGGTCGTCGTGACCGAAACCGGGTGCGAGGTGATCTCGCTCTTCCCGGCCGAGGAGCTGCCGATCGCCAACCGTTACTAACCGCAAGAAACTGCGGCACGCCGTCCGCTGTAATCGCGGGCGGCACACAGGGAGGAGACAAGCCCGTGTCCGACACGCGCACGCACAACACTGAAGACTACCTTCGCATGTACAAGCAGATGGTCCGGATCCGGGCCTTCGAGGACAATGCGAACCAGCTGTATCTGTCCGCCAAGATGCCTGGCCTGACCCACATGTATTCCGGCCAGGAGGCCGTCGCCGTCGGCATCTGCGAGGCGCTGACGGACGAGGATCGCATTACCTCGACCCACCGGGGACACGGCCACTGTGTCGCCAAGGGTGCCGAGTTCAGGGCCATGTTCTGCGAGCTTTTGGGCAAGGCGGAAGGCTACTGCCGGGGTAAGGGCGGCTCGATGCATATTGCCGACCAGTCCCACGGGAACCTGGGTGCCAACGCTATCGTGGGCGGGTCAATGGGCATCGCCACCGGCGCGGCACTGTCCGCAAAACACCTTGGCCAGGATTTCGTGACCGTGTGTTTCTTCGGCGACGGCGCGACCGCGCAGGGTCTGTGGTACGAGGTCATGAACATGGCCGCGCTCTGGAAACTGCCGGTCATTTATGCCTGCGAAAACAACGGCTACAGCGAATATACCAAGACAGAGGAAATCGCTGCAGGGTCCCTGACCGCCCGCGCTGAAGCTTTCGGTATCGAAGCTTTTGAGGTCGATGGCCAGGATGTTCTGGCCGTCAACGACCTGACGACGCAGCTTGTCGAGCGCTGCCGGAAGGGGGAAGGCCCGTTTTTCATCGAGCTGAAGACCTACCGCTATCACGGCCACCATGTCGGTGACATCAATCGCGACTACTACCGCTCCAAGGACGAGGAAGCGGAGTGGAAGACTGTCCGTGATCCGATCACCAATTTCGGCAAATGGCTGGAAGACGAGAAGATCCTGTCCGCCGATGAGCTGGTCACCATCAACAACGAAATCAAGGCCGAGGCCGAAGCGGCGGTCGAGTATGCCCTCAACGCGCCCTATCCGGACACATCCGAGGTCGACCTGCACGTGTTTGCCGGTGTGGATCACGCGCTTGACTATCTGGGAGGAGCCCGAGGATGACCCGTGAAATAACCTTTTCAAAGGCGGTCAACGAGGCGATCGCAGAAGAAATGCGCCGCGACCCGACGGTCTTTCTAATCGGGGAGGACGTGGCCGAGGCGGGAACGCCGTTTAAAGTGTTGTCCGGCCTGGTCGAGGAGTTTGGAACGGACCGGGTGATCGACACGCCGATCTCGGAGCCGGGCTTCATGGGCATGGCCGTCGGGGCGGCGATGACTGGATCCCGGCCCATCGTCGACCTGATGTTCGGTGACTTCATCTATCTCGTCATGGACCAGCTCTGCAATCAGGCGGCCAAGACCCATTACATGTCCGGCGGAAAGCTGAAGGTTCCGCTGGTCCTGCGCACCAACATGGGCGCGACCCGGCGATCCGCAGCCCAGCACAGCCAGTCGCTCCAGGCCATCGTTGCCCATATTCCGGGGCTGAAAGTCGCCATGCCCTCCTCGGCCTATGAGGCGAAAGGGCTTTTGAAGACGGCGATCCGGGACGACAACCCGGTCGTGATTTTCGAAGACAAGCTGATGTATCAGGATAAGGCTCTTGTTCCGGAAGAGGAGTACCTGATCCCCTTTGGCCAGGCGAATGTGAAGCGCGAAGGCCGCGACATCACGCTGGTGGCGACGTCCTCGATGGTGCAGGTGGCCGAAGAAGCCGCTGATGCGCTGGCCAAGGACGGGATCAGCGCTGAAATCATCGACCCGCGTACCATCGTTCCGCTGGATGAAGAAACGATCCTGAACTCGGTGCGCAAGACATCGCGGGCCATCGTCATCGATGAAGGCCACCAGAGCTACGGCGTGACGGCGGAAATCGCCGCGCGGATCAGTGAAAAGGCCTTCTATCACCTGGATGCGCCGGTCATCCGCATGGGGGCCATGGATGTGCCGGTGCCGTTCTCGCCGGCGCTGGAAGACTTGACCGTGCCCACTGCAGCCGGCGTTGCGGACAATGCGCGCAAGATTTGCCGCGGGGAGCTGCTCCATGCCGCATGACGTGATCATGCCCGCACTTGGGATGGCACAAGATACCGGCCTTCTGCTCGCGTGGCACAAGAAGCCGGGCGACGAAGTTGCCGAGGGCGATGTGCTGTTTGAGGTGGAAACCGACAAGGCCTCGATGGAGGTCGAGGCCCAGGCGGCCGGATATCTGACCGATGTCAGCGCCGAGCCGGGGAGCGATGTGCCGGTGGGGCAAACCATTGCGCTGATTTCGGAAAACCCGAAAGGAAACGGTAGCAAATCATCCGCACCTCCGCCGTCTGAACCGACCGGCAACGGCATGGCCGCCGATTCTCCGGCACAAGACAGCGCCGACATTGATGGCAAGCAGGTGATCATGCCGGCGCTGGGTATGGCGCAGGACACCGGGCTCATCATCTCCTGGGCCAAGGCTGCAGGCGATGCAGTGTCTGCCGATGATGTGCTTTTGGAAGTCGAGACCGACAAAAGCGCCATGGAGGTGCCCGCCGGGTTCGACGGGTATGTTGCTGCGATCCTTGCCGAAGCGGGTGAGAACGTGCCCGTCGGGGATGTGATTGCGGTCATCTCAGCCGAAAAACCCGATGCGCCGGTCACCCGCTCCGCGAAATCAGGCACACTAGAGCCCGCTGCGGGTTCTACATCGCCTGAAATCGCTACAGACTCTGAAACGGCTTCACCAGCGAAAACACAAAAGACGCCTTCGCCCGAAAAGGCGGTGCCAGTGGCGCCCCCTGCAGCATCGGGCGGCAAGATCCTGGCTTCACCCAAGGCAAAGCGCCTTGCAAAGGAACAAGGGCTCGATCTTGATCGGCTTGCGCGCGCGGGCACACCGCAGCCGTTCCACGTGGCGGACCTGGAAACGCTGAAATCCCTGCCTGAAGAGACCGCACCGGCAACCGCCACGCAGGCCGCAACCCGCCGCATCGTCGCCGAGGTGAGCGGTTCGGCTCTTTCAGATTTCGTCGATTGGCTGTCACGCGAACTCGGCCAGAAAGTCCAGCGGGAGGCCGTCCTTGCGGGGTTCGCCGCGTCCGCCCTGCGAACCACGGGGCAAAGGGATACCATTGGCGTTCAAACCGAAGTGCGGGGGCTGGTCCGGGCTTATCAGGACCCGGATCTGGCAGGCCTTGGCCGTTCTGAACCTTTGGACGACTTAGGCGCGCCGTCTCTTGTTGTGCGCGATCTCAGCGGCACTCCGGTCACGTCAGTCCAGCTTGGCGCAGAAGCCACCCCGGTTCTGAGCGTATCCGGCACCGGCAGCACGCTGACCATCACCTGCGAGTGTCCCGGCGATACCGTGTCCGCCGGGACCGCGCTTGCTCTTGTCACTGGATTTGCGGAGCGGGTCGGCGATCCCCTCCGCCAGCTTCTTTAAGGAACGAAAGGCGCTCCCCATGGACTATGCCGTTCAAGACTTCACCGATCTCTACATTGACGGAAAATGGCGGTCCGGCGCATCCGGCGACCGCTTCGACGTGATCAACCCGGCCACCGAAGAAGTGCTGGCAAGCGTCGCTTCCGCCGAACTGGCGGATGCCGATGCCGCGCTCAATGCCGCCGAGGACGCTTTTGCGGACTGGGCCGCGCGCACGCCGCGCGAGCGCTCAGAGGTGCTGCGCAAGGCGTGGGAGCTGATGACGGCCCGGCTCGACGAGTTTGCCAAGCTGATTACGTTGGAAAACGGGAAGGCAGGTAACGACGCCCGCGGCGAGGCAACCTATGCGGCCGAGTTCTTCCGCTGGTTTGCCGAGGAAGCCGTGCGTGCCGATGGCCTGATCACCCACGCGCCCTCGTCTGGTGCGCGGATCATGGTACAGCACAAACCGGCCGGCATCGCTGTTCTGGTGACGCCCTGGAATTATCCTGCGGCAATGGGCACCCGGAAAATCGCGCCCGCTCTGGCCGCAGGCTGCCCGGTGATCATCAAGCCGGCCGGCGAAACACCGCTGACCATGCTGGCCCTGATGCCGCTTCTGGAAGAAGCCGGTGTTCCCAAGGGCCTCGTGAACGTGCTGCCGACAAAGCACTCCGGCAAGCTGGTCGACCATCTTCTGCATGATCCGCGCGTGCGCGTTGTCTCTTTCACCGGGTCCACTGGTGTGGGCCGGAAACTGCTGCATTCCGCCGCCGACCAGGTCTTGAAACCGGCGATGGAGCTTGGTGGCAATGCCCCGCTCATCGTGTTTGACGATGCTGATCTCGATACTGCGGTGGAAGGCGCGATGCTCGCCAAGATGCGGAACCTTGGCGAGGCCTGCACTGCCGCCAACCGGTTCTATGTCCATGAATGCGTGGCTGACGCCTTTTCAGAGAAATTCACCGCTGCCATGGCGAAACTGAAGCTCGGCAACGGATTGGAGCCGGACGTGGATGTGGGCCCGCTGGTCAACCGAGATACCCAGCAAAAGGTTGCCCAATTCGTTCAGGACGCGGTCGAAAAGGGGGCGAAGATCACACTCGGAGGGACAATCCCGGACGGCAAGGGGTTCTTCTATCCGCCAACTGTCATGACCGATGTGCCGGAAACCGCGGACTGCGTGCATGACGAGATTTTCGGCCCGGTTGCGGCGCTGCAGACCTTTTCAGATACCAAGGATGTCATCCGGCGCGCCAATGACACCGAGTACGGTCTGGTCGCCTATGTCTTTACGGAAGACATGAAACGCGGCCTGCAGGTCTGCGAAAAGCTCGACTACGGCATGGTCGGACTGAATCGCGGTCTGGTTTCAGACCCGGCAGCCCCGTTTGGTGGCACCAAGCAGTCCGGTCTCGGCCGCGAAGGTGGACATGAAGGCATGCTGGAATTCATGGAAACCCAGTACATCTCGGCTAGTTGGTAGGGAGGACGGCATGAATTACATCGCATCGCCGTCCGTCCGGTCTTATGCCGGCCGCAAGGGTGTTGATCTCGATGCAGTCGCTGCCGCGAGTGGACGGCGAAACCTTGCTAAGGAGGATGTAGACCAGCACCTCTCGGGTGACGTATCCGATACCGGTGTGTCGGCAGCTGTTGCTCATGGCAACAGGTACTGGGATGTAGACCACACGGCCCATGGCCCGGTGCGCGACGAACCGGTGAGCCGCATGGCCCAGGTCGCAGCGGACAACCTGTCCGCGGCCAATGCTCATATCCCCCAGGTCACGCACCATGACCGGGCCGACATCCGCAAAGTCGAAGCCTTCCGGGCGAAGCTGAAAGAAGAGGCGCTGGACTGGGGCATCAAGCTGACAACGCTCGCCTTCCATGTGAAGGCCCTGTCGACCTGCCTGAAGGCTTTCCCGAAATTCAACGCCTCGCTCAGCGCCGACGGCCAGACCCTGCACATGAAGACTTACGTCCATATCGGGATTGCCGTCGACACACCGGCGGGCCTAATGGTGCCTGTGGTACGCAATGCAGACCGTAAGGGTCTTTGGCAGATTGCCACCGACATCGCAGATCTGGCGGCGCGGGCGCAGGCCCGGAAGATCCGGCCGGAAGAAATGGGCGGCGCGTCCATGTCGATCTCCAATCTTGGCGGCATCGGGGGGACGGCTTTTACACCAATCGTCAACCCGCCGGAGGTGGCAATTCTCGGTATCACCCGCACCGAGACCATTCCTGTTTGGGAGAACGAATCTTTTGTACCGGTGCCCATGGTGCCGCTGGACCTCAGCTACGATCACCGGGTAATAAACGGCGCAGATGCGGCCCGGTTTTTAAAGCACTTTGCCGACATGCTCGCCGATCCGCGCCGTCTGCTGATTGGCTAGAGAGGAGAACACCCGGCCATGGCGTTGACCATCGACCTTTCCGGCAAGACCGCTTTCGTGAGCGGTGCCAGTCGGGGCATAGGCGCGGCGATTGCAAAAGGTCTGGCTGAAGCCGGAGCCGATGTCGTTGGGATCGGCACGTCCATCGAGACAGGCTCGGCGGAGTTAAAGGCAGAGATAGAAAACGCCGGTGTCCGCTTCACGCCGATCAATTGCGACTTGGCATCACGGGAACAGATTTCCGGCTTGGTCGAACGCCTGACGCACGATCAGGTGCAGATCGACATCCTGGTCAACAACGCCGGCATCATCCGGCGGACGGAAGCGGCCTCTCACACCGTCGAGGACTGGGATGCGGTGATGGCGGTCAATCTGGATGCCGCTTTCCTGCTCAGCCGTGACTTTGGCGGCAAGATGGTTGAACGCGGGTCGGGTAAGATCATCAACATTGCCTCGGTGCTGTCGTTTCAAGGCGGCATTCTGGTGCCGGGATATGCGGCGGCAAAGGGTGCTATTGCCCAGCTGACACGCTCATTTGCAAACGAGTGGGCCCCGAAAGGTGTCAATGTAAACGCCGTCGCCCCAGGGTATATCGCAACGGATAACACGGCCGCCCTGCAGGCAGATGAAAAACGCACCGCAGACCTCATGGCGCGTGTTCCAGTGGGACGCTGGGGCGCACCAGAAGACATTGCAAGTCCCGTCACATTCCTTGCCAGCGACCATGCAAGCTTTATCCACGGCGCAGTTCTACCCGTAGACGGCGGCTGGCTCGCACGATGAAAGAGCGGACTGCAGCGGGTTCGTTCGGAGTTTTGGTTTTACCCGGCTGCGTTATCTGATTCCTGCTCGTCTTCAAAAACTAGAGGCAGACTAGATGAGGCTTTATTCCAAAAGCTAAAGACGTGACTAAGCGACGGCAGCAACCACGATTATTTCCACAGTGTACTCCGGCGTTGCCAGTTTGGATTCTCCGCAGGCGCGGGCCGGTGGATTGGCCGGATCAACCCAGGCATCCCAGACTTCATTCATTTCGGCAAAGTCCTCCATGCTGGCGAGCCAGATGGTTGCCTGAAGCAAGCGGGATTTGTCACTGCCGGCATCCGCGAGCAGTTGGTCGATTTTCTCCAGGATAACCCTGGTCTGGTCGGCAACGCTCTCACCCGGGTTGCCAACCTGACCGGCCAGCCAAATAAGACCGCCATGAATGACAGCCTGGCTCATGCGCGGGCCAACTTGCAGGCGTTTGATATCGGACATTGAATTTCCTTTGTTTGCTCAGAGCTTCAGATAAGCCGCATCGGGTCGAGTGCGGCGACAACGTCGGGAGACAGGGCCGGATCGTTGCCAAGGCAGAGGTCCGCCGTCAGTTGGGATAGCGCGGGCGCGGTCTGGACACCATAACCGCCTTGTCCGGCCAGCCAGAAAAATCCGTCCACGTCCGGCGCAAAGCCGATCGCAGGTGTCCGGTCCTTTACAAAGCTGCGCAGACCAGCCCAGCTGTGTTCGACGCGGGTCACATCCATGGTCACAGCCTGTTCAAAGCGGTGCAGGCCCTCCGCAAGCACCATGTCATCGGCCCAGGCATCATGTGGGTCCACGGGATCTTCGTCTGCTGGGGAAACCATGAATTTTCCGGCATCCGGCTTGCAGTACCAGCTCTCCGAAGCGCTGGCGACCAGAGGCCAGGATGTGATGTCCATCCCGTCCGGCGGCGGGACGATTGCAGCAGACCGGCGCATGGGTTGCAAACCGATTTTGGAGACGCCGGCGCGGTCGGCGATCACATCTGCCCACGCCCCTGCGGCATTTATCAACACCGGCGCTTCGTATGTGCCCGCCGCTGTTTCAACCTGCCACAGTCCCTCTTTCTTGCAGATCCTGTCAGCCGGAGCATGGATAACGATTTGAGCGTTGTTCCGCCGGGCCAACCGAACAAACCCTTGCAGCAAACGATCAACATCGATGTCTTTTGCGGCCCGTTCAATCGCCGCCGCTGCAATTGTCTCCGGCCGCAAAAGCGGAAACAGGGCGACGGCCTCTTCCGGGCTCAAGGACTCCATGCCCTCTGCTCCAGCCAGATAGGCTCGGAAATCATCGAGCTCATTTTCCGTGGCAATCAGCATTTCGCCGCGCGGCGTCAGCAAGCTGTGATCGGACAATCCGTCAGGGGTTTCCAGAACAGGTTCGGAAGCTGCATTGAGTGCGCGCAACGTGGCATTGCCGTAGTTGCGAATGTAGATGGCAGCAGAGCGTCCGGTTGCATGCCGGCCAAGCGCGCCTTCCATTTCCAGGAGCGTAACGGAGGCGCTTGGGGCAAGCCGTGCGGCTGCCCCCGCGCCGGCAATGCCCCCGCCTATGATCAGGAAATCGGACCGCGTGGTCATGCGGTTTCAAATCCCGTCAGAAAACTCGTCAGGTTATGTCCCAGCTCATCCGCAAGATAACCGCCCTCCTGGACAAAGAGGGTTGGAAGGCCAAGTCCGGCGATGGCTGCGCCAATCCGCGAGAACCCGGGGGTCGTGATGGCAAGACCTTTCAACGGATCCTTTTCATACGCGTCCAGGCCAAGCGCGACGACCAAAACATCCGTCCCAAAGGCTAGAATGCGCTCAAGAGCCGTGTCGAGGATTTTAAGGTACTCATCGTCCCCGGTGCCCCGTTCAAGCGGAAGATTGAGATTCGCGCCGCGCCCCAGGCCGTCCCCCCGCTCTTGGGCATGGCCCCAAAAGAACGGATAAAACCGCTCCGGATCCGCGTGGATCGACACCGTCAGAACGTCGCTGCGCTTATAGAAAATGCCTTGCGTGCCGTTGCCATGATGCACGTCGACATCAAGAATTGCCGGACGTTTTCCGGCTCTGAGCAAGCGCTCGGCGGCAATGCCGGAGTTGTTCAGGAAACAAAACCCGCCCGCCAAATCTCCAAAGGCGTGATGGCCTGGCGGTCGGGACAAGACGTAGGCCGCCTGCTCACCTGCCAGTATCAGGTCTGCGCCCGAGATCGCGCTTTGCGCCGACCAATACGCCGCGTTCCAGGTGCCCGCCGTGATCGGGCAACTCGTATCGGCCTGGTGATACCCGGCCTGACCGACTGCCGAGCGTGGATAGCTTGCCGTCCGCCGGTCTGGATGAATATTCGGGATGACCTCGTCCGAAGCATTCTCGATGCGGCGCCAGCGCTCATGAATAGTCTGCAGAAACACCAGATATTCCGATGAATGCAGCGCCGCAATGGGACCTAAACCATGGTCTGCCGGAGTTTGAAAAACACACCCAGCCTTCATTGCGCCGGTTTGCAAAACTTCTATTCGGCGCGGTTGCTCGGGATTCGGAAGCCGTGTGCCATTTGCCATGAAATGTTTGGGGTCGTGGGTCCACTGACGGTCGTCAAAAATGGCTTTCATGAGTGTATCCTCAAAGTTTCCAATGCTTCGCCCTTAAGAGCCAGCACTGTTTCGTCCGGGAGATTCTGGAAACCAAGGCGTTCATAAAACCGGCGTGCCTTGGCATTGTGGTTGTGAACCGTGAGTTTCAGGAATTTAATGGTCCAGTTTACTGATGCCTCAGTAACGGCTGCCCCCAATAAACGTTTTCCCAGACCGTTCCCGCGAGCCTCCTTGGAAATCCATAGATCGGAGACGTAAAGTCCGGCCCCTCCCAAGCTCGTGGAGAACATGGGTGAAGCAATCAACGCGCCTATCACTTCACTGCTGGCATACTTTTCTGCGATAAGGGCAAAAAAGGCTGGATTTTCCTCGAAACCATGGCGCACGAGATCCTCGGCGCTTGCCCGATGCTTATCGCCAAGATCGGTGGAGAGTTTCTCCAACGCCTGATTAAGCCGATCCGCATCGGATGCCGTTGTTTTGCGGATTGAAAGTCCTTTCATGATCAGAACGCCGTCTCCGCCATCCCCTTCAGCCCAAGCATGGAACGAGCGTCATTGGGCGTCGCGACTATTCGACCAAGCGCTTCAACAATTCGACGGATCTTGACTACCTGTTCGGCATTCGACGCTGCAAGCCGACCCTTGGCAATAAATAGATTGTCTTCCAAACCGACACGTACGTGACCGCCCATGCTGGCCGCCATTGTCGCGAAAGGGATCTGCTGGCGTCCAGCTGCAAGGACCGAAAACAGATAGTCGTTGCCAAACAACTTGTCCGCCATCCGCTTCATATGCTGCATGTTTTCCGGATCTGCGCCAATTCCACCCAACACACCGAAGACGAATTGAATAAAAAATGGTGGTTTGACGAGGCCTCGATCAACAAAATGGCGCAGCATATAGAGGTGGCCAACATCGTAGCATTCGAATTCAAACCGGGCGCCGCGTTTCTCGCCAAGTTCGTTGAGAACATAAGCTATGTCTCTGGGCGTATTCTTGAAAACAAGGTCGTCGGTATTTTCAAGAAATGGCTTTTCCCAATCGAACTTCCAGTTCTCGTAGCGGGGCACCATCGGATAGAGCGCGAAGTTCATTGTTCCCATGTTAAGCGAACACATTTCCGGCTCGGCTCTAAGCGGGCCGTCCAGGCGTTCTTCCAACGGCATCACGGCGCTGCCGCCGGTTGTCAGGTTAAGGACCGCCTCGCACTCTGCACTAATTTTCGGGAGGAAAGCGGAAAAGTCTTCGGCTTTTGCGGATGGGCGACCAGTATTTAAATCTCTTGCGTGCAGATGTAGGATCGCTGCCCCAGCTTCCGCAGCCCCGATTGCCTGCCCCGCGATCTCATCTGCGGTTACCGGAAGGTGAGGCGACATGGTTGGGGTATGAATTGAGCCCGTAATCGCACAGGTAATGAGTATCTTGTCTGTCATCTCGGGATCTCAGCTTGCCTTCGCACGTTTAGAAGGAAGTTCCGCCTCTAGCTGTTTGAGAGAACGGTCAAGCCCGGCAACGATTTCAGCAACATGTTCTTCATTGGAAATCATTGGCGGTGCGATGAGAAAATGATCGCCCGAATAACCACCACGCGTGCGGCGTGAATAGATGATGAGGCCATTGTTGTACGCAATATCAACCAAACGGTTGAAGGCGCCCCATTCGGCAGGCAGAGGAGCCAAGGTGTCCCGGTCAGCAACCAGCTCAAAGGCCAACAGCAATCCTTGCCCGCGGACATCGCCGATCAAATCTTGCCGTGCCATCAGTTTTTGTAGTTCCGTTTTCAGGAGACGGCCTATGCGCCCGGAATTTGCGCACATGGCCTGCCTTTCAATTTCCTCAAGGACGGCCAACCCCGCAGCACAGGCCAGCGGGTTCCCGGCATAGGTGAAGCCGTGCAGAAAACCGCCGTCGTTTAACACGTTCTCTACGATGGACTTGTGCGCAACCATTGCGCCAAGCGGCGCATAACCAGCTGCAAAGCCCTTCGATATGACCAATATGTCGGGGGCAATATCCCAATGTTCGGCCGCGAAGAAACGCCCCGTTCGGCCGCCACCGGACATCACTTCATCATGGATCAGAAGAACGCCGTAGCGGCTGCAAATCTCGCGAATGCGCTGCATGTATCCAACCGGCGGCACCAACGCCCCAGTTGAAGCACCTCCAACGGGCTCAACGATAAATGCCAGAACCGTTTCTGGCCCCTCTTCCAGAATCTTTGCTTCCAGCATATCGGCATAGTGATGACCTGTTGACGGTTCGTTGGCATTGAAACCGTCAAGATAGGCGCGTGGTGCCGGGATCTTCGGCATTGGTCGCATCATCGGGTCAAATGGCGCAGTTAAAGGCGCATATCCTGTCAAAGCCAGAGCCCCAAGCGTGCAACCGTGGTAGCTCGGCTCGCGGGAAACAACCTTGTAACGTTGTGCCTCACCGGTTGCGATCGCATTCTGACGCGCCAGTTTGATGGCGCTTTCCACCGCTTCCGACCCGCCGGAGACAAAAAACACCTTGTCCAGGCCGTTTGGCGCCAGCTCCGCTGTCTTCGCTGCCAGCATTTCAGCCGGTTCTGTTTCAAAATGGAGCCGATAGCCGAATGTCGACTTGTCCATCTGCCGGCGCATTGCTTCCAAAACCCTCGGATTGGAGTGGCCGATGTTGCACACCATGGCGCCGGAAGATCCATCCAAATACCGCTTACCGTCGACATCCCACATATAGACGCCCTTCGCCTGGTCTAGGACGGGACGCCGTTGACGGCTTTGGTAGAAGAGATGGGATTTTATCGTGTCGCTCATGCGATGTCTCCCGGAATGGCCGCGCAATCGCGGGGCCGGAACCGAACAGAGACGGCTGCCCCTTCTTCAAAGGGGTGCTCGTCGATCATGTTGATGGCTTGAAGTTGCTGTTCGCCCACGCGCACGAAGTAACGTGCCGCCTGTCCTTGATAGTCCACCGCTTCGACGACACCGTCCAAAGCGATGCGGTCCTCTACCGGAGTATCCTTGGCTATCAGAAGAAGTTTTTCTGCACGGATGACCAACTTGGACGGTCCTTCAGCCGCAACGCCCGGGGCCTTGTTTTTTGGCACCGCTATTGTTCCAAAATGCGGAACTTCAAGGGCCAGGTCCGTGCTGGACATACCTTTGCACGTGGCGTCGAGAATGTTGGAAGTTCCGAGAAAACGGGACACGAATTCAGAGGCGGGCGTGTTGTACACTTCCTCAGGCGATCCGACCTGCTCCACCCGGCCGTTGGACATGACAACGACTTGGTCGGACATCGCTAGGGCCTCAGACTGGTCGTGTGTCACGAAAACCGTGGTGATGCCGATTTGGTGCTGAATACGTTTCAGTTCAACGCGCATGTCCTCGCGCAGATTGGCATCAAGCGCAGAAAGAGGCTCGTCCAGCAGCAAAACATCCGGTTCAATGACGATTGCACGGGCGAGCGCAATGCGTTGCTGTTGGCCACCCGACAATTGTTTCGGATAGCGGCCCGCCACATGCGGCAGCTGCACCAGCTCCAGAACATCCCGGACTTTCTTGTCCATATCTGCTTTGGACACATCCCGGTATTTCAGACCAAAAGCCACATTTTCTGCGATCGTCTTGTGTGGAAACAGAGCATAGTTCTGAAACACCAAGCCTAGATTGCGCTTATAGATCGGCACATCATTGATGCGCCGGCCCTTGATGGTGATGTCGCCCTCTGTGGGATCGATAAGACCCGCGATCATACGCAAGGTGGTTGTCTTGCCGCAGCCAGATGGGCCGAGCAATGTCACAAAACTCCCCTCAGGAATTTCCATCGATGTGCGGTGCACCGCGGTGAATGCTCCAAAGCGCTTGACGATATTGGTCAGGGAAACGGCGCCCACACTCAAACTCCAAGATCTGAGAAAGTTACCCCCGCCCGGCTGTGCCGGGCGGAAAACATGTTGCTTTAGTTGAGCTTAATAGCCCTTCTGAATCCGGCTGAACGTTTTGTTCCAGTCAGGTTCATTGGAGTTCCAGTACTCCGGATTGGCAAACGTCAGGCCATCCAACGTGCCTGTCGGGTCGAAGGCCGGCAGGGTCGGAATTTTGGATCCCAGATCTACTTTGGTCGGGTCCAAAGCCGGTGGATAATTTTGGCCCTCAGCAACTGCGATAGAGGTTTCCGGTGCAAGCATAAAGTTCAGCAGCTCTTCACAGGCTTCCATTGGAGAGCCTTTGATCACAAACAGGCATTCCTGCCAGCCGAAGCCGTTCGGCGGATCGATGTAGCCGATATCATGCCCTTGCTCTTGAAGTGCGTAGATGCGGCCAGACCAACCCTCGGTGACGTAGATCTCCTCTTCGGCGAGAAGGCTCATCAGTTCAGCGCCGGACTGCCAGTATTTCAAAAGCAGATCACGGTTGGTGCGGACCGCTTCCCAAACCGCATCCATGTCGGTCGCATTGTTGGGATCCTGTCCGGTTTGAAGCGATGCATACCAGACACGGGTGCGCCAATCAGACCAGCCGCCAATCTTGCCCTTGTAGGCCGCGTCGATGAGAAGTTTGGCGCCTTTTTCCTTGGCTTCTTCATCAGAGATGTACTTGCGGTTATACGCAATGCCCGTAGTGCCGTAGTCATATGGGACGCAAGACAGCTTTCCGTCGGTCACACTGCGGAAGACGTCAACCAGCTTCGGGATCACGTATTTCAGGTTCGGGATGTTGTCCTCATTCAGGGTCGAATTCAGCCCGAGATTGGTGTAGCGCGCATAGTCGAAAACACCAGACAAGTGGGCAATATTGTATTCACCCTCCTGGCTGGCTTTGACACGAGACAGGTATTCATCGCCGCCGCCAAAGGTGCCGTCGACGACCTTGATACCGGTCTTATCAGTGTATGGGGCGAAGGCATGCTGACGGAAAGCTTCAGAAACGACCCCGCCCCAGCCATCAAACCGCACCTCTTCGGTTGCCGCCAGGGCGTGCCTGGCGAACGGTGTCTGCACCCCATAAGCCAGCCCCGCCGCACCGATCAGACCCAGGAATTTCCGGCGGTCGAGATCTCCGTTGAGATAGCGTTCGCGCAAGCGCTCGTAACGTTTGGTATTGTCCATTGTTCAATCCACTCTGGTTTGTTTTCGAACGTTTCGTTGTTGGTCGCGCGGTTCTAGCCGCCGCGCTGAATCGCCATGCGCCGGGCAACTGCCAATCCGAGAAGCGGCAATCCGACGGTCAGGAAAATCATCACCGTGCCGAGGGCGTTGATCTCTGGAGAAATCGAATTGCGTAGCATGGCAAAGATCTGAGTTGGCACGGTCTCAACCCCACCCGGCTTCCAAAACAGAGTTCCGGTGATGTCGTCGAAACTGATGGTGAAGGCAAACAGCATGCCGGCGAAGACGGCGGGCGCCAGCAGGGGCAGCGTGATCTGAAAGAATGCCTGAACCGGACTTGCGCCGAGACTAAGTGCGGCTTCTTCATAGTCGCGCCGGATGCCGACAAGACGTGCCTGCACGACCAGAATGACAAACGGGAGTGTGAAGATCACATGGCCCATCAACAAAAGCAGGAAACTCTTGTTGATCGACAGGAAGTTCAGGAATAGCAGCAGGGCAACGGCCAGCACCACTTCCGGCACCAGGATCGGCGCAATCAGCAGCGTAGAGATCAGATTGCGCCCTGGCACGTTGTAACGCACAAGCGCGAGACTTGCCAAAACACCAAGCGTTGTTGAGATGACCGCGGTCAATGCACCCAAAATGATCGAGGTTCGGAAAGCCCGCAGTATGGCGTCGTTTCCGGCCAGTTCCACAAACCAACGAAAAGAAAAGCCTGTCATCGGAAAGCTGCCAAATTGGCTGGCATTGAAGCTCAACAGCACCACGACCAAAACCGGCAGAAACATGAACAGATAAACCAGCAACGTGTAAGCCCGGATCAAAGACCAGCCCATCAGCCAAGCCCCTTCATCAGTTGCCCCATGCCGAGGTAGTGGTTGTAGATCAGAACAAGCGCCCCGAGCACTGCTAGAAGCATCAGGGACAGGGCTGAGCCGAGTGGCCAGTTAAGTTGAGTAATAATGGCCTCAAAGACGAGATTTGCGAACATGGCATCTGTGGGTCCACCTAGAACCAATGGGGTGATGTAAGTGCCGGCACTCAAGACGAAGCACAACAACCCACCAGCGGCTAGACCCGGCAACGACAGAGGGAGGGTCACTTCGCGGAAGGCCTGCCAGCGGGTCGAGCCCAACGAACTGGCGGCATCTTCAAGGGAAATGTCGATGCCTTCCAGAGCGACATAGACATTGAGAACCATGAACGGCAGCAGGAAATGCACCAGCCCCAGAATGACTGTGGTTTCATTGTAGAGCATCTGGATCGGTTCAGAGACCAATCCCAAATTGACCAGGGTCCAATTGACCGCTCCGGAGACCCCGAGAATGTTGATCCAGGACATGGTCCGGATGATGTAACTGATCCAGAACGGCAGCATCAAAAGCAGCAACAGCAACGCCTTGTTGCTTTTGGAGCGAGCGATGAAATACGCCGCCGGATAACCCATCACCGCGCAAACTGCTGTTGTGATCGCCGCAATTCGCAAGGTGCTCAGCAAAATATCGCGGTAGAATGGATCACTGAGCGCTTCGGACCAATTGTCGAGGTAAAACCCCGCCAGATCGGCTCCGGTCGCAGTGCGCAGCCAAAACGAATAAACAACGATGAACAGAAGCGGAATGAACAACAGCAGTGTAATTGCGGTCAGTGCCGGTGACAGCAGGATCCAAGGCTGGCGCCGTTCGCGCGCCTCAATACTCATCGTAGATCACCCATGGTGGCTGCGGACTCCATGCTTCGCTTTGTGAAAATGCTTGACTGAAAGCTGACAAGTGCAGCTACATTGATCAAATAGATAATCGAAATTCTAACTATAGATTTGGTCTATGAGTGAAGCCGAACCGATGAATGCCGACCGACTGGCCCGTGAACTTGACTGGAATCTCCTGCGAACGTTTATCGTACTCGCAAAAGCAGGCAGCGTAACAGCTGCTGCTGACCAGCTTCGACTGAAACAGCCAACCGTTTCCAGCGCTCTAAAGCGGCTCGAAGACCGGATTGGGCGTAAGCTTATTAATCGCAAACCCGGTCAATTTGAATTGACGGAAGCTGGCACTTTGCTTTTGAAGGAAGCCATTGAGATTCAAGGCGCGATCCTGCGCCTTGGCACCTTAATGCGAGATGTTACCGACGAAGTCCGCGGCCATGTGGAAATCGCCATGGCGAGCCACGTGGTGAGTCCCTTGTTTGACCAGACGCTCCGAGTCTTTCACGAAACACATCCGGCTGCGACCTTGTCTATCAATATTTCGGCCAGTAAGCAGGCCCTGGAAGCGGTGACAACGCGCCGGGCGTCTCTAGCTGTCTGCCTTGTCCGCGAGCGAAGCCCTAAACTCGAATATGCCCGGTTGTTCCGGGAGTATTTCGGCCTGTTCTGTGGCCCGCCACACCCATTGTTTGGCCGCAGGGATCTCTCAAAATCTGATCTGGCAGGGCAATCGGCGGTGAGCTTTGTAACGGACCGGCTGGAAGACGCCTTAAGGCCTGTGACCCTCATGCGCGCGGAGGCCGATTTGGAAGACCGCGTTGTGGGAACTTCTGCAAACCTCGAAGAGGTCCGTCGAATGATTATTGCCGGGCTCGGCATAGGCCCCTTGCCAATCCACGTGGTCAAACGGGATGTTCGAGATGGTTTGCTTTGGCAGTTGCCACCGTATGAAGGTCTACCGGAAATCGGTGTTCATGTGGTCTGGAACCCGAACGCTAAACTGAATCGGGCTGAAAAAGCTCTACTGGAAATTCTGCTGGAGCGGATCCGAGACACGCCGATTGATCAGCGGACATACTGTTGAGCTAAGCAGTCAAAACCAAAAACTCTCCTGAGGTTTTATCTTGACATCACTTAAGCCTCATGCGAGTTTTTTGTGTGAGTAATCGAGTAGACATTGAAATTCCTGAGTACACCCAGGCGGACGTCATTCGCATCACGGCTGTGAGCGCGAAAACGCTCCAGAATTGGACAGATCCCAATCGGGGGATCCTGCGCCTTAGTCAGGACAGTGTCGGCAAGGGGCGGCGGCGTTTGTATTCGGCGCTCGATATTATGGCGGTCACAATGATCGCGCATCTGAGTGCGCTCGGGGTCTCGCCAAACCTCGTTTCGCAGTTGTTTTATGAACGTGAAGCGAAGGTTAGTGACTGGTTCAAGTCAGCGTGTGAAGACCCGGACAAGGAATACATTTGCCGGATCTTTTTCGATGCTGACGGCCTGTTTGCAAGACTGATTGCAAGCAGCGAAGACAATGACAGGTTCGCGTACGAGGAAGATTGGGCGGAGCAGCGGTTCGCCTTCATACAGGTCTCGCTGACCCGGATCGCCTCCTTTGTGGTGTTCGGTATTCGGGACATTAGGTTCGAAGAAACGCCGGAAGACCAAAAAACCGAGGCCGAAAAGGCTATCTATGCTGCGAGCAAGGAATTGCTCGGAGATCGAAAAAAGGCAAGGCTCCCTTAAGTTTCGCGTGTCGCTCGCCGGTGTATGGACAGGAAAACATGGCACAGCGTCACCAGAAACTCGGAACAGCAGAGGCAACCCGTTACCTCAAAGCGGTCAAAGAAGCGGGTTTCAAAAGGGGCCGGGTTATAAAGCATCCGGACGGCAGAATTGAACTCGTCGGTGAAGACCAGCCATCGACACGAGACCCTGCGCCGCTGTCGCCATTCGAGCAATGGGAAGCCAACCATGCGGACACACCTTAAAGGCATCAACATCATCCGTCGCAGGCTCGCAACCGGTGAACTGCGGACCTACTATTATCATCGCGCCACAAATACACGGCTCCAAGGTGAGCCTGGGTCTCCGGAGTTCTTAAGCAGCATCGCGGCAGCTGTCGAGCAGTGTCGGCAGCGCGACTCCGGAACACTCGGCGGTCTTATTCGAGAGTTTCAGCAAACGGCCAAATGGCGACGGTTGGCAGAATCCACACAGAGCGAATACCGCAGAATTTTTACATTCTGGGAAGATCAGTATGGCACGTGCCCATATGCAGCATTAGAGGACAAGGCTTTTCGACGGGCGGTCATCAAATGGCATGATGCGTTTTCTGAAGCCAAACCACGGGAAGCGGATAACCGGGTAACAGTTCTCGCTCGTGTTCTTTCCTGGGCGACCAGGGATGGCCCGTTAAAACGCAATGTCATGGATGGGTTTGAACGCGCCTATAAAGGAGATCGCTCCGAGAAGATCTGGCTTCCAGAACATGTCAACGCGTTTCTTCGTGTCGCCAACCCCGAGATGAAACTTGCCATGGCTCTCGCCCTACATACAGGTCAAAGACAGGGCGACATCCTTCAAATCGCCTGGAATAACTATGATGGCGAGCGCATCTCACTCCGCCAAGGAAAATCACGCCGAGGCAAGATCGAAGGGCGCCTGGTCACCATTAAGTGCACCAAAGCCCTGAAAGAGACGCTGGATCATCTCCAAAAACAATCGACGCTTATTCTGACGACCAAAACAGGGCGCGCCTTTCAGAAACGCTATTTTGCCAATCAATGGGAAAAGACGTGCAGGGAAGCCGGGATTGAGGACCTGCACTTCCATGATATCCGGGGAACGACGGTGACTATGCTATTTCAGGCTGGTTGTAACTTGGGAGAGATCGTCTCTATCACTGGCCATTCACTGCGACGGGCACAGGACATTCTGGACAAATATCTCGCCAGAACATCCACGATGGCCGACAACGCAATCGCAAAGCTTGAGAACGTTTTGGAAACAGATTTTGCAAAACGAACTGCAAAACAGGAAGACCAGGAACATGCTAAGTAATGGCGCGCCTAGATGGCGATACTTCGAACGAATTGTTTGAAGTCCTGGCCGACTGGAACACCCAATTAGAGCACCTGGGATCGAATGATCCTCCGGTGCCGCCATGCCCATAGTATCGCGATTTGAGGCATCGGCCAACAAAACACCTTCTAGCGCCCCCAAGCGCAAGCGTCCCGCGCCGCTCAGCATTCGATTGAATGATGCTGAACGTGCCCAGCTTGTTGGTGAAGCCAAGGGGCAACCTCTCAGCACCTACATTAAAGCTAAGGCGCTTGGAGGTGCGCCTGTCCGTCTGCGCCGCTCCGGCCTCTCCGTCGAGGACCGCAAAGCACTTGCTCAGGCGCTCGCCCTGTTAGGCAAGAGCAACCTCACTCCCTCGCTCAATCAGATAGCCCGTGCGGTTGATGTCGGCGTTCTCCCCGTCACCCCGGAAACAGAAGAAACGCTCTTCCGCTCGCTCAAAGCCGTTTGCGAATTGCGCCGCCTTCTCGTCCTTGCCCTGGGATTACAGGAGGCGGATGAATGATTCTGAAAGCCTCACAGCGCGGCGGAGGGCAAGACCTGGCCGCTCACCTCATGCGCGTCGATGATAACGAGCATGTGCTTGTCCATGAGCTTCGCGGCTTTGCTTCCGATAATCTGAAAGGCGCGTTCAAAGAAAGTGAAGCGATCAGTCGCGGCACGAATTGCCGCCAGTATCTATTCTCACTGAGCCTGAACCCGCCTGCGGGTGAAAACGTTCCGGTCGAGACTTTCGAAGGCGCGATAGGCCAAATCGAAGAACGGCTCGGCCTTCAAGATCAACCGCGCGCTATCGTCTTCCATGAAAAAGAAGGCCGCCGTCATGCGCATTGCGTGTGGTCACGCATCGACGCGGAAACCATGACGGCCAAACAGCTCTCGTTTTTCAAGAACAAGCTGCAATCGGTTTCACGTGACCTTTATTTAGAAAACGGCTGGAAGCTGCCGAACGGATTAAGAAGCCCCTCTGAGCGCGACCCTACAAATTTCACTTTGGCCGAATGGCAGCAAGCCAAGCGGCAAGGCATTGATCCGCGCTGGCTGAAACAAGTCGCGCAGGATGCCTGGCAACGTTCGGACGGAGGTAAAGCCTTTGCCCACGCTATGCGTGATAACGGACTTTTCCTTGCCAGGGGTGATCGGCGCGGCTTCGTGGCGCTCGACCACAATGGCGAGGTTTACGCGCTCGCCCGCCTTCTGAACCTGAAAAACAAAGAAGTGAATGCGCGCCTCGGTAAACCCGACAAGCTTTCAAGCGTCGAGGAAACCCGCGAAGCGATAGCGCAGCGCATGACGCCCGCTATTCGCAGCCATATCAACGAGGCGCGCGAAAAGTATAAAGGCGAAGCAGCCAAGCTTGCAAAATACAAATCCGAACTTACCGCCCTTCACCGCCAGGCCCGCTCCAAGCTGGAAGATCGCCAGCGCAAGGAATGGGATGCGGAAAACCTACGCCGCACCGAACGATTGCCGCGCGGCCTTCGCGGTCTATGGCATCGGCTCACAGGCGAATATCGGAAGATAAAAACCGCAAATGAAGCCGAGGCAAGCGCCACCAGGCTACGCCATGCAGATGAACAGCAAGAGCTAATCGACAAGCAACTCGGCCAACGCGCCGTCCTGCAAGAGCGCATCAAAAATCTTCGCCAACACCAAGCGCGCCAGCTTCGGAGCCTGCGCCAAGACGTCGCCCGGTTCCTCACCCTTGCCAAGGCTCCGCCCGCTCGGGCGCGCGGGCCTAATGCCTCTCTCGGTCTCAAGCTCACACTATAGGAGTACCCTGCTATGAACAATAACGGTAATGAGTTTATGGCGACTCTGCTGATACTGGCAGCAGGCGCATTTGCGGTCTATATCGCGGCGATTGTTGCGATTTATCTGCTGTTCTTCCTGACAATCTTTGCAGTCTTTGTGGCCTTTGCCTGGTCTTTCGTCTGCTTGATCGCCTGGTTCTTTCCCTTCAATCTTGGACCGATTTATCTGGATAGTGAAAGCGCCCGCGCCTTCATCGTGCGTGGCATTTACGGCGCGATCATTCTGCCTGGCTTTTTCCTGTTTGCCGATGTCGTTTTAGACGTCAAAATCCATTGGCAGTATCTGCACCTTTACATGGTGCTTGGCTATACGTTGCTCTCAGTCGGCCTTGGGTATTTGTTCGCTGGGCGCGCCAATATCCCGCATGTCTATTACGACGCGCCGCCTCAGCACTACCGGAGCCTTCCGGCCCAGCCTAAACAAGAATATCTGCCGCCGCCTCCGAATAAGCCGCGCTATGCGAGCTGGGACGATGAGGAGGAATTTCGATGAGCATTCGCCTCTTTATGAGCCTCTATCAGACATGGTGGATGTTCAAATCTCATTCGCAGCAACGTCTCGCCTGGGATGATGCAAGGCAAGCCCGCATCGCCCGGCTCAAGGCGGAAGAAGCCGCCGCGATCCAATTGCAAGCCATGCTGGATGCCAACCCAAGCGGCGCGCTCGGCCATTCAAAGCTCAATGATATAGAGGCGCTCAAAAAAGAAGGCCTGTTATGAGCGCCCTCGTCAAATCCTTTTCCCATATCCGGCAAGGAATCGAACTGGGCTTTGTTGATGGTCAGCCGCTTATCTATGATGGGACGGAACCCGTTGCCATTGATGCGCAAGCTGGCAAAGGAAAGCTCACCCGATTTCTGGGCGTCAATCTGGTCTCGCCGCGCACTGCGCATCTGACCAAGATTATTCCTGACCCAAAAGATGCCGAGCTTGCCTGGGTGTCCTGGAAAACACTGGAACGGCAAGGCTACCGCGTCCGCTTCATCAATCCCGGCCAACTCTACGGTTATCCAAGCGAAACCTATAATCTCAACACACGGCTCTTGGAAATTGCTGCCGAGCCTCGGCTTCGCTCCCTCGTCGGTGAAACGGCCTATGACGCGGCCAGCTATCTCATTCCGGTTGATCCCAACCCCGCGCACCGCTGGATCGGCCAAGGCGTCCGCTCTGCCTCGGCGCTCTATTACAAAATTACCGCGCTCTACCCGTCCGAAAAGTGGCCCTGCAATCCGGGCGGTCTATGGGATTTTTATGCGCGTAGCCCGGATGAAATTGAGCTTGATCTGCTGGAATGGTCGCTTGATAGCCGCCTGCAAGATGATGCGGGTATGTGCCGCCAGATTGCCAGTTTCACAGAATCCCGCGATCAGTGGAATGCTTATGCGTCTCTCTTCATGGAGCGTCTACAAGGATTCCAGCCGGGTTCTGCCGGGCGTTACGCCACCGAAACAAGCTCCTTTGATCCTGCCGATATGAAGAATGAGCGCACGGTGCTTTTTATTCTCGGTTCAGCCCGCAGTGAAACCAGCCGCAACTTCGTCGGCGCAATGACGGCGGCGATCATTGAACGCTTTGCCGAAGCGCACGGCCCGCTTCGCGCGCTTGTCGTTGGTGAAGAATGGGGTCAGCTTTACGTTTCCAATTTCTATGAAATCCTCACACTCTATCGCCAGGGCGGCATCAACTTCTTGGGCGTGTTTCAAAATGCGGCTGCGCAGATTGAAACCAAGTACGGCAAAGAGACCGCGCGGATTTGGAAGAAGGCCGTCGCGCATACGCTCTATCGCGGCTTGCCGGAAAACGACACGCTGAAAGAGATTGAACACCGCTCGGGTAAGACAAGCGTCATGGTACGCGGCTTCAATGTGAACCAGAACCAGGTGAACGGTTCCGGTGATAGCCTCTCCGAACAATCCCGCCCGCTTCTGCAAGTCGAAGACATTCGCGCGGCAACAGGCGGCGAGACCGCGCTGCTGGAATCCCGCGATCTCGGTTATTTCATTGTCGATATGCCAAACTTCTGGGAGCGGCCTGAAATGGATGGTTATTTGCGTGATGTTCGCGAAAAGCCGGATAGGTATGAATGGCTCCGAAAATCCATAGCTATGGCCGTCGAAAACCAGCCCTCGCCTGCCGATAGCGACTTACTTAGCATTTTGGAAGAAGCGCGATCTGATCTGTAATTCATTAAAGCAGGTTCGATCCCATCGAACCTTGCCCTTCGGCGAGAATGGGGGGCAAGCGGAAAGAGCCTTCGCGGGGAACCGGCTGCAATGAGCGAAGCGACATGAAGCTGGGCGGAAGGCTATTGCAGCGCGCGGGGCGAAGCCCCGAGATGTCGGAACTTCCATATCCAAAGAGTTCAACTGCAATTATTCGAGTGGAGTCTTCTGGGTAGCGAGCTTTGCTTCGTCACTAAATCGCTGATTGGGATGTACGATTATCGTCTCTGGCCGCCCCATCTGTATATAGCTTATTGCCGTAGAGTTTGCCACGGCAGAGCGCAACTCGTGCCACGCTCGTTTTTCGTCAATGCCACGCTCTACCAAATCTGCAATCACGGTTTCAAATGGCCACTGGTCGCCACCATTGATCGCCATGTTGCCGGAGACATGAATTTCTTCATACAAATTATCGTCGATCATGCCTTTCTGGTGAAGACGACGGCAAAAGTCCGTTAGTAGTTGCATTCGAATCATCCCCCCCATGATCTCCATCCAAGTTAGGGAGCGATTGAACATGCGTTGCGCCGCAGGTACAAACTCAGCTACGCGATACAGCAACCGCGCCGCGAACGAGGCGGCGTCTCTGGCATCTATTGGAAAGACTGATCCCAGAACCGTCCGTGCACCAATTGAGAGAAATCCGTTAGCTGTTGTAGCATGGTTCCTGTCGGCAGCATGCGTGTCGCACGCGCTGAGAACGACAATAGGGGGAACGCGTGGTCGTTTTCTCGCCAACTGCCAGATATCAATGCTCTCTTCCAAAAGCTGAAGTTCGGCGGGTTTATTTTTCTTGTGTCCACCATGCCCGTCAAACATCATAATAGAGCCGTCAAATGAATTTAGAGCATTTATTAGGTCTTCCTCGTTTCGTATGCGCTCCGTCCTAACCCGAATCTTATCTTTAAAGTGCGGCTTGAACCCGTCAATCGCCACTGAGAAAAATTTGCTTATCGGATCATTGTCCTGAAGTGCACTTAAAATGAGTATTTCTTCGAAATCCGTCGTCGTTAGATGTCGATACGATCTTGGGGATACTTGATCTAAAAAGAGGTTTCCGGGAGTGACAGGAATTCTCGTAATGTCCTTTTGAACACACAGCGGCAAGCCTCGCACATTCATCCACTCTATATGAGCGTCTGTTATCAGCCTGACGCCGTCTTCTGCTGGCTCCACGAATTCCAGAAACTCCTCGGGGATTGAGGCCGTGATTGTATTCTGAACTTTGCGGAATGCATCTCGTCTTTTGCGATCCGTTGTGCTGTTCGCATGGTAATGTTGGGCAAATTGCCGGACCTGTCCAGACGTTCGGTTTACAGCGTTGGGAAGCCGAACAAGAGCCGAAACTTCAGATGCCGTCAGCGTACTCACACAATCGGTGCCAAGCAAAAGCTCGCCTGCGCGCTCATGGAGCAGGAAGTGCGGGGATGGTTCTTTGCCTGATTTTCCGCCGAAAAGTGCCTGCGCCTGCGCCTCAGTGCTTGCATCAAAACCGTAGCCCTCTTGACGTTGCAGCGCCCGCCTGACTGCTATAAAGCGCTTCTTCTCTTCATTCGAAAGCGGCGCGTTACCTACTCCGATTTCATTGAAATGGGGATATATTGATGGCGCATATAGACTAACACTCGGAGGGCGCCGGAAATACTGATTAGCCTCGCGCTCACCTATGCGTTTCCTTTCAGCGAGGACTGACCGCGTAGTCTGCACAATTGCTTCCACATATGGCGCGGTACCTTTGTCAATTTGATCGAACCTGCCACTCACCATATCCCTGTATCCGGCAGCGTGAAGCGCAAACAGATTTGGGGTTACGACGTTGTGGCCGCCGACCTGATATCCAAGCTGCCGCTCCTCGGGCTCGTACCAACTTGTAATGTAGTCCCTAGCTGCGGATAAATGTTCTGCTTCTACTTGACCCTCTAAAGCGCTGCAAACGTCCAAGAATGCTTCTTTTAGCTTTTCTATGCTGAATTCTTCGTATGAAATCGTTCCGCCATTCTCCGCAACTACGGTAAGTGGAAATGAATGGGAATTGATCCAGTCTCGGTAGGTTTCAATCTTATGATCACGTCCGAGAAATAGAACTAAGAATGGCAGATATGTTGGCGTAACGCTGCTCGTCAAAGCTCGCGGGGATTGGCCAAACCAAGTCACAGGGGCTTGGCCCGACATCCTGCGAGGGAGACGCACTTCATGGCCCTCTGGCGTCAACTCCCATATATCACTTGGCAACGTGTTGATAAGACGAATTAGGCCGGAGTTACCTATCAGACTTCGGGCAAAACCCTGTAGCAGACTCGCTTCGTAAGGGTCTCCATCTTCGACAGGAATAACATACGTAATAGCACCAAAAAGTCCGGGTAGTGTCTTACTATTTTCTGCGCGAGTTTCATTCATAATAAAAATATCAAATGTTTATTATTAGAATAAAGTGAGGGCTTGATTCTGCGTAACAGGGCATGTCATTTATTCAGACTTTACTTTGTTTGCGCCCTCGCCATTACTCCCCTTCCGCATTCAAGTTAGGTGAGTTTTCCATTCTCTTCTGCTCGATGACCCCGCGAATTTCTCGCTTTGAGCTACTCCCCATCCGTTGGACAGGATCTGGCGTAATTAAGCTACTCTCTGCACCTGCTGATCCATTGCCCGACAGGTGATGTTCACATCACCGAGAGGGAGTTGGTTTTGTTCAATGCGCTGCCAGTAGATCACGGCAGGCGGTTTGCCGCCAAGGGCGGTGTGCGGACGCTTCTGGTTGTAAAAATTCATCCATTTTCGGACACTGTCCCGGGCCTGTGAGCCGGTTTCCCAAGCGTGCAGATAAACACACTCGTATTTGAGCGTGCGCCACAGCCGCTCGACGAAGATATTGTCGAGGAACCGTCCTTTGCCGTCCATCGAGATGCGCACGCCGATCCTCCGCAGCCGGTCTGTCCATGCAAACGAGGTGAACTGCGATCCCTGGTCCGTATTCATGATTTCCGGTGCACCGAATTTGTGGACCGCCTCGTTCAACGCCTCGACGCAGAAATCGGCCTCCAGCGTATTGGAGATCCGCCAGGCCAGCACCTTGCGGGTGAACCAGTCCATGATTGCCACGAGATACAAGAACCCACGGCGCATCGGCAAATACGTGATGTCAGACGCCCAAACCTGGTTCGGCCGCTCCACCCGCAATCCCTTCAACAGATATGGCCAGATCTTGTGTCCCTTGGCCGGCCTGCTTGTATTGGGCTTCTGGTAGATCGGCATCAGACCCATAAGCCGCATCAGCCGCCGGATCCGCTTTTCGTTCACCGGATGGCCTTCGTTCTTCAAGTGCCAGGTCATCTGACGGACGCCGAAAAACGGCGTCTCAAGGAACTGCTCGTCGATCTCGCGCATCAGCGCGAGGTTCATCTCGCTCTCGCCCTTCGGCGTGTAATAGAAAGACGAGCGCGAGATCGACAGCAGAGAACACTGCTTGCCGACCGACAGTTCGGGATGTCCCAGCTCGATCATGCCGCGCCTCACTTCACGCCCCAAGGCTTGAGCTTTCTGGACAAAAAATCGTTGGCGACGGCCAGCTCCCCGATCTTGGCGTGCAGCTCCTTCACCTGGTCCTCGTCAATCTCCGGCTTTCGTTTGCCGCCACGTTCAAACACGTCCGAGGCGCCTTCCAGCAGGGCACGCTTCCATTGATGGATCATGGTCGGATGAACCCCGAAGCGGCTCGCCAGTTCCGATACCGTCTCTTCGCCCTTCAACGCTGCCAGGGCGACTTTCGCCTTGAACTCCGGCGAGTGCTGCTTGCGTTTCGACATCTCTGATCTCCTTGTTCTCGAAGACCAGCAGACAACAAATCGTAGCTTACGTCAGTGTCCTAATTTCGGGAGGTAGCTCAGGTCGATCATGTATTCCTTCGTCCGACTAGGCTTTGACGTCAAAAATTGTGGGCAGATTTTTGAAAACTTCACTCTAGAGACTCAGGGCGACCCCGGCGCGATAGACTCTTCTCATTCAGACAATGAGGAGAAGCCATCGAGCAAAAAACGGGAGGACGCATCGCCATGAGTGACACTAACCCAAAGCAAGCGGCCATTTATTGCCGCGTTTCCAGCACCAAACAAACCAAAGTTGGTGATGGTCTAAAATCACAGGAAACCCGCTGCCGCGACTTCGCGCGGCTCAAGGGTTATCAGGTGATTGGTGTGTTCAGCGACGATATGTCAGGCAGCACGAAACAGCGCCCCGGTATGGAAACAATGCTTTCCTTCGTAAGAAAGCAGAAAGCTAAAGGCACTCGCATTCTCATTGATGACGTCTCGCGCCTGGCGCGGGGCGTGGAAGCGCATCTCGAATTGCGCCGAAATATCGCCGAGGCTGGCGGCGTTTTAGAATCTCCCTCTATCGAATTTGGGGAAGACTCAGATTCAATCCTGGTCGAGAACCTGCTTGCCTGTGTCTCGCAGCATCAGCGTGAGAAAAACGGTGAGCAAACGAAGAACCGAATGAAGGCCCGCGTCCAGAATGGCTATTGGGTCTTTCAGGCTCCGGCTGGCTATAAATATGAGCGCGTCTCTGGACGCGGTAATATGATTGTTCGAGACGAACCTCTCGCTTCGGTTATTCAAGAAGCTCTGGAAGGCTACGCCTCTGGCCGCTTTAACAGTCAGGCCGACGTTCAGCGTTTTTTGCAAGACAATCCTCTTTTCCCAAAAGATAAGCGCGGAGAGGTTCGTCATCAGCGCGTTTCTGTCCTGCTGAATCAAGCTGGGTATGCCGGATATGTCGAAGCGCCGAACTGGGGCGTTGAGATGCGAGTTGGTCAGCATGAGCCAATTATTTCTTCGCAGACCTATCAGCGCATTCAAGAACGTCTCAAGGGCGGCTTCTACGCGCCGCGTCAGTCCGATTTGAAAGAGGACTTCCCGCTGCGCGGTCATGTCGTGTGTAGCGACTGCGGAACGCCTTTGACGGCCTGCTGGTCGAAAGGCTCGAACAAAAAATACCCGTACTATCTCTGCCCGAAGCGCGGCTGCGATAGCTACGGCAAATCAATCCGCCGCGATAAGATCGAAGGCGAATTTGAGGCTTTGATCGGTCAAGCGACGCCAAGCGATGCCCTCTTTAAGGTGGGCAAGTCCATGTTCAAGGAACTGTGGGAGTACCAGGGCGCGCAGGCAGAGACCAATGCGAAGGCCATGGGCGCGAAGCTCGCTAAAATAGAAGGCAAGCTTTCAAAGCTGCTTGACCACATTCTCGATGCTTCTGTGCCGAGCGTCATTAAAGCCTATGAGGAAAAGGTTCGCGAGCTGGAATTGGAGAAACAATCTCTCAAGGAAAATATGGCTTTGAGCGCCAAGCCAGCGAGCACCTTTGACGAGTCACTTAGAACGGCTTTCGAATTTCTCAAAAACCCTTTGATTCTCTGGCGTTCGGAGAGAATTGAAGACCGTCATACGCTGCTAAAACTGGCTTTTAGCAAGCGGCTGGCATACTCCCGCAAAGAGGGATTTAGAACGGCAAATTTTAGTTTACCCTTCAAGGTCTTAGCTGATTTTTTTAGGTGTGATGGTGAGATGGCGCACCGGGGAGGATTCGAACCCCCGACCCCCAGATTCGTAGTCTGGTGCTCTATCCAGCTGAGCTACCGGTGCTTAAGAACGAAGCCTATAAGATCTTGAAGCGATCTGCTTTATGGCTGTTCAGTCTGCGGGGCGCTGTGTGCCCCGGACAGGGCGCTTATCTACTGCGGACTGGCGGGGGATGCAAGCGCCTTTTTGAACTTTTTTTGAAAGTCACACCAAGTTGTCTTTTCGCCCGCAGTTTTCCGGGAAACCGGGCTCCAACTCTGCACAAGTACTGCATGAACGCTGAGCTTCGTGTTCGCTCATGCCGGTTGTCGAACAGTTTGACCGCGCTTAAGCTGCCCTGTCAGGCAATTGGATCTTGAAACACGTTCCCGGTTGGTCACAGTCCAGTTCGATTACGCCGCCATGAGCCCTGAGCAGCTCCGCAACGATAGCAAGTCCCAGGCCGACACCGCCTGCTTTCGCACCGCTGTGAAACGCCTTGAAAAGGCCTTTCTGCGTGTTTTCTGGAATACCCGGGCCCGTGTCGTGAACCTCAATATGAACGCAATTCGCGCGGCGTTCCGCGGAAAGACTGATCCGGCGAACCAGCGTCCCGTCCCGTTCCGCCTCAAGCGCCTGCACCGCATTGCGGGTCAGATTCAAAAGGACACGAAAGATCTGTTCGGGATCCGCATCGACCTCAAGTGTTTCGCCAATCCGGTTTTCGAACTGAATGGTGTCATGGTCGACGAGCCCTAGGACATCAGCAACATCCTCCCCCACACGGCGGAGCGCGATCAGCCTCCTTTGCGGCGCGCGTTCCTGGGCCTTGCCATAGGCCATGACCGCCTGCGTGTACCCGACCGCCCGATCGAGTGTTGCCAGGATCTTCGGTGCCAACCTGTTGACCGTGGGGTCAGGCACATGTTCCAGCCGCTCCAAAAAAAGCTGCGCGGATGCCAGCAAATTGCGCAAATCGTGGTTGATCTTGGAAACGGCCAATCCGAGATCGGCCAAACGCTGTTTTTGGTGCAAGGCGCGCGAGAGCGCCTCTTCCATGGCTGCCAGACGGACTTCCGCATCGCCAAGCTCATCGCGCCGCCCGGACACTTTTATAATCCGGGATCCATCTTCCGGGTTTTCGGCAAATTGTTCCATGGAGCGAGTCAGCCGGCGCAACGGGCGGATGAAAATCGCGCGCAAAGTTATATACACCAACGCGGCGGTTATCCCGGAGATCACCAGAGACAGCGCCAGAATCCGGCCAGAAAACGCCAGCATGTCCTGTTGAAGAAGCGCAACCGGAAAGACAACGTCAACACGTTCGGTATGGCCCATCTGACCCGCTGCGACCGCCCGCATGACGCCGTCCCCGCGGTAGGTCAGAATTGCAAAGCTTCCAAGGATCGAGGTCAACGGCGTGACTTCCGCCATGTCCACCACGAAATCGACCTGCGTCGGCACATTGCTCATCGCGATCAACCGGCGCTGCGCGCCTTGATCCAGCGCGATGGCCACAGCACCCGTTGTTCTCAGAAGTTCTTCCTGCAATCGCGGCGCAAGCGTATTGGTTTCAGCAAGGACCGATGCGGCAACACCTGCCGTTGTCAGCCGGTCCATCAACCACGTGTTCCTGAAATTTGCGATGGACGGCACATAAATGAGCACCTCCGCAATCATAACGAACACGATGGTCAAAAGAAGAAGTTTGCTCGACAGGCCGCCAAAACGATGCCGGCCGAACCCCGGATCAAGTTCCGGAGGTCCGCCCGGCCCCAATCCGCTTGCATCGGGTGCTGCAGTCCCCTGTGGGGTGCCCTCATGCTTCATGACAGCTCCGTCCAACGATCACGGCAAGAGCCCATTCAGCCCAATACATCTCATCCAAACTTGCGCAAGATACCGATTCCAATACGTAACCAACCACTTTTCGGCATGTCAGCATAGTACGAAATTGCAGCACGGCGTACCAGCTCGCCTAATGTTGGGTATGGAGCAATGAAGCCTGCGAGGTCTTTCATCTTCAGTTTCTTCGACAACGCCAGTGACAACAGGTTGATGATTTCACCAGCCTGCGCCCCCACAATCTGCGCGCCGAGAAGCCTACCGCCGGGGCCCGCAATCAATGTCAAGCGCCCTGTTGTTGCCCCCTCAGCCTGAGCCCGGTCGTTGCCTGAATAGTCAGCCGTCAAAACCTTGACCTTGTCGCCGAACCGATCGCGTGCCACAGCTTCGCTGAGGCCGACATGCCCCAGTTCCGGCGATGTGTATGTCACCCAAGGCACCTGATCGTTGTCCATGGAAACCGGCAGCCGGAACAAAATGGAACGGATCACCAACCCGGCTTGATACCCGGCAACATGGGTAAATTGAAGACCGCCGGCGATATCACCGATTGCGTAGATTTTGCGGTTGGAAGTCCGAAGACCCTTGTCGACCGTGATACCTTTTTTTGAGAAATCGACGCCCGCCGCCTCCAGCCCCAAGCTGTCCACATTGGGTGCACGGCCCGTCGCAACCAGCAAATGACTGACCGTTTGAGTAACAGTATCTCCGGCTTCGTTGTGCGCTGTCACGGTGATCCCGTCACCCGTTTTTGCGACCGTCTCGACGGCCGTTTTCTGGAGAATTTCGATCCCCTCGTCTTTTAAGGCCTTCAGAACGATTCCCGCCAATTCCGGATCGTCTTTACCGAGCGCGGTCTGAGCTTCAAACACCGTCACCTTCGCCCCAAGACGGCGATGCGCCTGTGCCATTTCCAAGCCAATCGGGCCACCACCAATAATGCCGAGGTGCTCCGGTGTTTCTCGCAGATCAAACAGGGTTTCATTGATCAGATACGGCACTTCATCCAACCCGGGGACCGGAGGAACGAGAGCGGAGGAGCCCGCCGCGATGACAAAGCGCCGTGCCTTGATCTCGTGGTCACCGGCTAAAACACACTCCGGGCTGGTGAATTTCCCATGCTCCCGCAACACAGTGACGCCAAGACCTTCAAAGCGCTCTTGAGAATCATGCGGCTCGATCGCCGCAATTACGCTTCGGACGTGATCATTTGCTTCAGAAAAGCTGATATCAGCTGCAGTGGCGTGAATGCCAAACGCCGCGCCTCCCTGCGCATGTTTTGCCGCTTTGCCTGCCGCCAGAAGAGCTTTTGACGGCACGCACCCGTAATTCAGGCAATCTCCGCCCATTTTGCCCTTTTCGATCAGAACTACATCCACGCCGAATGCGGCGGCAGCGGCGGCGACCGACAGGCCACCCGATCCTGCACCAATCACGCAAATGTCTGGGGTCAGCAGTTTCGCCATGCACGGTTCCTGTCATATTGGTTCGGTAAGGGCGGGATTTCTATTATTTGCTGGAACGCAAACGCTTCAAGACGACGGGGATCAGGCTTGCAATACCAAGGGCAAAAAATGCTGCGATCAACTGCGGTGTGACAAGTGCCGAGATGTCGACCGAGCAAGTGCCCGCAGACGCACAGCCTGGATTTGCCGCTTCCTGAGCCGCAATAACGCTGTCGAGACCGGACCCGATGAAGGCAAAAGCGAATGTCCCGGGGATGATGCCGACAAATGTGGCAAGCGCATAGGACGGTAAAGGCATCTGAAAAACAGCAGGTGCAATGTTCACCAGCCAGAAGGGAAAAATCGGCGTCAGGCGGAGGAAGAGTAGATAGTTGAAGGCGTCTTGCCGGAATCCTTCGGACAACCGTGTCAGGAAGGGACCTGCCCGTTTCGTCAGCACATCCCCGATTGAGGAACGAGCAATCAGAAACACTGCTGTTGCGCCCAATGTCGCACCAAAAACCGTTGCCAGGCCACCGATCACCCAGCCGAACAGGAAACCGCCAGCGATCGTGAAAAGCGAAGCACCCGGGAACGACAAGGCGACAGTAGCGGCATAAAGAGCGATATAGCTCAGGACGGCCACCGCCAGATTGGCGTCAACGAAGGTGATAAGCTGCTGCCGCTCCATGATCAGCGTAGAAAGCGTGAGATGTTTGTGCAGGCCTTGTGAAAACGCGAGTGCCATAAGGGAAAACAGGACAACAAGCGGAGCCCACTTTTTCGCAAGGGCTGTAAACGAGCGTCCGGCCACCGCATTCTCTTTTTTATCGTTTTCGTCGGATGCGTTCATTGCCTCCGCCTCATTGCCGCGCATTGGCCAATCACTCCATTATCCCTATTTCCGCCGCTTTTGATCGGTAGGTGTGCCGATGTCTTAATTGAGGTGTACCTTAAACGGGGTAAAAAGAAGTTGGTTTCACTGATAAGTGAGGCTGGCGCTCTTTTCGGTCACCTGTGTGTGATTGCCTGAGAAAGCGAGAATCTCGGCGACACAAGTTGACTCCAAACACCATGACGCTTATAAGCGCGCTCGATCGGGACATGCATTCGGACCCAAGGCTTTTTAGGAGCTGCGCTGGCTGAGCGCTTCGAATGCTTCCTCCAAAGAATTTAAATGAACAAGGGCCGCGCTTAAGCCGCGCGGGGAAGAACAATGAAGCGTACGTATCAACCGAGCCGTCTTGTCCGCAAGCGTCGCCACGGCTTCCGCGCACGTATGGCCACCAAAAGCGGCCGTCAGGTGCTTGCTCGCCGTCGTGCGAAGGGCCGTAAGAGCCTCAGCGCCTAAGCGGCAACTGCTTGCAGCGCCGGATTGGCGGCGCATGCCAACAGCCAATCCGCAGCCATGAACACACTCAAAAAGCGCTCCGATTTCCTTGCGGTTGCCAAAGGTGGCCGTGTAGGTCGGCGCGCTTTTGTTGTTCAAGGCCTGCAACACAGCTCCGAGGCTGCGCCGAGGATTGGCTACACAGTCACAAAAAAAACCGGCAATTCCGTTGTCCGAAGCCGTATCAAGCGGCGCTTGCGTGCAGCAGTTGCTGAGCTTTCACCAGCCGAAATTCCCAAAAATGCAGATTTTGTGCTGGTCGCGCGTGATTCTGCGCTGACTCTTCCCTTCCCAAATCTGGTTGCAGACCTTAAGTCTGGGCTACACCAGGTGCTGGATCCGGCGACACCGCGTGGGCGCGGCAAGCCACGCAAGGGCAACCGGCAGAAACAGATGCATCACCGTACAGGTAACAGGGGTAAATCCAGTTGATTTCTGAAAACCGCAATACGATTCTCGCAATCGTTCTGTCCCTGATCGTTCTGCTGGCGTGGCAGTATTTTTATGCCGGTCCCCAATTGGAGCGCCAACAGGCGGCACTTCAGGCCCAACAGGAAGCAGAGACTGCTCAACAGGCTACGCCAGGTGGGGTAAACCCTGACGCACCGACCCCAACTGTTACCGGCTCTGGCGCGACTGTCGCGCCGTCTGCTACAGGCCTGCAGGGTTTTGCCTCACGCGACCAAGCTATTTCTGCGACACAACGCGTGGTCATCGACACACCGCGTCTGGAAGGTTCCATCAACCTGACAGGCGGCCGGCTCGATGACTTGCGGCTCAAGGACTACCACGAGACGGTCGACCGGAGCAGCCCGACCATCGTGCTGTTCTCCCCAACCGGTAGTCCGAACCCGTACTACAGCGATTATGGCTGGGTTGCTGATGCAGGTGCCAACATTACCCTGCCAGGACCGGATACTGTTTGGTCCGTCAACGGTTCGTCGAACCTCACGCCATCCACGCCTTTGACCCTGTCCTGGGACAATGGCGAAGGCCTTGTGTTTAATCGCACGTTCTCAGTGGACGAGAACTACATGTTCGACGTCACACAATCGGTGACAAACAACTCTGCTGATGCGGTAACCCTTTACCCATATGGCTTGATCGCGCGCAAAGGCATCCCGGAAACAACCGGTATCTGGATCCTTCACGAAGGTCTGCTTGGCGTCTTTGGCGAAGAAGGCCTCGTGGAAGTCGACTATTCCGATTTGGAAGAAGATGGTCCGGTACGCCCGGCAGCAGTAGATCGCGGATGGCTTGGCATCACCGACAAATACTGGGCTGCGACCCTCATCCCGACACCTGGCCAGGAATTCCAACCCGGCTTCAGCTACGGCGCGCAGAGCGGAAACTTCCAGGCCGATTATCTCGGCAATGCGGTTGTCGTCCCTGCCGGTGGTATCGGTGAAACCAGCTCGTACCTTTTTGCCGGTGCCAAGGAGACCAACCTCCTTGACGCTTATGAGGCGTCCCTCAGCATCGAGCGCTTTGAGCTGCTGATCGACTGGGGTTGGTTCTACTTCCTGACCAAGCCGATGTTCTACGCCATCGATTTCCTGTTTCATTACTTCGGAAACTTTGGCGTCGCGATCCTCCTCGTCACCGTCATCATCAAACTATTCTTCTTCCCGCTGGCAAACAAATCCTATGTCAGCATGAGTAAGATGAAACTGGTGCAGCCTCAGATGACGGAGATCCGCGAAAAGTATGCGGATGACCGGCAGAAGCAGCAGCAAGCGCTGATGGAGCTGTACAAGAAGGAAAAGATCAACCCGCTGGCCGGCTGTTTGCCGATCCTGATCCAGATCCCGGTATTCTTCGCACTCTACAAGGTGCTCTTCGTCACCATCGAGATGCGCCACGCGCCGTTCTTCGGCTGGATCCAGGATCTCAGTGCCCCGGATCCGACATCCTTGTTCAATCTGTTCGGTTTGATTCCGTGGGATCCGCCGCAGCTTCTGATGCTTGGGGTCTGGCCGCTGATCATGGGAATCACAATGTTTGTCCAAATGAAGATGAACCCGGCTCCGCCAGATCCGACACAACAGATGATCTTTACCTGGATGCCTGTGGTCTTCACCTTCATGCTGGCATCTTTCCCAGCGGGTCTTGTCATCTACTGGGCTTGGAACAACTCGCTCTCGATTGCTCAGCAGTGGGTGATTATGAGCCGCCAAGGCGTCAAGGTGGAGCTTTGGGACAATCTTGGCTCCATGTTCAAACGAAAGAAACCGGCAGCCGACGACAAGAGCTGACAAATCCGGAAAATCAAGATATAGACCAAAGGCCTCGCCAGACGGCGGGGCCTTTCCCATATTCGGAGTGTCCAGTCAATGAACCACTAAGACAAAGACCAGTTCCGCAAGGCGAAGCCGCTGACCGGTTGGTCGACCGCGTTGTCAATGACGCGCCCAACTTCCCTTGTTTCTTTGTTTTGGAGGTCCCATGCACGGCCCAACCCCTGATAATACGCACCCATTCAACGGTGAGCCGCACACGGTTTTTCTGAAGAACGTTATTACCCGACCCAACATCGAGGTCGGCGACTTCACCTATTATCACGATGACACACATGCGGCGGAATTTGAAAACCGCAACGTGCGTTATCACTTTGACTTCGTCGGAGACAAACTCAGGATCGGACGGTTTTGCGCACTCGCATCAGGCACAACATTCATCATGAATGGCGCAAACCACGCCTTGACCGGCTTTTCGACCTACCCGTTCAATATTTTCGGCAACGGTTGGGAAGAAGGCCTCGATCCAGCGACGATCTTTGATCATTTGCGCGGGGACACGCTTGTGCAGCATGACGTCTGGTTTGGCACCAACTCCGTTGTCATGCCGGGTGTAACCATTTGCTCTGGCGCAATCATCGGTGCACATGCTGTCGTGGCGTCGGATATCCCTCCATTTGCGATTGCTGTCGGCAATCCGGCGCGGGTCGTCAAGATGCGCTTTGACGAGCAAACGATTGACCGACTCCTGGATATTGCGTGGTGGGATTGGCCGGTTGAGAAAATCTCCAGGCACCTTTCGGCAATCAGAGCATCGGATATCGAAGCGTTGGAAACTGCAGCCATGGAACCTGCAAACATGCTCGACGCAACTGCACAGGCAGGTTAGAAGGCAACTCATGAGTGACAATGAAACTTATACCGAGGAAGATCTGGAAGCCGGGCGGCTAATGTTTGCCCGGCCATGGGATTTTCTGACCAGCGTGACCGATATGGCAAATTTGCCGCCTGCCGCCGGCACCGAGATCGCTTTTGCGGGCCGATCGAATGTCGGCAAATCCAGCCTGATCAATGCGCTGACTGGGCGAAAGGGGCTTGCCCGAACATCGTCCACCCCCGGTCGGACACAGATGTTGAACTTCTTTGTCGCCCACGAAACCCCACTCACGATCGTCGACATGCCAGGCTATGGCTATGCGCAAGCCCCCAAGGAGCTTGTCGAAGCCTGGACCAACCTCGTGTTCTCTTATCTGCGTGGCCGTCCGAACCTTCGACGCGTAATCTTGTTGATCGACAGTCGTCACGGGATCAAGAAGAACGATCTTGAGGCAATGGAGCTGCTTGATAAGGCTGCGGTTGTCTATCAGGTCGTGTTGACCAAGGCCGACAAAATCAAGCCACCGGCCTTGGTGCGCCTGGTCGATGAAACCAAGGCTGCACTGGCAAAACGGGTGGCAGCCCATCCTGAGATTATCACAACGTCCTCGGAGAAAAATCGGGGCGTAGATGAGCTTCGGGCGGAATTGTGTAACCTCGCCACTCAATAGACCTCCGGCGCATCATTGATTGTGAGATCTCGCCAAACCCGGTATAGCAAAGCTCTTTCGCTTTCATGGACTTCTGCCGACTAAACTGAAGAGTAACGTTTCTTTATGACCGCAACTGAGACTTCGAGCCGCGCGCACATCATCTCGCAGGCCCTGCCCTACATGCAGCGCTATGACGACAAGACTGTTGTCGTGAAGTATGGCGGGCATGCCATGGGCGATACGGATCTCGGTCAGGCATTTGCCCGGGACATTACCTTGTTGCGCCAAAGTGGCGTCAACCCTGTGGTGGTCCACGGCGGAGGTCCGCAAATCGGCAAAATGCTCGAACGGCTGAACATCGTCAGCGAGTTCAAGGGCGGACTGCGGGTCACGGACAAGGCAACGGTCGAAGTCGTCGAAATGGTCCTTGCCGGCGCGATCAACAAGGAGATCGTGCAGCTGATCAACGCCGAAGGCGGCCGTGCGGTCGGCCTGTGCGGCAAGGACGGCAATCTGATCAAAGCACGCAAGTTGAAGCGCACGGTGGTCGACCCAAACAGCAACATTGAAAGCGTTCTGGATCTGGGGTTTGTCGGAGAACCGGCAGAAGTTGACCCGACGGTCCTCAAACTCGTTCTCAAAGAGGACATCATCCCTGTCGTTGCACCGGTTGCTCCGGGTGATGACGGCGAGACGTACAACATCAACGCCGACACTTGTGCCGGTGCTATTGCGGGTTCTTTGAATGCCAAACGCTTGTTGTTCCTGACTGATGTTCCAGGTGTTCTCGACAAGGATGGTCAACTGATCAAGCAGCTGACCGTTGCAAAAGCGCGGGATCTGATGGCAGACGGAACGATTTCCGGCGGCATGATCCCAAAAGTCGAGACTTGCATTGATGCGCTGGAACGCGGTGTGGAGGGCGTCGTTATCCTGAATGGCAAGGTGCCGCATGCGGTTCTCTTGGAGCTCTTCACCGATGGCGGCGCCGGGACGCTGATACGCCCGTGACCGACAACTCCTCTCTTCCGACCGAAGGCCGGCATGCGCACCGGCAAGACCTGCGCGTATTCCAGGGCGTTGAAGCGTGGGTCTTCGATCTCGACAACACACTCTATCCGCATGAATCAGACCTCTTTCCGCAGATCAATGACCAGATCTCCAAGTATGTGCAGAAAATTCTGGATCTTGGGCGGGACGAAGCCATGGTGCACCAGAAGGCGCTGTATCATGAGTACGGCACCACGTTGCGCGGGCTGATGACCACCCACAACATCGACCCGGACGACTACCTTGCCTTCGTCCATGACATCGACTATTCGAACCTCGCGCCCGATCCCGATCTGGGCACCGCGATCGAGGCATTGCCGGGCAAAAAATTCATCTTCACGAATGGTGATCGTCCGCATGCCGAACGCACTGCGGAAGCGCTCGGCATTTCGAACCATTTTGAAGACATTTTCGATATCGTATCCGCAGAGCTGATCCCCAAGCCCAACCGTGAGACATACGAGATGTTCCTGTCACGGACAGGCGTTGCCCCGGCACGCGCTGCCATGTTCGAGGACCTCGCCAAGAACCTCTCTGTTCCGCACCATCTCGGCATGCGCACTACGCTGATTGTACCGAGAGGATCTCGCGAAGTCTTGCAGGAAAACCTGGATCTGGAAGCAGATCCCTACCCGCATGTTGATTTTGTGACCGAGGACCTGGCGGGATTTTTGAAAGCCGTCAAAGGATCGCTGGCTTAAGAAGCGCGTATCTCTTAGATTGAGAAAAACTCAACCTGGTTCGATCACCTATGGCGTCTCTTCGCGCACTTAACGCTTTTGCCCTGCTTGCCCGTCACGGACGGGCAGCACTGGCGGCTGAAAAACTGGGCGTGTCCCCCTCCGCCTTGTCCCATCTGATGCGCAAGCTGGAAAGTGAACTCGGCGCGACACTGGTCAACCGGGATGGCCGCGGCTTGACCTTGACCGAGGAAGGTCAACGGCTCGCACTCAGTCTCGGCGATGCGTTTGATAGAATTGATGAAGCTGTCGACAGCTTCAAGCGGCGTGGCCGCACAGAGTTGCGCATCAGCACCGTGTCGACCTTTGCCACTCGGTGGTTGATCCCTCGCCTTCCACAGTTTCAATCCAACCAGCCGGATGTTGAATTGCTTTTGTCGACATCCACGCGGATGGTTGATCTGGATCGCGAGAATTATGATTGCGCCATCCGCCTCGGGACGGGCAACTGGCCAAGCGTCGAAAGCCATCTTCTTTGGAAGGAGCATTTGGCAGTTGCCATGGCGCCTGGGCTTTTGGCTGGCAAGGACCCTAAGGACCCATCCGTCCTGACCGGACTGCCCCTGCTACACAGCGCGTCCCGCCGTAATGACTGGAGCCAGTGGCTAAACGCGGCTGGCCTAGATCATCCAGATACGAAATCAGGAACCCTGCTGCAGAGCCGAGACCTTGCCATACAGGCTGCCATAGCTGGCATGGGTGCAATTGCGATCGATCGCCGATTTGTTTCCCTGGAACTGGAGGCTGGCCATCTCATTTGCCCGGACTGGACCGTATTAGAGCTGGAGACTGGATACTGGTTTGTCCGCTCCCCGGCACGGACCCTGAGTCGCCCTGTCTCAGCCTTTCGTGACTGGCTCCAGGACGCTGCGTGATCCGCTCAGCTCCAAAGGATAATGCCCAACACAGCCAGCACGATCAGGGCGCAGCCGGCGATCTCTGACCTTGCGATTGTTTCCTTAAAAACAAGCCATGACGCCAGGAATGTGAACACCAGCTCGATCTGTGCCAGTGCCCGGACATAGGCAACGTTCTGCAAGGTCATGGCCGTAAACCACCCGATCGAACCGGCAACGCCTGTCGCCCCCGCCCAGATGGCAACGCGCCAAGCGGCTAAACTGGCTGTCAGTTGCTCGGGTTCCCGGAAGATCATCCAAACAATCATGACGATGGTCTGGAAAAGCGTGGCGTAGGCCAGCGCAAAACCGGCTTGCATCGGAACACCCGTGCCCTCCAAGGACAATGATGCGACACGATAAGCGGCGGCAGAGGCACCAAACATGGCCGCTGACCCGAGACCGATCAAGGCAGGTCGACCCAATAGAGATTGCCGGACGACAGAAGCACTCAATGACGTCCGGGCGAGTGAAATGACAATCACGCCCGCAATACCAATTAGAATGCAGACACCTGTCGCCCAGGAAATGTGTTCGCCCAAAAGCAAGAAACCAAAAAGCGCCGCCTGGATCGGCTCCGTTTTCGAGTAAGCCGTACCGACCGCGAAATTCCGGAATGAGAACAGATAGACAAGCAAGAACGTGCCGAAGATCTGAGCCAAGCCTCCCAGTGCCCCTGCAATCAAGAATACGGCGTTGATTTCGGGAAACTCAAAACCGAACCCGGCATGCAAGACCGCGACATAAAGACAGGCAAATGGAAACCCGTATCCAAACCGGACAAATGTCGCGCCTGTGCTTCCGAGCTGGCCTTTCAAGTGTTTTTGAACCGCGGAGCGCAGATTCTGGCAAAATGCGGCAAAGAGCGTAATCGGGATCCAAAGTTCCATCAGAGCATCAGTCTAATTATTGATATGAACTCACTCTACAGCCTACGGAAAGCCCTAATAATTATTGTTTTGAACGCCCTTCTATGAGTTTCTTTCAACTATAGCGGCGATTCTGAGATCAAGGAGAGAAAGTGTTTCCCGTCCAAGCGCCATTTGTTTGCCGTTTGCCGGTCTGTTCTGGTCGCTGGCACGCTTGACACCTGACGGCGTGAAGGCTTAGGTCCGCGCTGAATTCCTCAGTTCCGGAGACTTGCTTCCAGATGACACACGACCTTGCAGCCCTTTCGAAAATCATTGACGCGGCGTTCGAAGACAGTGCCTCGATCGACATCCACACGACCGGCGACGTTCGTGATGCTGTTGAGACCACGCTGAACCTTCTCGATCGTGGGCAATTGCGGGTCGCTGAGAAGAAAGACGGCGACTGGGTTGTCAACCAGTGGGCCAAGAAAGCGGTTCTGCTGTCGTTCCGTCTCAACCCGATGGATGTAATCAAGGGGGGGCCGGGAGATGCGACTTGGTGGGACAAGGTGCCGTCCAAGTTTGACGGCTGGCGCGGTCTCGATTTTGAAGACGCTGGCTTCCGGGCTGTGCCGAACTGCACCGTCCGCCGCTCCGCCTTCATCGGCAAAGGCGTTGTGCTAATGCCGTCGTTCGTCAACCTCGGCGCGTATGTCGACGAGGGCACGATGGTGGATACCTGGGCAACTGTCGGCTCCTGTGCTCAAATCGGCAAGAACGTTCACCTGTCGGGCGGCGTTGGCATTGGCGGTGTCCTGGAGCCACTTCAGGCCGGTCCTGTCATCATCGAAGACAACTGCTTCATCGGAGCCCGCTCAGAAGTGGTCGAGGGCTGCATTGTTCGCGAAGGCTCTGTCTTGGGTATGGGCGTTTTCATCGGCAAGTCGACAAAAATCGTCAACCGCATGACCGGTGAGATCACCTACGGTGAAGTCCCGCCGTATTCGGTCGTTGTGGCCGGCTCCATGCCCAGCGCGAACACCATGGGCAATGGTGAAGCTGCCCCGCACCTCTACTGCGCCGTTATCGTTAAGACGGTCGACGAAAAGACACGGTCCAAGACCGCAATCAACGAGCTGCTGCGCGACTAAACAGTAAAAGCTTGAGTTAAATTGGAAAACCCGCCGGTCTGCGGCGAGTTTTCTGCGTTTTGGCCGGTTAACTCAAGCTGCCCAAAGACGTCCCGTCAGCTCGCCAATCACGAGCGACAAAAGAATGTCGAGGAATACGATTCCGATCGCCATGCTGACTGATGCCTGCAAGGCAATGCGTGCAATCAGGAAACGATACCACAGCACTACAATCAGGCAGGTGAAAGACAGCAGCACCATGATCCCGGACGGGATGATGCCGGTCAGATACAGCAGAGCGATAGCCAGATAGGGCATGGACGCCAGAATGCTCGTCCAATTGCGCACCACAATAAACGGCACGTATTGCCGCGAAATACCAATCGGGCCGGCAATCAACGCCAAGATGAGCGGTAATGTAACCCAATCGATGCCAAGGCTCATGAATTGAGCAAACCAGTAGGTGTCTGCGGGAAAGAGCTCTGCGACGATGACATTTTCAGAAATCAGCAGCTTCTTTTCCGCCATGGCGCTGACCAGAAACACAGGCGCCAACAAGAAGATCACCTGAAACGATCGCCAGAACCCCTGTAGGGACAAGTCGAAATAGGACATTCCCTGAGGGTCGCTGCGCAAAAGAAGCCATGAGCCTTCCCACGCTGCCCGCAATTCATTGGTGCTGATCAAATCCCGACGGCTCCGGCCTATTTCGAAAAGTAGCTGACCAAGAATCGATGATAGATTGCAGCCAGACGGTCAAGATCTTCCACTGCGACACATTCATCAACCTTGTGCATCGTTTGACCGACCAGACCAAACTCCACAACAGGACAGTAGTTCTTGATGAACCGGGCATCTGACGTCCCGCCGCCTGTCGATAGTTCCGGCGTCCGCCCCGTTTCCTCAGAGACGGCCATGCTGAGCGCCTCAATCAGCATTTCATCTTCGGTCAGGAAAGACTCGCTGGCGTCTCTCTTGAACTCGATATTCATTTTCAAGGAACCCAGGTCCACCGTTTCCAGCGTCTCCAGGATCTTCGTCTTCAGGCTGTCCAGCGTCCAAGTGTCATTGTACCGGATGTTAAACCGGAACTCTGACCGGGCCGGAATGACGTTGAATGCCGTGTTGCCGACATCGACCGTCACGATCTCCAAATTGGAGGGCTGAAACCGCTCATTGCCTTCGTCCAATTTTAGATCGTTGAGTGCAGCCATCAGATTTGTCAGGCCCGGGATCGGATTGTCCGCAAGATGCGGATAAGCTGCATGGCCCTGAACGCCGGTGACTGTGACAATGCCCGAGAGAGAACCCCTGCGGCCCACCTTGATTGCGTCTCCAAGAGCGTCCGGATTGGTTGGCTCGCCGACGATGCAGGCGTCAAACCGATGGCCTTGCTTGTCAGCCCACTCCAGCAATTTGACCGTGCCATTGATCGCCGGCCCTTCTTCGTCACCCGTTATTAGGAACGAAATCGTGCCGCCGAATTCCGTTCCTTTATGGTCAACGAACTCCAGCGCGGCGGCTGCAAAGGAGGCAATGCCTCCCTTCATATCAACAGCGCCGCGGCCATAAAGCACTCCATTATCGATTTCGCCATCGAACGGTCCGTGCGTCCAATCCAACTCAGAACCAGCTGGAACGACATCAGTGTGCCCCGCGAAAACAAAATGCGGGGCTCCAGATCCAACCGAGGCAAAGAGATTTTCCACATCCGGTGTGTCGTCATCCTGAAAAACCACTCTATCCACGCGGAAACCGGCGTCTATTAGAAGCGTCTCAAGCGCCGACAAAGCGCCACCTTCTTTCGGCGTGACAGACGGGCACCGGATCAAATCACGGGCGATGGCGGTGGCAGGCGACATGGACATGATGCGAACTTTTGTAGTGTTGGATGGCAGGCGGAATCAGCTTTTGCGCCAGTAACTGTTGGGCAAGGGGCCATGCTTGTTGGGTTCTGCGACACCCGGCGTAAAACCAACGATCAAGACCATCAGAATATTCAGACCGGGCACAAAGATCAGCAAGGCCCAGAATCCACTGAATCCCATATCCTGCAATCGTTTGATTACAAGCGCCAATTCGATCCACTGCAGAACAAAAAACAAGATCGGAAACAGCGGATTGGATTCCATGAATTGGGAAATCGCCACCGTCTCCGCCGTGAAATCGATCTCAGTCGAGCTCCACCACATGTTCACTGAAATCGCGATCACGACCCACACAAGCGCAAAACACAGCCAATACGGCTCCCGCCCGATCCTCCCGATCGGGCTGAACAGGGCCCAGACGGGACCGGGGGAAATATTGGCGCTCGGAGCGTTGGTCATAGAAGTCCACTTGTTAAAATCGGATCTGGACAGGAGTTAGTCGCTTAAGACATCGGGATCAAGCTTCGTTCTGCGCGAAAGACGCACACCAACGCCGCACTGGTTTTTTCTGTCGCAACAAGTCAATAATACCGCTGCGTAATTTTTTGGCAGGCTTTTGCCGGTAGGAAGATTAACGCAACTACCCTCCAGTTCCACTTCCTGAGCGGGGCACCCATGATCAATGCTTCAATAATAAAGAATCCCATCGCCTATTTCCTCATCGCACTCATTTCCATCCCACTTTTCATAACTCCGTCAAACGCCCAGGAAACGGCATCGGCACTTCCACCAGCACTCCAGCAAGAGTCGATGGAAAAGCTGGCGTCTGATCTCGATCCGGATCAAGTCAATGCGCTGGCTGATCTTGTTACCTTGCTGCAAGAAGGCGCAGACGCCAAGAATGCAAGCACTGACGCATCTGCTAAGGGGGGAAGCTTCATCGAGCAGTTGCAATCCGCAGTTGGCGCCTTTGGGGCCATGATCGCCGGCCATTTCCAAAACTTGCCCGCACTTGTTACAGGGATCGTGTCAGGGATCGCCGCCTTGTTCGCGGGCTCGGTCGCTGGACCGGTCCACATCCTACTCGGCTCGATCGCTCTGCTCCTGGTGACTGGTTATGCTGCCGAGTTTCTTTTCAATCGCTTGGTCATCAAGAAACGAGTGCAAATCCAGTCTCAGGAGCCTGACTCCCTCTTCCAGACCATTAAGACTGTTTCCACGCGGGCCGGACTGGATCTTGGCGGACTGATCATTTTCGCGATTGTCGTCATGATTGTCGGCCGAATGGCGATCTTCGACCCCGTGACCCGGTCCTTTGCGTTCCAGGCCGTCTTTTGGATTGTCCTGCTGCCGAGGATCATTGCAGCCTTGTTGCGATTTGCACTTGCGCCTCAGCGCAGCGAACTGCGTTTGGTAAGTGCCAATGACACGACCGCAAAGTCCCTCTACCGCAGCTTCACGTCACTGTTCGCCTTTGTCGGTGTTTCGTTCTTTGTGCGCAACGTAATGCTGGCGACCGGGGCCGATGTTGGCGAGACCTATCGGTTTTTTATCGGCTTTGGCGTGAACGCCTGGCTGGTCGCTGTTCTCTGGAAATCGCGGCATGGCCTCACAAACATTATCTTGGGCGACGATGAAGAACCCACCAGCGGCCTGGAGCGCATGGCGCGGTTCTGGCCCTATTTCTCAATGGCGTTCATCGTCTTCAATTGGCTGCTCGTCCAGATCACATCCAGCATGGGCATTGATGCATTGACTGCGGGCCGATCACTCGGCGTCATTGCTCTTGTGGTCTTTGCCCCGTTCCTCGATACGATGGTCCGCGGGATCGTGTCGCATATTGTTCCGCCGATGCAGGGCGAAGGACCGGTTGCGGAGGCCGCGCACATGCAAACCCGGCACAGCTATGTCCGGATCGCCCGTGTCGCACTGCTTGCCTTCCTCATCCTGACCGTGGGCCGCATTTACGGCCTGAACCTCTTGGCTCTTGGGGGTGATGGGGGATCCGATGTTGCACGCAACAGTGTCATCTTCCTTCTGATTTTGGCCGCCGGTTATCTGGCCTGGGAGATCACCAATCTCTGGGTCAGCCGCCAGCTGGCCAAGGATTCACCGCCGCAAGCCGCTCAAGATGAGGAATCGGAAATGGGCGGTGCCGGCAAGTCCCGTCTGGCGACAATTCTGCCGCTTGTCCGGATTGTTCTACAGGTCACCATTGTCACCCTCACCGTCCTGCTTGGCTTGAGTCAGCTTGGGGTCAACATCACCCCGTTGCTTGCTGGTGCCGGCGTTGTCGGCCTGGCGGTCGGCTTTGGTGCGCAAACGCTTGTGAGCGATGTCGTTGCGGGCATTTTCTTCCTGATGGACGACGCATTCCGCATGGGTGAATTCATCAACACAGGCGGTGCTCAAGGCACGATTGAAAAAATCTCGATTCGGTCGATGCAGCTGCGCGGCACGAAGGGCGCCGTCCATGTCGTGCCTTATGGTCAGATTTCAAATCTCACCAATCTGTCGCGCGACTGGGTGATCATGAAGCTGAAGTTCACCATCCCGTTCGACACCGATCAGGAGAAGGTCCGCAAGATCTTCAAGAAAATCGGCCAAGAGATCATGGAGATGGACGAATACAAGGACGACATGCTTGCGCCATTCAAAGGTCAAGGTGTCGCCGATGTCGACGATGTTGGTATTGTGGTCCGGGGCAAATTCACAACCAAGCCAGGCAAACAGTTCGGTGTCCGCCGGGAAATCTACAAGCGTGTCCAAAAAGCGTTTGAAGAAAACGGTATCCAGTTTGCCCGCAAGGAGGTTCGAGTACAGTTGCCGGAAAACGCAAAACTCGATGATAGCGAAAAGGAAGCCGTTGCCGCCGCAGCGGCAGAAGCAGCTGCTCCTAAGCCTGCCCCTCAGACTTAGTTTGAAAAGTAAGCCCTTCTGCGCATTGGCGGAAGGGCTCTCTCAAGCGTATCATCGAACCACAAACAATTGTTTCGTGTGCTTTTGGGAGGAAGCTGAGACATGAGCGAACAAGAGTTGGCGTCAAATGAGCTGCGCCCAATGCCGCAGGTCAACAAGATCACCGCCAATGATGTGATTGATGCCCTGGCCGCAGGTATGGCGGATTTCCGCCGCGCCCCGGTCTACGGCATTACGATCGGAGCAATCTTCGCGGCGGGAGGGCTGTTTGTTGTCCTCAGCGCCGCCGCACTGAAGATGAGTTACCTGTCCTATCCGGCCGCAGCAGGGTTCGTGCTGCTCGGCCCATTTGCCGCAGTGGGACTGTACGAGGTCAGCCGCAGACTGCAATCGGGGGAAGAACTCTCCTGGTCCAAGATTTTGGGCACCATGTGGGCGCAAAAGGGCCGGGAGCTGTCCTGGATGGCGTTTGTGGTTCTCTTCATCCAGATCATGTGGATGTACCAGGTCCGACTGTTGCTTGCGTTATTTTTGGGCTTCAGGTCATTCGCCTCGTTCGAAGAGTTTTTGACCGAGATTGTCTCGACACCGGAAGGCCTGATGTTCCTGGCGGTTGGTCACGTGGTCGGCGCGATCCTGTCTCTGATCCTCTTCTCATTGACTGTCATTTCGTTCCCGCTCCTTCTCGAAGAGGACCGGGATTTCATCACAGCAATGATCACGAGTGTTCGTGCGGTTGTCACGTCTCCAGTGCCAATGATCGGCTGGGCGTTCGCCGTGACTGCCACCTTGATCGTCTCGATGGCACCCGGTTTCCTGGGATTGATCATCACACTGCCGATCCTCGGACACACAACATGGCACCTTTACAAAAAGTGCGTGGTGTTTCCTGAAAAAGCAGAGGTCGGCTAGCCGCGGTTGGTCGGCCTAGTCGGCGGGCGCTTCCTCAGCAGCCATCACCGCTTTGCGCGCCTGCCACTCTGCCAAAGAGTCGATATCGACTTGTGCAGGCCGGTAATCAACTCGGGTCAGATAAAGACCGTCAGCTGGAGCGACCGGTCCGCACGTTTTCCGGTCCCGCGCCTGCAGCGCCTTGGAGATATCCCCTGGACCCCACCGGCCTTCGCCAACGAGACGAAGCGTTCCCACCATTGACCGGACCTGATTGTGCAGAAAGGATCGGCTGGAACATTCGGCAATGACAAATTCGCCGTCCCGGTAAACTGAAAAATGCTCAAGTGTCTTTTCCGGGCTTTTTGCCTGACACCGGGAGTGACGGAAGGTCGTGAAATCGTGGTGGCCAACGAACTCCTGCGCCGCCTCATGCATGGCATCGGCATCCAGCTCATGTTTCACATGCCAAGCCAATCCGAGCTGATGCGTCAATGGCTGCAGACGATTGTGAATTCGATAGCGGTAGGCACGCCGGATCGCAGAAAAGCGGGCATCAAATCCCTTATGCATTTCTTCACACTCAAGGATGACCACCGGGTCGGGCTGGCAATGGAAATTCAGCGCGCCCATGACCGTTTTGGTTGGCCATTTCTTGGAGAGATCCGCGTGGCAGACCTGACCTGTTGCATGAACGCCTGTGTCCGTGCGTCCTGCCCCGCCAATGGTCACTGCTTCGCCGGAGAACGCCTTGATCGCCCGCTCGATCACCGCCTGCACAGACGGCGCATTTGCTTGCCGCTGCCAGCCGCAAAAGGGTCGGCCATCATATTCCACGGTCAGCTTGTATCGCGGCATCGGTCTTCTTATTCAAATTCTTCAAAGGGCGTGGCGAAGGTGACTTCGATCGGCAAGTTGTTCGACCCAGCTTCGGTCAAGGGTGCCGCCATAAAAGCCGCACCGGCATAGGGCCCATGAACTTTTTTAGCCAGCTCCGCATCAAAGCCAAACTTCGGGAAATAGCTCGGCGGACCGAGCACCAAAACCAGATCTTCCTGCAGCTCGCCGAGACGCTCCATCGACGATCCAATGAGCCGGGATCCGATCCCTTTGCGTTGCTCATCAGCTCGTATCGAGACTGGAGCAAGACAGGCAACCTGAACGGCTTGATTTGCCCCTATCGTGGTGTTCGTGACTCGGCTGAAGGCGATATGTCCAAGAATGGCGCCATCAGATGCTGCTGCCACCTGTTCCAGTACGAGCGCACCGCAATGACGTAGCTTGTGCACGAGGCGCGCTTCCATATCCGACGGATAAACGGACAAAAGAAGCGCCTCAACAGCCTTTTCATCCGCAGGTGTCAGCTCCCGGATGGTAACGTCGGAAATGGTGCTGTCATTGCTCATCGGTCGCTCCTGCTGCAGCCTAGCTGACATGTGCTCCAACAGATAGGGCAGCGCCGCGCAAGAAATCTTCGCCTGTCATCGGTTTCTTGCCAGCACGTTGAACCTGATCGAGGCGCACCGCATTAGCGCCACAAGCCACAACTGGTGCCCCGTTAACAGCCAATACATTTCCGGGATCGCCATTGCCATCTGCTAAGCTGCTGCGCAAAACCTTCACCCGTTCGGTTTTGCCGCCCAGCTGCATCTCGCACCAGGCGCCCGGAAACGGTGAAAGGCCACGGATGTGATTGTGTACGTTTTTAGCCGGTAAAGACCAATCGATCCGGGTTTCCTGTTTGGAGAGCTTCGCCGCATAGGTGACACCCTCCTCGGATTGCACCTGTTCACTCAACGCGCTCCGGGACAAGGCTGCGAGCGCCCGAACCATCAAGTCGCCACCGAGGCTCGACAATTGGTCGTGCAACTCTCCGGCGGTCATATTTTCCGAGATTGCTACCGTCTCAGACATACAAACAGGACCCGTGTCCAGCCGCTCTTCCATCCGCATGACCTGAACCGCGGTCTCTTTGTCCCCGGCCATGATCGCCCGATTGATCGGCGCCGCCCCCCGCCAGCGCGGCAGCATCGATGCGTGCAAGTTCAGACAGCCGTTTTCCGGAGCCTCCAAGATCGCCTTCGGCAGCAACAGACCGTACGCGACAACAACCGCAACATCGGCGTCAAGCGCTGCGAACTGGGCTTGGTCTTCCGGACCTTTCAGGCTTGTGGGCGTGAAAACCGGAATGCCAAACGACTCCGCCGCCTCGTGGACGGGGGACTTCTTCAAATCCATGCCCCGCCCGGCCGGACGCGGCGGCTGTGAATAGCAAGCCACAACCTCATGGCCCTGCCCGACAATTTCCATCAGGGTTGGCACGGAGAAATCGGGGGTGCCCATAAAAACGACGCGAAGTGACATCTGTTTCCCAGAAGCTGGAGGATTGAGTGCCTTGCGGCGTTGCTTAGAGTTGGCCGGCCAGTTTGGCCTGTTTCGTAAACTTCTTGACCACCCGATCGCGTTTCAGTTTGGACAGATAATCGATGAACAGCTTGCCGTTCAGGTGGTCGAGCTCGTGCTGGATACACGTTGCCAGCAATCCGTCAGCCTTGATCTCCTGCTCTGCACCTTCCCGGTCCATAAACTTGACGGCAACTTCAGCCGGACGCTCGACGTCTTCGTAATAGTCCGGGATCGACAAACACCCTTCCTGATAGACTGAAAGTTCATCACTGGACCAGATGATTTCCGGGTTGATGAAAACCATCGGGTCCTTTGGTGCATCCTCCTTGGCAACATCAAGAACGAATATCCGTTTCAAGATGCCGACCTGGCTGGCAGCAAGGCCAATACCGGGGGCGTCATACATGGTTTCCAGCATATCATCGGCCAAAGCGATGGTTTCAGCGTCGACCTTTCCAATTGGCGCGCATACTTCGCGGAGTACCGGGTCAGGAATGGTGATAATCGGGCGTTTTGTCATGCGCCTGACATAGGAAATCGCGGCATCCCGGTCAACGCGTAATTCCGCCAAGTGTGCCTGCTTGTTCAGCTTTGCTTTCCCTCTTGTCGGATGTTCTTTCCACCGAATCGTTCTATGTTTGTTTCATGAACGAGATCCTTTTTGAATTGAGCGGACGACCGGTCACAGTTTTGGAAACGGCCGTTGGAGGCGGACTGTTTCTGCTTGCTCTGATTGTCTGGCTGGTCATGAAAACCATGCGAGAGATCCGTCTGCGCGCTGAAGCCGATACAGCCGCTACGGAACGCATTCACGAGCTGGAAAGCCACCTCTCGCAGTTGCTGAAATCTCAAGGCGAGATGACCGGCCGGATGCAGACCATGGCCGAGGTATTCGGCTCCCGTCAGTCGGACATGATGCGCGCTGTCAATGAGCGCCTCGACGGGATGGGACACAAGCTCGGGCTCTCCATGGCAGATACGAGCAAGCGCACCCAGGACGGGCTGCGCCATCTGCATGAGCGGCTTGCAGTGATCGACCGGGCACAAGCGACCATTACCGACCTTTCCGGACAGGTCGGGCAGCTGCAGGCGATCCTGTCCAACAAACAGACGCGGGGGGCATTCGGGCAAGGACGCATGGAAGCGATCATCCAGGATCAGTTGGCGCCGAGCGGCTACTCCTTCCAATCCACGCTTTCCAACAACAGCAGGCCTGATTGTCTCATTCACATGCCAAACGGCGCGCCTCCGCTCGCCATCGACGCAAAGTTCCCGCTAGAGGCGTTCAATCTCATTCGGAATGCCGAAACGGACGAACAGCTCAAGTACGCGCAAGCACAGTTCCGGCGGGACTTCACAAAGCATATTCAGGACATCGGCGACAAGTATCTGCTGCCCGGAGAAACCCAGGACACAGCATTCCTTTTTGTACCTTCCGAAAGCGTGTTCGCAGAGCTTAATGAGCGGTTTGAAGACTTGATCCAGAAAGCTCACCGCACCCGCGTGGTGATCGTTTCTCCGTCGCTCTTGATGCTGTCGATCCAAGTGATTCAGGCCGTGTTGCGCGATGCGAAAATGCGTGAACAAGCGCATCTCATTCAAGCCGAAGTTGGCCACCTAATTGCAGATGTCGGCCGCTTGAACGACCGCGTTGGTAAGCTGCAGTCACACTTTGCCCAGGCCAACAAGGACATCGACCAGATCCTCATCTCGTCAGAAAAGATCGGCAAACGCAGCCGAAGGATCGAGGACCTGGAGCTTGGGGAAGTCTCTTCGAGCGCTGATACACAAGGTGATGATGCGCCTCAGCTGGCCTTAGCTCCCGACCGGTAGGGCTGCTCGCTATAGGACAGCGAGCCGCATCCTATCTCAGCCCAGGCGCCGCGCTTTCGTTATCGCGCCCCATTCCGTCGCCGCTATCCTAGCAACAGCCTTTTCAAGATCCTCATAGGCCACGGTCATCGTGTGGCCGTTGGCATGAAGCAGCTGGTTTGGAGCTGTGATGATCCCGACATGCCCCTTCCAAAATAAAAGATCGCCACGGACAAGTGACGATAAGTCATCGAAAGGTATTTCGGTCCCGGCTTCTGTTTCCTGCATATCACTGTCCCGCGGAAGCAGCATGCCGCCCGTTTGCGCCGCCAGTTGAACGAGCGCAGAACAATCCAGCCCCAAACTGGAGCGCCCGCCCCACAAATAAGGAGTTCCGAGGAGTGCTTCGGCACTTGTAACCCAATCGCCCTCGGTGTGATCCAAGGGAACCAGGTGCTTTGCGACAATGGCAGAGCCATCTGCCAAGAGAGCGTATTGCAAGCCTCGCGTTTCTGCTTCACTTACAACACTCACCAAAGACCCGACTGAAAGCAGGCCCAGCGGCGGCATCTTGAGCTCTGGCGCTGGATACCGAAATGTCCTCAGCGCTTTCACGCGGTGCGTTGGCTTTCCGGCCTTCTGAATGGCGTCAGAGGAAAACCAGCCCACATAGCCATCGGTTTCCAACTGACCCCAGGCCCAGCCCTCAGGGGTTTGTTCGTAAACGGTAATATTCTCACCGAACAACGCTTCGGTATCAATTGAAACGTCTGGCCGAGGTTGCGGCCTAAACTCCAAACGGTCAGCGTTCACCCGGTATTCCTCACCCTCGACGAACCGGTCTGCGGTTACCTGCCCTTCATACGATTTAGCTGCCAGATCCAAGCGCACCGGATGACGCCGTCGATCGAAGTTGGTCTTCATAGAAAGCAATCCGCCTAGGCTGGAGTAGATGGAGGGTTGAGTTGACTATCGAGGAAGCTCGGCGGCCTTTTCGACAACGAGGTCTCCAAGCTGCTCCAAATAGAGCGCACCTTCAACCGTGCGTGTGATGATCACATTGCGTTTGTCGGCCTCATCCCTTTTTCGCGACAGCAACCGCATGGAGCCAAGAGTGTCGAGAGCCCGGGTGATGGCTGGTTTGGTGACGTTCAACTTTGCCGCTAAGCCACGCACAGTGTGGGGCGGCGGCTCGAGGTAAACCGTCAAAAGAATCGTCAATTGCCGTGCGGACAGATCCTGATCGCTGCCGCGCACCAACGCCAAATTGACCTCGTGCATGAGCCGCAACGCCTGTGCGCCGCGTATTTCAATGCCCATTGATGATCCGTTCCCAATTCCTATTCGGGATCATTCAAGCATGAATACGTTTCGGTTCCGTTATTTTGTTTTGGTGTAGCGCTCACTGAGCAGGTCGAACAAAGCCCGGATTCCCTGCGCTTCTCCGCCCATCGGTTTTCCCGGCTTTTCGGCAGGTGTCCAACCGAAGATATCGAAATGCACCCAGCTTTCTGCCTTCTCGACAAACCGGGAGAGGAATAAAGCGGCAGTTATGGAACCGGCATAACCGGTGCCGGATGTATTGATGTGATTGATGTCGGCCACTTTGCTGTCGAGGTATTTCATGTATGGCTTCCAGAGCGGCAATCGCCACAAGGGATCAGTAGCCGCTTCTGACATCACGGCGATATCTTCCGCCAAGGCTTCATCATCGGTGTAAAACGGCGGCAGATCCGGACCCAAAGCGACTCGTGCCGCACCAGTGAGTGTCGCCATGTCGATCAAAACTTCCGGGCTTTCTTCATCGGCCAATGCCAATGCATCGGCCAAGATCAGGCGGCCTTCCGCATCCGTGTTTCCAATTTCGACTGTTAGTCCTTTGCGGCTGTTCAGGATATCTCCCGGCCGAAACGCATTGCCTGAAACCGCGTTTTCAACGCACGGCACAATGACCCGCAACCGAACAGGCAGCTTTGCGGCCATGATCATAGAGGCCAGCCCGAGAACATTTGCCGCTCCACCCATATCCTTTTTCATAAGCGTCATGGAGTTGCCGGGCTTCAGGTTTAGACCGCCGGTGTCGAAGATCACACCTTTGCCCACGAGCGTGACTCTCGGAGCGTCTTCGGCGCCCCATGAATAGTCCGCGATGCGGGGCGCTCTAGAACTCGCACGGCCAACGGCATGTACCATCGGGAAACCATGCCTTAGAAGATCACCCCCGGCGGTGATCTGGCCAGAGCCACCGTTTTCGACAAACAACGCCTCAACAGCACTTGCCAATTCCTCCGGCCCCAAGTCATTGGCCGGCGTGTTGATCAGATCTCTGGCCAGCTGAACCCCATCGAGAACGGCAGAGAGCCTATCGAGGTCCACATCTGACGGAACACAAAGCCGGACAACCTTTTTGTTTGAAGACGCGCTGTATCGGTCAAATTTGTAACTTGAGAGAGCAAACGCCAGTGACGCCTCCGCTGCACCCGGAAAACCATCTGCCAAATGGTAATCACCGCTTGAAAGCGCATTTGCCAAGCTTCCAAGACTGAACGGATCAGCGTTTCCTCCGCTATCGACGCCGAATAGAACCGCCTGGAGGTCTCCGCTCAAGCCCGGCACAAGCTGGAAGGAGGAAGGTTTCGCTGAAAAGCCATTTGCTTGGCACCAGACTTTCGCGGTTTCTCCCAACCCGGTGAGGACTGTTTCCAGACTTTCCGCGTCAACCGCGACAATCGGCACTGAAGATTGGGCATCACTTTGACGGATCAGCGTTTCACGCACGAGGGCTCTCCATTCAACGACTGGGCAAGTGCTTCAAGACCTAGTCTGCGAGAAATTCAGAAGCAAGCGCGATGAGGAAAAAGGCTGTTTCGCATTCTGCAGCTGAGCTTAACCATCCATTAGGGTTAATTATCTATTGCTGTAGAGGACTTACATGCTGCGGACAGCTAGGATTTTGACAATGCAAGCGCCCTCGACACACTCGGCAACAAAGCGCTCCCGCCTGACAAAGACGCTCATGGCCATGACGGCTCTTGTGCTGGTCACAGGCTGTGCATCGAACAAATCCAATACTGGAACCCATTCCCCGGCATCCGGAACGCATTACTCCAATCCGGGTTCGGCCCAAGCGCGGGCCGCCGTTTCGAAATGGGGCAGCGCTTATGAGAAGGACCGGACCAACCGGATGGCCATTCTCGGGTATTCTGATGCTCTGAGTCGCAATGGTCAGACACCGCAAGCCATGGCCGTGCTGCGTGCTGGCGTCATCGCACATCCGAAGGACCGTGAAATCGCGTCCGCCTATGGGAAAGTGCTTGCAATGAACGGTCGCTTCGATGAGGCGATGAACGTTCTGAAAGGCGCGCAACGTCCCGATACCCCGGACTGGAAACTGATGTCCGCAAAAGCTGCGATCTACGATCAGATGGGCGAGCACAAAAAAGCGCGAAGCATCTACAAGCAAGCCCTGCAGATTGCTCCGGACGATCCAAGTCTCTTAAACAATCTCGGCCTGTCTTATTTGCTGTCGAATGAACTTCCCGATGCCGAGTACACCCTGCGCCGTGCCGCGACCCTGCCCGGTGCAGATAGCCGCGTGCGTCAAAACCTGGCGCTTGTCCTCGGTATCCAGGGCAAATATGATGAGGCCATTCAGGTGGCGCGTGCAGAATTGGACCCTCGCCAGGCGGAAGCCAACATCGCCTATCTCAGATCCATGATGCAGCAACGTCAGGGCTAGACTGGAAAACACTCAATCGGGTGCAGTTTTCTTATTGGCTGCCATAGTCTGCCAAACGTGAGCCAGACTATGCTTTTGTTCAGGCAAATTAGTACGCAGCCATAACTTTATTTTCTGAATTAGAATAACTTCTGCAAGCTGCGGCGCTCACTTCTTCGCCTTGCACGACCTCACTTCAATTTGCCAAAGCGTCTTCGGTTCTCAGAATTTACACAACCAGCACGTCATATCAGAATGCGCCCATCGCCTGAATGACTGCCGGCGTGAGAATCACGAAGAAGAGTACCGGCAGAAAGAACATGATCATCGGAACCGTCAGCTTTGGCGGAAGCGACGCTGCTTTTTGCTCGGCAAACTGCATCCGTTCCGCGCGCGTATCATCGGCCATGTTGCGGATAGCAGTCCCTACCGGAGTACCATACCGTTCCGCCTGGATAAGTGCCATCATCACGTTCTTGACACCATCTACTCCGGTGCGTTTGGCCAAATTCTCATAAGCCATCCGGCGTTCACTTAAGTACGATAGTTCAGCTGTGGTGAGAGACAGTTCCTCTGCCAATTCCACGGATTGCGCGCCGATTTCCTCAGCAACCTTCTGAAAAGCAGCTTCAATCGACATGCCGGATTCAACGCAAATTAGCATCAGATCAAGCGCATCTGGCCAAGCACGCTGGATTCCAAGCTTCCGTTTATCAATCTGGTTCTTCAAGTATATGTTCGGCAAAAACGCTCCGAAACCGGAAAATACAATACAAAACAATACTTTAGAAAAAGCAGGAATCGTGTTCGGCGCTAGAAGAAACGCATACGTCAAAGCAAAAACAAACAGTCCGCCGGGAAGCGCAATTCGCGCAGTAAGAAAATAATACATCGGAGCGCTACCCCGATAGCCGGCCATGCGCAACCGGTCCTGCGTACTGTCATCCGCGAGCATTTCTTTGAGGTTCAGCCGATCAACGAAGTTCTTCATCTTCGCCTTCGGCTGATTCCTCAATGACATTCGTGCATCCCCTTGGGAGGTTTGCAACCGAGCCCGCTCTTTTGCTCGGAGCTTATCACGCTCCAAGGCAACGTTTTTCATGCGTGCCTTTAACGTGTCTCGCGACAACAACGGCATAACAAGGGAGAAAATAGTTCCTGTTACGGCAATCATAGCCAAAACCGCTGCAAGGAATTGTGCCGATGCGATCGATTCAAGGTCCATGTCTTGCCCCCGTTAGAAGTCAAAATTGATCATGGACCGCATGACCATTATTCCGCAGAACATCCAGAACAGACACCCGGCAACAATAATCTTGCCCGTTGTCACTGTGAAAAGGATCATCATGTAATCTGGCGCGATGAAAAAGAGGATCCCTCCGACCACGAAAGGAAGGGCCCCAATAATCGCCGCAGACGACTTTGCCTCAGAGCTCAATGCCTTGATCTTGGCCTTCATGGCCTTCCGCTGGCGCAAAACCCTTGAGAGGTTTCCCAGGGCTTCTGCTAGACCACCACCGGCTTTTTGTTGGATGCTCACAACAATCGCCAGAAAATTTGTCTCCGGCAACGGAACACGATCAGGCATTCTCGACAGAGCTTCGGCAAGCGAAACTCCCATGACTTGAGTTTCCGTCACCTTTCGAAACTCGGTCGCGACGGGTTCACGGGCTTCCTTCGCAACAACCTTGACGCAATCGCTTAGTGGAAGACCTGCCTTGACACCGCGGACGATGATATCGATCCCATTGGGCAATTCATTCAGAAACGCATTGAAACGACGTTGCCGCTTGTTTCCGATGTACCAACGCGGAAAACCGATTCCACCTACAAATGTGAAAGCGGCTGCGATCAACAAATTGCCACTCGCAATCAAAGAAATTACGAAGAAAACAACTGCACTTACAACACTAAAAAGAACAAGGTGCCGCATCTCCCATTCCAAACCGGCCTGCTCTATTTTTACTTTAAGAGGAATGTTTTTCTGTTTTTCGTGTTTAGCTTTCTGGCGCTCTTCAAAATCCTTTAACTGATCTTGAATCGATTTTTTTCTACGATTGGTATCTCGCATGGTTTTGCGCTGCGTCTCTGACTGAGGCCGTGCCGAGACGGCGCTCATCCGAGCGTCGCGTTTTTTTGTCCCAGATAACGAAGGAAGAAATAGCCCGTAGATGATGCCGCCGACGCTGAACATGACCAGCAGCGCAACCGCGGCTCCGGTGATGGCAGGTGTCATGAATTGCTCGAATACAGGCATGTTTCTTCCTATTCCGCGATGTACTCGGGCATTTCCGACGCATCAAGCGCTTCTGCCAAGCGGGATTCTTCTCCGAAATAACGTGCTCGATCCCAAAACTTGGGACGACCGATACCGGTTGACCGATGCCGCCCGATGATCATCCCGTTCGGGTCTTCTCCGACAATGTCGTAAAGGAAGATGTCCTGGGTGGTAATGATGTCCCCTTCCATCCCCATCACTTCAGTCACATGCGTGATACGGCGAGAACCGTCCCTTAGGCGTGCAGCCTGAACGACCACGTCGATCGACGATACGATCATTTCCCGCAAGGTTCGAGAGGGCAAGGAAAAGCCCCCCATGGTGATCATGGATTCCAGACGAGACAAGGCTTCGCGCGGAGAGTTGGCGTGCAACGTGCCCATTGACCCGTCGTGGCCCGTGTTCATTGCCTGCAACAAATCGAAGGCTTCCGGTCCACGTACCTCGCCCACGATAATACGTTCAGGGCGCATACGCAGGCAGTTTTTTACAAGGTCACGCATCGTGATCTCACCCTCCCCCTCAAGGTTGGGAGGTCTTGTTTCGAGACGTACAACATGCGGCTGCTGCAATTGAAGCTCAGCGGAGTCTTCGCAAGTGATAATGCGTTCCGTGTTCTCGATGTAAGCCGTCAAACAGTTCAAGAGTGTGGTCTTACCGGACCCCGTACCTCCGGAGATCAGTACGTTACACCGAGAGCGGCCGATAACCTGCAGTATGGTTGCACCTTCTGGCGTTATTGAATTGAACTTCACCAGTTGATCGAGCGTCAGCTTGTCGCGTTTGAACTTACGAATTGTGAGTGCAGGACCATCAAGAGACAGTGGGGGGGCAATAACGTTTACGCGGGATCCATCGGGAAGGCGTGCATCACAGATTGGACTGGCATCATCTACACGTCGGCCCACCTGGCTCACGATCCGTTGGCATATGTTCATGAGCTGCGCGTTGTCGCGAAATGCGATGCTGGTTGGCTCAACCTTGCCCTGGGTTTCGATGTAAACCGTGTGCGCCCCATTGACCATTATGTCGGCAATGTCGTCGCGCGCCAACAAAGGCTCCAGCGGGCCATACCCAAGAACATCGTTACAGATGTCTTCAAGCAAGTCTTCCTGCTCGGAAATCGACATTACAACGTTTTTCAACGCGATAATGTCATTCACAACATCCCGGATTTCGTCCCGAGCATCTTCTGCATCCAGTCGCGCGAGCTGAGACAGGTCGATTGCTTCAACAAGCGCGTTGAAGATTTGCGCTTTCGTCTCGTAGTATTCACCGGTCTTTTTTCTGCTCGGCGATGCCGCAGTTGGCTCCGCTGGTGCGCTTACGGCAACGGTTGGGGAAGCAGGCGCACGTGGAGCAGGTGAAGGAGCAGGAGCTTGTTGTACGGGCGCTTCTGGCATTGGCACAGCCGGTGCCGTGGCCGGAGTCTCCGGCATTTCCGGCACGTTTCCAGGCCGAATTTCGGGCGCTCCAGAAGATGAACTGCCACGTCTACCAAACATAGTGAACCTGCCGCTCCGTTGCCTTGGCCTTTAGCCTGCTCTTCGTTTTAGTTTGGAAAACAATCCGCCCAAGGGCGACTTCGACGTCTTAGCGGGTTGCACTTTTCCTGAAATTGTTTGTGCCAAATCCTGGAACATTCCCGCAATCGCATGCTTGCTGTCGAGTTCTCCAATCATCTGGCCGTTGTTCGCAGAAGTGCCAAACAAATGAGGATCGAACGGGATGGCTGCATCCACACTAAGACCCAAGGCGTTTGCAAATTCGTCTGGCTTGATTTCCGGCCGCTTTGGAACGTTCACTTTATTCATGACCAAATGCGGCAGTTTGTCATTCGGCCGTATCTGTTTAAGGAGATCGACCGCGTTCTTCGCATTCCGAAGATTTGCAAGATCCGGTTCGGCCACCAGCACGATTTCATCCGCATTCAGCAGCGTGTTTCTGATCCAAGAATTCCAAGCATGCGGTACATCAAGAACCACGTGCGGTGTTCCCAATCGCATCGTGTCTATGAGAAGCTCAAACGTCTTTTCACCGTGATCATATGTCCGCTCCAGCGTTGCTGGTGCTGCAAGCAGACTCAAATGATCACTGCATTTAGAAAGTATCCGGTCCAGATATGTTTCATCTAGTCTTTCAGGCGCAGAGATCGCTTCGAAGACCCCTTGCAATGGATCTTGATTGTAATCAAGGCCGGCCGTCCCGAATGGCAGATCCAAGTCGGCAATCACGACTTCACTATCGAACTTCCTTGCCAGACACCAAGCGCCATTATGGGCGATAGTCGAGGAACCACACCCACCCTTCACACCGTAGAATGCAACCGTTCGTCCCAAAGGCTCTGCTTCAGGATCGTTATAAAGACTGCTGACGGAACCAATAAGCTGAAAGATAGATACTGGCGTAATCAGGTACTCGCTCACACCACGAGCGATGAGCTCCCTATAAAGGGTGACGTCATTCACGTCCCCAATCACGATGACTTTTGTTCCAGCGTCGCAGTACTCGGCGAGCTGATCAAGACTCTGGAGCAAATCTTCGCGAGCGCCAGACGTTTCAACAATGATCAAATTAGGCGTGGGGGCCTTTTCGAACATCTCAATGGCAGCTGGTATCCCCCCCATTTCTGCCTTCATATGCGCCTTTAGCATCCGCCGGTCTTCGGTCGCAGCCTCGACAACATGCATCGTGCGGTCTTCCAGGCAAAATGCATGAATTGTTATCCGCGGGATCATTGCGATGTCCGATGTGTCAGCAGAAGCTGTGTACCCATGACTGTCCTGATTTAGGTACGTTTCCGCATCACCAGAAACGCGCGTTGGCTCAGAGCTGGTTGTCATCATGCCGTTACTCCGAAACTTCTGCGCCGACGCCTTCTGTGAAGGTGCTGGCAGTTGTTTCGCCCAATCTATACTTTTCGATCACTACCGCCCGCCGGTTCTGCTCCGACGGTGTCATTGCGCGCGGAGTGATGAGGTCTGACGGGTTCTCGACCATTGCCGCTAAGTTTGCCTGCGTAGCACAGCCGTAGTTGTAGTAGTTTGTGTTTTCGCCGATACCACCGCCGATGTTTTTCGGCCAGACTCCGCACTCTCCGGTCGTCGCCTTCATGCGCGCATATGAGAGACGGATTGGCGCATCGGCAGACGAGTCAGTGGAGCGGTATGTGCGCGTTGTCACGTGCTTCCCGTTGACACCGCCCCGGCTCAGAGCTCCCCGAACATCGCGCACAACCGCATGAACCGCACTCTCATTTGCAGCCCCGGTCGGCACAAGGATCTCCACACTACCGCTCCCGTGTCGGCGCGAATCCATCGCGAAAGACGTGATGGTATCTGTTACAGGGCTCCGTAGATTCCTCGTGTTCTTGCCAACCGGTAAGTCAAGGGTTTCCGGTGCCTCGGAAATTACGATCGGATGCTGGTACCGGTAATCGTGGGTCGCAAGCAACTCAGCATTGGACTTCGGTTCGGTCTGACAGCCGGACAGCATCAATGCTGCCACGAGGAACGCTCCCTTGGAGACAGTCAGTTTATACCTGGGATCTAGGGTCATATTCATCCGACCGTCCTCATTTGTAGATGAAACCAACTTGGCCGTGGTATGTGCCTTGGGCCTGCTCACCTGCCGGATTAAAGATCTTGTTTAGCCGGTTCAGAAAAATCGCCTCAGCATCCGATGGAGCAAATAGGTTTTTGTCGGGCCGCACCATCTTTTGTGCTGCCACCGGCTTAACAACGTAAGGCGTTACAAAGACGGCAAGTTCTGTTTGTTGTTTCAGAAAATCCCGGCTTTTGAACAACGCACCCAGCACAGGGATTTGCATCAGTCCAGGCACGCCTTCGACAGCTTGCTGATAAGACTCCTCTAGAAGACCCGCCATAACAAGGGTCCCGCCAGACGGAAGTTCCATTGTCGATTCTGCTCTACGGACTTTGAGTGCGGAAATCGTGATCCCGCCAGCAGACACCGCGCCTTCATTTGAAAGTTCGCTCACTTCGGTTTTGACACGCAGACTTATGCGGCCGCCCGTCAGCACAATGGGTGTAAAATCGAGACCGACACCGAACTTCTTAAATTCCACCGATATTTGGTTGTCTTCCTGAGCGATCGGAATGGGAAACTCGCCACCCGCGAGAAAACTGGCATTTTCGCCGGAAGTTGCGGTTAGTGTCGGTTCTGCCAATGTGCGGATCACACCGTCGCGTTGCAGAGCTTCCACTTGGGCGGTCAACGAGGATGTGCCACTTGAAAATGTCACACCGCCAGTTGCCTGATTGACGATCGATGGATTCACGTTGAAATTAGGGAAATTGCTTCCGAACGGGAAGAAATTGCCAGCGCCGAGGTTCGCTTGGAAACTCACGCCCAGCTGTTTGATAATCGACCGCTCAACTTCCGCGACAGTCACTTTCAAATGGACCTGGTCCGAACCAGAGACAGCAATCAGATTCACAATGGAGGACCCAGTCTCATCGCCTTGGAATTTGGCGGCAATATCAGCGGCCTGCTGCGCTTCCAGGGTACTTTTTGCTGTCCCGCTTAAGACAACTTTTCCATTGATAGATTCAGCCTGGACGCTGGTTCCAGGGATCAATCGCCGAATTATGCGTGTAATATCTGAAGTGTCTTTCTCGACGCGAATGTCAAAACTAGCCAGCTCACGCCCACTCCGGCCAAACAGTACAAGACGGGACTGGCCGGCCGTGTTGCCCAACACAAAGATTCGCCGAGGTGTTCTCAAGACTGCATCGGCAATTTGCGGATTTGAAACCAGAACGTCTGCGGCATCCTCTGCCAAGTTGATGACGACAGATCGCCCAATGCCGACATTCAAGATTCTATCAGTCGCCCTTTCACCAGCAGCAACATGGATCTGGCTCGGAAAGGCTTCCTGAGACCATGAAGCCGGTGCCATAAAAGATACAATTCCCAAAACTGCAGCAAGAGCGCAGAACCTCAAACCGGACCGGCGAATGCTTTGCTTGTCGAATTGGCCGTTATGTTGAGTGTTCTTTATCATTTCACGCCTGCCTGGCTGGTAATGCCGTATTTGACGAGATTGACGCCACGTCGGGTTTCCGTTGGCTCAGCATCGTCGGCCGAGTCCTGTGCACTTCGCAGTGCAAGCGCAATCGTCCCCACTTGTTGTGACTGGGCAACGATTTCTGATTGGCCTAGTGTCAGTTCCAACGTAGCGGTTCGTTGAGGTGACAGGTTTTTTTGATCCTGTTCGCCCGCCGTTGTGGTGTCGATCGCTAGCACCCGGATGTTTTCCAAGATTGTTTCGCTGACAGCGGTGTCGTCTGTCCGGCGCGTCAAGATCAGGTCAACCTTGTCACCGGGCAGAATGAACCCGCCAGCTGTTGTTTCTGCCTCAACTGAGACTGCAATCGCCCGCTTGCCTTTGGGCAGGATTGCCGACATGAACCCTTTGTCCGTGCTGATTAGTCGCTCCGGTCGGATGGGTTCGCCTTTGAAAATCGGAGTTTTAGCAATTTGGCCCAACAGCTCTTCACTGGCAGCCGGGTTGCCTTGTTTCGTCACCGCACCGATCGGCACTGCTTCTTCAGGCCAATCCGTCCAAACCATGTCATCTGCAGTGAGCTTGGCACCAAGCAAAATGTCGTTCGCCGCAGTTAGAACCTGATCTTTTGCTTGTTCTACAGGAACGGGGGCATTGGCCGCTTGATCTGAAGAGCCACCCGACATCATTACCATGCGGAACGCCAATACGCCGGCAGCCACCGCAATAGCCAAGACCAATATACGTGCGAATTTCATGACCAACCACCAAGATTCCGAAGGCGCAATTGCACCGTTACGGTTAGGTTGATCGCAATTGGTCAAAACATGGTTAACCGGATGTAGATATTTTTGGTTAACAAGCGTTAAGGTTACTTAAAAAGTACTATATTTTTGAAATTTTCGAACCAAGTAGGAGAAACAGAGCTATGGAGTAACGAAGTACTTGTTGGCTTTGGTGCCGCTACACCGACTTACCGATAGCTCAGCCGGCAATCATCGAGAACCAATTAGACCTTGGATAGACAACAAGTGCAGCAGCGGAAATTGCGATTCCATAAGGGATCCCGCTTTTAACATCATGTAAACGAAGCGCCCAATCCTGACCTCTAAGGGGGGCAGGCAAAACAACTAGGGAACCTCGGATCACAATAAGTGAGAGTGTGAGGATACAACCAAGCAAGGCGACCAGAAACAAAAAATCAATAAGATTTGGCCCGAAACCAAACCACAGGCCAATCGAGCTCAAGAGCTTTACGTCGCCACCGCCCATCCAGCCAGCTGCGAAAAAAGCGAAACATGGTACGAAAACCACCACCAATCCAAGCCCGTGCACACCCCACTCATTTACGGGCATGCCATTGACCGCTGCCAAAACGATAAAACCAATGATTAACAGGATTGAGACCCGGTTTCCGATTTTCATGGTTAAAAGATCGGATGCGCCAGCGAAGGCTACCAGCATGGGAAAAAGAACAAGAACTACCGCTTCAATCATTTCATATTCACCGGATCTGACATGATGCCAAAACAGGACACTGTAGTTCGCTCAGTAGCCAGAAACCAAAACGGGCGGAGAACCGCCCGTTTATCAGAAGTCCTAGTGACCGATTAGCCTGCACCGGTTTTCAGAGCATCATCGATCTGACTAAAGACGCTTGTAAGACTGTCACCCATGGTGACCAAAATACCAATAATTGCGACCGAAAGCAGTCCTGCGATGAGGCCGTATTCAATTGCAGTTGCGCCAGATTCGTCTTTCGCGAACCGTGAAAAAAGAGTTTTCATTTCTCTGCTCCAAGTACCACTTTATTGACAGCTTCAATCCGGCAGATCTTCATAACGCCCGCTCGGTGTAATGCGACCCTAGGTCAGAGAAATTTCCAATCAGTTAAATTTGCAGCGACAACTTGAAAAATAACCGCCAAAAGTGCCTATAGTTAATTATAAATGTATTTTTTCATCAAACGCTTGTCTTTAGAGTCGACACACCTTGTTCGGCACTTGGCATTTATAGCTACACTCATTAAGTGACCGTCAAAATTAATAAAATTGTACTGTGTCAACAACCTTCGCTCCCTCCATAATTACCAACGCCTTATTATCGATTCGAATTTTCAACTCTCTAGCAACGGTATTTTTTCATACTTCTTTCGCAGGTCTGTTAGCAGAACATTCACGATAATCTCGATAAAATGCTGTGATCTTAGCGCGTTTAGGGATAAGTGAGATGCGAATTCACCTGGTCAGACTTATTATAGGTTTCCTGACGGCCACTTTTGCCAGCACAGCAATTGCGGATGATGGACCAGTCTTGGTGACTGTAGATCGAGCTAAAATTTTTCAAGTTGAAGATGGAGCTGCCGCGGTCATTGTCGGCAACCCCTTCATTGCCGATGTCGCAATGGTCGATCAGAACACTGTAGTTATCACCGGCAAGAGTTATGGAACGACCAATCTTGTCATATTGGATCAAGACAATAAACCGATTGTCGATGAAGTCGTTCAAGTGCGAGCATCTGAGCAGGGCATAGTCTCGGTGTATAGGAACTCCGCGCGAGCGACATTTTCTTGCAGCCCAATCTGCGAACCAACTTTGCGTTTGGGAGATGCGGAAGAAACGTTCCAGAACACAGCTACCCAGGCTACCTCCAGAAACGAACTGGCAGAGCAAGCCGCCGGCAACAGATGAGGCTAAAGAGTAATCGTTGATGCTGAACGGAAGCCATAAACGCAATTTCGAAGGCCTTCGCCGCCTTGCACTGCGTGCCTGTGCACGCAAGCTTGCCCGGAACAAAGAGGGCGCGACGGCAATTGAGTTCGCGTTGGTTGCTTTGCCGTTCTTCACGGTTGTGTTTGCCATACTGGAGCTTGGACTGGCATTTATTGTCAATCGCATGGTGGACAATGCGGTGATTGAGGCCTCCCGCATGATCAGAACCGGCCAAGCATCCCAAGCCAATTTTTCAACTGCGAACTTCAGGGATCAAGTCTGTGCATCCTTGCCAACGTTTCTTTGCAACGCAGATCGCATCCGCGTCAACGTGAGCGTTGCAAATGATTTTGTGAACGTAAACTCTATTGATTCGCTTTATGATGAGGATGGCAACTTGAAGGATGACAACGCCTATACGCAGTCTCAAAAAAGCGAGATTGTTGCTGTGAATGTCATCTATAAGTGGCCCATGTTCACGTCATTTCTAAACCTTTCGGCACTAGATCACGGCAACGAGCGCCACTTGTCGTCAACGATGGTTTTCCGAAATGAACCATGGTCCTAAGCACTCTTATCTCCGCGCCTCCTTAATCAGGGGTATTAAGAGGTCCGTCAGGCTATTTCGACGGAACGAGCAAGGCGTTGCGGGAATCGAGTTTGCAATGATCCTCCCATTCATGCTGGTTTTAATGATCGGGATGGTGGAACTTACTGACGCGCTGAATGTGGATCGCAAAGTTAGCCGGATGGCAAATGCCGTAACGGATTTGGTGGCTCAGGCTCAGACTGTCACTAGAAGCGAACTTAATGCCTATTTGCAGCTCGGCGAGACTATTCTCAAGCCATATCCTTCTGACGATCTTACCTTTGTCATCGCAGGTGTCACCTTTCAGGCAAATGGAGTCCCCGAAGTGGATTGGAGCTATCAAAGGAAAGCTGGTGTTGGCGGGCCGGCAAGTGATTGGTCCGCAGGCGACGAACCTCCCATCACACTTCCCGCCACACTTGTTTCTCCCAACACCTCAATAGTAGTCGGCGCAGTGACACTTGGGTACACGCCTCCCTTAGCAGGGATATTCACGCAGTATTACTCCCGAGATTCTGTCATCACGCTGAGTGACACATATTACCTTCGGCCACGGCTTGTCGGCACGATCCAGTGCACTGACTGTTGAAGCGAAATCATGTTTCGAATTGTGGATTTGCCGTATTTATAACGTTGTAAAGCGCTGGTAGGGTCCTGCTAATTGCTGCGGCGCAGCAGTCTGATGAGCAGGAGTAACCCAGCCGATGGCGACGAACAAAACCTACGATCAAATCAACGTCGGAGACACTGCGGAAATCGTCCGTGAATGCTCCTCCAATGATCTTCTGGTGTTCGCCCACGCATCCGGAAACCGGAATCCGATCCACTTGCCTGACACGGATTGGACCGGCGACGGACACATCGACAAACCTGTCGCGCCGGCCATGTGGATCGGCGGTCTAGCCTCCGCTGTGCTTGGCAATATCCTCCCCGGCCCCGGCACCATGTACAAAGCCCAGTCATTCCGGTTCTTGGGGCGCGCTGCGGTTGGTGACAAACTGACGGTCCGCGTGACCGTTACGGAAAAAAGGCCGAACAACATTATCATGTTCGACATGGCTGTCTTGAATGAGACCGGTCAAAGCCTTGTTGAGGGGGAAGCTGAGGTCATCGCGCCGACGGAAACGATCGAGTTTGATTCAAGCGATATCCCGGCACTGCTTGTTCAACGGCACCGGCATTTCAACCGGATGATCGAGCTGGCAAAAACCCTTCCCGCTTTGCCAACAGCCGTGGTTGCCCCGGATGATCCAAATTCCCTTGAAGGCGCTCTTATGGCCGCCCGGGAAGGACTGATTGAGCCAATCCTAATCGGCGCCAAGGATCGGGTCACCCAAGCGGCAGACGAGTTGAATGAGACCCTCGACGGATACGAATTTGTCGACATAGAAGACGAGTCGGAAGCTGCCGGACGAGCCGTACAGATGGTGCACGAAGGCAGGGTCAAAGCCATCATGAAGGGGCATCTTCACACAGATCACCTTCTTCATCATGTGGTGAAAAAAGATGGTGGCCTTCGAACAAAACGCCGGATCAGCCACGTCTTTGTGATGGACATTCCAGGACGAAAAACACCGGTTCTGATTTCGGATGCGGCTATCAACATCTCGCCGGACCTGAACACCAAAGTCGACATCACGCAAAATGCCATTGATGCGGCCCTTTCACTGGGTCTCCAGTCTCCACGTGTCGGCATTCTCTCAGCCATTGAAACGGTCAATCCGGCCATTCCGTCCAGTCTAGATGCAGCGGTGTTGTCGAAAATGGCGGAGCGGGGTCAAATCAAGGGAGGCATCGTTGACGGCCCCCTTGCCATGGACAATGCAATCGATGTGCAGGCTGCGCGGACCAAAGGGATCACGTCGCTTGTGGCAGGCCATGCGGAAGTCCTGATTGTGCCCAATCTTGAATCCGGCAACATGCTCGCCAAAGAATTGACATTTATCGCCCATGCAGAAGCAGCTGGCTTGGTAATCGGTGCCAAAGTACCGGTCATGTTGACCAGCCGGGCTGACGATGGGCGCGCACGTTTGGCCTCTTGTGCGCTGGCGCTTCTTTTCACCCATTGGAAAGAGAATTCTGCACCTGCCGGGATCTTTGACCGGGAGGAAGACTGATCATGGCCCCGGTCATTCTGGTTCTGAATTCCGGGTCGTCTTCGATCAAATTCTCACTCTATGACGGGCCGACAGCACAGGTCATCGGACAAATTTCAGGGCTTGGTGCGGAACCGCACGTAAACCTCGAGGCCCCGCTTTCCGGGCGCCAGATTGACCGGGCGTTAGACACCACTGACGGCAGCTCTCACGGAGCGGCCCTGGCGGCACTGCTTCCGATCTTGAATGAAGAGCTTGGAGAACGACCTGTCGCGGCCGTCGGACATCGCGTCGTCCATGGCGGAACCAAACACGATCTTCCGGTCCGGATAACAGATGCTGTCTTGCAAGAGTTGAAGGTGCTGGAACCTCTCGCGCCTCTTCATCAACCGCACAATCTTGCTGGCATAGCAGCAGCTCAGGCAGCTTTTCCAGAGGCAGAGCAGGTGGCCTGTTTCGATACAGCATTTCACCGGAAACACCCATGGGTCAACGACACCTTCGCTCTTCCCCGCTCCTTCTATGACGAGGGGGTTCGCCGATACGGTTTCCATGGGCTGTCTTACGAATACATCTGCGAATACCTGAAGCAAAACGCCCAAGACGCATACAAGGGAAAAGTCATTGTCGCACATCTCGGTAACGGTGCATCCATGTGCGCCATCCGGGCAGGCCAGAGCATCGGATCGACGATGGGGTTCACCGCTTTGGATGGCTTGCCGATGGGTACCAGATGCGGTCAGTTAGACCCGGGTGTCATTCTCTATCTCATGACAACAAACGGCATGAGCCCAGACGAGATTTCTGATCTTCTTTACAAGAAGTCCGGCCTGAAAGGTCTGTCTGGCATCAGCCAGGACATGCGCGCACTCAGCCAGAGTGACGATCCCAGGGCCGCGGAAGCGATCGAATACTATGTCTTCCGGGTGCGCCGTGAACTTGGTGCGATGGCGGCTGTTCTCAGTGGTGTCGACACACTTGTCTTTACCGGTGGCATTGGCGAAAACTCCGCGCTCATTCGCGAGCGCGTCTGCACAGATCAAGAGTGGCTCGGCATTCAAGTCGATCCTGCGCTGAACAATGCCGGCGATGGAGCCATTTCCACACAAAGTTCCAAAGTCGCTGTGCTGGTCATACCAACGAACGAGGAAGAAATGATCCGTCGGCACACGGAAGCTCTCCTTACGGCTAGTCCTGTACCGGCCTGATCTCATCACAGTCCCTTTGGACAACTGGGCCGGTTCAGGTCGGCATCCTCACGCCTATTGGCGTTGTCAATTGGCGTCGGTCTGGATGACCTTCGCATAAGGTTTCTCGAAGGTGCGCAGCACCGGCCGGTAGTCGGAATGAACAACCGGTTCAAAGCCGCCCGGGAGATCCGGTTCGATTGCGAGGTAGGCTGCGGGATCTTCCCGCCGCAAATCCATGAGCCCGGCTCTGATGGCCCGCTTCAAGACATCAGGTAAATCGGTGCGGACAGTATGCGCCGAATATGGAATGGGCGCTGACCGCCACACGATGTCCAGATCTTCAAACTGGCTCCCGCCCGAAACGTAATATTCGTTCAGCGTACCGGCAGTGAAGCCGTTCTTCGCCTCCCCGGCCAGCGAGGACCATCCGAGCGTTGCGTGAACACGGCCATCCAACACGGCCCGAATGCCCTCGACCGGGTCCCTGACTTCAACAAGCGTTTGGAAATACTCCCGGGCGTTTATGCCGTCTGCCGCCAGGTTGACCAACGGCACCCGGTATCCTGTGACTGCATGCTTTGCACCGACACCGAGCCGCATATCCTTCAGACTCTCCAGCGTAACCGTTTCACCATCCCGCTTGGCGATCATGATGGCGTAAAAGCGCGCCGGGAAATCATCCGGGCCGGCGGTCGCTAATGGCTCTACACATTCGCAAAGCTCAAAAGATGCGGCATACCCGGAGGGTGAGAGACGAATGTAGTCAATGCGCCCAGCTGCAAGAGCCTCGATGCCATCGGCCATAGTCGGCATCAAGAACAGGTCGACAGGTAAATCGGTGATCTCTTCGAGTGCCCTGCGAAAGGGTTCAATACGCTCTCGTGCTGTTTGTTCCGTTGCGACAACAGCGCCCAACCGGACACGATCCGGGAGATCCGGATTCGCAACAGCCGACGTTGGCACAACAAGCACCAAGCATAACCCGACAAACAAAAAAAATCGTTTTATGTCCGTCACATATCTACCCTAATGCTGTCCGAAGAAACTGCAGAACAGTTCTCAGACCAATCATTGCCTAAAAGGTTCTCATGGCCAACACGATTACCAACGTCGTCTTCGATATAGGAAATGTCCTGATCGAATGGAATCCGGAAAATCTCTATCGCAAACTTATACCGAACGATGACGTACGGCATGAGTTTCTGACGACAGTCTGCACTCCTGACTGGAATGTTCAACAAGACCTTGGGCGGACCTGGACGGAAGCCGTAGAGGTTTTATCAAGGGAGTTTCCCGAAAAGACGGCGTTGATACGGGCCTACGCAGACCGTTGGAATGAAATGGTTCCTGGACCGGTCCCGGGAACAGAGGTTCTTCTATCCGAACTTAAATCGAACAAAACACCGCTTTATGCGATCACAAACTTCTCTTCGGAGAAATTCGTCGAAGCGCAAGACAGGTTTCCATTCCTGAAAACCAGCTTTCTGGACATTGTGGTCTCAGCGGAAGAGCGCATGCTTAAGCCGGATGTGCGGATCTACCAGATCCTAATTGATCGTAATGATCTCACCCCCGAACGCTGCCTCTTCATTGATGACTCACTCCCGAATGTTGAAACCGCACGGCAATTGGGAATGACTGCGCATCATTTTGAAAACGCAGCGGGTTTAGAGCGTGAGCTGGCTGCGCTCAACTTGATCACGCGATGAACCTGAGCCGCACGGCTAACCGGAGAAACCCTCAAGGACATTCACGCAGTTGGTCCCAAGCGCATCGACGGCGTAGCCGCCTTCCAGAATAAAGATGGTCGGCACGCCAACGCGCGCAAGACGTTGCCCCAACCTCACAAAGTCTTCGGATTTGAACTTGAAACCGGAGATCGGATCCCGCTCGAAGCAATCCAATCCGAGAGAAACAATCATTGCCTCCGGCTTGTAAACGAGAAGCCAGCGGCACGCCTCGTCGAGCGCCGGCGAATATGCTTCCCAGTCTGTTCCAAGGGGCAATGGCCAGTTGCGGGTAAAACCGGTTCCGGCATGCTCACCGGTTTCATCCGCATAGCCTAGAAAATAAGGATATTCATCCTTCGGATCGGCATGAAGAGACAGGAAAAGAACATCTGGCCGATCATAAAACAGCGCTTGCGTGCCGTTTCCGTGGTGATAGTCGACATCCAGTATAGCGACGCGGTGAAGACCATAATCCCGAAGGTATTGCGCAGCGACTGCGGCATTGTTGAAGAAACAATACCCGCCGAAAAAATCGTGCCCGGCGTGGTGTCCCGGGGGGCGGCAAAGTGCGAAAACAGACTTTTCCCCGTCGAGCACGAGTTTGGCAGCCGTCAACGCGGTATCTGCTGAGGCGCGTGCGGCCCTGTAGGTATGCTCACCAAGCGGTGTGCCGGCATCCATGGAGTAGCGCCCCAGCAGCCCGTCGATGTGTTCAACCTTTGTGTCTTGCCGAAGGCTTCTGATTGGCCAGACGAAGGGAAAGGCTTCCGCATCACGGCCACTGGCTGTCCATAGCGACCAAAACCGCTCAAGAAAGGATACATATTCCTCAGAGTGCACCCGGTGAAGCGGTCGGATCGGAAACTCCAATGGAGAGATGACGTCGCCGACCTTGCGGTCTTTCACCGTCGACAAGACGATTTCCGCCCTGCTCGGAATTTCGACAGCGGGCTGGAGCTTACCGTCTGAAATTTCCTGCGCCGGTGCGTGGGCTAGCTGGGTCGCTGAAAAAACCGTCTTCACAATTTGGCCCCCGTCCCGGTGAAATCACTTTGTCGAAGAATACTCTAAACGATCTTAAGAGAAACGGAATTCCGTTACCTGGTTATAGCTGGCACCGGGTCTCAGCAACACATCCGTGAACGTCTTCTGATTGACGCTATCTGGCCAACGTTGTGCTTCCAGGCACAAGCCTGCATGAGCACCGTAGTTTTTCCCGGCGAGCCCAGGCACAGGAACATCGATTTTTCCGCCGTCGTAGAGCTGTAGCCCGGGTTCGGTCGTCCAGACTTCCATCCGTCGGTCACCGCTTTTGTCTTCCAGTGCTGCAGCAAACGTGACAGCATCTCTTGGCGCATTTGACAGGCAGAAATTGTGATCATAGATCACTGACTCTTCACCAGACCTTCTACGCAGCCGCCGGCCATCCTGAAAATCATAAGGTGTCCATGCAACGCTGCGGATCTCCCCAATTGGAATCAGGTGATCATTCCCGGGGACATAAGTTTCTGCGGCGATCTCAAGTTGGTGATCCAGGATCGTATCGCTGCCGTCGAGATTGAAATAACTGTGTTGCGCCAGATTGACCGGAGTGGTCTGGTCAGTCGTTGCTGACATCTTCACACGCACCGCACCTGCGCCCGTCAGGGTGTACCGGACCAGCACCTCAACGCGTCCCGGATAGCCCATATCGCCGTCCTCTGACACGAGTTTGAGCAACACACTCGCTTTGTCGCTTTGCTCAATCTGCCAGTTTCGTCGCGAGAACCCTTGAGTCCCTCCATGGAGATGATGGCCATTTTCATTCTGATCCAACTGATACGCACGCCCGTCGATCTCTAACTTGCCATTTGCAATCCGGTTCGCACACCGGCCGACGATTGCGCCGAAATACGGTGAGTGATCCAGATAGTCCTGCAAATTGTCGAAACCCAAGACGACTGATTGACCTGCGAATTTCAGATCCCGGATGATAGCGCCGAAGGTCAGTACCGATGCTTCAAGCTCGCCCTTCTTCAAGGTGATCTCCCCAACGGGAGTGCCATCCGGAAGAACACCGAATTCCTGGATCATTAAGAAAACTCCTGGAGAAAAACAAAAAAGGCGGCGAGGATTTCGCCGCCTTTCTCAAACTACGTCAAGACTTTAGAGCGTCTGATTGTACTCGCCAACCTCGGGATTTTCGCGTAGCACGGCGTCAACAGCCTTGAACATTTCATGCAGCCGCGCTTCCGAAGCCGGACTTTCGACCACGACGACAAGCTCCGGCTTGTTCGAGGAGGCCCGAACGAGGCCCCAGGTGCCGTCTTCGCTGACAACGCGGATACCGTTGACGGTGATCAGATCGGCAATGGATTGCCCGGCAATTTTCTCGCCAGCGCCATGCATTTCCTTGAACCGGGCGACAACCCGGTCAACGACATCGTATTTTACTTCGTCAGCACATTTCGGTGACATGGTCGGCGAGCCCCAGGTTTTGGGCAAATCTCTGCGCAGGTCTGCCATGGACTTGTCCGGGTTACGATCGAGCATGTCGAGAATGGCGATTGCGGACACCAGGCCATCATCATAGCCGCGGCCGATGGGCTTGTTGAAGAAATAGTGTCCCGACTTCTCAAAGCCGACGATTGCGTCCAGCTCGGTCACCCGGCGCTTGATGTAGGAGTGACCAGTCTTGAAATAGTCGGTCTTGGCACCGTTGGCCTGAAGCACGGGATCTGTGTTGAACAGACCAGTGGACTTCACGTCGACAACGAACTGGCTGTTCGGGTGCAATGCCGAGATATCGCGGGCCAGCATGACACCGACTTTGTCGGCGAAAATCTCTTCGCCTTCATTGTCAACAACGCCGCAACGGTCTCCGTCTCCGTCAAACCCGAGACCGACATCCGCGCCAACTTCCAGAACCTTGTCCCGGAGAGCATGAAGCATTTTCATATCTTCCGGGTTCGGATTGTAGCGTGGGAACGTGTGGTCGAGCTCGGCATCAAGCGGAATGACCTCCGCGCCGAGCGCTTCGAGGATTTTTGGCGCAAAGGCACCCGCTGTCCCATTGCCGCAAGCTGCGACCACCTTGATCGGTTTGTTCAGTTTTGCGCGATCAGTCAGCTCTTTGAAGTAAACATCTGCAAAGCCGTCGACGAAGCGATAACTTCCGCCACCTTTCAAATCGAAGGCCGCATCCAAAACGATTTCCTTCAGCCGTCCCATCTCGTCTGGACCGAAGGTGAGCGGGCGGTCGATACCCATTTTTACACCGGTCCAGCCATTGTCGTTGTGGGACGCCGTGATCATTGCAACGGCCGGAACATCGAGTGCAAACTGCGCGAAATAGGCCATTGGCGACAAAGCCAAACCGATGTCGTGAACGTTTACGCCCGCTGCCAGAAGTCCGTTTATCACAGCCATCTTGATCGATGCGGAGTAGCCGCGGAAATCATGCCCAACGACGATATCGGGCCGCACGCCGCGCTCATGAATGAGCGTGCCGATGCCCATACCGAGCGCCTGCATTCCCATCAGGTTGATTTCTTTTTCGAACAGCCAACGCGCGTCGTACTCGCGGAAGCCCGTTGGCTTCACAAGCGGCAACGTTTCATATTCATAGGTGTTCGGTGTAAGGGCAGGTCTTGGCTTCGGAAACATGAAGTCCTCTAAAAGCTTTGTCATCTAATTGGTGTATAGGAGGCCATTGTGACAGCAAAGACAAATCTACTGGATCAGTAGTAGGGTGCCGTTTGAAATGTCAAACCGGTCCAGCTTGTTGAGGGCCGTCATGCCAAGTAGCGGGATCGACAGATTGCTGTCTTGCAACACCAATGCCTCAATGTTTCTCAAGTTGATCCTGCCGATCTGCAGCCGGTCGATGATAGCCCGGGCGCCATAGGTGGTTCCGTTGGCGGTACTGACCCGAAGTTTGAAATCGTCGTTTGCCGGGAAAATACCCACAGTCCGCGCGACTGAAACCGGCAGAACCGTCGCAGACGCGCCCGTATCGACCAGCATTTCATGCATCTGACCGTTTAGATGAACGTCTGCCACAAACTGACCGCTTCGGTTTGCCGATATCCGATGCCGGCGTTCACCGGTCTCTAAAGGGGCATTTGATGTTGCAGCTGCAGTCTCACTTGTCTGGTTGTTTTGATGTTCAACCCATAACGGGACGATAGGCGCAATTGCTGCGCACAAAACCAAGACGATTAGAAAACGATACATGGGCCGCCTCGTTTGCCGGAAACCTAGCGCTATCACAACAACCTTATCGCACCGTAAAGCGTTCTGGGTTCAATTTAGACCCCCGAACATCGGTCCAATACGGCTGACACAAAAGAAAAACGCGGCGCCATTGGCACCGCGTTTAAAGACACAAAGCCGTCAGGTTTATTTGGTGCCGTACATCCGGTCACCAGCGTCTCCAAGACCTGGCACGATGTAGCCCTTTTCGTTGAGCTTCTCATCAATGGAAGCCGTATAGATCGGCACATCTGGCTGTTTCTCGTTGAATTTCGCCACACCTTCAGGAGATGCCAGCAGGCACAGGAACCGGATGTTGTTTGCGCCGCGTTCTTTCAGTTTATCGACAGCTGCGATGGCCGAGTTTCCGGTCGCCAGCATTGGGTCGACAACAATCACGAGACGTTCGTTCAGATCTTCCGGAGCCTTGAAATAGTACTCAACCGGCTCAAGAGTTTCCGGATCACGATAAAGGCCGACGTGGGCGACGCGTGCAGATGGCACGAGGTCAAGCATACCTTCCAAAAGACCATTACCGGCGCGCAGGACGGATGCAAACACAAGCTTCTTGCCCGCCAGTGACGGTGCCTGCATTTCGGCAAGCGGCGTTTCGATGGTCTGGCGAACCAGCGGAAGATCGCGGGTCACTTCGTAACACAGCAGCGTCGAAATCTCGCGCAATAGACGCCGGAACCCCTGAGTTGACGTTCCCTTGTCGCGCATGATGGTGAGTTTGTGCTGGACCAGCGGATGGCTGATGACATTTGCTCCGGACATATCTGCCTCTCTTTGTGTGGGCCGCATCCGATAGCGGGCGGTCTTCCGTTTGTTTGATGTTGTGGACCTATGCCCCGAACGGCAACCAAAAAATAGAGCCCGGGTTCATGATTTTTTCCAGTTTTTCCCGCAATTCCCGGTTTTCGGAGATTATCGCGGCTCCAGCCCGGCTAGTTCCCCCTTCCAGAATGCAGGACAACGGCAATTGTTCTTGCTCAACATCCAGCTCCTTGCGCAGCATGGCCGCAAGTCTGTCCGTCAACGCAATCGTGACAGCGCGTAGTTCCGTCTGCCGGTCCAATGCCTGATCATCAGACAAGTCGTCAGTTTCGGATTTCATACTGAGAACACCGGTGCTCACGAATAATCCGGTGTGTTCTGCCTCGCCCGGTCCTGTCAGCGTATCAAGCTCATCCACCTCATATCCGGCCCAGGCCAGCGGCTCCACAAGGGAATAGACCATTCTTTGGGCGGTCAGATGAAAGGGCACAATATCTTGATTTGCGGGATTGGCCTTCACAGGATGCGCAAAACTGTCTCCAAACGAGACGTCGCCCTCGGCGGCACCGCCCTCCCACAACGGAGCAAGGCTTTGCAACAAACGATCCAGCAGAACAGCGGCGTCAACCGACCCCCAGCCTTCGCTGCCAACTTTTACAACGAGGTTTCCAGGACGCGTGGATTGACCTTCGCCAAAGAGATCGGGACGCAAGGCCAGCGCTTCGCCAAACCGCTTCAAGTGGCGCTGGAGGAGTTTAAAGAAATCACCTTCCTGCTCGGCGCTAAGCTGAAGTCCGTTGGCCAGTTCTTCGATTTCAAGACGGATCAAAGCGTCTGCATCAACTCGGAAAGGATCGACAGGATCGGAGGAAAACGATCCTGCGGCGAACATGTTGATGACCGCCAATGCCGCGGCCTCACGGCCTTTGACTTCGGTTCCAGCCATCGTGTCTTCGTAGGACCAGCCCTGAGGTGTGTGCACATCCATGTAGGCCGCGAGAATTGCCAAGTCCGATGCCGCTGCAAGAAGCTCATCCGCCGACTGAAAGTTTCGCGCTGAGGCAAGGGCGCTCCACCGATCAACGCCCCCTGCTTCAAACAAACGCCAGACGCCGTAGGGCGGGATCTGGAAATCAGGATAGGTCTGCTTGGTGATTTCAAGAACCTGGATCAAGGCTTGATCCAGTTTGCTGATGTCCACGCTCACATGATCCAATTTATCAGCGAGCGCGCGATCCAGAAGGTTGTTCGCGACTAAGCGAACCCGTTCGGCCTTGAAGGTTTCCAACAGGCCGTTGTCATTTTGGGCTTTGGTGGTCATGGTCGGCGTACTTAGCTGCCAATCTTTGCGCTGTCGAGACGGGTCAGCAACCGGTTGCGTGTGCTGTCGTCACAAAACGCGGCCATGATCGCAGTGCGGCTAATCTCCATTTGATCGTCTCTTGTCCAGCCAAACGTCTCCGAGACAGACGAATACTCTTTGCCGAGTGTGGTGCCAAAAAAGGGCGGGTCATCGGAATTCAGGGTGATCTTGACCCCTTCTTTTCGAAGCATGTTCACCGGGTGAAAGCGCAAGACGGAATAAACGCCAAGCGCGATGTTTGATCCCGGACACACTTCCAGGACAACGTCTTCGTCGACGAGCCGTTTCACAAGATCCCGATCTTCAATGACCCGGACACCATGGCCAAGACGCTTGACCCGCAAGAACTCCAGAGCTGCGGTGATGCTTTCCGGTCCGCCAAACTCCCCGGCATGGGCTGTCGTTCCCAACCCGGCATCGGCTGCCATACGGAACGCCTTGGCAAAGTTTGCCGGATGTCCGGAACGTTCATCCCCTGCAAGACCAAAACCGGTGACCAGGGGATGGGGATTGCCAATCACTTCCTTGACGACACGTTCGACGGAGGCTGTGCCGAAGTGCCGTACACCGATTGCGATCATCCGGCCGTCTATGGCCGTATCGATTTTTGCCCGTTCGATCCCGGCCGCAAGGCCTTCTACATAGGAACGGTAGGAAAGACCGGCGGCTTGAGCATGATCGGGCGAAATGAAAATCTCGCCGTAGATCGCCCCTTCTGCTGCAAGCATCCGGAAATAAGTCTCGGCAAGGAGCGCGTAGTCAGCCGGTGTCTTGAAGACGGAACTGGCCGTGTCATAGGCTTTTAGGAAAGAGGTAAAATCGGACCAGACGTACTGCCCCTTGCCGTCAATCACCTCTGAGACATCGACACCATGCTGATCAGCGAGCTGACGGACGAGACGCGGAGGAGCAGCCCCTTCAATGTGGCAGTGAAGTTCGACCTTTGGGACCGCGAGGGTCTCGTCCTTACCTTTTGGGGCCACAGTCGTTCGCTGTCCTTCTTTTACAGGAAACTGGTTCCGTGCGGGCCTTGGTCGATCCCAAGATGATGCGCAACGCTCTCCCCAATATCGGCGTAAGTCTTGCGCCCGCCAATACCCTTACCCGCAATGCCGGGTCCCGTGGCGATCACAGGAACATGTTCACGGGTATGATCCGTCCCGCGCCAGGTCGGGTCGCATCCGTGATCAGCCGTCAGGATTAGGAGGTCACCCTCCCGCATTTTGGCAATCATTTCCGGAAGACGTCCGTCAAAGTGCTCCAGTGCTGCAGCATATCCCGGAACATCGCGGCGATGCCCATAAAGGGAATCGAAGTCGATGAAATTGGCAAAGATCATGTCGCCATCTTGCGCCAGATCCATGGCTTCAAGGGTCTTGTCAAAAAGCTGATCATTGCCAGCCCCCTTCAGAACCTTGGCCACGCCCTGATGCGCAAAGATGTCGGAGATTTTTCCAATGCCATAGACTGTCCGACCATCAGCAGTCAGCCGATCAAGTAACGTTGGTTCAGGTGGCAAAACGGAATAATCGCGGCGGTTGGCCGTGCGCTCAAACGTATCAGCGCTGTCGCCGAGAAAGGGTCGCGCAATCACGCGGCCGATGTTGTACGGGTCCGCGAATTCGCGCGTGATTTCGCAAAGGTCATAGAGCTTCTCCAGGCCGAAATGCTCTTCGTGAGCGGCGATCTGAATGACCGAGTCAGCGGAAGTGTAGAAGATCGGCTTCCCGGTCTTCACATGCTCGTCCCCGAGTTCTGCGATGATCTCGGTCCCGGAGGCATGTTTGTCGCCCAGGATCCCGTTCAATCCGGCTTTTTCGCTGATCTTGGAAATCAGCTCTGACGGAAATGTCGGGATTGTTTCCGGGAAGTAGCCCCAGTCGAACCGGACAGGCACGCCCGCGATTTCCCAGTGCCCGGACGGGGTATCCTTGCCGTTCGAGACTTCGGCTGCATAGCCCCAAAGTCCTTCTGGCTCTCCAGAATAGGTCAGACCCGGGACGTCTTCACCGGTGGACAGACGGCCGGCCGCACCAAGCCCAAGCCGATCCATATTCGGGACAGACAGAGGACCAGATCGAAGGCCGTTCCTGTCGCCCTTTCCTGCCGCGCAATGCTGCGCAATGTGGCCAAGGGTATCCGACCCCACATCGCCAAAGGCGTCCGCATCCGCCGCGCCGCCAATCCCGAAACTGTCAAGTACGCACAAGATCGCACGGGGCATGAGCATCTCCTCATTATTGTTGCCGACATGTTATGCCGGAGAGGGCCGGATTTTACGCCCGGCCCGGCCGCGGTTACGGCGCGATGCGCTCTACAACACTCGGACGATCCATAACGTCCTTTGCTGAACCGACGGTGTAGGCTGCACGCAATGCGATCGCAGCTGCTTCTGCTTCTTCTTCATTGCGGGCATGCACGATCGCAAGCGGGCTATCTGCGTCAACCGAATTGCCCACGCCTGCAAGGCTTGTGAATCCAACAGATGGGTCGATCACGTCAGCAGCAGCTTTACGTCCGCCGCCAAGCGCAACAACCGCAACCCCGACACCGCGCGCGTCGATTTCCGTGACGACGCCGTCCTCAAATGGATAGACCGGTGCCTCGAAATTCGCTGTCGCAAGATAGAGTTCCGGCTTTTCCATGAAGTCGGCAGGCCCACCAAGCGCGCTCACCATCTCAGCGAACTTCTCTGCCGCCTTGCCACTTTCAAAGGCTGACCGCATCATATCACATCCGGCCTCAGCATCTTCAGCGAGGCCGCCGCTTGCGAGCAGTTCGCCGCCTTGCGCGACGGTGACATCCCACAGACGGTTGTCGATGGCAGCGCCTTTCAGGAAGTCGACCGCATTTTGCATCTCGATCGCATTGCCCGCAGCAGAGGCCAAGGGCTCATTCATGTCGGTGAGCAGAGCGGTTGTTTTGAGGCCTGCACCGTTGGCGACCAGGACAAGGCTCTCGGCAAGCGCGCGCGCTTCTTCAAGCGTTGCCATGAACGCGCCACTGCCCCACTTCACATCGAGCACAAGCCCTTGAAGACCCGCTGCCAGTTTCTTGGACAAAATGGATGCGGTGATCAGGTCAATGCTCTCGACCGTCGCGGTCACATCCCGGATGCCATAAAAACGCTTGTCGGCTGGAGCGAGATTGCCAGTCTGACCGATCACGGCACAGCCGACTTCCTTCACGACCTTTTTGAAAAGCGCATTGTCCGGCTGCGTCTTGTAGCCCGGAATGCTGTCGAACTTGTCGAGTGTACCACCGGTATGGCCGAGACCACGGCCAGAGATCATCGGGACAGCTGCACCGCAAGCCGCAAGTGCCGGAGCCAGCATTAGCGAAACGTTGTCACCCACACCGCCGGTGGAGTGTTTATCAAGGACCGGAGCTTCAATGTCCGACCAGTCCAGAACATCGCCGCTGTCGCGCATCGCGAGCGTTAGAGCGACACGCTCATCAATGGTGAGACCCTTGAAAAAGACCGCCATGGCAAGGGCGGAAACCTGTCCTTCGGTGACAGATCCGTCAGCGAGGCCCTTTACGAAAAACGCGATCTCTTCGGAGGACAGCGCTCCGCCGTCCCGTTTTTTCCTGATGAGCTCTTGTGGCAGCATCTTAGTATCCTTCACCCACTGCGGCGTCTTTGCCGTCTATCGTTGCCGTGAGAGCATCGAGCAACCCGCTCGCGCCAAAACGGAAGGTTGAGGCGGACACCCAATTGTGTCCCATGATCTTGTCTGCCAGCGCGAGATAAGCGGCCGCATCCGAAGCGGTTTTGATCCCGCCGGCAGGTTTAAAGCCGATGACGCGCTCAGCGTTTTCGCGCCGCGCTTCTTCGATGGCCGTCAGCATGATTTCAGCAGCTTCCAAAGTGGCGTTGACAGCAACCTTGCCGGTCGAGGTCTTGATGAAATCTGCACCGGCTGCGATCGCAACATTGGACGCGGCATGGATCAGGAGCGGATCCTTGATCTCGCCTGTCTCGAGAATAACCTTCAAGATGGCAGGTTCTGGGATCGCGGCCTTGACCTGAACGATCTGCTCTTCGGCAAAGCCCTTCCGACCCTCGACAAACGTCCGGTAAGGCATGACGAGATCAATCTCATCCGCACCATCGGCAATCGCCTGGCGAGTTTCAGCGACCACAGCTTGCGTGTCTTCACCGCCAGCCGGGAAGTTGACAACTGTCGCAACTTTGACCCCAGTTCCGGCGAGTTCCTTGACAGCCTGCGCGACGAAACAGGGCCACACGCATACGGCAGCAACGGCGCCATGCGGGGTTACCGTGCGATTTGTCAAAGCCGTAATATCTTCGGCCGTGCAATCGTCATTCAGATTGGTTAAATCCACCAGGCCAAGGGCCCGTTTGGCGGTTTCAATCATATCGGTCATTGGCCGACCTCTTTTACAAAAGCGCGGACGAGCTGCTTCATCCGTTCCATGCCGGTGAGCGCCACGGACTTGGTTTCGTCGTGCGACAAGGCATGGGTTTGCATGCCAGCACCGTAGTTGGTGATGATGGACATCGCTGCGACACGCATCCCTAGGAACCGGGCCATGATGACTTCCGGGACGGTCGACATTCCGACCGCATCTGCTCCCAACATCTTGGCCATGCGGATTTCGGCAGGCGTCTCAAATGACGGGCCGGAGAACCACATGTAGACGCCTTCTGCGACAGGGTCGCCAGTTTCTTCGGCAACTTTCTTCATTGCCGCCAGAAGGTCCTGATCATACGCCGCGCTCATATCGAGGAACCGCTTCTCGTCTTCTTCGCCGATCAACGGGTTTTTGCCGGACCAATTGATATGGTCCGAAATGACCATCGGACTTCCGGGAGCGACGTCTTCGCGCAAGGACCCGGCCGCATTGGTCGCAAGAAGGATTTCGCAGCCGAGCTCCTTCAAGGTTTCAACCGGTGTCCGCATAACGGTCGGATCGCCACCTTCGTAATAGTGCGCGCGGCCAGACAGGATGACCACAGGAACCCCGGCAAGTGTGCCGGCAACCAGCTCGCTGGAATGCGATGTTACCGTGGATACCGGAAACTCGGTCAGATGAGAATAAGGAATGCGGACTGCATCCTCGACCTCTTCGGCCAGGGTTCCAAGCCCGGATCCCAGGATCATGCCAATTTTGTAGGAGCCCTCGCGGGCGGCGCGCACAATATCCGCGCACTCACGGCCATAACCACTCATGGTGGGTCAGTCCTTCTTGTCTTCTAGTTCAAATGCCGCCGGCAGCAATTCATCCAGTGTGAAGCTGCGGCGAATGCCGTTGAGGTCCGCAACATGGACCACAAGATTTTCAGTTCCGAATTCCGCAAACCGCTGACGGCACATGCCGCACGGGGTGCACAGGGCCGCATCGCCAATCACGACCGCTTCTTCGATTTCCCGGTAACCGGCGGCAATCATGGCGCTGGCTGCACCACCTTCAGCGCATACGCTGACCGGGTAGGATGCATTCTCCACATTGCAGCCGGTGAAAATCGTCCCATCCGGAGTGCGGAATGCTGCCCCGACCAGAAAGTTGGAATAAGGAGCATATGCCTTTTCGCGCACCGCCTTGGCGGCCTCGAACAGCTTGTCCAGATCACTCATGACCGCTCCTTCAGATACGGAATGCCAGCAGCTTTCGGCGGGATCGCTTTCCCGATGAAGCCCGCAAGCAGGATGACCGTCAGAATGTATGGCAGCGCCTGGAAGAACTGGACCGGGATCTCGCCAATGCCAGGAACTTCTTGTCCTTGCATGCGGATCGCCGTTGCATCGAGGAACCCAAAGAGCAGGCAAGCGAACATCGCGCTCGCAGGCCGCCACTTGGCGAAGATCAGCGCTGCAAGCGCAATAAAGCCCTTACCGGCGGTCATATCCTTGATGAAACCGGCAGACTGAGCGATCGAAAGATAACTGCCCGCAAGCCCGCAGAGAATGCCGCATGCAATCACGGCCCGGTAGCGAAGCCAGGTCACCGAAATACCTGCCGTGTCCACGGCGGCCGGGTTTTCACCCACCGCACGAAGTCGCAAACCGAAACGCGTGCGGAACAGCACCCACCATGTCACCGGCACGGCAACGAAGGCCGCATAGACCAGGATGTTATGACCGGACAAAAGTTCGGCATAGATCGGGCCGATAATCGGCACATCGCGCACTTGCTCAGCGCCCGGCAAGACGATGTCGCGGAAGCGGCCATCCCCTTGAAGCGACGGCGTCCGTCCCCCCTGGCTGAACCAGGTTTGTCCGAGCAGGGCCGTCAGACCGGCCGCCAGGAAGTTGATGGCAACGCCGGAGACAATCTGGTTGCCGCGGTTGGTGATGGACGCAAATCCGTGGATGAGCGCCAGGCCAATCGATACGGCAATGCCCGCCATGAGCCCAATCCAGGCGTTGCCGGTAATGTAGGCGACCGCACCGGCGCCGAAGGCAGCGCCAAGCATCTTGCCTTCCAGGCCAATGTCGACGATCCCCGAACGTTCGGAGTAAAGCCCTGCTAGACAGGCGAGCAGGAGCGGCGTTGACAGGCGGACCGTGGAATCAAGTGTCAGGATCAACGTCTCAAACATGATCAAGCCTCCTGCGCCGTTTTGGGCCGAGCGGGCATGAAAAACTGGGCAATGGCAGGCCGGAACATATGCTCAAGCGCACCGGCAAACAGGATCACCAGGCCCTGGATCACGATGATCATGTCGCGCGTGATGTTTGGCATCTCAAAAGAAAGCTCTGCGCCGCCCTGATACAGCATCCCGAACAGGATAGACGCCAGCAGGATACCGACCGGGTGGGCCCGACCCATAAGCGCAACGGCGATGCCGACAAAACCGTATCCGGTCACGAAATCGATCAGCAGGCGATGTTGTGAGCCCATGATCTCGTTGATCGCCATCATGCCAGCAAGACCGCCGGAAATCAGCATCGTCACCACGGTGATACGCACGGGTGAGATACCCGCATAGACTGCCGCTGTCGCGTTGGCGCCGAAGGAGCGGATTTCAAATCCGAGCTTGGTCCGCCAGATCAACAGCCAGACCAGGACGCAGGCTGCCAAAGCAACAAACAGCGCGAGATTGACCGGCGCAAAACCGAAGCCGAAAGACGGGAAAATGTCGTTCAGGAACGGCAAGCGGCCGCCATCTTCAAAGGTGCGGGTCTCGTTCTGCATGGAGCCTGGCTTTTTCAGAAAGCCATTGAGCAGATAGACCATCAAAGAGGCGGCAATGAAGTTGAACATGATGGTAGTGATAACCACGTGGCTGCCGCGCGTTGCCTGCAGCCAGGCCGGGATGAAGGCCCATGCCGCGCCCATCAAGGCGGATCCGATGATGGCGAACGGCAATGTCACATACCATGGCACATAATGGTCCAGAGCCAGACACGCGATGGCTACGCCTAGACCGCCCAGGTACGCCTGCCCTTCACCGCCAATGTTGAAGAGGCCTGCGTGAAACGCGACTGCCACCGCGAGCCCGGTGAAGATGAAGTTGGTCGCATAAAAGAGTGTGTATCCGAAGCCTTCCGTGTAACCGAGAGAGCCCCAGATTAGGACTTTGACAGCATCGATCGGGTTTTCACCGATCAAGATCACCACAAGACCGGAGACCAGAAATGCGGCCGCAAGATTCAGGAACGGGATCAGGCCGTAATCGACCCACCGGGGTAGCTGGCCGCCACTCATTGGACGTCTCCTTCAACGGCGATCTTTTTGTCCTCAATCCCGGCCATCAGCAGGCCAAGATCACTTTCTTCAGCATCCGCGCCGCGTTCGCCCACGACCTTGCCGTCGAACATCACAAGCACCCTGTCGGACAGGCCACGGATTTCGTCGAGCTCCACGGAAACCAAAAGGATGCCTTTCCCCGCATCACGCAGTTCAATGAGCCGCTTGTGAATGAATTCGATAGCGCCGATGTCCACACCACGGGTCGGCTGGCCAACCAAAAGGATGTTCGGGTCCCGTTCGATTTCCCGAGCCAGAACAACCTTCTGCTGGTTGCCCCCTGAGAAGTTTGCGGTCTTGAGCATCGGATTTGGCGGCCGGATATCGTATTTCTCGATTTCATCGACGGCATTTTTCTTGATCGCCGGCAGGTCGAGCAGAAGGCCTTTTGAATAGGCAGGGTCCCGGTGATACCCGAGAATGGAGTTCTCATACTCGGCGAAACTATTGATCAGCCCCATACGGTGCCGGTCTTCTGGAACATGGCCCATGCTCTTTGCGCGCATATCGGCGGCGTCCGGTGCCCGGTTGGCCAGATCAATCGTCTCACCGTTGATTTTCAAGGTACCCCGGGTGGCGCGACGGATGCCGGAAAGAGTTTCGAGAAGTTCTGACTGCCCGTTACCGGATACGCCCGCGATGCCGACGATTTCGCCTTCATGCACCTTGAAAGAAACATCCTTCACAACTTCGACGCCGCGGCTGTCTGTCACCGTGAGGTTTTCCACCTCTAGAACGGGCGCTTTGGGTTCGGCTGGTTTCTTGTCGACCCGCAACAAGACGCTGCGCCCGACCATCAGCTCGGCCAACTCCTCCATTGAGGTGTTCTTGGTCTCGCGGGTCGCCACCATCTCTCCGCGGCGCATGACAGACACCATGTCGGTCGCAGCCATGATCTCGCGCAGTTTGTGCGTGATCAGCAGGATGGTTTTGCCTTCGTTCTTCAGAACTTCCAGGATCTTGAACAGGTGGTCCGCCTCAGCAGGCGTCAAAACGCCCGTCGGTTCATCAAGGATCAGGACTTCGGCGCTGCGATAGAGTGCTTTCAGAATTTCAACACGCTGCTGAAGTCCGACCGGCAGCTCACCGGTGATTGCTTCCGGATCAACCCGGAGCTCATATTCGGTTTCCAGGCGATGCAGTTCGGATCTGGCCCGGTTAAGGCCACCGGCCAGAAGCGCACTGTCTTCCGCGCCAAGAACGACGTTTTCCAGAACGGTGAAATTGTCGACCAGCATGAAGTGCTGGTGAACCATCCCGATCCCCATCCCGATCGCAGCCTTTGAATCCGAGATCGTGACCTTATTTCCGTTGACCAGAATGTCTCCGGTGTCAGCTTGATAAAAGCCGTAAAGGATCGACATCAAGGTCGATTTGCCCGCGCCATTTTCACCGATAATGCCGTGGATTGATCCCTTCTTTACAACAAGGTCGATGTCCTTGTTGGCGTGGACCGCCCCAAAGCTTTTGTTGATCTTGCGCAGCTCAATTGCAGGTGTTTCGCTCATGCCATCCCCCAGGCGTGACGATTACTTTTTGTCATTCTTGCTGTGTCCTGTTCAGCGTTCAGGCATGCCTTCAAAAAGGGCACGGCCCATCCGCCACCACATCATGGACCACAATCTCCCCCTTGGAGATTGCGTCAACCGCTGCATCTGCAGCTGCTTTCATGTCTTCTGAAATCAGGTCCTGATTGTTTTCATCCAGCACCCAGTCCATTCCGCCTTCCTTAAGGCCCAGAACCTGGATGCCTGGAGCGAAGGATCCATTCACTGCAGTGGTAAAACTGTCGTAAACTGCATTGTCCACGCGCTTGCGGATGGATGTCAGTACCTTGCCCGGATGCAGACCATTCTGATTGCTGTCTGTCCCAAGTCCGAGGACCCCAGCATCCGCGGCAGCCTGCAAGACGCCAATCCCGGTCCCACCCGCTGCCTGGATAACCACATCCGCGCCGCGATTGATCTGGCCGCGCGCCAATTCCGCGCCGCGCACCGGATCGGCAAACGCTGCCGGCGTGTCTCCGGTCATATTCGACAGGACCTTGGTTTGCTGGTTTGCCGCCAGTGCACCTTGCTTATAGCCGCACAAGAAACGCTGAATGATCGGGATGTCCATGCCGCCGACAAATCCGATCGTCCCGGTTCTTGAGGCCATGCTGGCCAGCAAACCACCGATGTAGGCGCCTTCATGTTCCTTGAAGACGTAAGAGCGGACATTTGGCTGCTCGACCACCATATCGACGATGGCAAAATCTTCTTCCGGAAACTCCGACGCCACCTGGCCCAGCGCATTTGCCTGGTTAAACCCGATGGCAACAATTGGTTCACTGCCGCGGCTGGCAAAGTTCCGCAGTGCTTGAAGGCTCTGCGCATCGCGTTCCAGCTCAAATTCCCGCACAGCCTCGCCGGTTTCATCGGTGAACCGTTTGACGCCGTCATAAGCGCTCTCGTTAAAGGAGCCATCAAATTTGCCGCCGACCGAATACACAATCGCCGGCTCGGCTTGCGCAGCAAAGGCTGCCAAGCTGCCCAAAACGACAGACACTATTCCTGTACGAAAACGGACCATCAGATCCCCGCTAGACCGCGAACCGGGAAAACCCAAAGAAATGCATCCCGCACGCAGAACCGCGCGGGATGCCAAGACAAATCAGATTAAACTGGGCAGTTCTGATCAGACATGTAGTCGTGAACGACGATTTCGCCGGAGATGATCTTGTTGGATGCTTCTTCAACAGCAGCCTTCATTTCATCGCTAACGAGTTCTGCATTGTTGTCGTCCAGAGCCCAATCAACACCGCCTTCTTTCAGGCCGAGCACTTCAAAGCCTGAAGACCAGGAGTCGTTGGCAGCGTCTTCAAATGCCTGGTAAACAGCGATGTCAACGCGCTTCAGCATCGACGTCAAAACGGAACCCGGGTGCAGGCCGTTCTGGTTGCTGTCGACGCCGATGCCGAGCTTGCCGGCATCTGCAGCAGCTTGAAGAACACCGATACCGGTGGCGCCAGCCGCGTGGTAGACAACGTCAGCACCGCTGTCGAACTGAGACTTCGCCAGCTCGCCGCCCTTGACCGGGTCGTTCCATGCGGCCCCTGTCGTGCCCGTCATGTTTTCAAAGACTTCAGCGTCCGGCGCTGTCGCCATGACACCCTGCTTGTAACCGCATGCAAATTTACGGATCAGCGGAATGTCCATACCGCCAACGAAGCCGACCTTGTCGGTTTCAGACGCCATCGCAGCGAGCATGCCCACGATGTAGGAGCCTTCGTGCTCCTTGAACAGAATTGAGCGAACGTTCGGAAGATCAACGACCATGTCGACGATCGCAAACTGGGTGTCCGGGAATTCCTGCGCGACTTTCTCAACCGCGTTGGCCTGAGAGAAACCGATTGCAACGATCGGGTTCATGCCGCGTTTTGCGAAGTTCCGCAGTGCCTGCTCGCGCTGGCTGTCGTTCTGGATTTCGAAGTCGCGGTACTCGGTGCCGTAATCCGCTTTGAATTGCTCAGCACCGGTGTAGGCTGCTTCGTTGAAAGACTTGTCAAAACGGCCGCCCAGATCGTAGAGCACTGCCGGCTTGATGTCGGCGGCCATTGCACCGGCCACCGAAAACGCCAGACCCGCCAAAGCGGTGCTGATGGTCAGAATTTTCTTCACGTATATGTCCTCCGACATGCGGGGGCCTGCCTTCGGCGGGCCCATTTCCCCTCGAGAGACCCAGCTGCTTTATGCAGACTGTGCCAACTGTAACCCGACCCGTGCGCTGAGAGCTTTTGCTAGGCTCTCATCCGCAACCAGATCGGTAATGACACCGGTACGCAGTGCAGCAAGTGTTGCATCCACCTTGCTTTCACCACCCACCAGCGCAATCACACGGCTCCCCCGCACTTCATCAAAATGAAGGCCGACCGCACAATCTCCGAGCGGGTCGGGAGCCAATTCTCCGTCAATCGTCAAGAAGCGCCCCATCAAATCACAAACGGCGCCGCCGGACATCAGATTTTCCTGCTCCTGCTTGGAGATCATGCCGCGCTGCACGAGGTGCCCTTCATTTTCGACCGAACCCAGCCCAATCAGGAAGGCATCAGACTGGCGCGCGCGGCTCATCAGGTCCTGAACGCTGCGCTGGGTCAAAAACATGGACTTTTCGTCCTGATTTTCGGCAAAGTACGGCACCGGCAGATAATATCCGACGCCACCAGTCCGTTCCTGCATCTTCTGGACGATGTCGTAAGGGTTGGCAGCCAATGTGCGCGTCAAGGATCCGCAGATCGACATGATCTCAAGATCGCTGCGCTGGATCTTCGGCAAGGCTTCGACTGATGCCGTTAACGTGCGCCCCATGCCAACGCCCAACCGCTTCACACCAGCACCGCCAAGAAGACCCGATAAGAACTGCGCGGCGGAAACAGCCACCGCCCGCAAGGCTGCATCTTCATCGCCGCTGCCGACATCCGGGGCAATGATGCAATTGGACAGACCGAAATGAGACGTCAACTCCCGCTCCAGCTGGAGGCATTCCATTGGCCTTCCGTCGATCTGGAACTTTACGTGCCCGGCTTTTTGCGCGTGCGCAATCAAACGATGGACTTTGGCGGGAGAGACGCCAAGCTGAGCCGCGATTTCACCTTGCGTCCGGCCACCGACAAACGACAGCCACGCAGCCCGGATGGCCATGTGAGATGTCAAATCGTCGCCGCGTACCGCCATCGAGAAACCCGCTCCCATGAGTTTAATCTCAAACACGTTTGACCAGGCAGCTCCCTCGAACCAGCCTGATCCGCCATTGCCACGACCATTTACTGGTCGTCGCAGAAGCTTTTTGAAAAATTCTTCACATAGTGAGAATTTCTGCAGATCATGTCGCTTCAAGAGCTTTGCGTCAATAAAAAAGCGTCACAAAAATGCAGCAAACTGCCGCATTTTTGATCAAAGCGACGTTTTTCCGGCGGAGACGCGACCGGCAAAAAATGCCGCATCATTTTCGCATCTTCAGAGCAAGTGGCATTTTTTGCCGAGCAAACCGGCACTTATTTCCCTTCTGTGGAATAAATGCACTCTGTGCGCATTTGATTTTGCCGGTTAATCATAAATCTAGTACAGTTGGCACACTGTTTGCTCAGTAATTCACGAGCAGCGACCAAATGAGCCAAAGTACCTAAGTAGGATTAGCGAGAAACGAAAAGATAAGAAATTACATAACAAAATAACAAAAAGGGGAGACGTGGCGACCTGGTCAGACGACCGAAAGATGGAGAAACCAATGCGTCTCGACTCAACACAAAACTGTGCACTGAAAGCGTTTAAGTTACTTCTCTTCCTCTGCGTGGCCACCGTACTTTCCACGCAAACTCAAGCACGCGACTTTTTGAGGTCGCCACTTATTTCAGCGCAATACAGCTATGATCCCGCCAACGAAGTAGACGTTGAACTGGTGCTCGCTGTCGACATTTCTCAATCCATGGATACCGAAGAGCAGGAGATCCAGCGCGCTGGATATATCTCGGCTCTGACATCTCAAGAGTTTCTGGATGCGATACAGGTCGGTCCCATAGGTAAAATCGCGATCATGTACATGGAATGGGGCGGTGTTGACGAACATTTCGTCGTTGCCGACTGGACAGTTGTCCAAGATGCGGCCTCAGCGGCGCATTTCGCCTCCAAGGTTTCTGAAGCTCCGTTGCGGCAGGTGCAACGAACATCGATTTCCTCCGCACTGGAGAAATCGGTCTGGATGGTTCAGAACAACAAGTACACGGGTTTGCGACAGGTCATCGACATTTCGGGCGATGGCCCGAACAACCAGGGCGGCTCAGTGACTGCCATGCGTGACCGCATGGTGAACGCCGGTGTGACCATCAACGGCCTTCCGTTGATGATGAAATCAAACAAAAACACCTGGCAAGCCATGTTGAACCTCGACCATTATTACGAAGACTGCGTGATTGGTGGCCCGGGTTCGTTTGCAATCCCTGTGCGATCGAAAGAAGGCTTTGCAGATGCAATCCGCATGAAACTCGTCATGGAGATAGCCGGAATTTCGATGCCAGAACCGGACAACTACTTCCACACTGTCTCCGCACGTGAACCGGTGCGTTGTAATTTGTTCGACTGATCAAGCCACGTCTCCATCGAGTGTCTTTTAAGCGCACCTGTTCCGGCATGTGCGTTTTTTGTCTTCAGATTTCAGCGGCCTTCCGGTCTGGTTGAGCGAGACTGTCTCAGCAAATTCCGATCTTTCTTTGCGCCTGGCCGCCTTTGCGCTAAACACGAAAACAATTTCCAATCCGTTCTCAAAGGACGCCTCTCATGCCCGCCAAACCAACCCTTGCCCTGGTGGCCCACGATGCCAAAAAAGACGCCATGGTCGAGTTTGCCGAGCGGCATGAAGAGAAACTGACATCATTCGATCTTGTCGCGACCGGCACGACGGGCGGCCGCATACAAGAGGCCTGCCCCAGCCTAAACATCAATCGATTTAAAAGCGGCCCATTGGGCGGCGATCAGCAAATTGGTGCGATGATTGCCGAAGGACGCCTTCATGGCTTGATTTTCTTTGTCGATCCACTGTCTCCGATGCCCCACGATGTTGATGTAAAGGCTTTGATGCGCCTTGCTGTTGTGTATGACATGCCAATGGCGTTGAACCCTTCAACGGCCGGGATTCTGCTGCGGTCATCCCGCCTGACTGGATTGACGACAACGTCCAACACACCGGAAGTGGGCGCGGCTGCCCAATGACGTTCCAATCCCAAGCTCCATTTTCCTATCCGGTCCTGGTTGCCGATATCGGCGGCACGAATGCACGTTTCGCGATGGTCGAGAATGAGACGGCACCCACCCGGATGTGCGGCAAGACAGCAACCGCAGATCATGCAGACATTTCCTCAGCCATTCGGCAAACCGTATTGCCAAACACTTCGAAACATCCGAAGACTGCCATCATTGCGGTGGCAGGCCCGGTGACCGGCGACACGATACCACTGACAAATGCAGCTTGGGTGATCGAACCGCTCAAGATGATCTCAGAGCTTGGTTTTGACCGGGTCGTTGTCCTCAACGACTTCGAAGCGCAAGCCCTTGCCTTGCCTGGATATCAAGGTTCGGATATTGAGCAGGTTGGTAAGGGTGAGGCCCGGCCAAACGCAACAAAATTTGTTCTTGGGCCCGGCACTGGCCTTGGAGCGGCGTCGATGATTTATGCGGCCGACACCTGGGTACCGGTTCCCGGAGAAGGTGGGCATGTGGAACTGGGTCCCGTAACTTCCGAAGACTTTGAGATTTGGCCTTTCATAATCAAGCGCAATGGCCGAATAGGAGCCGAGGAGGTTTTGAGTGGCACAGGGCTTCCGCGCCTCGCCAGAGCCGTTTCCACGTGGATGGATATGACCCGGGACTTTACGACGCCCGCGATGATCACAAAGGCAGCAGAAGAGAACGACCCGGTTGCTCTGAAAACGCTGCAGGTTTTTGCAAGGGCTCTTGGCCGTGTTGCAGGGGACTTTGCGTTGACGACCCTTGCTCGCGGCGGTGTGTATCTGACCGGCGGCATCACGCCGCGCATCCCGCAGTTCTTGACGGATGGAAACTTCCGCGCAGCGTTTGAAGCAAAGGCTCCTCATGAACAACTGATGCACAAAATCCCGACCTTTATTGTGCGTCATCCGGACCCTGCGCTGGAGGGTTTGGCGGCCTATGCCCGACAACCCGAACAATTTGCGGTCGATCGGCGCGGGCGCGAATGGATAGTCAATCCGTCAACAATCCTGGCGTGAGGCCCCGATCATCCGTGGCAAAAACACCTAAGTTCAAAACATCCTTACCGATTGACGGGGTTTTGCCGGAACTGCTCTCAGCGCTAGAGACAAACACCAACGCTGTTCTTGTTGCAGAACCAGGCGCCGGTAAAACGACACGCGTACCGCTGGCGCTTTTGGATGCTTCTTGGCGGGGCGACGGCAAGATATTGGTCCTGGAACCGCGGCGCCTTGCCGCGCGGGCCGCCGCCCGGCGTATGGCAAGTGAACTTGGCGAACGTCCCGGCGAAACCGTTGGTTACCGCGTGCGCATGGAAACCAAAGTAAGCGCTCAAACACGGATCGAGGTTGTTACCGAAGGTGTGTTCACCCGCATGGTTCTCGATGATCCGGAATTGAGCGGTGTTGCCGCAATCCTCTTTGATGAATTCCACGAGCGGTCGCTCGATGGAGATCTGGGCCTCGCCCTCAGCCTGGACGTACAAGGCGCCTTGCGAGATGACCTTCGGCTCGTGCCGATGTCTGCGACGATTGATGCATCCGGCATCGCCCAGTTGCTGGGCAACGCTCCTGTGATCGAAAGCAAAGGCCGCAGTTTTCCGGTTGAAACGCGTTACCTTGGCCGCGCTCAAAACGAGCGGATCGAACATCAGATCGCAAGGGCCGTTCAACAGGCGATCCGCGAAGAAAGCGGTTCTGTTCTTGTTTTCCTGCCCGGTCAGGGAGAGATCAAACGGACGACAGACCTGCTTGCCGGAAAAGTTCCGCCAAACTGCCAGATTGCCCCACTTTATGGCGGCCTCGACAGCAAGGCGCAGGACGCAGCCATCCGGCCAGCAACCGGTGGCAATCGCAAGATAGTGCTCGCCAGTGCCATTGCCCAGACCTCCCTCACGATTGAGGGGGTGCGTATCGTGATCGACAGCGGGTTTGCGCGCGTTCCCAAATATGAGCCTCAAACGGGCCTAACACGTCTGGAGACAGTGCGGGTTTCAAGAGCTTCTGCTGACCAAAGACGGGGGCGTGCCGGGCGGACGGAACCAGGTGTGTGTTACCGGCTTTGGGACGAAGCGCAAACTGTTTCACTGCCCGCAGCCGAGACACCGGAAATTCTGGAAGCCGATCTCACCGGCATCGTGCTGGATCTTGCGGCCTGGGGCACCTCGGATCCGGCATCACTCACGTTTCCAGATCCACCACCAACAGCTGCCTGGAACGAAGCGGTCACGCTATTAGCGGACTTACATGCACTCGACAGTTCCGGGCGGTTGACAGCGGAGGGAAAAAGCCTCGCAAAGCTTCCTTTGCATCCGCGGCTCGCCCACATGGTGATGGAGGGTGTGGCGCGGGATCTGGGCTATACGGCAGCGCTCATCGCCTTGTTGCTTTCTGAACCTGGGCTTGGCGGGCGAGATCCGGATCTGCGCGCACGTTTACAGACTTTGAAGAACGACAGAGGCCAACGCGCAAAGGACGGCAAAGCCCTAGCAGCGCGGTGGTTGAAACTTGCCGGCGGCAGCGGCTCGGAAATCGATATCGAATGCGGCGGTATGCTGCTCGCTCTTGCCTATCCAGATCGCGTCGCCCAGGCACGCGGCGCAACGGGGCGCTTCCGGTTGGCGAATGGCCGGGGCGCCGAGCTGCCCACGGAGCATGGCTTGACATCAGAACCATTCCTGACTGTAGCGGATATTCAAGGCAAAGCGGCCAGTGGCAGGATCCAGCTTTGCGCGCCCATAAGCCGCGATGAAATCGAGGATTTGTTTTCCAACGACATCATTGAAGACGATGAGGTGCAACTGACCAAAGAAGGTGCCCTGAAGGCACGGCGTGTCTTACGGTACAAGGCCGTCGAGTTGCAATCGCGAAACATAACATCACCCGATCCGGCAGCTATCGAGAAGGCCCTCTTGTCAGAGGTCCGGCGGCGCGGGATTTCCCGCCTCCCCTGGAGCAAGGATCAGGACCGTCTGCGCAAGCGCCTATCCTATGCGCGGGACAATGGTACGGCCGATCTCCCGGATCTGTCAGATCATGCGCTCGCCGCCAACCTCGAGGACTGGCTTGCACCGTTTCTCGTAGACCTGACCAGTTTGGCCGCGATTGACGCCGCCGTGCTCGGGACCGCGCTCGCCGCAAAACTTCCTTACGATGCGACTGAGAAACTTGACGCAATCGCACCGTCCCATTTCACGGCCCCGACTGGGAGTCGGGTACCAATCGACTATGGCGCGGCAGCAGGGCCGACTATGTCGATCCGGGTGCAGGAGTTGTTCGGCCTCAGTGAACATCCGTCGGTCTGCAACGGACGTTTGCCGCTGCTTCTGGAGCTACTTTCGCCCGCCCAGCGCCCGATCCAGATCACCAAGGATCTTCCCGGCTTTTGGGCAGGTTCCTGGTCCGACGTGAAGGCCGACATGAAAGGTCGGTATCCCAAGCATCCTTGGCCGGATGATCCGACTTCAGCTGAAGCCACACGGCGCGTTAAACCAAAGGGAAGCTAAAATTGGCATTCTACTTGTGATAGAGTTTCGCCGGAGGTTATATGCTCGATCGTCGTGACATCTTGGAAAACCTGGCGGATCCGGAAACCTATCCGTCTGAGATGCTCGCGTACTGTCTGAAAAACCCGGATCGCTCAGCTGCTATCTTTTTGCCAATCCTCGGTAAGGCCGCAAACGGCACGGAATTGGGCGCATTGGAGGCGCAGTCCTTTTACCTTGGCCTTCACATCCTGGCCGTCCTTCAAATACCAAACACATTTGACGGCGTTTATAGACTTGCGACCCAGCAGCCTCTGATACTCGCGGACCTTCTTGGAGAAGCTGGATTGGGCCAGACTTTTCCCCGTGTCCTGATGTGCCTCAGTCGTGGAAAGGCAACGGATCTTTGGGAAGGCTTTCAGAATGACAAACTGGATTTCATGATCCGGGATGCGTTTTTAAGGGCTTGGACTTACGAGGCGCTTAAGGGCAGGGTGAATGCTGTCTCCACAGAGCGCAATCTTCGCGGTTTTCTCAAATCGGAAGATGCACCGCCAGCGGACGATCCAATCTGGAGCGGATGGCTGATAGCGATCGCCGATCTTGGATACTCAGAGCTGACCTCTGTCGCCCGCGACGCGGTAGCCTCGGGACGGATTCTGGCGGAGGATGAAAACTTGGCAGCCAGAGAATTTGAAGGTTTTGAAACCGCCCTTACCGAAGCTCAATCGAACACGGACTTACCTGAGTTCTTAAAGGCACGCGGCTACATTCCGTTCGGCGAAGGTGATGGAGACTGGGGCAATTGTTTCATCAATTCGCCCCAGCCTCATAAGATGCGTTAGTCGTCTGACGCAGCAACAAGACTTGCGTTACCACCGGCAGCAGCTGTGTTGATCGAGACCACCTGCTCCAAAGCAAAGCGGGTCAGATAAGCAGGTCCACCAGCTTTTGGGCCGGTGCCGGACAGGCCGGAGCCCCCGAACGGCTGGGTTCCCACAACAGCGCCGATTGTGTTCCGATTGACGTAGACATTGCCTACTGACAGGCGGTCGACGACTTTCTTCACGGTGGCGTCAATCCGGCTGTGAACGCCGAGGGTCAAGCCGTAGCCAGTCGCGGCGATCTGATCGAGGATCTTGTCGATATCCTTGGCCTTGTAGCGGACGACGTGAAGCACGGGCCCAAACACTTCGCGGGTGAGCGCTTCCGCCTTGTCCAATTCGATGATGTGCGGTGCGATCCAGGAGCCGTTCGCAAGGCTACCTTCCGGCGTTTTCCCGGCAAAGCGCAGCGTCTGGCTTTCCTGCATCTCGTCGATATGCGCTTGAATGTTGGCCTTGGCTTCATCGTCAATCACCGGGCCAATGTCGGTTGATGGAAGACGGGGGTCGCCAAGCCCCAGCTCCTTTGCAGCGCCTTCCAGCATGGCTAACAGGGTATCTGCCACATCTTCCTGAACATAGAGCAGGCGCAGAGCGGAGCAGCGTTGACCGGCGGACCGGAAGGCGGACATCATGACGTCATCGCAGACCTGTTCCGGCAAGGCTGTCGCATCCACCAGCATGGCATTGATACCACCGGTTTCTGCAATGAGCGGCACGATTGGACCCCGTTTCATGGCAAGTGTCCGGTTAATCGCCCAAGCGGTTTCCGTTGAACCGGTAAAGGCAACGCCGGCGACCTTCGGATGCGCGGTTAAGGCAGCTCCAACCTCGCCATCGCCAGGCAAGAGCATGAACACGTCCTCCGGCACCCCAGCTTCATAGAGCAGCTTTGTGGTCTCATAGGCGATGAGTGGTGTTTGTTCTGCAGGCTTTGCGATGACCGCATTTCCGGCAAGGAGGGCTGCGCTGATCTGGCCAAGGAAAATCGCAAGCGGGAAATTCCAGGGCGAGATGCAAACGAACACGCCCCGGCCACGATGACGATACCGGTTCTCTTCGCCGGTCGGTCCCGGCATCAAGCGGCCATCGCCAAACTGGGTGCGCGCTTCTTGCGCATAGTAGCGGCAAAAATCGACGGCCTCCCGGATCTCAGCGATCCCGTCCGGCAAACACTTGCCGGCCTCAACCGACAGTATGGTCATCAGACGATCACGGTTGTCTTCCAGAAGATCCCCGACTTTTGCCAGGATGTCCGCGCGCTCTTCCACGGGGCGGCGTGACCAGCGCTCGAACCCGGCCTGAGCAACATCCATTGCTTTTTCTGCAGTTGCCTTGTCGGCAAATGAAACTGTCCCCGCCTTGGTTGTCCCGTCCATTGGAGAAAAGATCGGGTTCGGTTCGCCGTTCGCTGGAAGCCCTTTACCAAGCGGCGTCGCAACCGTGAACGGAGCTGTGGTCTTTGCCATTCCGCGAACAAGAATGTTGCGCTCTTCGGCCCAGCCGAATTCGACGCCATCCGAGTTTTTCCGGCTAGCCCCATACAGGTCATCCGGCATTGGGATGGAGCGGTTGGCAGCGTGGTGGCCACCATCAAGAATTTCGCGCGGCCGCTCCAACATGGCTTCAACGGGGACGGATGTATCGCCGACAATCGTCACAAAGGACGAGTTGGCGCCGTTTTCCAAGAGACGGCGTACCAAATAAGCCAGCAGATCCTTATGCCCGCCCACCGGAGCATAAATCCGGGTCGAGAACCCATCCCGCTCACAGACGGATTTGAACAGGCTTTCGCCCATGCCGTGGAGGCGCTGGAACTCGTAGCCCTCCGCACTACCGCCGGCCAACTCGACGACTTGCGCGACAGTCAGCGCGTTGTGGGTCGCAAATTGCGGATAAAGCACATCGCGTGCAGCCAGCATCCGCTTGGCGCAACACAGATAAGACAGGTCCGTTGCAGCCTTCCGGGTGAAGACCGGATAGCCGTCCGCGCCGTTTTCCTGGGCGTGTTTGATCTCCGTATCCCAGTACGCACCTTTCACAAGACGCACCATCAACTTGCGATCGGTTTTTCGCGCAGCGTCCACCAGCCAATCGATCACATGCACTGCTCTTTTCTGATAGGCCTGAACGGCAAGGCCAAAGCCGTCCCAACCTTCTGTGACCGGATCGGACAAAAGCGCCGCGATGACGTCCAGGGATATTTCGAGGCGATCTGCCTCCTCTGCATCGACGGTGAAGTTCAGATCCCGCTCGCGCGCCATTTGCACGAGTTTTGTGAGGCGTGGCAGCAACTCTTCCTGAACACGGGCGCCTTTGATGGCCTCATACCGCGGATGCAGAGCGGAGAGCTTCACCGAAATACCGGGACGGTCGGGAAGCTTTTTGTCGCCAGCGGATTTTCCGATCGCTTCGATCGCAGCGGCATAGGATTGGAAATAGCGCTCGGCATCCTTCTCGGTCCGAGCCCCTTCTCCCAGCATGTCATAGGAGTAGCGGTAGCCCTTTGCTTCCTGCGTCTTCGCGCGCTCTAGTGCTTTGGAGATGGTTTCCCCCAGAACGAACTGATGCCCAAGAAGTTGCATGGCTTTGCGAGTGGCGAGCCGCACCGTCGGCATGCCCATGCGCTTGACCAGGCTGGACAGAATGTTCTGCGGCGTGTCCCCCGGATGCAAAAGACGGGAGGTGATGCCCAGCGCCCAGGATGACGCCGAAACAAGCCAGGTGTCAGATTTCGGGCCGCTTGGATCATCAAACTTGGCCGCAGCCAGCTTGTCCTCGATCAGCTTGTCTGCTGTTTCAGCATCCGGAACCCGCAGCAAGGCCTCGGCCAACACCATCATGGCAAGACCCTCGCGGGTTGTCAGGCCAAACTCCCGCATGAAGTCTTCGACACCGCCGAGACCAACTTGAACTGACCGCATGTCATCGATGTAACCACGGGCTCTCTGGTCAATCAGCTTTTCAACGACCGGGTCTCCCGACGCTTCTTTCAAAAGCGCTTCCACAAGCGGCTTGTCGCTCGGCGCATAGGCGGCGCGAAACGGTTGCAGATCTTTTTCACTAACGCCCGGCAAAACGGCAACAGTTGCGGACATAGGCACCTCCCAAAGCGGCCCTGTCAGGGCCAAACGACACATTCACCTATGATACGCCTCAATCGGCTGTGTTTTTCTCTATTTTTTACCCAAGTTACGAAGTATATAACTTTAAAAATGCAATATTCGGACTAAATTCACATGCTTGATGCAACGGATCGGCGAATTCTCAAGGTACTTCAGGAAGACGGCCGGATCACCAATACCGACCTTTCGGAAAAAGTCCGACTATCTCCGACAGCGACCGCCGAGCGCGTCAAACGTTTGACACGGGAAAAATATATTGAACATTTTTCGGCAAGCCTCGACCCGAAAAAGGTGGACCGGGGGCTATTGGTTTTTGTCGAAATCCGGCTGGAACGCACATCACCGGAGATCTTTGATGCCTTCAAGCGGGCCGTCGAACGTGCCCCTGACATTCTGGAATGCCACATGGTTGCCGGGGGATACGATTACCTGATGAAAAGCCGGGTCAAGGACATGGAGGCCTACCGGGCGTTCCTGTCTGATGTGGTGCTGGCCCTTCCCGGCGTCCGGGAAACGCATACTTATGCTGTCATGGAAGAAATTAAGGACACGCATATCCTGCCGGTCTGAGCCCGTCCGGATGCCCAGGCTAATCACAAAGCCTTGTCTTGACCGTGTCCGTTGCCGTAAGCGAGGGAGAACATTCCCGCACCATGAGGATTGAAATGAAACGTCTGCTTATCGCTGCCGCTGCGCTCATCTCCGGTCTTTTCACGTTACAGCCGGTGTCGGCACAAGACAGCGACTGGAAAGACGTTCTGGACGAAGCCAAGGGACAGACGGTTTATTTCCATGCGTGGGGCGGCGAACCGCGGATCAACGCGTATATCCAATGGGCCGCGCGGGAAGTTGAAAACCTCTATGATGTCCGGGTTGTTCATGTGAAGGTCAGCGACACTGCGAGTGTCGTCTCCCAGGTACTCGCAGAGAAGTCAGTCGGCAAGACGAGCGGTGGCGGCGTCGACCTCGTCTGGATCAACGGCGAAAACTTTGCCGCCATGAAGACAAGTGGCTTGCTCGCAGAACCCAATTGGGCACAAAGCCTGCCGAACTGGACGTATGTCGACACGGAAAACAAACCGACGGTCTTGGTCGACTTTACCGTTCCGACAGACGGACAAGAAAGTCCTTGGGGCATGGCCAAGCTGGTCTTCATGTATGACACTGCACGGCTCGATACACCTCCGGCGTCGCTCAACGCGCTGCTCGCATATGCGAAGTCCAATCCGGGCCGTTTCTCCTACCCGCAACCGCCGAATTTCTATGGAACGACCTTCCTGAAGCAAGCACTCCTCAACACCATCGCGGATACAGCGGTGCTGTCTGCTCCGGTCGAACCGAACGAATTCGAGGCGCAGACGGCGCCGTTGTTCAATTTCCTGGATGAGCTGCATCCGCATCTCTGGCGTCAGGGACAAGCGTTCTCGAAGAACGCGGCCCATATGCGTCAACTCCTTGCGGACAGTGAAATCGACATCGCCTTTTCATTCAATCCGGGTGATGCATCCGGCGCAATTGTGAACGGCGAACTGCCACCAACTGTACGCACATTCGTTTTTGACGGCGGCACGGTCGGAAATACTCACTTTGTCGCTATCCCGTTCAACAGTTCGGCTCAGGAAGGTGCAAAGGTTTTCGCGAACCATTTGCTGTCACCAATGGCCCAGATGCGCAAACAGGACCCGGAAATTTGGGGTGACCCGACCGTGTTGAACGTGGCTGGCCTTCCAGCCAAGGAAAAAGCATTGTTCGCCACCCAAGACCTTGGGCCCGCGACCCTCACGCCGGAAGAACTTGGCCCGACCCTTCCGGAACCGCATCCGAGCTGGGTCACGGCCCTGGAACAGGCATGGGCGGCACGTTACGGCGCAGGGGGCCAATAAACCCTTGGCCAGATTCCGGCCAGGTTCGAAATTACCTTCGCTGATCGTTGTGTTGCTGTTGGCGGGACCGGTTCTGGCCGGTCTTGCAGGAACCGTTCTGCCGGCTTTCGGCTACCTCCCTGTTCTTGGGGCGCGAGAGATAACGCTTGAGCCTTTCGCACAGCTTTTCTCCATGCCGGGCCTGCTGCAATCAACGGCGCTGAGTTTTTGGACAGGCCTTGTTGCGTCACTGGTTTCGCTTGCAATCGTTCTTTGTTTTTCAGCCGCATGGAGCGGTACCCAAACCTTTCAACGCGTCAGCCGTTTCCTGTCGCCGCTTTTGTCAGTACCGCACGCTGCGGCCGCAATCGGTCTCGCCTTTCTGATTGCCCCGTCCGGGTTCCTTTCACGAATTTTGTCGCCATGGGCAACTGGGTGGGAGCGTCCGCCGGATTTGTTGCTGGTTAACGACCCCTATGGAGTCGCCATGACCCTTGGTCTCGTCGCAAAAGAGGTTCCATTCCTGTTTTTGATGACACTGGCCGCTTTGAACCGACCTGAGATCAAGTCCTACACCAAAGTGGCAACCAGTCTCGGTTACGGTCGGATGTCAGGCTTTTTCAAAGTCATCCTGCCCCAGATTTATCCGCTCATCCGTCTACCGATGCTGGCTGTGATCGCTTACTCGACCTCCGTGGTGGATGTCGCGGTGATACTGGGGCCCACGACACCGGCACCGTTGGCTGCGCGGCTGGTGGTTTGGATGAATGATCCGGATCTGAGCCTGCGTCTTGCCGCATCAGCTGGTGCATTGCTTCAGCTTGGAGTTAGCGCTGGGGCAATTCTTGTTTATTTATTGTTCGAAGCCAGTGTCACCAAGCTGAGTTCCACCCGTTTGGCACATGGACACCGCATAAAGTCAGATGATGCAGGCCGGATGGCAGCGCTCGGTACGATGGTTTTCATTGTGTCTGCCATGTGCCTTTCCCTGCTTGTCCTGATAATATGGAGTTTAGCCAAGTCCTGGTGGTATCCGGCCCCGCTGCCCCAGAATTGGTCTATATCGGCGCTTTCAATGGCCTTGATGCAAACACCGCAGATCCTTGGCACGACGATTTTGCTTGGTGTTCTGGCAGCGCTCATCAGCACGTCGTTGACGCTTTGGCTGCTGGAAACAAAAACATACGCCGCGGAGCCTGTAGATCATCGACTGAGAACACTCGTCTTTGTGCCCCTTCTCCTGCCGCAAATTGCGTTCCTGTTCGGCCTCAAGATGTTGTTCTTGATGATTGGTCTGGATGGAAGTTTCACAGCTGTGCTTCTTGCACATCTGGTTTTCGTCTTGCCCTATGCCTTTCTTGCGCTCAGCGACCCATGGCAGCGGCAGGACCCCCGATATGCCCGCGTCGCAGCTTCCATGGGCGCCAGCAGAGCCAGAATCTTCTTCAGGGTGCAACTACCGATGCTGACACGCCCGGTCCTCGTGACGTTGGCAGTTGCCCTTGCTGTATCGGTCGGGCAATACCTCCCCACACTCATGATTGGAGCTGGCCGGGTCGTCACCGTGACAACAGAGAGCGTTGCGCTCGCAAGTGGTGGAAACAGGCAAATCACAGCCGTCTACGCCTTGCTGCAATTGCTTATCCCGTTTGCCGGTTTCGCTGTTGCTGCTGCGATCCCAGCTGTTCTATTTAAAAACAGAACCGCGTTGCGCCTGGATGCTTAAGTCAATGAACGCCCGCACTCTCCAAAACCAGAAGGGGCTCATCCTGGAGAATGTAAACATCCAGCTGGATGGCCGCACTCTGTTGGAGCTTGATACAACGATTGAACCAGGGACGGTGCTGACCGTCATGGGAGAAAGCGGCAGCGGGAAATCAAGCCTTCTTGACTTCATCGCAGGTTTTTTGAAACCCGACTTCAAAGCTACAGGCCGTATCATCCTGGACGGTACCGATGTGACCACCGTTCCAGCGCAAGAGCGCCATATCGGCTTGATGTTTCAATCGCCGCTTTTGTTCCCGCACATGTCTGTCGCGCAAAATCTTATGTTTGCAATTCCTTCCGAGATCAATAATCGGACAGAACGGCAGAGGTTGGCGGAGGAAGCCCTTGAGGCCGTAAATCTTGAAGGGCTTAGCCCCAAGGATCCAGCCAAGCTCTCAGGCGGGCAGCAAACGAGAGTGGCCTTGATGCGAACTCTTTTGGCCAGACCCAAAGCCCTTTTGCTCGACGAACCTTTTTCCAGCCTCGATCAGTCGAGACGCGCTGACGTCCGGCAAAAGGTATTCTCGATCGCCAGAGAACGCGCCCTGCCCGTTCTTCTGGTTACGCATGATTTCGAGGATGCTGAAGTGGCAGGCGGTCCAGTTTACAGGTTGGAAGGTCCGGCGACTGAACCGCAATAATCTGGGCTGCAGCTACTCTGGCGTATCTGCTGACTGGGCTTGCAAGAGTGAATAATTGTCGATCCCGATGCGCTCGATCAGAGCCAACTGGGTCTCAAGAAAATCGATGTGGCTTTCTTCATCGGAGAGCAGGGTCTCGAACAGTTTCATTGAGACATAGTCGCCCTGCTCACGGCAAACTTCACGCGCTTCGTGGTAGAGGGAGCGGGCTGCGTACTCAGCTGCCAGATCGCCTTCGAGGCATTCTTTCACCGATTGACCAATGCGCAGCGGATCGAGCGTTTGCAGGTTCGGGAACCCCTCCAGGAACAAGATTCGGTCCATCAGATCCTGAGCGTGCTGACGTTCCTCTTCCGCCTCTTCCAATTCTTTGGCAGCGAGTTTTCCAAAACCCCAATCCGCTAGCAAGCGGCCATGCAGCCAATATTGGTTGACCGCTGTCAACTCGTGCCGGAGAGCCTTGTTCAAGTAGTCAATGACCCGCGCGTCGCCCTTCATCAGTCCCTCTTAAAAGCTCAACGGTTCTCGGCTTTGCGCCCGGAAGACGCCCGCCGCTGTTTAGGTTTCTCATTCTCTGGTGTGTTTTCGTGAATAATGTCAATGACACTTGGAAAACATCCACCGCAACGCGGCCGGCACCCCAAATAGCGGAAGACAGATCCAGGCGTTGGGATTTTACCATTCGGATCGTCACGCATCTCTGCCGCAGCTTCGCGTAATTGCTTGTCTGATAATACATTACAGGAGCAAATGAGCATACTGGGGTCTGGCCGTTACGAGGACTTCATCGCATATAGTGTTTGACAGATGGCAGCGGCATACAGAAACCGTACTATAAAAGTCAACTTTTTAGAGCATACTTAGCACCTGGCGGATCAGCAAATGAACAATGGCAAACCGACTGACGAACGGCGGACACTGGTTCTCACCGGAGCCAGCCGTGGTATCGGGCACGCGACAGTCAAAAAGTTCTCCGCGGAAAACTGGCGTGTCATTACATGTTCCCGGCAAGCCTTTTCCGACAAGTGTCCCTGGCCGATGGGACCGGAAGATCATATCCAGGTCGATCTCTCAGATCCGGAAAACATGGGGTTTGCGATCCAGGAAATCCGGAAGAGGCTTGAGCCCAACGGATCCCGGCTCCATGCTTTGGTGAACAATGCAGGGATCAGTCCGAAAGGAAACGGCGGGGAACGGCTCAATTCGCTGAACACTCCGATGCATGAATGGCGGAATGTCTTTCAGGTGAATTTCTTTGCCCCCATTTTGCTCGCAAAAGGATTGTTCAGCGAACTTAAAGCGGCCACTGGCTCGGTGGTGAACGTCACTTCCATTGCGGGTGTCCGGGTGCACCCGTTTGCGGGCACGGCCTATGCCACGTCAAAGGCAGCGCTCGCGTCCCTTACGCGGGAAATGGCTGCAGATTTTGGGCCGCATGGCGTTCGGGTAAATGCGATCGCGCCCGGCGAGATCGATACATCCATCCTATCTCCCGGGACAGAGGACATGATTGAAGATATTCCCCTTCGCCGTCTTGGTCAGCCGAACGAGGTTGCCGAGACAATTTACTATTTGTGCAGCGAAACGTCGTCCTATGTGACGGGGTCAGAAATTCATATCAACGGCGGTCAACATGTTTAATAAAAACTCAATAATCGCTTTCAAAACTCTCTCCGTTTTTTTCCTTACGCAAAAATATTAATGTCATCACGTTTAGATTTATAATTCTGCTTAGTAATTTTATGCATTTTTACCTATTCTTCATCGCTACCCCCCATAACTTGGTCAGTAATCACAGTTTTCCGGACGTGCGGGGATTCGATGAAACGTGCCTTGAAGTGGTTGGTTGATCTGAAGTTCGGCTTCAAAGTCAGCGGCGGTTTTGCAGCAATCTTGCTATTGACCGCGATCGTTGGCGGTGTTGGATATTTTGCGATATCTTCGCTGTCTGCAAGATTTGAAGTGGCTGATCAATCAGCAAATGTTGGGCGGCAAGTTCAAAGCACCTCATTGGTGCGCGAGAACTATTTGAACGCGCCAACGCCGGAGCTCGCGGAAGCAACCCGCCAAGAGATCGCCGGCCTCAATTCTTCGCTTCAAACCCTTGCGAACGATGTCGCGGGAGACCCAACCGCAGCGTCTCAAGTGGATACAGCGATTTCTGCGGTCGGAGAGTTTGGAACAACCTTCGACGAGGTTGTGAACCAGACACAGCAGCAGGCTGACCGATTGAAATCTTTGAAATCCAGCGTACTGGAACTGGAAAACCTAGCGGTTTCTATCGCCGATGCTGTTCTGTCCGAAGAGAAAAAGGTTAGCGCAGACGTTTTCTCAGCCAACGGAACGTTGGAAGACGCAAACCTCATGCTGCGCGGCGTATTTGATTTGCAGGACGATGTGTCCAAGATCCAGTTCGCCTACCTGAAAAGCAACGGCTCTCTGGACGGTGACGCTCTCGAGCAAAGCATGAAAATCTCAGCAGAGATCGTCGACCGGACCCGCGAGATGCGGTATCGCCAGATCGAAGGCATTGAGCGTAAGACTGTGAGCAAACTCGCTGGTCAAGCCAACAAGCTCAATAAGGCGATCGCGCGGTTGAAAGAAGATCTTGGCTTTGCAGAGGCCTACGAGGCCAGAACCGCTGTTGGTACGACCCTCGATGCCATTACCGAGCTCGCTTACCAAATTCGAGAGCAAGCGATCGCTGCAGTCAGCAAATCAAAGGCAACCGTTCTGACCGCCAATACGCGGCTTGGCAGCATTAAAACGGTCATGATCGAAGCGACGGCTCTCGGCGAGCATGCATTGCGCGCCGAGGCTGAGACACTCGCCCTGTTTGGCAACTTTGGCATCAGCGATCCGGCAGGTGTGCAAACAGAGATCACTGAGCTGGTTAAACTGGAAGAAAAACTCGTCGGGTATGCAGATGTTCTGCCCAGCACAGCGGATGCGATCAACAGCATCGCAATCTCCATCGCGAGTTTCGATCGCGCCTTTCAGGACATGCTGTCTACAAAGCAAGACCTGCAGGCAAAACGGGCACAGCTGGATACGCTGACCAAGCAAGTCAGCGCTGAAATTGCCGGGATTTCTCAAGCTCAATCTGAGGCAGCCGGTGCCGCTGCAACAGCTGCCGAGCTCCAGATCGCAATGACTGTGCTTCTTTCCATTCTGGGCGGTGTCGGTCTGGCGATTGTCCTGAACCTTGCCATCACCCGGCCGATCAAAACGATTACGGATGTGATGAACAGCCTGGCTGGCGGCAACAACGAAGTCGCAATCCCGGGAATCGACCGCGGTGATGAGATCGGTGACATGAGCCGCACGGTTCAAGTCTTCCGTGACAACGCGGTTGAGCGCGCAAACCTGCAGGAGCGTAACGCGCAAGAAGAGGCCGCTCGCCAGGAACGTCAACAGCGGATCGACAATCTGATCCAAGGCTTCCGTGCAACAGCCGAAGAGGCAATTGGCTCTGTGGAGTCCACCGCCGACAGCCTTGATTCAACTGCTCGCGCCCTGACGGATATTGCACGCGACAGTGCTGGTCACGCGAGCGAAACACAATCGTCGTCCAACGAGACAACCAACAACGTGCAGACTGTTGCCAGCGCGGCAGAAGAGCTTGCGGCGTCCATCGGCGAGATCTCCCGTCAGGTAGCCCAAACCACGGACATCGTGGAACGAGCCACAACCGGCACCCGCATCACCAATCAGAAGGTCGAAGGCTTGGCAGAAGCGGCGACAAAGATTGGTGAAGTGGTCACGCTCATCCAGGCCATCGCCGAACAGACAAACTTGCTTGCCCTGAACGCAACGATCGAGGCAGCGCGGGCTGGTGAAGCTGGCAAGGGCTTTGCGGTTGTTGCGGCAGAAGTCAAAGAACTCGCGACGCAGACGTCGAAGGCGACCGAGGAGATCAGTTCCCAGATCACCGCGATCCAGACAGCAACCAAAGACTCCGTTGTCGCGATCGGTGAAATCGCCGAGACCATGACAGAGGTCAACAGCTACACGACGGCCATCGCCTCCGCTGTGGAGCAGCAAGGTGCGGCAACCGCAGAGATCTCGCAGAACGTTCAGCGGGCTGCTGAGGCAACTGGTGCCGTTTCCTCGTCCATGACACAGCTTTCGCAGGCAGTCGATCAGACGTCCTCTTCAGCCGACATGGTTCTGGCAGCCTCTGGTGAGCTGAACGAAAAGACCGACCAGCTGAAGTCAGAAGTGGAGACCTTCCTCTCGGAAGTGGCTGCTGCCTGATCAGCAAATACTTAAAGATCAAAAAAGGCGGGTGTGCTGGTCACCCCGCCTTTTTCTTTGTTAGGCCCTGCCTCAACGTTGACCTTGAAGCAGCATAGCTCTAAGGCGTGGTCGAACCCCTTCGTGACTGACGAGAGAGACCACCGTGGCGGAAAAAACCGACGCGCCAGAATTTGCAAAACCCGGACAGCCGCCCGTGCAGGCATGGCCCGTGATCCTTGAGACCCCTGGCTGGAAGGACTACCGCCTTTTGGACATGGGCGAAGGTCAGAAGCTGGAGCGCTACGGACGCTATACGATCGTCCGGCCGGAACCACAGGCCATGGGCAGCCGCCGCCTGAAGACCGCTGTGTGGGACCGCGCCAATGCCGTCTTCTCCGGCGATACGGACGAAGAAGGACCTGGCCGCTGGAAGTATTCCGGCAACGTCTCGGAAACCTGGCCAATGTCCTACGGACCGGTCACTTACAATGGCCGGTTTATGTCATTCCGCCACGTTGGCGTCTTTCCGGAACAGGCCGCGCATTGGGATTGGGTCAACTCCAGAATCCGGGCCGAGAAGAAGAAAAACCCGGAGAAGCCGCTGAAGATCCTAAATCTCTTTGGCTATACTGGTTTGGCGTCGCTCCTACCGGCGACCGAAGGCGCACAGGTCACCCATGTCGACGCCTCCAAAAAGGCGATCGGCTATGCTCGCGAAAACCAGGCTCTTTCCGGACTGGAAGATCTCCCGATCCGATGGATCTGCGAAGATGCGTCCAAGTTTGTGGCTCGCGAAGTTCGCCGCGGCAACACCTATGACGGCATTATTCTGGACCCGCCAAAGTATGGGCGCGGCCCAAAAGGCGAGGTTTGGGACATCTACACCAGCTTGCCCGGTATGCTGAAAGACCTGCAGCAGCTGCTGGCAAAAGACGCTCTCTTCATGATCTTGACCGCCTATGCGATCCGCTCCAGCTTTGTCTCGATCCATGAGCTCATGGCCGAAACCTTGTCCAGGCAAGGCGGACGGCTGGAATCCGGCGAGTTGGTCATCCGCGAAGAAGACAGCACGCGTGCCCTTTCGACATCTCTCTTCTCCCGCTGGAGCAGCCGCTAACGCCTACTCAGCCGCGAGTGCTATGGGGCGATTGTCGTTCGACCAATCTGTATCGTCATTTTGACTTGGGGTGTCTTCGGCTTTCGCCCTGCTCCGCCGTGCATAAACCAATGCGAACATGGGCGGTGCGAAATAGAACGAGATCACGGTCGACAGCAACACGCCGCCGGCGATCGACATGGCGAACGGTGGCCAGAACCCACCTCCGGCCAGGATCAACGGTAAAAACCCTCCGAAGGTCGTAAGCGTTGTGGAGATGATGTGCCGGCCCGACCCCATTACCACGTCGACCATCGCCTCCCGATCACCATCGACCGCCCGGCTGTTTTGCTGAAGACCGGTCAGGATGATGATGGCTGCGTTGATTGAAACGCCGATCGAGCCGATCACACCGATGATGGCGTTGATGCCGAACGGGTACTGGAAGATCGCCAACGCCAGTATGCTGAGCCCCGCCGACAGCCCGGACACCACCAGCGTGACAGCGGACAATCGGAACGAGTTGAAGGTCAAAACGATCGCTGCAATCGACAATGGCACGATCAATCCAAGCGAGCCGATCAGATTGTTCAACGTGTCAGAACGCGCATCGGAGTCGCCGCCGGTTTCGATACGGTAGCCGTCCGGCATTGCGAAGCCGGCCAGGTTCATCTCGCTTTGGAGCTTCTTCAGGGCTTCTTCCGGCAAAACACCATACTGGACGAATGCCTGAACCGTGTTGGTGCGTTCTCCATTCCGGCGATTGATTTCACCCTCAGAGGGCTCCAGACGAATGTCCGTGATCGCAGACAATGGCACCCCGTCATAACCAGCTGTTCCGGCCGCTCCGATCGCGGGCAACAACGGCAGGCTCGCTATGTCAGATAAGTCGCTGCGGGCAGCATCGCCGATCCGGACGCGCACCGGTAGTTCTTCTGTGCCTTCAATCAGACTGCCCCCGACAGCCCCTTCCAGGGTTGCCTCGAGTTGACGGGCAACATCCGCCAGGCTCAGCCCGACAAGCCGTGCCTTGTCCTCATCGACCGAAAATTTCAATTGCGGTGCGCCGCTTTCCAGCGTTGTCCTCACAACGGTCACTTCCTCGATGCCGGAAGCAAGTTGGCGCAAGGCATCCCCGCGTTCGCGCAAGACGTCCAAAGACGGGCCGACTAGGCGCAACTCGACCGGCGCATCCACCGGCGGTCCCTGAACAAGATCCCGCACAAGAATCCGCGCGTTCGGATACTGGGCGGTCAGGTCGCCTTGCAGCCGTGGCACCAGATCTGCTGTCGTATCCGGTGAACTGGTGGTGACGAGTGCCTGAGCGAAAGCCGGAGCGCGGTCCTGGTTGCCGACAATGTTGTAGTAGAAGGCCGGAGCGCTCTTGCCCGCAACCCAAACCACTTTTTCGATGCCCTCTTGATCGGACAGGAATCCATCCATGGAACGAACCACCTCGGATGTTTCGGCAATCGCAGTACCATCAGAAAGTTCCACTTCAATGTGGAACTGATCCCGGTCTACGCCCGGGAAAAACTGTGCAGTCAGAGTCGGCATGCTCATGAAACCGATCACGGGCAAGACCAGCGCAAACGCTACCGAACTTGCCGGGTTTCTCATGGCGAGCTGCAGTGAGAACCTGAATGGCACGGACACCAACTTACCGGATTGGAAAGAACGGCGCTTGGTCTCTAATCTCGTTGCAGGTAACAGCCAGCCGGCGATTGCCGCCGTCAAGGTCACGGCAACGAGGAACGACCAGACAAGCATGATGATCACGGCAATCGCGATCGCCCCGACGAAGTCTCCAGCCGGTCCCGGCAGCAGAACCATGGGCAAGAAGGACAGGGCCGTGGTGGCGGTCGACGCCAGCAGCGGTGCAAAGAGGCGTCGAACTGCCTTGCGGACAGCCTCACGCCGTTCTTCTCCGCGCGCCAGAGCCTGACCGATTTCGTCAGTCATGACGATACCGGCATCAACCAGTAGGCCGAGAGCCACGATCAGTCCCGTAAGCGACATCTGATGAAGCGGCAGGTCAATCATGCTCATCGTTGCAAAAGAGGCCAGCGTGACCACAGGCAACACCATTGCAACGATCACTGCCGACCGCAGCCCCATCGTGACAAGCAGCACGCCAATCACCAAGGCCATACCGATGGCTATGTTGACGCCAACATCTGTCAGACGGTCGATCGTGTAGCGGCTTTGATCGAACACGAGTTGATGCTGGATTGAATGCGGCATATCCGTTTCAAAGGCAGCAATCCGGTCACGAACACGGGTCATCCAGGTGTCCACCTGCAGGCCATCCGCAATCTTCGCAGCAACGAGTATTGCCGGACGCCCTCCTGAGAAGGCGAGCTCTTCAGCGGGTTGGCGGATGCCCTTCGTGACGGTGGCAACATCGCCAACGCGGGTCACCAGACCATTGCTTGCAGTTGTCACAGGGATGGCGCGGATCCGGTCAATCGCGGCAATTTCTCCAGACACCTCGATCAGAAATTCGCGGTCCGGACTGCGCAGGCGGCCTGCACGGACCTTAGCATCGGCGTTTTGTATGGCAGAGGCGACCTGATCCACAGTCAAAGATAAGGAAATGAGCGTTGCCGGATCTATGCGAACCAGAATCTCTTCTTCCATCTCGCCGAAAATTTCGACGGACTTTGTGCCGGGCACATTCCGGAGTGTATCAGACAAAACCTCGGCATAGCGAAGCATGACTGCCTGAGAAACCGAGTCATGCTCGGGAACAAGTGCGCTGATAGATGCGAAAGCACCAGCACCGTCAGTGCTGAACTCCGGCTCCATAACACCTTGGGGAAATTCGCGCGTGGCGTCGCCGATCTTGTCCCGGATCTCCGACCACGCCTGTTCAATCACGTCTTCAGTCAACGTGTCGAGCAGCTCGATCTGAATAATCGAAATCGAGGAGGCCGACGTCGATTCAATAACATCAATCTCTTCGACTTCGCGGAGCTCTTCCTCGATCTTTTCCGTGACCAAAGCCTCGACACGCCCCGGATCAGCGCCTGGGTAGACGGTCGTGACCGTTGCAAAAAGGTTGGTGATCGTCGGATCTTCCTGCCGGCCAATGCCGATCAGCGCCGTCGCCCCGGCTGCCAAGATCACAAGAAGCGTCAGGACTACCAGACGGGGTTGGCGAAAGAACAGGGTTTCCATGCCTCAGCCTCCCGCCTTTGCAAGGTCTACAGCTTGGCCAACGACAACCCGGTGAACGCCATCCCGAACAATCAGGCTGTCTGGCGTCAAGGTCCCGCGGACAAACGCCCGCCCCTCTTCAGCATGCAGGACTTCCACAGCTTCCCGCACCACAACGTATGTCGGGCTGGGCGCAGCGCTATCCACATCCTCGGCGACGGTCAGCACGGTCCAGAGACCGCGCGGACCTTCTTTCAATGCGGAAACCGGGATCCAGGCGCCTTCCGTCTCCACGCGCTCAACAATTGACAGTTCCGCCAATCGTCCAAAAGCGGGTGTTGCTTCCGGTGTATCGAGTTCAAACAAGGTCTCGATTGTCCGGGTGCGGGTTTGAAGGTCTGGACGAAGCGCTGCCAAGCCGGCCTTAAACGTCCGGCCCGAGATCTGGATGTCATAGCTGTGCGACCGATCCAGCCGGTCGACCACTTCCGGCGACAAACCGATGCGGACCGTTGGCCGTGAACTCTCCAGCAACCGTAGAACGGGCGTTGCCGGAGACGCTGTTGCTCCGTCGTCCAAGAGGCGCTCTCCAACCCGGCCCGAAAACGGCGCTTTCAAAACCGCTTTATCAAGATTTATATCGATGTTGTCGATCGCAGCATCGATCTGCGCGATCGTGGCGTCCAAACGGCTGAGGGTCAGGCGGGCCTCGTCGAGCACCTGCGCACTGACATGACCATTGTCCTTCAGCAGCTGACGGCGGTTCAACGTCAGCGAGGCCAGTTCCCGATCACTTTCAGCCGCTTGACGATTGGCGACCTGGCGCCGGCGGTCCGCCTTAAGTGTCCGTGTGTCGAGAACAGCAATGACGTCGCCTTCCTCGACCAGGTCACCCTCATCGACCCGAACCTCTCGAACTGTCCCGGAGAGCTCGAAGGCCAGGTCCGTGCTGCGTGCGGGTTCAAGCCTGCCCACAAAACTGCGCTCGACATCATAGCCGGTCTCCCAATACGGTGTGAATACATCCACAACGGCCAGGGGCGAGGGTTCAACGGATGGCTTTTCTTCTGCACGCATCTGGATGGTGGTGACCCCGATCATCACCGCAGCGGCGGCAAGACCGACATTGATGGAAAAGGTCGCCGTACTCAGCGCCATTCTGCCAAAACGCCGGAGCCTGCTTTTACTGCCGGTCGTCTTTGGCGCTGGGGTCTGATGATCCTTCGACATGGCACATTCTCACCTTGTCCGCTGGCTGCCGGTGCGATTTCGGGGAGCATCGTCTTCCCAATGTAAGCAGCACTAACTATGTTACCGTTGCTAACATATGTTAGCGGAATTAACTTCGGCAAGAGACACAACAAGAAAAAATTCGGAAACGCCTTACATGGCCAAAACAGAAATTCATAAAAAAGCGGGCTACCACCATGGTGATTTGCGCGGTGAATTGATCGCCGCAGCGCGCCAACTTATTGAAGAACATGGGCCGGATGGGTTTTCCATGTCTGATGCTTGCCGTCTTGCCGGTGTGAGTACGGCGGCGCCTTACCGGCATTTTTCGTCCAAACAGGATCTTTTGAGCGAGATCGCAAAAGACGGCCTTAATCGCCTTGGAATCGACATGGAAGCCCGAGCCTCCAAGCAGGCGCGCGGCACTGTTCAGTCGATTGCCGCGATGGGGCGCGCCTATGTTGCGTTCGCAAGACGCGAGCCGCACACGTTCCGGCTCATGTTCAGCACAATGTCTCATCATGACCGAATTGATGAGCTTAAGCAGGTTGGCCGCGGATCCTATGGTGTCTTGCTCCGAGAAGTCGCAGACTATCTGGGCGAGCCGGACATAAACGAGACGGTACTCCGCACATCCTTCCCATTGTGGACACAAGTCCACGGGCTATCGTTCTTGGCGATCGACGGCAAACTGGATGTGACGGAGTTTCCGGTCGACATTGAAGACTCTATTCTGATCGCGACAGAACGTCTGCTTCCATCGGTGCCGTAGGTCGCTTCTTGACCCGGTCGGTCGCGGGGACTAATCCAATCCAAACTGTCTTTAGAATTCAGCTGGCTCAAGAAGAGCCCTTGGAGCTCCCGCATGCCGCAGACCGGCAAACCTCAAAAAATCGGCGCGGTCAAACAGATCACGAGCCATTCGAATCCGATCGTTAAGGAAATCAAAGGGCTTGTAGCCCAGCGCAAGCACCGCACCCAGTCCGGCCTGTTTGTCGCCGAGGGACTCAAATTGGCGACCGATGCCATGGCTGCCGGCTGGGGCGTCCGCTACCTCGCCCTTGGCCCAGAGGCACGCGACAACCCGGTTGCCCAAAAAGCCGCGGCGACGGCCAAGGCACGCGGCGCACTCGTCCTTGAAGTCTCGACCGCAGTCATGAGCGCCATGACCCGCAAGGACAATCCCCAGATGGTTGTGGGTGTTTACGAGCAAAACATCGTCAGCGCCCGGGACATTGATCCGCAAGGCACCACCGTCTGGGTCGCGCTGGATCGGGTAAGGGATCCTGGAAATCTCGGTACAATCATCCGGACGGTGGATGCGGTCGGCGGCAGTGGCGTGATGCTGGTTGGCGATTGCACGGATCCATTTGCCGTCGAAGCCGTCCGCGCCACGATGGGGTCGCTGTTCCATGTGCCCCTTGCAAAGATGACAAAGGACGAGTTCAAGGCGCTTGCAAAAGACTGGCCCGGAACCGTTGCCGCGACGCATTTGAAGGGTTCGGTCGACTACCGCACACCGGACTACAAACAACCAGCCCTGCTCGTCATGGGAAACGAGCAGAAGGGACTGGAAGACGATATGGCTGAGGCATGCCGGACCTTGATCCGGATCCCGCAAGTGGGGGAAGCCGACAGTCTGAACCTTGCTGTTGCCACCGGCATCTCGCTTTATGAAATCCGCCGCAACTATCTGGAGCTGTCGTGATGCGCCTGTTTGTTTTTGGTGTCGGGTATTCTTCAAAAGCGATTATCGAAGAAGTGCGGGATCGCTTTGATTGGATCGGTGGCACGACACGGTCTGCGGAAAAGACCAGTGCTCTCCGCGAAAACGGTATTGAGCCGTTTATGTTCGATGGCGAAACTCCTGGCGACGGGATTGCGGACGCACTTTCAACAGCAACCCATGTGCTTGTGTCCATTGCCCCAAATGAGGCCGGCGACCCGGTCCTCAATCAGCACGGCGCGGATATTGCCGCAGCCTCTCCGAAATGGGTCGGCTACCTGTCGACTGTCGGCGTTTATGGAAACCACGACGGGGCTTGGGTGGATGAAACCACCGCTTGCAAACCGGTCTCCAAACGCTCAGTCCAACGCGTCGCCGCTGAAGAGGCCTGGCTTTCTTTCGCAGAGCGGACCTCGGTGCCTGTTCAGATTTTTAGGCTCTCCGGAATTTACGGGCCAGGCCGCAACACGTTCGAGAACTTCAAAAAAGGTCGCGCCCGGCGCTTGATCAAGCCCGGTCAGGTGTTCAACCGGATCCATGTCGCGGACATTGCAGGCGCGGTTTCAATTGCCATGCAGTCGCCAAAGACACGCATTTTCAATGTCACGGATGACCAGCCTGCGCCGCCGCAAGATGTCGTGACATACGCTGCTGAACTGCTGGGTGTGACACCACCGCCGGAAGTTGCCTTCGAAACAGCGGACCTCACACCAATGGCCCGGTCATTTTATGGTGAGAACAAACGGGTTTCGAACGAACGCGTCAAAAACGAACTCGGCTATACCTTCCGCTATCCGGATTATCGGATTGCCTTAAACACTCTTGTCCAGAACTACGGTTGACACCTGCGAACCGGTTTTCCAGTTTCTGGCCAACGGATGCGGCACATTGCCCGCATCCCTCGACCCAGAAAGGCAAGAACATGAGTGAATGGCGCGTTTATCTCTCCGGTGAGATTCACACCGACTGGCGCGAACAGATCGTTAGCGCAACGGAGGCCGCCGGATTGCCGGTCAGTTTTTCTGCACCGGTCACCAACCACGAGGCCAGCGACGATTGCGGCGCAGCGATTCTCGGCGGCGAAGACAAGAAGTTCTGGTACGATCACAAAGGCGCGAAGGTGAATGCCATCCGCACCCGGACACTGATTGAAAAGGCCGATATCGTCGTTGTCCGGTTCGGCGACAAGTACAAGCAATGGAATGCAGCCTTCGATGCCGGCTACGCTTCAGCCCTTGGTAAGTCATTGATCATACTTCACGATCCGTCCTTGACCCATCCTCTGAAGGAAGTTGATGCTGCAGCTCTTGCTGTCGCGGAAACCCCGGACCAGATCGTCAAAATCCTCAACTACGTCATCAACGCAGAACTCTAAGTTCAACCGCCCAATCTTGTATTTAACGATTGAGCAACCATATCAAGTCAGTCTAAGTGGTCTGAGTTCATACGAAGACTGCTCAGACCGGCTGTAGTTTTTGGTTTTCGGCCGCTTGTATTTTCTTCCTAATTGGAACAAGCGCCAGACAAGCCTCCCGCTGCAGACTTGTATTTTAGTATTACAATAAAGAACTGTCATCAAAGCTTTGAAATGCTGCGCTAGACAAGCGCGCTGATGCTTTGATGCAAGAAATTGGAAAGAAGACTCCATGCTACATGGAAACGTAAAATGGTTTGATAAGGGCCGCGGTGTCGGCACGATCGAACCCGAAGACGGGGACGACATCCTCGTTGACATCACGGCTTTGCGCCGGTCCGGCATCGACTCGCTGAAGGAAGGCCAACTCGTGGCATTCGATCTTGAGTGGCGCCGTGGCCAGATGGTCGCCGAAGACCTCAAAGTCCTGTAAGGCCAATCGGCACTTGCGGTATGGAAGGGCGGTTTCACCGCCCTTTTTTGTTGGCCAATCCCCAGAAACACTCTTGCCTGAAACTGGCTTTGCGCGTTTCCTTCAAGTCGTATTGAAGGAACAATTCTTTGCCCGGCCGCCCGAAGCGATCCAACGCGCTTATCTTCATCTTCATTACCTTGACCATCAATGCGATGGGCATCGGTCTCATGATACCGGTGATGCCGAGCTTATTGACCGAACTCACCAGCCTGCCTGTCGGTGAAGCTGCACTGTGGGGTGGATGGCTGAGTGTCGTCTTTGCCTTGATGCAGTTCTTATTCGGTCCAACGCTTGGCAGTCTGTCTGACAGGTTCGGACGCCGGCCCGTTTTGCTTATCTCTACGTTGACGGTGGCGGCAGATTATCTCCTGATTGCTCTGTCCTGGAACCTTGCGGTGCTGTTCATTGCTCGAATGATCTCCGGGATTGCCGGTGCCACCTACTCTGCGGGAGCGGCTTACATTGCAGATATCTCGGAGAAGGAAGACCGAGCGAAGAATTTCGGCCTTCTTGGTGCGGCTTTTGGCGTCGGCTTTGTGCTGGGACCGGTCATTGGAGGACTGCTCGGGGAGTATGGATCCCGAGCCCCGTTCTACACCGGTGCTGCATTATCCTTCGTCAACTTCCTCTTTGGCTATTTTGTGCTGCCAGAAACACTGAAACTGGAAAACCGTCGCGCCTTCAATTGGAAGCGCGCCAATCCATTCGGCGCCTTAAAACACATCTCTTCCAACAAGGAGGTGCGTGTGCTCCTGTTGGCGCTACTTCTGTTTGACATTGCCCACTACGTTTATCCGGCTGTCTGGAGCTATTTCACTGCAGAAGTCTTTGCCTGGACCCCAGCCGATATCGGCTTGTCCCTTGCCATAGTCGGGTTCGGTTACGCAATCGTGCAAGGATATCTGATCCGCGTTCTGGACCGCCGGATCGGGATCGGCGCCATTCTCATGATTGGCCTCACATGCAACCTGATTGCGTTTATTGCTCTTTCCGTCGCTGAAAGCGGCTGGGTCGCTTATGCGTTTATTGGATTTGCTGTTATGGGCGCGCTTGCGACACCTGCCTTCACCGGCTTGATGTCCAACCGGGTTCCCGACAACGCGCAAGGCGAACTGCAGGGTCTGATCGCGAGTGCAGCCGGGCTTGCCATGATAATCAGCCCCTTTGTCATGACACAGAGCTTTTCCTTTTTTACGAGGGACGGGACAGACCTTTACTTCCCAGGCATCCCGTTTGTGATTGCCGCAGTGCTGATCTCATTATCTGGCTTAATCGCACTCCCGTTCCTCAAAAATCAACGGATCGCCTTAGCAAACACGCAAACGGCCCCTTCGCAAACGCCGGTGAAAGAATGACCTCGTCTGCGTTCAACCCGTCGCTTGACGGGCCTCGTCTTGCACCGCTCTCCGGAGGCGCTGCAGAACAACTGGTCGTCATCCTCCATGGTTATGGCACTGACGGCACCGACCTGATAGATCTCGGCCGGGCTTGGCAACAGGCTCTTCCCGACGCAGCTTTCGTTGCGCCCAATGCTCCTGAGCCCTTGCCATTTGAAGCCTTTGGAGGGCGGCAGTGGTTTGCCCTGGAAGAGCGGACACCGCGGGAGTACGAAATCGGTGCGCAAGCGGCTCAACCAGCGCTCGACCGGTTCCTTGATGCCGAACTGATCTCCCTGGGTCTCAACGATGCAGCTCTTGCATTGGTTGGTTTCAGTCAGGGAGCCATGATGACGTTTCAAGCGGGTCTGCGCCGGAAAACACCGCCCGCCTGCCTTCTGGCCTACTCAGGTCTTTTGCCGGGAGTTGCGGCGCGCCAGGTCCTCTCAGCACCTCCTCCAACCTTAATCGTGCATGGCGCAGATGATGATGTCGTTCCTGCCTATCATCTCGAAGCCGCACGAACCGCACTAGCGCAGGCTGGTGTAACAGTCGAAGCGCATTGCCTGGATGATTTGGGACATGGCATTGACGAGCGCGGGCTCATTTTGGGGCGCCAATTTCTTGAAAAGACATTCCTCTAGCCGTCACATGAGCCCCGGCAATTGGTTAATGGGTTCTTAACGGTTTTGGTCCAGTCTCTTAACGAAGTGTCTCCTTGTTAACTGGAGACTTTCCGGAGCGCGTCATGCAAATCTCGATTGAAACCACAACACAAAGCACCAGCCTGTTGTCCGCGTCGTTTCAAGGCTCCGGAAATCCGTCTGCAAAGCCGGAGGCTGAAGACGGAAAGCCAGGTCAACCGCCCAAGGATACCGCTGTCAGCCTATTGGAGGCTGCCTCACAAAAGGCAGAAGAAGACGCGGTGGTGATTGCAGCCCTTCGTGAAGCCGTTGAAGACGGCAAAGAGGGCGACGAAGACGAGAAAGACGGCGCGCTGGCGACCGTCGAGGATTATCAGAAAACGGCTGGTCAGTTGAAATCGGCACTCGGCGAAGATGGCAGTGTCTCCAGTGCGTCCCTCGCCTATGAAAGCGCGACAATCTCGACAACAACGATTGAAGCCGAGATCGACGGGGAAACCGTTTCTGCGCAGTTCGTCTCGTTCGAACGGGTGTCCTTCAATTCCGAGACCGGGCTCTCGGTGCGCTCTGCAAACGCTTCCACCATTGAAGGCGAATTTGACAACGGATCCTTCAGCTACCAAAGCGCCGCAGTCAGCGAGCTCTATGCTGGTACCGGGTCACAGATTTCCAAGCTGGCGGGTCTAACCGCCTAATACCAAAAGCACCGAGCAAAGCGCCCAGGGCACCAAACGCGCCCTGAGCTGACACATCATCAAGCTTTTTTCAAATACGCGGCAAGAATGTCGAGGGCTGCCTGAAGGTCGGACTTGTGGATCATCTCTGTAACCGTGTGGATGTAGCGGGTGCCGACCACGATCCCGACAGCTTTCGCACCTGCCGCCGCCTGCTGAGCAGCCGCACCGTCCTGACCACCTGCTGCCAGCATTGTGCGCTGATACGAAATCTCTTCCTTCTGAGCCAGCGCTTCAATCTCCTTCACCAGGTCCCGATCGGCAATGAAGCTAGAGTCCTTGACATGGAGGCCGAACCCCTCGCCCTGCACCGTAGTACGATCCTGTTCCGGAACTCCCGGCGTATCGCAGGCCAGTGTAACGTCGATGCCCAGTCCGATGTCCGGTTTGATAGCAAACGATGCGGTGCGTGCGCCCCGCAGACCCACCTCTTCCTGGCAGGTGAAGGCGACATGGATTTCACACTCGTGCTTGGACTTGCCCAGCGCCTTGATGGCCTCGATCCCGAGCCAGCAGGCAATCCGGTTGTCCAGTGCCTTTGACACGATCTTTTCGCCGATTTCGATCAAAGGCTCATCCATGGTGACCATATCGCCGACCTTGATGAGATCCTTGGTGCTCTCTCCAAGACCCAAGTCCACAACAAAGTCCTTGGGCTCTGGAACCTTCTTGCGTTCCTCGGGAGAAGAAATATGGATCGGCTTGCCGCCCGGGTTCATGACACCCTTGTAGTCGCCATCGTCCGTCGAGACGAGCACGCGGCGGGAGAACAGGTTGCGCGCGTCAAAGCCGCCGACCGGCTGAACATGCACAAACCCCTTGTCGGTCACATGCGAAACCAAAAAACCGATCTCGTCCATGTGACACAGCAACATGACCTTCTTCGGATCCCCTTTCTTCGGCTTCTTGCGAGAGTTCCGGCGGCAAAGCAGCGAGCCCATGGGGTCCGTTGTCACCTCATCAAAGAGCCCTTCGATTTCGGATTTGATCAAGTCCCGAACCCGATGCTCATGACCCGGCACACCTGGTGTTTCACAAAGACGTCGAAGCAGATCGATATTCATGGAATGTCCTGTTTGATATGAAAATCGCCGCGATCCTAATCTGAAATTTCACCCTGGACAAAGGCTGAGTGGAAACAAGCCACCCGCTCTCGCGGCAAAAAGCGCTACATGCCGCGCAGTGATTTACCAAAATCAAGTTATGTCGACATTTTGCGGCTGAATCTCACCAACTGCCATTGCTGTGACGTAATTCCCGTCAAATAATTGATTTTGGTATAACAAGGCATTCAGACGACGTTACGGCAGTTCGACTGGAAACCCATCAATTGAACAAGGGGATTTTTCATGACCCAGAAGAAGCGCTTCATACTCTCCATAGATGGTGGTGGTGTCCGGGGTCTGATCCCGTTGCGCATTCTGGAGTCTCTGGAGAGCCGCCTCGTGCACCGCGGCGTCACGCAGCCGATGCACGAGCTCTTCGATCTCATGGCCGGCACCTCGACCGGCGGTTTGATTGCAGCCGGACTTTCCGCCCCGAGGCCTGGCGGCAACAAGGGGGAAGCCGCAGCAACGATCTCAGAACTTCGGACATTTTATGAGCGCGATGCCCGCGAGGTTTTTTCATATTCGCTAAGCGCACGCCTTGCCCGTGCATTCACCAATCCGCTTGGTCTGTTCGATGAAACGTACGATGCCCGTCCTCTCGAAAAGATCCTGAAGGAGCAATTCGGATGGACGTCCATGGCAAGCGGCCTGTGCAAGCTGGTGCTCACCGCCTACGACATTGAGCAGCGCAAAGCCGTGTTCATGACCAATGGACTGGAGCAAAACGGCAGCCGGCCTGACGATTATTATTTCTGGCAGGCCGTGCGGGCAACAACCGCAGCCCCCTCTTATTTCGAACCCGCAAAAATCGAAAACCTGACCCGCAAGCGCGAAGAACCCATGGTGGACGGCGGCGTCTTCATGAACGACCCGACCATTGCGGCCTATCTGGAAGCGCGCAAACTGGGTTGGGATACTGAAGAACTGGTCATCATTTCACTCGGGACGGGACGGGCCCAGGAACGAACCTTCTCCTATCAGGAGGCCGTTGGTTGGGGAGCCCTCGGTTGGATGCAGCCGTCCAAGGGTGTGCCTATCCTTTCCATCTTCTCAGATGGCCAAACCCAGACGGCATCTTACCAGGCGACCCACTTGTTCAATGAGTTGCCCAATGTCACCTATCACCGGATCGAAGGGGAGCTTGAGGCGAGCGCTGAAGACTTCGACAACGCACGACCGGGTAACATTTTGACCTTGAACGGTGCGGCAGATCGCATGATCCGCGACAATACCGTGCTTCTGGATAACCTTGCAGATCTGTTGAAGGATCACGTGGAAACGCGCGAAAAAGATGCCAGCGATGCCGTTTTGGGGCATGCTGCATAAAAGGGCGCCCGAAACCTCAGGAGCCAGCATCTTTGTGCACTTGGTTTCGGCCACAGAGCATGAGGTCCGCCGTGACGCATCGCAACTTCGCAAGCCGGAAGAAAACCACGCTCAAGGCAATCGTCTTTGCTTTTGGCGCACTCCCGTTTTTGCCTTTGATAGGTGTTGCGGCAGAACCCGTTCCGTCTGCGAAACCCGGCACGGTCATTCCACCGGCGGCTTCAGCGGTCCAGAAGGTCGCCGGAATTCCAATCCCGGTTGAAAAGCGGGCCGTACCGGAGGGGTATCAACCGTCCAAGCCAAAACTCGTGTTGCGTGGCAGTCAGCCCGCCAAGGACTATTTTGGCTATGTGGACGGTCCAGCCCCTTTGAAAGCCCGTGCCATTGGCTCTTATGCAAAGGGATGTCTTGCCGGCGGGGCCATGCTGCCAACCGATGGACCGACTTGGCAAGCGATGCGCTTGTCACGCAATCGCAACTGGGGCCATCCGGAGTTAATCGATTTTCTCAAAGATCTTGCCAAGGACGCACCGGGCCTTGGCTGGAACGGACTTCTCGTGGGTGACCTTGCACAACCGCGCGGTGGCCCCATGGTGTCGGGACATGCCAGCCACCAGATTGGTCTGGATGCCGATATCTGGCTGACCGAGATGCCGCAACGGCGGCTGACACCCGAAGAGCGGGAACAGATTTCGGCAATCTCAATGCTGAAAGGCCGCCTTGATGTGAAAGGGGCGGACCGCAGCGTCGATCCGAAGAAATGGACCGATATACATGCACGGCTGATCCGGCGCGCTGCATCAGACAAACGTGTTGCCCGGATCTTCGTGAACCCGACCATCAAAAAGGCACTGTGCGAGTTTGAAACCAGCCGCGACCGGGCCTGGCTTCGCAAGGTGCGCCCATGGTGGGGACATCATTACCACTTCCATGTGCGGCTCTCCTGCCCGTCAGGAAGCGGCGGCTGCAAAAACCAAAACCCGCCGCCACCGGGCGATGGATGCGGTGAACACCTGACCTACTGGCTCTCCGATGAGCCTTGGGTTCCAAAGAACCCGCCCAAAGCCGGTGAAAAACCGAAAATCGTCAAGAAACGCCCTATGGCCCTGGCAGCGTTACCAACGGCCTGTCAAAATGTTCTGACTGCGAACTGATAGGGGCAGAATGCTCCCCTTCAAACGTCAGGACTGTCCAAGTCGGGTGTGACGATTTTCGTCAAGAAGATCAGATCAAGCCAGCGACCAAACTTTGTTCCAGCCTCCGGCAACCTGCCGGCGACTTCAAATCCAAGCTTTTTGTGAAGAGCAATTGATGCGGTGTTGTCTCCATCGACCACCCCAACAAGCACATGCACCTCTTGTGTCTGCGCCTTTTCGATGAGTTGTTGCAAAAGCTTTGCCCCGATCCCCTGCCCTTGGAACTTAGGATCAACATAGACTGTATGTTCGAGGGTCTTGCGATATCCCTCCCGCGGGCGAAACGCTCCATAGCTGGCAAAGCCAATAAGCTTGTCTTCCGGGCTGGTCGCGACGATGACGGGCCAGCCTGCGTTCTGACGCGTTTCGAACCAAGTGATGCGCTCATCCAGAGTTTCTTCTTGTGACGTCCAAGCCGCTGTTGTTTCGCGGACGGCCTGATTATAAAGCGCAAGAATCGCCGGTATATCGCCCGGCTCGGCATCTCTGAGCGGCATAAAACGATCATCTTTTTTGTAAAGGCGCGCGGCAGACTACCGGCGGCCACATGTTTCGTGCCCGATCGTACTGGTCGAGCGAAAATTACGCAATAATGTCAGGCATCCGCGGCCAATACACGCACCTTGAACGAAGTGCTGAGCCTGAAAACAGAATCCAGCATAATTATTCCTTCGCTTTTCCGCAGTAACGCGCCGCAATCCTCTGGTAGAAACGGGATTGCGGTGGTAAACGGGCGCCATGACGACGAAGACGCTTTCCAACATCCGCAATTTCTCAATCGTTGCCCACATCGATCACGGCAAATCGACGCTTGCTGACCGGCTGATCCAGATGACAGGCACCGTGACCGATCGGGAAATGACCGAGCAGCTCCTCGATTCGATGGACATCGAGCGTGAGCGCGGCATCACAATCAAGGCGCAGACCGTGCGGTTGATCTACGATGCCAAAGACGGGCAGCAGTATATCCTGAACCTGATTGACACTCCGGGTCACGTGGACTTTGCCTACGAAGTGTCTCGCTCGCTGGCGGCCTGTGAAGGCTCCCTGCTTGTGGTCGATGCCTCCCAGGGCGTGGAAGCGCAGACCCTTGCAAACGTTTATCAGGCAATCGACAACGACCACGAAATCGTTCCGGTCCTGAACAAGGTCGACCTGCCAGCGGCAGAGCCGGAACGGATCCAGGAGCAAATCGAGGATGTGATCGGTATCGACGCGTCTGAAGCTTGCATGATTTCGGCAAAGACCGGGCTCGGTGTCGAAACGGTTCTGGAAGCGATCGTCGAGAAACTTCCGGCACCGCAAGGCGACCCGGACGACACACTGAAGGCCATGCTGGTCGACAGCTGGTACGACACCTATCTCGGCGTGATGGTTCTGGTGCGCGTGATCAATGGCTCGCTCAAAAGGGGCCAGAAGATCAAGATGATGGGCACTGGTGCAGCCTATGACGTTGACCGGGTCGGTGTCATGACACCGAAATTCATGCAGGTTGACGAACTGAAGGCCGGCGAGATCGGTGTGATCACCGGGTCCATCAAGGAAGTGGCCGACACACGCGTCGGCGACACCATCACCCTTGAGAAGAAACCTTGCACCGAAGCGCTTCCCGGCTTCAAACCAGCCCAGCCGGTGGTCTTCTGCGGCCTCTTCCCTGTGGATGCCAACGACTTTGAAGACCTGCGGGCGGCGATGGGCAAGCTTCGTCTCAATGACGCCAGCTTCTCCTATGAAATGGAAACATCGGCAGCGCTCGGCTTTGGCTTCCGGTGCGGTTTCCTCGGCCTATTGCACCTTGAGATCATCCAGGAACGTCTGTCCCGTGAGTTTAATCTCGATCTGATCGCGACAGCGCCATCAGTGGTCTACGAAATGACCATGACGGACGGCACCGACATTGATCTGCACAACCCGGCCGACATGCCGGAAGTGGTGAAGATCTCTGAAATCCGCGAACCCTGGATCCGCGCGTCCATCATGACGCCGGACGAATATCTTGGCGGCATTTTGAAACTGTGCCAGGAACGGCGCGGCATCCAGGTGGATCTTTCCTATGTGGGCAGCCGTGCACTGGTTGCTTACGATCTGCCGCTCAACGAAGTGGTCTTTGACTTTTATGACCGGCTGAAGTCGATCTCCAAGGGCTACGCGTCCTTCGACTACCAGATCTCCGACTATCGCGCAGGCGATCTCGTCAAGATGTCGATCCTCGTCAATGAAGAACCCGTCGATGCCTTGTCCGTTCTGGTTCACCGCTCGCAAGCTGAGCGCCGTGGCCGGGCGATGGTGGAGAAGCTAAAAGAGCTAATCCCACGGCACATGTTCAAGATCCCGATCCAGGCAGCCATCGGCGGCAAGGTGATTGCCCGTGAAACCCTGTCTGCGCTGCGTAAGGACGTGACCGCCAAATGTTATGGCGGTGATGCGACGCGTAAGCGGAAGCTTCTGGAAAAGCAGAAGGCGGGTAAGAAAAAGATGCGCCAGTTCGGCAAGGTGGAAATCCCGCAAGAAGCGTTCATTCAAGCCCTTAAGATGGATGAGTGAGCGGATCCATTTCCAATTCTATGGAATAAATACAGAAACGGCGCCGGGTATCTACCGCGGCGCCGTTTTCTATTTTTTCTGGGTGTTGCCGACCGGCCATGGCCGATCAGAAGTCTTGAGGCCGGTTCGACAACCGGCCGGTTGGCTTAGCGCCGGTTAAACGGCAGATCTGCCAGTTCACGCGGGCTCATGCGCTGGATTGCCGGGTGCGCCAGCGGGTCGCGGCGGTCAAGGCTGTTTCCAGATTGAGCAGTCAAATGACGACGTTTGAACAAATTCAACATGATCTTATTTTCCTTCTTGTTGTTTTTCTCATGGCCAAATTCCTTAATTTTTGAATTTAGCATGGCTATATATAGGCGCATATTTTCCAACTAAAAATCGACTTATTCTGGTTTTCAGTTTAGATTTTCTAATATGAAAACACTCAATCAAGTGCATTTGTCAGGCCTGCGCGCTGTGGAAGCGGTCGGGCGCCTGGGCTCTGTCAAAGCGGCAGCAAACCTGCTCGGCGTGACCGTCGGAGCGGTCAGCCAACAGATCCAGAAAACAGAAGCCCAGTTGGGCGTTCAGCTGTTTGAACGGAAGAACAGACTGCTCGTTCCGACCCCGCATCTTCAGGCAATGCAGCCCCATCTGACGTCCGGCATGTCCTCCCTCTCAACGGCCGTTGCGATTACCCAGCGTGGCCGCGAGGATTCATTGACGATTTCTGTCGCGCCGGTTTTCGCCGGTAAGTGGCTCGTCTGGCATCTGAAACACTTCAACAAAATGCACCCGGGCATTCGGGTCCGCGTGGAAGCAACCGTCGATCTCGTGGACCCGAACACAAGTGATGTCGATCTTTGCATCCGCGTGGGCAACGGCCCCTACCCGGACGTGAATGCGGAAAAACTGCTCAATCAACGGGTCTTCCCGGTCTGCAGCCCTGCGCTGGCGGAACAGATCAAACGCCCTGAAGACATTGGCAAGCTGCCCATTATTCGCGACCCCGGCCAGATGTTTACCTGGAAGACCTGGTTGGACCTCTTTGACCTTGATGAAAGCATACTGCAGGATGGCCCCAGTTTTTCCGACGGCTCTTTATGCATGGACGCTGCAATCGCAGGCCAAGGTGTTTTCCTCGCCTGGGAAACATTAGCCGTTTACGCCGTCAATTCCGGGCAGGTGATCGCACCGTTTCCTGAACGGCCATCCACGGGTCTCGGCTATTGGCTGATCAGCGGCAAGAATGTGCCTCGGACACGAGCAAAGGATGCATTCGGCTCCTGGCTCACGAGCGAATTGCAGCGATCGATTGGCCGTCCCAAGGGAAGTGATGTGGCCCCGGCGCAACGCCAGGACCCCGACTGATCCCCCGCTGACGTTTCTTCTTGTTTTGATCAAGCATCCGCTTATGCTGGCCGCATGATCTATCTGGTTCACACAGACGCATCTGCTTGCCATTTATGCGTTCCGATTGCCGACGCATCGGGGAGGCGGCGGTTTGCCGAGTGCCAGGGTCCCGCTTGCGGGCGATTTATGCGCTGACGCGCCAGTTTTCTCCAGCGCGAACGTCATCCTTGGGGCTCCCGCAATAATGCGTCTGAAGCCGTGGCATTGTGCGCCATTATTCGCTAAAAGACCCCGACTTTCTGTTTCGAAGACACCGCGCACCGCGCGCGAACCGACCTGAGCACGCATGTCCAATCTCGATACTCTTGAATCTGAACTCCTCGCAGCCATTGAAAACGCCGGCTCCGAATCCGCCCTGGAAGAAGTGCGGGTCGCCGCGCTTGGCAAGAAGGGCAGCATCTCTGAGCAAATGAAGACGCTCGGTAAGATGACGCCGGAAGAACGCCAGGTGATGGGCCCGGCGCTGAATGGCCTCAAGGCGAAAATCACTGATGCCGTCGCGGCCCGCAAAGACGTCCTTGCGGAAGCCGCGCTGGAAGCTCGGCTGGCAAGCGAGACAGTCGATGTCTCATTGCCGATGCGGCCGTCCCCGACCGACACCGGACGCATTCACCCGGTCAGCCAGGTCATCGACGAGCTGACCGCAATTTTCGCCGATATGGGCTTTTCGATTGCGGAAGGTCCGGACATTGAGACGGATGAACTCAATTTCACGGCTCTCAATTTTCCGGAAGGCCACCCTGCAAGGGAAATGCACGACACCTTCTTCTTCAATGAAAAGGAAGACGGTGAGCGCCTGCTTTTGAGAACCCACACATCGCCGGTTCAGATCCGCACCATGCGCACCGAGGAACCGCCGATCCGTGTGATCATTCCCGGCCGGACCTATCGCTGCGACAGCGACCAGACCCATACGCCGATGTTCCACCAGGTCGAAGGCCTGGTGATCGACAAGGAAAGCCACCTCGGCCACCTGAAGTGGATTTTGGAAGAATTCTGCAAGGCGTTTTTCGAAGTCGACGACATCAAAATGCGCTTGCGCCCGAGCTTCTTCCCGTTCACCGAACCGTCCATGGAAATCGACATCCAGTGCGACCGGTCCGGCGGCGAAGTCAAAATCGGCCAGGGCGATGATTGGCTAGAAATCCTCGGCTGCGGCATGGTGCATCCGAACGTGATCCGCAACTGCGGACTGGACCCGGACGTTTACCAGGGTTTTGCCTGGGGCATGGGCATCGACCGGATCGCCATGCTGAAATACGGTATGCCCGATCTGCGCGCGTTCTTTGATGCAGATGTCCGCTGGATCCAGCACTATGGTTTCCGGCCGCTCGACTTGCCGACCCTGTTCGGCGGGCTGTCCAGCTAACTTGGGATCTTTAAAGGGGCATTCTTCATGTCAGTCCTGACCCGTCTTTGTGTCGCAACTGTTTTGATTGTCGCAAGCCTTCTGCCGGCGGTCGCACAGACAGCAAGCCAAACGTCTGATCGTGACGCGCGCGTTGCTGCACCCACGTCGTTCCTGGAGGCTTGTGCCGAGAAGATCGAAGAACGTGGCCGACTTCGTTTCTGTGACACCTATTTTCGCGACAAGCTCGGAACTGAAGCTGACGCGCTGCTGTACCTCAGAGACCGGATCACACGTCTGCGGGCTTCTCACGAAACCAGTTCTGCCGATAAGTACGAGAGCTTTCTGCAAGCGATCTATATCGTGGCGTTCCTGACGATCGCCTCGATCGTGCTGATTGCGAGTGAACGCCGTATTGGCGGCACAGCAAAGTGGGCAAGCCTGACCAGCACAGCGGCTTTGCTTGTGATGGTGATCATCGTTGCCATGGGCTGGCTCGGCAAGTACCGGGCCGAATACGCTGCACAGGTCGAACTTGGCATCTTGCGTGACCGGATCGAAACGGAAGCAGCCCAATCGATCGCAACTGGTCAGCAAATCACACCGGCAATGGTAACCGACTGGACACGCGACCTGTCCGCAATCGGGCGCCGGTTTGCGGAGAACTACGGCGAAGCAACGGTTATCCCGGAAGTGGACCGCTTTAGCCAGTAAGCGCTTCTTGAACAAAATTCGCGGCCTGCGCCGCATGATTGATAAAGAGACTTGTTATGAAATTCACTCTGTCCTGGCTCAAGGACTATCTGGACACGGATGCCAGCCTTGAGGACATCTTGGACCGCTTGAACATGATCGGCCTGGAGGTGGAAGAGGTTACGAACCGCGCCGACCGCCTCAAGCCTTTCAAGATCGCGAAAGTCCTGGAAGCCGAACAACATCCGAACGCAGACCGGCTGCGCGTCTTAAAGGTCGATACCGGGGACGGCGAGCCAGTCCAGGTTGTCTGCGGTGCGCCCAACGCCCGTGCAGGCCTCATCGGTGTTCTTGGAAAACCTGGCGACTATGTACCCGGCCTGGATGTTACGCTATCCGTCGGCAAGATCCGCGATGTGGAAAGCTTCGGGATGATGTGCTCGGAGCGCGAGTTGGAGCTGTCCGACGAGCATGACGGCATCATCGATTTGCCAGACGATGCCCCTGTTGGTGTGAACTATGCCGAATGGGCAGGCCTGGACGAACCTGTGATCGAGATCGGCCTGACGCCGAACCGTCCTGATTGTACTGGCGTTTACGGTATTGCGCGCGATCTCGCGGCGGCCGGCCTTGGCAAGCTGAAGGAACGCTCGCATGAGCAGATCCGCGGCGCTTATCCCTGCCCCGTCGACGTGACATTCGACTTCGGCGACACCAAGCCAATGTGCAAGGCTTTCGGTCTGCGGATGGTCAAAGGCGTCAAGAACGGCCCGTCACCACAGTGGCTTCAGGACCGCCTGGTGGCGATCGGCTTGCGGCCGATCAACATCCTGGTCGACATCACCAACTACATCACCTTCGACCAGGGCCGCCCGCTTCACGTTTTCGATGCAGACAAAGTGCACGGCAATCTTGTTGTACGCCGGGGCAAAACTGGCGAAAAGATCGACGGCCTCAATGCAAAATCCTATGACGTCGACGACACAATTTGCGTGATCGCGGATGACAAAGGCGTGGAAAGCCTTGGGGGCATCCTGGGCGGCGAACCCTCCGGCTGCACTGAGGAAACTGTCAACGTACTGATCGAGTCTGCGCTTTGGGACGAGGATGATATTGCGGCCACCGGCCGGAAACTGGGCGTCAATACGGATGCCCGCTACCGCTTTGAGCGCGGCGTCGATCCGGACTACATGATGCCTGGTCTCGAGCACGCGACCCGCATGGTGCTGGACCTGTGCGGAGGTGAGCCGTCCGAAGCCATTCGCACCGGCGACATCCCCGACAGCACAAACATCATCGATTTCCCGTATTCCGAGATCAGACGGCTGTCGGGCATCGACCTCACACCGGCTGAGGCAAACGTCACCTTGAAGGCGCTCGGTTTCTGGATTTCCGGTTCCGGAGACACTGTCAAAGTGGCTGCACCCAGCTGGCGCCCAGATATTGAAGGCAAGGCCGATCTGGTTGAAGAAGTGACCCGGATCGTCGGCCTGGATCGTGTCCCGTCAACGCCTCTGCCACGCCTTGGCACTGTCGCCAAGACCGTGCTGACACCGAGCCAGATCCGCCGCAACAAGGCACGCCGTGCCCTGGCCGCACGCGGGTTCAACGAATCCGTCACATGGTCCTTCATTCCGAAAGACCATGCCGTTCTGTTCGGTGGCGGCAACGACACGCTCGCTTTGGCAAATCCGATCTCACCGGAGATGTCAGACATGCGTCCGAGCCTGCTGCCAGGCCTTTTCATGGCGGCGCAGCGCAATGCTGATCGCGGCTATGGTGACGTTGCCCTCTTCGAGATCGGCCAGGTCTTCGAGTCCGATGCGCCAGAGGGACAAAAGATCGTGGCTGCTGGCGTACGCCGTGGAACCGCGAAGATGTCTGGAAGCGGACGCCATTGGTCCGGCACATCAGCCGCAGTTGATGTCTTTGATGCCAAAACTGACGCGGAAGCGGCGCTGGCAGCGATCGGCGCGCCGGTCGACAAGCTCCAGGTATTCACCGATGCACCGGACACTTTTCATCCAGGCCGCTCCGGGTGTTTGAAGCTTGGTCCGAAGAACACGCTTGCCATGTTCGGTGAAGTCCATCCGCGCATTTTGCAGAAGATAGACATCGAAGGGCCGCTCGTTGCTTTCGAAATCCATCTTGATGCTTTGCCGCAGCCAAAAGCCAAGGCAGGCCGCTCCAAGGGGTCCCTGAATGCTTCCGATTTGATGCCGGTTCGCCGCGATTTTGCGTTCCTCGTAGATAGCGCGGTCACCGCCGACAAGATCCTCAAGGCTGCCCGCGGGGCCGACAAGAGCCTCATCGAAGACATTACACTCTTCGATATCTACGAAGGGGCCGGTGTTCCAGAAGGGCAAAAGTCTGTTGCGATCGACGTTGTTCTCCAACCACGCAAAAAGACGCTGACGGATGAAGAAATCGACGCGGTTGCCAAGAAGGTGATCGCCAACGTTGAGAAAGCCACCGGCGGCACGCTGCGCGGCTAACACTTATTGCGCTGCCGCACGTAGGTTGTAGCGGCAGCGCAAATTGTTTGGCTCCAGTCTTACGGGACAGAGAATGGTGTAATGCTTTCGCAGCGTTTCACCGCGCACTTCTTTTTGTCCTTCGTAGGAATGAAGTCGGTTTTCGCATATTCGTTGACCTGACAAGATCCACGATCATTGACGTAACGGTCGAATGTATTGGGACCAGTATTCATCAGAACAGCGCCACGCTGAGCAATCAGTGACTGTGCTTGCGCGCAAGTCAATGATGTGGAGTTCGCTCGCCGGCTCTGTGCATCTGCCGGAAGGGTCAGGATTGCTGTTGCGACCAACGCTGTCACCGCGGGCACTGCCCGGAACCAAAACCTCTTTGATGTACGTCTGAAATGCCGTGCCATAGGCGCCTCCTCAAAATCACAATGAAATAACATTGGCGCCGTGGCCAATCAGATCAAGTTGAAACCCCGCGTCAATTTTAACCGCTCCCCCACAGAGCGAAAGCATGTTTGATGGCTGGTGCGCACAAGCCTGCGTGAAGACAGGCAGGCGAGAATCGCCTAACGATAGATGCCTTTCTCGCGTAAGGACATCGCATGCTTCCTTCCAAAACGTGCACCAAAGACTTCTGTCTTCTTGCGGATATTGCCGAAACAACGGAGCTCGAACGCGTCGAAGCGTTGGCCGATATTCTTCAGGAAATACCGCGTGTTATGGATATTCTCCGATGCATCAGAGACCTCCAGATCCGCGATGGCTGGCTTGTATCGGGCGGTATTTACCAGACCATCTGGAACGTCATCACAGACCGTCCTTTAGATCACGGGATAAAGGACTATGACGTTATCTATTTCGATGCACGCGACCTTTCTTACGAAGGTGAGGATGCGGTGATCCAACAGGTGCAGTCCGCACTTCCGGACCTTGGAGAGCTCGTGGAAGTCCGCAATCAGGCCCGTGTCCATCTCTGGTATAAACAGAGATTCGGTAGGCCCTACAGGCCGCTCGATTGTGCGATGGATTCGCTCACGACTTACGCTGCGCGGACCCATGCTGTGGCTGCGCAACTCGGTAAGGACGATCAGATTTGCATTCACGCGCCATTTGGACTTGCAAACATTTTCGCGATGCGGCTGGTCCCAAACTATAGCCAGCCCAATCCGGAAACCTACGCGGAGAAGGCGGCACGAATGAAAGCGCTATGGCCTGAGCTCGACGTTATCCCGTGGGATGTATCAGCAGCATCAGGCTGACAGCAGAATTATCCCAAGCGCCGCGTCTCTTGAACCGGAATGCCCTCAAGTGCCGACGATGACGGTTCGGCTTTCTCGGCCGCAATCATGCGAGCCCTGACCAAGCCGCGGACAGAGTTTCCGACAAACACCGCCTCGGCTCTTTCCAAATCTTCCGGCGTCAGATCGGCCTCAACTGCATAACCGGCCTCCAGCAGCCCCGCACGAAACGTTCCAGGTAATACGCCGTGTTCCAGCGCCGGTGTCAGCAGCTTGCCGTCGACCTTGAGGAACAGTGTTGTATAGGACCCTTCAGTGAGATAGCCGCTTTCATTCAAGAAAATAACTTCCTGGCACCCTGTTTCGGCTTGATACCTAGTTCGGGTCTCGTCGTAGAAGGACCGGTTGGTCGTCTTGTGATAGAGGAAACGATCACTGGACCGCGTGGTTTCTTTTGCGAGCACCAAATTGAAAACAGATCCGCGGTCCGCTGGCGGCAACTCCGTTGAAGAGATGGAAATGTCGCCTGCACGGCCCAACAACAGCCGGACACGCTGCGAGCCGCGACAGGCTTCGCCGGCGGTCTCCAGTCGATCCAGAACGGTTTGCAAATCAAACTGAAACCCGAAGTATTCTGCGGACTTTTGTAGCCGCTGCATATGACGCTCAAGCAGCAGGTACCCAACCTCTGGATCATACGCCATGGTCTCTATGAGGTCGAACTCAGGCAGATCTTCCGTCATGAATTTCAATTTCAAAGCACATTCGTCGTATTCGTGCTGCGCCTTGGAATCAAATACAACGCCGGATCCGGTCCCAATTTCTCCCGTTCCATCTTGCCGCAGAACCAGTGTGCGGATAGCCACGTTCAAGCAGAAATCACCAGTTGGTGCGAGAAATCCGATCGAGCCGGTGTAAACCCCGCGAGGTGCCGTTTCCAGGTTATGAGCGATCTGCATGGCGCTTAGTTTGGGCGCACCTGTGATGGAACCACACGGAAACAGCTGCCGGACGATGTCCCCAAATCCGCTTGTTGCCGGAACCTGAGCCTCGATGGTCGACGTCATCTGCTGAACGCTCTGATACCGCTCAACATCGCATAGTTTCGTGACCTTTACGGATCCTGTTTCTGCAATTCTGGAAAGATCATTGCGCATCAGATCAACGATCATGATGTTCTCTGATCGCTGCTTGGGATCCTGAGCAAGGTCTCGTGCAATACGGGCATCTTCAGAAGCGAACCTGCCGCGTGGTTCTGTGCCTTTCATGGGCCGTGTCCGCAACGTCGTTCCGGTGCGCTCCAAGAAGAGCTCAGGTGATAACGACAATACGGTCCGGTCTTCCAACTTCAAATAAGCTGCAAACTCCACCGGCTGGCGTTTCAAAAGGTCCTGGAACAAGACCGCCGGGGCGCCTTGATGGCCGAATTTGGCCCGAAGCGTCAGATTGACCTGATAGATATCGCCTTTAGAAAGGTGATCCTGGACCTTTGCGAACGCACGTTCGTAGTCTTCGATCGCCATATCAAAAGATGGCTTGCTGAAGCCTCGCGGAGCATTCGCGGTGTCCGCGTTCAGGACGTCAAAAGCCTCATCGTGCGTGAGATCCTGGCGCTCTTCGTACAGCCCGAACCAAAGAAGCGGTTCGCCGGATTCTTCAAAGCGCGTTTTGAGTTTTTCCTCAAAGGCAAACCCGAGTTCATACGCCAGATAACCAGCACAATAGTACCCGTCCTGTTGTGCACGCTCCATCTGCCTTAGGCAGCCGTCGACCTCTTCCAAACGCGCGCAGGTCACCACGTCGACCGGCGCTTCGAACAACGTCGCCGTCCGGCGCTTCAAAACGTCGAGCAGCAAGACTGATCCGGTTTTCATAGTGCGCGTTGACATCTGCTGACGCCGAGGTTCGAGAGGGTGGTTTATGCCGTAAATTAGACCGAACTGAGCGAAGGCTAACGGTCCATAAGAGGCGGCAGATTGCACTCATGCGTCATGTGGTCAAGTCTTTCGTCCCGGAAAAACGAAAATGACCGGCAAAACTCTTTGCCGGCCATCTAATTGTGTCACACGCAACTGGACATGAGCTGCTGCAGTCAGACCAAAATAGTCCGTTGCGGTTTAGGCAGCCGCAACGTCCTTCAGGAAGGTATCAATTGCACGCTTCACATCATCAGCTTCCTCGTTGAGCATCTGGGTTGCATCGACCATCAAGCGCGCCGAGGCGCCCGTACGTTCTGCCGATTCCCGAACATCGCCAATGTTGGTCGCCACCCGGCCGGTGCCGTCTGCAGCTTCCGCAACATTGCGCGAGATCTCCTGTGTGGCACCACCTTGCTGCTCAACCGCGGCCGCGATGGCCGCCGTATAGCTGTTGACCTCATCCATTGTGGACGCGATGGCCCCGATGGATTCAACGGCACCTTTGGTTTCCTCCTGGATGGCGGAAATCTGTGCGCCGATTTCTTCCGTTGCTTTGGACGTCTGAGTTGCCAGTTCTTTGACTTCAGCCGCAACAACAGCAAAGCCCTTGCCCGCCTCGCCGGCACGTGCGGCCTCGATCGTGGCATTGAGCGCCAGCAAGTTTGTTTGCTCAGCGATTGCCTGAATGAGGGTCACAACCTCGCCAATCCGGTTCGCAGCCTCCGCAAGCCCGGCAACTTTCTGGTTGCTGGTCTGTGCGTTTTCAGTCGCCTTCATCACGATGCCGGTCGTCTGCTCAACCTGACGCGAAATCTCGCTGATCGAACTGCTCAGCTCTTCGGCCGCTGAAGCAACTGTCTGGACATTGGACGAAGCCGTTTCGGAGGCATCAGAGACAGAAGTGGCGCGAACCGTCGTGTCTTCGGCAATTTGGCCCAGTTCCTGTGCTGAGCCGCGCATCTCTTCGACTTTCGCCGTTACGCCGTTCAGCTTTGTAGCAATCTCCGACTGGAACTGCCCGATGCGTTCTGTAATGGCCATTTGCTTGGCACGCTCGACTTCTGCGCGTTCCTCGTCCTGCGTTTGCAGAGACTGTGTTTCAGCTTGCGCGGCCTCGGCTTCCTCGCGAGCTTCATCCGATGCTGCGAATGCCTTTGCGATGAAATCTGTGATCCACCAAAGCGCAGCTACCTCGGCAACAACGATGATCGCATGGAAGACCACCCGGCCAAAGTCTGCCCCCGCCGGAAACACCGCCCAAGGCATTGCAAAGTTCAAACCCAGGTGATGCACAGCGACCACGCCCGCGTATGCCACAAGAGCGCGCCAGTCGACCCACCCCGTCAACACCGCCAGAACGGCAAAGAAATACATGTGCCCATCAAGTTGGTAAGAGGCTTCGACATTCGGTGTGTGAAGTGCTGCAACGAACAAGGCCGCCAATCCAGCGAGTGACATAGCAGTTGCCAAACGCGTTTCCACGCCAATGCCAAACCGGACCCAGGTGGCTGTTGCTGCAACGCCCAGCAATAGTGCGCCGCCGCACATGGTCACGAAAGAGACATTCCCCACGACCCACGCAGTTCCGATGACCAGAAAGACGTTAAACCATGTGAAAAAAATCACGATCCGGGAGAACTTTTCCCGCAAGACGTCCAGGCCAGATGCGGCCGATACCATGTTATTCATTACTGGGTCTCCATGGGTGTGCCAGTTATTCGTGCACAGGCATAGGCAACGGCAGAGGACGCAACAAATCCGGCGCCCGACTGATAGAGGCGCTGAACAAAATCACTGTCTGCACTTTGGCTCAAAGCAAACCAGGTTGCAGTTGGCGCCGCCATGATCCGACCTTCCGCTTTCGCGACAACCTCAAGGGCGGACGCCCCCCATGGCTTCGCAAATACGACCACCGGACCGTTCCCTGATGGCACCAATGTCCCGAGAAGCACGATCAAACTGCTTCCCAGGAAATAAAGAGCAACGAAGCGCTTTGTGGAATTGCTCAACTTTTTGCCAAATCACCAACACGTTTGGCGTAATTATCCCTGCGGCAATTTAATAAACTCTGAAATTTCGGAACTTAATGTTTGGACACACATGCCGGATTTTCGCCACTTCCAAGTGCTTTGTAACAATTGAAAACGGCCTGACGAATTCGTCAGGCCGTCCGAAAAAAACCCATTCTAGAACCGGGTTGCGGTTCGTCCAAGACCGGTCCTATTCAGCCGAGGTGAGCCCAACTGGACACGCGACACCGGTTCCACCGATCCCACAATATCCGCCCGGATTTTTCGCAAGATACTGTTGATGGTAATCTTCGGCGAAATAGAACTCGTCGAGCTTCTTGGTTTCAGTCGTGATCGCATTCTTGATACCGCTGTCATGAAGCGCTTTCTGATACGCGACCATAGATGCATTGGCTTCACTCAACGCCGCGTCTGTCGGAACGTATATCGCCGAGCGGTACTGGGTGCCGGTATCATTGCCCTGCCTCATGCCTTGTGTCGGGTCGTGATTTTCCCAGAAAACCTTCAAGAGATCTCCAAGCGTGACCTGAGCGGGATCATAAACGACCAGTACTGCCTCCGTGTGACCTGTCCGGCCGGTGCAGGTTTCATGGTAGGTTGGGTTTGGTGTGATCCCGCCTGCATAACCGACAGCTGTCACATGGACGCCGGGCAACGTCCAAAACAGACGTTCAGCGCCCCAGAAACATCCCATCCCGAAAAGAACGGTTTCCGACCCTTCCGGATACGGCCCCGTCATCGAGTTTCCATTCACAAAATGCGCCTCACCCGGCACAATGGCTTCTGCGCGGCCTGGAAGTGCCTCTGCAGAGGTCGGAAGTGAGAACTTTTTGCTCAACATTGTCATGAAAGACATGATCGCGCTCCAGGTTTTGATGACAGGAGTACGCACCTGCGATCCAGTGCAGGCGAATACCGATTGACAAATTATGTGGATCTATTTTGCAGCTTGTCTACGGTCAGGGGCCAATGCTCACTGAAGCTCACAATGCTATACACGCTAAGCATAGCGAAAACGGCGCTTTTGCCTTCTGGCGCCGATGAGCAAGAATAGCACCCCGATCCCAGCAAAGACGGCCCATGCCGGCCACGTCAAAACCGTTTGAAGCATCGGATCCCAAACAGTCGGATGGACATACCGCTGAATCACAGCTTGAGATAAATTAAGCGTTTCGGGTGACATCTCGAACCAAAGCTGACCGAGTGGCTTGAACATAATTTGCGATTCTGCAATCGAACGGCTTGCGTCTGCAATGCCAACAACAATCGCAATTGCTAGCAATCCGAAACCGAACATGCGCAATAAAAACTTCACAATACTTATCATTGCCGTACCGTCATATTTTATATTTTTCTGTGTTATTTCAAAATTCCAGATTTGACCTTGCTCGCTGCACATATGCAATTTGACTAAAGGCGAACAGGCCTCAAGTAATATCGTTAATTTCTTGATCAAGTATTGTCAGCTAACACTTTTGTGTTTCCGGCTTTAGCACTGCAATCATGCTCTGCCCTAACGTTATGATAGGCACGGCTATTGGACCACCGAGATTCCATCGACCAAATGAGTTCGATCATAATAGCCAACTCACATCCATAGAAGCGCCTGCTTTCAGCGAAAATCTCCGACTTCATTGCTTCAAAAATCAGATAATCAAACCCGCATTTTTCGGCATAAATTCAAACATTTCGCCGTGTTCCAATCAGCTATCCCCAAGCTCAGACCGATTGGATAAAAAAAACTTCATGAGATGCTTGCCTTCATCCGCCGCATCAGTATATTGCGCCCACTCAAGCGGGACACTGCTTGCAACGGACAGGTGGCCGAGTGGCTGAAGGCGCACGCCTGGAACGCGTGTATACGGGCAACCGTATCGAGGGTTCGAATCCCTCTCTGTCCGCCATTACCTCTGAAAACTGAATTTAGAAAACACCGCTGATTATTACAGGCGGTGGCATTTGGCATGACTTATGAACCGCCCGAAGACGGGTCCGGTGCCAAGAATTCGTTCAAGACTTCCCAAAAAATTGCCCGCCAGGTTATGGAGACCCGACGGGCAATGATCTTATGCTTAGTCGAACATCAACGAGTTCACTGCAAAGTTGGCATAATCTGCTGCCGTCATACCGACACTTGCAATCGTATTGACGGTGTCTGTGGCGTCCAGGAGGTTGTTGCCACCCAGATCGTCGATATATCCGATAATCGCGGCACCAGCATCCGAGTCAAAATACGTGACAAGAACTGCGGTGTCAGCGGCCAAGGCTCCACCATCATTGACATCAACAGTTCCAGCACCGATTGCGTCCGCGAAGCTTATGCCAATGGTATCAGTGAAGTTGATGATATGGTGCTCTGCGGCATCATCGACATCAGCGCCCGCAGCAACATCCAGAACGGACACGGAGCCACGATCGATCAATGCAGATATGTCGGTATTGGCCCCATCGCCGTGAATGGTCGAGAAGGTGAGCTCTGTCGTATCACCAAAGTCCACATCGTCTCTAGAGAACGAGATTGCGTCGCCGGAACTTGGATCAACTCCAACCGTGAACCCGTTGATCGTGTCTGCTCCGAAGACAAGCGTGCCGTTTTCGACTTCGACGATCTGCACCACATCATCACCGCTGCCCAGCGTGGCGGTATCCGCGCCCGCACCGAGGATGATAAAGTCCCCGAAGTTCGAGCCAAGCACTTCAAGAGCTCCATCAAGCTCATCGCACCCGCAGAAGAACAATCCACCGGTAAGACCAGAGGCATCAAATACCGTTGTTGCGCCAGATGCAGTGGTATTGTCGGAAATGATCAGTCCCTGATCACCACCCGTCAATTGGATGGTTTCAAAGTTTCGAACGGCATCCAGATCAAACGGATCTTCAAGCTCATCCGCCATTATCAGTGTATCAGTACCGTCGCCGCCATCGATCAAGCCGCCATCGTCAGCGACATAGAAGGCATTCTCTGCGCTCAGGGTCAGCGAGTCGTTGCCGGAAGACAACAACACCCCGCCCGCGCCTCCAAAGCCCAAACCGGAGAGGTCAACATCGTACCTTGAAAAGTCAATGTCCCCTTCTGCCGTTAGCACAAGGGTTTTCGCCGCACCTGTGTCTTCGAAGTTGGTCTCAAAGATGTTGTTCCATTGGTCTGCGGTACCGTATATCCAACTGTCCTGGGGTCCACTTCCCTCAAATACGCCGAGAAACCTGATACCATCAAAGAGATCGACCGACGTCGTGTGCGAGTCGTCTTCATAGATGTCCAGGTATTCAATTCCGCTTGCATCGGTGAAGACATAATGCGTGTCCTCAGTGATATCCGCGTCAATGATCAACGCGTCCTCGCTGCCGTCACCGCCGATTATCGTGGCAGTTTCCGCAGCTTCGGCACTCACGACAATCAAGTCGTCTCCGCCACCAGCATCAACGTAGGCATCCCCGGTCTGGAGGTCGATGATGAAATCATCACTTGCCCCAAGCGTCACGGACAGGTTGGAATGGTCTGACAGAAAAATCTCGGAATAAAAGCTTCCACTTGTATTCTCGACAACCAAAGTCTGGCCATCGGCTTTCGTAAGAGCTTCCAGAGCACCGGATTCGCCCTGAACTTCTATGTTTTCACCGTTGTGCTTATCTTCGATGTCGACCTCACCGATCACATCCTCAAAAATAATTTTTTCAACGGAGGTCAGGCTCATATCAAGTTGGTCGGACACGTCAGTTGCGTCGTCCGTCCGGACATCGTCGATTATGAAGGTGTTGAAGCCGGTAATGATAAGCGTATCCTCACCATCTCCGGCATCGATAACACTCAGATCCGCGTTGTCGAATGTGCTGTAAATCGTGTCGTTCAAATCCGTTGCGGAGTTTGTCGCATTCACCGGCACGCCTCCGACCAACACTTCAGATGCTCCGGCTTCGAGAATGATCGTATTGCCGATCGTGCTGCTGCCGCCACCGCCGGCTCCGCCACCGCCAGTACTACCACCAGTATCGCCATCGTCGGGATCGCCATCGCCGCCCAAAGGCGTATCCAGTACTACGGACGACAGATCTGTCCCGCTTAGGGTCTGTGCCCCGTCCCGGTTTTCGAATTGCCCATAAAGGACCCAATGCTGATAGGCCGTGAACGATCCAGCATCAACAGCAGCCTGGACGTCCGGATTGGCGGCAAGATACGTCGCAGAATCGAAGGCATCGTCGCCACCACCAATGTCCGGTTGGCCCAACAGCGTATCAATTGTTTGGTTCGGGATCCGTCCCTCAGCCGCGCCGTAAACCCAAAAGTGGTCCAGCGGATTAACACCGGCCGCTGCAACGTCAGGATTCTCTGAAAAGTAGAACGATGTATCGAAATTCTCGTTTGGGTCACGCCCTTCTGACCAACCGAACAGATTGAAGTGTTCTTCTGCGGACTGGAACAGGCCCGCATCAATTGCAGCAGCTACATCCGGATTGTTCGCAAGGTAATACTCTTCGTTGAACGCGATAGACATTTTTTTCCTTTGTTATTCGACACGATTACCCCCTGCCGGGTTTCGCTTAGTCCCAATGAGAGCCGCATCGTCCCTATGCGGTTAGGGCTTTTATAACCTTAACAAGACCTTAAGTGGCTAAATATTTAAATTAATGCGATGTATTTTGAACAACTTCGTAAACACGCCTCAACAACAACTATTTTTTGAGCCATTAACCCTAAATTTTCGGGAGTTTTCTTCTTGCGGTTTTGAGCTCAAAATGCATTTTATTTCGAAAATTCGAATTTATTTATCTTTGTAACGCTGCAATTTTGCTTTGAAGTTCCAGTCGTATCGGAATCCATTGAGGTGGATCACCAAAGACGAGCCAGGCGGTTATCACAGCGAGCCGATCATTCGAGGTGTTAACGCCTTGCTTGCCTTTCGCATCAAACAAGCGTACTCCGCACGCCCCACATCACTGACACGAAGACTGCGCAACAGATCGCCATTATCGCGATCGGTCTTTTATATGCATTTCAGAAGGACACCGTTTTCATGCAAACCATTGGACTTGATTTCGGCACATCGAACACCGTGGCGATGACAGCTTCCATGTCTGGGGCTGCAGAAGCGGTCACATTTCTCGGCGACCGGGAAACCGTGACCTCGTTGCCATCCGTCCTGAGCTTTCTCGACAAGGGAGCCGCAAAAGCGCCCCACCCTGAAGTCGGCCCCTGGGCAATCCGTCAGTTCCTTGAAAGTTTCGGTGATGTTCGTTTCATTCAGTCATTGAAAACCTTTGCGGCGAGCGCGGCCTTTAAAGGAACGGGCATTTTTGGCGTTCCGTTTGACTTTGAGAGCCTGATGGCGACGTTCTTGACGGCCGCTTTTGAGCGCGCCCATCCTCAGATCAATCCGTCTCAAACCCGATTGGTGGTAGGCCGGCCCGTTGAGTTTGCCGGTCACAATCCGGATGAACAGCTCGCGATGAAGCGGTATCGCTCAGCTTTCCGCAAACTCGGCTACGACGACATCCTTTTTGTCATGGAACCTGTTGGCGCCGCATTTTCCTATGCTCAGTCCCTCAAGCAGGATACGACCATCCTAGTGGCGGACCTTGGCGGCGGCACCACAGACTATTCGCTCATGCGGTTTGAGACCTCAGCAGGTCATATGCACGCGCACCCGCTGGGGCGCGGCGGCATAGGCATCGCGGGAGACACCTTTGACTACCGGATCATTGATAACGTCGTACTGCCAAAGCTCGGCAAAGGGTCTCAATACAAAAGCATGGGCAAGACACTGGACATTCCGCCCAACCTTTTCTCAAATTTTGCCCGCTGGCACATGCTGTCCATCTTCAAGACATCCGATGATTTCAAGGAGATGAAAAAGCTGCTACGCTGGTGCCTCGACCCAGATCAGATCGAGTTGTTCATTGAGCTCGTCGAAGAAGATCAAGGCTATCCACTCTACAAATCGGTCTCAGAGACAAAGGCACTTCTTTCAGCAAACGAAGAAGCCGAACTTACCTTCAAACCACTCGGCCCTGATTTCAAAGCAAGCGTTGCGCGGAAGGACTTTGAGAGCTGGATCGCTCCGGATCTCTTGAAGATGAATCGCGCACTCGACAGCACACTGGAACGCGCCAAGTTGAGCGAAAACGAAATTGACCGGGTGTTCATGACCGGCGGCACCTCGTTCGTGCCTGCGGTGCGGAAGATGTTCGCCGACCGTTTTGGTGCCGAGCGGATTTCAGGCGGCAATGAACTGACATCAGTGGCCAACGGCCTTGCTCTCATCGGCGCCCGACAGGATGCGGCAGATTGGTCGGTGGCAGCATAAAACGGTCTGATTAAGACAGACCGGGCTCTCAGAAGAGAGCCCGATCCATCAATTAGCCAAAGGCCTTTCTGAGAACCGGTATGCGCTTGACCAACACATAATCGAGCGCCAGGACTGTCAAAAGGGTCACTCCGGCAAGTGGAAACGCCAGCGACAGGAACAACATCAAAATCATGGCGCCACGCCAATGCGGCATGTTTTCCGGTGTCTTCGGCGCAATGATCCGGAGCGCTGCACCTTTCGGGCGGCGCATCCACCACATGACAACACCACTCACACACAAGAAGATCACGGACAGGCACGCGAGTGTGTTGAGCACCAGGTTCCAAAGCCCCACCAATCCCATATGCAGGGGTATGCCAACAGCCATTGCTTTTGCGGCAAGCGAATAGTCGGCAAACCCAACAGACGCCAGAATCTTGCCGGTATACTGATCAATGTGGACAGTGCGATCTGAGAAGGGATCTTCAGCATCAGAACTCATTGTGTCCTGATTGATGGTCCACACACCCGTGTCTCCTTGGGGATAGGAAATACGGTATCGGGCATTGAAGCCGATTGCCGCCGCCAAATCCGCGATGCTGTCGATCGTCACAGGCACGCCCTCGGGCGTTCCAGAAGCCCCGGATCCTGAGCCGGAAGCCGGCATTGGTGTCTGCTCCAGAGCCCAGGGCACTTCACCAACCGGACCGTGATTCATTGCAGCGTGTGTGCTGTCGGACAAGGGAACATTGTTCCATTTTTCCGCAGGAAAGGTGTTCCAAGCCTGAACGATCTTGCTTCCCCAAATACCGGTCCAGGCCATGCCGGTGATCAAGAACGCCAGCAAAATAACTGAAACATAGATCCCGATACTGGAATGAAGCCCCTTCCAGAAATCTCGTCCCCTGGCTTTCATGTTTGGAACGACGGACTGTGCAAAGGACCGGTCACGCGGCCACCAAAGGTAAAGACCCGTTACCACCAACACGATCGACAAACCGGCTGCGATCTCCAGAAGGCGGTCGCCCGGTGTTCCGAGCAGAAGATCGCTGTGGATGCCGTCGGCAAAATCATACCAGCCTTTTCGCCGTTCCCAGCTTTCAACCACGTCTCCAGTATACGGATCGACAGCCACCATTGACTGAACACCGTCTACTTTGACGCGGAAAACAGACACGTTGTTGTCAGCGCGCCCCTTGAGCCATTCCACAACAATCCCGTTTGGCTGTTGCTTCAGGGCTTGGCTCGCTTGTTCGGACACACTCAGCGGCTGACCATCTTGAGGGACAGACACGGTAATTTTTTCGCCGTCACGGCCATCTAGGTAACCGATGAACATCATCATCATGCCTGTGACCGCGAGGACCATAAGGAAGGGCACAACAAACAATCCGGCATAAAAGTGCCAGCGCCATGCAGCGCGATAGAACGCGTTCGGTGCAGACGCACCTCGAACGTCTTGTGAGATATCACTCATGGGATCTCCATACCGGATGCCCCACCACTCAAAGACAGTTGGAGGCGGTCCGGTTCATATCAATTTCAAAATGGATTTCGGGAAGATCAGATCCCAAGAGGCGGAGCGCGTGCCCCGTTCTGGCTGCGGTTCAGCGAGCTTGTCCGTGGCGCTTCGGCAAAGAACGGAATTGCCAGCGAAGCGAAGACCGGTAAGGCGCTGTCCGATGCCAAGACCGGCACGACCACCGCTCCAACACCGGAAAATACACAGTGGTTTGATGCTTTGCCTTCATCATCACCCATCGGTCCAGACGGCAGTTCTTTACCGTCGGCATCTAGGGTGATGGTTCTCATGCCGTCCGGTGTACACAGGACGACCGTAAAGCCCTGATCCTTTTGCAGCGATGGCATGAAGCCTTGCGGCAAAAGGGCAGACAGCAGGAATGGCAGCAGCAGCACAAACACTGCTGCATTCAATTTCCGGATGTTTTGCCGGAGTTCGCCCAAGATCCTGATGCCCCTCACTTCAGAACGGCTGAGTGCTTAAGGTAGATCCAGAACAAAGACAATTCCAAAAATCAGATGTGCCGGAAGAGCCAGCCTGTCTCCTTACTCGGCAAGGCTGATGTCGGCCATCAGATCCGCCGCTGTTGCTTGCAATGCGTCGCTCAATTGAGCAGGTGTCAGTCCGGTTGGAAGCCTCAAATCCGCCGAGGCCTTGAACAGGAAACCGCCCTGCATCGATCCCGCTTCAACAGACGTTTCCAGGTGCTCGATGCTGACCTTGTGCTCGCTCAGAATGTGGGTGATGTCGCGCAATATACCCGGATGATCCTGCGACACCAGATCCAGGTGGGCGGACGCTCCAAGCGCTTCATTGACGCTGCTCTGGCCGGAACGCAGCGTGATATCGATCCCATCTGATCCAAGTGCCTCCAGCGCCGCAGTCAGCTGGCTGGCGTTTTCGGCAGGAACAGAGATGCGCACGATGCCGGCAAACTCGCCACCAAGTCGGGCCATGGAACTCTCGATCCAATTCCCGCCTGCGCCAGCGATGACGTCAGCGATCTTCTCGACAAGCCCAGAACGGTCTTCGGCAATGACTGTGAACACGAGATGGTCTTGCATGATACGGCACCCGATTGATCGAGGTTGTTACAGTTCTTGTTGACATTTCAAGATTGAGAAAACAAGTGACTGTGCAAAATAGCTAAGGACACCGTCCGTCTTTATAGGGTCTCGGATGCTACCCGGGATCCGCGGTTTCAACAGTGGTCATTTAGAATTTACCAGGGCGCCCCTATATTCATTTCGAGGCGCAGACGTGTACAAAACAGCCAAATTCAGATGGCACTTCAGAGAGCGGTAAACGCAGAATGCAGACCCACAACAGTTTGAAAACACTGGATCGCTTCTGGCTCAAATTCATGGACCGCCCGCTTGTCTTCGCAGTGGTTGTTCTGCTGGCGCTCGCTTTGTTGCCGGTCGCCGTTTGGATGGACCTGCGCACGATTTCCGACCAGTCTCTCCGCTCTCAAGCCATTGATCTCGACAAGGCAATCACCGAGATCCGGACGTACTACGCCCGCAATGTCGTCGGGCGCGTGCAAAGCGCAAGCGGTGACATTCAACCGACGCATGAATACCACGAACGGGATGGCGGAATTCCCATTCCAGCAACGCTGTCAATTGAGCTCGGGGACGTCATCGGCGATCAAGGTACGCTTGAATACCGGTTCGTCTCCGATTTGCCGTTCACAGAACGCGAGCCTTACGAACTCACCGCTTTTGAGCAAAAGGCCTTGGCTGACTTCCGGGAGACCCGGGATCCCAAGGACCTGGAGATCGGCTTCACGGGGTCCTTGTTCGACCGCCAGGTTCAAATCGCCTCTCCTGTATACATGGGAGCTTCATGTGTCGCCTGCCACAATACGCATCCTGAGAGCCCAAAAACGGACTGGGTGGTCGGCGATATCCGCGGCATCCAAGCCATCACGATTGACCAGCCCATCGCGGAAAATTTTTGGTCCTTCAAGTACTTGCTGACCTATTTCGCAGGCGCTGGTGCTTTCGGGATTGCATTTGCCGGTTTGCAATGGCGTCAGGCGTATCGTTTCCACAAGATGAACGGCGACCTGGAAGCGGCGAACTCTGAAATCAGCCACCTGAACGAACAGCTGGCTTCTGAAAATGTCCGTCTCGGAGCCGAAATTGAAGTTGCGCGGCAGATACAGATGATGGTCTTACCTACGCAAAACGAATTGGGTGAGATTGATCAGCTGGAAGTCGCCGCGTTTATGGAACCTGCCGATGAAGTCGGCGGAGATTACTACGACGTCCTGCAGCTAGGGGACCGCGTCAAAATCGGCATCGGCGATGTCACCGGCCATGGCCTTGAAAGCGGCGTCCTAATGCTGATGGTGCAGTCGGTTGCCGTCGCCCTTCAAGAACAGGGCCCGAGCGACCCAAAACAGTTTCTTGTTGCGCTCAACAATGCGATCTGCCGCAACATCAAACGCACAAAGACCGACAAGCACCTGACCTTGTGTTTCCTGGATATTGAACACGACAAACTGACGCTGACTGGCCAGCATGAAGAGTTGATACTGCTGCGGCGCTCAGGTGCCGTGGAAACGGTCGACACACTGGATCTTGGTTTTCCGGTTGGATTGGAAGACAACATCTCGGAATTCGTGCGCCCGCTGCCTATGCCCTTTGAGAACGGAGACACGGTTGTCCTCTATACGGACGGTGTTACAGAGGCGGAAAATACCAAGGGCGAGATGTACGGATTGGATCGGTTGATCGCGAGCACCAAGGACCATGGCCACAAGGACGCCGCACGGATGTTGGAGGCGATGATTGCCGATCTTAGATCGCATATCGGGTCGGCAGCGGTGTTTGACGACATCACTCTGCTCGTCGCCCGCCGCAGATAAGGAAAAAATTAGAGGACTTAGGAGTGGCGGATGACCAAATCAGCCACCCGCCGTTTCCAAACGCATCGGAGCGCTGGAAATACCGGCAAGACGCCGGCCTGAGCCCCTCCACAGGCTACGTAAAAACCCCTACCGCCTTTAACAGGCGTTGTAAATTGGCTGTTTGACGCAACTGATTGCAGGGCTCAGTTTCCTCACCAAATAGGTATGGCGGTGCCCGTCAATAACGTGTCGTTTTGATGCTTGATCACCGCAAGACCCTCCCGTACTGTGCGCCGATCTGACGGCGTCCTAATAAGGACTGAGAGAGATTCTGGATGCGGCTGACCCATACCGGGGGCCAATGCCGGAGCTGTTGAAGGCAAATCGCCCCGCATGCAGTCGAAGCTGCAGCCAAATCGGCGTGTCTTTCTTCCTTTCCGGACAGCCGCATTCTTGTTTGCCTAAACGGCACTATGATTGGAAGAGACCATGACCCACAGGATAATCCTGTCTGCCGTGTTCGCGTTATCAGCACCTTCAGCCGCATTTGCACACGCGGGCCACTTGGGCGAACTTGCTGGGCACGCACATTGGGCTGGTGCCGCTGCGCTTGCAGGTGCAGCTCTCATTGCCGGTGTCGTTGCTTGGGCGGGCCGGAAAGACAAGGACAATGCAGCCGACAGCGACGAAGCAGATGCTGAGCCCGCTGAAACTGCGGAAAATTCGGCGTCATAATCCAAAACGAGCTCCTACGAATTGCTGTTTTAGCGGCACCCGTATTTAGAATTACACTTGCCGCGCAACCCGATAACACGGACACCTGAGTGACGCTTTTGCCAGCCGATGACACGCCGCAATACGCATATGAGACGGACCCGGCGGCAATCTACCGCCAATCCTTTTCCATCGTGCGGCAAGAAGCAGACCTTTCGCATTTGCCAAAGGCCTTGCATCCAACGGCTGTCCGGTTGATCCATTCCTGCGGCATGACCGATCTACCACAAGATCTGATGTGGTCGGATGACGTTCTAGAAGCAGCACAAGCAGCTTTCTCGCAGAGTGCTTCGGTATTTTGCGATGTGGAGATGGTGGCGCACGGCATTATCAAGAACCGCCTCCCGGAAGGCTCCGAAGTCATCTGCACATTGAATGACTCATCTGTACGCGGCCTTGCATCTGAGCTCAAAACGACCCGGTCAGCCGCTGCTGTCGAGCTCTGGCGCGATCGGCTGGACGGGGCAATTGTCGCGATTGGCAATGCCCCAACAGCGGTATTTCATCTACTTGAGATGATTGCTGCAGGCGGACCGAAACCTGCGGTCATTCTTGGCTTTCCAGTGGGCTTTGTCGGCGCTGCGGAATCCAAGGATGCGCTGGCCAGCAATCCGTTTGGCGTTCCCTACCTTGCCGTCAAGGGCCGCCGAGGTGGCTCGGCCATGGCAGCCGCTGCTGTAAATGCACTTGCCGCCGGTTTGCCGGAAGAGGGGTGACATGACCATCGATGATCGCAAGCCCACACTGAAATCCGTCAGCAAACCACAAGCGTTGCGGTCCCGTGGATTTCTTTCCCAGCCGGGCGTTCACACCCCGTTCGAAGATGGATCTTCGGGCAAACCGAACATGTCTCGCGGCAAACGACAGCCGGTTGTGTCAGATGATGGAAAACCAGAACATTTGACCACCAAAGTCGCCATCCGGCCCTACAAACTGGGGGACACATGAACGCCCCCTGGCTGACCCTGATCGGACTGGGCGAAGACGGCTCCTTTTCGGCCGCCGCGCAAACTGCGCTGGACGGGTCGGAAATCGTCTATGGCAGTGCCCGCCACTTTGATCTGGTTCCGGGAATATTCGGCGAAAAGCGCCTGTGGCCCTCGCCGTTTGCCAAGGTTTTTGAGGACTTGGCAGCTCTGAAAGGCCGCTCTGTCGCCGTGCTCGCGACCGGTGATCCGCAGTGGTACGGAATTGGCTCCAGCCTCGCGCGGCATTTCCCGTCCGCGGAAATGACCGTTTTCCCGGCACCTTCCGCGTTCCAGCTGGCTGCAGCGCGTCTGGGCTGGGCGGTTCAGGAGTGCGAATGCCTTTCCGTTCACGGGCGGCCGGTTGACCGGCTGCGCTGCCACCTTTACCCCGGAGCACATTTGCTGGTTCTGACCAGCAATGGCCATGCGCCGCGCGAAATTGCCAAGCTGTTGCAAGATGAAGGTTATAGCGCGAGTCGCATGACCGTCCTTGAGCATCTTGGTGGTGAAAAAGAGCGGATTGTTTCGGGCATCGCGAAGGAATGGTCGGGAGACGCCGCTGACTTTCACACCCTTGGTATCGAAGTTGTTGCGACCTCCGGTACCGCTGTCCACTCTCGTGTTCCAGGCCTACCGGATGAGGCCTTCCGTCACGATGGCAAGATGACCAAACAGGAAGTGCGGGCGGTGACCCTCGCAGCACTTAAGCCCTATCCAGGTGCGCTTTTGTGGGATGTTGGCTCCGGGTGCGGGTCAGTGGCGATCGAGTGGCTGCGCGCAGCGGATCGAACAAAAGCCATTGGCCTCGAACCCCATAAAGAACGGCGATTGATGGCAGCGGAAAACGCGAGTTCCCTTGGCGTCCCCCATCTTGACCTGATTGATGCGACCGCGCCGGACGGATTGCACGGCTTGTTTGAGCCAGATGCGATCTTTATCGGCGGCGGCCTGACTGCGGACAACATGGTTGAAACATGCCTATCCGCGTTGAAACCTGGGGGAACCTTGGTCGCGAACGCTGTCACGCTTGAAAGCGAAGCAGTTCTCCTGAATGCCTATCAGCAACACGGCGGCGATTTGAAACGGTTGTCCGTTCAGCGCGCCAGCGCAGTCGGCGGGCTAACCGGATGGCGGCCGGCAATGCCGGTCACCCAGTGGAGTTTTGTGAAGTCATGAGCGGCACGCTCTATGGAATTGGTCTTGGACCGGGTGACCCGGAACTGATGACCTTAAAAGCGCATCGGCTGATTTCATCGGCCAGGGTGATTGCCTATCCAGCTCCAGATACCGGCGAGAGCTTTGCGCGGTCGATCGCAGCTAACACGATCCCGCAAGGCGCTCGGGAGATCCCGATTGTTGTGCCAATGCGCGTCGACCGCTTTCCTGCGCAGGAAATCTACGATAAGGCCGCTGTAGAAATCGCAGAGGTTCTGGAAACCGGTGAAAATGTAGTCGTGCTATGTGAAGGCGATCCATTTTTCTTCGGGTCCTTCATGTATCTGTTCGACCGCCTATCCGGACGTTTCCCGAGTGAAGTTGTGCCGGGCGTGACCTCCTTGACCGCTTGCGCAGCGCAGCTGATGCGGCCACTGACGTCCCGCAATGACGTTCTGACTGTCATTCCTGGCCCGCTACCCGATGTTGATATCCGCGCCAAGATCGAAGAAGCCCAGGCAGTTGCCATCATGAAGGTGGGCCGACATTTGCCGCGGTTGAAAGCACTTCTTGAAGACATGAACCTTCTCGACCAGGCCGGCTATGTAGAACGCGCAAGCCTGCCAGAGCAGAAGGTCTATCGGCTTCAAGATCTTGATACGGACAAAGCCCCGTATTTTTCCATGATACTCATCTACAAGGGAGACGAAGCGTGGACGCTTCCCCCATCCTTCTCGTCCTGAACCAAGCTGGTCTGGATACGGCCGAAGACATCGCCAAGCGGTTTTCGACGGCGCGCATCCATGGCCTTGCCGGCCGTGTACCGACCGCCGACACGCAGTTCAACGAGACGATTGAACACATTCAGATGCTGTTCAGGGCCGGACATCCGATCATCGGCTTTTGCGCCAGCGGCATTCTGATCCGGGCCCTGGCTCCGATCCTGTCAGACAAGCGGACCGAGCCGCCGGTTGTGGCCGTGTCCGAAGATGGCTCCAGCATCCTCCCGCTACTCGGCGGACATCGCGGGGCCAACGAATTGGCGCGCCTTCTGGCAAAAGCCCTTGGCGGCCATGCGGCGATCACCACCGCAGGCGACACCGCCCTTGGTATCGCGCTGGATGCACCGCCCAAGGGCTGGAAGCTCGCAAACCCGGAAGACGCCAAGCCGGTCATGGCTGAGCTACTGTCCGGCGCGCCGGTTCAGGTATTGGGCTCCGCAGACTGGTTGAAGCGGGACAAACTGACCATTTCCGAGGATGCCGAACTGACGCTTTTGGCAACCGATGAACCAGTCGACGGGACGCCAACTCGGCTTGTCTATCATCCGCAGCGGTATGTGGTTGGCGTCGGTTGTGCCCGCGGCTGTGATCCACAAGAACTGATCGACCTGGTTGACACACATCTCGCAGTTCAAGGTGTTGCAAAGGGCGCTGTCGCCTGTGTCGCAACCATCGACTTGAAAGCCGATGAGGCTGCCATGAATGCGTTGGCCGCCCATTTGGATGCCCCCTTACGTCTCTTCCCGGCGGAAACGCTGGAGCTTGAAAAGCCGCGCCTCAAGAACCCGTCGGAAGTGGTCTACTCTGAAGTGCGCTGCCATGGTGTGGCCGAAGGCGCAGCACTTGCGGCCGTTGGCCGCGAAGGCCGATTGGTGGTCGAGAAACAAAAGACCGCAAACGCCACATGCGCCATCACTCGTGCGCTGGAACCGCTTGACGGAATGACAGTTGGCCGTGGCCGCGGCCACTTGTCGGTGATCGGCATTGGCCCAGGGAAGGACGACTGGCGCACGCCGCAGGCAACCCGTCTTCTCGCCGCAGCGAGCGATGTCGTAGGATACTCGCTTTACCTTGAAATCGTCGCCTCTCACATCACGGGCAAGACCCACCACAATTTCCCTCTTGGCGCGGAAGAAGACCGCGTGCGGTTTGCGCTCGAAGAGGCAGGCAAAGGCAAGAACGTAGCGCTGATTTCGTCTGGCGATGCCGGTATCTACGCGATGGGAGCCCTTGTTTACGAACTTCTGGATCGCGACGCAGACAACGGCGGCGTGTCCGATGCCGCTAAACGAGTCAGCATCACCAACGCACCCGGCATCTCCGCCCTTCAGGCGTGTTCAGCGCAGATCGGCGCACCCCTCGGCCATGACTTCTGTGCGATCTCGCTATCCGATCTACTCACTCCATGGGAAGCGATCGAAAAGCGTCTCAACGCAGCGGCTGAAGGGGACTTTGTGATTGCTTTCTACAATCCAGTGTCAAAGCGGCGTCGGACACAATTGGCTGCTGCCAAGGAAATCCTGCTGAAACATCGACCGCCGGAAACGCCGGTTGTGCTCGGTGTCAATCTGGGCCGCCCGGAAGAAACCTTGCGCGTGCTGACACTGGCCGAACTTGAAGTGGATGATGTCGACATGTTGACGACAGTCATGGTCGGGTCGTCCAATTCGAAGGCGGTCAAACGGGGAGACGGCAGGAAGTTCGTCTATACGCCGCGCGGTTATGCAAAACGTATCGACGCCCCGAAAGACCAAAAAACGGAAGAAACCGCATGACCGTTCACTTCATTGGCGCCGGTCCCGGCGATCCAGATCTCATCACCGTTCGTGGCTTGAGGCTCATTCAGAACTGCGCCGTTTGTCTCTACGCAGGCTCGCTGGTGCCGGAACAGATTGTCGCTGCAGCGCCGGAAGGCGCGCGGGTGATCGACACGGCGCCTATGACCCTCGACGAGATTATTGCTGAAATCCAGACCGCCCACGAGAACGGCCAGGATGTGGCCCGTGTCCACTCCGGTGATCCATCGATCTATGGCGCGACGGCCGAACAGATGCGCCGCCTGGAAGCACTCGGTATCGACTATGATGTGACACCAGGCGTCCCGGCCTTTGCCGCAGCAGCCGCAGCGCTGAAAACAGAACTCACCATACCTGAAGTCGCGCAAACCGTGATTGTGACCCGGACGGCCATGAAATCCTCGGCCATGCCAAACAACGAGGATCTCGACACGCTTGGGAAAAGCGGCGCAACGCTTGCAATCCACCTGTCCATCCGGAACCTGCGCGAAGTCGAGCGGCAACTCGCGCCACACTACGGTGCAGATTGCCCGGTTATCGTTGCTTATCGTGTCGGATGGCCGGATGAGGCCTTCATTCACGGGACGTTGTCAACGATTGCGGAAAAGGTGCGGGCAGCAAAGATCACACGCACTGCGTTGACCTTCGTTGGTCACGCCTTGAAGCCCGGTCAGGATTTCAGAGACAGCGCGCTGTATGATGCAGATCACGTGCATGTCCTACGACCGAAGAAAAAGGCCAAAGGCTAAGCGCTTCGACAATTGCCTTTCACCACGCTGATCCCGTAGTTTTCTTTAGGAACATTTGACGGGAGACGCCGCGTGGCTGAACGAAATCCGCTTCTGGAACATGCGCTGTCGCTGAACGGTGACCCTCTCGCGATCCGGGAGTTCTATGCCAACTGGGTGCAGACCTACGACACGGATCTCCTGCTTGCGATCGGGTATGTCGCTCCGCAGGTCGCTGCTGAAGCTTTGATCCGGCATCTGGGTGACGGCAAATTGGTACTGGATGCAGGTTGCGGCACAGGACTCGTCGGGCTGGAGCTTTTGAAGCTCGACTATGAGCTCACCATCGACGGGATCGATATCACACCGGAAATGCTGGCTGCATCGCGCAAAAGCGGCGCTTATCGGAAACTGAATGAAGCCGACATGTGCGGCCCGCTGCATGAGATCGACGACGACAGTTATGATAGCATTGTCAGCGCGGGCGTGTTTACCAGCGGCCATGTTGGACCAGATGGGCTCGATGCACTGATCCGGATTGCCAAGCCCGGTGCTCCAATCGTCTTCACGGTACGGGACACCACATGGGACACTGACGGCTTTGCGCAGAAGATCGAGAAGCTTGAAACTGATGGCGTGGTGCGGATTGTCGATATCCATCTCAGCCCATATCACACAAAGGAAGACGTTTTCTGTCAGCTCTGTGTGCTGGAAGTCGTTTGATGGCGTGAAATCACATGCGCAAACGACCCCATCACGTTGTTTACGCGCAGCCCCATGTCGGGCAAGCCGTTCCCGGACGCATCACTTGCTGAAAACAGCCCATCGACGGCGCCCTCACTCACAACACTGGCATAGTGAAACTCGTGTGCTGCCAGCGAGCCTGACCATGGCGCACCCGTTTTTGGAGTGACAATCCGATAGCCGAGGTGCCGTTTGCGGGTTTGGAACGACGTTTCCAGTGGCAAAAGCCCAAGCATTTTGTGCCGGCAACCATGTGCGTCCACCAGCATGTCACCCAGGATCATGTAGCCGCCGCATTCGCCATAGATCAGCGCGCCGTTTTCAGCTGCTGCTTGCACTCCGGAAAGGAACGTCTGCGCCTCTGTGAGTTTGCCGGCATGGAGTTCGGGATATCCGCCCGGCAGATAGATTGCATCGGCATCAGACCTTGGCGCTTCGTTGGCGAGCGGCGAGAAAAACGAAATCTCCGCACCCATGCGCCGCCAATGATCCAGCAGATGAACGTAAGAAAAGGCGAAGGCGATGTCCTTGGCGACTGAGATCCGTTGTCCAAGAGGTGATGGAAGTTGGCGCAGTTCATCGTCATTTGTGGCGATGTTCTCCGCCAGCGTTTGAATTCCATTGAGATCCAGATGATCTTCACAAATGCGCGCCGCTGCGTCCAGAAAAGCCTCCAGTTCTGGATGTTCCTGAGCCTGAACCAAGCCGAGATGGCGTTCCGGCAGAACTAAGTCGCTCTTCCGCGGGATAGCCCCAAGGACTGCAATATCGAGGCCGCTCAGGGCTGCCCGCAGCATCTCTTCATGACGGGTGCTGCCGACCCGATTGAGGATGACACCGGTCACTTTCACATCGGAGCGGAAGTGTTTGAAGCCACTGACGAGCGCAGCAACCGATTGCGCCTGTTTCGCACAATCGACAACCAAGACCACCGGGAGCTGGAGTGCACTTGCCAGATCCGCAGCTGATCCCTTGCCATTTGCAGCGCCGTCGAACAGGCCCATGGCCCCTTCGGCGATAAGAAGATCGTGTGCAGCAGCGTGGGAACCCGCAAGCGTTTGCAAGGTGCCCTCACCCATCGCCCAGGCATCGAGGTTGAGGCAGGGCGTACCACTTGCAGCTTCATGGAACTTGGGATCGATGTAATCGGGTCCGGACTTTGCCGAGACAACGGACAGGCCCGCGTTTTTGAAAGCCCGCAGTAGGGCCAATGTCACGGTCGTCTTTCCAGCGCCAGAGGATGGCGCTGCGATCAGGAGTCCCCTCGATCCGCCTGGATTAACCTGCATCGGCCTGTCGGGTCGCCTCGCGCAGCCCGAGTGGATCGGGTGTCAGAACCTTCCCAGACAGGGCGCCCAGCCAGTCGAGCCCAGCGCGCAAACGGACAACTTCACCAACACAGACAATGGCGGGCGGGCTGAGACCAGCGCGCTTTGCTTCTTCTGCGCAGTTTCCGAGTGTCGTTTCCAGAACTTCTTGCCCGGCTAAGGACCCATTGCACACGATTCCCACAGGCTCATCCACCGAGCGTCCACCGGCAATCAGTTTGCTGGCGATCGTCTCAAGATGTTTCATTGCCATGTACATCACGATGACTGGAGAGCCTTGCGCAATACCGTCCCAGTTGATCGCATCCGGCGTCAGCCCGGTCTGATCATGTCCGGTAAGAAACGTCACAGCCTGATTGCAATCCCGGTGGGTCGCCGGGATACCGGCATAGGCCAACCCGCCAATTCCGGCAGTAATGCCCGGTATGATCCGGAAATGAACCCCGGCCTCGACCAGTCCAAGCGCTTCTTCCCCGCCCCGCCCAAACACAAAAGGATCGCCGCCTTTAAGGCGCAAGACACGTTTGCCGGCCCGCGCATAGTCGATGAGTTTGAGGGTGATGTCCCGCTGTTTCGGGCTCGGCTTGCCACCGCGTTTGCCCGCATAATCGAGCACAGCTCCAGGCCTTGCCCAGCTCAGAATGCTCTGATCCACAAGCGCGTCGTAAACAACCACGTCCGCCTGCCGCAACCCATTGACCGCGTGCAGCGTCAATAGGCCAGGATCCCCAGGCCCCGCTCCGGCCAGCCAGACCCATCCGGCTTCGAATTCCGGCAGAGACTGTGCAGGCAATGTCAGGTGTTGTTCAGACTGCATGAATCTTGTTTACAGCGGGGATAGAAAAGCGCCAAGTCCTTCGCCGGTATAAAGCTCTCCGAATGCGACATTTCATCTCTCGATCTGCGCATTTTTGAAAAACTCGGTTATAGACAATTCATGGTCAGACCTGACGGCAAAGAATTGCGGCGCGGCTGGACGACGGGGGCATGTGCTACGGCGGCGGCGAAGGCTGCCTACCAGGCTTTGCTCACGGGTACGTTTCCGGATCCGGTCGAGATAACCTTACCGCAAGGCAGAACCACGGACTTCGTTCTGACCCGCCACGCATTGGCTGACGGATGCAGCTTAGCCACGATTACGAAAGATGCGGGCGATGATCCGGATGTGACTCATGGCGCCGAAATCACGACAACTGTCAGGCTTCTGCCAGAGGGAAGCGGTGTCCAGTTCAAGGCCGGGGCCGGGGTTGGCACTGTTACCCGGCCCGGCTTACCGATCCCGCCGGGTGAACCAGCAATCAATCCGGTGCCCCGTCAGATGTTGCAAACAGCCATTGAGGAAGTGACCCGCCTTTGCGGCGGCACAGGCGATGTCGAGATCGAAATCTCGATTGCCGGCGGCGAGGAATTGGCTTTGAAAACCATGAACCCGCGCCTTGGCATCGTTGGCGGATTGTCGGTCCTCGGAACAACCGGGATCGTGCGCCCGTTCTCCTGCGCAGCGTGGATCGCATCCATCCATCGCGGGATCGATGTCGCGCGTGCAACCGGGCTTGAGCATGTCGTGGGCGCAACAGGCTCTATGTCGGAAAAGGCCGTGCAATCCCGTCATGACCTCGACGACAGCGCCTATCTCGACATGGGCGATTTTGCCGGCGGGCTCCTGAAATACCTGCGCAGTCACCCGGTCCCGAAAATCACCATGGCCGGGGGCTTTGCCAAGTTCACCAAGCTTGCCCAAGGCGCGCTCGACCTGCACTCGGCCCGGAGCTCGGTCAGTTTTGAGTTCCTTCAGGACTTGCTTCGTGAGGCCGACGCCCCAACCAGCCTCATCGCCCATGCTGGAACATCGAATACGGCGAAGGAAGTACTCGATATGGCGGCGGCAGAGGGGATCAATCTGAGCGCGCCTCTTGCAAAGCGTGCAAAAACAGCGGTTCGAACAGTTCTGCGGGATGCGCCTGTCGACGTGGAAGTGCTTGTCGTCGACCGTCAAGGGCACATCATCGGGGAGTGCGGATTTGACGGCTGATCAAACGCACATCCTGCTGCTGGCCGGGACCTTTGAGGCCCGCGTGCTTGCAAAAAAACTCCAGGAAAGGTTTCGAGCTGTTCGCCAGACAGCGTCCTTCGCGGGTGCCGTGAAAGATTTGCCGGATCTTGGTGTTCCAACGCGCATTGGCGGGTTTGGCGGAATTGAGGGGCTTTGCCGATACCTTCAGACCGAGAAGGTTTCGCTCATCATCGATGCAACACACCCGTTCGCAGCTCAAATAAGCTGGAACGCCTTCCATGCGGCGGAGCGTGAGGGCGTTGCGATCCTCCGGCTCGAGCGACCTGCCTGGCAGCAGGCGCCAAATGATCTTTGGCATCCGGTTGCCTCCATGGATGACGCCGCCGATGCGATACCCGATGGGGCCCACGCTTTTCTGGCCGCCGGGCGCAAGGAAATCGCAACGTTTTACCGGCGCGGCGATATCATCGGCACCGCCCGGATGATCGAACCACCTCCCGCTCCCTTGCCGGACCACTGGTCGCTCGTGCTCTCGCGTCCGCCCCAATCGGCTGAAGAAGAAGTCGAGCTGTTCCAAGAAAAAGGCATTACCCACGTGGTGACCAAGAACAGCGGCGGAACGCGAGCCTATGCAAAAATCGAGGCCGCGCGGCAGATGCAGCTCCCGGTCATAATAGTGGACCGGCCCGAACTGCCGTCAACGGATACTGCAGCTACGGTCAACGACGTGCTCGACTGGACCGACAAGTTTCTAAACACGTGATCCCGCGGCCGAGATTTCCAGGAGAACCAGCAAGCCGCAAACAACAGGTTTTTCTTGCAGGCGAACCAATTATCGCGCTTTAGTTGCGCATCAATAACCTTACACCAGATCACGCGATCGGCAGATGTTTGATGAACACGCTCAATGCCGCCCTGGCCACTGCCTCGATCCTGCTTTTGATATTGACCGGCACTATCACAGCATCAAGCGCTCAGGAACGGACCTGCCTGCGCGGTGTCAATATCGCCGGTGCCGAGTTCGGCGGCTATGAAGGGCCCTACGGCGAAAGCTACATCTATCCTTCAGATGCAACACTAGCGTGGGTGGCCTCCCGGAAAATGACCGTAATCCGTCTTCCGTTCCGCTGGGAACGTCTCCAGCCGGAGCTACATGCGGCACTGGATCACGCTGAGCTCGCCCGCCTCAAGAAGACGGTGGCCAACGCCAAACAACACGACCTAACAATCATTTTGGATCCGCACAATTTTGCTGAATACCGCGATGTGAAAATCGGTCAGGAACCAGTGACGGTGGAGGCCTTCGCAGATTTCTGGCGCAAACTTGGCTCGGAATTTTCCGGTGACCCGCGTGTCCTCTATCTTTTGATGAATGAGCCGGAGGGTGTCATCGCAACCACGTGGTTCAAGGCCACCCAGGCCGCAATTCTTGCGATCCGGGGCGTTGGTGCGGACAACCTCGTTCTTGTTCCCGGCACTATTTGGACCGGGGCCTCTCATTGGTTCGATGATATGCCCGAAGGATCCAATGCTGACGTCTTCAAGGGCATCGCAGACCCAGCCAACAACTTCGCCTTCGACATTCATCAGTATCTGGACACGGATTTTTCCGGCAGGAACGCCACCTGTCCTCGGACCACTGACGCCCTGAAGGCCCTTGAAGCGGTGACGAGATGGATGCGGCAATCCGGATTTCAGGCGCATCTTGGCGAGTTCGGCGGGACCGCGTCCCCCGATTGCCTGGATGGCCTTGCAGAAGTGGCGGCATACATCAACAGCGAGAGCGACGTCTGGATCGGTTGGACAGCCTGGGCCGCCGGTGACTGGTGGGGAGACTACGCCTTGTCCCTCCAGCCACAAGGTAGCATCGACACCCCGCAGATGACGGTTCTAAAGCCGTATTTGACCGCGTCAGATGGGTCCTCCGCAGTCTGCGGTGGAGCTCCACACTAGGTTTGAGAGACGGCCTCAGGCGGGCAGCGCGGCAAAATCCAGATGGCCAACTGTCATAGTGAACGTGCCGTCCGCGATCTGCGAGCGGCGGCTTTCCAGCCAATCATCAGCCCTGGATTTCTCAACGCCCTGCTTGATGCCAGCGCCAATCCAACCGGGCAGGAATTCCGCCAGAAAATCCTCATGCTGCGGGCCAATGACCCAATCGGAGTCACCGCTGACAATCCTGTATCCCTTAGCCTGAAAGAGGGCTATTGCCCGTTCGGCAGCCCTGGGGCCCAGCGCCGGACCAAACCCCTTGTCGGTCTGCTGGTCACGGTTCATCGCATCACAGAGATCCTGATCCAACGGTTCAGCAGGGATGAAACCAGTCCGGCCATCATAAGTCAGGCTGGCAAGAAACGGCCTTCTGGATGAGACGATTGCTTCTACAAGTTGCGTCAGAAATGTTTCCGAAACGAGATCGAGGAATGCAGATGTCGTGATCGCATCGACCGCGTCAAACGGGAGTTCCTTAAGGTTTGCCGCTAGATCGATTTCTCGAGTTTGAAGCGACCCAGGTTTTGTCGCGTAGTCCCGGCTGGCCGCCACCGACAGAAGATCGGCATCGTAGTCGGACAAAATCCACTGGATGTCCGATTTTTCTCCTGCCAAAGCTGCAACGGTCGAGCCGGCACCGCTCGCAAGGTCGAGAATTTTTGGGGCTTCAGCCGGCAAGGCCTCGAAGAAGGCCGCCTCAACCTCTTTATTGCGGGCTGCAAGGTCCAGAGGTTCGCGCAAGGCCAACCAAGTTGCTGAGAATCCGCTCACTGCGCCACCTTCTCAATCACTGTCTCGAAAACCCTCACCGCGTCCTCCCAGCTTGGCAAGGAATAAGCGGCCTGCCGGGCCTCTGTGGCAAGGCGTTCCCGGGCCTCGGCATTAGACATAATAGTGGTAAGGGCAGCGGTTAAAGCCTGCACATCTTCCACGCCGCAATAGATCGCCCCCCCGACCGAGAGGGTGTCCTTAACCGCTCCAGCACCGCTGCCGATCACCGGCAAACCATGCGCCAGCGCTTCCGCATAGGCCATGCCGTACCCCTCATAACGGCTCGCCAGAACGAAAACGTCCGCCGAGCAATAATAATCGCTCAGCTTTTCCTGCGGCACCGCCCCATGGAACGTGACGCAGCCGGTGAGCGCCAGAGTGCTTAACTGGTTCTTCAGAGCCATGACGCAGCCCGGGTCCGCCTCCAGTCCGCCAACGACATCCAGATGCCAATCCATCTCTTTCAATTGGCTGAGCGCCTCAAAGAGAACATCGTAGCCTTTCCTTTGTGTCACGGTTCCGATGGACAAGAGCCGCGTTGCACCTTCTGACGCTTTGCACCTCTGCGTCGGAAGCTCCGTGCCCGGAAGCGCAATGCTGATCGCATCCTTCGGGGTTTCGAACAGTTCCTCGATCTGAGCCGCCGTCGCCGGGCTTGTCACAATCACATGACGGGCATGGTTGAGTGCCGCGCTTTCGCTTGCACGCAGCCGCGCGGCAACATCGCTGGACAAGCCATTTTCCCGGCAGAGCGGATGGTGAACAAGGGCGATCAATCGTAGCCTCTTTCCGTGTTTTTCAGCAGCCTGATCCATAACGCCGTAGGCCAAGCCATCGACAATGACCAAACAGCCGTCCGGTAGAGCAGAAAGCGCGTCATCTGTCTCGTGAAGGGTCTGCCCTGACGGGAATGGAAATCCCGGCCCAAGAGACAGCGGCCTTACATCCCAGCCGTTGGCAGCAAGACCGGCGATCACGCGCCGGTCATAGCCATACCCGCCCGTGAGCGTTTGAAGATCACCCGGATAGGCAAACACAAGCCGTTTGTCCGGCATGTCAGATCTTTGCCTCGTACCACGCACGGGCAACATGGGATTCAGAGATCGTCACACGGATGGCAGAGAGCTCACCGCCCTTGCGGCCAAGCCGGTCCTGCCGCGCAGCTTCGGCCAGATGGTCATGAATGTGCTTGGTCAGGAATTCCGTGGTCGTATTGATCCCGGCGAACTCGGGCACCTCGTCAAGGTTCTTATAGTTGAGCGGCGTCAGCACTTCCTTCAGCGCTTCATGCGCGCGGCCAATGTCGATCACGACACCGTTTTCATCGAGTTCTTCGGACAAAAAGGCCGCGTCTATGACAAATGTGGCTCCGTGCAGCGCCTGTGCCGGACCAAATAGTTCCCCTTTGAAGGAGTGGGCAATCATCACGTGATCGCGAACTTCTACAGCAAACATATTATATTCCTAAGTTCCGGAGTTTTCTGCCAAGCTGGCATCACGCCTCGTCGGCTTGGTCATAAACGATGACCGCAGCCAAGACATCTGATGCCTTGTTCAATATTTCGGGAACGCGCACTGCCGCGTCTTCAAATGGGATTTTGTGGCTGATCAGAAGATCCAGACGTGGATCATCCAGTAGGGAAAGCGCTAATTCCATTCGCCGCCGGTAAGTCCAGCGCGCCTGCCGTTCGGCCGGAATTGTGCCCACTTGGCTTGAGATCAATTTGATCCGCCGGCTATGAAAATCAGTTCCGAGCGGCACCCCGACGGTCTGATCGCCGTACCAGCTCATTTCAATGACCGAGGCGCCGTCACCGGCGCTAGAAAGCGCCGTTTTCAGCCCGGCTGCGCTCGCACTTGTGTGGAACACGAGGTCCTGGTCCCGCGGCGCATCCCCTGGAAGGCTGAAACGAAAACCAAGGCCGGATGCGATCTCAGCGCGACCCGGATTGATATCCACCAAGGTCACCGTTGATCCGGGGATACGGTTGCACACGTAAGCTGTCAGAAGTCCAACAACACCGCCGCCGACCACGCAGATGTGATCCCCAGGTGATGGTTTTCCATCCCATAAAGCATTGAGAGCGGTTTCTAAATTGGCCGCAAGCGACGCCCGCTCGGCCGGAACGGAAGCAGGCACAGGGACACAGGCATCCGACGGGAGAGTGTAGAGATCTTGATGCGGAAAGAGCGAAAAGACGAGCTTACCTGCAAGTTCAGCGTCTCCGTCAATGACGGTTCCCACGCTGGCGTAGCCGTATTTCACCGGGAAGGGAAACTGTCCCTCCTGAAAAGGCGCACGCATGCGATGCCATTCTGTTTCCGGAACCGCACCGCGGAGCACAAGCCCTTCGGTTCCCCGGCTGATCGCACTGTTCGAGGCTTTGATGAGAACCTCTCCCGGCTGCGGCTTCGAGAGCAGAGCCGGCCTAACCGCACACCCACCGTCGCCGACATACCAAACGGCATGAGCTTCATGGAGATCAGCTTCTTTAGCGGGAGTTGGCATTCTGCAATTTCTCCGAACCGTGACACGCTTTTGCCACCACATCCACTTATCGCTACGCCCATTCATGCCATGTTTGCAAGGATTGGAAGTCCGAAAAATGTTGCAAGTCATTGATAAACCTAACCCGGCATTATCCAAAACGTCCATGACCGGTCGCCGGGTTCTATTCGCCTTCCTGTTGGCGGCAAGTTTCGTTGCCTTGTCGGCGTTAATGTTCATGACATTATCTCCGGGCGGTCACACGCCTTTGGACTTCTTCATCCTTGGCTGTTTCATGGTCACACTTCCGTGGACCATTATCGGTTTTTGGAACGCTGTAATCGGTCTTTTGGTCATGCGGTTTTCCAAGGATCCTGTCGCAGCCGTATGCCCGATTGCCCCAGGAGATGCGACTCAATCAATCACCAGCTCTACAGCGCTCCTCTCCTGTATCAAGGATGAGGACGTCGACGCGCTGGAGACCAATCTCACCGCGATGGCCAGCAATCTGATCCGCGCAGGCTCCGGCCATAACTTTACGCTCTATGTTTTGAGCGATACGTCCCGGGACGACACAGCGCAGCAAGAACAGCAAATGTCGGCACGGCTGTCTGCCCGGTTTTCTGGGCAAATAGATGTCGTTTACCGGCGCCGGGCTGAAAACACTGCTTTCAAAGCCGGCAACATCGAAGATTTTTGTGAACGTTGGGGAGATCGTCACGAGTTTGCGATCGTGCTGGATGCGGACAGCTACATGTCCGCCTCAGCGATCATCGATCTGGTCCGGCGCATGGAAGTCAATCCGCAGATCGGTATCCTTCAAAGCCTCGTGGTCGGGCTGCCGACAGACAGCGCCTTTGCACGGATTTTCCAGTTTGGGATGCGTCTTGGAATGCGCTCCTACACGATCGGCAGTGCATGGTGGCAGGGAGATTGTGGGCCCTATTGGGGGCACAATGCCATCTTGCGGCTAAAGCCGTTCAAAGAGCACTGCAAGCTGCCAGTTCTACCTGGAACAGGCCCGTTGAGCGGTCCGGTTTTGTCGCATGACCAAGTCGAAGCTGTTCTGATGCGCCGCGCCGGATATGAAGTCCGTGTCCTGCCGCAAGAAAGCGGGAGTTATGAGGCCAATCCGCCACATCTCTTAGAGTTCATCCGCCGCGATCTTCGCTGGTGCCAGGGCAATTTGCAGTACCGTAAACTGCTCGGTCTCAAGGGCCTTAAACCCGTTAGCCGGGCCCAGTTGGTGCTCGCCATCCTGATGTTTCTCGGGTCACCCGCCTGGATCGGATTTATGGTGGGGGCTGCAACCCTTGGAATGACAACGGATTACGCTCCTTATCGGGCGGATACCGGCGCTGTTTTGTTTTTCTCCGTGCTGACAATGGTTTTTGCACCGAAGCTGGCAACTGTCGCGGATATCATTGCACGCACGGATCTTCGAAAAGCATTTGGTGGCCCCATCCGAATACTGCTCAGCGTGATGGCTGAGATCGTCTACGCGGCCATGCTTGCGCCAATCATGGCGGTTGCTCACACCGTCTTCATGGCTGGTCTTGCTTTCGGCAAGTCTATTGGTTGGGGTGCGCAAGCGCGTGGTGTTGCTCGCTTGCCGATTTTGCTAGTCGCTTCCAAACTCTGGCCGCAAACCATTTTCGGTGCAGCTGGCCTTGCCTGGATCGTTCAGCAACCCATTGATCTGGTTTGGCCGGTCATCCCTGTCGCGGTGGGGCCACTGCTTGCCACGATACTGGCCGTTATGACCTCGACGAAAACGCTAGGCACCTTGGCAATCCGGTCCACACTCTGGCGGATCCCCGAGGAGACTGCGCCTCCTGCCGAGTTGCTGCAGCTTCAACTGCCGGCTTTGCAAAAAGGTAGAGGGGCCGAGTTTCAGCCGCAGGACTTGCCGACAGCTGCCGCCGAACCTGAACCCGTCGAAGCGCGCTGATCAGACAAAACGGGCCACTCTGTGTTTCATTAATCTCAGTGTGGCAACACCCCTGGCGGATCAGGCAGCATTGGACGATGCTATTGGCTGGGTGAGAAGTTCGTAAATGTCTTCAGCTTCAGCGGCAGACCGGATCCCCTCAGTGACCGTTGCATCGCGCAATTGCCGCGCAATGCGGGCAAGGGCCTTTAAGTGGTCAGCTCCGGCCCCCTCAGGCGCCAGAAGTAGGAACACAAGATCCACCGGCTCTTCGTCGAGTGAATCAAAATCGACCGGTTTGTCCAGACGCGCGAATACCCCGACAAGGCGGTCGAGACGGATAAGCTTGCCGTGCGGAATTGCGATACCTTGCCCGACGCCGGTGGAACCAAGCCGCTCACGCTGCAGCAACGTATCAAAGACTTCCCGCTCAGAAAGACCGGTCAGTTCAGCCGCCTTGGCTGCCAACTCCTGGATCGCCTGCTTTTTGCTCTTGGCTTTCAGCCTGGAGATAACCGCGTCTTTGCTCAGAAGATCACTAAGATCCATTCCTTCGCCTATCCGTTTGGGCGCCGGCTTCCCGCTTACAAGGAAGCCGGACCCTAGCGCATCAGTGTTATTCTGCGGCGGCGTTTGCCACCAGTGCAGGGTCTATCCACCCTATATTGCCATCCGCCCTGCGGTAGACAACGTTGACACCACCATTTGCCGCATTTTTGAACATAACAACCGGGGCTTCCGTCAGATCAAGCTCCATAACAGCCATGCCTACGGTCATCGTTTTCACTTTTGCAGATGTCTCTGCAATGACCAGCGGATTGAAATCTGCCGGGACTTCCTCGTCTTCTTCCGGCGAGGCCAACACGTAAGACGCTGCTTCGAACGCCTCGCGGCCGTTGCCGTTGTGACTGTGATGATCCTTCAGTTTACGCTTGTAACGGCGTAATCGTTTTTCGATCTTGTCAGCAGCTTGATCAAAGCTGTTTCTAGGATCCTGATCCTGAGCTGACACTTGCAGCACAATTCCAGTGTCCAGATGCACGGTGCACTCGGATTTAAAACCCGTGCCCTCCCTGCTCAGCGTGACGTGGCCAGTGAAACCGCCCGTGAAGTATTTCGAAAGGGCGTCTTCGATTCGGTCTGTGATATGGACACGCATTGCGTCACCAACATCAACATTTTTACCCGAAATCCGCAAAGCCATGGGGACCTCTTCTTTTTCTATTGACCGACAGGTCACCGGCGGAACCGCCGGTGCGGAAACGAGAAACGTTTCACACCTACACAATGGACCAGTCAGCTCTAAAGTGCCATCCCCCTCATAGTCACAAGGGCGGTCCTATAATCGGCGTCTGCATGAGAGTCAATCGTCTCATGAAATGGGAAAGAATCCGATAAAACCAATTAAGAAAATGGGGTAATATTGCGAAAAACGCTAAAGAAACCGACGTTTCTTACAGTACACGCCAACAAAACCAGAAAGAGTTCGGCTGAACTCCAAGGCGTTTACATCTTTGCGTTTTTTTCCCGCCGCCGTTGGACGGAAGAGCCGATTTTCATGGCCTCGCGGTATTTTGCGACTGTGCGACGCGCAATATCAACGCCCTCATCTTTGAGGACTTTCACGATGGTGTCATCGGAAAGAATCGCCTTTGGATCTTCCGCGTCGATCATCTGTTTAATCTTGTGGCGCACAGATTCGGCGGAATGCGCATCACCGCCGACGGTCGCGGAGATTGCCGAGGAAAAAAAGTACTTAAGTTCAAAAATGCCACGCGGTGTCGCCATGTATTTGTTGGACGTCACCCGGCTGACCGTCGACTCGTGCATTTCGATCGCTTCAGCAATCGTTTTCAAATTGAGTGGGCGGAGGTGCGCAATTCCGTAAGTCAGGAAACCATCCTGTTGACGCACGATCTCGGTGGCGACCTTTAAAATTGTCTTGGCCCGCTGGTCCAGGCTTTTCGCGAGCCAGTTTGCGGTTTGCAACGACTCCGTCAGATATTCTTTCTCGGTCTCATTGCGGGCTGTTTTCACGACACGCGCAAAATATGTCTGATTGACAAGAACCTTTGGAAGCGTATCGGAGTTCAGTTCGACCGCCCAAGTGCCGTCGTTGGCCGGGCGTACGAAAACGTCCGGGACCATTGGCTGGACCAAAGCGCCGCCAAATACAGAGCCGGGTTTTGGATCTAGGGCTCTGATCTCGTGGATCATATCCTTGAGGTCTTCTTCGTCGACACCGCAGATTTTTTTAAGCGCCGCAAGTTCCCGCTTGGCAAGCAACTCGATATTGGCGATCAACGCTTCCATCGCCGGGTCATACCGGTTCTTCTCGATCAACTGGAGCTTGAGACACTCGGCCAAGTTTCGGGCAAAGACGCCGGCCGGCTCGAACGTTTGCAAGATACTCAAAACACTCTCAACCCGTTCCGGCTCAACACCAAGTTGCTCAGCGGCTTCAATCAAATCGAGATAGAGATATCCGTTTTCATCCAGTGAGTTGATCAGGTGACCGGCAATCAACTTATCCACCTCATCGGATATTGAGAGGTTCATCTGCTCCTCTAAAGAGGTGGTTAGTGACCCCTCTTCAGCGACAAAAGCTTCAAGATTGTAGTCTTCGGAGGCCGCGCTCGACCCCGCATTTTTGTAGCTATCGCCACCCTTCAGCTGAGCCGGATCCGGAGAGGCCGGCACTCCAGGCTCATCCGGAAACACGTTGCTCAGATCTGTATCCATCCGCGAGGCAATTGCCTCTGCACCGGTTTCCAAATCGCTCTGCATCCAGTCGCCGCTGCCAGGCTCGCTATCGCCGCCCGCAGACGTCTCTGGCCGTTCCGAGCGGACATCACCGGGGGCTTCAGACTGGGTATTGGCGTCGCTGGGAGCGCTGTCACCTGTATCGGTCTCGCCATTTTCCAGAAGCGGATTGCGTTCCAGTTCAGCCTCGACATAGGCAACCAGATCGAGATTGGACATCTGCAGCAGCTTGATCGCCTGCATCAACTGCGGCGTCATGACAAGCGACTGGCTCTGTCGCATCTCCAATTTGGTTGATATTGCCATTGATGTCCCGGGCGCTCGTCAGGTTCGGTTGGTCTGCTTCTTGCTTATGATCACAAGATACAAACTTGCACGCGCCTTGTCATCAAAGGGTAAACTGCTCACCAAGATAAAGTCGGCGGACATCTGGATTTGACACTATGTCCCGCGGAAGCCCTTCGGTCAGAACCTCTCCGGCAGCAATGATATAGGCCCGGTCGATCAGTCCGAGCGTCTCCCGGACATTGTGATCCGTAATCAACACGCCGATACCGCGCTTTGTGAGATGGCGGACAAGCTGCTGAATGTCACCGACAGCAATTGGATCGATCCCCGCAAACGGTTCATCGAGCAACATAAATGATGGACGGCTTGCCAGAGCGCGGGCAATTTCCACACGGCGGCGCTCACCGCCAGACAGCGCGATACTTGGAGATTTGCGCAGATGGGTCAGACCAAATTCCGCCAGAAGGGAATCCAGGTCTTCCTTGCGCTGTTTCCGGTTCGGCTCGATCACCTCAAGGACCGCACGTATGTTCTCTTCCACGGTCAATCCGCGAAAGATCGATGCTTCCTGAGGCAGATACCCAATCCCCAGCCGAGCCCGGCGGTACATCGGCATACGGGTGATGTCGAATCCTTCGAGGTAAATCTTGCCCTGGTCCGGCCGGATCAAGCCGGTGATCATATAAAAGGTCGTTGTTTTGCCAGCACCATTCGGGCCGAGCAGACCAACGGCCTCCCCCGGCCGAACCATCAAGCCAACATGCTTCACCACCTGACGGCGGCCATAGGTTTTGCCAATCCCGTCAACCACGAGTGCGTTGGACAGATCTTCAACTGGTGCCGCGGCACCAGTAAGGCCATGTTCGAAATCGTAGTTGTCCATAGGTGGCCGGTTCACTGATGTTCTATCCGTTCGCACCGCATTTGGGCGCTGTTGAAGTCATTAGATACGAAAAACATTACCGATGACTGTCCGGCACTACTGCTGTGTGCTGGGCGCTGAATTGGGAAGGATACGAACCCTTACACGCCCATCGTCGGCGGGGGCGTTCAAATTGGCCTGACCGGTCTTCAGGTTTACCGTCAAACGATTGCCAACAACGACATTACCGCCTTGCTTCAGGACAACTTCTTTCCCCGTCATGACCATGACTTCGGTTTTCATATCGAAGTTTGCAGCATCGCCGGTCGCGGTCTGGTCCTTGGAGGAGATATGAACACCGCCACTTGCCTCAAGCCGCGAAATCTCCTGTTGAGCTGGAACAGCGCCATTGCTTGTGTCCGCGCCCTCAGAACTCTGACCATCGCCGTCGTAAAAAACCTTCAGCTGCGATGTTTCAAGCCGGGTGTCACCCTGGATCACCACGACATCGCCGATAAACGTCGCGACTTTGGTCTGGTCTTCGACCTTAAGTTCGTTTGACTCGATCTCGATCGGTTGACCGTCGCTTGACCCAAATCCGGCGAAAGAATCCGAAAAAGTCTGCGCGGATAGAGGCGCAATTGCCAGCATCAACACTGAATAAGCAACCAAGCCGCTTTTAAAGACCGGTTTCATCATTGGTTTTCGTCCTCGGTCGCCGGGTAAAGGATCAGCTTGACGCCCTCTTTAAACCAAACGATTTGCATGTCTTTGTCGTAATCGATTTTTCCGGCGGTCAACTGAGCCTCACCGGACCCAATGGTAATAGGATCGTGGGACGATATCGCACCTGTTTTCAGGTCAACGTCGACCGTCTCAACATCCACTGTATACCCTTCACTCCAGTTCAGCTGCACCCCCTCATAAAGGCGCAGGGTTTCCGCAGCGTTATTATATATGCCTTTAAGGGAAATTATCCGCGCGCCCTCGTCCGGTGCAAGCACGATATCTGCGCGAATTTCTTCCAAATCAATGATCCTCGGATCGGTAAGCCGCTGGATAGCCTTGCGCGCTGTTACCTGATAGGAGCGCTCGCCATCATTGCCGGACAGTTTTGGGTGATCCATCACGATCCCGTCGCTGGTCAAAACGAGATTGGCTGCGCCGAAAGACCCGAGAACATTGAACAACACCACAGCGCCGATCATGCCGGCCAAGATGAGCAGCCCTATTGCGGGAAACAGAAAGCGCAGAACGCGCACCAGTGCGCTGTGCCGCCGTGCGGATCTCTGGACCCGGCTCTCCATGTCGCGTGGTCTTAGCCCGCCGAACTGTTGGTTCACTGCGCTCAAAGGCAACTCCAGCACTCCCGAACTCAGTAACGCAGCTTTCCGGCGGCGAAAGCTTCTCAGGAATGAGCAAAAATGTCGTTTTCTTCCCAGCCCTTTAGATCGAGCTCCGCACGAACCGGCAAGAAGTCAAAGCAAGCATCTGCAATATTCGTACGCTCCTCGCGCTCAAGCATCATCTCAAGTTTTGCCTTCAGATCATGCAGATGCAATACGTCTGATGCTGCATAGGCCAACTGCGCATCCGATAGTGTTTCAGCCGCCCAGTCTGAGCTCTGCTGCTGCTTCGACAACTCAACCCCTAAAAGCTCGCGGGTAATATCTTTCAATCCATGGCGGTCAGTGTAAGTGCGCACCAGTTTCGAAGCGATTTTGGTGCACCAGACCGGGGTGACATGAATCCCCAGATAGTGACGAAGAACAGCCACGTCAAACCGCGCGAAGTGGAAAATCTTCGGTTTGGATGGATCGGTGAACAGCGTGGCTAAATTGGGGGCTTCCGTTTGCCCGCGAGCGATCTGCACCACATCGGCAGACCCGTCACCGGGTGAGAGCTGCACAACACACAAACGGTCCCGGTGAGGGTTCAGTCCGAGCGTTTCTGAATCTACTGCCACGGCGGATGCCGTCTCATAGGCACTCAAGTCCGGCAAGTCACCTTTGTGGTAGCGGATTGTCATATCGCCATTTCCTTCTGGAGTTTTCTCGGGCCGAATAGGTGCACGACACATACGCAGAGGCCGTAACTTCTCGTCACGTAAAACATGCCACGAATTGGCGCAAGTGGCTGGATGATGCGTCGACCGAAAACTGTTGCGTTACTTCTTGACCCGAAACGCCTCGTGGCAAGTCTTGCAGGTTTGGGCGAGACGACCAAACGCGGTCGCTATCTGGTCACGGTCCGCACCACTTTGAACTGCATCCGTGACGCTCAAAGCCGCAGTTTCCATGCCATTTGCGATGCCTGAGAACTGTTCCCATTTTTCCCAAATGACCGGGCTCGCTTCAGTTGGCGCCATCAGGCTATCCGGCGGGAATTGCCGTGTCAGATTGTCACCGCTGTGCCCCGCAATTATCCCTGCAGCAGCACCGATTTCCGACGCATCAAAGGGCTTCTGGCCTCGGAGCATCTGCCCAACTTGTTTCATGCTGGCGCTGATCTCCTCCATGGCATCCATCCGCTCTTTGACAATTCCAGTCGCGCGCCCATGCGCAAATGCCAATGCAACACTTAAGGCCAACATTGCAGCGGAAATGCTTACAGTCTTTCTGATATTCATCGAAGAGCCTTCCACTTCCAAACTTTGCCCGGGCGCTAAAGGGCGGTGTACCGCCGGTGGAATTGACAAGATATCCACCAAAGACTGCTGCCGTCTCGCAGCGATTGCCATCAGATACCGTTTAACCGCTCGAAATCGCTCCCGCCAGATCATCAATGATCGGACAGTCCGGACGATCATCACCCTGGCAACTCGCCACCAGGGACTTCAGGGTTTTCTTCAAGGATTTGAGTTCGTTGATCTTGGCATCAATCTCGTCGATCTTCAGGCGCGCAATCGCTTTGACATCTGCGCTTGCCCGATTGCGATCATCATAAAGTGACAAGAGCTCACGACATTGATCAATGGTGAAGCCGAGACCTCGCGATCGTTGTATGAACGCCAAACGCTGGACATCTGTCTCCGAATAATCCCGGTAGCCATTTTCTGAGCGCATTGGTGCGACCAACTTGATGTCTTCGTAGTATCGGATCGTTTTCGTCGGCAGCCCGCACTGTTTTGCAGCATCGCCAATGTTCATGAATGCACCCTCGCAACTTGTACCATTTTTGACGTAACCCTTTGGCGACCAGGAGTATTGGCCAGAGCCTGATGGTGTTTCTGGCCGGTTTTTGAAACGCCGACGGTTGCGTTGGGACCCGCATCATTAACCTGCCAGGTTGGCCCTTAAACGCACCTTCACTTTCTATTCTTAAACCCTCCAGTCACAGGAAGGTCAAGCACTCTGCTCGGCTGATCGAGGGTGCTTTGAGAACATCGATCGCCAGGGTCAATCTAAACAAAAACGGCCGGGCAGTGCCCGGCCATCTTCCATCTCTTCGATTTAAGCTAAAACTACCAAAATGCCGTCACTGCCTGTTTCAGCCAGCTGACTTTCGAGATCGCTAATTTGTATTCAAATTGGTATTAGCAATTATGTATGCAGAACGACGGGACTGAGCCTAGAACAAGAGCAAAGACCAACCCAAGACACAACTAAGTGTTCAGCTACTCGGCATTCATAACAGATGCTGCAGATGCGTAATTCGCAACCACATGCAGGCGTCATATTATTCTTTAAAAACCGGACGCCGAATACGAAAAAAGCTCCGGAATCCGGAGCTTTTTCGAAGAGTTTCGGATCGAACTGGATGATCTGAAACGTGTGTTTGGTGCCCAGGAGAGGACTCGAACCTCCACGCCCGTAAGGGCACTAGCACCTGAAGCTAGCGCGTCTACCAGTTCCGCCACCTGGGCCGTGAGGGGGGCTTGTAAGGGGCAGCCCGCAGCTTGTCAATCGCCGTCTTATACTTTTTTCGATCCTTTTCCTCCAGCCCTTCACACACCGGACGCAACGGTCTAAGAGACTGTTGGAAAGTCCCGGCCTTTTTGCCGGGTAAAGCTTTTGGACGCGACAAAGGGCCTTCTCACGATGTCCACACCCCTTAACGGAAAACTCGTCACAGTCTTCGGTGGATCCGGTTTCCTCGGCCGGCATATCGTTCAGGCATTGTCTAAGCGCGGCTACCGTGTACGGGCGGCCGTGCGGCGGCCCGATCTCGCCAGCCATTTGCAACCACTCGGCGCACCCGGTCAAATCATGGCTGTGCAAGCCAACTTACGCCACCGCTGGTCCGTCGATCGCGCCGTTCAAGGGGCCGACGCTGTTGTCAATGCGGTCGGCATTCTTGCGCCAACCGGGAAACAAAGTTTCGATGCTGTTCAGGCCTTCGGGCCCCGCGCCATTGCCGAGGCCGCCCGTGCGGCCGGACTGAACGGCATTACCCACATTTCAGCAATTGGCGCGGATCCTGAGAGCGCCTCTGCCTATGCCCGGTCCAAAGCTGTCGGCGAAGCCGGTGTTCTGGAAACCCTACCAGGCAGCATTATCCTACGGCCCTCGATCGTCTTTGGGCCGGAAGACAATTTCTTCAACCAGTTTGCCGGGATGGCTCGATTTTCTCCGGTCCTACCGCTGGTTGGCGGCGGCGAAACCAAATTCCAGCCGGTCTATGTCTGTGACATCGCCGAAGCTGTTGCACGTGCTGTTGACGGTACTCTTCTGCCCGGCTCGGTTTATGAACTCGGCGGACCAGAGATCAAGAGTTTCCGGGACTGCCTGGAAGACATGCTGGAGGTCACACAGCGCTCTCGCGTTCTGCTGCCGATCCCCTTCCCTGTTTCCGAAGTTATGGGCAAGGTCATGCAGTATCTGCCCGGGTCCCCGCTAACGGCGGATCAGGTGGAGTTGCTCAAGAAAGACAATGTGGTGTCTGAAGCTGCGATCTCCGAAGGCCGAACCCTCTCAGGCATTGGCATCGAACCAACGACCTTGGCTGCTATTCTGCCGTCTTATCTCGACCGGTTCCGGGAACATGGCCAGTATGACGCCCACAAGGCCAATCGCACCTAAGCCCGGTTGGGCTTCAAAAGCGGAAGATCAGGCGGGCTTGGCCCGCCTTTTTTGTTTTCACCGCATTGCGGTCATCCTGTGCTGCACATAGGCTGACTAAGTGGAGACGGATACATGCCGGTTGTTGCCAAGATCACCTTGTTGTTTGTCGTGTTTGTCGATTTGCTCGGACAAGGCTTGGTGTTTCCAATCATCAATAGCTTGATCATGAACCCGGATACGGCACTGCTCCCGGCCGCAACCTCTGAGGCCACACGGCATTTTGACTATGGCCTGATCATAGGCGTCTTTTTCTTGTGCTGGTTTTTTGGGGCCCCCTATATATCGAAGCTTTCCGACAGCATCGGCCGCAAAAACGCAATCCTCATCTGTCTCGTCGGAGCCCTTGCGGGCTACGCGTTGACCATTGCTGCACTTTACATGAAGAGCTTCACTCTTCTGATCGTCGGCAGAGCGATCACGGGACTGACCGCCGGCAACCAGCCGATTGCGCAAGCGGCCATGATCGATGGCAGCGTTGATGAAGAGGATCGTAACCGGAACATGGGTTACATCATTACCGGCGTCAGTTTCGGATTGGTCGGCGGCCCCTTGATCGGCGGATTTCTCTCAGATCCGGTTATCCTGGGCAGCTATGCCAGCTTGCAGATGCCGTTTTATGCCTGCTTTGTCCTGGTCGCGATTGCTATTGTCCTGGTTCTCGTCTTTTTCAAGGATGAAAAGCAGGATCTTGCGCCATTTGTTTTCAAGCCGTCAGAGATTTTTGAACTGCTATGGCGGATCAAAAACTATCCCGTTGTCGTCAGGCTCTCAGCGGTGTTCCTGTTCTTCCACATCGCAAACCTGTCCTTCTACATCTTCGTCGACAACTATATGACAAGCCGGTTTGGGTATGGGACGCTCGGCGGCAGCATGATCATGCTGACGATTGGAGTGGCGCTTGCTTTCTCCAGCACGTTCCTTGTTGTTCCAGTCCAGAAAAGGTTGACCAAAGAGGCCATTTTGAGTGTGACGTTTATCGTCTGGGCGCTATCGGCAGCTGCGTTTGTGGCAGCGCCTCACCCGATTTTGACGTTCGTACCGGTTTTCTGTTTCTATTTCGTCTTCGGCATCGCCTATCCGACGTTCCTCGGCCTGTATTCGGCGGCGGTGACTGACGAGGAACAGGGCTGGATTATGGGTGTCACAATCGCCGTCTTCACATTGGTCGCCGGCGTTATCTCACTCTTGGGCGGCCGGCTGATTGCGATTGATCTGGACCTGCCATTCTTCACTGTAATGGCCGCGTCCATTATCGCACTGATTGTCATGTTCATTGTCTGGAACCGGCCTGAGATAAAAACCCTGACACGGAAATCCGGCGCATAAGATAGCGCCGGACTTCTTGTTTCTTCAGTCATTCCAATAGCTCGCGCCGAGGCGGTCATGGTGCAGCTCGCGGTATCCGCGATTCGTTCGCACAAGACCGATGTCATCCAGTTCCTGATTGCTCAAACGTGCAAGAGCCCGCTCAGTTGACCTGCGGCGCAGATACAATTGAACACCTGCGGCCAAAGTACGAATGGCAGCGAGGAACAAACTGCGGTTATGGGCACGGCGGCGGAAAACGGTATCAATCTCAAGGCTCATCTCACTTCTCCGGGATCATTGTCACCCCGTCTTGTCCGGGGATGAAACCATTCTGGCAGGGCAATCCTGACAGCAGGGAGTCAGGTTTGATCTTGTTCTGTTCTCAGGATATGATTTTTTTCGCTACAACTCTGAAGAGCTCTGTTTCATGAACCCGATTGAACGCGCACTCGGCATTTTGCTGCTGTTGACCGGCGGCAAACTCGTCCCCGCGACGGTTCTGGCAGACCGGTTTCACGTCTCTTTGAGAACGGTCTATCGGGACATCGACCGGCTGATCTCCCTTGGTGTTCCGATCGATGCAGAACGCGGAGCTGAAGGCGGCTACCGGCTGGCCAAGGGATATTTGCAGCCACCTGTCGCGCTTACCCGGAACGAGACCGCAGCCCTTCTCACGGCAATGGCCCTCGTCCGGTCAAGCAGGACCGTACCGTTGGCAAACGATCTCTCCTCGGCGGAACAAAAACTTCTGGCGACACTTCCAAAGGCGGTCCACGGACTGCTGAAGGATGCCGAACGGATTGTCGGGATCGAACCGATCCCGCCCGATATCTTTCACTCCGGCACAAAAGCCGAAGCAACCGACGCATGGCAAAGCGCACTCGACGGGTTCATGACGGGCATCCTGGAGGCAAGACGGGTGCGGTTCGATCACGTCAATCCGTCGCGGCAAACCCGCAAGTCCCATGATGTCGAGCCGCAAGGTGTCATGTTTGACCGGGATCTTTGGTATCTTGCCGGCCGGTGCGTAGACACGGACACCTTGAAAGTTTACCGCGCAGACCGTGTTCATGATCTCGAGATCAGCGGTTTCCGGTTCCGCCCGCCAAAAGACTTTTCGATCCAGTCCCTCTTGGGTGGTGCTTGGTTGTCAGATGCAATGCGGCGCTGGGAACAGGATGACAAGATCAGCAAGATCCGTTTAACCGCAAGGCAGGCCAAACGGTTGAGTGCAGACTGGTATTACCGCCACGCGGTTTTCACACCAATTGCCAACGGTGAAATCCTGATCAGCATCCCGAGCGTCGACGCGGGACGCATCCTGCCACTTGTCCGTTGGTTGGGACCCGGAGCTGAACTGTTGGAACCCGCTCACCTGCGCGAGGAAATCGCATCGGAGTATGCGGCGCTTGCAAACGCGCACGGCTCACCCCGGCTTGAAAAGTCAGCCTAGGAAATAAAGACCGGCAAAACCGGCCAGACCGACAAAAATGCGCCACCAGGCAAAAGGCGCAAAGCCATGACGGGAGACAAAATCGAGGAGCCCTTTGACAACAAAGAAACCCGCGATGAAGGAGGCGACAAATCCAATGCTGATCAGGACGACATCGTCCGCCGAAATCACATTCCGGTTTTTATAAAGATCATAGGCAAAGGCCCCCGCCATAGTCGGCATGGCGAGAAAGAAGGAAAACTCTGCCGCAGACCGCTTGTCCGTGCCCATCAACAGCGACCCGGCGATGGTTGCGCCGGACCGGGAAACACCGGGGACCATGGCCAAGCACTGGCAGAACCCGATCTTCAGGCAAAGAGACAGCGGATAGTCCATCACGTTGGTGTATTTCGGTGAAAGCTCGAGGCGGTCGATCCACAACAAAATGATACCGCCAACCAACAATGTCGTGCAGACGAGTGCTGGAGTTTCAAACAGCACCTCTTTGATGAAGCCATGCGCCATGACCCCGATGATGGCAGCCGGAAGAAAGGCAATCAGGATGCCGAACACAAACCTTCGGCTGGCCGCATCACTGGGCAAGGACGTCGCAAGTTGCCACAGCCGTGCCGAATACACGGACAGAATCGCCAGAATTGCTCCAAGCTGGATCAACACCTCAAACGTTTTGCCGGTGCTCTCAAACCCCAGAAAATGACCAATGAGGAGCAAATGCCCTGTTGAGGAGACCGGAATGAACTCGGTTAGCCCCTCAACCACTCCCAAAATGAGAGCATTTACAATCGTTTGGCCATCCATTGTGTATCAGGTCTCCAAAAGCCTTGATGACAGGCGGGGTGATCCGCTAACTGTCGCGACGAATTCCGACCGCCTATTTGCCGGACCCGGAGACCTCCGTCAAACCCTTGATAACCAGTTCTGAGGCAAACTTCTCGTCTGCCACGGCCATCGGGCATAGTCTTGCCACAGTTCAGGCTCTATACGCTTTCATGCTGACCCTTTATCACCACCCGTTTTCACCTTCCTCCCGGTTTATTCGCCTGATCTTGAGCGAGTATGGTGCGGCTTTCGAGGAGCGGCATATCAATCCTTGGGAACGGCCTCAAGAATTGCTCATCCTGAACGCTGCAGGCACAATTCCGGTGATGGTCGAGAATGAAGGTCCGGCAATTTGTGGCCCTGGTCCGATCATGGAGTACCTTGATGAGACCCGCGGATATGCGATCGGCGATCGCAGACTGATGCCCGATCATCCCGATGCACGTGCGGAAACTCGCAGACTGGTGGATTGGGCACTGGCAAAATTTGACGTCGAAGTGATCGGTCATCTGGTGCGGGAGCGGATTTACAAACAGATCATGCCGAAATCCGCCGGTGGGGGCGAGCCGGATTCTGCGGCACTACGGGTCGCCCGGGCCAACATCGACCACCATCTGAAGTACTTTGGCTACCTCGTTGCGTCCCGCCGCTGGCTTGCCGGCGACCGCCTCTCATTTGCGGATTTTGCGCTGGCTGCGGCGCTATCTTGCGCAGACTATCTCGGCGAGGTGAAATGGAACAACGAAGAGGATATCAAGAACTGGTATGCGCGGGTAAAATCCCGCCCCAGCATGAGGCCTCTTCTGGGAGAAAAGGTTCTGGGAATGCCACCCGCATCGACCTATGCGGATCTCGATTTTTGAGCACCGTTGGGGCCTGCCTTGGACACCAAGACGAAAAAACTTGTTGCAGCGCTCCAAGCAAAGGCAACCGCACTCGGCTTTGATGCCTTAAACATTGCAGCCGCGGACAGTATTCCGGACGCAAGAGACCGGCTGAATACGTTTCTTGAAAAAAACTATCACGGCTCGATGAGCTGGATGGCCGAAACTGCCGAACGCAGAGCGGCGCCGAAAGCGCTTTGGTCCGAGGTGAATTCCGTCATCATGCTGGCCATGAACTATGGTCCTGACGATGCCCCGGAGAACCATCCACTGGCGCATCTGAGCGACAAAGGTGCTGGCGGCGTCTCTGTTTACGCACGGCACCGCGATTATCACGACATCATCAAAGGGCGCCTTAAGGAACTTGCCAGTTTTCTGATTTCGCGTGCGGGCGGAGATGTGAGGGTGTTCGTCGATACAGCGCCCGTCATGGAAAAACCTTTGGGTCAGGCGGCCGGGCTTGGCTGGCAAGGAAAACACACCAATCTGGTTTCTCGGGAGCTCGGTTCTTGGTTCTTCCTCGGCTCTATCTTTACGACACTTCAATTGCCGGAAAGCAGCGCGGAGACCGATCACTGCGGGTCCTGCAAGGCGTGCCTCGATGCTTGTCCGACAGATGCCTTCCCGGCGCCTTACCAGCTGGATGCGCGGCGGTGCATTTCCTATCTCACCATCGAGCATGCCGGTCCCATTCCAGATGAATTTCGAAAACCCATCGGCAACAGGATTTATGGTTGTGACGATTGCCTGGCGGCCTGTCCCTGGAACAAATTCGCTCAAGCGGCAAGCGAGGCAAAACTGGTGGCCCGGGAGGATTTGAAGTCTCCCCGGCTCGCCGACTTGTTGAAATTGGACGACCCAGCGTTCCGGAAACTTTTTTCCGGATCTCCGATCAAACGGATTGGCCGAAACCGGTTCCTGCGCAATGTTCTGATTGCAGCTGGGAATTCCGGAAAACCGGATCTCGTACACTCTGTTGAGCAGCTACTGGATGATCCGGATGAAACTGTGCGTGGCACAGCGGTCTGGGCCTGGCGCCAACTTGTTCCAACTGACATGTTCAAACAAAAGAGTCATGCTGCGCTCCCTTCCGAAACCAGCGCCGAAGTCCGCAGCGAGTGGCAGAAGCAAGGATAAAAAAGTGATCGCCAGCTTTGGGCCATCTTCTCGTGAGAATGGTCTATAGTTTATTGAAAGGTCATCACGGCAAGGGGTATTTTTCCTCGGATATGCCGGACCTCTATCCCGGATACCGGAGCCAAGATGTTGTATTTTTCCAGTCCTCACTTCAAATGCCCCCGCCCCGCCTTTCTGGCACCCATGAAAACCACCGTGCTTTCGGTCGGTTTCGCTCTTGCGATTGTGCCTGGAAGTGCCAGCGCGCAAACGACCGGGCTCGAAGCTTATAACGCTTATATTGCCGGCCTGAAGGATCTTGGGTTTACCGTTGAGGACGGTGCAATCAACTATGACGGCACCACAGATACACTCACGATCTCGGGCGCCAGTCTCGGTTTCAAAGGCGTTATTACAGATCTTCCTGCCGAGGGATTTGACGGTGATGACGCTGACGCAGATGCGTCCGAAAACACAAGCCTTTCCTACGACCTGTCCTTGTCAGCGGGCACGGTGACAATTGAAGGTTTGAGCGAAGACAACAACGTTTTCTCCGCGGGCCGGTGGTCATACTCAGACGACACTAGCCTCACCATATCAGCCAGCATTGACGGTGAAGGCCGTTTTTTGGCGGACGCACGGATGTCGGGAGCAAAAGCTGAAAACTACAGCTTCACCATACCCGAGCTGCCTGCCGAAGATCCGGGTAGTCAAGCCAGCCGATGGTTGCCGTTTTTCAAAACCCTCCTGCAAGCTTCCTATGATGAGGTTCGGGTCGATACGACAGCCATGACGCTGGAAGCATATGCAGACGAAGACGGTAACGAAGCCCAAGTCATGTCTGGAACCGTTCAACTGGACGGGTATCTCATGGCCGGGGCGGTCGACGGAAAGATCGCACGTTATTCGCTCGATCAGATGACCCAGACCCTCGAAACCCGAGATGAGACCAGCGGGCAGACACTTACTCAAACCACGTCCCAGGGAAAGACTGTCTATGAGGACATGGATGCAAACGCCCTGATTGCGCTGCTCGATCCGGATGTTCCGGAGACCGGTGATGAAGTTACGGTTATCCGGACGGCCTCGGCAGTTGATTATGCCACTCGGCAGGATCTGGGCGACGGGACGACGATTGCCTTCAAGATCGACCGGAGTTCGACGGATGATCTGACCTTCGTGAAACGCGAAAATGATTTCCTCGATCTGATGGACAAGATGATTGCCGGAGAATTGCCGGAGCCTGTCGACATCATCACCAATGTTTTCCAGATCTACCGCTCCTTTGCGATCGCAGACGCGCGTGTTTCCGGAATTGACGTCAGCATAGAGCAAGCAGGCGTGGACACACCTGCAAAGGTGACCATCAAGGAGGCCGCACTGACAAATGTCAGTTCTGATGGCATCGGGGAAATGATGCTTGTTGGTATTGCCGCCCCAGACCTGCCCGAGGGTGCAGCCATGTCTCTGGAATGGGCTGCACTTGGCGATATTGAGTTCGCCGACTTTGCTCCGATGGAAAGCATGATCGCAACGTTGGTCGACAATCCCGATTATGGCGAGGAGAACCCTTTGGACGTCCTTCGGGCGTTCATGCCGCGGTCCATTTCGTATGAAGTGGAGGGGCTTAAGGTCGCCGTGCCGGATGCTGGTGTCACCAGTGTGAACCGTGCTGAAATGCGGATGTCTTCAACGGTGCCGCCCATCCCTACAAGTTATTATGCCAAGAACGACGGCATTCAGATCCCTGTGAAGGCTTTGGGCGATCCGGAAGTGGAAACATTTTTGGATGCGCTCGGGATCTCCGAGATCATCTGGTCTGATGAAACGCGTCTTTATTGGGACGAAGCCACAAAGGAACTCAACCTCGAACGGCTTACTTTCGAAATGGAAGGGGTTGGACGGGCGGAGGCTTCCGCGCGGTTCGGCAATGTCCCGAAGCAGCTTTTTGAAGATCCCGAAGGCCAAGGTCAGATGGCATTGATCGTTGCCCAGTTCATCGACGCCCGCATCCGGTTTGTCGACGACGGTGTTACCGAGAACGGTCTCGCTCACATCGCCAATGACCAGAACATACCGGTCAATGTGTTCCGCGAGGCTCTGACGGAGCAGGCAGCCGAAATGACGGCGCCAATCCAAAATGCTGCTTTCACCGAGATGGTTCGATCAGCGGTTTCAAAGTTTCTCGAAAATCCAGGCGAGATCACTTTGAGCCTCAAGCCGCAAGCACCTGTCCCGCTGGCGCAAATTGTCGGCAGCTTGGCGGCGCCTCAAACTCTGCCGGACCTCTTGAACGTTCAGGTCAAGGCAAACTAAGACTTCGGGAAACGCAGAAACGAAAAGGGCGGCCGCTGGGCCGCCCTTTTTTTATCTAATGATCAGGAGATCTATTCCGCAGCTTCCTGGTGTTCGGCGGCTGAAATCCGGGCCGCGCAGAACTTGAACTCCGGAATCTTGCCGAACGGATCGAGCTGCGGATTTGTGAGGAAGTTCGCCGGCGCCTCATAAAAACAGAAGGGCACGAACATCATCCCAGTCGACACGTCACGGTCCGCTCGAAGTGTCAGCGTGATCGCCCCCCGGCGTGTTTCCACAGTCACCTGCTGACCAATCTCCAGGCCTTGGAGCTTGATGTCGCGCGGGTTCATCGAAACAACCGGTTCCGGTTCGATCGCATCCAGAACTGCCGCCCGGCGGGTCATCGCACCGGTATGCCAATGCTCCAGCATCCGTCCGGTGGTCAGGACCATAGGGAAGTCCTCATCCGGCGTTTCATCCGGCGGGACCAGGTCGGTTGGCACGATCTTGCCCCGGCCATCAGCCGTCGGGAACGACTGACCGAACAGGATCTCGTTGCCGGGCTTGTCCGGGCTGTCTGCTGGATAGGTCACAGTGCCATCGCGCTCCAGACGCTCCCAGGAAATGTTCTGGATGGACGCCATGTGGGAGCGCATTTCCTCGTAGATCGCTGGCACGCCGTCATAGGACCAATCGAGCCCCAGCCGGTTGGCGATTGCAATAATCAGCTCCCAATCTGCGCGCGCTTCGCCCGGCATCGGGACACAAGGCCGGCCGATTTGAACCTGGCGGTTGGTGTTGGTGTAGGTGCCGAGCTTTTCCGCATGAGCGGAGGCCGGTAGGATCACATCCGCATGCCAGGCGGTTTCGGTCAAAAAGATGTCCTGAACCACCAGATGCTTCAGGCTTGAAAGGGCCTTTCGTGCATGGTTCTGGTCCGGATCGGACATAGCCGGATTTTCGCCCTGGATGTACATGGCCTCAATGCCGCCAGCCAGGATATCGTCCATGATCTCGACGACGGTAAGACCGCGAACTGGGTCAAGCGTACGCCCCCAGGCATCTTCATATTCTGCCCGGATGTCAACATTTTCGACGGACCGGTAGTCCGGGAAAACCATCGGGATGAGGCCCGCGTCGGAGGCGCCTTGCACATTGTTCTGGCCGCGCAGCGGATGAAGGCCGGTCCCCGGACGGCCGATCTGGCCAGTCGTCAGTGCCATGGCGATCAGGCAGCGTACATTGTCAGTGCCATGAACGTGCTGGGAAACACCCATGCCCCAGTAGATGATCGAACGCGGGCTGGTTGCGTAAAGACGGGCAACGTCGCGCAAGGTGCCGGCATCAATGCCGCAAACCGGTTCCATGGCTTCCGGGGTGAAGTCCTGGATCTTTTCCTTCAGAGCTTCAAAGCCATCCACATGCGCCGCAATATACTGCTCGTCATAGAGCCTTTCGGTCACGATAACGTTCAAGATGGCGTTGAGCATGGCAACGTCCGTCCCGGGCTTGAACTTGAGCCCGTAATCGGCGTGGCGCATCAGCCCCTGCCCGCGCGGATCCATGACGATCAGCTTGGTGCCGTTCTTTGCTGCCTGCTTGATGTAGGTCGCGGCGACTGGGTGGTTCTGTTCGGGCCGCGCACCGATCACAATCATGCAATCAGCATCTTCTGCCGCGTTGAACGGTGCAGTGACGGCCCCGGAGCCGATGCCTTCCATGAGCGCGGCAACAGACGAGGCATGACAAAGCCGGGTGCAGTGGTCAACGTTGTTCGTCTGAAACCCCTGACGGATCAATTTCTGAAAGAGGTAAGCCTCTTCATTAGAACCTTTTGCAGACCCGAACCCGGCAATACCCGCACCGCCCTTGGTCTCAAACGTCGCTTTCAGGCCATTTGCCGCCAGATCTAGCGCCTCGTCCCAGGTCGCTTCGCGGAAGACCTCGAGATAGTTGTCGAGGGTCAGAGAGATGCCCGCATCTTTCGGCGCATCGTCTCGGCGGATCAGCGGTTTAGTCAGTCGCTCAGGGCTTGATACATAATCAAAACCGAAGCGGCCTTTGACGCACAACCGGTTTTCGTTGGCCGGGCCATCGCGGCCTTCAACGCTCACGACCCTGCCGTCTTTCACGGAAACAGATGTCAGACAGCCCACACCGCAGAACGGGCAGACACTGTCTATGGTTTCATCTGCATAGACTTCCCGGGTCTTTGCGGCTGCATCGAGAAGACTCTTTTCCATCAGTGCGCCGGTCGGACAAGCCGAAACGCACTCACCGCAGGCCACACAGGTGGACAGGCCCATGGGGTCGGCAAGGTCAAAGACCGGAGCCGTGTGGGACCCGCGATCCGCCATTCCGATAACGTCGTTCACCTGGACTTCCCGACAGGCTCGTTCGCACAAATTACAGGCGATACAAGCGTCGAGATTCACGGCAATTGCGGGATGGGACACATCCTGAGCCGGCTTTTCGCACGGTGCGAAACGGCTGGAGGTGACACCAATCGCATCGGACCATTTGAAGAAATCGCTCTCCGGGTCCGGGTGATGATCGCGGCTCGGTTGGTCAGAGGCGAGAAGCTCGAACACCATCTCGCGCGCCTTGGACGCGCGCTCCGTGGCCGTCTGGACAACCATCCCTTCTGACGGCGTGCGGATACAGGAGGCCGCCAGTGTGCGCTCGCCCTCGATATCCACCATACAGGCCCGACAGTTTCCGTCCGATCGGTATCCCGGCGCGTCCTTGTGACAGAGATGCGGAATGGCGACGCCTTCGCGTTTCGCCACTTGCCAAATGGTTTCGCCGTCTTCCGCTATTACGGTTTTCCCGTCGAGAGAGAAGGTGATGTTGCTCATACTTCAAACTCCTCAGAGAAGAATTTTTGCACCGACGCCACAGGGTTGCTGGCGGCTTGTCCAAGACCACAAATGGACGCTGAACGCATGACTGCGTCCAGATCAGCAATCTTGTCCTGATCCCAGTCGCCCTCAGCGAGCAACTTTTCCATTTTTTCAGTGCCAGACCGGCACGGTGTGCACTGACCGCAGCTCTCATGCTTGAAGAACCGCATCAAGTTGAGGGCCGCATCGCGCATGTCATCCAGATCGGAAAAGACGACAATCGCGTGGCTGCCAATGAAGCAGCCGTGCTTGTCGAGCGTGCCGAAATCAAGCGGTTCATCTGCGAGCGAAGCCGGCAGGATGCCACCGGATGCGCCACCCGGCAGATAGCCCTTGAAGCTGTGGCCGTCTTCCATACCCCCGCAATACTCTTCAAGCAGCTCGTTCATGGTGATTCCGGCCGGAGCCAGTTTCACACCCGGCTCCCTGACACGGCCTGATACCGAGAAAGACCGGAAACCCTTGTGCCCCCTAAGTCCTTGCTCGGCAAACCAGTCCGGCCCTTTTTCGACAATGTCGCGGATCCAGAAGAGCGTCTCGATATTGTGGTTGAGAGTTGGGCGGCCAAACAAACCGACTTGAGCAATGAACGGCGGGCGATGACGGGGCAAACCACGCTTGCCTTCGATCGACTCGATCATTGCGCTTTCTTCGCCGCAAATATACGCGCCAGCTCCCCGGCGAATCTCGATATCGATCGTTGTGATGATACCAGCTGACCGCAGCGCCTCGATTTCCGTGTTCAAAATCTCCAGAACGGCAGGGTACTCGTCTCGCATGTAGAGATAGATCCGATCAGCGGAAATCGCATGGGCAGCAACAAGAGCACCTTCAAGGAGACGGTGCGGATCGCTCTCCAGGTGATACCGGTCCTTGAACGTCCCCGGCTCGCCTTCGTCACCATTTATCGTCAGGTATTTCGGTCCCGGAAGATCGTGGACAATCTTCCACTTGGTACCGGTCGGAAAGCCTGCACCACCCAGACCACGCAGACCCGCAGCCAGTACAAGATCGGCCACGGATTCAGCGGTCAGATCGCCAGATCTGACACGCTCCAGAACCTTGTAACCGCCCGATGCACGATAGGCCTCAAAGCCGGTGTATTGCGGGATCTCCGGCGTAACTGTTCCTTCAAACAGCAGAGAGCGGACAGACATCTCGTTTGCATGATCGACCGCCCGCTTGCCCACTTGAGCGGCCGGGGCAGCTGCGCACCGGCCGATGCAGGGCACCTTCTGTATCCGGACTTTGCTCGGGTCCACACCACTTTCCAGAGCTGCCGCCAAGGCATCCGCGCCTTTGAGAGAACACGTGATGCTGTCGCATACACGGACAGTCACCGGTGCCGGTTTTGCCTCGCCTTCGCGGACAATGTCGAAGTGGTGGTAGAAGCTCGCGACTTCATAGACCTCGGCCTGAGAAAGACGCATTTCCTCTGCCAGCGCACGCAGATGCCGCGCCTCCAGACACCCATATGCATCTTGGATTTTGTGCAGATGTTCAATCAACAGATCGCGGCGGCGCGGCTCATCTCCAAGCAGCGCCTGCACTTCTGTAAGTGCCGCATCCTCCAATTGACGCCCTTTTGGCTGGGACGGCTTGCGTGAAAGCCCCTTGCCGAAAGACATTGGCGTTTACTCCCAGAATGATTTCGTTGGCCGGATGTTATCCAGCGAACTCAGGCCTGTCTGTTTGAAAAACGACAAGCGCGATCCCAAAGCTGACGCTTTGGAACAACAGACCCGACGAAAACATGGGCTCTGAGTTTATATCGTCAGATGCGAAAAGGCGGCGACAACCTTCTCGTAAACCGGGCGTTTGAAGGGGACGATCAATTCCGGCAGCCGGGATACATCTTCCCAGCGCCATTCCTCAAACTCGGCTGAATGACCATCGGGCGGGGTCAAGATATTGATCTCGTCATCTGATCCTTCAAAGCGATAGGCAAGCCAGCGCTGGGCCTGCCCCCGGTATTTGCCCTTCCGGCTCGAACGGGCAATCTCGCCCGGGTAGTCATAGGCGAACCACTCCGGCGCTTCTTCCAACAGCGTCACCGACTGAATGGATGTTTCTTCATAGAGTTCCCGCCTGGCGGCCTTTTCCGGCGTTTCACCGGCATCGATCCCGCCTTGGGGCATCTGCCACTTGTAATCGTAGCCATTTTTGTTGGCCTCCGATGACCGGCTACCGACCCAGACCTTCCCGACCCGATTGATCAGCATGATCCCAACACAGGGGCGGTAGGGCAGGCCATCCACGCTTTCAGGATAACCCGGTCCAAGATCCAGTTTTGTCACCAGAAACCTCACTCAATACGCAAAAGAAAACCGTGGATGCGACGCTGCCGTGTATATTATTCGTCGCGATCGATGGTCGCACTGACTGGAACCAGCTGCAAGCCGCGTTGCTCGAGATCCTGCACCCATTCCTGCAGTTGCCGGACGGTGACGGGCAGCGCCGACCCGGCAGCCACAGCATATCCGCGTGCACGGGCAACGCTCTCAAGCTGCAAAAGATTTGCATCGATATTGCTTTCCCGCGGCACTTCATCAAGCACGACATCAACGCCGCTGAACGGCATTCTGAGTTCGCCTGCGACCTCGTCAGCGATGCTGCGCGAGGTCGTGCCGTTGTCGACAAACATGAGACCTCGGGATTCAAGTTTTTCCAGAAGGTACTGCATGGACGGACGGGTCGATGAGAAGCGGGCTCCCATTTCGCCAATCACGCCGACATAGTTTGTGGCTCGGGTCAGCAAAAACGCGAGGCGGTCCAGGAGCTCGGCCGGTTGAAGGCTGACAAGAAGCGTATGCGGACCGGGATCGTTGTCGGGGAAATCAAATGGTTCCAACGGCAGCTGGAGAAGCAGCTCGTGCCCTTTCATCCGGGCCTGTTGCATCCAGAGATCCAGATCCGAGCCATAAGGTGCCAGCGCGAAAGTCACATCCGCCGGAAGACTGTCGATCGCGTTTTGCGTACCTGTTTCGCTCAGCCCAAGCCCGGTAACAACGACGGCAATTTTTGGAATAGACGTAAATTGCGTTTGGATTGGTCGCGCGTAAGCATCAAGTGGTCGCACACCAGCGTCGCTGACCATCGGCAAGAAGCCGTAGTCCGAGCGTTCGCTCACTCGTGGATCTGGATTGATTGCCAATCCGGTCACTGGCGCGTCCAGCCCCAATCCGTCGGGGCGGATGATCATTTCATAACGCGGACCAAGGTAGTCACCGCTAGACTGTTGGCGGAGATTTGGGCCTAGATCATCGCCCACCGTCGGACGGATCTCGACGACCTCGATGTCCTGGGATGTGATCCCTTCAACAACCTCATCAAGTGGCAAGACAGCAAACGGTTCTCCGCCATACGGATCGTCTACCACCAGGATCCAAATAAGCGCCGTTGTTAAGACGACACTTATCAATCCTGCGCCAATGAGGCCAAACGGCAGCCTGACAAGCCGCCGCTTTCCCATTCCTAAGGGAGCTGTGAGATCTTCGCTCGACATATCGTCCAGTGCCTTTACGCCGGCAACACGCCGGCATGATCATTGTTTTTGGATACGCAGAACGAGTGGAAAAGGTGCGCCGTGGCTGGCGCACCTTGGAGTTTTAGTTTTTCGGAACCGACGCTGTGTCAGCAATCGGTGGGAACGCGCTGTTCACCTGAACGCCACGCAGAAGATCAAGCGCCAGGTTCAACTGTGTGTCGTCTTCCGAATCCGGCGGAATGTAAGCTTGGCTTCCAGACTGTTCTTCACCCTCGGCTTCAAGGTGGCCGCGAAGACCTGCCTCACCGCGGGTTTCAACACGGCCAACGAGTTCTTCTGGAAGTTCCTGAAGCGCTTCGATGTCCGGGACAATACCCTTGGCCTGGATCGAATTTCCTGATGGCGTGTAGTAGCGCGCCGTGGTCAAGCGGATTGCACCATTGGCACCCAGCGGAATGATCGTCTGTACGGAGCCTTTCCCGAAGGAGCGCGTTCCGAGAATTGTTGCCCGGCGGTGATCTTGCAAAGCACCCGCAACAATTTCAGACGCTGACGCGGAGCCGCCATTGACCAGTATGATGACAGGTTTGCCGTCGGTGAGGTCACCGGCGCGCGCATTGTAGCGCTGGGTTTCATCTGCTTCCCGGCCTCTAGTGGATACGATTTCACCACGATCAAGAAACGCGTCGGACACGGCAATTGCCTGGTCCAAAAGGCCGCCCGGATTGTTCCGCAGATCAATCACGAAACCCTTGAGCTTGTCGTCGCCAATGTTTTTGGCGGTTTCCTCAAGTCCTTTTTTCAAACCGTCGAAGGTTTGCTCGTTGAACTGCGTTACACGAACATAGCCAACATCATCCTCTTCCCGCCAGCGGACGGACCGGATGCGGATGATGTCGCGGGTGATCGTGATATCGAGCGGTTGTGTCTGACCTTCGCGGCGGATGGTGACCACGATATCCGTGTTGACCGGGCCACGCATTCTTTCAACAGCTTCGTTGAGGGTCAGACCCTGAACCTGTTCGCCGTCGATATAAGTGATCAAGTCACCCGCCAATACACCGGCCTTGGCCGCAGGTGTTTCGTCGATCGGAGAAACGACCTTCACCAAACCATCTTCCATGGTCACTTCGATACCCAGACCGCCGAACTCACCGCGGGTCTGCACCTGCATATCGCGGAAGCTTTTGGGTGACATGTAACTGGAGTGCGGGTCCAGCGACGTCAGCATGCCATTGATGGCGCTTTCGATCAGCTGTGCATCATCAGGAACTTCAACATAATCCGAGCGGACCCGTTCAAACACATCCCCAAATAGGTTCAGCTGCCGATATGTATCGGTGGCTGCAGCATTTGCTGCGCCTGACACATGGAATGGCATTTGGGACAAGGTTGTCACAGCCGCGGCCCCCAAAAGGGCACCTGCCAGCAGCAAGGAAGCTTTCCGTATCATCCGCGAGCCTTTTCTTCTTCTGTGCGCGCCCACCATGGTGTGGGATCGACCGCACGGCCGTCCTTCCGAAATTCAACATATAATATCGGCTGGGTCGAGCCCATACCGAATGTTGATGCGCTTGCCCATTGGGTCGCGCCCATTACACCGACCGGTTCTCCGGCCAAAACAAATTGTCCGAGCTCCGCATCGATCCGGTCCATTCCGGCCAGGAGCACATGGTAGCCGTCACCTGTGTTCAGGATCAAGAGCTGGCCATACGACCTGAAGGGACCAGAATACACCACCCATCCATCTGCTGGCGATGTGACATTCGATCCGGGGCGTGTGGCGATTGACTGGCCTTCAGTCACACCGCCAAACTCATCTTCTTGACCGTAATCCTTCAGCACAGTGCCGGATACGGGTTGAGGAAGCCGTCCCCTGGCGTCCTCAAAAGCAATCGCAGGTGCCAGACGACCAGGATCCGAAAACGGATCGTTATCTCGCGGCGTCCGGTTTTGATCCAAAGCAGCCTGCCGGGATTTCTCAGCGGCTTCCCGGGCGCTTTCGATCTCGGACTCCAAGTCTGCAATCAATTCCTTGAGCGAACCTGCCCTTGCCGCCAATTCTGCTGCACGGCGCTTTTCATCCTCAAGGCTACGGACCGTTTCAGTATGTTCCAGCCTTTTGGCGCGCAAGAGAAGTTCCAGCCGTGACTTTTCCTCAGCCAATCGCATGGCATCACCGCGAAGCCGGCGTTCCTCATTTGCGATGACTGTCTTCAAGCGCTGAAGCTCCTCCAAATCAGCGGCCAAGGCCTCCGTTTCCACCCGCAATTCCGGCATGACCGCATTCAAGAGAATCGCGCTGCGAACCGCCGAAAGAGCGTCACTTGGGCGAACTGCCAATGCTGGTGGCGGCCGGCGGCCAATACGTTGAAGCGCCGCCAACACTTCAGCTAGGACATCGCGGCGCGCGATCAAGGACAAGCGAACAGCGTCTTCATTCTCGCCGAGACTGCGCAGCCGACGTTCGGTGTCCGTCAGCTCTGTTTCAAGCCCGCGAATTGTGTCCGCTGTGTTGATGATCTTTGCATTGAGGGTGTCGCGGTCCCGGTCAAGGGACTGGATTTCTCGGGCAATCGCCGCTTGCCGATCCGACGAGACAGTGATGTCTGACGTAAGCGCGGCGAGCTCCTGTTCGCGCTTCGCCTTTTTCTCAATCGCAGCTTCAATTTCCGGTGAGCTGACCGCAACCTCGGACGGATCTACCGTCTCGGTGACGTACCCTGGCACTGGCCACAGAAACGCACAGGCAAAAAGGCCGCTGAGAAGTGCCGGCTGACCAGCTTTCTTCCACCGCCGTTTTCTAGTTCCCCTGCCCGGATCTGATCTCAAGTCGCGCGATCTCCAATACGCCATACGATCTGCGATACCGGCATGGCGTTAACGAAGTGTTTACCGTAGTGGCCAAACCGTTAACACCGCGCCCTTATCCACCACTCGCAGCATGATGAGCACTATCGGCAGAATGCGGCGATATGCTGGCGCTCTGTTTTATGATCGAGGATCTGATGATCAAACGCGATGATAAGGATGGCCGGACTGGATCGTGATCGCCCGGTAAATCTGTTCCGCAAGAAGAATGCGGGCAATTTGGTGCGGCCAGGTCATCGCCCCTAACGCCAGTTTCAAATCGGCGCGGGCCAAAACCTCTTGACCATGCCCATCGGCACCACCGATGGCAAAAACGATGTCGGGCGCGCCGTCATCCTTCCACTTCTCCAACCGCTCCGAAAAGGCTGGGCTGGACAGGCTCTTGCCGTTTTCGTCCAGCACGATCAGCTTTGCGCCAGCCGGTAGAGACGCTAAAATCGCACGTGCTTCATCAGCCTTGCGATCTTCGGCACGCTGAGCGCGGCTTTCCTGCATTTCTGAAAGACCGACATTGGTAATTCCGAGCGCGCGGCCAGACTTGCGCGCCCTGTCCATGTACCGGTCGAAAAGATCTTTGTCCGCACCAGCCTTCATGCGGCCAACGCAGATAAGTGAGAAGCGCATCAGATCCTCGCCGGACGAATATCCGGTGCCACTACTGCTTCGACAATATCACGGGGCTCCCGAAAGGAACCCTCGTGTCAGGTTCAGCCGATATACTGCGGTGCGTCGTCTTCCTCCGGGGCCCACATCTTTTCCAGATTGTAGAAACCACGGACTTCCGGACGGAAGATGTGAACGATCACATCACCGGCATCGATCAAGACCCAATCACAGGTGGTTTGCCCTTCAACGGTCGCGTTGCCGTGTCCTGCAGTTTTCAGGTCACGCTGCAAATGATCCGCGATCGCCCCGACATGACGATGTGAACGGCCAGACACAATCACCATGTGATCGGCCAGGGAGCTTTTTCCTGCGATGTCGAGAGTAACAAGGTCCTCTGCCTTGGAGTCTTCCAGACTCGCGAGAACCGTATCGAGGAGGCCGGCCGTAAGGTCTGCACTTACGGAAGCCTTCATAGGAGTGGACATTTCTGTCCGCCCGCTTTCAAGGGACATGGTCAGGTGGAATGCCTTTCGCTGTCTTCAATGGCCTGTGTCCAACGTCGTCACGAACATGATTGTCCGACTTTGCACGTCACCCGTTTTGGCTACAGGCCGGTTGACCAATGTGCGGCCGCCCCCTTAGCAGCCACACCACATAATACCGCGTCTGACTTGGCAATTTCAAGACAACGGAATTTTCACTAGGCTGCTTGCCTTATCCGTCACCCCTTGCGCCTCAGATCAGTTGATGAAGTCTGATCCAAAGGGGTGTGCAGAAACGTCCATACCGGAGGGTCCATATCGGGAAGAAGACCCGCATCCTCTTCTGGAAGCCGATATTTTTCATAGGCTTTTGCCATTGGCGACGACAACACCGACAGCGATGCGCCCGGTCTGTCGACAACTGCGACCGGCACGGTGCCGAGAATACCTCGCCAATCCTGCCAATGATGAAACCCTGCCAAATTGTCAGCACCCATGACCCAAACGAATCGGACCGACGGGTTTCTGGACCGCAGGGCCTGCAGTGTCTTGGCCGTGTAGGGCGTGCCCAACACCTTCTCATAAGCGGTCACTTTCATCCGCGGATGATTGGACAACGCACTCGTCAAGTGAAGCCGCAGCTCAAGCGGCGCCAGCTCCGAATGGCTCTTCAGAGGATTGCCCGGTGTGACAAACCACCAAACTTGATCCAGCCCAAGACGCTTCAGAACAGTGTCGGCAACCATCTTGTGACCGGAATGCGGCGGATTGAACGACCCGCCGAAAATTCCGATCCGGTTGCCCGCTTCACAATGGGGCAATTTCAACCAGTCCTGATGACGGTCCTGGCCGGTGGACAATTTGCTCATGGACGGATTTGGCCCGTCCCATGCACCTTGTATTTGAAGCTTGTCAGCTGCTCGACGCCAACGGGCCCGCGCGCGTGCATCCGCCCAGTCGCTATGCCGATTTCAGCACCCATCCCAAATTCGCCACCGTCCGCAAACTGGGTCGAGGCGTTGTGCAATACGATCGCCGAATCCACTTCCGCCTGAAACCGGTCTGCGGCAGCCTGATCTTCGGTGATGATGCAATCGGTGTGGTTGGACCCGTAGTTTGCTATATGCGCGATGGCAGCATCGAGATCCGGCACAATCATCGCGGAGAGGATCTTGTCCAGATACTCCGTTGACCAATCCTCTTCACTTGCTTCCAAGACACCTAAACCAATTTTCTGGACTTCGGCATCGCCGCGGATCTCGCAGTCACCTGCGTTCAATGCGTCTAAAATTGCCGGCAAGTGGCTTTCAGCGACGTCTTTGTGAACCAGCAGCGTTTCCAAGGCGCCGCAAATCCCGGTGCGGCGGAGCTTGGAATTCTTCACAATCGACACGGCCTTTTCGAGATCGGCAGCCTTATCGACAAAGATGTGTACGAGCCCCTCAAGGTGCGCGAACACCGGGACACGCGCCTCGGTCTGAACCCGTTCGACCAGACTGCGCCCGCCACGCGGAACGATCACATCGAGGTTTCCGTTCAATCCCCGCAGCATTTCGCCAACTGCCGCCCGGTCGGTCACCGGCACGATCTGAATTGCATCTTCAGGCAGACCTGCCGCCGCGAGGCCCTTTTGCAGCGCTACGTGGATCGCCCTGTTGGAGTTGATGGTGTCGGAACCGCCGCGGAGCACAACGGCATTGCCGGCCTTCAGGCACAGAGCACCGGCATCGGCGGTCACATTCGGACGGCTTTCGTAGATCACACCGATCACACCGAGCGGTGTTCGGACCCGTTCGATCTTAAGACCATTCGGCCGTTCCCATGCCGCAATCACGCTTCCAACCGGATCATCCAGCGCAACGATATCCTCTAGGGCTGCGGCAATCGCCTCAACGCGCTCTTCGTTCAAGGTGCCACGATCCAGAAACGCTGCGGTCTGGCCATTGGCCTTCATGGCTTCGACGTCTTTGGCATTGCCTTCAAGGATTTCCGGCGTTGCGGCCCGGACCGCTTTCGCCATCGCCATGAGCGCGTTGTTTTTTGCCTCGGTTGGGGCATTGGCAAGCACCCGGCCAGCTGCCCGCGCCCGCGTGCCGATATCCGCCATCAAAGCTTCCGTCGACTGTGCCTCAACCTTGTCCAGCATTCCTTCAACTCCCGTTTGGCGCGTTCATCAGCGCCACCTTGAATTGGTGTTTTTAGCTTGTTCCGTTCAAAAAGCCATCTTCGAGCACAAGATCATCCCGATGGATCATCTCTGCCCGGCCCGGATATCCTACAATTGCCTCGATTTCGCGGCTGTTGCGGCCAGCAATCAGCTGCGCCTCATCCATGTCATAGGCAATGAGACCGCGCCCGGCCACTGCACCGTCCGGCGCCAGGATTTTCACTGCGTCTCCACGACTGAACTGACCGGATACGCTGGTGACCCCTGCAGGCAACAAGCTTTTTCCGGACTTTAGGGCACGAACGGCACCCGCATCCAGAAGGATTTCGCCGCGTGGCTCCAACGTCCCGCCAATCCAGGCTTTTCGGGCGCTTGCCGGTGTCGCCAATGCGGGGAACCAGGTGGCCCGTGCGCCCTCGTCCAGGCGTTTCAGCGGGTTGAGCTCCTTGCCGGATGTGATCACCATCGACGTTCCTGCGGCGGTGGCGATTTTCCCGGCATCGATTTTGGTCTTCATGCCCCCGCGGGAAAGTTCGGACCCGGCACTTCCGGCCATTGCTTCAATCTCTGGCGTAATCCGCGAGACTTCCGGCAAGAACACCGCAGACGGATCCACATGCGGCGGCGCGGTGTAAAGTCCGTCGATATCCGACAGCAGTACAAGGCAATCGGCGCTCGCCATGGTCGCAACGCGTGCGGCCAGCCGATCGTTATCGCCATACCGGATTTCGGACGTTGCAACGGAATCATTTTCATTGATGATTGGAACCGCACCGAGCTTCAACAGCGTTCCGATGGTGGCACGCGCATTGAGATATCGGCGGCGCTCTTCCGTATCTCCGAGTGTCAGGAGAATTTGCCCGGCGCGCCGATTGTGCGCGTCCAGCGCTTCGGCATAGGCTTTGGCCAATGCGATCTGGCCTGTTGCTGCCGCTGCCTGGCTTTCTTCCAATTTGAGAGGTCCTTTTGGCAACCCAAGGATCCCACGGCCAAGCGCGATAGACCCAGACGACACCAGAAGCACCTCAGCGCCGGCATCCATCAGGTCAACCACGTCGGAGACCAGAGCCTCCAGCCAGTCTTTCCGAAGCGCTCCATTGCCAACAAGCAGCGCCGAGCCGATCTTGACCACAATCCGGCTATGGGTCTTGAGGATCCGCTGCGCCGACATCAGGGATGCCACCCCTCCTGCTCGGGAGACGGTACCTGATTGGCAGCTTCTTCCTTGTCGCGATCGATGGCCCGGACAATCATCCGCAGGGCGCGGTCAACATTCAGACCGCTGGCAGATGACAGGATCAAGGGTCTTTGACCACAGGCAGCCTCCAGGCTTGCCGACTTTTCTGCGATCAGATCTTCGGTCAAGGCATCGCATTTCGACAAGGCCACGATCTCGGGCTTATCCGTCAGACCAGCTCCATAGGCTTCCAGCTCTCCGCGGACGACCTTGTAGGCCTCGCCAGGGTCTTCTTCACCCGATCCATCAACCAGATGGAGGAGAACGCGGGTCCGCTCCACGTGACCCAGAAAGCGGTCACCAAGGCCGGTGCCTTCGTGGGCACCTTCAATCAGACCAGGGATATCGGCCATGGCAAAGCTGTTGCCGTCGATCTGCACGATTCCAAGGTTCGGGTGCAGGGTTGTAAAGGGATAATCTGCGATCTTGGGCTTCGCTGCCGATACGGTTGCCAGGAAGGTGGATTTGCCTGCATTCGGGAGACCAACCAGACCGGCATCCGCAATCAGCTTCAGCCGCAACCAAATCCATTTCTCTTCGCCTTCAAGACCCGGATTGGCGCGGCGTGGCGCCTGGTTTGTCGAAGATTTGAAATGCGCGTTGCCGAAACCGCCATTGCCGCCCCTCATAAGGTGGACCTTTTGGCCGATTTCCGTCAGATCGGCGATGATGGTTTCGTTATCTTCTTCCAGGATCTGCGTCCCGACAGGCACTTTCAGAACAACATCGTCGCCATGCGCTCCGGTCCGGTTCTTACCCATCCCGTGAATGCCCGTTCCTGCTTTGAAGTGCTGTTGATAGCGATAGTCGATCAGCGTATTGAGGCCATCAACGCATTCGACAATGACATCACCGCCCTTGCCGCCGTCGCCACCATCCGGTCCGCCGTATTCAATATATTTCTCGCGGCGGAAGGAGACACAGCCCGCACCGCCGTTTCCTGATCGCACGTAGATCTTTGCCTGATCGAGGAATTTCATTTTCTTCTCTTTTCATCCTGGACCAGGACTTGATCTTTGTTTCGATCAATGACCGGTCGTAAAATCTGCGCGCATCAATTCGGTTTGCAAGGCCGGCACTGGGCCGGAGCGCGCGGCACTGTCACAGAGCCTTTCTCCAACCTGGCGAAAGCCCATTTTATTCATAACCGCCAAGGACGCGGCGTTTGTCTTCATGGCTTCGCTGACAACCCGGTTGTGATCCGTTGTCCGGAAAAGCCATTGAAGCGCAGCCAGAACGGCTTCGCTCATAAACCCTTGCCCCCAATAGGGCTGTCCCAGCCAATAGCCGATCCGGGGCGTTTCCTGCAACTTCCGAAAACCCACCGCGCCGATCATTTGGCCATCATGGTCAATATGAAAGGGCAGTTCATCGGTCTGTTCCGGTGCCTTCCAACTCGCAGCCGCCCTGTCAAGAAATGCCCGTCCGCCCTCCAGATCATACGGATACGGCACCCGGGACAACATCTTGACGACCTCGTAGTCTCCGAGAAGTGCAGCGCAGGAATTCAGGTCATCCCTTCGCGGCGGCCGGAGCACCAGCCGCCGGGTCCGGATCTCTGACGGGCTCATGCCACTTGCCGTCTGGCTTCGTAGTCAGACCGCTCCAGGCAGACGACGACATTCGAAACCTTCCGGTCAAGCGCCTTTGCATACCGTTCGGTCATGGCATAGGGCTTGAACCCGAACTTGCGCAACAAGCCGCGGGACCGGGTGTTCTCCTCAAATGCCCGGGCACCAATCGCATCGGTTTTGTAAACGTCAAAACCCCACTCCAGAACGGTCTCAACAGCTTCCGAAGCATAGCCATGACCCTGGAAGGCTCGCCCGATCCAATACCCGATTGAAGGCGCATTCGGCAGTTCATCGAGATCACCAGGCGCAATAACGCTCACAACACCGATGAAAACACCGCCCAGCGTGATCGCGAAAGCTGCTTCATGTGTGAGCGGATCGACCCCCACAACCGTTTCCAGATAGGCTTCCGTCTCGCCTTCCACAAACGGCCAGGATACACCGCTCAGCCAGCGGACAATCTCAAAATCCTTACCGCCAAGCTGTGCAATTGCCGAAGCATCATCGGCGGTCAGCGGCCGCAGAACCAGACGGCGCGACTTCAATTCTGGCAACGTCATCATCGGCCTTGCCCCCATCCTTTCAGAGATTTCCAGACGGCTTTTTCAAGCGTGTACCGCTCGATCGGCACAGACCCGCCGGCCCCGAGCGACCGGATCATCGACTGATCGCGATACTGGAAACCCGATTTGATCAAAACCCTGCGCGAAGCCGGGTTGGTCACCCGGCAAGAGCCCTGCAATTCTTCAGCGTCTGTATGCGTGAAGGCATGATCAACAAGCGCATGGACCGCTTCGGTTGCATAGCCCCGTCCCCAGAAGGGTTCGCCGAGCCAATAACCAACATGCAGAGGACCATCCGGCTCGACATTGGCGTAGCGGGTCAGACCGATGAGGCGGCCCGTGCTTTTCAACCGGATCGCAAACCCGGCGTTCAGCGGACGGTTGCGCTCAGCCTTTTCGATCAGCGCGCGGCCATCTTGCGCCGTGAAAGGATGCGGCATGGTGGACAGGTTTGCCGCCACCTGTTTGTTGTTCGCCAGGAACACCAAATCAGCCAAATCGTCCACACGCGGCGTGTCGAGCCGCACATGAACCGCTTCCTGCGGCAACGGGGCCGCGTACAAACTGCTTTCGTCTAACAGACCATCGCTTTCAACAACCATTTTTTCCTCCAGCCAAAACAAATCAAGGGAAAGATGGTGCCCCATCTTCCCCTTGGATCTTTGACTGGTCTTTGATGCTGACCTGTCTCGAATTGCCGGGGTCTGGATGGGACACCGGCGCTTCGAAACGTCACGTCGGCTTTACTCCGCAGCTTCCGCCACTGGGACCACATTGATGAAAGTTCGTTTGTTGGCTTTCGCCTGAAACTCAACTTTGCCTTCAACGGTCGCAAAAATGGTGTGGTCCTTGCCCATGCCTACGCCGGTGCCAGGATGCCAGGTTGTGCCACGTTGACGAGCAATGATGTTGCCCGGGATTACGGCTTCGCCACCGTACTTTTTGATGCCGAGACGGCGGCCAGCTGAGTCGCGGCCGTTGCGGGATGAACCGCCTGCCTTTTTATGTGCCATCGTTAGAACTCCTCGTTCTTCGAATACTTAAATGTCAGGTCTTAAGAAACTGCAGCTCAGTTGCCAGCCAGTTCTTTCGCCTGCTCAACCCAGTTACCGCGTTCGAACTTGCCCTTCAGGCCGGTCTCTTCTTCAACGCGAGCGATGTGATCAGCGCTCATGGCTGCGATCTGAGCGAAGGTGGTGATGCCAGCTTCGTTCAGTTTCTTCACAGCAGCCGGGCCAGCGCCGTCCAGTTTCTTCAGGTCGTCCGCGCCAGCGTCTGCAGCCGGTGCGTCTTCCTTGGCTTCAGCCTTCGGCGCAGCCGCTTTCGGCGCAGCCTTCTTGGCCGGTTTTGCACCACCGGTCAGGATGTCGGTCACCTTAACGAGGGTGAACGCCTGACGATGGCCATTGCGGCGGCGGGAATTCTGACGCCGGCGCTTTTTGAAAATGATAACTTTGCGGTTGCGGCCCTGATCGACCACTTCTGCAACAACGCTGGCACCTTCAACGGTCGGAGCGCCAACTGTGGTGTCAGTGTCGTTGCCGACCATCAGCACTTCGTCGAAAGTTACGGTGCTGCCAGCTTCGGCATCGAGTTTTTCGACCCGGAGCAGGTCGTCAGCGGCAACTTTATACTGTTTGCCACCAGTTTTGATCACTGCGAACATGTCTCGCACGTCCTTCTTTTCGTTTTTAAAATCCTACAACTCGCTTACGCTAGTCGCGGAAACCGCGTTGAACAAAGGCGCCGAAGCAGCAAACATCTGCTTTCGGTCTTTGGCAGGTCATTAGAGCGGCTTGAGTAAAGCGCATTCCTGCGGGCCCGGCCCAACACGAAGGCCGGAGTCTGAGCAGACCCCGGCACTTCGAACAGCGCGCAATATATGTATCGGCATCGGCATGTCAATCTTTTCTTGGAATTGAAACACGCATTGGAGTTGACCGCAAAAGCACCGCGCGCCGCTAATCCAAATCTCCCGCACCAAAGGATGCACGGTGGTCGACTACCTACATATGTACATCCATGTCTCGAACTGCCGCACGGGCTCCTCCCATTTCCGCCTCCAACTGACGCACCTTACTCTCGAGTATTGCAACTGCTGCCAGGTTGTCGCGCGCTTGAACTGTCGTTTGGCTTACGGTGACGTCTGTCGCATAAATTTCAGCCTCAAGTTCGTTCACCTTGGTCGACAGACCGGCAACGCCAAACCAGCTTTCTTTTATGTCCGTTGCACTGCCCTTCAGCTCAAACAGTTTGCCAATTACTTCATACTGGATGCCCGTCAAAACGACGTTGAGGATAGGCTTGACCATACAAGATCCGCCAGCAAGCAAAGTGAAGTCTGCATCGACCTGGACTGTAGACGTTGCCCCAAAAAAGAAATTGTTCGATACGCCGGTCACATAAGTGTCCTTCGCCGTACTTTTCTCATACTGGTGACCGCCGATGACCTTGTAATGGTCCTGCGAGCTTTCGTAGATCGTCCCGTTTGCTGATCCGGAACTCGTCTTGCCGGCTGTGATGTATATGTCCTTGCCATCCGCGCTCGCGATCTGCACATCGCTGCCAGTTGAGGAAATGGAAACCGTCCCTGCTGCTGCGGTCGTATAGGAACCTGTTGCATCAAGCTCGTAGTTCCCATTGACCGCCTGATTATAGGCTCCGGTCTCAATGTACATCTTCTCGCCAGCCTTAACGAGGATCCGTCCATCGCAGGACAGTAAGATGCCTTTCAGTGTTTCACTGTCGCTCACACCAGCCGCCTGGTCGACCGCAGTATCGCTGTCGCCAGCGTCACTTATGTGCTGCTGCGGGTAGTAAGCTGCGAGTTCACTGGACGTGCAATCGTATTCAAGATCGGACGCCTCGCCGAGCCTTAGGATAGCGCCGAGCTCATCATCGCCCCCGTCATCGTCCACGTTATAAGGTACGAAGAAGTATACATGTGGCGTGCTGTATTGAACGTCGCTTTCGCTCGATATTTTGGTTTCCGAATCCATGTCCGCGTCCTGTGCTCTAAAATAAGACGCCGGACATGGCCGGTAGGTAACCGCTAGCGACTGATGTGTCCTTGTCTTTGTTAGGAGTTGATACCAGACCTTCCTATCGACAAGGGAACAACCAGCAGATGACTCAGATTTAATATTGAAGATACAAAACGGCAATATTGCGCAAACCAGCCGCAATTGGCTTCGCCGTGCCTGTACCAGACTAGCGGGCAGAAACTCAGAAATGGGAACTTCGAAATCGGGACTTGCGGGCATGGGCAGGTTTGTCTATGTTCCGCGCCGCTTAAGACCCGTTTGTCGATATGCATCGCGGAGAGGTGCCGGAGTGGTCGAACGGGGCGGTCTCGAAAACCGTTGAGCGCGCAAGCGTTCCGAGGGTTCGAATCCCTCTCTCTCCGCCATTTCTTATCCCTACGCTAAAGCCTTTGGCTGCTTGAGCACATGGTCTCAGGTACGGACTTTGTCCCCGGTCCCACGCAGATAAATGCCCTGCTATGAACCTGCGGCCTGATAGCTGCGTTCCAGCTCGATCAGTTTTTGTTTGCGCCAGAGACCTCCACCATAGCCCGTGAGGGATCCGTCGGCGCCCATGACCCGGTGGCAAGGAATGACGACGGCGATCTGATTGGCGCCGTTTGCGCGCGCAACGGCCCGCACCGCCTCCGGCCGACCAAGGGCCTTTGCCACATCCGAATAGCTGCGAACACCACCTGCCGGAATTTTCAAGAGTTCGCGCCAGACATCCCGGGTGAAGGGCGTGCCGTGCAGCGCCAAGGGGGTCTCGAACACTGCTTTCCTGCCCTCAAAAAAACCCGTCAACTCATCCTGGATCTGGTCGATGATTTTCGTCCGGCCAAATCCAAGACTGCCGTTGGCATTGCGCTGCAGTTTCTTGACTTCCGATGGCAAGGCCTTTCGGTCCAAAAACTCCAAGAGATGCAGTTGGGAGTGATCCGCAATCGCGATCATGGGCCCGAGTGGCGTCGATACCCAGTCAGTTTTCAGTAGAGGATCCGTCGAAAACATGCCGGGCGCCTGACCCAAGATCTTTGCAAAGGCCTCCCGGAACGCGCTGGCAGAGTCAAATCCGGCCGAGACCTGCGCCTCAATCACCTTGCCGCCATCCGCCAAGGCCGAAAACCCTTCCTGAAGACGCCGCTGACGCGCCATTTCCAGGAAAGTCATGCCGAATTGCCTCTTGAATGACCTGCGTACAGTCGACGGGTCTAGCCCCATCCGGCGCAAATCCGGTTCGCCCCAGCGATAGGCCGGCCGTCTTTCAAGTTCCGGTATCAATGCCTTTATGACTGGATCGGCGCTCGCCTCCGGTGTCGTCGGCTTGCACCGCTTACAGGGCCGGAAACCGGTATCGATGCATTCTGCAACGGTCTCATGAAATGTGCAGTTTTCCCGCTTGGGTTTGCGGGCCGGACAGGTCAACCGGCAGAAGATCCCTGTCGAGGCAACGCAAACAAACGCCCGCCCGTCATAGGACGGATCCCGGTTCAAGAGCGCCTCGTAAAGTGTATCGAAACTAGGACTAATCTTCAGCATTCCGGCACCATAAGACGAAGCTTAGAGCAGTGCAGCCGGAAATCGGGCGTTTATTTGAAAAGCGGAGCCGGCTCAGCGGTAGACCTGATCTTCGGCCGGGAAGCTGCGGTCTTTCACCTCATCGGCATAGGATTTCACAGCCGCTTCGATCTGGCCACCCAGATTGCCATAGACCTTGACGAATTTCGGCGGCGTGGGATTGAGACCCAGCATGTCTTCAAGAACCAGGATCTGTCCGTCGCATTCGGCCGAGGCACCAATGCCGATGGTTGGTATCGGGATCTGCTTTGTGATCTTCGCTGCGAGCGGTTCGACCATGCCTTCCAGGACGAGCGCAAAGGCACCGGCCTCGGCCACCACTTTGGCGTCTTCTTCATGGATCGACCAGGTTTCTTCTTCGCGCCCTTGTGTCTTGAACCCACCCATGACGTTCACCGATTGAGGTGTTAGCCCGATATGCGCCATGACCGGGATGCCGCGCTCGGTCAGAAAGCGGATCGTTTCAGCCATGCGCCGCCCGCCCTCCAGCTTGACGGCACCGCACTGGGTTTCTTTCATCACTCGAGCCGCATTGCGAAACGCCTCGGCCGGGCTCTCCTCGTAGGTGCCGAAAGGCATATCGACAACGACCAGCGCGCGCTGTGTTCCGCGAACAACTGCCCTGCCGTGCATGATCATCAGGTCGAGCGAAACACCAACGGTGGACTCCATGCCATGCATGACCATGCCCAGACTGTCGCCGACCAGAATGAAGTCCGCGTATTTGTCGACAATCGCCGCCGTATGTGCGTGGTAGGAGGTCAAAGAGACGATCGGCTCCACGCCCTTGCGTTTGGCGATCTGCGGTGCGGTGATGCGGCGGATTTGTTTTTGAGCGCTCATGGTCTGAGCTCCTTAGGAGTTACGCCGGATGGCTGGATTACACAGCTTGTCTGACAACGCGTTGATCGATCAAAAGGACGGATCCGAAGCGGACGGCAAGAAGAATAACGGCAGGCCTGTCCAGCGTGCCGCTCAGCTCGGCAAGGGTTTCGGCATCGCGGATGTCGATGCTTTCAATTTGTCCGGATGGCGCGTCCGAGAGGACGCTGCTAACGGCCGCTACAAGGTCATCAATTCGCGGTGCGGTCTTTGCAAGCTGCTCGGCCTGATCCAGGGACCGGCTCAAGGCGACCGCTTCGGTACGCTGGCCGTCCGTCAAACGCACATTCCGCGAAGACATGGCCAGGCCATCGGCTTCCCGCACCGTTGGATGACCAAGTATCTCTATGGGCGCATCGAGATCCCGCACCATCTGTTTGATCAGGGTCAGCTGCTGGTAGTCCTTTTCACCGAAGACGGCGATATCCGGCGTCACGATATTGAAGAGTTTGGTCACGACCGTTGAAACACCCCGAAAGTGTCCGGGCCTCAATGAACCCTGCAAGATGGCCGACAGACCAGGCACTTCGACAAAAGTGTCTCCACCTGCGTCGTACATTTCATCGACGCTCGGCATAAACACAGCGTCCACGGCTTCCGCGCGCAGAAGTGCGAGGTCGCGGTCTTCGTCCCTTGGGTAGGTCGCCAGATCCTCATTCGGACCGAATTGGGTCGGATTGACGAAGATCGTCGTGACAACACGGTCCGCCACGGTTTTTGCCTTGCGAACCAGCGACAAATGACCGTCGTGCAGATATCCCATTGTCGGAACAACAGCGGTGGTTTCTCCGCTCTGTCTCCAGGCGCGCACGAGGGCACGCATATCCGCCTTGGTTCGGCAGATCCTCATTGGCTCTCCTCCCAATCCCTTGTCGGGACTTTATTCTTTTCGCAGGTGCAACATAGCCACCCCACCTAGGAAGGTCCAGTATCCGTTCGTTGTCTAAAAAGTTAGGTTGCGTGCCTAAAAAGCACCGTCATAGGATCGTTGCGCGATGCGGCACGCAAGCAGTGTGAAGCCATCCCGGTCCAGCGCCGCCTCTGCTTCCTGCCTTAGAACTTCTGCACTCTCGACCCAAACGCCATAACCTCCGTAGGCCGCCGCGATAGCCGGAAAGTCGGTTTCACCAAAGTCGACGCCGACATTCGGCCGCTGGCTGTTGCGCTGCTTGAGTTCGATGAGCGCAAGGCTGGTGTCCACCAGAACACAGATGATGACCGGGATTTTCAGGTCCCGAAGCGTAGAGAGTTCACCAAGGCACATCTCAAGCCCGGCATCGCCGACAAACGCGATCACCGGCGCCGTCTGGTCTACCAACCGATGGCCCATCGCCAACGGAACGGCACAGCCCATGGTGCACAAGGCGGACGACTGGAGCATCTGCCTTGGACCAGAGCAGCGCCAGATCTGGCTGACCAAAATACGGTGTGCGCCACTGTCGGCCGTGGCAACGGTGTTCTCAGGCATCACATCTCGTAGCACGTGAAACGCTGTGCCCGGGCCCCAGCCTGATTGTTCCGGCGCGAACGCCTCGGCAAGATCCTTGCGGACTGCGGACGGCTCACCGCCTGACCAAGAAGAAGCGGTTGTGTCACGTGCTTCACCCAGCAGGTTTAGCGCAGGTTCGACGGCGCTGCGGAGCGTTACTGCACCTTCATGCATGCCATGGGTTCTCAAAACCGGCGTCACATCAATCACCGGCGCGTCAGACGGCCAGGGATTGCGCCAATTGATCCGCATTTCAATTGGGTCATAGCCAAGCGACAGGATGCAATCGCTTTGATTAATCAGCGGCAGAAGGTGGCCGTCAGCCTTTGGCGACAGGCCCGCGCCGCCCAGCGCGAGCGGGTCACTCTCATCGAGAAGCCCCTTGCCCTTGTAGCTTGTTACGAGCGGGATTTTGTAGGTGCGGCAAAACTCGGCAATAGCTTGCGAAGCGCCCTCATTCACAGCATCCACCCCGGCAATGGCGATGGGTCGCTCCGCCTGTGCAAACAACTCAAGTGCGGTGTCCAAATCGGAACCGGGCGCAGGTGCGGACGCGGCCGGGCTTGAGCGGAAGTTTGAAGACCACGCTTCCGACGTGACCGTTTCAGCCACCTTGATCGGGACGTCGATATGAACCGGCCCCGGCTGACCGTCGAGCGCGATCGCCAAAGCCTTTTCCATCATCACATCAAGCGCACCGAGGCGTGCGGAAAAGCTAGCTTTCACGATCGGGCGCAACAGCTGCTGATGATCAAAGACCTGGTGCGTGTAGCTTTCCGCCTCGGCTTGATCGACGCAGCCGGTCAGAAAGATCAGCGGCACGCGATCCTGCCAGGCATTGGCGACGACATTGATGGCATTCGCGGCTCCCGGCCCAAGTGTGGCGAGGAGCACTCCTGGTGCGCCGTCGGCATGCCAGCCGCCTTCCGCCATGAACCCACCGGCATTTTCGTGCTTCACCAACACGAACTTCATACCTGCTTCATCAAGCGCCTGCATCAGTGCCAGCACCTCGCCTCCAGGAATTCCGAAGGCATGACGGCAACCTGCACCGTGAAGCTTTTGTGCAATGATATTAGCGCCGGTGGTCATGGTTACTTAGTTTCCTTTTGCCGGTGTGGCTTTGCCAAGATCAAGGATGCCGCGCTCTACCAGCTCTGCGATCTCGCTGTCACTCAATTCCAAATGCCTTTGCAATACATCTTGCGTATCCGCACCAAGCGTCGGTGGAGCTTTGCGGTAGTCTATCGGCGTCTTCTCCATTTTGATTGGAGATCCAATCAGATCCACCGATCCGCTGACCGGGTGCGGCAAGGTGATCTTCATCTCCCGTGCCAGAACCTGAGGATCTGTAAAGACCTGCCCCAGATCGTTCACCGGGCCGCAGGGCACACCAGCCGCTTCAAGATCCCGTATCCAATCCGCAGCGTCGCGTTCGATTGTCAGACGCCGGATTTTTGGCACCAGTGTCTTCCGGTTTCGAACCCGGTCGGCGTTTTTTGAAAAGAGCGGATCTGTGGCCAGGTCCGGTCTACCGGCAACATCACAAAACTTCTGAAACTGACCGTCGTTTCCAACCGCGAGAATGAACGGGCCATCGGCACCCGGAAACGTCTCATAGGGCACAATGGTGGGGTGCCCGTTGCCGAGCCGCCCGGGAATTTCTCCGGACACCAGATGCGCAACACCCTGATTGATGAGCCAGGACACCTGAGCATCCAACAGCGAGATGTCGATGTATTGCCCCTCGCCGGTCTGATGCCGGTGATGAACTGCGGCGAGTGTCGACACGATCGCATACATGCCGCACATAACATCTGCGATTCCAACGCCGCACTTGGTTTGCGTTCCACCATCCTCATCGTCAAAGCCGGTGAGCGACATGATCCCGCCCATGCCCTGGATCAGAAAGTCATAGCCGGCACGATGTGAGTAAGGCCCGGTCTGACCAAACCCGGATATCGAGCAGTAGATCAGTTTTGGGTTGATCGCCTTCAGGGTCTCGTAGTCGAGTCCACGCCGCTTGAGATCGCCGACCTTAAAATTCTCGACCAGAATATCGGCCTTTGCAGCCAGCCTCCGTATCAGACTCTGACCTTCCTCGCTTGCCAGATCTACGGCCACCGACTCCTTGTTGCGGTTGGAAGAGAGATAGTAGGCGCTCTCGTCGGTTTCTTCGCCATCCGCATTTTTCAGGAACGGGGGGCCCCATCCCCGGGTATCGTCGCCCCGGCCCGGCCGTTCGATTTTGATGACTTCTGCCCCAAGATCACCCAGGATTTGGGTGCAGGTCGGTCCTGCTAGAATTCGGGAAAGATCAAGGACAAGGAGCCCTGAAAGTGCTCCCTTCGATGGAACGGTTTGCTGCACGGATCACCCTGTTGCTGATACTTCCGCGAAAAGGACATGAGAGGCATGCCGCCGTCAACTCCGGTGGTCTTGTCATCAGATCGCTTTGTCTCAATTTCCCGTCACCGCAAAGTGATGCGATCAGCTCACCTTAGCTTTCCCACCCGCGCATGTCTGACAAGAGCGACCAGGCACGCTCAATCCACTCCGCACGCACACTGTGGCCGCCATCATGAAGACACAACTCCAGCAGTCCGGTGACTGGCTTCCATCTTTCGCAAGACAAGGTTCCGTCTGTCAGGGTCTCCGGTGCGGTCTCGGACAGGCCAGTCTGTTTGCGCCAGATATCGAAACTTTCAAAAACATCCCCCTGTTTCCATTGCCCGCCGCCGAGCCAACGCCCTTCCAGGGGAACAACAGTGTCGGTGGTGCCATGGACATGAAACAGGTACGGGGCATCTGTTGGGCAGTCTTTCGGAAGCGGCTCCCAGAAGGCGCCAGCAATTGGCGCATAGCCTGAAAATCGCTCCGATTGTTCGCAGGCCAAATACCAGGTCATGAAACCGCCGGAGGAAAAGCCGGTGAGCATGGTGCGCTTCCGATCAACTCCAAAACGCTCCGACAAATCGTCTAGGACGCTGTCGAAAAACACCGGTTCATCCCGGAGATTTCTCGGAGCTGTCGGAAAGGACCAGGTTCCGTTCACGCCTTGAACAGCGACGAAAGCAACACCCAAGTCATCTGCCATGCGCTTAAAGCTCTCGTTTTTCAGCGCATTGACTGCTTTGCCGCGATGCCCGTGGAGATAAAGGATTGCACCGAGTGGTTTTGACGGGTCGCGCTTTTCGGGCATGTGAACGTAATAGGCACCATCACTCAACGTGCAGGGTGTTTCGCCGCCGCAGCTCGTCTCTGAGGCAAAAGCAGATGGGCTCATGGCTGCGGCGACTGCAAGGCCAAGGGCCCAGTTTCGTTTTTGCGTCATGCGTGCGCTCCCGGCGATATTGGTCATTGCCAATTGGAGAGTGACCCAACGCCCGCAGATTTCCAGCACCTGACGGATCACAAGCGCGCGATTGCGGAGACCTAGGCCGTGTGGACGAGTTGGAGACGTATTTCGTGAGACAAGTGCCAAGATATGGCGGCGACGGTCCTGCAGAGCGTATCGATATACGGTCAAGGGACCGGCGGTGCCAGATCGTCGGCACTTGTCTCACCCTCTGGGCCGTGTTTGCATTGCTCAATTCCAGCGCAAATCCCGGCGAAATGCATCGCCAATTCGTCCACACGGCCTAGTCCCAGGTTCCTTCCGTCGGGATGTTGAGCATGCGTCCGCAGTGCTTGCAATGCACAGCGTCCGGGTCATGACGGTTCAACCCGCAATCGGGACACGGCAGATTGACTTTCGAGGGACGGAAAATGGTCTGGACGAGCCGCAAAAACAAAGCGACACCGAAAATCATGATCAGGACCGTCAGCAGGCGTCCGACCGTATCGGTCATGGTGATGTCGCCGAACCCCGTTGTCGTCAGCGTTGTCACGGTAAAGTAGAGCGCATCAAGATAGTTGTTGATGTTCTCGTTCCGATCGTGCTCCAGCACAAAAACGATCGCTGTGATTACGAAAATGAAAACAAACAAGTTGACTGTCGACTGGAGGATTTCTTCATTGCGGCGGAACCATTTCGACGTGTCGCGCAGCTCCTTCAAGAGGTGGTAGGACCGCAGCAAACGCAACATGCGAATGACCCTGAGAAAGGCGAAATTCTCAAAAAACGCCGGGATGATCAGCGAGATCACCACCACGACATCGGCCAAGGACGTAAAGCTTGCCAGGTATCGCCAGCGAGAGCCCGCCGCAATCAGGCGTGCCACGAAGTCCAGGGCGAGAACCACCGCTATAGCGTAATCCACTTCGTGATGATGTCGGTCCGGATCGGCGATCGCAGACACGATGAAATACGCAATCGTGATGATATCGAAGGCCAACAGAACATAGCGAAAGATCCGCGCGCTGTTTGAATGGCCAAAATACAGTTGACGCAATCGCGATTGCAGATCCGATTTTTCTGCCATTCCTTCAGCCCGCCAACCTATTCAAAAAACACATTTTCACCCGACAAGAGCGCAGATGAAATGTCAATTGAGTGACTGGTGTAACATTGGATTTTCCCAACTGATGAAGATTTTGCACGGCATCCATGATGCGAGACGGTTTATTCCGCGCGCGCCGCGCAGTAGGGTCTGCTTCAACAAAACCTGCCGGTATCGGCGATAAAAAATGAGGTTCTTGAATGTTCGATCTGAAAGGCAAAGTTGCCCTTGTAACCGGCGCGAGCCGCGGGATTGGTGAGGCCGGTGCCCGCAGCCTTGCGAAATACGGTGCCAAAGTTGTTCTTGCAGCGCGGTCCAGCGGCAACATTACAAAAATCGCGGAAGATATCTGCTCCGATGGCGGTGAGGCGATTGCAGTAACCTGCGACGTTGCGAACTACGCCGATGTTGAAAAAGCCGTTCAAACCGCGATCGACACATTTGGTGGGATCGATATTCTGGTGAACAATGCTGGTGTTATTGAGCCAATCAGCCGTATCGAACGCTCCGATCCGGAGGCCTGGGGTCAGGTGATCGATATCAATGTGAAAGGCGTCTACCACGGCATTCGCGCTGTCGCGCCGCATATGCTCGCAAAAGGTTCCGGCACAATTGTCAACATAAGCTCCGGCGCCGCTGTCAGCGCATTGGAGGGCTGGAGCCAATACTGCTCGTCCAAGGCCGCCGCACTCTCGCTGACCCGATGCAGCGACAAGGAATTTGGCGAAAAGGGTGTCCGCGTGGTGGGCCTGAGCCCAGGGACCGTTGCCACACAAATGCAGGTCGATATCAAAGCATCAGGGATCAATCCGGTCAGCCAGCTTGATCCGTCCGTGCACATCCCTGCCGAATGGGTTGGCGAAACAATCTGTTGGCTCTGTACTCAGGCGGGAGATACCTATCGCGGTATCGACTGCTCTTTGCGCGATGAAGATGTGCGCAAGGCGGTTGGCTTGATTTGATCCCTCCGGAATCAAAAGAGGGCCGCTGAGCGGCCCTCCCATGAGATCGTTTGACCTTTGTTCCGGATTACATCCCGGCGAAACCGTTCGATACCAGAGGCTGCTCCAGCACCGTTCCATCCCGCCCAGATACAAGGGCCAAATTCCGATACTCACTAGACATGGGCACACCTCCTTTCTAACGTTGAAGACAAGGAGATTGTTCTTGAGAATCAGCAGTATGACAAGCACAAAAACTGGTCATGCATGCCTTCCAAACACGCAAATCCACAGACCGTTACTGAGGAGCAACAGCCGCGTCAGCAATGCTTTGGAAGACGCCATCAAGCTCTGCTGCCAAGCCAGCCAGTTTTTCGCCGCCCTCATCCATGTATGGCGCGAAGACAAAACTCGGCGTTTTCCAGGATAGGGTTGCAGTCTTGTTCGAATTCTCGGTCACATAAAACCGGATTGGGGCCTCAATGCCGGCAGCGACGGACGCCTCCAGCATTCGTACCGCATAGTCGTTCCGATAAACGCCGAGAACACGATTGCCCGGGATTGTCAGCCCCCTACCCTTTGCACCGGCTGAGGCGCTTGCTTGTGTGACGAGCAGCATGCCGGCCTCTTTCACTGCTGCTTTGAGGCCGTCAACCAGCTCCTGGTAGGACAGGGATGTCGATCGGACCTGCCATCCCTCACGAGGCGCATTACTGTCAGCTTGAACGGGACCAAGTCCCAGGAAAACCGTCAGCAGGATTGGAAACACATAACGCAAAAGCTAATCCTCCACTGGAAAACATCGAGTAGCGCGCACAATAGCGAGTGGCTCTTTCACACACGTCTCACAATCGGGTGTGAGTTACGTGGTGCTCCAATCAGCCCATGCCGAGTTTCAGGCGCAATCGGACCCCGACCATCGACCCCATAAATCCGAACAGCAGCCAAAGCCAACCGTGCAGTGAGCCAGATACCAGCCCGCCAAGATAGGCTCCAATATTGCAGCCATAGGCGAGCCTGGCCCCATATCCCATCAACAAACCGCCGGCGATCGCCGTCAAGACGTCGCGGCGGGTCAGCTTCCAAAGCGGCGCATATTTTCCAGCCAGCGCGGCCGCGGCCATCGCGCCAAAAATGATCCCAAAATTCATGACCGATGTCGTGTCTCTCAAGACACTGTTTTCAAGCGCGCCTTTCTGCCAGGTCCAATACGGCCAGGTTTCCACCGGAATCCCGATGAAATGAAATGCCTTCGCGCCCCAAAGGGCGAAGGCGGATGTAATGCCCCATGGCCGGCCAACCACGATAAAGGTTGCGATTCCAACAACCGCTAGCATCACCGCACCGAGCATCGGAGACCACGGGCCTTGCAGAACAGATTCAGTTTTGCGTGCAGGTGCGATCTCGCCGTGGGCGCGCCGCTCCAGCCAGACAGTCAGAAGTGCAATAAACCCGAGTACCAAAGCGGTCAGCAAGAACGCCCCTTGCGGACCAAACTCACGGATCAGCGAAACCGGCTGCAATTTTGGCAATTGCCCCCACAAATGGAGATGCGCGGTTGCAAACACGGACCCGAGAATAAAGGCGGCCAACGTGATCATCATACGCGTCGATCCACCGCCCGCAGTGAAGAGTGTCCCCGACCCGCAGCCACCTCCAAGCTGCATACCTGCGCCAAACATGAAAGCTCCGATGGCGGCAGCGACGCCGAACGGAAAGACGAAACCGCCCGCCGGCCATCCAAGGGTATCGCCCCACGCGATCAACGGAAAGGAAACAGCGCTTGTCAGCAGAATGAGGACGAACTGCGCCCGCAAACCGCCGCCCCGTTTCTCCGTCACAATGCGCCGCCAAGCAGCGGTAAACCCGAAGCTCGCATGATACAGCGAAATGCCAGCAAGCCCGCCAATCAGGACAGCCATGCCTTGGCGGGGACCCGCAGCTGCATATGCGCCGATCGATATCAGCCCGATGATGCCAAACGCGATGACTGCAATCGCAGTTTGAGGACTTTTCAGTGACACGGCCATAGTCGCTATCTCTTTAAACTTAAGGACACTCGGTCAAAACCGAGCACACACTCACTATCTCCCAAAAACGCGCAAGGAAAGCCCCGCCGTGGCAACACGCCGCCAACACCATTTTGTGTTTTGCAGTTCAGGACACAGCTGCGGATCTTGGGTTCAATAGCGGTCAACCTCGTTGAGGCTCAGTGCTGCCACGTTTTCTTGCAAACGTCAGCGCGTTCAACGGAACAGCAACAAAGGCTCAGCATGCGTCTTAGCGATCAATTTGGATACGATCTCACCTTGACCAGCCTTGCAGCCGCAGAAGCATGGGACAAGGCGGTTCTGGCGTTTCTGGCCCATGGCAAGACAACGCCCGCCCATTTGGAAACCTGCTTGACCGAAGAGCCCAATTTTGCTCTCGGCCATGCGACACGCGGACTGTTTTGTCTCCTGCTCGGCCGAAAGGAATTGGTTGAGACTGCGCGGGAATGCCTATCGATTGCCCGATCGTCTGCTGCAAATAGTTCCGTAACCGAGCGCGAAACCGCGGTCATTGAAGCGTTGGCTGCCTGGCTCAACGGATTCCCGAGCCGATCCGCAGATCTCCTGGATGCCGCCCTTTCGAAGGCGCCGCGCGATGCGCTGCTCTTGAAACTCGTGCATGCAATCCGGTTTGTGCTCGGCGATGCCACGGGGATGCGGTCCTCAATCGACGGCGTTTTCGATGCCTATGACCCGCAAAATCCTGCATATGGCTACGTTCTTGGTTGCCGCGCGTTTTCGCTTGAAGAAACGGGCGAATACCGGCTCGCTGAAGCTGCCGGCCGGCTCGGTCTCGAACACGCCCGCGACGATGCATGGGGACTTCACGCTGTCGCGCATGTTCACGACATGACAGGCCGCACCGAAGAGGGCGCCGGCTGGCTCGAAAACCATCCGGACGGCTGGGCGCATTGCAACAACTTCGGCTATCACGTTTGGTGGCATCTGGCCCTCATGTATCTCGATCAGGGTCAGGCAGACAAAGCCTTGATGCTGTATGACCGCGACATTCGGAAAGACAAGACAGACGACTATCGCGACATTTCGAACGCCGCTTCGCTGCTGGTACGCCTTGAGCTGGAGGGGATCGACATCGGCAGCCGCTGGGATGAGCTTGCGCTGATTTCCGACAAACGCGCCGAAGATGGCTGCAACGTTTTTGCGGACCTGCATTATTTGATGGCCCTGTTGAACGGGGGCCGCCGCATGGGCGCCGACCGGCTCATCGCTGGTCTCAAGCAGCGCGCTGACCGGGAAACTGACATCGGGCACGTGTCATCGGAAGCTGGTCTGCCCGCTGGGCTCGGCCTGGAACAGTATAGAAAAGGCAACTACGCCTCAGCGTTTACACTGCTCACATCCGCCAGAAGCAACATGCCCCGGATTGGCGGGTCGCACGCCCAGCGCGATGTTTTTGAGCGGATAACAATTGATGCCGCCTTACGTGCCGGATTGTCTGTAGAAGCTGAGACCCTTATCAAGGACCGGTCCCGCAAACGCGGTGCGCTCGATCGGTTCGCGGAACAACGCCTTGAAACTTGCCAGAAAATGCGGCGCGCAGAAAAGGTGATGCAGGCCGATAGTCTGCGTGCAACGAACAGCTACTGACGGTTCACCGGTGATCCGGCGGACGATTTCATTTACACTTGCCATGTGACAAACGTGACTTCCCAGCCTCATACCAAACGCCCCCGGGACCCGCGGCTCGACTTTTTCCGCGGGATCGGGATGTTCATCATCTATATTGCCCATGTTCCCTGGAATTGGTGGACGCTTTGGATTCCGGCGAGATTCGGCTTTTCCGATGCGACGGAAATGTTCGTATTCTGCTCCGGGATGGCATCGGCACTCGCGTTCGGCAAGATCTTCGATCTGCACGGCCTGGGGATCGGCGCTGCCCGCATTCTGCACAGGATGTGGCAAGTCTATTGGGCGCATATCGGTCAGCTGCTGGTAATTGCGGTTGGCTTGGTGATGGTGCACGAAAGCGGCTATTTACAGAGCTGCTGCGACCTCACCCAGGACTATGTTGTTTCCTTAAACCTGTGGCATCTGTTTAACAACACAGCCGTCGCATTGCCCGGCATCATGACACTGACGTGGGTGCCGAACTACTTCGATATCCTGCCCATGTATATCGTGATCCTGGCGCTTATCCCGGTGATCATGTTGGCATCGCGGATTTCGGTGAAGGCCGCTTTTGCAGTTTCGATCAGTTTATGGCTGGCGTCGCAGTTCGACATCTTGAGCCTGCCAGCGGAACCTTGGTCTGATCGGGAATGGTTCTTCAACCCATTTGCCTGGCAACTTCTGTTCTTTACTGGCTTTGCATTCATGCGCGGCTGGATACCGGCCCCTCCGGTGAATTCAAAGCTGCTGATCTTATGCACGGTGATTGTACTGGCAACGGTGCCCTTCGCGTATTTCCGCGTCTATGGCGAAGCGCACCTTAACTGGGTGTGGGCGCGGGAAGTCCGTGAATTCATCAAGCCGCTCTGGATCAAGACTGAATTCGGCGTGCTGCGGTATATTCATTTCCTGGCACTTGCCTATCTTGCCTGGGCGGCGGCCGGCGAACATGGCAAATATCTTCTGGGTCATGGCAAACTTTGGGGCGGATTTGTGCGGGTCGTCCAAAAAGTCGGACAGCAGTCCCTCGCCGTCTTCATGGCTAGCCTCGTTGTCGCTCAAGCGGCTGCGATCCTGCGCGATATGGTCTGGGGCCGGGGCGAATGGATACCACAGATCCTTTCCAATCTTCTTGGGTTCGCCGCCCTCATAGCCGTCGCCTATGTCGTGTCCTGGTACAAGAGCGAGCCCTGGCGCAAACCTCCGGGAAAGGCGACACTCCAGCCGGAGTTCACGCGTCAACCAAATAAGCCTCCTGCAGCCGGTGACGGATCTCATGCGGCGAAGGATGCGGACAAGGTGCTTAACTGACAAGAAAAACCCGGAAGCAAGCTCCCGGGTTTTTCTTGATCAGGACGTGACGTCCAACAGGCCTCAGTTCAACGAGACCATTTCGAGTTCCTGCTCAAAGGCGTTGGCAAGTGCCGCAGCGCGGCTGTCAGCCAAGAGGATCGGCGTTCCATCTGCATTGAGGAGCGCATAGAGCGTCAAATCATCCTCTAACGGCGGAACGTCCGGGAACATTTCTTTCAAGTCACCGGCTTTCACCGGCTTGATGTAAGCCACATCGCCCGTACCAAGTTCGCTCAGTTCGTCGACCGTCATGACTTCGGCGATGTCGTTGTCGTCAGCCCAGAAGGGTGAATTCGTGTTGTGCATCAGTGTTTCTCCATTTTGGTTATGCAGCGAGAGTCATTCACCGCTGGAGATTTCTATTTTTCTTATGACACGTTCCGGCTCCGGTCGTGCCAAGTCGATGGACAGCAAGCCATCTTTCAAGTCTGCACCGAGTATTTCGATCCCCTCGGCGAGAACAAATGCCCGTTGAAACTGGCGGGCCGCGATACCGCGATGGAGATATTGACGGGTCTTATCGTCAATCTGCCGGCCACGGATAACGAGCTGGCTTTCTTCCACCGAGACATCAAGCTGATCACGGGTAAACCCGGCCACAGCCAACGTAATTCTAATTACATCGCCCTGACTGTCGGTTTTCGGCAACCGTTCAATGTTGTAGGGCGGATAGCCGTCATTTGCGGCCTTAGACACACGATCAAGCACACGCTCGATATCATCAAACCCGAGCATAAACGGGCTAGAAAACGCTGACATGCGCGACATCCTCAAAGTCCTTGTCGAAGCGACCTTGCATCCGGACCCTTTTCGTAAGGCACCCGGACAGGAGCGTCTTGCTCCCTTCATCATTAAATATGGAGATATGTTAAAATTGATTCAAGGACACTGCCGAATTCGGCTGTTTTTGCTTTGTTTTCCAATGGCCGTACACAAGCTGGCTGCAACGTCAATTGGCTAAGAGGTCAGGGCGGTGAGTGACCGTTGTTGCAAAAACCGCCTCTCAAGTATGTGGGGAGCGGCTCGCTCTTTACCAAGGCCGGCTCTGACCTTCGCCGCCCGACATCATATCAACAACACGAACCCTTGTTCTGATTCCCCTTTTTCGCCTTTCCTCCATGGGCTATCACTTCCTCCGCATTTGTTTTTACTCTTAGTGATAGTCAGTTCTCATGAACCGGAACGAATTCGACGCTTACTGCAAAACACTTCCCGCAACCTCGAACGTGATCCAGTGGGGCAATGCGTCCGTTTGGAAAGTTGGTGGCAAGATATTCGCCATTTGCTCCGGCTGGGGCGAAGGTACACACGAGAAATTCAGCTTCAAGTGTTCGGACCTTTCCTACTCACTGCTGATACAGCAGGATGGCATCATTCCCGCTCCGTATCTTGCGCGGGCCAAGTGGGTTCAGCGGGAAGACGACAGCAGTATTTCGGACGATGATCTGAAAGCATACATTTCGGCAGCCCACGAAATCGTTGCGGGTAAGCTTTCCAAAAAACTCCAGAAAGATCTTGGCCTTGCAGATTGATGCCACAGCAAAGTGGCGGTCCTTAGGCCTTCTGATGGTTGCCGAGATTGCAGCCATGAGCCTTTGGTTCATGTCTGCAGCCATCTTGCCGGATTTGACCCGCGAATACCCGATTTCCGAGTTCCGGCAGGCCGCTCTATCAAGTGCGGTGCAGATCGGCTTTGTTGTCGGGGCGCTGGCCTCGGCACTCTTGGGACTTGCCGACCGCATTGATCCCCGCCGGTTTTTTGCGTTCTGCGCGATTACCGCCGCTCTTTTTAACGCCAGCCTTCTTGTCTCCGAACCCGGTGGAGTTGTTTCCATTTTGGCCCGATTTGCGACAGGAGCCTTGCTCGCAGGCGTTTATCCCGTGGGTATGAAAATCGCTGTTGGCTGGGGTCAAAAGGACCGCGGATTTCTGGTGGGAACCCTCGTCGGCGCCCTCACCTTCGGATCTGCAGCACCGCACCTCTTGGCGCTCCTTGGGGGAACCGACTGGCGCTGGAGCCTGACGGTTGCCTCGATCGCTTCGGCACTCGGCGGGTTATTGTGCCTTGCGAGCACGCTTGGGCCGTTTCATGGCACAGCCCCAAAGATGGACATCAAGGCTGTGTTTTCTGCCTGGACGAACCGCAAGATCCGGTACGCTTACCTCGGCTATCTCGGTCACATGTGGGAGCTCTACGCGATGTGGGCCTGGATAGGGATCGCGCTGACCGTTTCCTTTTCTGCGCATATGGCGGCCGAGGACGCGGTTTCGCTTGCGCGTTTGATCGCTTTTCTTGCGATCGCAGCGGGCGGTGTCGCCTGCATTGCCGCTGGTGTTCTTGCAGACAAGGTCGGAAAGGCCAACATCGCGATCCTTGCGATGGCAGTCAGTGGAACGGCTGCTGTTCTAAGCGCCATCACCTTTGGCGGCCCAGTCTGGCTGACAATCCTCTGCGTCTTGATCTGGGGCGCGGCCATTTTGCCCGATTCCGCACAGTTCTCAGCCCTCGTCGCGGATTTTGCACCTGCCGAACAGGCCGGAAGCCTGATGACCTTCCAGACCGCACTTGGCTTTGCGTTGACTTTCCTGACTGTCCAGGTCACGCCCATGCTTGCGAACGGTATTGGTTGGCCCGCAGTTTTTGGGATCATGGCAATCGGACCGGTGATTGGCATTGCCGGTATGCTGAGACTGAAACGGCTCGCACCGGAAAGTTAAGCCTTTCCTCACAACACGGCCTGTGCCGCGTCTCTCACTTCGTAGGCAACAGACGGAGTGTAACGCATGGACACGACGAGTAGACGGGGCATCGACGTTTCCCATTACCAAGGGACGGTCAATTGGGCAGGTGTTGCTGCGGACGGAAATGAGTTTGCCATGATCAAGGCCAGTGAAGGAGAGAGTTCACCGGATCCGATGTTCTTGTCGAATTGGGCCGGGTGCAAGAACAACAGCGTAAAGTGCGGCGCTTACCACTACTTCCTTCCAACAGACTGTTTCTTGAAACAGGCAGACCTTTTGATCCAGCAGTTGAGATCCGCGGGCTATGATCCAACCGCCGATTTGCCGCCGGCGATAGACTGTGAGGATATGGAAGGTGTCTCTGCTTCCACATACATCTATGCTTTAAAAGAGCTTCTCCAAAGCCTGAAGACGCAACTCAAATGTAACCCGATGATCTATGTCTCCCCGGCATTTTGGCAGGGGTTGGGCAGTCCCGACTTCTCCGATTACCCGTTGTGGGTCGCAAACTACACAACGGCGAGTGCGCCCGAGATTCCCTCCCCTTGGAAAACCTATGCCATCTGGCAGTACTCGGACGACGGCACGGTGGGTGGCATTGCAGGGGATGTCGATCTCGATCTCAGCAATCCAGGGGCTGGTGTTTCACCAGAACCAAAACTGAACTGGTTCTAGAGACCCAATTGGAACCGTCAGCCGTCCGGTATTTGAAGATCGAACTCTTGATACCCAAAATCCTGACCGTTGATACGCAAGCTCACGGCCTGTGTGCCGCCGTAGTAGGTCCGTGTCGTGATCGGTCGGATCGGATGAAAACGGGAAAGCCGGTGAACGGTGCCGGGTTCCAATGTGGCTTTCGTCCATTTGAATACTTTCGGCGCCAGTTTGCCGTTGGCCTTTCGAAAGTGCAGCACATAGTCAATGATCAGATCCTGAGACCTCATTGCTGTCGATTTCAACGCAGCCGAAAAGGACAATGAACTGCCGAAGCGGACCTTCGCCGTTTCAATGCTCAAACCTGCGAGATGAATTTCTGGCGCGTTGAGACCAAAAGCGCGCAAGGCCGGTTCATAGCCGCTTTTGATCAAAGACCGGCAGGCATGCCGAACTAACTTCTCCCTATGCGGCGTTGCATCTTTGAGCCAGTTAGCCGCGATGTCGCTCACCAAGGCCGGATGATCCTTTGCAATGTCATTCAAATGGTTTGCGACAGACCGGCGCACATACTCTTCCGGGTCGTCTTTCAAGGCCTCCAGCAACGGCAAGGTCGGTGTTGGATCCTCAATCAACTGATTTAGCCGCATGCCCCAGGGCAATCGCGGACGTGTGCCCTCAGAGACCAGACGCCGGACATGCACGTTGGGATCCTCTGTCCAAGGTGTCATGATGGAGAGCGCTCTTTCCTGGTCTTTTGCCAAAAAGGGCCGGACATCGAATTCGGCAGTCGCCCGTTTGGTCATTTCCTTCATGAGATCGAACGAAGCGTCAAAGTCATTCAGGCCGGTGTCAGAAACAATCATACCCAGCGGCATCATGCCCCAGCCGCAGATCCCGTTCTCGTCGCTGTCCCGATCGACCGCGCCCTCCGGATCGGAATGAAGAAGCGAGCGCAAGATCGAAAACCGGCTCTCGAGCGCGTCAGGCAAATGCTTCGTGGTGACATCCGCAATGAGCCGGGCTCTTTGCTTCAGTTCAAGCTGCTGCAATTGGCCCAGGATTTCCCTTTCAAAGGCCGTTTTTTGAAACCCGTCGATCGTCCGGTCAAGATGGCTGGCCAGACACTGAACAAACTCCGGTGAGATTTTGTTTTTGAAGGGTTCCAAGTGCAGCTCCTGTTCTTCTGAAGAGCCTACATCGCATGATGACTGTGGTTGTTCCAGCCGACACTCCAGGGCTCCTGACAAGTACCGTCAGGAGTGCACTTTTCTGGTTCATTTGCCGCCAGATGGTGATCGCTCAAAGCTTTCAGCCCGCACGCGCTGTTATCCTTACCATCATCCATTTACACAATAACAATTCCGGTCTGGCTCACTTATGTTTGGTAACAAAGCAGCAGGTTGCGCAAACTGGACCAGCTGAACAGCTTCAACACTCGAGATGGCGTTTATCTAACGCCAAGCACAGAACCATGTCGGCCAATTTTGAATTTTTGCCAGTCCCAATCCTGAAGGCCGCGTTCTTGGCTTTGTCAGTTTTGATCACCTCGGTTTCGGTGACCGGAATAGCGCAAGCCGACCCCATTACAATCTTCACGACCGAGCTGGACGGACACCACCAACCGGATGCGCGTGGCCGGTATGATCAGATTGTATTGTCCGCCGCCCAGCAGCAAAACCTGCAAGTCGACTTCCGCTTCATGCCGCCGGCCCGCGCGATCCTCCAGTTCTCCAAATGTGAAGACTGCTGCGTCAGTCCTTGCAATGAAGACCCCGAGATCAGCCATTGCCCCGGCGCAACACTCTCGGACGTGTGGGACAAAGTGGAGCTTCACGCCTTTTCACTCAGACCTGACGCTCCAGATCTCGCAATCGACAATCTCAAAACTCTTGATGTCGGGGCTATTCAGGGAATGCCGCTGGGGACCAGGGTCGAAACCAACCTGACTGATATTCGGCGGGTCGACACACCCCGCGCAGCGGTCAACATGCTGACACTTGACAGACTTGATGTGTTTTTGGGGTGGATACCTGAAACACTTGTGTACTTTCGGGTTAACGACATACCGGTGCCGAACTACGACGCAAAGAACCCTTTGAAGAGCGTCCCGATCGGTATTGCCTGTAAGGGATCGCAATCCCTTCGGCTCATTGACGCCGTCAACACTTATCTGCGCCAGACGCCGTTGACCTCCGAGTCCGCACCTATCAGTTCATCAAATCCGGACGGGTAGAAAACCTGAGACTTCTTTGTCGCGCTATGCTGCCGGAACCCCGAGAGCAGCTGAATGCCAAAAAAACCACCCCGATTGCTCGGGGTGGTTTACTCGAGGCAGGCCGACCCTCGTATTGCCGCCCGCCTCAAAAGTCGTTCGATTTAGTCGATCCGTTTGCCGGTCTCAGCGTCAAAGAAATGAACATCCTCTGGAGCCGCCGCGAGATACATGGTCTCGCCCGGTTCATGATGCGCATGGCTGGAGACGCGGATCACGATTTCCGGTCCGCCATCTTCGAAGCTCGCATAGACATAGCTCTCGGCGCCAACCGGCTCCAACACATTTACTTTGACTTCAAGTCCGATGCCGTCACCGGAATGCGGGCTTTCCACAACGGTGAGATGCTCCGGACGGATCCCGATCTTGTAGCCGTCCTTGCCCTTGGTGTTCGCGCCCGAAAGACCGGAACCCGCGTTCAAGGCCAAGCCTGATCCGTTTGCTGCAACGTCCAAGAGGTTCATCGCAGGTGAACCAATGAAGCTCGCCACAAATGTCGACGCAGGCTTGTCATAAACATCGATCGGAGCTCCGATCTGTTCGATGTTGCCGCCGTTCAAAACCACCAGCCGATCCGCCAAAGTCATGGCTTCGAGCTGGTCGTGGGTCACATAAACGCTGGTTGTGCCGAGCGACCGCTGCAGACGCTTGATTTCAACGCGCATCTGGACACGCAACTTGGCGTCCAGATTGGAAAGCGGCTCGTCAAACAGGAAAGCGGCCGGTTCGCGGACAATCGCCCGGCCCATGGCCACGCGCTGACGCTGACCGCCTGACAGGGCCCGCGGCTTGCGATCCAGATAGTCACCGATCTCAAGGATCCGTGCGGCTTCCTTTACCCGGCGGTCGATTTCCGCCTTGTCCATGCCCCGGTTCTTCAGGCCATAGGCTAGGTTGTTATAGACCGACATGTGCGGATAAAGCGCATAGTTCTGGAACACCATGGCAATGTCACGGTCAGCCGGATCGACATTGTTGACCAGCCGATTGCCAATCTTGATCTCACCGGTGGTGATGTCCTCAAGACCGGCAACCATGCGCAACAGGGTGGACTTGCCGCAGCCGGACGGACCGACAAGCACGATGAACTCGCCATCGGCGATGTCGATGGAAACGCCCTTAACCGCTTCCACATTGCCCGCATAGACCTTGCGGACAGTGTCGAGAGTAATCGTTGACATTCAAAACCTCACTTATCGCTCTCGACGAGCCCTTTGACGAACCAGCTCTGGAAGATCACCACGATGAGAACGGGCGGCACGATGGCCAGGATTGCAAGCGCCATCGCCTCATTCAGCGCCGGGATCTGTGCGCCAACCCAGACCTGCATGATCTGTTTTATGCCGCGAACCAGCGTGAACAGGGATTCCTCTGTGGTGATCAAGGTCGGCCAGAGATACTGGTTCCAGCCATATACGAACATGATGATGAAGATGGCCGCGATCATTGTTTGTGACAGCGGCACAAGGATATCCTTGAAGAACTTCCAGGGACCTGCGCCATCGATCCGGGCCGCCTCCAAAAGCTCGTCGGGGACGGACATGAAGAACTGACGGAAGAAGAAGGTGCCGGTCGCAGATGCGATCAACGGAACAATCAGGCCGGTGTACGTGTTCACCAGACCCAGCGACTGAACGATCTCGTAAGACGGCAAGATGCGCACTTCCAGAGGAAGCAGCAGCGTCGCGAAAATGATCCAGAAGCAGAAAGTTGCCATTGGAAACCGGAAGTAGACGATCGCATAGGCCGCGATCATCGAAATGATGATCTTGCCGATGGCAAAGCCGAACCCAAGGATCATCGAGTTCATCAGCATGACAAACCCGTCGACTTCCTTGGTAAACCCGCCGGCACGGAACAGAACCGTCTCGTAGTTTTCCAGGAACTTGTCACCCGGAAGGAACTGGATGCCTTCCTTGTAAATGGTGATCGCGTCGTGCGTGCTGGTCATGAACGCCAAGGCAACAGGCGTTACCATGAAGAAGACACCCAAGAGCAGGATCACGTGATCCAGAATTTGAACTTTTCTCATCTCTCGCCCCTCAGGTGTAGTGAACGCGTCGTTCGATCAGCCTGAACTGAACGACGGTAAGTATGAAAACCAGCACCATCAGAATGACCGACTGCGCGGACGACCCGCCAAGGTCATTGCCCCGGAAACCATCAAGGAAGACCTTGTAGACGAGGGTTACAGGGTTGTTGCCCGGCTCCTGTTTCACAATGATGTCGACGATACCGAACGTGTCGAAGAACGCGTAGGTGATGTTGATGATCAACAGGAAGAAACCGGTCGGCGCGAGCAGCGGGAACGTGACGGTCCAGAACCGGCGGAAACTGGACCGGCAGTCAATGCTGGCAGCCTCTTGAACCGACTTGGAAATGCCTTGAAGGCCAGACAGGAAGAAGATGAAGTTGACCGGAACCTGTTTCCAGACCGCTGTTACGGTCATAGCAAAGCTCGTGTCGAAGTAGTCGACCCCGATCTGCATTTCCCAACCGAAAAGCGCAAAAAACTCCACGATTGGTCCCACGTGCTGGTCGAACAGCATCACGCCGATCAGACCCGCAACCGGAGGCGCAACCGCGTACACCCACATCAGAAGCGTCTTATACGAGGAGCCTCCCCGCAAGACCTTGTCGGCCTTCACGGCTAGAAGCAACGCGATTCCGAGGGAGAGGAAGGTTACAAAGAAGGTAAAGACAGCCGTGAAACGCGCCACACGGCCATAATCCGTTGAGGTTACGGTATCGACGAAATTGTCGAAGCCGACAAATGTTGCGCCGAAGCCAAAGGGGTCTTCCAAATAGAAGGAAGACTGCACGGCTTCTGCGGCCGGCCAGAGGAAGAAGACTGTCACGATTACCAGCTGCGGTAAAAGCAGCATATAGGGAACCCATCCAGTCTGAAATTGAACTTTTTTCATCACGTCACCGCAACGGAGAAAGCGGGTCTCCAGAAATCTGTCGACCCGCCATCAGCCCTAAAGAACGGGGACGCTTGTTCTGAGTCCCCGCATAGTTTCGTCAGCCTTAGTTGCTGGTGGTCTTGGCGAAACGCTCAAGAAGCTTGTTGCCGTCAGCTTCAATGTTCTTGAAAGCGTCTTCAACAGTGGTTTCACCGGCAAGGATCCGACCGTATTCACGGTTCATGATGTCGCGGATCTGGACGTAGAAGCCCATGCGGTAGCCTTTGGTCCACTCACCACCTGGGAGGGTCAACTGCTTGATACCAACTTCAGCGGCCGGGTTGCGGTCGTAGTGACCGTCTTTCTTGGCGAGGTCGTATGCAGCATTTGTGATCGGCACATAACCGGTTTCACGGTGCCACATGTACTGGACTTCCGGTGAAGTCAGGTACTCGAAGAAGGAAGCAACACACTTGTTTTCTTCTTCCGGCTTGCCGGCCATTGCGAACAGAGCGCCGCCGCCGATGAACGTGCCGGTGCCTGCGCCTTCAACTGCATCCCAGTAAGGCAGGTATGTCGCGGAGAACGGGAACTCAACGGTCTTCTGAATTCCACCGAAGGAGCCTGAAGAGCCAAGCCACATGGCTACTTTGCCTTCGTTGAACGGTGTCTGGTTGTCGCCCCAGCCTGTGCCGTAGTAACCGAACAGACCATCGTCGAGCCAGCCTTTGACAGCTGTGAAGTGGTTTTTGATCGGCTCACCGAACACCAGTTGAGTGCCTTCAGCACCATCAAAACCGTTGTTGTTCGTTGCGAACTGCAGGTTATGGCGCGACTTGAAGTTCTCTGTGAAGATCCACGGCAGGTGAGACTGAGCGAGCGGCACGTAGCCAGCTTCTTTCAGCTTCGGTGCGATTTCCTGGAATTCTTCCCAAGTCTTCGGAGCTTCAACACCGGCCTTTTCGAGAGCTTCTTCGTTCACGTACAGGATCGGCGTGGACGAGTTGAACGGCATGCCGATCATCTTGCCTTCGCTGTCTGCGTAAAAGTTGCGGACGCCTTCGATGTAGTCTTCGCTGTTGAACTCAACACCAGCGTTTTCCAGGATGTCCTGTGCCGGAACGACAGCACCCTTAGCGCCGATGATCGTTGCTGCACCAGCGTCGAACACCTGCAGGATGTTCGGCTGCTCACCTGCGCGGAACGCGGCGATGCCGGAGGTCAAGGTCTCTTCATAAGTGCCCTTGAAGACCGGAGTGATCTGACAAGCATCCTGAGAAGCGTTGTAGTTTTCACCGATTTGGTTGACCACTTCACCGAGATGGCCGCCATGGGCAAACCACCAGGAGATTTCGGTCGCCGCGTAGGACGCGGAAGAGGTACCCAGAAGGGCCGCAGCAGCTACGAGGCTGGCGACTGTCTTACGGTAAGCCATATTGTTTGCTCCCATCTAGCAGGGCTGGCCGCCCTGATCAGCAGTTGGTTTGTCATGGCGCTGACGGCTTCTTCAACGCCAAAAGGATAACGCCTGCGTTTCGTATTGTTTTCATATGAACGTTATATGACGCTCATATGAACATTAAACGACGGCTTGAGACCTGCTGCAAGAGGGAAGTGCTCAGAAACGACAATTCTTGCGACGCCTAAGCTTTCGGTTGTATTGACCAAAAACCACGCCTCATGGCGTAGTAATGGAAAGCGGCACCTCGCCGCAGAGGTCTCGCCGTTTCAAACCGTCAGATTTTCTGCGCAAATATAGGGAGTTATACGTAGGTTGCCGAAGACCTTAATTAGAGGCTTCGAAACAATTGCGATCTCAACAGCCCGCTGTTGAGCAACCACGCTACTGTTGCAGGGACTGCTGATTTATTTGCTGGCAAACTACTGAATCAACCGACATCACAAAGAGTTTGATTTCAGTCGCCACCAGACGATCAGATGAACTGAAGAGCAATCGCGGCAACCACGATGTACCGGACCGTTTTCGCAATCGCCACCAACAAAAAGAATCGCCACAGGGGCTCCCTGAACACACCAGCGACGAGCGTTACCGGGTCTCCAACAAGAGGCGCCCAACTGATCAACAAACTCCAGTAGCCATACTTCTCATACCAGTGCTGCGCTTTGGCATACCATTTCGACGCCTTCCCGGAATGCTCTGCGGGACGGGCAAACCGGATCAGTCCCAGACCGATGGCCCAATTCACAACCGATCCAAGGGTGTTACCAACACTGGCAACTGCAATCAAAGCCACCAGGTCTTCCGGGTAGTTGGTCACCAGATAGACGAGCCCCAACTCCGATTGAGCCGGAAAAAACGTTGCAGCAAGAAAGGAAGATAGGAACAGCGCAATCATCGTGCGCCGCGATATAAGCCACTTCGCTTCAGAAGCAACCGTTCATCGGGGTCAAGTAGCATCATATGGAAGAGAAGATGGTGGAGCCTAGGGGAATCGAACCCCTGACCTCTTCGCTGCCAGCGAAGCGCTCTCCCAGCTGAGCTAAGGCCCCATTTATGTCCGGAAACGTTGGGATCGCTCCGGCTGATGGAGGCGGACCATAGTCGCACCTCCTGGTAAGATCAAGCGGAAATTTGAATGATTTCAGCCTGCCCTTGTGGAAAAGGCCGGGAGCGCAAAAAACACTTCCCGGCCAGTCACTTAACGATCAGGATCGTCGTCTACTTCAACCCGGATACCGGGAACAGCTTCATCGTCTTCATCGTCTTCATCGATAAAGACGTCATCATCGGCGCTGTCGTCGTCTTCGAGTTCAACATCATCGCCATCGATGTCCGGCACATCATCATCGCCGCCTTCGGCTTCCGCGTCGGCTTCTTCCAGCGTTACGATTTCCGGAGCCGCTGCATCGTCCTCGTCTTCATCATCTTCCGGCTTTTCTTCAACCTTGGCGGCTTTCGCCGCGCGAGAGGTCATTACAGCCTCGAAGATCGTCCCGCATTTCGGGCAGGTAATCGGATCGCGGTTGAGATCATAATATTTGGCGCCGCAGCCCGGGCACAGCCGCTTTGTGCCAAGTTCAGGTTTTGCCACTGTGCTCACCCTTCATAGCTTGGATGGTCGATTTGGAAATTTGAGTTCGCCGCCCTTAGCGCTAACTCAGGGCCGATGTCAAAGCCAAATCGCTGTTTTTTCTTTTCGGTTCCACTTTTCTGCACGATGCGTGGCAAATTTCAAGCAGGCTCACTGCATCCGTACACATAAAGGATTGTTATCCGGCGCTAATGGATGACGCCGCCGCCCTTGCGTGATAGGACGTGGCACCTTTTGACAAACTAGCAAGCTTGCGGACAAACATAATGTCACACACTTCCGCACCTGTTCCGCTCACTTCAGCGGCAGGCAGCCCGCTGAAAGGCACCATTCGCGTGCCTGGCGACAAATCCATCTCTCACCGGTCCTTGATGTTTGGCGCCCTTGCCGTTGGCCGCACCACTGTTCAAGGCCTTTTGGAATCTGAAGACGTTCTTGCGACAGCCGATGCCATGCGGGCCGTCGGTGCCAAGATCGAAAAACAGGACGACGGCTCCTACACCGTCGACGGGATCGGTCTCGGCAGCCTTTTGGAGCCAGAAGGCGTTATTGATTTCGGCAATGCCGGAACCGGCGTGCGCCTGACGATGGGCATTTTCGGCAGCCACAACATTGCAGCGACCTTTGTTGGCGATGCGTCTCTTTCCAAACGTCCGATGGGTCGTGTTCTCGACCCATTGCGTGAGATGGGCACCAACGTGATTGCCCGCGATGGCGATCGCCTCCCGGCCTCAATCCGTGGTGCAGAACAAGCTCTTCCAATTACATACCGCGTTCCGATGCCTTCAGCTCAGGTGAAATCCGCTGTGCTTCTAGCCGGCCTCAACGCTCCGGGTGTCACAACGGTCATCGAACCGATTGCAACGCGGGATCACACGGAAAAAATGCTAAAGGGCTTCGGCGCGGACATTTCCGTGTCTCTCAACGAAGCCGGAGAGCGGGTGATCAAACTCACCGGTCAGCCGGAACTGAAGCCACAGGACATCGATGTTCCGGCTGATCCGTCATCTGCCGCTTTCCCGATTGTTGCCGCTTTGATCGTACCGGGTTCGGATGTCACGATCGAGAATGTCATGCTGAATGAGCACCGCACCGGCGTCATCACGACGCTGATCGAAATGGGCGGTGATATCGAACTCCTCAACAAGCGCAGCGCTGGCGGCGAAGAGGTCGCCGATATCCGCGTGAAGCATAGCAAGCTGAAGGGGATCACAGTTCCGGCAAAGCGCGCACCGTCCATGATCGATGAGTACCCGGTTTTGGCAATTGCTGCTGCATTTGCCGAAGGCAACACCTTCATGCCCGGTCTTGAGGAGCTGCGTGTAAAGGAATCCGACCGGCTTGCAGCTGTAGCCCGTGGTTTGGAGGCCAACGGCATACCTTGCGTTGAAACCGAAGACACTTTGACTGTCACGGGCGGTGCTGCCGATATCGGCGGCGGCACAGTTGTCACGCATCTAGACCACCGGATCGCCATGTCGTTCCTGATCCTCGGTATTGCAGCACATAAATCTGTGACGGTGGATGACGGCGCGGTGATTGCGACCAGTTTCCCGACCTTCACGTCGTTGTTTGAAGAGCTTGGCGCAAAGATCTCTGCAAACTCGAGTGAGGCCGCATGATTATTGCAATCGACGGTCCGGCCGCCTCAGGAAAGGGCACGCTTGCACGGCGGCTCGCCGAACATTTCGAGCTGCGCCATCTGGATACGGGCCTGACGTACCGGGCCGTGGCTGCTGCACTCTTGGCGAAGGGGTTGCCGCTGGGGGATGAGAGTGTTGCGATTGAAATCGCGCAACATCTCGATCTTGCTCAGATGGACAAGTCGGTTCTGTCCGCTCATGAGATCGGCGAAGCAGCATCCCGGATAGCCGTCCTCGGTGGTCTGCGAGAAGAACTGGTCAACCTGCAGCGCAAGTTTGCCGAAACACCTCCCGGCGCCGTTCTGGACGGTCGGGATATTGGCACGGTCGTCTGCCCCAATGCCACCGTAAAGCTGTTTGTCACGGCCAGCCCGGAAGCAAGAGCGCGGCGCCGGACAGACGAGATGATCTCCAAGGGCAATGAGGCAAATTACGCCTCAGTCCTGGACGATCTGAAACGCCGCGACGAACGGGATAGCCAAAGAACCGTGGCTCCGATGAAACAAGCGGACGATGCGGTCTTGCTTGATACGACGGAAATGGATATAGAAGCAGCGTTCCAAGCGGCTGTGGACATTGTTTCCAAAGCTGCATAGGCATCAGATGATGCGGGGCTCACTCCAGAGTGCGCCCCTTTTTGCGCATTTTGGCCGGAACCCGCCCTTAGGGCCTTTTGTTCAGAAATGGACAGATTTTTTCGGCAGGACACGCATGTGGCCTGTGACGAGACCGGATTTTCTGTTTCTCGCCCCGCCGGCCCGCTTGATTAAAGCGGAAGAACCAGACGAAACGTCGGTTCCGGGAGGCAGAAGCTCCGGAGTGCAACACCAACCCGCCGGCGGCGCGCCAAAAGGCGCTAGGAGTATCTATGTCTGATTTTAATCCCTCCATGGAAGACTTTGCGGCTCTTCTCGAAGAGTCCTTCGTCCAGAACGACCTTTACGAAGGTGCTGTTGTCAAAGGCACCGTCGTCGCGATCGAAAAAGACCTGGCCGTCATCGACGTTGGTCTGAAAGTTGAAGGCCGCGTGCCGCTGAAGGAATTCGGCGCCAAAGGCCGTGATGGCGAAATGAACGTCGGCGACGAAGTCGAAGTTTACCTGGAGCGTGTCGAAAACGCCCTCGGCGAAGCTGTTCTGTCGCGCGAAAAAGCGCGCCGCGAAGAGAGCTGGGTTCGCCTGGAAGTGGCTTTCGAAGCCAACGAAAAAGTCAACGGCCAGATCTTCAACCAGGTCAAAGGCGGCTTCACCGTCGATCTGGATGGCGCTGTTGCCTTCCTGCCGCGTTCGCAAGTGGACATCCGCCCGGTTCGCGACGTCACTCCGCTGATGCACACACCGCAGCCGTTCCAGATCCTGAAGATGGACAAACGCCGCGGCAACATCGTTGTGTCCCGCCGGGTCGTTCTGGAAGAAACCCGTGCCGAGCAGCGTTCGGAACTGGTCCAGAGCCTGGAAGAAGGTCACACAGTCGAGGGTGTCGTCAAGAACATCACCGACTACGGTGCGTTCGTCGATCTTGGCGGCATCGATGGCCTGCTGCACGTCACCGACATTGCGTGGCGCCGCATCAACCACCCGTCCGAAGTTCTCACGATCGGTCAGACCGTCAAGGTTCAGATCATCCGTGTCAACCAGGACACACACCGTATCAGCCTTGGCATGAAGCAGCTTGAAGCTGATCCGTGGGATGGCATCGAAGCCAAGTACCCGATCGAAGCCAAGTTCAACGGCCGCGTGACCAACATCACCGACTACGGTGCATTCGTCGAACTGGAGCCAGGCATCGAAGGTCTGATCCACGTTTCCGAAATGTCCTGGACCAAGAAGAACGTCCATCCGGGCAAGATCGTTTCCACTTCTCAGGAAGTCGAAGTGATGATCCTGGAAGTCGACCCGGTTAAGCGCCGCATCTCTCTCGGCCTCAAGCAGACCCTGCAGAATCCGTGGGATGCATTCGCTGAGCAGTTCCCGATCAACACCGAAGTTGAAGGCGAAGTGAAGAACAAGACCGAATTCGGTCTCTTCATCGGTCTCGACGGCGACGTTGACGGCATGGTTCACCTGTCCGATCTGGACTGGAACCGTCCGGGCGAGCAGGTCATCGAAGAGTACAAAAAGGGCGACATGGTCAAGGCCATCGTTCTTGACGTTGACGTTGAGAAAGAGCGCATCTCTCTCGGCATCAAGCAGCTCTCTGGCGACCCGATGGAAACCGGTGCTGCTGGCGAAATCCGTAAGAACTCGATTGTCACTTGTGAAGTCATCGAGATCAAAGACGGTGGCCTGGACGTGAAGATCGCAGACAGTGACCTGACTGCATTCGTTCGCCGTGCTGACCTTTCCCGTGACCGGGATGAGCAGCGTCCGGAGAAATTCTCTGTCGGCGACAAGTTCGATGCACGCATCACGCAGTTCGACAAGAAGACACGCCGCGTTTCCGCCTCCATCAAGGCGCTGGAAATCGCAGAAGAGAAGGAAGCTGTCGCACAGTACGGTTCTTCCGACTCCGGCGCGTCCCTCGGCGACATCCTGGGTGCTGCTTTGAAGCAGCAGGGTGACGACTAAGTTACCTGCTTCTTTTCCAGAAGCTAAAAACGAGAAAGCCCGGCAGCGATGCCGGGCTTTTTGTTTTGGTTCGTATCGTCAGCCGAAGAAACGCCTGACCAGCACAAATCATTGAACGATCGTCAGACGACCATCCTTCTTTGCGCCGGACTCCGGGCCAACGGTTCCAGTGTTGCGAATGTGGGAGATCACTTCGTTCCGGTAAACGAGGCCGGTGTGCTCAAACGGCAGCTGACGCACGTCAAAGCTCGCAATATTGCCCGGAACATCCGCACCGATCGGCTTGCCGTTCCAGGTTTCACCGAAGGCGCCCAGAGCAATATAGGTGTTGAAAGCGACTCGGAAGGTTTTGTCCAACTGCTCATCCAGCAGCTTGCCCTGGACCGTGATATCAACAGCCCGCGCATCCGCTGCCGTCGCTCCAAGTGCGATCTTGTAGCGCAGATCCTTAGAGAAATGCAGGAAGCCGCGCGACACAAAGCCCTTCATATCAACGTCTTCCGCTTCTTCAGGGCGCAGAAGACGCTTGGCATTGTTATCGAGCATTTCCTTAAGCTGAGCCCCGGTCATGGTCGCAACATGCACAGCATCCGCATACGGCATGACGTCATACCAGCGCCGGAAGGTCAGATCGCCCTTGGAGATACCGGCGGACAATCCTGTTGCATTGAAGATCGCCAGATCCACCGGACCGCCGGGAAAGGCCTTGGACGCCTCGACCAGCGCATCGTTCATGTAGTTCGCAAGCGCAACTTCACCAACATACCGGTCAGCAAACGTTTCTTCCGAGGTCAGGCCCTTATCGTCAGACACCTGTCCAATGACTTCCGCCAGTTTGGTATCCAGCGCCTTGATCATCGGAGCGATATGCGCTTCCTCGAATGCTTGATCGTAGTCTTCAGGCTGTTCGAGAGAGGCAAACTTAGGATCGTACGCTGCAACCCGCTGGTCGCGCTTCTTGGTCGGGTGCAAACCGACAGATGTGAACCAGCCTTTGCGCCCCTGATCCGCTGCGATCGACATGGCGACATCGCCCAGAAACTTGCCGTGGGCATTGGCCTGTGTAATCAGGACGCCGTTGACAACATTGTCGGTGTTGATGCCACTCTCGTTCAGCGTTGTGTGGGAATGACCGCCAATCAGGACCACCGGCTTGTCAGTCAGCGGACCAACGGCATCCGCAATTGCAAAGTCGCCTTCGCCGATTGTGCGGGATGTTGCAGCTTTACCGCTCTTGTGCTGATCGCCGCCATAACCGCAATGCGACAACACAACGATGACATCACACACCTCGGATAGTGCTGGGGTCAGGTTGCGGGCGGCATCCACCGGGCTGGCAACGGCAAGATCCGGATCGTCCGGCTGGCCAACACGGGTGTCAATCGCTGTCGTCAGACCAATGAAACCCACCCGAAGGCCTTTCACTTCGGCAATGGCCGCGGCCACGTAGTCTTCGTCACGCGCTATATGCTTCGAGCCATGAATGTTGGCTGACAGGACCGGGAAGTCGGCATCGGTATCGATACCCAACTTCAGAAGTTCCGCACCCCGGTCAAATTCGTGATTGCCAAGGACGGCGATGTCGACACCGGCGGCGGAATTCGCCCGGTAACCCGCATCGGCAACAAACTCCTCCGGGGCCCACCCCATCAGTTCATCAAAGATCGAACCGGTGTGGTCGTCGCCGGCAGACACGAAAAGAACGATCTCGTCCTCTTTTGCCGCGCCGCGGATGTCTTTGACCATCTTCACGATTTGCGAGAACCGGTGCGTGTCTCCGCGCTTGCCGTGCATCTCTGTCAGATGATTGTGCATATCGTTGAAGTGAAGAACACGGAGCACGCGCCGCTCGCCGTCTTCAAGCGTTGGCATCGGGACAGGATTGCCCTCTTCGGTCACGATCGTCCGGATAGGCCCTGAAAGCGGATCGCCTTTCAAAAGAAACAAGCGCTCAAATTCCCCGTTTGGGTTTGGCTGAGCTGGAACCATGGCGAGTTCACCAGGCCCAGCCTTGGCATGGGCACGGAAGGAAACAATGGACGGGACTAGCGCCGTGCCAGCAACGACAGCCCCAGTTTTCAAAAATGAACGGCGCGACAGCCCAGATGAAACCGGGTTCGACATAATAACCTCCTTGGCCGGATCGGCAGAATGGATTGGAAAGGACGCGTGTCCTCTTCCACGGCCAAGTGTCAGCAAAATGAATAGCCTGATAAGGACTTAGGCAATTCGGACCATTCCAAAATCTTTGCCTTGGATGGCGGGTTTCGTTTTATTGCCCAGTACAGTAGGCTTATCCGCAAGAGACGAGCACCTGCAACAGACTGCGGCCTCAAAACCCACCCCAAGACAGAATTGCGATACGCCTCATGACCGAAGCCAAACACGGCGATATGGTGCAACTTCACTACAAGGGAACTCTGGACGACGGTTCCGTTTTTGACAGTTCAGAAGGCCGCGAGCCACTCGAATTCACCGTTGGTTCCGGCCAGATCATTACGGGGCTCGATCGCGAGATCCCGGGCATGAAGGTCGGTGACGAAAAAACCGTCACGATCGCAGCCGAAGATGCGTACGGGCCACACAATCCGGATGCTCAGCAAACCGTGCCGCGGACGCAGATCCCGGAAAATGTTCCGCTGGAAATTGGAATGCAGCTGCAAGGTCAGACCGCGGACGGCCAGGTGATGAGTGTTGTGGTCGTGTCATTTGACGACGACAACGTTGTACTGGATGCAAACCATCCGCTTGCTGGCAAAAACCTTACTTTCGCGATCCAGCTGACGGGCATCAATTGAGATAAGGCGGTAAATTCGCGTTATTCAACCCCTACGTATTGATCCAGTATTTGCAATTTGGGCGCCTCGAGCCTAGGGTCCGAGCCACTTGAATTGTGATGATAAATTTGGAGTTTTTCGCGCAATGGCGATGGATGTCGATGCATTGGTTGATCGCAGGCGTTTGCGGCGGAAGGTGACATTCTGGCGGGTGGCAACGTTTCTTGTCGCCGCCTTGGTTCTGATCGGCGGCCTGGTGTATTTTGCGGGCGCTGCGAACATGTCGAAACGGTCCGCCCACATCGCGCGCATCCCGATTGAAGGCATGATCCTGGAAAACCGGAAAACTTTGGAGATGCTGGAGAAGATCGGTAAATCCGACGCTGTGAAGGGCGTGATTGTCTCGATTAATTCTCCCGGCGGCAGCACAACCGGCGGCGAAGCGATCTACAACGCCTTACGCAAACTCTCGGACAAAAAGCCCGTTGTTGCCGAAATGCGAACAATCGGGACCTCCGCCGGGTACCTGATCGCCATGTCCGCTGATCATATTGTCGCCCGGTACAACACCATCACCGGCTCGATCGGTGTCCTCTTCCAATTCGGCAACTTTGAAAAGCTGCTTGAAACCGTCGGCGTTTCCATGGAAGCGGTCAAAAGCGCGCCTTTGAAAGCCGAACCTGACTTCTATTCCCCTGCGACGCCGGAAGCCAAAGCGATGCTGCAGGCAATGGTGACCGATTCCTACAATTGGTTTGTCGACATTCTCGCTGAGCGCCGGGACCTGGACAAATCGAAAGCCCTGGAACTTGCCGACGGCCGTGTTTTGTTGGGTCAACGGGCCCTTCAGGAGAAGCTCATAGACGCCATTGGCGGAGAGGAAACGGCGGTATCCTGGCTCGAAACGGAAAAAGGTGTTGCCAAAGACCTTCCGGTCATCACCTGGACAACAACAGAGAGCATCGAAGAACTGCCATTTGCGTCCCGTGTCTCCCGGGAAGTCGGCAAAGGCTTCGGTTTGGCTGTCTTGGAGCCACTAAATGAGGCTAAAGGGCTGATTTCTCGGGACCTTATGCTTGACGGGCTCGTGTCGGTTTGGCAGGCTCCAGTAGCGGCAGATAGAAAACCGTAATCGAGGGGGCTCTTCATGATCAAATCAGAGCTTGTTCAGCATATTGCCGAACAAAATCCACATCTCTATCAGCGGGATGTCGAAAACATCGTCAATGCGATTCTTGATGAGATCACTGAAGCGCTGATGCGCGGAGACCGCGTTGAACTCAGAGGTTTTGGCGCCTTCTCTGTCAAAAACCGTCCTGCCCGGATCGGGCGCAATCCACGAACCGGCCAAAAGGTGGAAGTGGATGAAAAACATGTTCCGTTCTTCAAAACCGGCAAAGAAATGCGTATACGGTTGAATGATGGTGTCGACCACGGGGACGATTGAGTCCCCTTTAGCTTGCCTCATCGCCGCAATCGCGTTTTGCTCAGACCGTTAGGGAGACTGCTTTGACCCGCTTTATCAAGAACTTGATCTTGCTCGCCATTGCAGTTGTTCTCGTTCCCTTATCCGTTGCCAATCGGCACACGGTCTCCCTGGCCCTCAATCCGTTTGATCCGCAAGACCCGCGCTTGACGATCCCGGATATCCCCCTGTTCTGGATCATCTTTGCGAGCCTCGGCTGCGGCATTATAGTCGGTGGCATCGGGGCTTGGGCGAAGCAAGGCCGCTGGCGCAAGGAAGCCCGTGTTAAACGCCGGGAAGCTGACAAGTGGCACAAGGAAGCCGACCAGCTGCGCGAACTGACTACAGACGGACAGGGCAGCTCTGCGACCGCAAGCCTGCCGCGGCCGGGCAACCGCACCGCCGCATAACCGCTTTACAATGCGGATCATTTCCAGCAGCAACATTGACCTGTGCCTGAGCGATCGGGACGCAATTGAGATCCTACGCCAAGGTTACCGGTCCTTTGCTCAGGTCAGCGCACCACTTACGGCAAGCATTCCCCGCCCTGATACGCAGGCAGGTCAATTCGCTGTGCAGCCTGCGTGGTCCGACTTTGCCGGACAGGGGCACATAGATCGCGGCTACGTCGGTTGTTCTTTATCGCTGGCACTACCAGAACAAACCGGCGACCCTTCCGGTCTCTACGTGTTGTTCTCAGGCAGTGGCGGGCAACCGATCGCACTTTTGGACGGGGTTCGCCTCGCCACATGGCGCGACGCCGGTTTACATGCATTGGCTGCTGCTTATCTTTCCCGTGAAGATGCTCACCGTCTGCTGGTGATTGGCAGCGACCCGCGCCTGCCACGCCTTATTTCCGCCTATTCAGCTGTCCGTAATATCACCTCGATCCTTTTTGCAGGAACGGACAAGGAGATCCGGCGGCGGATCGCTGGGATTTCAGAGCTCTCTCACGTTTCGGCAGGCGTCACAGACGACATTTCCAGCGCTCTTGAGGGCGCAGACATTGTGTGCCTGGCGGGACCGGAGGCTGGATCTGGTGACTGGATAGATCTATCCAAGTTCGATCCTCCAGCTGGATGCCACGTAGATGCTTTGGTGGCCAATCCCCCCATCCCGGACACGCTTTGGCAAGAAGCACGTCTCTTCACCACGAACCTGAAATCAGCGCCGCGAACCAACTGTGAATGGACGGCTGGGCTGGAAGAATTGGCGCGCGGTGAACGCGCCGGACGGCGGTATTATGGACAAAGAACACTTTTCGTTCCGTGCCCAGACACTGGGCTCGCCGATTTCGTTCTGGCTGCACACGTTTTCTTGAAGGCCTGACGTCTGGATTTCAGACGGCGGCCATCCCATTTCGTTTGCTATCCGGGGGCGTCCATAAGAACAAAAAGCCGCCGCTCGCGCACATCCGCATGTGCATGGGCACCGATGTCGCACAATGTCGTTTTGCAAAGGAGCAGGACATGCTGACGACACTTGCCTATTCAGCAAGTCTACCGGCAATCACGATCGGTTTGATCGTGATCGTCGCAACAACCTACGGGCTTGTTTTCTAAGATGAGGGCGCGAAGCCGGTTCCATGAGAGCCGGCTTTTTTGCTTTCAAAATGCCGCGCTACGCTGGGGTCATCCAGCCCTGTGCGGCGCCGCCTGCATCTTTGAGCAGCGCAATCCGACCAATACCCGGCACGTCGAAGGGCGGCCGTGTGACCGAAGCGCCGTGGGCTTTTGCCAATTCAAGACGTTCGTCGATGTTGTCGACGGCGATATAGGAAAACCAATGGTCGGGCAGCCCGTCGAAATCCGGGCCTTTCATCTCGAAGATCCCACCGGCCGGTTTGTCACTGAGATTGGCAACCCAATAGGTTCCGCCACCTTCCACCGGCATCTCAGAGAAGGTCCATCCAAGCGTGCTTCCATAAAACGCTTTCGCCTTTTCAGCATCCCGGGTCATCAGTTCATTCCACCAAAACTGACCGTGTTCCCACATGTCACCCTCCTGACTACTCAACCGGAGGAGAAGACATAACAGCTTTTGATTGTAGTTGCATATGGGGAACCGGATACTGGGCGTGAAGCTCAAGGCCGGCGCCGATGGCCGTATCCCGGCAAGCTCCAACCATAGAGAATAGCTCCGCCACGCAGGAGCATCGCAACGCTTCCCGCAAGAATCGCCGCTGCCCATGGAACAACACCAACTTGGGCCAGCAAAACATAGCTGCCAGCACCTGCAAACGCGGCACTGACATAGATCTCTGGTTTGACGATCGAAGAGGGTTCTTGCGCAAGCGTGTCCCGCAAGACTCCGCCGAAAGTCGCTGTTGAGACGCCCATCAAAACAGCAACCAACAGAGTATCCCCAACGTTTAGGGCCTTTGCCGCGCCCATTACGGAATAGGCTGAAACACCAACGGCATCTGCCCAGCGCAACGGCTTGTTGAAGCGTTCAATCCAATGAGCAAAGAACCAGAGGAACACGCTCACAACGAGGCAGACGACAAGATACGCTTCGTTGACCACCCAGAAGACCGGCACTCCCAAAAGAAGATCGCGCAGCGTGCCGCCTCCAATACCGGTCAGCGTTGCGAAGAACAGAAAGGCTATGAAATCCAGTTGCTTGCGTGAGGCAACGATTCCCCCGGTCACGGCGAACACGGCAACACCCAGATAATCAAGCAACTGCAACAGCATTCCTGCCCCCAAAAAGAAAGCCGCCCGGTCCGTATGGAGGGGCGGCCTGCTTCAATCCATTGATCTTAGGGCGCTTTAGGCGCTTTTATCAACAGTTTCACCAGGTTCTGTGCCGACGTCTGCTTTCGGAGCCTCTTTCGGGCCGCCTTTGGAGACGCCCACCATAGCCGGGCGTAGAACGCGTTCGCCAATCACATAACCAGCCTGCACGACCTGAACGACGGTGTTGTTCGGAACCTCGGTGTTGGGTACCTCAAACATGGCTTGGTGGAAATTCGGATCGAACTTCTGCCCTTCCGGCTCCAGCTTGCGCACACCGTTTTTCTCAAGCTGGTTCAGTAGGTCCCGCTCGATCATCTCCACTCCCTCGATGAGGGAGGCGACGCCGGCATCTGCATTCTTGCGATCGTCTTCCGGCAGAGCCTCCAGCGCACGGCTAAGGTTGTCGGAAACAGTCAGCATGTCGCGGGCAAAGCCAGACACTGCGTATTGGCGCGCGTCCTTGACTTCTTTTTCAGTGCGGCGGCGGAGATTTTCCATTTCCGCCATGGTGCGCAAGGCCCGATCTTTCAGATCCGCGTTTTCGGCCATCAGAGCTTCCACCGGGTCGACCACGCTTTCCTCAGCGGCCGCGGCAGCTTCATTGACAGCTTCAGCTTCTGGATTCAGCCCGTCCGGCTGATTTTCCGGCGATTTGTTTTCTTCACTCATTGGTGTTCCGTTTGGCTCAGACACATTTGGCGTTGCTTATACGTCCGGGGGCGGCAAAATCAAAGAGAAACGGCGGATAAGCGTCAACCTTACCCGCCGCTCTGCAAAGCTCACCTGCAGCGCCCGGCGGCAACCACAGCTATTTAAGGCCTTAAAGGGCGCTCTTGATCCAATCGGCAAGTTTGCCTTTCGGTGCAGCGCCAACCTGAGTGGCCATCGGCTCACCGCCTTTGAAGAGGATCAGCATCGGAATGGACCGGACGCCATATTTCATGGCCATGTCCTGGTTTTCATCGATGTTGAGCTTTGTGATTTTGACCTGACCGTTCATTTCTTCGGAAATTTCCTCCAAAGCCGGCGCGATCATCTTACACGGGCCACACCATTCGGCCCAAAAGTCCACAACGACCGGCTCGTCGGAATTCAAAACATCAGCTTCAAAGGAAGCATCGGTGACTTGGGTGGTAGCCATTACAACATCTCGTGGTTCGGTGGTTCACACATACCCAGTTCAGGTACGTCAGTTGGTTGGAACGTAGGTAGCCGAAGCGGCTCCGTCAAGCAGGCCGGACCTCTGGCGCCAATCCGGCAAAAGTTTCATCAAGAAGTTCGCCCGGAATCTCCATCAACGATGGCCCTGTTGTCCAAAGCAATTGGCATCGGACTGTCTTTGCCGGATAGATCTGCCGCAGCAACTCCCTGTAAACACTGAGCTGCGCCCGATACTCCAACGGCACTTGATGAAGTGTCTCCGGCGGTTTGAGATTGGTCTTGTAATCCACAATCACAACTTCGTTGCCGTCCACAATCAGGCGGTCAATCTGCCCCGACACCTCAACGTCCATGCCATTTGCAGAACGAATCGTTCCAGCCAGGGCCACTTCCGCCCGGCCATTTTCTGAGAACACGGGCTGAAACTCTGGTTCCTTCAGGACCTGCTCAAGCTCTTTCAGCAAAGTGTCTTTGAAAGGCGCGAAGACCGGCTTCAGAGCCTGATCCAGAAATCTCTCCGCAGCCGCCATCCGTGACACTGCCGGCAAGTCAGGCAGCAACTCTAATAGCCTGTGGACCAACCGCCCTCGTTCCAACGGCCAAGAATCCGGCTGGCGCCCAGCTGCTAGGCGCGCCACAGCCGGAACCGGTTCAATACCGTCCTTGTCTTCCATGTCTTCAAACGCCTTTGACGGTTGAAGCCGGATTTTTCTGGAAACAGGTGTGACAGGTTGGTGTGCCCAGTCAGGCAGCGTGAGGTCGTCACCAGATACACTCGCAGCCGTTCGAGGATGACCGGGTGACGGTGCGCTGCCGGAACTCACATTGGGGTCCTTTTGCCAACGCCACCCGACAACATCACCATTGGCATCGTGCAGTTCTTTGGCTTGTGGTTTCAAGGCAGCGGACACAAGTGAATACCAGCAATCGTCATGCGCGCCGCGTTTCGGCTCCCAGCCGCAAACAACCAATCGGTCTTCGGCACGTGTGAGCGCGACATAAAGAAGACGGCGGTATTCTTCTTCCTGCCCCTTCCGGAGCGTCTCTACTGCTTCGTCATGCCAGCTGATACGATCCGTCTTCGGAGGCAACCAGACAAGAGCAGGAGGTGACAAATCGTTTCCGGGACGCGGCCGCGGTAAGAAGCTCGGATCATGGATCGCACTCACCGGCGCGCCACCTGGATCAACCAGAATGACAATACGCGCTTCCAGCCCCTTGGAGCCGTGGACGGTCATGATCCGCACCATGCCCTTGGTGTTCGTCAGTTCACGTTTGATCTCGGTCGGCGCAGCGGCCATCCAGGCGAGGAACCCTTCCAGACCGGGCGTTCCGGCCTGCTCATAAGCAATGGTCAGCGCAAGGAATTCATCGAGAACATCATCGACCTCGACACCGAGGCGGCGGCGGAACGCCTGACGCCCTCCGTCGGCCCCAAGCAGTCGAGCATAGAACTCATACGGCGGGACAAAGTCTGCCCGCGCCCGCCAATCCTCAAGCTGCCGGCGAACGTCCTGCCATTTTGTAGACGTTTCAGATCGCTTGACGAGCATCTGCCAGAGCGTGCCGGGGCGAATTTTTTCATCTGTTTCGCGCGCGACTTCCAGAAGATCCATATCGTCCAGGCCGAACAGAGGGCTTTTCAAAACAGCCGCCAGAGAAAGATCGTCTTCCGGCAGAAGAAGGAAACGCCCGAGAGCTGCGAGATCCTGAACCGCGATATGATCTGTGAGAACCAGCCTGTCTGAACCAGCCGCCGGGATGTTGAGATTTTTCAGCTCCCGGTTCAGCGCCTCAACAAATGGACCACGCTTACGGACCAGGATCATGACATCACCCGGCTCTGCGGTCCCGTCCAGCATCCAGCCTTTGATGGTCGACGCGATCCGCTTGGCGACCTTCAACATCGGGCTGCCCGAGCCGACGTGATCGACCGGCAGCCGCCAGTCATCGGGTTCGCTCACCTCGGCCTCAGTTTCCAGCGGCCAAAGATCAACAATCCCGGGATCCAGCCGGATCGCCTCATGAACCGGGGCCACACCCTCTTGCGATAGCCCCTGATAAGCGCTGGCGTCTTTGAAAACCTCATCGACCGCCCCCAAGACATCCGGTGTCGAGCGGAACGAGAGCTGAAGGTTTACCGAATGAAACTCCTGCTCCGCGCTTTGTGCCTGCTTGGAAAAGGCCCGGCGCATTTGGTCGAAATAAGCCGGAACAGCGCCTTGAAAGGAATAGATCGACTGTTTCTCGTCCCCCACTGCAAAGAGGGTCCGAACCTTTTCACGCCCGCTGTCACCAACAAAGAACTCGGCGGCCAAGGCGTTGACCACCTCCCACTGGCGCGGGCTCGTGTCCTGTGCCTCATCAACAAGGATATGATCCAAGCCCTGATCGAGCTTGTATTGCACCCACTGAGCCGCGTCCGATTTGGCGAGCAGCGTGGCCGTCTTGACCACTAGGTCTTCAAAATCCAGGTAACCTTTGGCCGTCTTTGCCCGTTCGTAATACGTGATCACAGCATCCGCGAGCCGTAAAAGCGCGACGGTGCCCGCATAGGTCACGACCTTCCGGCGCCCGTCCAGAAGCTCCAAAAGCCGGGCTTGTTCCGCAATCAGCGCATCGACCATGTCCGGAAACGCTTCGGTGACTTTCTTGGTCGCCAGCGATTTCCGTGCCTCAAGCTTGCCGGTCAGGAAGAGCGGAAGCCATGCCTCGCGGAAAAGGCCCGGATCGGTCTGGCGGATTGCCGCAACAAGCGCCTCTGCCTTGCCCTGATCCGTTTTCGTGCCCGTGTCCAACGCTTCTGCGTAACTGAGGCAAGTGTTCAGATCGAAAGGACATTCGGCGCGAAAGCGGCAATCGAAATCTGAAAGCTGCTGGGCCGGATCAATCTCAAGATCGCCCGCCAGGGTCTGTAATGCTGGTTCCAAACCACCCGCATCGACCGTCCAGCGTCGGAACGCATCGCGGTTCTGAATGAGTTCATCCAGAGCCTTTTGCGCACCGCCATCGCTCATCAGATCGATAACAGATGCAAGCGCCTGGCCGAACGGGCTTTCCGGCTCCATTTCCGCCTTATGCAAGACGCTGGCACGCGCTTCCGCCATCAACTCCGCTGCGATGCGGTCGTCGAGAACGTTGAAGTGACCGGCGACATTGGCCTCAAGCGGGAACTGATGGAGAAGGGCTTCGCAAAAGCCGTGGATGGTCTGGATTTTAAGGCCGCCCGGCGTTTCAAGCGCACGCGCAAACAGACGCCGGGCCATCGCGATCCGGGCGGCATCCGGATGACGCCCTTCGATCTCAAAAAGCTCCTTAGCAAGATCCGCATCGTCCATCGTCACCCAGGTGCCGAGGATCTTGAAGACGCGGGTCGCCATTTCAGCGGCCGCAGCTTTAGTGAAGGTCAGGGCCAGGATGCGGGATGGGTCGGTGCCATCCAGCAGGAGCCGGACAACCCGGCGTGACAGGACAAAGGTCTTTCCCGATCCGGCGTTTGCACTCACCCAGGCGGACGCTCGGGGGCGCGATGCAAGATCCTGACGCTGCCGCGTGAGGTCGGGGATCTGGAAGCCACTCATGCCGGATCCTCCCCGCCAAGGGCCCATTCTTGCGCGCGCGCCAGATGGTCATAAGGACCATCGATCTGACGGCCCTGCATGACGCGGGCCCGGGAGAGATAACCGGTCTCTTCCTTGGCATAATGGGCGATCAATTGTTCGAGACGCTGCCAGGCATCCTCGATGAGCTCCTCCAATACCGCATCTTTCGGGTTCCGGCCGATTTCGAGCACGGCGTCAGTGCCTCCTTTCAGCTGCAGATAAAGCAGTTCACCAACCGGCTCGCCAGCTGGCACGTCCTTGAACCCGCCGCGCTGGATCATCGCCGCTTCCAGAGGCAGCTGTGGCGACAACAGAGCATCCACCTGTTTTTGCGACGGCACCTGGCCAGTCTTGTAGTCAATGACGGAAAGAGATCCTGAATTCATCAGATCGATTCGGTCTGCCCGCCCACGCAGGCGGAAATCTAGACCGGGCAGTTTCAGTTCGACACCGCCGCCGATCTCCAGGAACCGTTTTTCGACGTGCAAAGACCTCTTGGCCTCAAACGCAACAAACCCTTCAGCAATCCGCTGGAACCGCGGCCACCAGAGCGCCCGGATTGCCGGGAACGCGTCCAGCGGTTCGAACAGCTCTTCTCCGATCTCAAGCAAAGCCGTCACCGCCGTTTCGTCAAACGGTCCGGTCCAGGTCGACAAGAACTCTGCAAGTGCATCGTGAATGAGATTGCCTTTGTCGGCGGCTCCCGGCTCCCCACCGATCGGATCAACCGGCTGCAACTCCAACGAATGCCGCGCAAAGATCGCATAAGGATCCCGCACCAGCCGTTCGATTTCTGTCACCGACAGCGTTTTTGGCCGCGCTGCCAAAGGAGGTTTCGGTGCGGGCCGGTCCGCGGGACGCACATCACCTGCCTGGCGATCCAACAGCGCTGCGAGTTGCAAATAGCGGTTGCCCCGCGCCTCCATCGCAGCTGCGATCTCCGGTCCGGCCAAAGTAGTCAGACGCTGCAGCCATCTTGATGCGACCGTCGGAGCCCCATCAGCCCTTGCGGCACGGGAAAGAAGGACCCGCTTGGCACCCATCCCTTGTGCAAAATCATGGGCTGCTGCTCCCAGGCGCCGCTCCGGGGGTTCCAGCCCCATATCCCGTTTCATTGGCCGATTGAGCCAGGGATCGTTGCGGGTACGCTGCGGCCACGTGCCCTCGTTGAGCCCACCGAGAATGACAAAATCGAATGCTTGCAGGCGTGCTTCCATTGGCCCGAGGATTTGCACCCGCGGATCCCCCGGCAAGCGCCGGCGCACGGCGTCCCCCGACATCAATGCCGACAGAACGGATGGCCACTCGTGCGGTGGCACAGAAAGACCGCTGGCCTCTGCTTCCAACAGCCCGGACCAGAACGCCGCCAGTGCCTCGCCAGCCTCGGCCGCATAGAGCTCATCCGCGGCGCCTGTCTCATCCGCAGAAATCGCCTGCATGACATCGACATGCGCCTGAACGAGGTGGTCCACCGGCACAGGGTCCCGATCTCCGGTCATGTTCTCCAGCGGTGCGAGCGCGCTCTGAAGACGTGCTACGAGATCCGCGATCACATCCCAATCGCCCTCGTGCACCTTCTTCCAGCGCGGCGTGTGTGCATTCTCTGCCGCGGCTCTGCAGGCCTCTACAGCCATGATCAAACCACTCGTACCAGGGCGGGGCCGTTCGCCGCGGATCACCCCGCGCTCCAAGGCCCGAGCTGCTGCGCGGATGTCTTTGATAGGCAGACCGAGCCGCGCCAGCGGATGTTTCAGAAGCGACAGAAGATCAATCGGCTCACAGCCATTGAGCGCAAGCTTTGCGGCCAGGATCGCCAGAATGGCGGGCGCGGTCTGATCGAGCGGACGGCCAGCACTGTCGTCAGCCTGGATGTTCCAGCGCGCAAGCTCCGCCGCCACGCGGCGGGTGAGCATCCGATCCGGGGAGATCAGCGCTGCGGTCTCGCCGAGTTCGATTGCCTCCCGCAAGGCAATTGCCAGGCTCAGAGCTTCGTCTGCCTCGTTGCGGGCTGTCATGAGACCGACATTGCCGAGTGCAGCCGCTCGGACTTCGATGGGGGTCGCACCCAGATAACTTGTCCAGCCGTCCGAGGTGTCCGCAGGGCGCAATGCCTCCGAAACCAGTTTCTGACGTTGGCGCTGCACATTATCAGCTTCACCAAACTCGCAAACATCCGCCCGCGTAACGCCAAGCCGATCAAGCAGCTGTTTCAGGGAATACTGCGGATGAGAGGACAAGGGCGGAGGTGTTTTTGTCCCGCTTCCATGCCGTGTGCCGGGTACAAACCGCTTGCCAAGCGCCTCCCAGGACCGGTCATCGAGGTCCAGATCCAACCCGGGCAGCACAATCACACCCTGCTCCAACCCGGCCACAGCTTTAAGAAGTTCAGCCGTTGCCGGCACCGAGCCGGTTACGCCTGCCACAATGACCGGACCTTTTGGCAACGTCATGGAAATGCGTTGGGCTTCCCGCCGGATCAGCGCGGACCGGCGGGCCTTCGGGTCCATCTTGCCGAGTTCTGCCAAATGCGCCGGCCAGGCCTCCTGAACAATCTGCAGAAAGTCCAGCGTGATCTGCCAATAGCGGGCATGATCGTCCGGCACCAGCCCGGCAAGCTCGCTCCAGTCCGCCTCTTCCGTTTCCACTTCATCCATCAGGGTCAGGAGATCGCCAGCCAGCCAGGCTGCATCGGCGGTCGATGCGGGAAGCCCAAGCGGCTCATCGGACCGCAGGGCCAGAGCTTCACGGCGCAAAGCGCCTTTCCAAGCCATAACCAGCCGGGTCATCGCCAGGTGCCGGTCGATCAGTGGCATGGCCGGCGGCAGCGGTTCCAGGTCCGGACCAGAACTCAGCGACTGGATATCCTCATCAGCATCACCGACCGGCCGGATGATTGGCAAAAGCACAGGCTTGCCGTCAAAAGCCTTCTGGAACAGGTCTGGCAGCAGGCGCGCGGCGCGGCGCGTCGGCAGGTACAGCGTTGCTGACGACAACAGCAATGGATCATCGAGCGGCCGGAACCCTGGAACGATTTGCCCGTCAACAAGCTTGTCTACAAAGGTCTCAAGAAAGGATACGGCGGGCGAGACTGTAAAAAGACGGGGCTGGTCCGGCATCTCTTAGGCAGCGCTTTCGCGAACTGCATATTCGGCGGCCCGGATTGCTTCCGGCGTCCCAATGTGCAGCCAGACACCTTCCATCTGGACACCAAACAACCGGCCGCTTTCGATTGCATGGTCGAACAAGACATTCATCGAGAATGGGCCATCCGGAGCGTCTTCAAACAAACGGGGATGCAAGATCGCAGCACCCGCATATGCGAATGGGGTGACGCCTTTTTCCGGCCTTCGGCTGAGCGTGCCATCACGTGCCATTTCAAAATCGCCACGGCCGGTATAAGCCACAGCCTTCACCGTTTCAGCGACCAGGAGCAATGCGTCCATGCGGCTGTCGTCCCAGGCATCGATCATATGCTCGAGATTCGGCTTGACGCCTTCGACCCAATAGCAGGTGTCCGAATTCAGCTGGAAAAAAGGATCGCTTCCGAGCAGCGGCAGCGCATGCTTGATCCCTCCACCGGTTTCCAGAAGCTGGGCGCGCTCATCTGAAATTACAATGTCCATGTCCTGCCGGCGCCGGACATGAACCTCAACCAGGTCGGCAAGGTAATGAACGTTGACCACGCATTTTTTCACGCCTGAAGCCGCCAGCCGATCCATTCCATGATCGATCAGCGCCTGACCGTTTACCTCGATCAATGGCTTTGGTGTGGTTGCGGTCAGCGGGCGCATCCGCTTGCCAAGGCCGGCGGCCAGGATCATGGCGTTGGTAGGGCGAAAGCGCGTGTCTGTCATCGTCGTACTCGGTTGTCTAATCAGCTCTTCAGCGTCCGGTCAGTATCATCCAATATGTCTTTGATACCAATCTTTCAAATCGGACAATATGGGTGCCGTCATCACCCGGTCGAGATACCCTTCCATCCTTGGCAAGTGCCCAAGATAAGCAGGCTTATTGTCCCGCCTTGCAAGGCGGACGAAGATGCCGAGGATCTTGGAAATCCTCTGCGCCCCCATAACGACATAAGCCTGTTTGAACGCCTCCGGATCGCTTTCTTGGCCAAGCCCCTTCCGCTTTTGGAGATAAGCATCAAAAAGGGCATTTTCCAGTTCAGGGTTGATGTCCGTTCGCGCATCCAACAGCAAGGAAACAACATCATAAGCGACTGGTCCGATCACCGTGTCCTGAAAATCAATCAGGCCAATGCGATCAGTGCCTGATGCCCCGACCTGCCAAAGCAGGTTCGGAGAGTGAAAGTCTCTCAGGACCCAACCGCTTTGGGCCTCTGATATTCCATCCAGCAAACCTCGCCAAAGCGCCTCAAATTCCGCTCTGGTTTGATCGCTCGCTTCAGTTCCGGTTTTCTCTGGCAGATACCAGTCCAGCAAGAGATTCGCTTCAGATACCAGTGCGTCAGCGGAGTACGCCGGAACCTGGTAGGTTTCACCCGTGTCCAGATCCACTGTTTCCGGAAACTTCCGGGCATGCATAGCCGCAAGGACATCGACAGCGGCGAAGTACCGCTCCGCGACAGGCTTGCCGTCAACGACGATCGTTTCGCTTCCGAGAAACTCAGACAGGACCAGCCCCTTGTCGAAATCCGCTCTCTTAATAGCCGGTGCGCGGAGGCCGATCTTGCGCAGTTCGCCGCCAATTGCAGCAACCGCACGGCAATCCTTCGCAAGATGAACCTGGTCCATGTAGGACCGTATGGTCTCCGGCAGGGTTGCATCGGAGAACGGCCACCGCATAAGAACCAGATGCTCTTCACCGGCCTCGATTTTCTCAAACGTACGAAGAGACGCATCGCCGGCCAGATGCTCGCGGGAGATCTGCCCTGTGTTCGTCGCCGCCTCCAAGAACGCGCGAACCTCAAGAGTGGCGGAGATCCGATTTTCCCATACCGTATCCTCAGAGTAGAACTCAACCTGACGGGTGTCCTCATCCCCAACATGGCGGAACTGAAGCCAAAGCGCTGACTTGGGCAAGAGGTCTTCCGCCATCTCCGGCCACTCAATCAGAGCGGCACTGTCCTCTAGGATTTCTTCCAGGCCCAGCTCCTCAAGTTCTTCCGGCTCTTCCAGCCGATACAGATCGAAATGGGCAAGTGGAAGCCTTGGCAAATCGTAAGGCTGAACCAATGTGAAGGTTGGACTCGGAACTTCCAAATCGGGATCGCCAGCGATATTGCGGATTAGCGCACGGCTGAAGGTGGATTTACCAGCTCCGAGATCCCCGGAAAGACACAACAGGTCTCCTGGTTTCAGGATTGCCGCAAGATCTTCGGCGAGTTGACGCGTGTCACTCTCGTCTTTCAGCAGTAGGGCCAAAAAGGAGGTGGGGAGATCGCGAAGCGGGTGGGACGCCATGGGGACGCGAACCTTATTCGGCCGCAGCCTGATCAGCCAGATCCGGATGCGCTGGGAAGACGCAGGTCACGGTCGTACCCTTGCCGACGACGCTGTCGATGTCGACCGTTCCGCCATGAAGCTCAACGAAGCTTTTGACGATGGCAAGGCCGAGGCCCGCACCCTGGCGGCGCGCGCCCGTGTCATGACCGACAAAACGATTGAAGACCTGGGTTAGAATTTCCGCAGGGATGCCGAGACCATGATCCTGGACAACAAAGGTCACCTTGTCGTCGTCCCGGTCGCAGCTGATGTCGACAATGCCGTCGGGCTCAGAATACCGCACAGCGTTGGAGATGAGATTGAACAGGACCTGACGCAGACGTTTTTCGTCCGCGATCATATTGCCGATGTTGTCCGGAACTTGGGTCCTGAGATTTATGCGTGCTTCGGCAATCCGGTCTTTGAGCCCTTCGACCGCAGCTTCAACGGTGCTTGCAAGATCCACTTCGCGCAGATCCAGCTCCATGATCCCGGCGTCAAGCGTGGCAAGGTCCAAAATGTCGTTGATGATGGCAAGCAGCGCCGACGAGGAAGACTGAATGTAATCGGCGTATTCGCCCTGCTTTTCGGTGAGATCGCCAAACTTCGGATCTGCCAAAAGCTGCGCAAATCCTATGATGTTGGTCAAAGGCGAGCGCAGCTCATAGGAGACGTGCTGGATGAATGCGTTCTTGATCTGGTCGGCCTGTTCAAGCGCTTCGTTCTTTTCAAGAAGCGCCCGCTCCACATTCACACTGTCGGTCACATCCACGAACGTGACGAGGGTCCCACCGTCTGGCAAAGGCACCGTTGCATAGTCCAGCACGGCACCATTGTGGCGCTCCAATCTGCTGACATTCTGCGTGCGGTTGTCGACCAAGCCCGTTACATTGCTGGCGAGTTGCTCCCAAGCCGTTTTCTCATAGTCGTTCAACGCGCACGCGCTGACTACTTCATTGACATGCGGGAACTTGGAAAGTTGGTCTTCTTCGAGATCCCAAATCCGGCCAAAAGCCGGGTTCCAAAGCCGTAATTTTCCGTCAGACCCGAACACTGCGACGGCTTCGGACAAATTGTCCAGCGTTTCACCCTGAACTCGTGTCAGGGCGTTGTAGCGGCTTTCAAGATCTAGCTGCTCAGTGACGTTCTCATAGATATAGGTCACACCGCCTTGCGGATGCGGGTTGGCGATCACACGCAGGGTGCGGCCATCCGGCAAATGCCACCAGCTTTCACGTGCTTCGAGCGACTGATAGCCTTCCAGCATCTTGTTGCGCCAGCCGCGGTAATCCGCCTGTTCGGGCAGTTTCCGGGCAGCCCGCAAAGCATCAAGGACCGCACCATCTTCCGGATGGCTTTCCAGAAAGGCGGGATCAAGATCCCAAAGATGACGGAAGGCCGCATTATAGAACTGCAGCTTCCTGTCGCCGCTATAAATGGCAACGGCTGCGGCCAGTTGATCCAGTGTCCGGCCATGAAACTCTTCTGCACGGCCCAGTTCTTTTTGCGCCTGTTCCAGTTCGCTGATGTCCACGGCAATACCGGCACCGCCGACATTCGCGTTGACATCGGTGATTTCGAACACCCGGCGCTGACCGGAAGCTACAATTGGAATACGTGCGCTAAAGCAGCCATCTTCGTTTCGCTGAACGGCCATTGCAGTGCGGGCCGCGGCATCGAGGAAGGTCGCCCCTTCTTTGACAGCCGCCTGTGCATCAGGCATCTCGACAGCTTCTGCATAAGCATCATTTGCCCAAATTACATTGCCCTCGGCATCCCGTTGCCAAGCAGGGGCCGGCATGGCGTCCAGGAGCGCATGCAACATGTGCAGCTCACCGGAGATCTTTGCGTTGCGGGTTTGAAGTTCAGCCTGCGCCTGGCGCTCACCCGTGAGATCCCGGAGCCGCAACACCACCGCACCACCCGTCGTGCGGCCCAGCGCTTCCACGTAACTGCCAGTCCGGGTCTTGAGTGTAGTGTTGAACGTTTCGCCTGTGCGAAACAGAAGGTCCAGATGACGCTCGAGATCGCCTGCGCATTTTGCCGTCAGCCAACTGCCGAAAGCGAGCAGCTGGGCCGGTGGACGCGGAACACCTGACTTTTCAGGAAGAATGCCCCAGATCTGTGGCATCGCGCCATTGCCCGTCCATACGATGACGCGCTGTTCATCTGTATTCAGCATGGCTTCAAGGCGGTCGACGCGAAATTTGAGATCGCGCTTTTCCTGTTCAAGCGCCTCTGTCAATTGGCCGGATTGGGCGCGGTGGCGGACCAGCGCAATAGCTGCAGTGACTGCAAAAGCACACATGCCGCCAAGGGCGCCAAACATGACCATTGTGTCGGGATTGATTGCCGCAAGTGTGCCGGAGAGAAAATCCGCGGCCGCAGCAGGGCTGCCAGACAGAGCCATCGCCAATCCCGACACACTGCCGAGTTTGATCGTTTTAAGACTCCAATCCTGCCACGTCGTGCGGCCTCGCACGCCGTTTCCGCTGCCTTCCGGCATTCCAAGATCCCCTTACACCGCCTTCGCCCGCTAATTCTAACGGGATGCAGCCCCCGATTATTGGGAGCAAATCAAAGACATCCGCCTTCTGGCCTCTGATTCGCTAAAACCATAACCTTTTTGAGAATCGCGCAGAAGAGTCCCTTGCTGAAAAGTTAACAGGACCCTTCAAATTGAAGGGTCCCGCATTTTTTTGTTCACAATGCCGAATCGCAGCCTTCACCATATCTAGTATGGCAAGGCGCCGGAATCAGTATTTGTAGTGTTCCGACTTGAACGGACCGGACTTGTTAATCCCCAGATAATCCGCTTGGTCGTCACTCAATTCGGTTAACGTCACACCAAGCTTTGCCAGGTGCAAACGGGCAACCTTTTCATCGAGGTGCTTCGGAAGCACATATACTTCGTTCTTGTACTGATCGCCCTTGGTGAAGAGTTCGATCTGCGCAAGCACCTGGTTGGTGAAGCTTGCAGACATAACGAAGCTCGGGTGACCTGTCGCATTGCCGAGGTTTACCAGACGCCCCTGCGACAGCAGGATCATCCGCTTACCATCCGGGAATTCATACATATCGACCTGATCTTTGACCGGACGCAGTTTGGTGTTTTTCAGAGCAGCAACCTGAATTTCATTGTCGAAGTGACCGATGTTACAGACGATCGCCATGTCCTTCATGCCACGCATGTGGTCGAAGGTGATGATGTCCTTATTGCCGGTCGCGGTGACATAAATGTCGCCTTCAGGCAGAACCTGTTCCATGGTCTTGACTTCGAAGCCGTCCATGGATGCCTGAAGTGCGCAGATCGGGTCGATCTCTGTAACGATGACCCGGGCGCCAGCCCCTGCGAGAGATTGCGCAGAGCCCTTGCCGACATCCCCATAGCCGCACACAACAGCGACCTTGCCGGACATCATAACGTCGGTGCCGCGGCGAATGCCGTCTACCAGAGATTCGCGGCAGCCATAGCGGTTGTCGAACTTGGACTTGGTGACGCTATCATTGACGTTGATCGCCGGGAACGGCAGCTTGCCGTTTTTCTGCATTTCATAAAGGCGCAGAACACCAGTGGTGGTTTCTTCCGTGACACCCTGCAGCATGTCGCGCTGCTTGGTAAACCAGCCTGGATTGGCAGCTGCGCGCTTCTTGATCTGCGCGAAGAGAGCTTCCTCTTCTTCGGACTTCGGATTTTCGATCAAATCCGTTTCACCTGCCTCAACGCGGGCACCGAGCAAGATGTAAAGAGTGGCGTCGCCACCATCGTCAAGGATCATGTTGGCGCCGTCTTCGAAATCGAAGATCTTGTCGGCGTAGTCCCAATATTCCTCAAGCGTTTCGCCCTTTACAGCGAACACCGGAACGCCGGAAGCGGCAATAGCAGCTGCTGCCTGATCCTGTGTGGAGTAGATGTTGCAAGACGCCCAACGGACTTCCGCGCCCAGCGCAACCAGCGTTTCAATCAGAACCGCCGTCTGAATGGTCATGTGCAAGGATCCCGCAATCCGGGCCCCTTTGAGCGGCTTGCTTTCGCCGAACTCTTCCCGGCACGCCATCAGGCCCGGCATTTCGTGTTCCGCGATTTCGATTTCGGTGCGGCCCCAGTCTGCGAGTCCGATATCCTTGACGATGTAATCAGCCATGAAAGTTTCCTGCTGTTTGCGCCAGCCTCTGTTGCCGGGCCAACTCGATTTTGCGCCGCGTCTGTCGGAACACAGATCCAGTCGATTGACTGCTGCGCGGCAAGTAGCCGGATTGCAAGCAACGCCACAATCCATTGCCGGGGTTATACCCCCGCACCGCATGTCATGCAATAAAGATATAAAGAATTCTTTATATGATTAAGTCATCGTTAGGATGGGGCTTCGAAACATGGATTCGGCTGAGCTTCAAATCGCCGATACCGTCTAGCTTCGGTAAAGATCTTCACGTGTCGGCGCCATAGACGACGGGCCCTTTGTGCGTTTGGTCGACACAGTCTGGAAGATGTTGATCGTGCCGCGCTGGAAGCCAAGGGAGACACCCGTCAAATAAGCCAGCCACAAGCGGTATTTTTCTTCCCCCACTTCGGTAATGGCTGCCTCTTTGGCGCGCATCAGGTTCTCAGCCCACAGTCGGGTTGTGCGTGCATAGTGCTCCCGCCAACCTTCGACGTCGTGCACTTCAAAACCGTAGGATTCCAGATTGGTAAGGGTCCATCCGATGTGGTCAACCTCGCCGCCAGGAAAAATGTATCTGACAAGCGCCTTATACTCCGCGCGCTTGCGCCGGAAGTTCTTGAGGCTCTTTTTGCCCCGGCGCGTGATCGCATGGTGGAGATAGATCCCGCGCGGTCTCAGAAGACGATGAACGGCCTGATAGTATTCCTCGTGATGATCCAGGCCGACATGCTCAAACATCCCTATGGAGGAAATCTTGTCGAACTCGCCTTCCATCTCACGGAAGTCCTTGAGCTCGACAGAAACTTTGCTTTCCAGGCCCTTGGTCTTGATCCGCTCGCGGGCGAGAACGGCTTGTTCTTCCGACAAAGTCACGCCTGTTGCCGTCACACCATAATGCTTGGCCGCATAACAAATCAGAGCCCCCCAGCCGCACCCGATGTCGAGCATTCGGTCGCCCGGTTTCAGGCGCAGCTTCCGGCAGATCATCTCCAGCTTGTCTTTCTGTGCCGTCGCAAGATCTGTGTCCCATGTCCGGAAATAAGCACAGGTGTAGAGCATCTCCGGATCCAGAAAGAGCCGATAGAACTCATTGGAGACATTGTAGTGAAAGGCAATGTCGGTCTGACCGCTCCCGGACTGCTGAGCCGCATTGCCCCCGTCCAGTTGCGCTTGTTGTTTATCGGATGCGCGCGGTGCAAAGAACAGCTTTACCGCTGATCCGACAACAAGGCGTTTGTTCAAACGCTTCAACAGTGTCTTTGATTTGACCGACGGACGCTTGTCTGCGAAATCAAACAGCGACCCGCCCCGTGGCTCGACTTCGCCGCGCGCATAAAGTTCAAGAACCGTCTTTAAGCTGGGACGCCGCAAAAGCGCCGGGATTGCAGTGCCGGAAATGAATAGGCGGAGTTCGCTCTCCTGGCTATTTTCCGGTATGACCGTTCCATCTGGAAGCTCGAAAGAAAAATCGGCCCCCAATGCATCATGAACATGGGCCAGCAGGTCTTTTGTCACCTGCATATTCCGATCCACAACCGCGTCCAACTTGCCCTCCAACTCAATGGTCAAACCTTGCGGTGTGTCGAGACGGTCAGTCTTCTTCCCCGAAGCCGCTTTCAACCAAATCCGTGATGGCCTCAAGCGCAGGTTCGGCTTGCGCGCCGCTTGTGCGGACCTTGATACAGCAACCAGGGCTGGCCGCGAGCATCATGAGACCCATGATCGAGGTGCCGCCCACTGTCTGGCCATCTCTTGAGACTTCCACGTCGGCGTCGAAAGTCTCAACCAGCTTTACCAATTTTGCCGATGCCCGGGCGTGCAAGCCGCGCCGGTTTACAATCGTCAGGTCTTTTTCCAACACGCTTTTCGCGTCCTGTTCTTGTTAATTCTGTCCCGACAGCACCTGGCTCGCGACTGAGATATATTTTTGTCCGGCCTGCCGCGCCTCGTCAACAGCCTGCGGAAGCTCACGATCAGCCCGAACGCTGGCCAATTTGATCAGCATCGGCAGATTTACACCTGCAACGACTTCAACGGACTTGCTGTCCATAACAGAGATCGCAAGGTTGGACGGTGTGCCACCGAACATGTCTGTCAGAAGAACCACACCTTTGCCTGTATTTGCGGCATCGACCGCCGCCAAAATGTCCTGCCGGCGCTGTTCCATATCGTCATCCGGGCCAATGGAGATGGTCTCGACCTGCTCCTGTGGGCCAACAACATGTTCCAGTGCTGCCTTGAATTCCTCGGCGAGGCGCCCGTGAGTGACGAGGACAAGTCCAATCATACGTATAAAAACCCGATCATCGAGATTTGCTTCAGCTCATTTGAGAGCCGGGCGTTTACCAGCCTGCTGCACTCTCGGCAACCGTATCGCCAGTTGCAAGCAAAAAAGGAATGGTCCGCCTCAAAAATAGTCAGGGCTGTTTGGGTAGAGATGCCTGAAGGCCCAGCGGATCAATCGCATACTCGAAAAAGCATCGTCTTCGGGGCAACGAAGGAGCGGGCACGCTACGCCCAAAACGGTTTCCTTTTTGCAAGGCTCCTCCGGGAGGCGTTCCAACGCTTCCCACTGACACAAATCAACAATCAGGTGAACTTGCGCATGGGGTAAAAACCCTGCTTGCACAATACCAGTACCGCGCACTTCCATCAGGCCTTCAAGCACCTTCGGCGGCTCCGCCAGCAATCGCCCGGTTTCTCCGTTCAAGAGCACGCGATCATCCGCGACAAGAGCCGCCAAGTGCCCGCGTGATCGCGCCGCCTCGAGAATTGTGTCACTCAATAACGACTTGCCGCTACCGGACTTGCCGCGGATCAGAAGTCCCTTGGTTCCGACAACAAGGCAGTTTGCGTGGATGTTGTTGGCTGTCACTTCTTGCGGCCTACGGGCAAAATGATCGTGAACCGGGCGCCGGCGATCCGGTCCATCCCGTCTTTGCCGGCTTCAATCCGGTTGGTTGCCGAAATTGATCCGCCGTGCGCATCAATGATCTGCCGTGAGATCGAGAGACCAAGGCCAGAATTGTTGCCAAAGCCCTCGCCGTCCGGCCGGTCGGTGTAAAACCGCTCGAAAATCCGTTCCGTGTTTTCCGCGCGGATACCGGGTCCATCGTCGTCCACGGTGATTTTGATTCCCCGTCCATCGCGGCCAAGATCCACCCGGACGGTTCCCTTCTTCGGTGAAAACGAACGGGCGTTGTCAAGAAGGTTGCTGATCACCTGACCAAGCCGAATGTCATGGCCTTGGACTTCGTAAGGTTTGGTGCCAGGCGCGTCCGCCACGGTCAGTTTAACTCGCGGGTCCCCCTTATCGGACCGCTCATTTGCGGCGTCTGCCATGTTCCGAAGAAGCTCGGCAATGTCGATCGTTTCCGATTGCGTCCGGGCAAGTTCTGCATCCAGGCGGGACGCATCGGAGATGTCGCTAATCAGCCGGTCGAGACGGCGGACGTCATGCTGAATAACTTCCATCAACCGGTTGCGCGAATCCTCGTTTCTAGCAAGCGGCAAGGTCTCGACCGCGCTTCTGAGAGAAGTCAGCGGGTTTTTGAGTTCATGTGCAACGTCTGCTGCAAAGCGCTCAATAGCGTCAATCTTGTCATAGAGCGCGTTGGTCATTTCACGGAAAGAGCGCGCCAGGTGACCAATCTCGTCTTGCCGGTCTGAGAACTCCGGGATTTCTTCACGAGACGTCGTTGATCCGGTCCTCACGCGATCCGCTGCGGCTGCAAGACGGCGCACAGGTCCTGCAATGGTCCCGGCCAGAAGGATCGACAACAGGATCGTGACCGTCGCAGCAAACAAGAAAACACGGATGATCGCGATGCGCTCAGCCCGAACAATGGCATCAATATCACCGCCCTGCGTTGACAAGAGCAAAGTGCCGAGCACGGCACGAAACCGCTGGATCGGAACAGCCACGGAGACGATCAGTTCACCACGCTGGGATATCCGGGTCACACTGGCCGGAGATCCTGCAAGAGCCGCCTCCACTTCAGGATAAGCTCGGCCGTCGCCTGCACCAACCTCCTGGTAGAGCGGCAGGTCGCCCTGCTGCATCCATCGCTTGCTCCACTGCCAGAGTGTGTCCCAAAAGCCTTCTTCCTCGACATTGGGCGGCGGCAGATCAAAGCGCAAAATCTGCGCACTGGAATAAAGGTGGCGGGAATCCAGGATCAAAATACCTTCCGGATCGTAGATCCGCGCACGCGTTTTCGTCGGAGATATCAGTCGACGAAGAACAGGACCGACACGTTCAGGATTGATTGGAAAGTCGAGGCTTTCAAGATCATCACCAGCCGTCGGCGTGATGCTCTCGCCTGCCTGAAGCTGCAACAAACGTTCCGGATCGACCGTAATCGTTCCGGTATCGACGGTCGCCGATGCCGCAATTGCACCGGCAATGATCTCCCCTTGCGTGAGGAGGCTCTGCACCCGTGCATCAATGAGACCGGCACGGAACTGATTGAGGTAGAGGATCCCGATCACGAGGGCGATAAGCCCAACCAGGTTGATCGCAATAATCCGGCGCGTCAGGGAAGACAGCACGTATGTCCCGAAGACCCGGCCCACCCGGCTCAAGAGCCTACGGCGAACGCGCTTCTTGCTCAAACGGCGCAGCTTGGAGCGCTCCGAACCGCCTTCCGGTTCAGAGATCTGCACGTTGTCGAGATGTTCACTTTCCACCGCCATTCAGGCCCACCTTCAGGTCTGTGGCCTCCAGCTCAAACCTCTCTGAACCGGTAGCCAACACCATAAAGGGTTTCGATCATGTCGAAATCGTCGTCAACCACTTTGAACTTCTTGCGCAGACGTTTGATGTGACTGTCGATGGTGCGGTCGTCAACATAGACCTGATCATCGTATGCCGCATCCATCAACGCATTCCGGCTTTTGACGACCCCCGGACGCTGGGCCAGGGCTGATAGAATGAGGAACTCGGTGACGGTCAACGTAACTGGCTTGTTATTCCAGGTGCAGGTATGCCGCTCCTGATCCATGACCAGTTGTCCGCGCTCCAGCAACTTGTCTGCGTCATCCCTTGGTGCTGATGCATCGCGCGGTTGGGCACGGCGCAGCACCGCTCGGACCCGCTCGACCAGCAACCGCTGGGAGAACGGCTTCCGGATGAAGTCGTCCGCGCCCATTTTGAGACCGAACAGCTCGTCGATTTCATCGTCTTTGGACGTCAGAAAGATGACCGGGAGATCTGATGTCTGACGCAACCGGCGCAGCAATTCCATGCCGTCCATTCGCGGCATCTTGATATCGAAGATCGCCAGTTCGGGCGGATCGCTTTGCAGGCCATCAAGCGCGGAGGTTCCATCCGTGTAGCTCTGGACCCGATATCCTTCCGCCTCCAATGCAATTGATACAGAGGTCAGGATATTGCGGTCGTCATCAACCAGGGCAATCGTTGGCATATTTGTCTTCGTCCACTTCCGGAAACGCACCGACGGCGCGCGTCGGTCAAACAGTAACACAAAGCCTTTGGCCTGCTAAATGCGCAAAAATTAAGGCGATCGGGCCATTTACAATCTGCGAGGTAAGGCGCGCATAGCCGAGGCAGCCCTTCTGGCGGGCTAAAACGTTTCTCCAGATGGCGGGGATAGCTCAGCGTTACAAGCCCCACTTCTAAAGCACGCAATAATGAGCTGAAACACTTTCAGCTGTTGTCGGAGCGCCAAACGCAAATGCTGTCAGTTACATTGGTGACACCAGTTGGGCGATCAGGTTCTCTCCTTACCCCGCCTGCCGCTGCGGGAACAAACTGATAGGCGGCAACACACCGCATTAATTGAATTTTGCGTGCGCTTCCGATCTCTATGCTCTGCCGCAGCGTTCTCAAATAAGGCGAGAATGAGATCGCCCCCTTTCGGCTCGATCACGTCACAGACCGAAAAAGCGCGTTTCAGCCGCATATACTTTCGCCTCAACAGACAAGTCGAAGAATTCGAAAGTTTCGTTTTTTTGTTTGCCGCCCAAATTAATTAAGTGGTATTTATTCGCGTATTTTAATCGATTAAACAAACACATAGCCCTTTGGCCGCCTTGCTGCATTTCTGCGCATCCACTAGGTTCGCAGCCCTTAAGATCGGGTTTAGTATTTGTTAACACTGCCCGGCCGCTAACAAATAGCTCCCACAACAAGGATCTCGGGATCATGCAGGAAGTAGGCGATAGGAATTCAGCCATTGGCAGCGAAACGTTCGGCTTCAAAGGACTGAAAGCGCTCTATTGGAACCAGAGCGAGCCTGCGCTTTATGAGTATTCCCTGAACCGAGGTGAAAGCCAGCTGGCCGCTGGCGGCGCTCTGGTCGCAGAAACCGGTGTACACACCGGCCGCTCGCCGAAAGACAAGTTTGTGGTTGTCGATGACCAGACCAAGGACGCCGTCTGGTGGGACAACAACGCGCAAATGTCCCGGGAGCAGTTTGATCTCCTGATGAGTGATTTCCTGGCACATGCTGAAGGAATGGAGCTTTTCGCGCAGGACCTTTACGGCGGAGCAGACGCCGACCACCGCCTGCCGGTCCGCGTGTACACCGAATATGCGTGGCATTCTCTTTTCATCCGCAATCTACTGTTGCGCCCGGAGCGCAGCGACCTTGCAGGTTTTGCGCCAGAAATGACGGTTGTCGATTTGCCGAGCTTTACGGCCGACCCGGCCCGCCATGGCTGCCGCAGTGAGACCGTGATTGCCGTTGATCTGACACGCAAGATCGTTCTGATCGGCGGCACGTCCTACGCTGGTGAAATGAAGAAGTCGGTGTTCACCGTTCTTAATCACCTGCTTCCGGAAAAAGGCATCATGCCGATGCACTGCTCGGCAAACGTGGGTGACAACGGCGATACAGCGGTCTTCTTCGGCCTGTCCGGCACCGGCAAGACAACCTTGTCCGCTGATCCGTCACGCACACTGATCGGCGATGATGAGCACGGCTGGAGCGAAAACGGCGTCTTCAACTTTGAAGGTGGCTGCTACGCAAAGACCATCAAACTGTCCGCGGAGGCAGAGCCGGAAATCTATTCCACCACTCAGCGGTTCGGCACGGTTCTGGAGAATGTTGTGCTGGACGCAGACCGGGTTCCGGATTTCGACGATGGTTCGAAAACAGAAAACACCCGGGCCGCTTACCCGATCCACTTCATTTCCAATGCCAGCGACACTGGCTGTGCGCCGGTCCCGAAGACGATCATCATGCTAACGGCAGATGCCTTTGGCGTCATGCCTCCAATCGCTCGCCTCACCCCGGCCCAGGCAATGTATCACTTCCTATCCGGTTACACGGCGAAGGTGGCGGGCACAGAAAAAGGTGTGACCGAGCCGCAAGCAACGTTCTCAACGTGTTTCGGCGCGCCGTTCTTGCCGCGCCATCCGTCCGAATACGGAAATCTTCTCAAGGATCTGATCGCCACGCACAATGTCGATTGCTGGCTGGTGAACACCGGCTGGACCGGCGGCGCGCATGGTGTCGGCCACCGCATGCCGATCAAGGCGACCCGCACCCTTTTGCAGGCTGCACTCTCCGGTGATCTTTCGAACGCAGAATTCCGGACAGATGCAAACTTCGGCTTCGAAGTTCCTGTTGAAGTTGCCGGTGTCGATACTGAGATCCTGACGCCGCGCGACACTTGGACCGACAAAGAGGCCTATGACACACAAGCTGCCAAACTGGTCGATATGTTCGTCAACAATTTCGAGACCTTCGAACCACATGTCGACAACTCTGTCCGCAGCGCAGCCCCATCCGTCCGGCTCGCGGCAGAATAACCCCAAACACGGTCCGGGTACCGACCAGTCTGTCGGTGCCCGGACACATTTCAAACGCTGCTGTTTTCTGGAGCAAATCGCATACAGGTTACTTGAGGTTTCTCTGCCACTCGGCTTTGCCTCGTACGTGAAACCTGAAGTAACCTGTATGTCGTTAAACGCGACACGCTGCAGCTGCTTCGTGGCTCACGCGCGGTCTCCACGGTTCGGCTGCCAGTTTACATGTCTGATCGGCACTGTCGTTTCTGACAGCCTCAAAAGCGGCGCACAATATTGGCTCCAAGCAAACTCGTTCCGGATGAACCGGGCCCACCCGGAAACACCATCCCGTCGAAGGCTCCTTAACAAACGGATCGCTATTGGGGTTTGCAGCACGATCACACAATCACACTTTCCGATGAGTTCTCGCGATGCAGATACACTCCCGGATAACAGTCCTTCGATAACGACAGATTGTTCCGCATCAGTGTGTCTCGTTTCCAATTCAGGCAAAAGGGCCTCGACCCCGTCGTAAAGGTCGAGCTGATAAGGCCGAGTTGCAGATAAGCTGCGCGCAAAACTTGTTTTGCCGCTGCAAGAGGCTCCGGTAATCAAGACCAGCACGGCAGTTTCCTCATCAATTCAACCGGTCGCGCAAGGTGTTCCACAATCGCCACTGCACCGGATATCGACGGATCAGGCACTCTAGTGCGATACCGAGCCGAAGCGACAGGTCTGAGAGCTGAAAGCTCCTGCTGTCACCGTCTGTGAGGTCGGGAAAGAATTCTACTCGGACCAGCTCCTTCGATATATCAAGATCACGTGCAACAGCCATCGGAACTATCGCGGCATTCGTCTGTCTCGCAATCTTTAGCAAGGAGCGGGATACCGAAACCCAGGCGCCAAACATGGGTGCCTCAATCATACCCGACCCTTGATAAACATAATCACAGTAGGCTGCTGTAACGCTCCCTTCATTTAATAACTTCAGCAAAGGGCGTACAGCTGCAGTGCTCGCAGGCAACTCTGCAACGCTCTTTGGCAAACCATCCAAAGTGAGAGAAGCGCCTCCACCAGGAGCCTTGCGGATCACGCCTATCTTGCGGTCTCTCAACGGAGAACACACAAAGGCATAACCTGGATGTGTCTGAAAAACGCTGACAAGAATTACACCCCGGCCTGCTTCGCCTGGACCAAGCACATGCTCAGCACCCGACACGTCTAGTTCTGTTTGCGGATACGTGCCCGAGGCAAAATCAATGGAATCAGAAAGCGAGGCAAAAAGGAGGCGCGCATGATCCAATGCCAATGACCTACGCTGCTCATCGGTCCACACCCAGTCAACCAACTCCATGTTCCATCGGAGTTCCTTCGCATAGTTACCGATGTTATCAAGAAACATGTCCCTGCCAATTTCCGATAACATGACGCGGCGCTGTCGAGCCGGAATCTGCGACAGCTCCCTCTGCCACTCAGCGTCGCCGAACCAATCCCCTAAAAGCCGGTGGACATCAATATTGCCGCGCGAACTGCGTCTTTTTTCGCAGTCAATGCGCCAACGGGTCTGCAAAACGTTCTGCATATCGCAATAGCCGATCCGAGTTTGCGAGTCGCCGCAAGATATCTGGGAAAAGCGCCATCGATACCGCACACTCACCGGTATCTACCTTTGTGACATCCCCGGTCTTTGCCAGGCAGGTACCACCGCAAAAGATCCGCCAGTCGCAGGTTGCACAGGGGGTAAGGCTTCGAACGGTCCGGCTCCGGATACTTCGCGCCTCTGCGGAGGACAAAGCTTGGGAAATCCCGCCATCGGCGAGACTCCCCAACGATAAGGCGGGTTCGCTAATACAGTCACAGGCCTCCACTGTACCATCGGCGGAGACCGAGACCAATTCCTTAGCAGCGCCGCAACCATTGCGCAGGCACATGTTCGGACGCTCGTATCCGAGCACATTCCGCACGTAGTGCAAGACAGGGCGGATTTCCATGTCGCCAAACTCATCCGCTTCGACCCCATCCAAAAGATCTATGTAAGAAGCGATCAATTCGTCCAAATCAGGGGCAAAACGTGATGGTTTTTTTGTAGCCCGACCAGCGGCCTGAAACACTGTGACATCCCAACACCGCACTCCCCAATCGCGAAAGTGACAGGCGACCTCCTTCAGTCTGGCGGCGTTGGCGTTGGTAACGGTTGTCAGGACGCCCATCTGGCTTGCAAGTTCGGGAAAGTCTGAAATTGCCTCTGTGATGTTTTGCCAAGTTCCTCGCCCCTTAAAGTCAACCCTGAACGTATCGTTTACCGATTTCGGACCATCCAAAGATACGCCGACAGAAAAACGGTTTTTGATGAGAAACTTCACGATTTCCGGCGTAAAGCGCGTTCCGTTGGTCTGAATGGACAACAACAGCTCGGTATCTGCCTTTTGTGCCTCCACCTGAGCATATGCAACAAGGTCGGTGATGGCATCAAATGCCAGCAATGGCTCTCCACCATGAAATAGGATGTTCAGGCGCGGACCGGCATTCTCCAAGGTCCCCCGAATGGCTTTCTTGCCCTGTTCAACAGTCAGCCGGTTCTTGTAGGTGGCCGCCTCAAAGTCATAGCAATACGTGCAAGCAATGTTGCAGTAGCCCGCCATTTTCAGAATTAAGGTGTTGATTTCGCTTGTTTCATTCTCGAAATCGACACGATCCCAAGCGTTCCGGCCATTTACTGACAAAAGCCCAGCACGATAAAGCTCAGCAACGAGCGGTATTTCTAAGGCATCTGAAAACCTGTCCAAAAGGCGGGAGGACGCAGCCTCAAGGAGCGCTTGCACATTTGGGACAGACTGATTTTCAACAATAATCCAAGACCCTGAATGCGCTTGAAGAAACAAGGATTTACCAGAACCGATTGCGCGGCAAGTGATCGGTCCTGGCACACCGAAACGCGTCTCTGGCACCGCCTCCCGGCCAGCCATTTCTACTTGCAACCGAGCCTCCCATACCAAGGATTTGCCTAAGCAGCCAGCCTCCACCTTTTCCACGCGTGTTGAACGAATCTAAAGCGAGGCATTAGCTGGGATGCTCCTCATTTTTGGAACACCCCAGCTCGCGCCGAGAACAAACTTGCAATCAGTATCTGATGGAAAAAACGACCTCAGCAGGCCCGTTTCCAGATCGTCTTCGTCCATGTCGAAGCGGCATCTTTCCCGCCACTCAGACGCCCGCCACGAATAATAACATCATCAATGCCTCGGCCGACCTGACTTCCGAGCATAGATTTTACAAGACTTTCCAGCTGATCCGAATTCAAATCCGCACGTTGGAGCATGTCTTCGTCAGGGAGTTGAATAACGACAGATTTCCCTTTTTCCATTCCACCCTCCATTAAACCTAGAAGATTATTATTTCCACTCCACAACCATACTCTTAAGCTTCCCATACGTCAATTCAAACGCGGTACATTTGTGGCTTGGAACTATCGACTTCTGCGTGGTGCGCTATAAGCTGCAGGTGTTGCGGCATGAGGAGAAAGACAATGTCAACGGATGCAACACTGCCAGTGGAGGGTTTGGATGTGCTTGCAACCACCCAAACCTGGAAAGAGGCGGGCCGCTCGGTGGCCTTGGCGACTGTCGTTGAGACCTGGGGGTCCGCGCCCCGCCCCGCCGGATCGCATCTGGTGATCGATGCTGATGGCAATTTTGAGGGCTCAGTGTCCGGCGGCTGCGTTGAAGGCGCGGTGGTTGCGGAAGCCATTGATGTGATTGAAACAGGTAAAGCGGCGATGCTTGAATTTGGCGTTGCCGATGAAACAGCTTGGCGGGTTGGTCTGTCTTGTGGCGGCCGCATTCGCGTTTATGTCGAGCCGGTTAACTGATTGAGTATAGTCGATGCCACCTATTGAGACGTTGTTGGCCTTTTTCGCCGCGACTGCCCTTTTTGCCTACATGCCAGGACCTGCCCTGCTTTACACCGCCGCTCAGACGATCGCGCGGGGACGCCGCGCCGGGTTTCTTGCAGCTCTCGGCATTCATATGGGCTGCTACGTGCACGTCTTTGCAGCAGCTCTCGGGCTCTCCGCGATCTTTTCTGTCGTTCCGAATCTTTACTTCGCGCTGAAAATCATTGGCGGCACCTATCTGATTTTTCTCGGCATTCAGATGATCCGCGCACAGGCGGATAGTGGCGCAATACCCAACCTGCCTCAAAAAAGCGGTCGGCGGGCCATGGTGGACAGCTTCCTCGTGGAAGTCCTCAATCCGAAGGTCGCCGTCTTTTTCATAGCATTTCTGCCACAGTTCGTTAGCCCGGAAGCGGCCCTTCCGGTCTGGGCACAGTTCCTCATTCTCGGGACGATCGTCAATTTTGCCTTCACATCCGCAGATATCGTTACCGTCTTGTTCGCCTCGGAAGTCAAAAAGCGCTTCACGCGTCAATCCAGAATGCAGGCCGTTACCCGTTGGGCTGGCGGCTCACTGCTTGTCGGGCTTGGGCTGAAGCTGGCAACGGATCGCAGCTGACATGGACCTTTCACTCCTTCGCCAAATGAATGTGGAACGGGCGGCCCGCAGGGCGGCTATCCTGGTCACGGATATGACGGCCGGCAGTCAACGGCTGATCAAGAGGGACGTTGCCTACCGTGACGACCCTCTGGCAGACGAGTTCGACAAGCGCTTCCTGTCCGGCAAATCCGGCCTTGTCAAAACCGATGCAGGCGAAGCTTTTCTGACGGTCTCTGTTCCCGCACCCCGGCTTGTCCTCATTGGGGCCGTACACATCAGTCAGGCATTGGTTCCCATGGCTGAAATTGCAGGCTTCGATGTCAGCGTAATTGATCCACGCACGGCCTTCGCGACCGAAGACCGGTTTCCTGGGTCCAGCTTGTTGGCTGAGTGGCCGGAAGATGTCCTGAAAGCCCAGCCATTTGACCCTTACACCGCCGTCGCGGCGGTCACCCATGACCCCAAGATTGATGATTACCCACTCATGGAAGCGCTCAAGACCGGGTGCTTTTATGTGGGTGCTCTTGGCAGCAAAAAGACCCATGGCAAGCGCCTGGACCGGTTCAGGGAAGCGGGCTTGTCAGAGGATGTAATGAGCCGGATTGAAGCGCCAATCGGTCTCGACATTGGTGCAGCCTCCCCTCAAGAAATTGCAGTTGCAGTCCTCGCCTCAGTGATCAAGGCCTTACGAAAACCCGATGGGGTTTCGCCATGAAGAGGGGCCCGGAATGAAGTTTGGCCCCGTTGCGCCGATGGAAGCTGAGGGCTGTGTGCTCGCCCACTCGACCAAACTGCCTGGCCTCATCCTCAAGAAAGGGCATCGCTTAACAGAAACCGACTGTGCTCTTTTGAGCGAGGCCGGCTTGGAGACGATTGTTGTTGCGCGCCTTGAAGCCGGAGACCTGGACGAAGACGCAGCGGCAGCCCGACTAGGAGGCGCTGCCAAAGGTGCCGGCCTGTACACGGATGCGCCGTTTACGGGCCGGATGAACCTGTTTTCAGACACCGACGGTGTTCTGGTTATTGATGAGGCCGCGGTCACAGATGCCAATAGAATAGATCCTGCGATTACCTTTGCAACGCTCGCAAATCATACTCGGGTCACGCCGGGCCGGATGGTTGCCACTGCCAAGATCATTCCGTTTGCTTTAGCTGATGACTTGCTCGAGAAAGCCGAAACCGCGATTAATGGTGCGGTCCGCGTCGCCCCGTTTTCTGCCTGCAAAGTCGGCTTGATCGCAACATGCTTGCCCCATTTGAAACCGGCCACGATGGATAAAACCCGCCGGATACTCGAAGACCGGCTTCGGGCAAGCGGCAGTTACATCGCGGCTGAATTGCGCGTCGACCATACCGAAGAGGCTGTTTCTGCTGCCATCTCCCAAATGAATACCCGCGGCGTGGACTTGCTGATCCTGTTTGGTGCGTCCGCCGTTGTTGACCGGGAAGATGTTCTTCCTGCAGCGCTGGAAAGAGCTGGCGGCGACGTTCGACACCTCGGCATGCCGGTGGACCCGGGTAACCTTCTTATGCTGGGCGATCTCAACGCCACGCCTGTGATCGGCGCACCGGGGTGCGCCCGCAGCCCTAAGGAAAACGGCTTTGACTGGATCCTTGATCGCCTGCTCGCCGGATTGGCAGTTTCAACCCAGGACATTACTGGCATGGGTGTTGGAGGCCTCTTGATGGAAATCGGAACGCGGCCGCAACCAAGGGCCCCAAAGCCCTCAAGGTCGAAGCCGAAGATCGCAGCGATCATTCTGGGCGCCGGTAAGTCCTCCCGCATGGGTGGACCGAACAAGCTGCTGGCGCAACTGGATGGCAAGTCGTTGATACGTCACACTGCAGAAACGGCTTGCGGTGCTGATCTGATCGAAACCGTTCTGGTCACTGGTCATCTTGCTGAGAGGGTCGAAGCCGAAGTTGATGATCTTGATCTGAATGTCACGTTTAATGCCGACTATGCAGATGGTATGGCGGGCTCGATCCGCGCTGGCATGAATGCTCTAAAAACTGACCCGGACGCTGTTGTTATTCTTCTCGGCGATATGCCGCGCATTACGCCAGTGGATTTGAACCACCTCATTGGTGCCTACCAGGAAAGCTCCAGCAACCTTATCGTCACAGCGACAGCCGACGGGAAACGCGGCAATCCGGTACTCTGGGATCAGCGATTTTTCGATGCGCTGAAATCCTTGACCGGTGACATTGGCGGTCGACATCTTATCGCTGAGAATCTGGGCTTCGTAGCGGAAGTCGAGCTTGGTGATGCGGCCCGGCTCGATTTGGACACACCCCAAGCACTATTTGCAGCCGGTGGGCAGCTCCCGCCAGATGACCAACAATAAAGCGCTAAACAACGGAAGTTGTTTGGCTTTCTGAGCAAAGGTAAACTAGGCTTAACCGGCTATGCAGGAAATGCAAGGCCGACATGCCTGCTATTCTATTGCAATTTTGTGACATCCGACCTATGTACTCGTTGCGCTTGCTGAAGAGCTCTCTGCTTGCAGGGGTGGGCCATGAAAAACGTCCCGGGCGTCTGCTAAATCCGATTTATTTCAAAGGCTGTTCGGATCCTCACTTGAGGAGGATGCTCGAGCGCTTTTGTTGTGTGCGTAAAGAATAAAGGAAACTGTTATGGCTGACTTGTCCCTCCCGCGCCCGGGCTGCTGTAAATGGGCAGAAGGCGACGCTGGAAATTACACCTTTCCGTGCTCCAACCGGGTCGAGCCGGGCGTTTCTTACTGTGACGACCACCGCTCCATCGTTTACATCCCACCGGAAGAGCGCCGCCGCAACCGTTCTGGTGGTGGCATGAGCTTGTCCTTCCGTCGCGCGGCTTAAAACTACAGCTGCTTGTAAATAAAAGCAGCTCTCCGTGGATCATCCACGCGCCTCAAACCCGGCCCCAGGCCGGGTTTTTTGTTGGCGCCTTGGCACTTTTTACGATCGACCTTAGCGCCAATACGTTTCAAGTTCCGTATATTTTACCTATTCATTCAATTTACCCTGCGTTCTTTTCTCCCTATTTACTACTCCCTCAAAGCTTTTTCTGTTTCTTTTTTAGATATTTTTTATTCAATTATTGGAGCCAGTTAAGATTTTGTTTTTAACCGACCGGTACTTTTTCCCGTACTAGATTTGTTGCAAAGCAACCTAGACGACGGGCAGGATGGGTATACACCTGGTTGAAAATGAGAGGGAACGCCTGGACGCGCTGCACGCACTGCAGATCGTGGGCTCTGAGCGTTTGCCGGAATATGATGCGGTGGTGGAAGCCGTTGCAGCCATCTTCGATTGCCCCATCGCATTGATTTCTCTGGTAGATGAACGTGTTCAATGGTTCAAGGCCGCCTGCGGCGTTGATATCGAAGGCACTGCGAGAGAAGTTTCCATCTGCCAACATGCCCTTTCAGCTGATGATCTGTTTGTCGTTCCAGATACACTGAGCGATGAAAGATTCTGCGACAATCCGTTGGTCATGGGTGAGCCGAATATCCGTTTCTATGCCGGTTGTCCTCTAAGTCTGGATGGAAAAAACAGGCTCGGCACTCTCTGCGTCATCGACCAAAGACCACGCAAGCCGGCCCGGCAGCAATTGAACCAGCTGCGACGTATGGGCCGGGTGGTCGAGGGGCTTCTGAAATCTCATCAGGCAAGTGTGGAAAAAGAAGCAGCGCTTGCGCGTGCAGAAGCAGAACATGAAGAGGCCGTGGGCAAAGGCCGGCTGCTTGAGGAAATTGCCGCCGTATCGGGCGTTGGTGGCTGGGAGTTATGCATGAACTCTCAAAAGCTGACATGGACGCGGAAGACCCACGAGATCCATGACGTGTCAGACGACTATGTCCCGAACGTCGAAACAGCCATTGACTTCTATGCACCAGAGGCCCGGGGGACAATCACCAAGGCGGTTGCGCGTGGCATTGAGCAAGGCCGCGGCTGGGATGCTGAACTGCCCCTGGTAACCGCCAAAGGTCGCCAAATCTGGGTGCGCGCTGTGGGCCGCCCAATCGAAAAGGACGGGGAAACCATCAAGCTTGTTGGCGCATTTCAGGACGTAACTGAGCGGAAACAAGTTGAACAAGCGGTGCGCGAATCCGAAGCCGCACACCGAACGACGCTTGAGACGCTCAGTGAAGGTGTCCTGGTTCTGACCCGATCCGGCGTCATCCAGTCCTGCAATCCGGCAGGCGCGAAACTGCTTGATTCTACGACCGAGCGTCTCGTCGGCCGAAACGTCAAAGACCTCACAGTCGCTGTCGTTTGTGACCTCGGAGTTTCACACCAGGACGTTAATACGCTCGAACTGGCGGCAAAAGATCCGCTCCTCGTCTGCGATGCCACTGCTGAACTCAAACACAGTGGAAAAGCGGCGTCGCGATGGTTGCGTGTCAATGCAAGACCCATTGCACAAGGCGGCGATTACGCCCTTGATGGGGTCGTCGTTTCACTGACCGACATCACGGAAACCAAACGCCAGGCGAATACGCTCCAAGGCATTTTCGACAATTTCCCGGGCGGTGTGGCGCACTACAGCGACAACTTCCAACTCGCATCTTACAACGATGAATTCGGCAAACTGCTCGGTTATCCCGCCGATATGTTACGGCAGAAGTTGCACATTCTGGATTACCTCAAGTTTTCAGCCGAAAGAGGTGATTATGGGCCTGGAGACCCGGAGAAACTTGCTCTGGAGAAGTTCAGGCTGAACTCTACCTCCGAAGCCTATAGCTATGAGCGGCACAATGCCGACGGTCGATACCTGGAAGTTCGGTACACACCATTGCCGGCGGGCGGTTCCATTTTCAATTTCTTTGACGTGACTGATCGCAAGGAAATGGAGAAAACGCTGGCTGAGAGCGAACGTCTCGCACGAGACAGGTTGGCAGAGCTCGAGGCCGTCCTCGGCAACATGCGCCAAGGCGTGAGCGTATTCGACAAGGACGGCAAGCTCATCTTGTGGAACCAGCAATACCTGGACATCTTCCGGAAGCCCTATGGCGAGGTGCGCGAAGGTGTCAGCCTTATTGATTTGCTTCAGGCAGAAAAAGACCGCGGCGATTTCGATGGCGACGTCGAAGAACACTATAAATCGCTCTATGAAAAACTGTCCCGCGGCGAAGTCGTCCGATCGAAATTCACACATCCCGACGGCAAGGTGATCGGGGTGGTCCATGCACCATTGCCGGACGGCGGATGGATCGGGACCCACGAAGACATCACTTTGCGCGAAGAAGCCGCAGCGCGCATTACCCATGCGGCCCACCACGATGACCTGACGGGTCTTGCTAACCGCGCACTCTTCACGGCACGCCTTCAAGAAGCCCTGCTCGATGCCCAGATGCAAGGAACGGGTGGACATCTGTTGTTGTTGGATCTTGATCGCTTCAAACCAGTCAACGACACCTATGGGCACGATGTCGGAGACGAGCTGCTCTGTCAGGTTGCGCAGAGGTTCAAGGAGTGCGTACGTGCAACCGACCTGGTAGCGCGCATTGGCGGGGATGAGTTTGCAATTATTCTTCAAGGCGGCGGGCCAAGCGAGCCCTGGGTGACCGAGATCGCGGAGCGGCTGGTAACGGCACTCAATGAGCCCTTTGATGTCTTTGCCCATAATGTTTCGATCGGGATCAGCATCGGGATTTCTTATATTGGTGCAGACGCCGCATCCATTGAATCCCTGCAGAAAAAAGCTGACATCGCGCTCTATGAAGTCAAGCAGAATGGGCGCAACGGCTTCCGGTTCTACGAGGCTGGCCGCGCCCACAAGGTTATCCGCGGCGGTGCGGCCTAAACAAAACTTCGCAAACGTTTTTTCTCAAGTAAAAAACAAAAAACGCGATCCAATCCGGACCGCGTTTTCAAAAATACGTTTCTGAGCGTAAGCTGATTAGGCAGCCTTGAGAGCTTCTGCGACGTCCTTCAGCTGGGACAGTGTCATTTCTGCCTTCTGCTTGGTGTCGTCGTCTTTCGCGTCAGCAACATCCTCTTCGGCGTTTTTGATCGCCTGAGCCAGTTGGTCTTCGCTGATTTCAGACACCGGGATCGCCTGTTCGGCCAAGACGGTCAAACCGCCCGGAGCGATGTCAGCAAATCCGCCGCGCACGAAATACTCATCCCATGATCCAGCATCTGTGCGGACTTTCAGGATGCCCGGCTTGATGGTGGTCATGAACGGGCTGTGGTTCTTCAGAACGCCAAACTCGCCTTCGGTGCCCGGTACAACGACCTCGGCAACCTGTTCGGACAGGAGCTGGCGCTCCGGCGAGACCAACTCAAACTGGAAAAGTTCAGCCATTTGGCGTCTTCCTTGTCAGTCATCGGTTCAGATGGCAGGCAGAAGGCCGGACCATCAAACAAGAGAAAACCGGACGCCGTTTTCCGGCGTCCGATCCAATGCCTTAAGCAGCTTCTGCAGCCAGCTTCTGAGCTTTCTCGATGGCTTCCTCGATGGAACCAACCATGTAGAAAGCAGCTTCCGGCAGGTGGTCGTATTCACCGTCAACAAGGCCTTTGAAGCCCTTGATGGTGTCTTCCAGAGCAACCAGCTTGCCCGGAGAACCGGTGAACACCTCAGCCACGAAGAACGGCTGCGACAGGAAGCGCTCGATCTTACGGGCACGTGCCACGGTGAGCTTATCTTCTTCAGACAGTTCGTCCATGCCGAGGATGGCGATGATGTCCTGAAGAGCCTTGTAGCGCTGCAGAGTACCCTGAACAGCACGGGCTGTTTCGTAGTGCTCTTCACCAATGATACGGGCATCCAGCATGCGGGATGAGGAATCCAGCGGATCCACAGCCGGGTAGATGCCTTTTTCCGCGATGGCGCGGTTCAGAACCGTGGTCGCATCCAAGTGAGCAAAGGTCGATGCCGGTGCCGGGTCGGTCAAGTCATCGGCAGGAACGTAAACGGCCTGAACCGAGGTGATCGAGCCCTTGTTCGTGGTAGTGATCCGCTCCTGCATGCCGCCCATGTCGGTGGCAAGTGTCGGCTGGTAACCCACAGCAGACGGGATACGGCCGAGAAGCGCGGACACCTCAGAACCAGCCTGGGTGAAGCGGAAGATGTTGTCCACGAAGAACAGAACATCCTGGCCTTCATCACGGAAGTGCTCGGCGACTGTCAGACCAGTCAAAGCAACACGGGCACGCGCTCCGGGAGGCTCGTTCATCTGACCGTAAACGAGGGCCGCTTTGGAGCCTTCTCCGCCGCCTTCCTTGTTCACGTTGGATTCGATCATTTCCCAGTAAAGATCGTTACCCTCACGGGTGCGTTCACCAACACCGGCGAAAACGGAGTAACCGCCGTGCGCCTTAGCGATGTTGTTGATCAGCTCCATGATGAGAACGGTTTTGCCAACGCCGGCGCCGCCGAACAGACCGATCTTACCGCCCTTTGCGTACGGTGCTAGAAGGTCAACGACCTTGATGCCCGTCACAAGGATTTCAGCTTCGGTCGACTGCTCGATGAATTCCGGAGCTTCCTGGTGAATACCGCGCTTCTGCTCGTGCTTGATTTCGCCAGCATCGTCCACCGGCTCACCAATCACGTTCATGATGCGGCCCAGAGTGCCGTCACCAACCGGCACCATGATGGCAGAACCGGTGTCGACAACTTCCTGACCGCGAACCAGACCCTCGGTGGAGTCCATCGCGATGGTACGTACTGTGTTCTCGCCCAGGTGCTGAGCAACTTCGAGCACCAAGCGGTTGCCCTGGTTGTCCGCTTCAAGAGCGTTCAGGATCAACGGCAGATGGTCATCGAACTTGACGTCGACAACGGCGCCGATGACCTGGGTGACCCGTCCGACTTTTTTGTCAGCCATATCCCTAATCCTCGTCTCGATCCCGTTACAGCGCTTCAGCGCCTGAGATAATTTCAATCAATTCGGTCGTAATCTGAGCCTGGCGCTGGCGGTTGTAGTTGATCGTCAGCTTGTCGATCATGTCGCCGGCGTTGCGCGTCGCGTTGTCCATTGCGGACATACGAGCGCCCTGCTCAGATGCAGCGTTTTCCAGAAGCGCCCGGAAAACCTGGATGGAGATGTTCCGCGGCAAAAGATCAGCAAGGATCTCAGCCTCATCCGGCTCATACTCATAGACCGCGCTTGCACCACCTTCATCCGTGCCTTCGCTTGCCTCAAAATGGGCCGGGATCAACTGCTGGGCAGTCGGAACCTGAGCGATAACGGATTGGAAGGTCGCATAGAACAATGTGCAGACGTCGAACTCTCCATTTTCATACATGGAGAGAACCTTTCGCCCGATTTCATCCGCATTGGAGAAACCAACGTTCTTGACGCCGCGCAGCTCGATTGTCTCGATCACATACTGACCAAGGTCGCGCTTGATCGCGTCGAAACCTTTTTTGCCAACACATACAATCTTGACCGTCTTGCCCTGGCCGATCAGGCTTTTGGCCTTCTCGCGTGCCAACTTGGCGATGTTCGTGTTGAAGCCCCCGCAAAGACCGCGTTCGGCCGTTGCAACGACCAGGAGATGAACCTGGTCATTGCCCGTACCGGACATCAGCTTCGGAGCGTCGTCGCGGCCCTCGAAAGCCACGGCGAGGTTGGCCAGCACACTCTCCATGCGTTCCGCATAGGGACGCGCGGCCTCCGCAGCTTCCTGGGCACGACGCAGTTTCGCCGCGGCCACCATCTGCATGGCCTTGGTGATTTTCTGCGTCGCCTTCACGGAAGCGATGCGGTTTCGTAAGTCCTTCAGGCTCGGCATGGCCGCCCCTGCTCCTTATCCCGGCGTGTGGTCTTAGGCGAAGTTCTTAGCGAACGCGTCAAGCGCAGCTTTCAGCTTGCCAGTGAGGTCGTCGTCGAGGGCTTTCTTTTCCCAGATCGCATCGAGCAGCTCTTTGTGCTCACCACGCAGGAACAGAAGCAGGCCTTCTTCGAATTCCTTCACACGATCAACCGGATGGTTGTCGAGGTATCCGTTCACGCCAGCATAGATCACGGCGACCTGCTCTTCAGTCTTCAGCGGCGAGAACTGCGGCTGTTTCAGAAGTTCGGTCAAACGTGCACCGCGGTTCAACAGGCGCTGAGTGGTGGCGTCAAGGTCGGAGCCGAACTGCGCGAACGCAGCCATTTCACGGTACTGAGCCAGCTCACCCTTAATCGGGCCAGCAACCTGCTTCATCGCCTTGATCTGAGCGGAGGACCCCACGCGGGATACCGACAGACCAACGTTAACAGCCGGGCGGATACCTTGGTAGAACAAGTCCGTTTCCAGGAAGATCTGACCGTCGGTGATCGAGATCACGTTGGTCGGAATAAACGCGGACACGTCGTTGCCCTGGGTCTCAATGACCGGAAGTGCGGTCAAAGAGCCCTTGCCGTGGTCTTCGTTCAACTTCGCAGCACGCTCCAGCAGACGGGAGTGCAGGTAGAAAACGTCACCCGGGAACGCTTCACGTCCGGGCGGGCGGCGCAGAAGCAGAGACATCTGGCGGTAAGCAACAGCCTGCTTGGTCAGATCGTCGTAACCGATCACGGCGTGCATGCCGTTGTCGCGGAAGAACTCACCCATTGCACAGCCGGCAAACGGCGCCAGGAACTGCAGCGGAGCAGCTTCGGATGCGGTCGCGGCGATAACGATGGAGTATTCCAGAGCGCCGTTGTCTTCCAGTGTCTTGACGAACTGGGCAACGGTAGAACGCTTCTGACCAACCGCAACGTAGATGCAGTACAGTTTTGCGTCTTCGTCGTCGCCGGCATGAAGCGGCTTCTGGTTGAGGAATGTGTCAAGGATGATCGCGGTCTTACCGGTCTGACGGTCACCAATGACGAGCTCGCGCTGACCACGGCCAACCGGGATCAGGGCGTCAATGGCTTTCAGGCCAGTAGACATAGGCTCGTGCACGGACTTACGCGGCAGGATGCCCGGCGCTTTAACGTCCACACGGCGCTTTTCAGTAGCTTCGATCGGGCCTTTGCCATCGATCGGGTTGCCGAGCGGATCAACAACGCGGCCAAGGAGACCTTTACCAACCGGCACTTCCACGATGGCGCCGGTCCGCTTTACGGTGTCGCCTTCTTTAATGTCACGGTCAGAACCGAAGATAACGACACCGACGTTGTCGGATTCCAGGTTCAGGGCCATGCCCTTGATACCACCCGGGAATTCGACCATCTCACCAGCCTGAACTTTGTCCAGACCATAAACACGGGCGATACCGTCACCGACGGAGAGCACCTGACCAACTTCAGAAACTTCGGCTTCCTGGCCAAAGCTCTTGATCTGGTCCTTGAGGATTGCGGAGATTTCCGCGGCCCGAATATCCATCAGCCGACCTCTTTCATCGCGAACTTGAGTGAATTGAGCTTGGTACGCAGCGACGTATCGATCATGCGGGACCCGACTTTGACCACAAGGCCGCCGATCAGGGCAGGATCAACCTTAGCTGCGATGTTTACAGATTTGCCCGTGGAAGCAGAAAGCGCTTCTTTCAGGGCAGCGACATGTTCGTCGGACAGAGCAGCGGCCGAGACCACTTCAGCTGTTTCTTCGCCGCGCTTTTCTGCAAGCAGGGCACGGAAAGACTTGATCATGTCAGGAAGGACGAAGAGGCGCCGGTTACGGGCTGCCAGCTTCACGAAATTTGCGGCCAGGCCTTTGATGCCAGCCTTGTCGAGAAGTGCCGCGAGCGCTGCAAGCTGCTCTTCAGCACTGAATGCCGGGCTTTTCACAAGACGGACGAGATCTTCGCTTTCAGACAGCATGCCTTCAAAAGCAGTCAGATCCCGTTCCACGTCAGCCGTTACGCCGTCGCCTTCAGCTAGGTCGAGAAGGGCGGACGCATAACGCTGTGCCACGCCGGATACGAGAGATACGTTGTCAGTCACCAGGTCCGTGCTCTCTGACGTTTTTCATGTCCGCAAAACGGCTAGCGTCCGCAAGACATTGAAAAAATGAATGATTTCAAGGTCAGAAGGTATGACGGTTAAACCGTTCCCCCAAAGCCGCGCCTCAATTAGCACAGGGTTTCCCAGTGTGCAACGCCGCGGGGAGGCTGTTCTTGCCGATTCATTGGTGTTTTTTACCCATCCGCGACAAAAAGCCTTGCAGATCAATGTGTCACCGGCCGTATAAACCTTTAGACGGTGGCCGCTTTTGAGACCGTATTTGCAGTCGTTCTCATTGCGGGTCTACCACGAAAGACCAACACATCCTGTGACGGCTAAGCCACCGAAAGCCTTCTATACCAAAGCAGCCCATCCGTTTCGGACTATGCGCGGTGCTACAAAAAGTGCTGCGGATCAATATCGATCTGTACGCGAAGGCCCTTCGTCGGCTTCGGGCCATTTGAAAGCCAGCCCCTAATATAAGACTGCAAGTCATATTGCTTCGGCGCCATCGCCAAAAGGCGGAACCGGTAGCGTCCGCGAACCATGGCCAAAGCGGCTTCTGCAGGCCCAAGCAGCGTAACGGCCGGGTCCGGCGGCGCCACCCGCGCAAGCTGGCGGGCAAAACTTTCCGCAAAATTCCTGTCAGGACCTGAGATCACAACTGCTGCCAATCGACCAAATGGCGGCAGCCCAGCGGCGCGGCGCGCTTCGATCTCCGCCTGATAAAACGCGTGTTTATCGTTGGAGAGCAACGCCTTGATGACAGGATGATCGGCGCTGTAGGTCTGCAAAAAGCCTTTGCCGCCACCGGTGACGCGGCCTGCACGGCCCGTGACCTGGGCAAGCAGTTGGAAGGTCTTTTCAGCGGCACGCGGATCGCCATGCGCCAGGCCGAGATCTGCATCAACCACGCCAACCAGCTTCAGTTTCGGGAAATTGTGGCCTTTGGCGACCAACTGAGTTCCGATGATAATATCAGCGCCGCCCTCTTCGACGACTTTCATTTCCCGCTTCAATCGCTCAGGCCCACCAGGCAGATCAGACGATAGAACCAACGTCCGCGCCTGCGGAAAGAGATCGCTCACTTCTTCTGCAATCCGCTCTACACCGGGGCCACAGGCAACCAGCGTATTGGTGCTTTGGCATGACGGGCAGCTATCCGGCACGCGTTCGTTATGCCCGCAGTGGTGACAAACCAGTTTCTTTTGAAACCTGTGCTCAACCAGCCACGTGCTGCAATGCGGGCATTGGAACCTGTGACCGCAGGTGCGGCATAATGTCAGAGGGGCATATCCGCGCCGGTTCAGGAACAACAGCGCCTGATCCCCGTTGGCGTAAGTTTCCTTGATTGCGCCCACCAAACCGGGTGCCAGCCAACGCCCCTGTTCCGGTCCGTCCAGGCGCATATCAATGGCCGATAGATCGGGAAGTGCAGCGCCGGACGCCCGGTCAGGTAATTCGACCAGACCATACCGGCCCTGCTCAGCATTGACCCGGCTCTCGATCGACGGTGTCGCGGAGGCCAGGACTACCGGGAAGCGTGAAATATGCCCGCGCACGACGGCCATGTCCCGTGCGCTATAGGGCACACGGTCATCCTGCTTGAAGGCAGCGTCATGCTCTTCGTCGACGATGATCAGCCCGAGTTCCCTGAACGGTAGAAAGAGAGAGGATCGTGCTCCGATCACCACACGGACGTCGCCGGAAGCCACGCCGCGCCAAACCCTCGCCCGGTTCTTTGGTGTAATTTCAGAGTGCCACTCGGCCGGGTAAACACCGAACCGTTGTTCAAACCGCCGCAGAAACTGTTCGGTCAGCGCAATCTCCGGCAGAAGCACCAGAGCCTGCTTATCCCGCCGCAAGGCTTCCGCGATTGCTTCGAAGTAGACCTCGGTCTTGCCCGACCCCGTCACACCGTCAATCAAGGTCACTGCAGCACCCTTGTCGAAACTCTCTGATAGCTTCTCCGCAGCTGCTTGCTGGGCTGGCGTCAGATCCTTTTGCGCATAGTCGATCTGAGGACGTGGCGGTGGGGGCGCTGCCGGCATGGAGACGATCTCCAACACCTCCTGTTGCACCAGTCCGTCAATGACGGATGTGCTGACACCAGCAGCATGTGCGAGGCCGCTCTTTGTCCAGGCAAATCCGTTTTCCATGGTTTCGAGGACACGGCGGCGGGCAGGTGTCATCCGCTCTGGCTCTGCACCTTCGATCCGCCGAACACCTGGAACCGGGGCTTCCGGTTCGAGTGCCTCTTCAGACCGCAATACCATGCGCACGACCATGCCCGGTGCGCCGAGCGTCCAGCCGGCTACCCAATCCACAAACCGGCGGAGATCCTTATCGAGCGGCGGCGTGGTGTCGTAAACGTGGGAAATCGATTTGAGTTTGTTGGGATTGATCGCCGCATCCGGCTCACCGTCCCAGACCGCACCGATGACCTCCCGCGTTCCCAATGGCACCCGGACGATCGTACCCGGCACCACCGACTGCCCAGCAGGGACCTTATAAGTGTAGGCAACCGGCACGGCGACGGGTACCAGCACGCTGGCAATCGTGTCTTTCGGCTCCAAATCGTCAAACAGCACGGTAGGTCACATTTTTCGGCATGGCATTTCGTGATCCACACACCCACGGATGAGAGATGCGGGACGTTCTGCGGAGATCGCCCGGATCCTTGTTCCATTCAAGCGGAATAATTTTTGAGGTACGTACCGCAAAAAGGCTTTCACCAGAGAATCAGGGCTTCAGTTAGACAGCATCCTAGGCTAAAGAGAGCGCAGCTGACCATTCATTCGTTCGCTTGCCGACGGAGGCAGGCTGCAAAGGCGTACACACAAGCGCCATTGGGAGAAATCATTCATGAAGTTTTTCGTCGACACCGCAGATACCGCGGAGATCCAGGAGCTCGAAGCCACCGGCCTCTTGGACGGCGTCACCACAAATCCGTCCCTGATCGCCAAGTCCGGCAAGGATTTCAAAGACGTGATTGCCGAGATCTGCAAGATCACAAATGGTGACGTTTCAGCGGAAGTCGCAGCAACCGACTTCGACACCATGATCAAGGAAGCCCATGTTCTGCGTGCGATCGCAGACAACGTGGTCATCAAGCTGCCGCTGACATTTGACGGTCTGAAAGCCTGTAAGCAGCTGACGAGCGAAGGCACGAAGACCAACGTAACCTTGTGCTTCTCGGCCAACCAGGCCCTGCTCGCAGCAAAGGCTGGTGCGACCTACATTTCGCCGTTCATTGGCCGCCTCGACGATATCAATCTTGATGGTATGGAACTGATCCGCGAAATCCGCGTCATCTACGACAACTATGGCTTTGACACCGAGATCCTGGCCGCGTCGATCCGCACACCCAATCATGTCAAGGACTCTGCGATCATTGGCGCTGACGTGGTCACCGTTCCGCCGGCAACGCTGAAGTCGCTGGTCAAGCATCCGCTGACCGACAAGGGCCTTGATGCGTTCTTGAGCGACTGGGCGAAGACCGGTCAGAGCATCCTTTAAGACGCTCGCGGATCGGGTGCAGCACGTGTTGCATCCCGGTTCGCTTAAGAAACACGATCAAAGGCCCCGGTTCATCCGGGGCCTTACCTTTATGTTGCTAAGCCGGCGATCAAAAAGCGGTGGCACTCGGCTCTTCATTTTTCTATTTTGAGCCGCGGTTCCGGCATTTGACGGCCGGACAGCCCAGCCATTCAGGCAAATCCCGATCCCAAGTGGCCCGACCCCGGTGACAGACGGAAGCGCGCAGGGTATTCGTGGATTTGAAAACAGACAGCAAGAGCGCGGGTTAAAGCGCTGAAGGATAGGAAACACACAATGACGGGTTCGAGAATCGTCTTGATTGACCGCCACCCCGGCCGGTCCGCGCAAACCATTGGCGTGGCGCGGGAATTGGGCACCGACCCCGATCTCATCCATGAACCGTCTGTCGGCGTGGTTGGCACGAAAGGCGACAGCCAGTGTTATCTCGGTGTGGCGCGCAAGGTCGATGCCATTCATGAGCACCTGAAATCGCGCATCGGAAGCGGCGAAGGTCAGCTGAAATACCGGCTGGTTCAGCCGGAATACACGATTGCGACGTCCGACGGCATCCGCAACGGCACGCGCGAAATGCGCTATTCGCTCATCGGGCGCGAAGTCACCAACGATGGTTTGTGCGAGCACCTGGAAGCCTCCGGTCTGGCTGGCACGATCGCCGTCGTCGCCTGTGACAAGCCGCCGGTCGGCACCATGGCTGCAGTTCTTGAGCGTAATGAACCGGCGATCATCATGTCCGATGGCACAATCCGCCCGGGCAAGGATCCGGAAACTGGCGAGATGCTGGACATTGTCAGCGCCTATCAGGTGGCCGGACACCCGGACAAGGCCGTGCGGGATCGCATCGCCTGCAACGCATGCCCCGGCATTGGCAGCTGCGGCGGCATGTTCACCTACAACACCATGCAGACGTTCATCGGTGTTGTCGGCCTGCAGCCGCTCCACATGGTAGCGCCTCCGTCCGATGACCCGCGCCGCCTCGAGGAATTCCCGCAGCAGCTCGTTTCCTACCTCGCCGACATGATGGAAAAGGGCCTGAAGCCGCGCGACATCGTCAAGCGGGATTCGCTGCGCAATGCGATCATCGTCGCGATGGCCATCGGCGGCTCCACCAACGTTGTTCTGCACGTTCCCGAAATCGCCCGCGCAGCCGGTTATGAGCACTTCTGGCACGATGTCATGACGCCGGAAGAGTTCAATCATCTCTCCCAGCATGTGGTCCCGGTTCTGACCAACGCCCGGCCGTACGGCAAATACTCCATGCTCGACATTGATCGCGTTGGCGGGGTCCAGGTGATCGTCAAGGAACTGCTGGATGCCGGCCTTCTGAATGGCGACATGATGACCTGCACCGGCCGTACCTTGGCCGAACAGGTTGCGGACCTCAACGCAGCCGCCCCAGACGGCGACGTCATTCATTCGGTTGCCGAGCCGTTCAAGCCGACGGGCGGCCTTCGCATGCTCGGCGGCAACTTGTCGCCGGATTTCTCTGCCATCCTGAAGCTTGCCGGTGTTGAAGGCGGTCTGGAAGACAATCTCTTCAAGGGCCGTGCGCGTGTGTTCGAACGCGAAGCCGGTCTGATCCAGGCCCTTGATGAAGCGCCAGACAGCTTCCAAGACCATGACATGGTCATCGTCCGCTATGACGGCCCAAGCGGCGGTCCGGGCATGCCGGAGATGCTCGACCCGACATCGCGTATCACGACGCTGTGCCGGGAGCGCGGCATCGTGATCGCCCTTATGACAGATGCCCGCTTCTCTGGCGGCTCGGTCGGTCTGGTGATTGGCCACGTGGGTCCGGAAGCAGCCCTTGGCGGCCCGATTGCCTTTGTCGAGGACGGTGATGAGATTGTCGTTGACCTCAACACCAATACCCTGAATTGCCCGGCGCTGGACGATGCAGCAACGCTCGCAGCCCGCAAGGCCGTTTGGGACAAGGCTGTTGCAGACAATGGCGGCATTCACCCGAACTGCGGTATTGCGGATACCCGTCTTCTGCACCGGGCCCGTCACACGGCTGTTCCGGCTGTCCGAGGCGGTGGCCTGCATCCGAACCGGGAAGTCTGGGTGCGCGATCCACGCCCGGCTGAGAAATCCGGTTTTGAACCGCGCAACCGCCACCGGAGCGCATAAACGCTCCAGTATCAGTGTCGAAAACAATAGAACGCCCCGGCCAGATCAGGCCGGGGCGTTTTTTTGAATACCTCTCCGCAGTCTGTGCTTTGGCTGAACGCTGGAAACGCATTCAGAAAACATCACTTCACGGAGTAATTGCACCCTGGCAAAAACAGAGATAGCTTCGATTATGAAAGCTATTTCCAGAACACCGGAGGGACCCGGTCGCCTGCGTAGAATGGCATGGACAACGGAGGACCCTTTCATGAAAACGCGGATTACCGAGCTCTTTGGCATTGAACATCCGATCATTCAGGGCGGCATGCACTATGTCGGTTTTGCAGAGCTCGCGGCGGCTGTTTCAAATGCCGGTGGGCTTGGAACGATCACGGGTTTAACTCAAAAGACACCGGAAGCCCTTGCCAACGAGATCGCCAAATGCCGGGATCTCACCGACAAGCCGTTTGCGGTGAACCTCACCTTTTTGCCGACGGTGAACGCACCTGACTATCCAGGTTATGTGAAGGCGATCATTCAAGGCGGGGTCAAGGTGGTGGAAACCGCTGGCCGCAATCCGCAACAGGTGATGCCCTACCTGAAAGACGCGGGCATCAAGGTGATCCACAAATGCACCTCCGTACGGCATTCCCTGAAAGCCCAGTCCATTGGCTGTGATGCGGTCTCGGTGGATGGCTTTGAGTGCGGCGGCCACCCGGGCGAAGACGACATTCCGAACATGATCCTATTGCCGCGCGCCGCAGATGAACTGGAAATCCCCTTTGTGTCCTCCGGCGGCATGGCCGATGCCCGTAGTCTCGTCGCCTCACTTGCCATGGGCGCGGAAGGCATGAACATGGGCACCCGCTTCATCGCCACCAAGGAAGCGCCGGTGCATCAAAGGGTCAAGGATGCGATTGTGGCCGCCTCCGAACTCGACACCCGTCTGGTCATGCGCCCGCTGCGCAACACGGAACGCGTCCTTAACAATGCCGCCGTGGAGCGTTTGCTGGAGAAGGAAAAAAGCCTCGGTGACGATCTGAAATTCGAGGACATCATCGAAGAAGTCGCTGGCGTCTATCCGAAGATCATGATGGACGGCGACATGGATGCCGGGGCCTGGTCCTGCGGGATGGTGGCCGGTCTGATCGATGACATTCCGACCTGCAAGGAGCTGATCGACCGGATCATGAGTGAAGCTGATGCCCTCATCCGCCAGCGGCTGGAAGGCATGGTGGGCGGCGTTGCCGTTGCTGCCGAATAAGCGTCGGGGGAAAAATAATGGACTATCAAACGCTCCTCTGGAGCCACGAAAACGGCGTAGCCGAGATCACCATGAACCGGCCAGACAATGCCAATGCGCTAAGTGCCCGCATGTCGGATGAACTCTTCGATGCGGCCTGCCGGTGCGAGGCGGAAGGCGCGCGCGGTGATCCTCACCGGATCCGGGCGCATGTTTAACGCTGGCGGAGACTTGCAGGAATTTGATGAAGCGGAGGACAAGGCAGACCATGTCACCCGCATGGCAACCATCCTTCATGCGGCACTTTCCAGGTTCTCGCACATGGATGCGCCAGTGATCACTGCTGTGAACGGCTCAGCCGGTGGTGGCGGGTTTTCCATCGCGATTTCCGGCGACATCATTCTGGCGTCCGAAAAGGCAAAATTTGTCTCCGCTTACACGGCCTCCGCGCTGACACCCGACGGGTCGTCGTCCTATTTCCTTGCCAAGCACATTGGTTTGCTGCGGGCGAAGGAGCTGATGCTGACCAACCGTGTTTTGACCGCCAAGGAAGCCTGCGAGTGGGGGCTGGTCACCCGTGTGGTCGCCCCGGATGATTTGATGGCAGAAGCGCGTGCACTCGCAGCCCAATTTGCCACGGGACCAACCAAGGCCTACGGCGGTGTGAAGCGCCTTTTGCAGACCGCGTATTCCGAAGGGCTGGAAACCCAGCTCGACAAGGAAAGCCGGTCGATTGCCGCCATGATGAAAACCCATGACGGCGCGCATGGGATCGCGTCGTTCCTCGCCAAGAAAACGCCGGAGTACAAGGGCAAATGAGCCGCGCGCCGATTGAAGATGACTGTGGCATTGGCCAGGCGCTGAACATCGTTGGCGAATGGCGCACGCTGCTCGTGCTGCGCAATCTCTTCAATGGCATGCGCACTTTTGATGCCATGCAGTCCCATCTCGGAATTTCGTCGAGCGTGCTGGCGGCCCGCCTCAAGACCTTGAGCGAAGCGGGCATCGTTGAAAAGCGCCCCTTGCCCGAGGATGGCCGGTCCCATGAATACCGGCTGACGGACAAGGGACTGGACCTGTATCCGGTGCTCGTCGCCTTGCTGCATTGGGGGGAGAAATGGACCCCCAACGGCCGGGGACCGCGTATGACGCTCACAGAACGGGCAACCGGTCTGCCGGTCCGCGACATGGCGGTGACGGCCCAGGACGGGCGGCCGCTTGGGCCCCGGGAAGTTACACCTGTACCGGGCCCCGGCGCGAGCGACTATACGCGCGTCCTGACGGCCCGCTGGGCAAACAAGAAGGAGGAAACCGCATGACATCCGACTGGGCAGCTGCAAAGAAAAAGATCAGCGTCGAAGGTCATGACATGACCTATGTGGAGCGCGGGCAAGGGCGCCCGATCGTCTTTCTCCATGGCAATCCGACTTCCTCCTTTCTGTGGCGGGACGTAATCCCAGAATGCGAACATCTCGGGCGCTGCATTGCGCCGGATCTGATCGGCATGGGCGACAGCGCCAAACTGCCGAAACCAGGACCGGACACCTACACCTTCCAGACCCACCGACGTTTTCTGGAAGGGTTTCTGGCAGCCGTCGGTGTGGACAAGAACGCGATTTTCGTCATTCACGACTGGGGCTCTGCACTCGGTTTCGACTGGGCAAACAGGCACCGGAATGCGGTCGCCGGCATTGCCTATATGGAAGGCATCGTGAAGCCGCTGGCGGATTGGTCTGAGTTCAATCCTGAGGCGGCGCCGATCTTTCAAGGATTTCGATCCGAAAAAGGTGAAGAGCTGATTCTCGATCGCAATCTTTTCGTCGACCGTGTTCTGCCCGGATCGATCCTGCGCGACTTGAGCGCCGAAGAACAAGCCGAATACCGGCGGCCCTTTCAAAATCGGGACGATCGCTGGCCGACCCTGACCTGGCCGCGCCAAATCCCGATAGGCGGCGAGCCAGCTGACGTTACCCAAATCGCTTCGGACTATGCAGCCTGGATGGCGGAAAACGACCTGCCCAAACTGTTCATCAATGCAGATCCCGGCGCAATCCTGATCGGTGCCCCACGCGACTTCTGCCGGACCTGGAAAAACCAGCAAGAGGTGACTGTCAAAGGAAGCCACTTCATTCAGGACGACAGTGGTGCAGAGATTGGCCGCGCTGTCGCGGGTTGGCTTGAAGATGCTGTTGGCTCGTAGCCCTTACATCGAAGATCCAACAATTTCCTGTTCACGGTTGCAAGCATCCCGCATTCTTCGACGGCAATGTCATCGGATATAGGGCAGGTCATGAAATTGTTGGTGTTTCTGGGGTCGGTGCGACAGAGCACGCCGCCAAGGCCAGCGCGGCTCGGCGAGCGGGTGGCCACGGCCTGCGCGGCGCAACTCGTCCGGGCCGGGGCCGACGTCGAGATCATTGATCCGCTCAAATTCGAGCCGCAATCAGTATTCAAGCCGCATTTCGCCTATGTAGCCGGGCGGGCGCCAGAGGCGCTTGAAGCCTTGTCGGAAAAGATCAAAGGTGCGGACGGCTATGTGATGGTCTCGCCGGAATACAATCACTCCATGAGCCCAGCGCTTGCGGATCTACTCAATCATTTTGGCAGTTCCAGTTTTTCCTTCAAGCCGAGCGCGATTGCGACGTATTCCGCGGGTCAATGGGGCGGCGCGCGGGCGGCCGTCAACATGCGCACCTATTTGAGCGAGCTCGGCTGTCTTCCAGTTTCCGCCATGATCCATGTGCCGAAAGCACAGGACGTGTTTGATGAAAAAGGCCGTTACCTTGAAGGTGTCGATGCCGACAAATGGGACGGGTACATCGGGCGCACCCTGCACCAGCTGACCTGGTGGGCGGAGGCTGCAAGCCGCCAACGCCAGCAAGCGATTGCGACCAAGGCCTTTGACAAGGATCCCTCACAGCGCAACGCGCCTTAATTTTCGGATGGAACCGGCTGGGCTTGGCCGGTCACGCGCCTATATGCTGGTCAAGAAGGGCTTCCAACGCCATTGTTCAAGTGAATTGTCAGGAGATCGGCATGCTGCCCGCACTTCCCTATCAGGACTGGTCGGAAACGAAGGACACGCTGCATCTATTCTTGCAGATGATCGGCAAGATCCGCCTAAAGGCCCATCCGAAACTGAATCACTGGTGGCATGTGACGCTTTATCCCCACGTGCGCGGCCTGACGACCGGGCGCATTCCGTATGGCACCAGCGGCTTTGAAATTCTCTATGACATGCTTGATCACACAGTGACCATCAGCCGGAACGATGGCGAAAGCGCATCGTTTTCAGCGCCCGGTCTCACTGTTGCTGAATTTTATGAAGCGCTTTTCTCCCGACTTGAGCAGCTGGGCATCTCAGTGAAGATCGTTGCCGTTCCGTATGACAACAAATCTAAGGTGCCATTTCCGGAGGACACCGCACCGCGCGCTTACGACCGAAAGGCCGTTTCCGATTTCTGGCGGGCGCTCTGTTCAATTTCCAGCGTCTTTGAGACTTACCGCTCGGGATTTGTCGGCAAACAGACACCGGTTCAGCTCTACTGGCATTCCTTTGACCTGGTCGTGACCCGGTTCTCCGGGCGGGCACATCCTTTGGAAGGCGGCACACAGTCCGATCGCGAGGCCTACTCCCACGAGGTGATTTCAATTGGGTTCTGGCCCGGAGATGATAGCTTTCCCGAAGCCGCGTTTTATGGCTATGCCTATCCGGAACCGCAGGTAATGAACCAGATTAACCTGCAACCAGCTGACGCCTTCTGGGCTGAAAAGAACGGTGGTGCACTGGCGATCCTGACATACGAAGATGCCCGCAAGGCCGCCGATTCGGCGGCCGCAATCCTCTCATTCCTGAACAGTGTCTATGTCGGTGCGGCGGTCAAGGCCGATTGGCCAGTTGAGGATCTTGCGCATCAGCACAGCTGATTTCATCGCGATTACTTGTGATCTGACAAACACAGATCATGATCGCCGAAGGCTTTCAAAATGTTGCAATCGGCGGCCGGGTGCTCGCCGGTGCAGCTTGCGCTGATCCGGGCCAGTTCCTTTTCCAGTTTTTTCAAATGCGCAATGCGCGCGCGGATGGCTTGGAGTTGCTCAGCCGCAATTCGGTTTGCGTTGCTGCAAGGCTGGTCCGGATGAAGGCTGAGGTCAATCAGTTCCCGGATGGCCTCCATCGGCAAACCAAGATCCCGGCAGTGTTTTAAGAACCGAAGCCGGTCGAGATCCCGCGTTTGGTAACGCCGCTGATTGCCCTCTGTGCGTATCGGGGCCTCGATAAGCCCTTCTTTTTCATAGTAGCGGATTGTGGGAACCTTCACGCCTGTCGCCTTTGACAATTCTCCGATTGAAAAATCCATAAAACCCTCTTGAACCTCTAGCCGCTATAGGGATTACACAGAACCAAGAAATAAAAATCAAGGAGTTCAGTTCAATGTCCGGATGTTGCGGATCGAACGCAAAATTCGATGGGGTTTCCCAGGATTACAAACGGCGGCTGTGGCTGGTGATCGCCCTGAATGCGACCATGTTTGTCGTGGAAATGGCCGCCGGACATGCGGCGCGCTCCCAGGCACTACAAGCCGATGCGCTCGACTTTTTCGGCGATGCGATCACCTACGGAATTTCGCTGGCTGTTATCGGAGCATCTTTGAGAACCCGGGCAATCGCAGCGTTGTTCAAAGGCGGAAGCCTGTTGCTGATGGGTCTTTGGGTTGGCGGATCGACCGCTTACCAGATTCTTGTCCTTGGAACTCCAAAAGCTGAAATCATGGGAGCCATCGGGTTCCTGGCTTTGGCTGTAAACCTGATCAGTGTCCTGGTTCTGGTTCGCTACAAGGATGGTGATGCCAATGTCCGCTCGGTCTGGCTCTGCTCCCGCAACGATGCGATCGGCAACGTCGCGGTTATGCTGGCGGCACTTGGGGTTTGGGGAACGGCGACTGGTTGGCCGGATCTCATCGTCGCTGGTCTGATGGCGAGCCTCTTTGTCAACTCCGCAGTGCAGATCCTCAAACAGGCGATCGCAGAGTACAGGCAGACGGACACTGAGACCGGCTCGGACCACGAACATGGCACTGCACCTGATAGTGTTGTCCGCTAGGCATAAAAAAACCCGCTGCCATAGCAGCGGGTGCTTTGGAGCATTGAGTGCTGTCGTTTATTCCGCTGGCTCCTCAGTCTCAACTTCCGGAACTGTCATTTCCTGAAGGACTTGATCGCTGAGGTCATTGGTGGCGATGGAAATTTCGGTGTCGATCTCAGGCGCCACAGTCGTTTCGGCAACGGTCATGTCTTTCGCTTTTGCCGTTTTGCCCCAAGAGCAGGCATGGGCCGGGGCAAGTGCGAAAGTGCTGACCGCAAGGGCCGCGATACCAGTAGTTAATAGACGCATAGTCTGTTCCCTCTGTTTGCTCGTGCAATCCCTTTACGTGACCTAGCGTAACTCAGATCGAAGTGATCACCAAGAAAAACCTTCCAGCTGTTTATGCCAGAGTTAAGATCCGAACTATTTGCGGCGGAGATTGTAAACTTTTGTTTCGTTTGGCTCAGACAAGTCATTCAGGATATTGACGACACGGACATCGAGCAAATCCCCAAAGGCTTTTAAAGTCATATCCTTACTGCTTAAAAACCCGATCAACAGGACCCGCACGGCACCATCGGAGCGGAGTTCCCCCTTGGTCCATCCCCACTTGCAGTCACGGGGGATACAGGAGGTAAACGCCCGAGCGCGCACAAATACCTGTTCATTTTCGCATCGGCTTTCTACCTCAACCCGGCTGATTTCCTTGGGAGCTGCGTCCGGATTGACCCACACACCGTCCTCCGGAATCGGACAGTAAATTCTTTCGGTTCCTGATCCCGTTTGTGCCTGTGCAGGCAAAGAAAAGACCGCCAATCCGGCCACGAAAGCGACGGCTAAAAGCGTTCCTTGCATCCTGCTCCTCCGCTCCATGATGCGTTGCGCTTGCTTCAGTGCAAGACGGTGTTTATCACAGCGGCCTTGTCCGAAACGTTACCAGTCATCCCGTTTCACCCCACTCCATGATGCCGGGTCTGGCCTGCCAATCAAGTGGGATGCCATGCACAGTCTTAAAAGCCCGTCGCCTTAAAATTCCGGCGGTAGATTGCGCATTCAGACCATAGCTCGCGAAGACCCGACGGATAGCAGGTTCTGCAATGTTGACCGTCCACCTCCGGATCGGAACACAGAGTTAACTATCGCCGCGGATGCGCCTTGTCATAGGCGGCCAGCAAATGGGCGCTGTCAATCTCGGTATAGATCTGGGTGGATGCCAGGCTTGCGTGACCAAGCAATTCCTGAATGGTTCGCAAATCCCCCCCACCTGCGAGCAAATGCGTTGCAAAGGAATGGCGCAAGGCGTGGGGAGTTGCGGTTTCCGGAAGACCGAGTGCGCCGCGCAGTTTGGCCATGGACAGTTGGATCATCCGCGGGTTTAGCGGACCGCCGCGCGCCCCGAGAAACAACGGACCGTCTGGTGAGATCGCATAAGGGCAGAGCTTCACGTAGTAAGCCACCGCCTCACACACGGCCGGCAGGATTGGCACGATCCGCTCCTTGCGGCCTTTGCCGACAATTCGCATAGATTTCGTACCTGGCTGCGGGGCCATCTTTCCAGTCAGTGACAACGCTTCGGAAATGCGCAGTCCGCAACCATACAGCAGGGTCAGAACAGCTGCATTGCGCGCTTCCACCCAGGCCTCTGTTTCCATCGCGAGATCACCGCTGGTGATGTCGATGGCATCCTGTGCGGACAACGGCTTGGGCAACGAACGCGATTGACGCGGTGGTCGGACGGCATCCGAGGCAGCAGCGTTGATCTCTCCCCGGCGTTCCAGGAATTTCAGAAACGAGCGGATCCCAGCCAGGCCGCGTGCCAGCGAGCGGCTTTGGACCTTATTGCGGCGGCGCTGTGCCAAAAATCCGCGGAAATCCGCTGGGCGCAAGTCCGCAATATCTTTAACCCCCGGCGCACCACCCAAATGATCTGTCAGAAAGCGCAGGAACTGACGTAGATCCCGCTCATAAGCAATCATCGTCTTGTCGGACAAGCGCCGCTCATCGGACAAATGATCCAACCATTTGGCGATCCGATCATTGAGATCCGGTTTGGCTGTGACGAGCAGAGAATCGGCAGCGCTGTGAGACATGTCCCAAAACTAGTGACAACTTCCGAGCGTTTCGTTAATCCGCCAGCGGACTGCCCGGTTCAGTTGGAGAATTTCCCTTTAGAGCCAATCGCCGGTCCGCCGCAGATGGTCCAACTCCTTCAAAAACGCCTGCACTTTCGCCGAGCGGTGCAGATCAACATGGGTGACCATCCACATCATCGAGAGCCAATCCGGATCCGGGGGAACAATTTCGACCAGGTCCCCGCGTTCAAGAGCGGCCAAACGTGGCAGAAACCCAATTCCATTACCGCAGAGAACAGCTTCCGCCAGTGTGCCCATCGAGTTGGAACGGAATGCAATACACTCAGCCGGGACATTTTCGTGCAGCCAACGCTGGAACCCTGCCCTCGTGTTCGGATCCACGGTTCCGGCGAACCGGTGCTTTAGGAAGTCAGTTGCCCCGTTGGGCAGGCCGTGCCGGTCAATGTAGTTATGATGGGCGAACAGACCGATTTCAATTCGTTCAAACTCCCGAACCACATTGTCCGGGTTTTCCGGCCGGCCACCTGCACGAAACGCGACATGCGCCTCGCCATACTCCAGGCGCAGGAGGCTGTCGCTAACCATGAACCGGATGGTAAGGCCCGGGTGCTTGTCGCCAAAGGCGCGTAAGATCGGCATCAGGATTGGCGCATAGGTCGCTATGGACGTCACGATGAAGTCGCCCCTCAGCGCATCTCCCTGTCCTTGCGCTTTGCGATGTAATTCCTCGAACTGCTCGTCGGCGGTGTCCGCAATGCGAAGCAACTCACGCCCGAGATCGGTCGGCGTAAAGCCCTTTGCATGGCGCTGAAACAGTTTGCCGCCGATTGCCGCCTCTAGGGTGTCGACGTGGCGATTGATGGTCGCCCGGTGAACGCCTAGAGACTCGGCGGCAGCGCTTACCGTCCCCAAACGCGCAACACGCGCGGCTGTTCGAATTTCGGTCCAGTGCTGCATAGTCTTATGTCACATTTTCGCGCATTAGATGCGGATATCGATACCTTCAAAGCAAATATACAACATACTAGATTGGGTTCAACACGATGACAGTGGGACATCACCAAAGAGGTTGAGCCATGAATATCCTAGCATTCGCAGCAACAAACAGCCGCCAATCCATCAATAAGCAGGTGGTTCAGGCCGCAAGCGACATCATCACATCCGATTTGGATCCAAATGCGGAGATCGAGATCATCGATCTGAATGATTACGAGATGCCGATCTACAGCATTGACCGGGAAACCGAAGGCGGCATTCCGGAAGAGGCCAAGCGGTTCCATGAAAAAATTAGTGCCGCCGATGCTCTGATTGTTTCCTATGCCGAACACAACGGCACCTACACCGCCGCCTTCAAGAACGTGTTCGACTGGGCCTCCCGCATCAACATGAAGGTCTTTCAGGACAAGCCGCAAGTAGCTTTGTCCGCGTCCATGGGACCGGGCGGCGCTGCCAGCGTCCTGAAATCAGCGGTCGGGTCGGCGGGCTTCTTTGGTGCCGACATTCGGGGCAGCGTCTCGATCGGGCCGTTCAGCGAGAAGTTCGACACGGAAGCGGGCAAACTGGCCGATGAGAACCTGGAGCGCTCCTTGCGCGAAATCCTGTCGAATCTGGTATCTGCTGCGCAAGGCGCCAAGCGCGCCGCCTAAACATCTTCAGGACAAAAGTTAAAAAAACCCGGGCGCTTGCCCGGGCTTTTTGATTTCAAACTTTCCAGACCTCTTAGGAATGGATCGGCTTGGCGAATGCCCCCATGGCGGCTTCCTTGACGGCTTCCGACATGGTCGGGTGCGCATGACACGTACGGCCGAGGTCTTCCGCGGACCCGCCGAATTCCATGACAACGCAGGCTTCGTGGATCATTTCACCAGCACCGAAACCGACGATATGCACACCGAGCACCTGATCGGTCTTGGCGTCGGACAGAACCTTGGCAAAGCCGTCGGTCGCGTTCATGGCTCGCGCGCGGCCATTGGCCGTGAAGTTGAACTTACCGGTCTTGTACTCAACACCAGCCGCCTTCAACTCCTCTTCCGTCTTGCCGACAGAGGCGACTTCCGGCTGGGTGTAAACAACACCCGGAATGACGTCGTAGTTCACATGGCCAGCCTGGCCTGCGAGGATCTCGGCAACCGCAACACCTTCATCCTCGGCCTTGTGCGCGAGCATCGGTCCGACCACCACATCGCCGATTGCGTAGATGCCGTCGACATTGGTCTTGTAGTGATTGTCGATCTGAACCCGGCCACGGTCATCGACAACAACGCCGGCCTGATCAAGCCCAAGACCTTCCGTGTACGCACGGCGGCCAATGGCAACCAGGACGATATCGGCTTCAAGAACTTCCGCATCGCCGCCGGCTGCGGGCTCAACGGAAACCGCAAGGCCCTTGCCCTTCTTCTCAACGCCCGTGACCTTGGAAGACAGCTTGAAGGCCATGCCCTGTTTTTTCAGGATCCGCTGGAAGTTCTTGGAAATGTCGCCATCCATGGGCCCAAGGATCTTCGGCATGAACTCGACAACGGTGACTTCAGCGCCGAGACGATTCCAGACCGAGCCGAGCTCCAGACCGATCACACCGCCGCCGACAACGATCATTTTGCCTGGGACTTTTTCAAGGTCCAGCGCGCCGGTGGAGGAGACGATCTGCTTTTCGTCGATTTCCACGCCCGGCAACGGCATCACATCGGAGCCGGTGGCAATCACGATGTTCTTCGTTTCGATAACAGATGCCTTGCCGTCGTTGTCAGTGACTTCGACTTTGCCGCCACCCAGGATCTTGCCCATTCCGGCGTGGACGTCGATCTTGTTTTTCTTCATCAGGAACGAAATGCCGCTGACATTGGCGTCAACAACGTCGCTCTTGTGTTTCATCATGCCCGGCAGATCGAGTTTCGGCTTGGCAACCTTGATGCCGAGCTTCTCGAACCCGTGGCCCGCTTCATGGAACATTTCTGATGCGTGCAGCAGAGCCTTGGACGGGATACACCCGATGTTCAGACAGGTGCCGCCAAGGGTCGCTTCTTTTTCGACAACGGCTGTCTTCAGGCCGAGCTGAGCCGCCTTGATTGCGCAAACATAGCCGCCCGGGCCGGTTCCAATGACGACAAGATCATATTGGGACATTTGGGTCGCCTTAGCCTCTTTCTATCTATCCCTAACGGACACTTTTAAAACCGGTTGTCAGAACAGAAACCGGAGAATGAAATTCGAAGGTCTTGCAAAGACCTCATCACTGCTCTGCAAGCGCAAGGCGCAAGCCAAAACCTGCAAAAGCTGTCGCAACAGCACGGCGCATCCAGAGCATGACCGTATCACTGCGCAGCACCTTCTCCCCGACAAGGGCCGCAAACATGCCGTAGACGATGAACACCGCGAAGGTCATCGCCATGAACACACCGCCAAGCAAAGCCATATCCAGAGTTGGATTGGCCGCTTGCGGGCTGACAAACTGCGGCAGAAACGCCAAGAAAAACACGGTCAGTTTCGGGTTCAAGATATTGATCAAGAACCCGGTGCGAACCGTCGCCAGCATGCTTTTGCGGTTGGACTTGTCCGCCTTCAACTCCAGCGGACCGCTGTCTTTCAGCGTTTGCCAGGCAAGATAAAGCAGGTATGCCACGCCGGCATATTTGACCGCCGTAAAGACCAGCGCGCTGGTGTGCATCAGCGCGGCCAATCCGATGACAGACGCCAGGATTGCCGGGATGATGCCCAGCGTGCAGCCGAAGGCGGCAGCGATTGCCGCCTGCCGGCCTTTGCCCAGACCGACCGCCACCGTGTAGACGACCCCGGTTCCGGGGACCAGCACCACGATCAAAGCGGTGATCAAAAACTCCAGGCTCATTGTCCGGCTCCTTTGAGCATGACAGGAAGACTGGTCCGGATCAGAGATCCAGAACCAGACGCTGCGGATCTTCCAGGCTTTCCTTGACGCGCACCAGGAAGGTGACGGCTTCTTTGCCGTCGACGATCCGGTGGTCATAGGACAGGGCCAGATACATCATCGGGCGGATCACCACCTGACCGTTCACGGCCATCGGACGTTCCTGGATCTTGTGCATGCCCAGAATACCAGACTGCGGCGCATTCAGAATCGGCGAAGACATCAGCGAACCGTAGACACCGCCGTTGGAGATGGTGAAGGTCCCACCGGTCATGTCGGCCATACCGAGCTTGCCGTCCCGTGCCTTGCGGCCGAGGTTGCCGATTTCCTGTTCGATCTCGGCAATTGACATCTGGTCCGCATCCCGGACAACCGGAACTACCAGGCCTTTGTCCGTACCAACGGCAACACCGATGTGGGCAAAGTTCTTGTAGATGATGTCCGTGCCATCGATCTCGGCATTCACAGCCGGGATCTCTTTCAGCGCATGGGTTACAGCTTTTGTGAAGAAGCCCATGAAGCCGAGCTTCACGCCGTGTTTCTTCTCAAACAGATCCTTGTACTGCTTGCGCAGTTCCATGACCGGGCCCATGTCCACCTCATTGTAGGTGGTCAGCATAGCTGCGGTGTTTTGGGCGTCCTTCAGGCGGCGCGCGATGGTCTGGCGCAGCTTGGTCATGCGGACGCGCTCTTCGCGGACTTCGTCTTCGGCTGCAACCGGACCACGGGCAACAGCTGCCGGCGCCGGAGCAGAGGCCGATGTCGCACCGGAGGCGATGGCGTTGATGACGTCGCCCTTCAGGACCTGACTGCGTTTGCCAGAGCCGGCGACCTGATCACCAGAGAGATTGTTTTCCGCCATCATCTTGGCAGCAGACGGTGCCGGCGGCATGGAGGTGCCAGTGCTCTGTGCTGGAGTGGCAGCTGCTGGAGCCGGAGCACTTGCTGCAGCCGGGGCGGCGGCGGCAGCGCCTGCACCGGACGGATCGATCTGACAGAGCAGAACGCCCGGCTCGACGGTTGCGCCGGTTTCAGCCGCGATCTTGACAACGGTGCCTGCGACTGGAGCTGGAACTTCCTGAGCGGCCTTGTCGGTTTCCAGTTCGACAAGCGTGTCGTCCGCCTTGACGGTATCGCCAACCTTGACACTCCATTCGCCAACTTCAGCTTCGGTCACGCTTTCGCCCGCGCTCGGGGTGACAACGTCAACGAGCTCAGCTTTGGCCGCCGGAGCTTCTGTCTTGGCAGCAGCCGGCACGGAAGCCGCCGGTGCGGCAGCTGCAGCGCCTGCACCTTCTGCGATTTGACCAAGCAGAGCGCCAACCTCAACGGTGTCGCCTTCCTTGACCACGATGGATTCCAGTGTGCCGGATGCCGGTGCTGGAACTTCAACGGTTACCTTGTCCGTCTCCAGCTCGACCAGCGGCTCATCCTGATTGATGGCGTCGCCCGGTTTTTTGAACCACTGAGCAATGGTTGCCTCAGATACGGATTCCCCAAGCGTTGGGACGCGAATTTCGGTTGCCATGGTTGCCTTCTCTTAAATTTCCCAGGCCAATTTCGATGAAGGTGGCCACCGCCCCCTTCGTGATCAGTTTCCGAGTGCCTCTTCGAGGAATGCCTGCAGCTGGGCCAAATGCGCGGACATCAAACCCGTAGCCGTGGACGCCATTGCCGCGCGGCCTGCATAACGCGGGCGCTTGTGCTTGGCATCGATCTGCTCCAGAACCCACTCGATGTAAGGCTCGACGAAGAACCAGCTTCCCATGTTCTTCGGCTCTTCCTGGCACCAGACCATTTCCGCTTGCGGGAAACGGGCCAGCTCCATCATCAGAGCTTTTTTCGGGAATGGGTAGAGCTGCTCGATCCGGAACAAATAGATATCGTCGATGCCACGCTTCTCGCGCTCTTCGTAAAGGTCGTAGTAAACCTTTCCGGAACACATCACGACACGCTTGATCTTGTCGTCGGAAACCAGTTTGGTCTCGGCTGCCGGATTGGATTCCGCATCATCCCACAGCAAGCGGTGGAAGGTGCTGTCCGGTCCGAGTTCCGCGAGCTTTGAAACGGCCTTCTTGTGGCGGAGCAGCGACTTCGGCGTCATAAGGATCAATGGCTTACGAATGTCTCGGCACAGCTGGCGGCGCAGGATGTGGAAGTAGTTGGCCGGTGTCGTACAGTTCGCCACCTGCATGTTGTCTTCCGCGCACAACTGCAGGAACCGCTCGAGGCGTGCAGAGGAGTGCTCGGGTCCCTGGCCTTCGTAGCCGTGCGGCAACAGACAGACCAAACCCGACATGCGCAGCCATTTGCGCTCACCAGACGAAATGAACTGATCGAACAGAACCTGCGCACCGTTGGCGAAATCACCAAACTGCGCTTCCCACAAAGTGAGGGCACGAGGTTCAGCTAGCGAGTAGCCGTATTCGAAACCGAGCACCGCTTCTTCGGAGAGCATCGAGTTGATGACCTCGTAGCGCTGCTGGCCTTCCCCGACATGGTTCAGCGGAATGTAGCGGTTTTCGTTCTCCTGATCATAGAGCACGGAATGCCGCTGCGAAAACGTACCGCGCTCACAATCCTGACCGGACAACCGGATCGGATGACCTTCCTTGAGCAAGGTTGCAAACGCCATTGCTTCGGCGGTCGCCCAATCGATGCCCTCTCCAGTTTCGATCATTCGCTCGCGATTGTTCATGAAGCGGGCGATCGTGCGGTGCGCGTTGAAGTCGTCCGGGATTTTGGTCAGCTTGCGACCGATGTCTTTCAGCTCATCGATTGCCACACCGGTTTCACCGCGACGAGGATCTTCTTCATCATCCGCACGCTTCATGCCGGCCCATTTGCCGTCCAGCCAATCGGCCTTATTCGGTTTGAATGCTTGACCGGAGTCAAACTCACCATCCAGGTGCTTGCGCCAGTCGGCCTTCATTTGGTCGACTTCCTCCTGGCTCATCACACCTTCCTTGATCAGCCGATCGGAATACAGCTGCAAAGTGGTCTGATGTTTGCGGATCTTGCGGTACATGATCGGCTGGGTGAATGCTGGCTCGTCACCCTCGTTGTGACCAAACCGGCGATAGCAGATCATGTCGATGACCACCGGACGACCGAAAGTCTGCCGGTATTCAATCGCGATTTTGGCGGCAAAGACAACGGCTTCCGGATCATCCGCATTCACGTGGAAAATCGGTGATTCAATAACTTTCGCCATGTCCGACGGATACGGTGACGAACGCGAGAAACGCGGGTTGGTCGTAAAGCCGATCTGGTTGTTGATGATCACATGGATCGAACCACCGGTGCGGTGACCACGCAGTGCGGACAGGCCGAAACACTCAGCAACCACACCCTGACCGGCAAAGGCCGCGTCCCCGTGGAGCAGAAGGGGAAGAACGGTGCCGCGTTCGACTTCTGTTGTTTCAACAAACGTCCCGTCTTCCTTGGCCGCCAGCTGGTCCTGCTTGGCCCGCGCCTTACCCAGAACGACCGGGTTTACGATCTCGAGGTGGGACGGGTTGGCTGTCAAAGACAGGTGGACGTTGTTGCCGTCAAAGTCGCGGTCGGAAGACGCGCCGAGGTGATACTTCACATCGCCCGAACCTTCCACGTCATCCGGCGCATAAGAGCCGCCCTTGAACTCGTGGAATACGGCGCGGTGCGGTTTCGCCATCACCTGGGTCAGCACGTTGAGGCGTCCGCGGTGGGCCATCCCAAGGACAATGTCCTTGAGGCCCATCTGACCGCCGCGCTTGATGATCTGTTCAAGCGCCGGGATCAGTGCTTCACCGCCATCGAGGCCGAAACGTTTTGTGCCGGTGTATTTGACGTCCAGAAACTTTTCGAAACCTTCGGCTTCAACAAGTTTGTTGAGAATCGCCTTCTTGCCTTCGGAGGTGAAAGCAACTTGCTTGTCCGGACCCTCAATGCGCTCCTGCAACCACGACTTTGCTGCCGGATCAGAAATATGCATGAACTCAACGCCCAGCGTCGAGCAATAGGTCCGCTTCAGGATGTCCAGCATCTCGCGAATGGTTGCATATTCCAAACCCAGGACATGGTCGATGAAGATCCTGCGATCCCAATCGGCTTCGGTGAAGCCGTAAGATGAGGGGTGCAGCTCTTCGTGATCGCCGGGTGTCGCGAGTTGCAGCGGATCAAGATCTGCGTGCAAGTGACCGCGCATGCGGTAGGCCCGGATCATCATCAGCGCACGGACGGAGTCGCGTGTTGCCTGATGCACCTCTGCATCCGACATCGGTGTGCCGGTCGTATCCGCTTTCTGTTTGAGCTTGGTTTCGAGCTTCTGCTCGATTGGCGCCCAATTGCCGTCAAACGCGTTGACGAGGTCGCCACTGGCTTCCAGCGGCCAGTCTTTCCGTTTCCAGGGCGCGCCGCGGGCTTCTTTCAAAACCGCGTCTTTTTCATCCTGGAATGCCGCGAAGAAATCCCGCCACTCCGGATCAACCGAATTGGGATCAGTCTTATAGCTGGCGTAGAGGTCTTCGATATAGGCTGCGTTGGCGCCGTAAAGCAACGACGTCAGTGCGAATACGTTGTTCGCTTCCTGCCGTGCCATGTTCACTCAGCGGAGGGCTTCTCCGCCCTTATTCTTTGGCGAGCCAAAAAACTGGCCCGCGGCCGGTTCCCTACAAAGACCGATGCGCACCACCGGCCCCTCGAAATATTGGGTGTTTACCCAAAGGTCACGGCACGTTGCCGCGCCGTAACCTATCCTTTCACCATGCAGCAGGAAACGTAAACAGTTTCCGTAATCCGCAGTGGATTTTCTTTTGTATTTAGCCCTTCAACACTTCGAGAAGTGTTTCACCGAGCTTCGCCGGGGACGGAGACACCTTGATACCGGCCTCTTCCATCGCGGCGATCTTGTCTTCAGCACCGCCTTTGCCACCGGAGATCACAGCACCTGCGTGACCCATGGTGCGGCCCGGAGGCGCCGTGCGGCCCGCAATGAAGCCAGCCATAGGCTTCTTGCGGCCTTTCTTGGCTTCGTCCTTCAGGAACTGAGCCGCTTCTTCTTCCGCAGAGCCACCGATTTCACCGATCATGATGATCGACTGTGTTTCGTCGTCGGCCAGGAACATTTCTAGGACGTCGATGAACTCGGTGCCTTTGACCGGGTCGCCGCCGATGCCGACAGCCGTTGTCTGGCCGAGGCCTGCGTTGGAGGTCTGGAAGACCGCCTCGTAGGTAAGTGTGCCGGAGCGCGATACAACACCCACGGAACCCTTCTTGAAGATGGAGCCCGGCATGATACCGATCTTGCACTCTTCAGGGGTCAGGATACCCGGGCAGTTCGGGCCGAGAAGACGGGACTTGGATTTATCCAGCTTCGCCTTGACCTTGACCATGTCGGCAACCGGAATGCCTTCGGTGATGCAGACGATGAACGGGACTTCCGCATCGATCGCTTCGATGATCGCTGCGCCCGCGCCTGCCGGCGGAACGTAGATCACGGAGGCGTCAGCACCGGTTGCTTCCTTTGCCTCACCTACGGAAGCAAAGATCGGCAGCTCTGCGGCGCCTTCGACGCCAGCAGACCATTTTTCACCACCCTTTTTCGGGTGCACACCGGCCACCATCTTGGTGCCGTAGTACTCAAGAGCCTGTTCCGTGTGGAACGTGCCGGTCTTGCCGGTCAGGCCCTGAACGATAACTTTCGTGTCTTTATTGACGAGGATCGACATTTACGCGCCCCCCTTAACGGCTTTCACGATTTTCTGGGCGGCGTCGTCGAGATCGTCAGCGGCGATCACGTTCATTCCGCTTTCGGAAATGATCTTCTTGCCGAGTTCAACGTTCGTGCCTTCAAGGCGCACAACGAGCGGAACCTGCAGACCGACTTCGGTCACAGCGGCGAGAACGCCTTCCGCGATGATGTCGCAGCGCATGATGCCGCCGAAGATGTTGACCAGGATGCCTTTGACGTTCGGATCAGACGTGATGATCTTAAATGCAGCCGTCACCTTCTCCTTGGTCGCACCACCACCAACATCGAGGAAGTTGGCAGGCTCTGCACCGTAGAGCTTGATGATATCCATGGTCGCCATGGCAAGGCCGGCGCCGTTGACCATGCAGCCAATGTCACCGTCGAGAGCAACGTATGCGAGATCGTATTTGGACGCTTCAATTTCCTTGGCGTCTTCTTCGGTCTCGTCGCGCAGGGCCATGATATCGTCGTGGCGGAACAGCGCGTTGCCATCGAAGGACACTTTGGCATCGAGAACACGCAGGTGGCCGTCCTTCATGACGATCAGCGGATTCACTTCCAGAAGCGCCATGTCTTTTTCGACAAACGCCTTGTGCAGGATCGGGAAGAGCTTGAAGCCGTCTTCGCGTGCCGCGCCGGTCAATTCGAGCGCATCGCAAAGCTTGGCAGCATCCGCCTCAGTGACACCCGTATCCGGATCAATCGGAAGCGTGATGATCTTTTCCGGGGTCTCTTCGGCCACAGCTTCAATGTCCATGCCGCCTTCGGTGGACACAACGAATGCCGGACGGCCGACGGTGCGGTCAACGAGGATGGAGAGGTAAAGCTCACGCTCAATGTCCGCGCCATCTTCGATGTAGAGACGGTTGACAACCTTGCCAGCTTCCCCGGTCTGGGCCGTCACCAGCGTGTTGCCAAGCATTTCCGCTGCATGCGCTTTCACTTCGTCCAAAGAGAAGGCGAGGCGGACACCGCCCTTGGCATCTGCATCCAATTCCTTGAACTTGCCCTTGCCGCGGCCACCAGCGTGGATCTGGGATTTGACGACCCAAAGCGGGCCCGGCAGGCTTTTGGCAGCGGCTTCTGCTTCATCAGCAGAAAAGATCGCAACGCCCTCGGCCACTGGTGCACCGAATTCCTTCAGCACGGCCTTGGCCTGGTATTCATGAATGTTCATGTGTTTCCCCCGTTGTCGGAGGACCGCCCCAACACGGGGCGGCCGCTAAAACTCGTCGGCAGGCGCTTTCTTATGCGAGCGCCGGCTGGATCTTTTTGCAGGCCTCAACCAGGCCATCGACAGACGCGACCGACTTTTCAAAGCCGGCTTTTTCGTCGCCCTGCAGGTCGATTTCGATGACGCGCTCAACACCCTCTGCGCCGATCACCACCGGAACGCCGACATAGGTATCTTTCAGGCCATACTGACCGTCGAGGGCAGCTGCACATGGCAGAACGCGTTTCTTGTCCTTCAGGTAGCTCTCAGCCATCTGGATCGCGGACGCTGCCGGTGCGTAAAAAGCGGAACCGGTTTTCAGGAGGCCAACGATCTCTGCGCCACCGTCACGGGTGCGCTGAACGATCTCTTCGAGACGCTCGGCTGTGCACCAGCCCATTTTCACCAGATCGGTGAGCGGGATGCCTGCAACGGTGGAATAACGGGTCAGCGGCACCATGGTGTCGCCGTGGCCGCCAAGGACGAATGCGGTGACGTCTTCAACGGAAACATTGAACTCGTCAGCAAGGAAGTAACGGAAGCGGGCGCTGTCCAGAACGCCAGCCATGCCGACGACTTTGTTTTTCGGCAGGCCGGAGAACTTCTGCAGAGCCCAGACCATCGCGTCGAGCGGGTTGGTGATGCAGATGACGAACGCGTTTGGAGCGTATTTGGCAATACCTGCGCCGACCTGCTCCATGACCTTGAGGTTAATTTCCAGAAGATCGTCGCGGCTCATGCCCGGCTTGCGCGGCACGCCTGCGGTAACGATGACAACGTCGGAGCCTTCGATGGCTTCGTAGGTATTGGTTCCTGCCAGCTTGGCATCAAACCCGTCGACCGGAGAGGACTCTGCGAGATCTAGTGCCTTGCCTTGCGGCATGCCTTCCGCGATGTCGAAGAGAACGATGTCCCCCAGTTCCTTCAAGCCTGCCAGGTGAGCGAGCGTGCCGCCAATCTGACCCGAGCCGATCAAGGCAATCTTGTTCCGCGCCATATCGAAAGTTTCCCTTTACGTAAGATGGAACTCCATGCCATCCGCCGATGACTGACGATGGCACTACTCCCTTTGTTCCGCCCGCGCAACCTCGCCAGAAGTATATTGCGCCAGCAAAACCAAATTTTTTCATTTATTCCCGCACACATTCCTCCCCTATAGGGAATGCGTACCTATGCGTGTCTTTCACGCCGTTCACCCGCCAGATAGGCTTCAGACCGCATTTCGATCAAACGCGACGCCGTCCGGTCGAATTCAAAGGCCTCCGTTCCGTCTGTCGACACGTAAAGATCGGCTGGTTCAGCCGCAGCGGAGATGATCAGTTTGATGCCGTTATCGTAAAGCGTATCAATAAGTGTGATAAATCGCTTGGCTTCATTGCGCCGGGCTTTCGACAGGACCGGCACACCGTCCAGAAACAGTGTGCTGTAGGCATGCGCAATACGCAGGTAATCACTTGCTCCAAGCGGCTGCGTACACAAATCGTCAAACGTGAACCGCGCCGCGCCGGCTGCCGTGCAGGGAACCGGGATCTTCCGGCCCTTGTTTTCGAGCTCTTCCTTGTGCGGCGGCATACCGTGAGTCAGACGCAGCCAGAGATCGTCCATCTGAACGCTCGCCTCATCCCCAAGCGGCGTCAAATAGACGGGAGATCCTGCAAGTTTTTCAAGCCGGTAATCGGTCGGCGAATCCAAATGCAAGACACTGACCTTGGACTTTAAGAGCGAGATAAATGGCGTGAAAAGCTGCCGGTTCAAACCATCCTTGTAGAGGAGGTCCGGGTTCACATTCGAAGTGGCAACAACGATGACCCCCAACTCGAACAGCTGCGTGAACAGTCGTCCCAGGATCATCGCATCGGCGATGTCGGTGACGGAAAACTCGTCGAAGAGGAGCAGCCGGGTCTCTTCGGCGATTTGTGCCGCCACGGGCGGGATCGGATCGTCGCCTTTTACTTCGCCCCGCTTGTGCGCCTGCCGGTGCGCATGGATCCGTTCATGCACATCGGCCATGAATTCATGAAAATGCACACGCCGTTTGCGGCGGATCACGGTGACCTCATAGAAGAGGTCCATCAGCATGGTTTTGCCCCGACCGACTCCGCCCCACATATATAGCCCCTGAACGGAGGCCCAGAGCTGGTTCTTTTTCTTGGCAAACAGCCAGCCAAGCGAGCTCTTCTTAGAAGCTAGCCGTGTCTCGCCAAGTCGGGTGTTAAGAAGATCAAGATGCCGGACTGCCTCGCGCTGAACGGGGTCCTCAGAAATATCACCGGATGCGACAAGCGCATCGTAGCGGGCGCCCAAGGCGCGGTTTACCGGCAATTCCAGCTTCAAGTGCGGCGCTCCATCCTGAAAGTTCATGGAGGGTAAGGCGGGACCTTTTGGGGGCGGGGATACTGTCAAAACGTCGCAGATGCAAGCTATCAAAAAGCGTTACGGCACTTCTGACATGACACGTTTGCGGGACTGCCAATTGGAACCTCGCAAAACTAGTTGTGCGTTTAAATCAATTAAAACTCCCGATCTCTGGCATTCGTCAGCCAACGACTTGAGATCGAAACAAAAAATCCTCTCCAGCAGGCGCTGGAGAGGACCACCCTGAGAAATTTTGGAGGAAGTGGTCAGGGTGCGGCGGCCCCGTCAAACCTGCAAAAGCTTGCTCGTCCGGCCAGATTGAAGCTCTTGCACGTAAAGGAGTTGCGCCACGAGATGACATTCAGTTTTGTCATCCATTTTGGCTTTGCGGCCGCGCCCATCGGTGAGCAACCAAGCATTTCCAGATTTCACAACATCGCACTCAATGGGCTGCTTGGGGTCAAAACCGGACTTGTTGATGAGTTTGAGTGCCGGCAAATCTTCATCAGACCCGGACATGCCCTTCATCTCCAAACGAAGAGCACGGTACAGTTTGTGGATCGATTGCGTTGCAATGATCACTGTCCTGACCTCTTCCCCATCCATGGCGGCGAAACGGACGACGCCCGCATCCCTCGGGATCGTTGAATTTGAACAGGGTGTCTTTTGAACGTCACCAAGGGTCGTCCACTCGGTCCGCAGGGTCACGGTCGCCGGCTGCCGCAAGGAAGCCATTTCCCGGGTCAAGCGCTTTTCAGCAGCGCGCTGAGGGTTTCGAACATCCTTTTGCGCGCGTTGGCTCTGGGCTGCGATGTTGGTTCCACCGATCCGGAGGCGCCGGAAAATGATGACGTCCCGGTTCAGGTCCGTCCGCTCGACACGCCATCCAGCATCCAGCCAAGCATTTTGATGCACCAGACTACCGCCGGAATTGGCCCACCAGGTGCGATGCTCTCTGGCACTGCGCGGCAGGTTTGATCCGATGATCTCCTCGACCTCGTCCAGCTTCGCGGCCCACACCACGTCGTCCATTCTGGCCAAGTGTTCCCGCAAAGGTTCATATTTTGACATTTGCACAGTCCTTAGTTGACCATGCAAAAATACACGCATTGCGCGTATTGTCCAGAAAAAATACTGAGGGCTGTTAACGGTAAAGAGAGACTGGCACTCCAGTAGCCGTCTGGCCGTCAAACCGCCCGGATTGGCTGGAGTAGAGCTGCGCAACGGTTTGCCCACTCCCGTCCTTCAAGACCACCTGATTGCCATTCAGATCCCATGCGGAAATTCCGGTCAGCACAGGCGTGGCACAACCTCTGGTATTTGCACGGTAGCCGCCAGACCAGGTCGTCAAGGTCATGAATGCCATGCAATTGTCGGCACCAGAGGCCAATTTCCAGCCGCCGAGGAGGTCGGTACGGCCTACTTGTTGAGCGTTCGCAGGAGGTGTCACGGCTGCCACGGCACCGTCGGTTGTGGGTGCGGTTCCATCAAGCCCGGCTGTCGCGGTTTCAGTTCCCGGGACTGCAGGGTCAAGCGGCTGCAAAGCACCGGAGTTGACCGGTGTCGTCGGCGTGGCGGGCAACGGAGCAGCATAATTCGGTCCGCCGGAAAGCCTCTGGCATCCCGCAGCGAGAATCACCAACCCCACAACCAAACCCAAGTTTGCCGCACGCTTCATAACGAATCAGTCCCTGAATGACGTCCCAATATGCCGCCACTCTTAGCCTACAATTTGGCGAAAATCCAAAGGCTCCCGCGGAAACTCTACAAATTTCCGTCAGGCAACCTTGTTGCCAGTGGAAAGCTCCGATGGGACGGACGGATCAATCAGGCCGTCAATCGCTTGCCAGATACGCTTAAGGTAAGCAGAACAGGCCGCAAAATCATCGCTCAAGGCGCCGCCATCCGTCACGCTCCACCAATGGCTTGATGTTGTCCCCTTCCAGGACGCCGGTTGAAGGATCGCCTTTACGTCGCTCAGATAAATGATCCGATCCGGCACGATCGCATATGGCATCAAAAACACATCAATGGATTTCGGCGAAAGGCCTTGCGCGCTCACGCCATGTTCCGACAAAAGGCGGCTGACATTCTTGCTGATCTGCGCCGCAGGCTGAAGGCCTGCAGAAAAGGCCCGCATGAGGCCGCTGCCTCTGGAGTTGAGGCAGGCTTCGGCCATCGGCCCGAGCAAACTGTTGTCGGGGCACACAAACAACACGGTGGTTTTTGGCACAGGGAATCCTCTTGCGAAGTTGGGGCATGTTTCCCAATTTCGTGGATGCCATAGCCAAAGGTTCAGACCCTATTATGACAGTTTAAGGCTGTGCCCGACATTCTCAGCGGATAAACAGCCAATCTTCTGAATACTAATTAGGGTCTTGGGCCTCGGACGCGCCGTGTCCGGAAAATGCATCGAATGCCGCCAGCGCTTCGGCTCCATAGATCATCGACGGGCCGCCGCCCATATAAACCGCGACACCGATCGTTTCCATGATCTCCTCCCGGCTCGCACCATATTTTGCGGCCGCCTTGGAGTGGTAGGCAAGACAACCATCGCAGCGCGCAGCAATTCCAATCGCAAGAGCGATCAATTCTTTGGTCTTCGAATCCAAAGCACCCGGACTGATGGCCGAGCGAGCAACGTCGTGAAACCCTTTTGTGACACCGGGGATGCCACCCCGAAGATCTGCCATTCTCTTGTCGGTCTGTGAAATAAAGGACTGCCAATCGCTAACGGACATGTTCGCTCCTCCGCTGTTTTGCTGACGGATGGATACTTAAAGACGCACTTGCGCGATTGGCGTTGATATCACTCAATTTGCATGCGAATGAAGGCGCACCCCAATCTCGACGTCATGGAGATAACTGTGCCGCTTGCCATCTGGTGCATCCTTGCCGCCGCCATTCTTCCGATCCTTTCGGCCTTTCCGGCAAAGCTGAACAAGGACTTTGATAACGCCAATCCGCGCGATCCTGACTATTGGCGCGAGGGGTTCCGGGCACGGGCACAAGCAGCTCAGGCCAACGGCTTTGAGGCTTTTCCTCTTTTTGCCATCTCTGTCATCGTCGGGATCGGTCAAGGCGGGTCCGACTACTGGATCAACCAGCTGGCAGTCCTATTTGTGATGCTGCGGGTGATTTATGTGTTCTGCTACTGGACGGATCGATCAAACCCACGCTCACTGGCCTGGACCGCAGGCTTCCTGACCTGCGTCGCAATATTCACAAGCCCCGTGTGGAGCTAAAACGCAACAGCCTGACATTTAAAAACCCAATTCTATTTTGAACATTTGCATGGCCGGACTGCTTTCGCTAACCATGGCAGTGTGGATCGAGCATCGAAACCGGCAGGGGTTAAAGAGTGCGGACGACAGACCAGACGACCACCACGCTTCCCACCCGTCATGAAAATGAAACGGTGGCAACGCGCCTTCCCGCCGATCCTCATATAGTGGATGTGCTGATTGCAGAACGCGGCAAACAGGTGATGGCGAGCCCCTGGTGGCCCCTCATCCGTCCGTTTGCCTTCAAGATCCTGCGCTACCGGTCAGCCGTCGAAATGGCCAACACCATCGATCACATGAGCGCGGTGGACGTTTTCCGGCACCTCAGCGATTTGTTGCAATTGAACGTCACGACCCTCGGCCTGGACCGCGTTCCAACGGACGGGCCGGTCGTCCTGGTATCAAACCACCCCACAGGTATTGCCGATGGTGTTGTGTTGTTCGATGCCATCAAGGAGCGGCGTGAAGACCTGGCAATCTTCGCCAATCGAGACGCGATCCGCATCAATCCGCAGCTTGCAGACATGATCATTCCGGTTGAGTGGCGGGCAGATTTCAAAAGCCGTGAAAAGTCGAAAGAAACGCTCAAGATTGCGTCATCCGCCTTCTCCAAGGAGCGCGTCGTTGTCCTGTTCCCGTCTGGACGTCTTGCCTATTGGCACGAGGGCAAGCTCACCGAGCGCCCATGGATGACGTCTGCGTTGGCTCTTGCGCGTAAGAACAAGGCGCCGATCATTCCCATGCACATGGGCGGCCGGAATTCCGGGCTGTTTTATTTCCTGGCCCGAGTCTCGACAGAACTGCGCGACATGACCGTTTTCAATGAGCTGTTGAACAAGAAAAATGCCGAATTCCGGGTGCACTTCGGCAAGCCGATCCGCCCGGAACGGCTGGACGGCGACCTGACAGAGCTGACCGAGCAGATGCGCATCCATTGTGCAGAAACCCTGGCAAGTGACCCGGACGCGGAATTCTGAGCACTCCGGTTTGCGAAATCCCCCGCTAACTGTTTTTGCCCGCCTTCAAAATCCGGCCGATATTCACCTCGATCCAGTCCGCAAAGTCGCGCACCTTTTCCGCCGCTTCCTGGCCCAGTGGTGTCAGGGAATACTCCACATGTGGTGGAACGACCGGATAGGAAATCCGGTTCAGGAACCCGTCGGCCTCCAGCGTCTGCAACGTTTGAGCCAGCATCTTTTCGCTGACTCCACCCACTTTGCGGCGTAATTCTGCAAACCTGTATTCACTGTCCAACAGGGCAATCAGCACGAGACAGCCCCACCGGCTGGTCAAGTGCTTCAGGATAGCCCGCGAGGGACAGTTGACGTTGAATAGCTCTCCGCGGCGCACGAGCTCAGACAGCGGCTCTCCGGCAATATTTGCATAAGGTTCCGGATCGGCGGCTGTTTCCCCCTCAAGCTTTGGCTGAGTGCCATCCCGCCTTCGATCCCGTTTTTCCATCATTTTCCGGCTCCGGTAAAAAACTCCATACTTACCTTTTTGTATGTACTTACTAAAAGTTTGTTTACAAGCCATATCCGTTTGCAACAGGCCGGATACGCCTCTCAAATGGGTGAATTCAGGTGGCCTGTATCGTAAAACAGGAGACCAGATATGATTGCAATCACAGGCGCGAACGGCCAACTCGGACGGCTTGTCCTCAAACACCTCTCCCGTCAGAACACGCCCGCCCTCAGGGCCCTTGTCCGCTCTCCGGAAAAGGCAGCAGATCTTGCCAGCACCACGGTCAGCATTGTGCATGCTGATTACAATGCGCCCGAGACGCTTGCCGCGGCCCTTCAGGGCGTCGACCGCCTACTGCTGATCTCCGGAAGTGAAGTCGGATCGCGGACCCGCCAGCACGGCAACATTATTGAAGCGGCAAAACGGGCCGGCGTATCCTTCATTGTCTATACAAGCCTGCTGAATGCCGGCCGCTCCAAGATGATCCTGGCCGCAGAGCATGTTGAAACCGAAGCCCTCCTGAAAGCCTCTGGCATTGCCCATGCCATCCTGCGCAATGGCTGGTATCTTGAGAATTACAGCGGTGCCGTGGCCGCAGCGCTGGCACAAGGGGCTGTTGCCGGAGCATCCGGCGAAGGACGCATTTCAGCAGCCAGCAGACAGGACTATGCCGAGGCAGCCGCTTCTGTCCTCACCGGGCAAGATACCTCCACCCGCGTTTTTGAACTGGGTGGCAGCGGTTTCACCGCAGCAGAGCTTGCGGCTGAAGTATCCCGGCAGGCCGGCCGCACCATCGCTTTCCGGAACATGGAGCAATCCGCTTACGCTGCCGCACTCACTGCCGCAGGATTGCCCGGCGGAATTGCCAACGCTTTAGCCGATGCCGACGCAGCTGCGGCACACGGGGCCCTTGAGACGTCCAGCGATGATTTGGAACAGTTGATCGGGCATCCGCCTCTGCCCCTCGCTGCATTCGTTCAGTCGGCCCTCAGCCAATCCGCTGCCTGACACGAAACTGGAGGTGTGGCGGCCGGGCAATTGTTGTTGGCCGCCGCATTTCGTCCACAAGCCTGAATTGCCTCCGGGCAGCGAATAAGACATGGTGCGATGAGTTCAGGAGAATCATTCGAACATGTCCGCTTCACCTGCGCCCGCCGCAGAGGAACCCAACCCGATTCAGGCAACGCTTACACCGCCAGTGACCGGCGAGGCCCGCCCTTTGGCTGTGCTGCAGAAAATCTTCGGCTTCAGTGATTTCCGGGGAAAGCAACAGGCAGTTATCCAGTCGCTTGTCGACGGCCGGGATGCAGTCGTGCTTTTTCCAACAGGTGCCGGCAAGTCGCTTTGTTACCAAATCCCGGCGCTTTGTCGCCGCGGTGTCGGGATAGTTGTCTCCCCGCTCATTGCGCTGATGAAGGACCAGGTCGGCGCGTTGACAGCCGCCGGCGTTAACGCAGCTGCTTTAAACTCCACGCTCACGCCTGGCGAACAAGCAGATTTACGTATGGAATTGCAACGTGGACAAATTGATCTCTTGTACGTTACGCCGGAACGGCTCAGCAGTGAGAGCTTTCGCAAGCTCCTCGATACGCTCGACATTGCGCTCTTTGCCATTGACGAGGCGCATTGCGTGAGCCAATGGGGCCACGATTTCCGCCCTGAATATTTAAGCCTCTCCACCCTGGCGGAACGCTATCCGGGCGTCCCCCGGGTAGCACTCACAGCAACAGCCGATCCGCACACCCAGAAAGACATTCAGGCGCGACTCAAGCTGGATGAGGCGGAAGTTTTTTCGACCAGTTTCGACCGGCCCAACATCCGGTATGAGATCGTTGAACGGAACAACCAGCGCCAGCAGCTTCTGGATTTCCTGAAGAAGCACAAGGGCGAGTGCGGCATCGTCTATTGCCTCTCCAGGGCGAAGGTCGAGGACATCGCCGAGTGGCTAAATGCCAAGGGCATTCGTGCACTGCCCTATCATGCGGGTTTGCCTGCAGAACAGCGGGCAGCCAATCAGGATTCGTTTTTGCTGGAGGAGGATCTTTGCCTGGTGGCCACGGTGGCCTTCGGTATGGGGATCGACAAGCCGGATGTGCGCTACGTGGCCCACTTGGACCTGCCCTCATCTGTAGAGGCCTATTATCAGGAGACAGGCCGCGCCGGGCGGGATGGTGCGCCGTCCGAAGCCTTCATGGCGTATGGTATGGCGGATCTCGTGCAACGCCGGCGAATGATCGCGGAGGGCGATGCCCCGGACGAGGTCAAACGCGCAGAAAATGCCAAGCTCAACGCACTCCTCGGAATTTGCGAAACGGCGGGCTGCAGGCGCCAGGCCTTGCTCGCGCATTTTGGCGAGACCTACCCGGAACCTTGCGGAAACTGCGACACCTGTCTGTCACCCGTGGAAACATGGGATGGCACGGAACCTGCGCAGAAGCTCATGTCGGCGATCTACCGGACCGGCCAGCGCTTCGGCACTGGACATGTGATCGATGTTCTACTGGGCAAGACCAGCGAGAAGTCCGCCCGCTTCGGCCACGACAGTCTCTCCGTGTTCGGTATCGGCCAGGAGCACTCTCTCAAAACATGGCAGTCGATCACACGGCAGATCGTTGCTGCCGGATATGTCGACGTTGACCACGCGCAATATGGCGCATTGGTCTTGACCGAAAAGGCGCGGCCGGTTCTGCGGGGTGAAGAGAGGATTCGTCTGCGCAAAGACCGCAGCGCCTCTGGCCTCAAGAACACCCGGACATCGCGGGCTGCCTCTCTGGCGGATGAGCTGGACCAGGAAGACCGGTTGCTGTTTGATCGGCTCCGCCGGTTGCGCACCCAAATTGCCCGGGATCAGAGCGTGCCGCCTTATGTGGTGTTTCCCGACGCCACTCTTGCCGGGATCGCTGCGGCGCGCCCGGTCACGCCCGACAGCCTTCTATCGGTCTCCGGCATTGGCCAATCAAAACTGGACAAGTATGGCGAAGCAGTTCTGGATCTGGTGGAAGCCTTCGAGGCCGGCGTTTAAGCCAGCCTCAAAGTTTGAGCAGATCGTGGTTTGATCAGGATCCGGCTTGCGGGAGTCCCTTGAAGGCTTCAGAACCCCAGACTTGCTTTACACGAGCATCCCGGCCACAGGCCTTTCGGTAGCCTTTGTAGGCATCGGCACGGGTTACATAGCCGAACCGGGTCAAGGTGCGTTGATTGCTTTTGTAATAGCCTTGGTGATAGTCCTCAGCCGGCCAGAAGACTGCAGCGTCTTCAATCGGGGTCACCACTTTACGGCCCAGTGCCTTTTCCGCTTTTGCCACTTCCTGCTTCGCCGCTTTTTCCTGCGCTGCGTTCAAAGGATGGATCGCAGTGGAGTATCCAAAACCCCGGTCACAGAATTGCCCGCCGCTGTCGGTCACATCGACTGTTCTCAGGAAAATCGCCAAGAGCTCGCCATAGCTAATCTTGGTCTCATCAAAATCGACCTGAACGACTTCGCGGTGACCACCACGTTCGTAGTTCTTGTAGGTCGGGTTTTGCGTGGTTCCGCCAGCATAACCGGACACCACATCGCGAACGCCCGAAAGCTGTTCCAGATCTGATTCAACACACCAGAAACAGCCGCCGGCAAATACCGCCGTCTCGGCGTTCGCCGGAACCGTATAGGCGGCACCGGTCATCAGAGTTGCAAGGGCGAGCGGGGCAAGACGCTTCATGAGAAATCCTCCGTATGTTGGTATCAGAGCTAACGCATCTGCAGCTGGAGGCAACTCAACTCCATTGTCATTCCCGCACAAGCCCGTGAGGGATGTGTGACTCACGTTGCTTCTGACCAATGCTATGCCCCGCCAGGTGGATCGCCACCCCACCTGACAGGCACCGCTGTTTTTCTTGCTAGACAGCCTGACGGTGAGATGGTGAGCGCGGTGCGTCCAGCCCCGACCAGTCGATCCTCTGCGTCACGAACATGGTCACGGCAAGAGCTGCAAATGCGATCACAGATCCGATCAGCAAGGCGTAGTCCTGTTCTCGCATCAAAGCGTAAAGGGTCGCAAAGATACCGGTCAGGACAGCTGCGATAACAAATCCTGCAATTCGGCTTTTCAGCGAGGTCCCAACGTAGATGGCGTTCAACAGCGTCGCCGAACCTGCAGCGACCAGGTAGGCCGGCCCGTAACCAATATGCTCAGAGAAGGCCAACAGCATCACGTAGAAGATGATCAGCGCACAACCAACCAACCCATATTGTATCCAGTGAAATTGCCAGCCCGATCGCATCTCCAAAACGAAAACTGCCAGAAAGGTCAGGCTGATGAAACCGATGGCATATTTCAATGACCTCGAAATCGTCTGATAGAAGTTCACCGGCTCGACAAACTTCACACCCATCAGTTTGCCGGACAGCGGCAAACTGTCGATCTCCATCGTCTTGGGAATGCCCCGGGCCAGATAAGGGATGGTCCAGTTTGCGGTAAACCCACTGTCCGTGATTGAACGCTGTTCAGGTAGGAAAGCTCCTGTAAATCCTGGATGCGGCCAATCGGACTGGAGCGTGACCAGTGTCGTCTGCCCGGCCGGTGCTGCAAAAAGGGCTGATGAGCCGTTCAGGTGCATGGCCAGATCAAAAGAAAAGCCTCTTTGCCAGATATCAGCTGCGACTGGTGCGTTGATACCGGAACCGCCGTGCTTGGCCAAGGCACCAAGGCCAGGCTCAAATTGCACGGTTTTTGCCATATCGAGACGGATCGCGACTTCGCTGCGCAGCGCGCGGACATCCGATATGCCAACGACAACCATGGCTTTGTCCGTTGCGATCTTGATCGTGCCGCCGTCTTTCGGTTCGAAGATGCCGGAGGGCGGCCCAGAAAACCGGCCCTCCATGGACATCTGACCACTATAGACCGGCAATGAGTAGATTGACTTGCGGCGTTCTTCGACGCCTATGTCTCCTTTCAATTCCAGACGTTCAGGAAACAAGACCACCGTTCGATGATGGACGGTCCGCTGCCTCTTCTCGCCTTCTCCGGAAATGACAGTCTCCGTGAATGGAATTGCAAGATAAGGACCATTGATCGACTGCGTTCCTCCCCAGGACCGTGCGATATCCGCCGCCACGCCCTTGGCGCGGTCGGCACGCTCTTCCACGAGCAACCAAACAAACGTCGTCGGTATGAGAAGAAGAACGGTCAGGAAGCCGATCAGGAAAACCTTGACCGCGGGCGATTTCAGAACTGCTGGTAGTTTCGGTGACTGTCGGTTCTGGGGAGATCCGTTTTCGTCATCTGCGGTTGGTGCCGATGTTTCGTTCGCCATTTTCTGCAATCCTCTGCCAAAGGGTTGCCCACAAGCGCTATCAAATCGGAACAATCAGCACATTGTTCGAACACCCGATGTTTTTTCGGCGGAGGAAATGTGGCTTGAATATGCCGGTGGCTCGTGAATTTAGGCAGTTTGGGCCAAGGCAAGTCTGCCGAGCGGTATAGTTTGCTAGCTAAACAGACTTTTGCAATCCTCTGCGTGCCGCATATTTGCCCTTGTAAATATTACATAAAACTTGAATACTTTTGACCTGTTTCGGAATTCACCCCCCGGATTGGCAATCAATCCTCACAAGATCTGTTGTGAACAAGCTGTGGACCAATTGTTGGCAACGGAACGAACTCAACTGAGAATTCGAACGGGTTTTCAGTGTACTAGCCAAGGTATCAACTCAGGGTAATCGAGTTACCACAAAAGCGGGTTAACCATGAATCCGGTTTATACCAAGATTTTTGGCAACCCCTGCTTGTCTTCTGCTGCATGGCCAGTTCTTAATAATTCGTTAACAAAGGACACTTTGTGAATGACACCGTTAAACAACATGGCTCTTGGCGCCAGCGCTGATTATGTGCGCCGGGCGAATTATCTTCCGGCCCTGGTCGAACGCCTTGACTTGTGCCAGGCAGAAACGCATCGCTTCATGCTGGTCGCGCATCTGTTCGACGACACCATGCGGATGATTGATGCCTTGGCTGGGATCATGGATTTCGATGCCATCATCGGTATTCCATATTCTTCCGGCAGCGATGCTACACGCACGAAATGGCAATCGCGTTATGGCTCTATCGTGCATTGCCCGAAGACCGAGGACGATTTCAAGGAAACGCTTGCAGCTGCCATTCAGAAAAGTTTTCTGCAGTGCCGCTCATCTGGTCAGAAACTGGTGATCCAGGAAGTTGGCGGCTATGTCGTTGAACTGCTGCATGAACGTTTTGCCGATCAGTTGGACCTTGTTGAGGGTGTCGTCGAGATCACCAAACAAGGTGTGTGGCGGGCCGAACAGCTCAACTTGAAAGTGCCGGTGCTGCATTGCGCCGACAGCGAACTGAAGCGGCTGGAAGCCAAACGGTGTGGTGAAACCATCGTGCGCTGCCTGGACGGCCTGTCCAGGGATCTCGGCAACTCCCTTGCAGGACGCCATGCCGCTGTTTTCGGAGCGGGATGGATCGGCTCCGGTGTTGCCCATGCGTTCCGCCGCCTTGATGTCATTCCGATGGTCATCGATACCGACCCGCTCAAGGTGGCAGAAGCGCGCCTCTCCGGTCTTCAGGCGCACATGTCACCAAGGGAGTTGGAGAAGTGCGATCTGATCGTTGGCGCAGCTGGAAGATTGTCGATCACGGAACAGGTGCTGCGCCAATTGCGCAGCGGCTGTATGGTCGCAAGCGCCAGCTCCCGGCGCATCGAGATTGATGTCGAATATCTGGAAACCGCGCCAAGCGCCGATATTCATCCATCAATCCGGGCCTTCCATTTACAGAACGACAATGGCTACGGCGAGCGTCAGATTTGCCTCGTCAACGACGGTTATCCAGCAAACTTCATTCCGGGATCTGGCAGCGTCGCCGATGAGATCGTCGAACTCATTCTGGGCGAACTGATCGTCCTGATGTCGGACATCACCTTTTATCCGTACGAGCCGGGAATTCATCGCATCACGCCAGCCAGCGAGGCGTTGTGTACACAGCTGTGGATTGAGCAGAGGGACCAGCTATGACCGATACAACCAACGAGTTGACAGTACACTCACAGTATCTTGTGAAGAAGCTGTCGAACTCAAAGCAAAATCTCTACGGGACTGTGAAATTCGATACGGTTTCACGGAAAATCAAATCCTGGGCCAAAGGCCGCACGGACCCGCCAAAGATCCTGGATATCGGCTGCTCGACTTCGATCTCCAAGGAATATCTGGCCGCAACCGGGCTGGAGTTTGAATATTGCGGCGCCGACTACGAAGCCGCTTTCCAGCCGGACATCGTGCTCGATGCCACGAAGCTGTCCGAGCACAAGGAAGACCTGCCCTGGCGCCCGGATGTCATTACCCTGCTGGATGTACTGGAGCATCTTCCGGGGAAAGCCGAGGCGATTGAATCCACCATGCGCCAATGCTGCGAAGTGGTCGCACCGGGTGGTCTGGTGCTTGCGGTCGTGCCGCAGCTCTACCGGCTCGACCGGCTAAAATTTGGCCACCTGCACTATCCGGAACACCATGTCCGCTTCACACTCAAGGAATGGATGAATATCGTCGAAAAGGCCGCCGATATCGAAGAAGCCCATGGCATCGGTTACCTCAGCGTCCTGCCTTACACGCCCATGTTCAGCCCCTGGTACAAGGAACATAACCGGCATGGAAAACTCTTCCATCACCTGCGTTCCAAGACATTCGAGTGGGGTCCACTGAAACCGGCGGAAATCGGTTTGACCCGGACGCTTGGCCGCCTGCCGGGCCTGCGCGGCTGGTGCAACAGCACCCTGTTGGTCTGCAAGGCCAAAGGCTGACCCAGGCCACCCGCCAACTGAGAAATTCTTCCGCTCAATCAAGCGCCCCGGGAAGCTGTCCGGGGCGTTTTCTTATTTCGCATCGATAGAATCTTTAGTGGCCACCACCGAATGGCACACTTGTGACGCGGGTCACAGGACAGCATGCACTGCCCAGGGTAGGCATTGCACATGATCTGAATTCTATGGTCGTATGGGGCATCCATCACACGCCTGTATTCACAGGGAGGTTTCCAGTGGCATTGCATCAATCCAAACCCGGCCGGCGGGACGACGTTTTTGACCTTTATGCCCGCGACTTGTCCGAACAGCCGTTGCCAAAGTTCCGGATGCCGGAGAACTCTTCGCTCCCCGATACGGTTTACAATCTGATCCACGACGAATTGCTGCTTGATGGCAACTCTCGCCAAAACCTGGCGACCTTCTGCACAACCTATGTGCCCCCACAAGCCCAGCAGCTCATGCAGGACTGCGTCGACAAGAATATGATCGACCAGGACGAGTACCCGCAGACAGCCGAGATCGAGCACCGCTGCGTCCACATTCTTGCCGATCTGTGGAACGCCCCGGACGCAAAAACCACGCTTGGATGTTCAACGACCGGGTCCTCTGAAGCGGCGATGCTAGGCGGCCTTGCTCTCAAGTGGAAATGGCGCAAGCGCCAGAAAGCCGCCGGCAAACCGGCCGATAAACCCAACTTGATCTGTGGGCCGGTACAAATCTGCTGGCACAAGTTTGCGCGTTACTTCGATGTCGAATTGCGGGAACTCCCGATCCTTGACGGCGAGCTTTGCATGACGGCCACCCAGGTGGCCGAAGCTGTCGACGAGAACACCATCGGCGTTGTGCCAACCCTGGGCGTGACCTTTACTGGCGTTTATGAGCCCGTCGAAGCAATCTCGAAAGAACTCGACCGGATCGAAGCTGAACGCGGCCTTGATATCCCGATCCATGTAGATGCAGCCTCTGGCGGGTTCATTGCACCGTTCCTGCACGAGGATGTTGTTTGGGATTTCCGCTTACCACGCGTGAAATCAATCAATGCATCCGGCCACAAATATGGCTTGTCCCCGCTCGGCGTCGGCTGGGCCATCTGGCGGGAACCGGAAGATTTGCCGGAAGAATTGATTTTCAACGTCGACTATCTGGGCGGCCAGGTGCCAACATTTGCGCTCAACTTTTCGCGGCCCGCTGGCGAGATCGTGGCGCAATACTACCAGTTCCTGCGCCTTGGCCGGAAAGGGTATACCGACGTACAAGGCGCCTGTGCCGACACAGCTCAGTATTTGGCCGCTGAGCTGGAAAAGACCGGGCATTTCGACATGCTCTACAATGGCGATGGTGGTCTGCCGGCTGTCTGTTATTCCCTGAAGAACAGCGCCGACCGCGGCTACACGCTCTACGACGTGTCGGAGCGGTTGCGCATGCGCGGTTGGCAAATTGCCTCGTATCCGCTTCCGGCAAACCGGCATGATCTCATTGTTCAGCGGGTTATGGTCCGCCATGGGATCGGCCGCGATCTTATGGAACTGTTGATTGAGGATATGAGCCGGACGATCGAATTTCTCGATCGAAATCCGATGAGCAACCGGGAAGCCAAAGCCTCCTTTCACCACGGACGATAGACCGATGTCAGATCCCGCTCAGGCTGGCACGGAGCGTCCGGCCAAGGACAGCTCAGCGACCGGAAAAATCACCGTTCTCGGCCTTGCCATGATGACAGTCGCTGCCGTAGTCAGCCTGCGCGGCCTGCCATTGATGGCCGTTGAAGGTACGACGCTGCTGTTCTACATCGGCTTCGCCGCCTTTATTTTTCTGATACCAGCCGCTTTGGTCGCTGCCGAACTGGGCGGCATGTTCGCCCATTCAACCGGGGGGGTCTACGATTGGGTGAAAGCCCCGTTTGGCGCCCGGGCGGGCTTTGTCGCCATCTGGCTGCAATGGATCCAGAACGTGGTCTGGTATCCGACCGTGCTTGCTTTCGCAGCTGCGTCCCTTGCCTATGTCATCGGACGGCCAGAACTTGCCGATGATGGCATCTACACCGGGTCGGTCATCATCGCGGCCTATTGGTTTGCAACCTTAATTGCCTTGACCGGAACCAGCGCTGCGGCGCGGTTCACCTCGGGCGGGTTTCTACTCGGGACCGTGATCCCTGGACTTCTGATCATCGCTCTCGGTGCGGCCTGGATTGCGGATGGGCAAACGATGGCTTTTTTGGAAAGCACATCAGTGACCGGCGGCGATGCGCATTTGCGGTTCTTTCCTCATATCACCGGCCTGTCATCCCTGGCTTTTCTCGGCGGTATTGTGCTCCTGTTTGCCGGTGTTGAGGTTCATGCAGTTCACGCCAACGAACTCAAGAACCCGGCGCGGGACTTCCCGAAAGCCATACTCCTGTCTGTCGTGATCATCGTTGCACTTTTCCTCCTGGGCTCGTTGGCGCTTGCATCCATCGTTCCCGCAAATGAGATTGCCCTTGACCAAGGTCCGATGCAGGCCTTGCAGATCGCGCTTAAAGAATTTGGCCTCGGCTGGCTCGTGCCTATCCTTGCCCTGTTGATCGCTCTTGGCGCGCTTGCAGGAGTGATGTCTTGGATCACCGGCCCAAGCCGCGGTCTTCTCCGAACTGCCCGTGACGGCGAGTTGCCGCCTTTTCTTGCGCGGACCAACAAGAACGGAGTGCAGGTAACAATTCTGCTGATTCAAGGCGGCATCGTCACCGTTTTGGCGCTGCTCTACTTTATCTTGAAAAATGTCTCCGTCGCCTTCTTCCTGCTGTCGGCAATGACGATCACGCTATACTTGGTGATGTATATGATGATGTACGCGGCTGCAGTTCGCCTGCGGCTAACACAACCGCACACTGAGCGAAGTTACAAAGTGCCCGGTGGCCTCGGCGGATTGATCACTGTGGCCGGGATCGGCTTTGCCGGAGTGGCCTTTGCGTTTGTCACCTCGTTCTTTCCGCCAAGCCAGCTCCCCGTGGGCAGCCCCACAACCTATGTCGGTGTGGTAACGGCAGGGTTTGTTGTTTTCATTGGCCTGCCGATCCTGATCCACGCTTTGAAGCGCCCGTCCTGGGTCCAAGATCAGGCCAAAACGGACGAACAAACCTGACGATTATGGGCTGGTAGCGCCATTTGCAGGTTTAATCGGCTTCACGGCTGCTCACGCCCCTGTCATGGCAGGTGATGCACACCTTGACAATTCGGGCTGCCGTGGAGCGGCTTCACATAAAACACATTGATATTTTGAAGGAAATCAGGTCACGGAAGCGTGGCACACCTTGATTTCAATGCCAGTGATCTCGCTCCCACATGTGGTCTATCGCAATCGGATTTGGGAGCGCAGAAATCATGACGACACTAACAGCAGATAGACACCTGACCGCAGCCGCACCGGCTGTTTCGGTCAGCACCGTAGGCCTGATGTTCATTTCAGGCTTTTTCGCCACCATTGCTTTTGATCTTTGGGGGCAGATCATCAGCCCGGGTTTGGGTTTTGCAAATCTTTCACCTCACGGCTTGGCACAAAGCCTTCTGGCAAGCCTCGGCCTGCCCAGCAACGCCTTTGCAGGGTACTTTGTTCACTTCTATCTGGTGGGCCTTGTCGGCTATCCGATCGGCTGGATGTACGTTTTCGCACCGATCTGGCAACGTGTTGTCGGCGACACGCATTGGCTCTTGCCAGCCGCGATCTACGGTGTTGGTCTGTGGGTCTTTGCCATCGGCGGTATCACGGCAATCGCCGGTTTGCCGTTCTTCCTGAACTTTACCGGCATCACCTGGGTCGCCCTGGTTGGCCACGTGCTTTATGCCGTCGTGATGGTCGGTGTTCTTGATGTCATTGAGCGTTAAAAACAAGCCTAGGCTTTCTGATACGCCTTCAAAAAGAAAACCGCTGCGACACCTTCGGAGCGGTTTCTTTTTATTCGAATCAGACCAACAATTGTCAGATCAACTAAACTAGTCAGCGAAAATGCCGTATTCCGGGATGGAGTCCAGTTCGATCTGGGCCAGCAGAGACCCTTCGACGATCGCCTGTATGCTGACGTTCTTTCCCATGATCGGATAAAAGCGGCTTTCAACCGCCCGGCCTTGAGTGTCACCAAATTCCGTATGTGACGCATTTCCAAGTGTTTCAAACTGTGACGCTGTTTGAGACATGACCACTCTTTCCCCTGCAGTACCATCGCCAACCGTGTGGCGTTAAAGGCATCCTAGGGACAATTCCCAAAATTGGCGCTAAGGGCTTTAGGCAAATTGTTTCTGCTCTGGGTGCAAATTATTAACTACGCCATATTGCGAGCTCTTTTCCCATGTGAAGATCTGACAAAGACTGGATTGAACAATCACGCGATCCATATTGACGCTGAACGCGAGTGGTTTGCCTGTGGGCATTTTATAATACTCGCAAAATAGGTGCCGCTGATGTCCGAACACTCGACAGACATTGCTATCATCGGGGCAGGTCTCTGCGGATTGGCCACGGCAGTTCTGCTTTCGAACTTGGGCGTCGACGCAAGGGTGTTTGAAGCAAGCAAGACGGCTGGTGGACGCATCCGGTCTCTGCCTGGGCCCTCGACTCCTGATCTACGCTATGATCTTGGCCCCGCATGGATCTGGCCGCATAATCAAAGAATGCTTCACTTAGCGGAACAACTTGATTTACCCCTGATCCGTCAGCACTCAGCCGGAAACCTCATATTTCAGGATCAGACAGGCAGCATCCGCCGCGATCTCGCTTTTGCAACGATGGGAGATGCTTTACGGATACCTGGCGGTCTGACACGCATTACAGACGGCTTGGCTGCCCATCTTCCTGACGGCACAATTGCCTATCAGCACGCCGTCACCGCAATTGAACAGGACACCTCTGGCCTGACAGTGTCGGGAAAGACACCTGAAGGTCCCTTCCGCGTATCTTGCCGGCAAGTCATCCTTGCCTTACCTCCGCGATTGGCCGCAGCACGTATCGCCTTTTTGCCGGATCTTGTCGCTGAAACGAAACAGGATATGTCTGCAGTTCCAACGTGGATGGCCGGACATGCGAAACTTGTCGCTGTCTATAATCGACCCTTTTGGCGCGCCCAGGGATTTTCAGGCGATGCCATCAGCCATGTCGGTCCTTTGGTCGAAATCCACGACGCTTCAGCGGAAGAAAACCCTCAGGGCGAGGCAGCATTGTTTGGTTTTGTCTCCCCTCACGACATCCAAAACACGGCAGATCGTGAGGCCTTTGTTTCACGGGCGATCACGCAGTTGAAGGAGCTCTTTGGGCCCGAAGCTGGACGCCCGGCAAAGGTCTTCTTGAAGGTCTGGGCAACGGACCCGTTGGTGGCAACTCAGCGTGATCAGGAAACTCTGACGAGCCACCCGCAATACGGACCGTTGCCTATTGTTGAATCCTGGCATGACCGGCTGTTCCTGTCCGGTACGGAAACCGCACCGGAGAACGGTGGCTTCCTGGAAGGCGCCTTGGAGGCTGCGGAGCGCTCCGTTGCTTGGGTGCGGCGTCACTTGGCCAAGTCAAACAAAGCTGTGCCGGGCTTGTAAGCCGGCCAGCAACTCAGGATCAGTGAATGTGAATTGGCGGACAACATTTCTCGAGCCGCCAATTCAAAGGTTACAGGAAGCGGTCTAAGCTGCGTCGGTCGTCGCGTTGGCTTTGACACCTTTCAGAAATGCGCCAACGTTTTCGCGCAGTTCCCGAGCTTCTTTTTCCAGGCTGTTGGCAGCCGTGAAGACAACATCTGCTGCCTGGTTGGTCACCGTTGCAGCCTGCGACACTCCGCCGATGTTGTCAGAAACCTGCTGCGTTCCGGCTGCAGCCTGCTGAATGTTGGACGCAATATCGTTGGTCGCGGCACCTTGCTGCTCCACAGCCGCCGAAATGCTCGTGGTAATCTCATTAATCTTGCCGATTGTGCTGGTGATCGCCCCGATTGCCTCAACAGCGTGATGGGTTTCCCCTTGAATGCTCGAAATCTGGGTAGAGATTTCTTCCGTCGCTTTGGAAGTTTGCGTTGCCAGCTCCTTCACTTCAGCAGCCACCACGGCGAACCCCTTGCCTGCTTCGCCGGCTCTTGCCGCTTCAATGGTCGCGTTCAACGCCAACAGGTTGGTCTGTTCGGCAATCGCTTGAATGAGCGTGACGACCTCACCGATTTTCGCAGCGGCCTCAGAAAGGCCCTGAATGCGCTGGTTGGTCTGGGCTGCCTGGCTCGCAGCCTCAGAGGCGATTTCGCTGGATGACGACACCTGACGGCTGATCTCCGAAACAGACACCGCAAGTTCCTCCGCCGCGGCAGCCACTGTTTCAGTGTTTGCCGATGCGATGGCTGCTGCCGATGCAACCGCTTCACTTTGGCTTGTGGTCTGTTGGGCTCCGGAGTTCAGATTGGTGGACGCATGCTGCAGGCTTTCAACGGACCCGCCAATCGTCTCAAGCAGACCGGAGACCTGCACATCAAAATCGGACGAGAGGTTCTGGATTGCACGCGACCGCTGGAGATCGAGCTCCTGACGATTGGTCTGCTGGTCTTCCAGGTCGCGCCGCATGTTTTCATTGGCCACAAAGGTCTCCATGGCCTCGGCCATATCGCCGATTTCATCGCGCCGGTCAGTGCCCACAATAGGGAAATCAGTCTTGCCGTCTGCGAGCTGCTTCATGCCCAATGTCAGTCCCTTGAGCGGTACCGAAATATTGCGGATTGCGGCGACGGCGATCGCTGCAGCAATTAGACCTCCGACAATGAGCACGCCAATCAGGGCGCTGGCCTTGGACCAGAAAGCGGCGGACACATCATCCACATACACACCAGTCGCCGTGACCCAGCCCCAAGGCTGAAAGACCTCCGACCAGGTCGCCTTCTGAAGAAGTTCTTCTTCCCCCTTGCGGTTCCACATATAGCTGCTGACACCGCCACCAGACTTGGCAACCTCAATCATTTCCCGGACGTGATACTTGCCGGTCTTGTCTTGTGAGTTCCACGCACTCTTGCCCTCGGAAGACTGCTTCGCACTCACAATGCGGGTGCCGTCCAGGTCAAAAATAAAGGCGTAGTTGTTGCCATCGTAGTGGATGGCACGAACAACGTTACGCGCCCACTTCTGGGCTTGGTCCTTGGAAAGTTCACCGGAGGCTTCCAGCTCATGAAAGTATTTCAGAACCGAATTGGTGACTTCAACGACGGTCTGGGTCTTGTGGGTACGTTCGCCATACAAGATCGAGCGCAGAGATACGAGATCATAAGTCACCAAGGCCAGCGTGAAGACAGCCAAGCTGATAACCGGGATCCAGATCTTGAAGCCGATTTTAAAATTATCGAGAAACATAATGACTGACCTGAGAAAATTACGGATGGTCCCTCTTTGCATGATTTGATTAAACAATCTTAAAGCTGACAAATACGAATTAGTGTTTTTTTTGAGTAGTTTATCTGGCAAATAAACTGTCAATTTCCTTCATTGTTCACCACCCTTCTCTTTCATCGTATCGCGTGTCATCCGGCATTTGGCCTGTCGCAAAAAGACTGTATGGTCAGCACAACTGACGGGAAAAATGATTCAGGAGCGGCCATGAGCGGTCTTCTCGCCCTACTCGACGATGTGGCAGCGATTGCCAAGGTGGCCGCAGCGTCCGTGGATGATGTGATTGGCCAAGCCGCCAAGGCTGGGTCCAAGGCGGCCGGAGCTGTCATTGACGATGCAGCGGTGACGCCGAAATATGTTGCCGGTTTTTCCCCGGCCCGCGAGTTACCGATTGTCTGGCGTATTGCCAAAGGGTCGCTGAAGAACAAGCTAATCTTTTTGCTGCCTGTGGGCCTTCTGCTCAACACGTTTTTGCCCGGCATCATCACGCCCTTGTTGATGCTCGGCGGAGCCTATTTGTGTTTCGAGGGGGCGGAGAAGGTCTATCACCTCTTTGTTCCCGGCCATCACGACGCGGACCAACCGAAAAACCTGGTGCAGGACCCAACCCATCTGGAAGAACAGAAGGTCTCCGGAGCTATCAAGACAGACTTCATCCTGTCCGCCGAAATCATGACCATAGCGCTGTCCGAAATCCCGGACAGCAATATCTGGATGGAGGCCTCCACACTGGCGGTTGTCGCGATCGGCATCACAGTCATGGTCTATGGCTCGGTTGCGCTGATCGTGAAGGCAGATGACTTTGGACTGCACCTGTCCCGCGAGGGGCGGTTCGGTGTGACCCGCGCGATTGGTATTGGCATCGTGAAAGCAATGCCCGGCGTCATGAAATTTCTCATGACGGTCGGAACGGCAGCCATGCTCTGGGTTGGTGGTTCCATTGTGATTCACGGTTTGAAAGAACTCGGCGTCAAAGGCCTCTACAACACCATTCACGACATCGCGCACGGTGTGGCCCACACCATTGGCGTTGCCGAAGGTTTCCTCGGCTGGTTCGCGACGGCAACCATGGACGGGATTTTCGGGCTGATCCTCGGACTGATCCTGATCCCGATCGTCACAAAGGTCATCGAACCGGCCTGGCATATGGTGACAGGCAAGAAAGAAGAAGCCAGCGGGCATTGAGGTGCGTAAGTATCTAAAATATCGAAATCTTCTGCGCTTTACACAAATGTAAACTTCGCTCAAGAGGCCTGCAAACTGGCTGTCCCATCTTTGTTTCATCGGAAGGCAGGGAGCCTTTCACACACAAAGATGGAGACGCGTAATGAACATGAAGATCATCGCAGGTACGGTTGTTGCAGGTATGGTTCTGGCCACAGGTGCGGTTGGCGCGGTCGCTGCACAAACAGCGACATCACCAGCTGCCATAAGCGAAGCACAGGCCATCGAAATCGCTCTCAAAGAGGTTCCGGGAACTGTTCAGGAAACCGAATTTGAGCGCGAAGACGGCAAAGAAATCTTTGAGATCGAAATCGTCACGGCCGACGGTGTTGAAATGGAAGTCGAAATCGACGCCGCGTCCGGCACGGTCCTGGAGATCGAACAGGACGATGATCACGACGACGATGATGATTACAAGAAAGGCGACAACAAACGCGCCGGGTAATCGGTGACAGAACGTGTTAGGGAACAGGCTGCCTGGGATGGCGGCCTTTTTCCTGTTTTGACGCCATGCAACGGGGTAAGGATTTGCAATGCGGATACTGCTTTTGGAAGATGACCGGCAACTCGGGCCGTGGGTGGCGGGCGGCCTGCGCGAAGAAGGCCACGTGGTCGATCATTTCACCGACGGCAAGGAAGCGCTTCTTGCTGCCATGGGTCAGGACTATGATGTTTTGATCCTCGACCGGATGGTGTCCGGTCTCGACGGCCTCTCCGTGTTGAAGTCTTTGCGCGCCTCCGAAGACACCACCCCGGCGCTGTTCCTTACCGCCCTTGGGGAAGTAGATGCGCGGGTAGAGGGTTTTGATGCTGGCGGTGATGATTATCTCACCAAACCCTTTGCCTTTGCCGAGCTTTCGGCCCGCGTGAATGCTCTTGGCCGTCGACGGGACAGTGGCGGAACCAGCACTGCCGAGCCGACCACCCTGCGCTATGGAGATCTCAGTCTGGACCTTTTGGCCCGCCGCTGCGAACGCCATGGACAGGCGATCGACCTGATGGCCAAGGAATTCAAACTGCTGGAATATTTCATGAGGCGTCCCGGCCGCCTCGTGACCCGCACCATGCTTTTGGAGCAGGTCTGGGACATGAGCTTTGATCCGACGACTTCGGTCGTGGAAACCCATATCAGCCGGCTGCGCTCCAAGATCGACAAACCCTTTGACGACGAGCTGATCCGCACCAGACGGGGCGAGGGTTATGTCTTCGGCAAGTAAGGTACTCGACACAGTTAGAGCCACGCTGACACGCCGCGTCCGATGGCTGCTCCGCTCCTCCACCTTGCGGCTATCGTTGCTGTTAACTGCCATTTTTGCCGTCGGCATGGCGGTTGCCATTCTTTTGGCACTGACCTTTGGCCGGGAAGCTGTTCTCAACCGGGTCGACACGGCCCTTGAAGGTTTGGCCGCGACGGTCGAAGCCGACGACACCGAAACAGATACATTCTCCGTCATAATCCGCCCGCTTTCTGAAATCGGCGACTTGCCGAAGGAATTTGAGAAGGTCGTGCGCACAGGTGGCGGCACTGTCAGTCTCAAACGGGACTTCCGGCGCGCGGAAGATTGGCGGGTCCTGATTTCACGGGACAAGGAAGGGGAACCGGTACTGATCGCCGTGCCGCTTGATGCCAGCGAAGACGCTCTGGAACTTCTGGGCAATGCACTATGGAGCACAGCCGGGGTGGTGCTCGTCCTGGTGCTCGTCATTGGGCTCGGGGCAGGTTTTCTTGTTCAGCGGCGCCTTTCCCGGATCACAGGGGTTCTGGATCGGTTGGCGACGGGAGACCTTGAAGCGCGCATCGGCGTTGCCAGCTCCAGTGATGATCTCGATGATCTTGCCGGGCAAATCGATCGAACCGCACAAGAGCTGGAGCGCCTTGTCGCCCAGACCCGCAATCTCAGCGCCAGTATCGCGCATGACCTGCGCACGCCCCTTGCCCGCCTTCGCGCCCAACTTGAAAGCCTGCCGAACGGCGAAGAGCGCGGCGCAGCGCTGGAAGAAGCCGAACGACTTTCCGGCATCTTCGACACCATCATGCGGGTTGCCAGGATCGAGGCGGCTCACGGCACGGAGGGCTTTGAACAAGTCGATCTGAACGCCCTCATTGACGAAGTCGCGGAGATTTATGGCCCGGTCGTTGAGGATACGGGCAAGTCGCTCGTCCTTTCGGCAATATCCGGCGAAAGCGTTCTGGCAGACAGGAGCATGTTAATCCAGGCGCTTGCGAACCTCATTCAGAACGCCTTGGTCCATGGTGGTCCGGACATCACCTTGTTCGCACGTGGTTCGGAAATCGGCGTATCGGACAATGGGCCTGGCGTTAACCCCGATCTCTTTGACGAGATTATCAAACCCATGGTGCGTCTGGACGCTGCCAGGGAAAGCGAGGGCACTGGTCTTGGCCTCGCGCTGGTGCGGGCCGTCGCCGACCGGCACACCGCGAAACTCGAGCTATCTTCAGTCAAGCCGTCCGGTCTGCGCGTCGCGCTCAACTTTACAAAAATGTAAAGCCCGGCGGAGCGGAACGTAAAACCGGGTCTCCATATCCAGTTTATCCAAACGACAGGACAAACTGGAGATACTGGAAATGAAATCCATTCTTGAGAAAACCACTGCCACCTTTGCCGGCGCGATCGTGGTCCTGGTTGGCTGTGTGATGGCTGGCCTTGGCTTCACCGTGATCGCCTTCTTGGCAATGTTTGCGCTGGCCGCCTATGGACTGGCGTTGATCGCAGCGCCCTTCCTGGCCATGGCACAAAAACAGGCTGAACAATCCGAGCCGCAGGACATCAATATGCCGTCAGATGCTCAAACGGCCGCGTAGGGGGAGCGGGGGCAAGCCAATTGAAGTATCCTAAAGGGCGCAGATACCCCGGTCCGGCCGGTATCCTCGCGCCCTTTGTGTTTTAAGAGCATAGACAAACAAAAACCCCGGCCAAAGTGACCGGGGTTTTCGTTAAAGGCCAAAGGCCGATCAGGTGACCGGAGCGCGCCAGTCGTCAGAAGCGGATGTGCCAGCCTTCTCGTGTGTCCACTCCGCCTTGCGGTAAGTGAAGGACCACTGCTCCTGATCGCCGCGGGATGCGTTCGCATCATCGAAGACGTCCGGCAAGATGGTTTTACCTTCAACCAAAACCGCATCGGTGTACTTGATCGTGTAGTAGTGCTCCTGAACGCCAGAAGTCGACGTGCGCCAGAAGTTGATGGTGATCTCCAACGATTCACCGGTGGCCAGAGCCTGCCACATCAACGGAGACGCCTTGTCCAGCGGCTTGATGATGGTTGTCGGCTGGTGGCGGCGTGTGCCGATGGCGGTACCGGAGTTCGGGTCACGCGGAACAATTGCGTTGCTCTCGAACTTGTAGACCAGGGATTCACCCTCATGGCCTTCCTGCCAGTTGTTGCCGATAGAGTCTGCCGTTGTAGCATCGGAGGTAATTTCACCTTGGGTGGACCCGCTGATGGTCATGTATGCAACGTTTGCCATTTTTCCGTCTCCTGCTCTTAAAGCGGTTGATCTGTCACTTTCGAAGTCTTGGGCGCCGTTTGATTTCCGTTCGGTGCCGATGCCAATAACTTTGCAACGGGTGTGCCAGTTTCGGAAATTTTCCTTATCTCACTGTTTTATATAGTGATTACGGATCCCGACCGGGGTTAACTATTTTGCCAACTGTGCAGATTTCTGCACACTCTCCCGAAGGGCGCGCAGGAACGTGCACACAGGCCGTGTGATGAGAATCACAAAATGCCCAGGAACCGGCCGCCGCTCTTGATGTGGCACGTCTATTTGAGAGCCATTTGCAGTTCGGGAAGCCTCTAACACCGGATGCAGTGTGCGAAAACTGCGCAGCCGGAGAGCAAATCGCTGATGTTTATGTTAGATCCAAAAGCACGCTTCAGACCGAACAAAACCGCCCCGAATTCCTCCGGAGCGGTTTTCCTATTTTCGGTTCCCGAAGCAAACGCTTCGACAGCGTCAGACGCGGCGTTCGACCATCATCTTCTTGATTTCGGCGATGGCTTTCGCCGGGTTCAGACCTTTCGGGCAGGCCTGGGAGCAGTTCATGATGGTGTGGCACCGGTAGAGGCGGAACGGGTCTTCGAGGTTATCGAGACGCTCGCCGGTTGCTTCGTCCCGGCTGTCGATCAGCCAGCGGTAAGCCTGCAGCAAGATAGCCGGGCCGAGGTAGCGGTCGCCGTTCCACCAGTAGCTCGGGCAGGAGGTGGAGCAGCAGGCGCAGAGAATGCACTCGTAAAGGCCGTCCAGCTTCTGACGGTCCTCATGGGACTGGCGCCATTCCTTTTCCGGAGCCGGGGTCACCGTTTTCAGCCACGGCTCAATGGAGCGGTGCTGGGCATAAAACCGGGTCATGTCCGGAACCAGATCCTTGACCACCGGCATGTGCGGCAGCGGATAGATCTTCACCACGTCGCCGGCGATCTCTTCCATGCCCTTGGTACAGGCCAAGGTGTTGGTGCCGTCGATGTTCATCGCGCAGGAACCACAAATTCCTTCGCGGCAGGACCGGCGGAACGTCAGGGTCGGGTCGATCTTGTTCTTGATGTAGATGAGACCATCCAGCACCATCGGACCGCAGTCGTCACGGTCGACAAAGTAAGTGTCCACGCGCGGGTTTTTGCCCTCATCCGGGTTCCAGCGGTAGATCCGGTATTCGGTCAGGTTGGTTGCCCCTTCCGGCTTGTCCCAAACCTTGCCGTCCGTCACTTGTGAGTTCCGGGGTAGCGTCAGCTGAACCATCTTTTCAATGCTCCGCGTTGGGCCCTTGTTCGCGCCAGATAAGGCTGTCGGGCCAATTTCTTGAATTCACCGCTCAGGCGGCCAACTCAAAGATCATGTTGTCGTTCGTTCGGCCGGTGACCTTGTAGGACCGGTTTGCCAGTTCCGTCAGGCAATCCTCGGACCAATAGGGCCGGCAATTGGTTTCAAGCAGGATCACGCGCGGCCAAAGGCTCTTATCCGCGTGACGCAGGAAGGGAAGAAGAACCCGGTCTTCAAAGCCTTCCACATCGATTTTCAAGACGTCTATTTTCTTCACGCCCGCTTCATCAACGATCGTTGTCAGCGGCCGCATCTTCACGGTCGAAGGTGCCCAGTCTCCACCCCATTCACCATTGGTGACCCGCTTGTCGAGCGTGCCAAAACCACGATTGGAGGTTTCCGAATAAAGCTCAAGAACATCTTCGCGCGGACCGGCGGCGGTCGGGACAATGGTCACGTTCTGGAGCCCGTTGGCGTCAATGTTACACTGCAGCTTGTCGACCGAATGGGCGTTGGGCTCCAGCGCAATCACACGGGCTCCATGATGGGCGGCAAAGACCGTATAGACGCCGATATTGGCGCCGACATCGACAAACACCGCATCGTCGGACAAGAACGGCTTGATGAGCTTGTGTTCCTCCACCTCAGGCAACCGGCCTTTGATCAGAACCTTGCGGTCATCGTAATTGTCGGAGGGGTACACCCGGAATTTCAGGCCGTCTGCCTCAAGGTCGTAAGGACCTGTGAAGATCTTGCCCAGAAACAGGCGCACATACCTGCGCAAGCCTTTCGGCAGCTTGGCCTGACTTGCCAGCCGCCATGCTGTTCGGACCAGCCCAATTGGCGGATAAGTGCCGAACGGGCTTCTGGTGTCGAGCACCATTGCGTCCCTCTTCATTCGGCGAGCTCCTTAATTCCGGGTGCCGGAGCCTGATCGCTTTCGTGCGTCACTTCTGTCAATTCCAGCATGATATTGGCGCCGGTCGTTCCGATTTCCCGGTACCCGATCGCCGCCATTTCTGCGAGACAATCCTCTTTCCATTCCGGCTGATGATCGACTTCGATCATCACCACGCGCGGCCACTTGTGCCGCGGCTGCGTCCGGAAATAAGGCAGGATCGCCTGATCTTCATAACCTTCGACATCCAGTTTCAGGACGTCCACCTGGTCCACACCGGCCTCTTGAAGGATTACCGCCAGCGGGCTAACCCGGATCGATGTGGTCGTCCATTCAGACTTTTTCAGCGATGGCGCAAGGCCTTCTGACAATGTCGACAGGTTCAAATTGGACGGGCAGATCACCAGATCGAACGTGCCTTCTTCAGGCCCCGCGGCAACTGACATGACCGAGACATTGTCGAGCTTGTTCAGTTCAACATTGTAAGCCAGCTTTGCCGCAATATCCGGATTGGCTTCCACCGCAATTACCCGGCCGCAGAGTTCTGCTGCGGAGAGCGTATGAGTTCCGATGTTTGCACCCAAATCGACAAAAACAGCGTCCTTGTTGAAGTGTTGTGCCAGCATCTTGCGCTCGGCCTTTTCCGACAGCCGGTCCTTGGCAACGATCTTCCAGTCGTCCCGGTTGACACCCGGATAGATCCGGAAGGTGAGACCTTCAGCACTTGTGTCATAGGGGCCAGGAAACCGGTCGGCAACAAAATGGCGGATCTTGTAGCGCAGCCAGTCGGGCAGCCGATGGGCATCGGCTGCTCGCCAAGCAGCTTTGGCAAGCCACCCGGCACGGTATGTGCCGAATGGGCTGCTTGTATCCAGGATTGCCGCCATTGGAGCCAACTTCGTTCCGATCAGTAGACGCGCGCTTTCGGCGCGATCTTCTTCGGATCGATGCCGCCGTTCTGGAACGGTGTCAGCGGCTCGGTCACAACCGGACGGTAGTCCAGCTTGACATCGCCCTCTTCATTCACCCAAGCCAGTGTATGCTTGCGCCAGTCCGCGTCGTTCCGGCCGGCAAAGTCACCGTCCTTGTAGTCTTCACGGGCATGCGCACCGCGGGACTCTTTCCGGGCCTCAGCGCCGTAAACGGTGGTGATCGCGTTCGCCATCAGGTTTTCCAGCTCCAGTGTTTCCACCAGATCGGAGTTCCAGATCATGGAGCGGTCAGAGACCTTCAGGTCGCTCATGCCCTTCCAGATGTCATCGAGCCGCTTGCAGCCCTGAGCCAGCGTTTCCTGGGTCCGGAAAACCGCAGCATCTTCCTGCATGGCACGCTGCATCTGGTCGCGCAGCTCGGCTGTCGGTGTGGAACCACTGGCGTTCCGGAGCTTGTCGAAACGATCCATGATCCGCTCACAAGACGCTTCATTCGGCGATGGAACGGCTTCCTTCGGATCAACAACCTCACCGGCTTTGATCGCTGCTGCACGGCCAAAGACCACCAAGTCGATCAGAGAGTTGGAGCCAAGGCGGTTGGCGCCATGAACAGACGCACAGCCGGCTTCGCCGACAGCCATCAGGCCCGGCTGGATCCGGTCCGGATGATCGGAGTTGGCGTTGAGCACTTCGCCCCAATAGTTGGTCGGGATGCCGCCCATGTTGTAGTGCACCGTCGGGATAACCGGGATCGGCTCCTTGGTGACATCAACACCGGCAAAGATCTTCGCACTTTCCGAAATACCCGGGAGACGCTCGGCGAGAATCGCCGGATCCAGGTGATCCAGATGCAGGAAGATGTGATCCTTGTTCTTGCCGACGCCGCGGCCTTCGCGGATTTCCATGGTCATACAGCGGGACACAACATCGCGCGATGCCAGATCTTTAGCGGACGGCGCATAGCGCTCCATGAAGCGCTCGCCTTCGGAGTTGACCAGATAGCCGCCTTCGCCGCGGGCACCTTCCGTGATCAGGCAGCCGGAGCCATAGATCCCGGTCGGGTGGAACTGCACGAATTCCATATCCTGAAGCGGCAGGCCCGCACGGGCCACCATGCCACCACCATCACCGGTACAGGTGTGCGCGGAGGTGGCAGAGAAATAGGATCGGCCATATCCGCCGGTCGCCAGCACAACCATCTTCGCCGCAAAGCGGTGGATGGTGCCGTCGTCAAGGTTCCACGCAATCACGCCCTGACATACGCCATCTTCGGACATGATCAGGTCAAGCGCGAAATACTCGATGTAGAATTCCGCGTTGTGACGCAGGGACTGGCCGTAGAGCGTGTGCAGGATCGCGTGACCGGTCCGGTCAGCAGCTGCGCAGGTGCGCTGTACTGGAGGACCTTCGCCGTAGTTTTGCATGTGACCGCCAAACGGGCGCTGATAAATACGGCCGTCTTCGGTCCGGGAGAATGGAACGCCGTAGTGTTCCAGCTCATAAACCGCCTTGGGCGCTTCGCGGGCGAGATACTCCATGGCGTCGGTGTCACCGAGCCAGTCGGAGCCCTTGACCGTGTCGTACATGTGCCATTCCCAGCAGTCCGGCGTCATGTTGGTCAGGGATGCGGCGATGCCGCCCTGAGCAGCCACCGTGTGCGAGCGGGTCGGAAACACCTTGGTGATGCAAGCAGTGCGCAGTCCTTGCTCGGCCATGCCAAGCGTTGCGCGCAAGCCAGCACCACCGGCGCCGACAACAACCACGTCATATGTGTGGTCGACAAATTCGTAGGTCTTGGCCATACGGGTTAACCTCCAAAGCCAATCTTAAGCACTGCAAAGATGCAGCCGAAACCGATGAAGACACAGAAGAATGTGTTGGCCATTACTGTTAGGAACTTCAGGGCTTCGCCGTGAATGTAATCCTCGATGATGACCTGCATCCCGAGCTTCATGTGATAGACGCCGGACAGGATCACCAGCAAAAGGATGATGGAGACTAGCGGGTTCTGCAGGGTCTCGACAACATCGCCTTGTGAGGATCCTTGCATCGAAATCACCAAGATCACGAAGAAGGAGATCAGAAACACGTTTGCAACTGCAGTCAGGCGTTGTTTCCAGAAATGGTCAGTACCGTCCTTGGCAGAACCGAGGCCGAGAACTTTGCCGAGGGGCGTGCGCATATCGCTCATGACGGTCTCCTTAGCGAACTGCGTAGCCGATGATCCAAAGGATCAGCGTCAGGGAAACAGAACCGATGATCGTCGCCTTGGCGAGCCACTCGCGGGCATCTTTTTCAAACCCGGCGCCCATGTCCCAAATGAAGTGGCGGATGCCGCCCAGCATGTGATGGACCAGCGCCCAGGTGAAGCCGAACAGGACCAGCCGGCCGATAATCGAACCGTAGATCGCGTTGACGAAATCAAAATAGGCCGGGCCCGCAGCCGCAGCGATCAGCCACCAGGCCAAAAGAATGGTGCCGAAATACAGCGCCGCTCCGGTGATGCGGTGCAAGATCGACATGACCATCGTCAGAATGGGTTTATAAATCTGAAGATGGGGCGACAGCGGGCGATTGCCCCGCAAATCGGCGTTCGACATGGATTTCCTCTCCCGTGCGACGCATTCTTACGTTTACGCAAACGTAAGCATTTCAAGGCGTTGTCTAGAGGGGTTCTAGCGCCAACGCCGCCGTACGTCAAAATATCCTATAGGTCTATATCGCGAAAAACGACCTGTGAATCGGTTTAATGGGTTAGGTGACTGTCTGAAAACCAGATATTGCGCCGGTTTGCCGCGCATTGGCACCGTTTGAGACGTAGACAGCGCAGTATTTTTTCAGTCAGAGCAAGAAACGACTCACTGCAAAGAACGCTTTCCGTTTGCGTCATTTTCGTATTTTCGATCAGGCTTGCGGCGTACCAAACACGGACCAGCCTGTCTCGTGAGCAATTCGCTCCATCGCCTCAGTCCCGAGCTTGGAGTTGCCGTATTTGTTTAGTCCCGGCGACCACACCGCAATCGACGCCCGCCCTGGAGCAATCACCAGGATCCCGCCGCCAACGCCGCTCTTGCCCGGCAACCCCACTCGGAACGCAAAGTCACCAGATCCGTCATAGTGGCCGCAAGTCATCATCAAGGCGTTGATCCGCCGCCGCCGTTCGCTGGACACAAGCTTTGGCATATCCGGCCCTTCGAGAAGAAACCGGCCGGCAAGCGCGAGCTGCACACATGTCATTTCGACCGCGCATTGGTGGCAATAGGTGCCCAAAACTTTGTCGACCGATGCGCGAAGATTGCCGAAAGACGCCAGATAATGCGCGAGCGAAAAGTTTCGATGCCCGGTGGCAAGTTCTGAGCTTGCGACACTCTCGTTGATATGAATGCTGTCGTCATCCGTTGCTGCACGAATGAACCGCACCAACTCGCCGAGAGCCTCTCGCGGTGACGAGCCGGCAAGATAGGTATCGGTCGCAACCAGCGCACCGGCATTGATAAACGGATTGCGCGGGATGCCCTCCTCTTTCTCCAAGAGCAGAATTGAGTTGAAGGAGAGACCTGACGGCTCCCGCCCGACCCGGTGCCAGAGCTGATCTCCCACCCGGCCAAGAGCAAGGGCCAGGGCGAAAACCTTGGACACCGACTGGATGGAAAACGGAACATGCGCATCGCCAGCGGAAAAAACATCACCATTAGCAAGCGCAATCGAAATCCCGAACTGGTCGGGATCGATCTTGGCAAGCTCGGGAATGTAGGTCGCAACCTGCCCCTTGTCTTCCGACTTGAGCGCAGCGTCCGCGATGGTGGTGAGAAGGTCTTGCATTTTGCCCTCGTTTTGAAGGCAGACTAGGTCAGATCACGGCTTTGGATGCAAGCCGCTTGTAAAGATGCATCATGAACAGGGTGGCAAAGATCGGTGTCACCAGGTTCAGGATCGGAACAGCCAATAGCCCGGCAATGACCAACCCGCCTAAAAAGACTGTGCCCCCGCGTGCTTTCCTAAATGCGCGCGCCTCCTCCGGTGGCATGAAACGCATGGCCGCGAACTCGAAGAATTCCCGACCGAGCAGATACCCGTTCACCAGGAAAAACGCCACGAGATTGATCCCCGGCACCAAAAGCAACACAAGCGCGAAGAGGTTGCCGAGGATCACGACCCCGGTGAACTTGATCGTCTGAGGGATTGACTTGGAAAGCGGCAGTGCCTCGCCGGGCCGGTCTTCGGGATAATCCCGTACCTCCACGATATCCGCGATCTCGTCCTGAAACAGACCTGCAAACAGCGCAGAAATTGGTGCAATCAGAAACCCGAGCGCGAAAATAGCCCCGATGCCGGTCAGAACGGACAGAGCCGTTTCCAGCCACGGATAGGGCAACGCAACGAATCCCGCGACCAACCCTTGTAATGCTATCCAAATGACCACGAGAACGGCCAGTGTAAAGCCAAGCATTTTCCAGAAGACAGCGCGAAATGGGCGCTCGAACACCTGGGACATGGCACGGCTGGCGGACTGGAACATTCTTGCCTTTAAGGGTTTGTGATCGACAGCATCGACATAAGTGTGGATCTGATCCCGCGCAAGTGGACGAGAAAAAGGATCACTCTGCCTCAAAAACGGATCGGGGAAGAATGAGATCCGTCTGCTGCTCTGTCTTACCGGTAACGCGATTGAAGTCCATGCTGGTTCCAACCGGCTTGAACCCCTTCTTCTTCAGCAGAACGTCCGAGGCGATGTTGCCGTCATAAAAAGATGCTCGAATCTCATCGGCGCCGGTCAGCTGAAACAGCTCCTTGAGGGCCGCATCCAGCGCTTCGCCCATGAACCCCTTGCCGTGAAATCTCGATGCCAGAAAGAAGCCGATGATCGGCGATTTTTCGCCATCCGCCCAGTTCGCCAGAATGAGGCCAATGGCTTTTTGTTTTTTGTCTGATTTTTTCGAAAGGATGAAACAGCGTTCGTGCGGCGGAAAGGTCAGAAACCGCTGAAACCGCTCAAGGGCAAATCCGGTCGGACACGGATGAGGGACATTGATCCAGCGGGCGACGTCAAAATCATTGTAGATCGGATCGATGTCGAACGAATCCTCAAGCCGGGGTGCCCTGAGACACAGTCTCCGGGTTACAATCGGTGCCGGTGCTTGCAACGCTGCGTTCGGGAACATGAGCAACAATCCTTGAGCAAAAAGCGGGGATACTTGCGTTCGTGTCATCATTCCTCAGGTCACATATGGTGATCAAGGCTGCTTTCGTTCCTCCTGCATAAAATGTATCCTAGGATGCAATCTCTTACACAACCCTCATAGATTGTTTTTCCGCCAATGATCAACGCGCACAATCCAACTGCAACACCTGTCGCAACAGACCTGGATCCGGCAACCATTTTCGAAACCGACTGGCAGATTTACCGGACTTTGGTCGACAACAATCTGCTCTTTCATCAGGAAGTTTCAGAGATCCTGGTTCAAGAAATGACGACGCGGTTTTCCGGCGCCATCCGGTTTCTGGATCTCGCCTGCGGTGATGCGGATGTCATGTCCCGTGCCCTTCGGAAAACCACCGTCGACCACTATCTCGGCGTTGACTTGTCACCGCAAGCTCTTGAGATCGCCAGGAAGAACCTGAATGACGCGCCCTTTGACGCACGGCTGGAGCAAATTGATATACTCACTACGCTCTCTGAAAACCCGGGCTCATATGACGTGATCTGGTGCGGGCTGTGTTTGCATCATTTCCAGAGCAGTGAGGAAAAAACGCGGGTTTTCTCAGCCATCCATTCTGCGCTGAGCTCCAACGGCGTGTTCTTCTCCTTCGAACCTGTTCTGCCGGAGGGCAAATCAGTCGAAATATTCAACCGGCAAAACAGACAACAATTCCGGAAAGACTGGTCGCCGCCACTCACTGAGGAACAGTTTGAACGCCTGATGACCCATATCGAGACTTGCGATTTTCCGGAGACCGCACACGGCTGGCTCACTGCCGGGCGCGCAGCGGGTTTTTCAGCGGCAGAGGAATTGTTCTCGATCCCGAATGGCGGCTATTGCCGGTTGTTTCGGTTCGATCAGTAGCTTGTCATCAGCGCTTCTCTAGAATCGAGTCCTGGCCTTAAGTGCCTGGGCGAGCGTGCCCTCATCCAGATAATCGAGTTCACCGCCAACCGGGACGCCGTGGGCCAGCTTGGTGACATGAACATCCAGATGGCCAAGCTGGTCCATGATGTAATGGGCTGTTGTCTGGCCTTCAACGGTCGCGCTGATCGCCAGAATGACTTCCTGAATTTCCGGCGCGCCACAGCGGTCGATCAGGGAGGCAAGGTTCAAATCATCCGGGCCAACGCCATCCAGCGGGGAGAGTGTTCCGCCGAGCACATGATAGCGGGCATTGACGGCACCTGCACGCTCCAGCGCCCAGAGATCGGATACGTCTTCCACGACCACCAGGACACTGGGGTCCCGCTTTTCATCCGAACAGATCGTACAAGGGTCGGACGTGTCGACCGTGCCGCAAACCGAACAAATGCCGATGTCGCGCACGGCAATGCCCATGGCCTCGGACAACGGGACGAGCAACTGGTCCTTTTTCTTGATGAGGTGCAAAGCAGCCCGGCGGGCCGACCGCGGACCCAACCCCGGCAGCTTGGCCAGCAACTGGATCAACCGCTCAATTTCCGGTCCCGCAACCTGCTTCTGCGCCATGTTTTTCCGATCCGATGTTATTGAAATCGAGGCGACACCCACCGTCGTCATTGCCGGACCTGATCCGGCAATCCATTCCGTGACTTATCCGCAATTCAGGTGTGCGCGGAGAGATAACGGCATGAATCCTCGGGTCAGGCCCGAGGATGACGGAATAGGCAAGAGCGCGGCGCTAGGCCCATTCTCAAAAACCTTAAAACGGCAATTTCATGCCGGCCGGAAGGCCGAGGCCGCCCATCATTTCCTGGGTCTTTTCCTGGATTGCCTGATCGATCTTCACCCGGCCGTCGGTGTGCGCGGCAATAATAAGATCCTCCAGGATCTCACCCTCGCCTTCTTTCATCAGAGACGGGTCGATTGTGAGGCTTTTGAGCTCGCCTTTGCCATTGAGGCGCACGGTGACCAGGCCAGCTCCGGAGGAACCTTCCGCTTCGATGTCCTCGATCTGTCCTTGCAAAGAGCCCATCTGCTCCTGCATTTCCTTGGCCTGCTTCATCATCTTGAGGAAGTCCATCGGGTCTCTCCTTGAAAACCTGGCCGGCGGTCCCCGCCGTTTCTCACTATTTGGGGTCTGCGTTTAGAAGAACAATTGCCAGGGCGCAAGCTTGACCACCGCAGACGGCGCCCGACTCTAATCTTCGTCGTCGTTGCCCAGCGCTTCGTTGAGCAAGGGATCGTTGACCAGAGGGTCGGCCATGGCAGCTTCGTCTTCTTCAGAAGCCTGCACCTTCACGTCGATCACCTTGGCGCCTGGAAACTGGGCCAAAAGCGCCGCGACAGTCGGATGAGACTTGGCATCTGACAGAAGCTGCTGCTGGTTGGCTTCCTGCTCTTCGTGGATCGTCGGGCGGCCTTGCGTCCGCGACACAACGACAAACCAGCGCTGGCCCGTCCATTCGGTCAGTTTGCGGCCGAATTCCCCGGCGATATCGGCTGGCGCATCGTCGGTCGGCTGGATCTCGATCTTGCCCGGTTCGAATTTCACAAGCCGCATCTGGCGCTGGATCGCAACCTTCATCGGGATGTCACGCTTTTCCGAAGCCAAGGCGACGCAGTCATGCAAATTTTTTAGATTGTAAGCGGATTGTGGCTGAGCGAGCTCCGGCTCCGGTGCACTCTGTGGCGCTTTTTGTTGTGCGGGTGCTGTTTGCGGCATGCCGCCCTGGATGGCGGAAAGCTGCGGCCGACCAGACGCCTGCATGACCGGGCCACCTTGTGGGGTGCCTTGTGGCATCGCCCGCGCGCCAACGGCCATTGCCTGTCCGCCACCGCCGGACGGAGCTACACCGCCGCCAGAGGCACCTGCCGGCGCCCCGCCGGATGCCGGCATTTGGCCATTCTGGATCTGCGCCATCAATTCGCCCGGGTCTGGCAGGTCTGCCGCATAGGCAAGACGCACCAGCACCATATCGGCCGCGGCCAGAGGCTTGGAGGCGGTCTGAACTTCCTGAACGCCTTTTAGCAGGATCTGCCAAACGCGTGACAGAAGCCGGACTGAGATCTTCTCGGCAAACTCTTGGCCTCGAGCGCGCTCAGCTTCCGTCACCGAGGCCTCGTCAGCCGATTTCGGCGCGACCTTCATACGTGTCACGAGGTGTGTGAAATCGGCAAGATCTGTCAGAACGATTGCCGGATCCGCACCAATTTCATATTGCGCCTGCAGCTCGCCAAGTGCGTCCTCAATCCGGCCGGCCATCAGGTGGCCGAAGAGATCAATCACCCGCGCGCGGTCCGCAAGTCCGAGCATCTGGCGCAAATCGTCAGCTTCGATGGCGCCTGAGCCGTGGGCCATCGCTTGATCGAGCAGGGACAGCGAATCGCGCGCCGAACCCTCCCCTGCCCGTGCGATAAGCATCAGGGCCTCATCGGAGATCTGAATGCCCTCGGCATCGGAGATCCGCCGCAGCAAGCCAATGAGCTTGGACTGGTCGATCCGGCGCAGGTCAAAGCGCTGACAGCGGGACAGCACCGTGATCGGAACTTTCCGGATTTCTGTCGTCGCGAAAATGAACTTCACATGCTCCGGCGGCTCTTCCAGCGTCTTCAGCAGCCCGTTGAAGGCTGCGTTGGAGAGCATGTGCACCTCATCGATGATGTAGACCTTGTACCGCGCCGTTGCCGGGCGGTAGCGGGCTGCATCGATGATCTCGCGAATGTCATTGATGCCGGTATGAGAGGCAGCGTCCATCTCGATCACATCAACATGGCGGCCTTCCATGATGGCCTTGCAGTGCGTGCCTTCCTGCATGAGTTTCACGGTCGGCTTGTCCGCTTCGCCGGGCACCTCATAGTTGAGGCCTCGGGCAAGAATGCGGGCGGTCGTGGTTTTGCCAACTCCGCGCACCCCGGTCAGCATCCAGGCTTGCGCGATCCGGCCGGTATCAAACGCATTTTCCAGCGTTTGAACCATGGGCTCCTGCCCCACCAGATCTTCAAAGGTTTTCGGGCGATATTTGCGCGCCAACACACGGTAGGCGCCGCCCTCGGCCGCGCCGGGCGCGGTTCCGGTCCCGCCCGTTAGCCCAAGGCCGGTTTCAGTGTCGTCTTGCGGAAAGCCAGTGTCATCCATGAGCCGCACCATACCGATTTTTTTCAAAAGGTGGACAGGGTTTTATCGGTTTTCTTGGAAAGGCCAACAGGCACGTCCCGGGAGCGGCTCCAAAAACAAAAAAGCACCGCGGAATTCCGGCGGTGCCTTGTTCTATTTCCTCAAAAGGAAGGGTGGGAGGCTGGCACGGCGACCCGTGCCGAGGCTCGTTAGGGCTGCTTCCTTCCGGACCTGACCCGGTTGGCGAGTGGCTCGTCCACCACCAACCTCCCGAGCGCCTTATATCAGGACTCATGGGGTGGTTGGCAAGAGGCAAATCCGGCTTTTTCTTTGCCAGAAAAGTGCTGGCAGTTCGCAGACACTGTGCCTCATCATCTTGTGACGCCATCCAAGATTGACATTTGGGGAAAATGTCGCCAGCTATGATTTTCGTAGCGTCATATGGCTCCAGCGTGAAAAGAGGTTTCTTTCCCATCCGCACTGGACGTATGGTGAGATAACAAATTCTAATTCAGTCTGTTCGCGCCCCGACGGTCTAAATTCTGTATCGGTTTGACCCTATGACCTTTTTCGATCTCAATCCGCGCCTTGACGGAGACAGTCTCCCAGTTCTGGATTTGCCGTTATCAACTGTTCGGCTGATGAAGGACGCCAATTATCCGTGGCTGCTGTTGGTGCCGCGCAAGCCGGATCTGGTTGAGATCATCGATTTGGAAGAAGATGACCAGCTTCAGCTGATGCGGGAAATTGCGCTGGCCAGCCGAGTTTTGCGCTCGGCAACTGAATGCGAGAAACTGAACGTTGGCGCTCTCGGTAACCAGGTCTCTCAACTCCACGTTCACGTCATTGCCCGCTTCCGGGATGACGCGGCTTGGCCCGGGCCGATTTGGGGGGTAGTTTCCCCCAAACCTTACGAAGACGCTGCGGACGAACACTTGATAAACCGCCTGCGGGACAGTTTTGCAGCGGAAACCGATTTCGACTGACCCGGCCCCTTACAAAACTCTCCCAAATCCAAGGATTACTTGATGCGTGCGCCTGATGCCGACTTGCCAGCGTTGGAAATGAGTTTTCTCGGGAACACGCTCGACCGCCAGTCAACGCGTCGCGGCGACCGCGCCTACTTAAGCGGGCTCCTGGATAGACCGGATACCGAAATTGTTTTGTCGACGCCGCGGACGCTGGTCTTTCCGGCAGGGCCCCCTCCGCAGTTCGGACACACGCTCGATAGCGCATTGTTCCTCAACGCATCACGCGAAGAAATGGTCTTCTTGGGGTTACGGCCTGAAACGGGACGGGCCGTTTTTGCGACGACACTCGGCCAGCAGGATGAAGAATTGGCGGAGATGCCCAGCCTGCATTTGCAGGATCTACGGCAGCTGGCCATCCAACGGACATTCCCTCCAGAAGAGCTCGGCGCATTGGCGCAAGCCCGCGCCCTGATCCACTGGCATCGAACCCACCGGCATTGCTCGCAATGCGGTGAAAAAACGGTCATGAGCGAAGGGGGATACCGCCGCGATTGCCCCTCGTGCGGAGCCCATCATTTTCCGCGCACAGATCCCTGCGTCATCATGCTGATCACAGACGGAGACCGGGCCCTGCTGGGGCGCCCGCCGCGATTGCCGGAAGGGATCTACACGACACTTGCGGGGTTTATGGAGCCGGGAGAAACAATCGAGCAGGCCGTTCGACGGGAAACGCTGGAGGAATCCAGCGTTGAAGTCGGGGAAGTCCGTTTGATTTCCAACCAACCCTGGCCTTTCCCGGCCAATTTGATGCTCGGTTGCATCGGTGATGCGCTGTCGACAGACATCGTCATCGAAGATGACGAACTCGAGGCCTGCAAGTGGTGCAGCCGCGACGAGGTCCGCCAGATGATTGAGGGTACCCATCCGGAGGGGCACATGATCCCGCCTTCCATTTCCATCGCATATGAACTCATTACCGGCTGGCTAGAGGAGACATCCTTATGACTTGGTGTGTTTATCTGACCCATCCGGAAGTCGAAATCGATCCGGATGTCCCTATTCAGGAGTGGCGGCTGTCCGAAATTGGCCGCGACCGCGCTGCCCTCGCCGCGGATCTGCCATTTGCCAAAGACTTTCAGCGCATTGTCTCCAGCGGCGAGGTCAAGGCCGTCGAAACCGCCGAAATCGTCGGGGGACACCTCGAGCTGAAGCCTCTGGTCTTGAAGGCGCTGCACGAAAATGACCGGTCCGCGACCGGTTATCTGGCCCGGGAAGAATTTGAGCGGACCGCAGATCAGTTTTTTGCCAACCCGGACGAATCCATCCGCGGCTGGGAGCGGGCGATTGACGCACAAATGCGCATTGTCACTGGCATCCGAGCCGTTCTGCGCTCAGTGAAAGAGGAAGATCCTGTTCTCTTCACCGGACACGGCGCGGTCGGAACCCTGTTGATGTGCCACCTAATGGGCGCACCTATCTCACGGGCACATGATCAGAAGCGTGGCGGCAGCTGGTACCGGTTCGACAAGGACTGGCTGACATCGCAGTCTGGCTCAAGTTTGGCTTGGACAGAACTCTAACAGCTGTCGGTTGAAGCTTGTCTTCGTGATAGTCTCTGTACTCCCGATGTATGGAGACTAAGCCGTGATCGCCAAAGCGCTGCGCCTTGCCACGCTCGCCCTCAGCCTTTCAATCTTGCCATCAGGTCTGGCACTCGCCGGCCAGTACGACCAGCAATTCCGTCAATTCCTGGCTTCGGCCGTTGTCCCAGCGGCAAGGCAAGCGGGTGTTTCCCAGTCAACATTGGACAGAGAACTGAGGGGCCTGACACCAGATACATCGCTGCCGGGCCTCGTTGGTCCGGGTGGCAAGGGCGCTCCTCCCAAGGTCAATTTCCAGGCTGAGTTCCGCTCGCCTGCGCGCTATTTCCGCGACAGCCAGTTCAATGCACTCGTGCCCGGCGGCCGCCGGCTCATACAAAAGCACGCGTCAACTCTTCAAAAGATAGAAGCGCGTTATGGTGTTCCGAAACGGATCATACTTGCGATCTGGGCCAGAGAATCTGGCTATGGCGGTGCCAAGATCCCACATGATGCCGTTCGTGTTCTGGCAACCCGGGCCTTCATGGGTCAGCGGGCTGATTTCTTCAAAGGCGAATTGATTGCTGCCTTGCAAATCCTGCAAACCGGCGACGTTGCCAGAAAAACCTTGCGCAGTTCGTGGGGTGGCGCCATGGGACAACCCCAGTTTTTGCCTTCATCGTATCTGAAATATGCCGTCGACTTTGACGGCGATGGACGGCGAAACATCTGGACGTCGGAAGTGGATACAATGGCGTCAATCGCAAACTACCTGGCCAAACATGGCTGGGTAAGCGGCCGGGACTGGGGCTACGAGGTCCGCTTGCCGAATACGGTCTCCTGCACCCGCGAAGGGCCGGACAACCGGCAACCGATCTCAAGGTTTGTAGCTGAAGGTGTCACACGGGTCAGTGGACGCCCTTTCCCAAATCACGAGATCAAACAACCGGGCAACATCTTGCTGCCGGCCGGCCGCTATGGTCCGGCTTTCATCGCCACCGAAAACTTCTATGTCATCAAGGAATACAATGAGAGCGACACCTACGCGCTGTTTGTCGGGCACCTTGCAGACCGGTATGGCTCGAACAAAAGCTTTGTGGGCGATTGGAAACCAATGAAGGACACCACCCGAGGTGCTGTGCGCAATCTTCAATTGCGCCTGGAAGGCGATGGTCATGATGTCGGCGGTGCAGATGGTCTCATCGGTTTCAAGACCCGCCGCTCCATCGGTAAGGACCAAGAGAAGAATGGTTTCTTTGCGACCTGCTGGGTAGGATAATTAGCACTCAAATTAATTTTTTGATTTTATTTCTTATTGTTTTGCGATAATCATCATCCCGATTTTTCGGGAGATACTGATGTTTGCTCACAAAACGCCCGCTCGACCGGGACTTGCCAAGCTAGTTCTGGTCCTCATGCTTGGTGGTTTGATGTCAGCATGTGGCCACGTTCCTTTGGCCACCATTGCCAAGCTCAGCCAGTTCGACATGCTGGAAACAGATCCCGGCGCTTTGCGTCTCGCGGTTAAATACCCGGATGCAATCCGTATTCCCGAAGGTGGGGCGACCATGGCCCTGACGATCAAACGCAAGGCCGATGGCACTGTCTTGATGGAAGAACAGCTCGCCTTTGAGGAAACAGAATCCAAGGCGGACAAGGCTGAGTTATCGCAGGAACTGCAGACCGGTTATCACCTGGAAATCTATCGGATTCCGGAGGAAAACGTGCCGTTCTTCCGCAGTTTTCAAAAGCACATGGCCTCTATGTCCAAAAGTGATCGGGAGAAGGTTGAGGGCAATTTGAGTATCGGTGTGACTGGCTGCCTTCTGACCGATGAAAGGCCGTCAGAAATTCGTGTCAGCACCTTCTTAAAGGCTGCCGAATTGGGCGGGTTTATAACTCTCGTTCGCAATTTCGATCTGGAAGAGCAGATGGCGGAAATCGGCGGAGAAGAAGGTCTTGAGCGCTGCCCCGACGCCGTTTGAAGCACTGCCCTTCGAACGGGTGTCTGTCTTTTTAGACAAAGCCTTGATCTGGAGAGCCCCGGCCGTCCACTCTGATACCAGCGTATCCCTTTTGCGTGGGCATTGGCCACTGGACATCAATGCCATTCCGGAGGTGCTGAAATTCAAGCACGGTATATGGGCGTTGGTAGATCCACGGACGGTTAATGAGTGCATCCGGATTTGGGTCTGGCGCTGTCTCGTTCCGTTTTCCCAAGAAATAAAGATCGAACCCGAGTTCCGGCAGTTGTTCGCGGACCAGGTAACGCAGACCAAATTCTTCCTCACACTGCGCAAGGTCTGCCTCAATGTCGCTGGACCGAAGCGTGACCAATCCAATCTCCGCACCGCCGCCGAGCGGGCGTTCCAAATCCCCCGTTTCTGTTTTCGGGACACCCTCAAAAGTGTGCTGAAGCAACTCGATGATATGGCCTTCCGGGTCTTCAAGATGGCTTAGATAGCCGACATCGCGGAATTGATGCGGTGCAGATGCAGAAACGCCTTGTGCGGCCAAGACGGCATGTGCGCAGTCAAGGTCCGGCAATGTCACCCCGATTTTCCAGTACCGGTCGGAGCGTTCGTGCCGATATCGGTCTGAGCTGTTTGATTGTTTCAGCAGAAGAACAGCACCATCGGCCCCATATCCAACAGCGACATGGCCATCCCGTTCAGATCGGATCATGCCCAAAGTCCGGCAATAAAAGTCTGCCAGTATCGCCGGATCAGAGACGTTCAATTCAATGGCGGCGATGCGCGTGGTCATCCTACTGACCAAAGCGGTGTTAAAAGATCAGACACTGACGACACCTTCCGGTGCCGTCTCCAGCCGGAATGCTGCTGCCATAAGCGCTTTTGTGTAATCGGTTTCCGGCGCGTCGAAGATCTTTTCAGCCGGGCCGGATTCCACCACCTTGCCCTGCCGCATGACGACAACTTCGTTGGCAAGGGCCCGCACCACTTTCAAGTCATGAGATATGAAGAGGTATGCCAATCCATGAGCCTTTTGCAGGTCCCGCAAGAGATCGACCACCTGCGCCTGAACACTCATATCCAGTGCTGACGTCGGTTCGTCCAGCATGACAAACTTTGGCTCTAGCACCATTGCCCGGGCAATGGAGATGCGCTGCCGCTGACCACCTGAGAACTCATGCGGGTAGCGGTGACGCGTGGAAGCGTCCAGTCCAACCTCTTCCAGCGCGCCAGCGACTTTCCGGTCCCGCTCTTCTGAAGAGATGCCCGGGAAGTGCACCTGAAGGCCCTCTCCAACAATGTCTGCGACAGACATACGCGGGGAAAGCGCCCCAAACGGGTCCTGAAACACGATCTGCATGTCGCGGCGCAAAGGCCGCATTTCCTTCCAGGAGTTTTCCTGAATGTCCTGACCATTGAAGGCGATGCGGCCGGTGGAGGAAATCATTCTCAAAATCGCAAGCCCAAGTGTGGTCTTACCTGATCCACTCTCGCCCACGATCCCGAGCGTCTGTCCCTCCCGTACGGTGACATCAATGCCGTCAACGGCCTTTACATGGTCAACGGTCCGGCGCAAGAACCCGCGCTTGATCGGAAACCAGACCTTCAGGTCGTCAGCCTGCACGACGATCGGCTTGGTCTTGTCCGTTTCCGGCGGGTTGCCCTTAGGCTCTGCGGCCAGAAGATGCTTGGTGTAATCGTGTTGCGGATTGTCGAAAATCTCGGCGACCGGGCCCTGCTCAACGATCTTACCGCCGGTCATCACGCAGACCCGGTCGGCAAACTTGCGCACGATGCCGAGGTCATGGGTTATGAACAGCATGGCCATGCCCTGCTGGCGCTGCAGATCCTTCAACAGTTCCAGGATCTGCGCTTGCACGGTCACGTCGAGCGCGGTTGTCGGTTCGTCAGCGATCAAAAGGTCCGGTTCGTTCGCAAGCGCCATCGCAATCATGACACGCTGCCGCTGCCCGCCGGAAAGCTGGTGCGGATAAGACCCAAGGCGGGATTCCGGATCACGGATGCCGACCTGATTCATGAGTTCCAGAACCCGCGCGCGGGACTGGGTGTCGCTCATGCCCCGGTGTACTTTCAAGATTTCGGAGATCTGACGCTCGACCGTATGCAAAGGGTTGAGCGAGGTCATCGGCTCCTGAAAGATCATCGAGATCTCGTTGCCGCGCACCTTGCGCATCTCGTTGGCATTTGCCTGCAGGAGGTCTACGCCATCCTTGACGATTTTGCCCGTCGGGTGAGAGGCCGCCGGGTACGGCAGAAGTTTCAAGACCGACAAAGCCGAGACAGATTTCCCGGACCCACTTTCGCCAACCAGCGCAACGGTTTCCCCCTTGTTGATGTCAAAGGAGATACGGTCGACTGCAAGTGTTTCCCTGCCGCCCTGCGTGAAAGCAACGGAGAGATCCTGAATGGAGACGAGCGTGTCTTTGGTCATCTCGGCCTCCTTATGCCAGGCTCTTGCGCGGATCGAACGCATCGCGCACGGCTTCGCCAATGAAAATCAACAAACTTAGCATCAGCGAGATCACCAAGAACCCGGTGATGCCCAGCCAAGGCGCCTGAAGGTTGTTCTTGCCCTGTGCGAGCAGTTCGCCAAGCGATGCGGACCCAGGCGGCAGACCAAAGCCGAGGAAGTCCAACGCAGTCAACGTCGAGATAGATCCGTTCAGGATGAAGGGCATGAAGGTGAGTGTTGCCACCATCGCATTCGGCAACAGGTGCCGCCACATAATCACGCCGTTGGACACGCCCAGCGCGCGTGCCGCCGAGATGTATTCAAAGTTCCGACCACGCAGAAACTCTGCGCGCACTACGCCCACTAGCGCCACCCAAGAGAAGGCGAGCAGGATTGTGAAAAGCGTCCAGAATCCGGGAATGAGAACCGAGGACACAATCAGAATGAGATACAGCGTCGGGATGGCTGTCCAGATCTCAATGAAGCGCTGGAAGATCAAGTCCACCCAGCCGCCATAATAGCCCTGCACGGCCCCGGCCGCGATGCCGATCACCGAGGATGCCAGGGTCAGGGCCAGACCAAACAGGACCGAGATGCGGAAGCCGTAGACTAGACGCGCCAGAACATCGCGGCCCTGATCATCTGTGCCGAGCCAGTTCCAGTTGCCCATGACGCAGTTCGGATCGTCCGCACCCATCGGGTAGCGCTGACACCGCTCTTCCTTATCCAGCATCCACGACGGCGGGGCTGGCGCGGGCACCGGTATTTCATGGTTCACGGTACGGTAGGAGTACCGCACCGGCGGCCAGAGCATCCAGCCGTTCGCTTCGATCTCTTCCTGGATGAACGGATCCCGATAGTCGGTGATTGCCAGAAAGCCGCCAAACTTTTCTTCCGGGTAATCGACGAAGACCGGGGTCAGTATCTCGCCGTTGTAGGAGACGAGGATTGGCCGGTCGTTGGTCAAGAACTCGGCGCCCATGGCGAGCACAAACAGCACCAGAAAAATCCAGAGCGACCAGTAACCCCGGCGATTGGCCTTGAAGTTGGCAAGGCGCCGCTGGTTGATCGGCGACAGGCGCATCTTTTTGGGCGGTGGTGCCGTTTCCTCCGCCAGCGGGTTCAACACATCGTAGCCGGCGTTTTCGAGGTCCTTGTTCAGACGACTGTCCATTGCCTCACACCTCCCGGCTTTCAAAATCGATCCGCGGATCGATCCAGGTGTAGGTGAGGTCAGAGATGAGATTCACCAGAAGTCCCATCAGCGAGAAAATGTACAGCGTTGCAAAGACCACCGCGTAATCGCGATTGATGATGGATTCAAAACCGAGCAGCCCGAGACCATCCAGCGAAAAGATCGTCTCGATCAACAGGGAACCGGCAAAGAAGGACGAGATGAAAGCCCCCGGGAAACCAGCCACCACGATCAGCATCGCGTTCCGGAACACATGGCCGTAAAGAACCTGGCTTTCCGTCAACCCTTTTGCGCGCGCGGTGATCACATATTGCTTGCGAATCTCATCCAGGAAGGAATTTTTGGTGAGCAGCGTGGTTGTCGCAAAAGCCGACAGAACCATCGCTGTCAGTGGCAAGGCCAGGTGCCAGAAATAATCAAGGATCCGTTCCGGCCAAGACAGGCTCTCCCAATTGTCGGACACCAATCCCCTCAGCGGGAAGATGTCCCAGAAGGACCCGCCGGCGAAGAGGACGATCAAGAGGACAGCAAACAAGAACCCGGGAATTGCATAGGCGACCACAATCACCCCGGAGGTCCAAACATCAAAGCGCGAGCCATCGCTGACCGCCTTGCGGATGCCAAGCGGGATCGAGACCGCATAGGAAATCAGCGTCATCCACAGACCGAGCGAGATCGACACGGGCAGTTTTTCGGCGATCAGGTCGAGGATGCGAATGTCTCGGAAGTAACTCTCACCGAAATCAAACCGCGCATAATTCCAGAGCATGCTCAAGAACCGTTCCAGCGGCGGCTTGTCGAACCCGAATTGCGCTTCCAGCTCCTTGATGAATTCCGGATCCAGCCCCTGAGCGCCGCGATATTTGGACGTAACACTGTCACCACCGCCCGCGCTTGCGCCGGACGATTCATTGCCGATGTTTCCCATATCGCTGCCGCCACCGCTGATGCGCGATGTTGCATCGACATCCGTGCCGGAGATCTGCGCAATGACGCGTTCAACCGGTCCACCGGGTGCAAACTGGATGATGAAAAAATTGATTGCCATGATCCCGACAAGGGTCGGGATCATGAGCAACAAACGGCGGAGAATATAAGCGCCCATAGGGGTCTTTTTTATCCCTTTGCGTCTCAGCTCGAAAACCGAGCATAGAGAGTGTCTGTTATTTTCTAACCGGCATCTTCAATGATTTTGGCTTTTTCCGGATCTATCCACCAAAGATCTTCCACGGGGAAGAAATACTTTGGCGGTTCCGGTGGAAAACCGAACAAGTCCCAGATGGCCACCGAATGGGTGTTCTTGTACCATTGCGGGATCCAATAGTAACCGGCACGCAAGACACGGTCGATCGCTCGGGCTGCGGTCACCATTTCCTCCTTGGACTGCGCCGCCAGGACTTTGTCGGTCAAGGCATCAATCACGGGATCGGAAATGCCGGCAAGATTGCTGCTTCCCGGCACAGTGGCTGAGCGGGTGGTCCAGTACTCCCGGATCGGATCAGACAATGTGGCACTGAAGGCAAACCGGCGGCTGGCTATGTCGAAGTCGAACTCGTTCAAGCGGGCCTGATATTGGGCTCCGTCCACGACCCGGAAAGTTGCGTCGACACCGAGCCGCTTCAGGTTCTTGATGAATGGATTGACGATCCGTTCAAACGACGTTGTGTTGTTCAGAAATTCGATAGTGAACGGTTTGCCGTCTGGTCCGACAAGGTTTGATCCGTCGCGCGTGTATCCCGCCTCCTGCAAAAGCTCGTTGGCCCGGCGCAGCAGTCCACGGTCAAAACCCGACCCATCGCTGACCGGCGGCGTCACGGGCTCCCCGAAGACAGCTTCCGGCAGCTGATCCCGGTAAGGCTCCAACAAAGCCAGCTCCGCACCCTGGGGCACGCCTTCGGCCTTCATCTCCGAGTTTTCGAAGTACGACTGCGTTCTTTGATAAAGATCGTAAAAGAGGTTCTTGTTGGACCATTCGAAGTCAAACGCGTAGCCAAGGGCTTCGCGCACACGCGGGTCCTTGAACTTCTCGCGGCGCGTGTTGAGAAACCAACCTTGCGCGCCGGAAGGACGGCCGTCCGGAAAGACCTTTGTCACCACCCTGCCATCTTCGACCGCCGGGAAATTGTATTCGGTCGCCCAGTTCTTTGACGAAAATTCCTCGCGGTAGCGGACGGTTCCTTTTTTGAACGCCTCAAAAGCAACCTGGCGCTCTCGGAAGAACTCCACTCGCACGATCTGGAAGTTTTTCTGTCCGCGCAGCACGGGAAGGTCATTGGCCCAATAGTCATCGACCTTATGGTATTCGACGAAACGCCCGACAGCGTGTTTGCCAACCTTATAAGGGCCCGACGACAGCGGCGGGGTCAGCGTACTCTGCTCAAAGTCGTAGGCCGTGTAGTAGCGTTTTGAAAAGATCGGGTAACCGGCGGCGACACCGAGCGGATAATTGCGGGACTGTGTCCCATCAAACTGCAGGGCGACGCGATGTTCATCGAGAACTTCCGCATCGGTCAGAACCCGCATCGGCTGACTGATGTTCGGATGGCCGTGCTCTTTGAGAAGCAGCATGGAGAAAGCAACGTCTTCAGCTGTCAGCTTTGAGCCATCATGAAACTTTGCTTCAGGCCGCAAATTGAAGATGAAGCGATTGCCGTCTTCGGAGACCTCAACACTTTCTGCGACGAGCCCATAAACCGCATCCGGTTCATCATAGGCCCTGACCATGAGAGTGTCGAAACACAGCTCCATCCGCGGCGGTGCATCCCCTTTCAAAATGAAGGAATTGAAGGTGTTGTAAGTCAAAACATTCTGATTGAAGGACCAGTACGGCGCTTGAAAATTGAACGTTCCGCCTTTTGGTGCATCCGGGTTCACGTAGTCAAAGTGCGTGAAGTCCGGCCCATATTTCAGGTCTCCAAACACTGAAAGGCCATGACGTGGGCCTGTGCTCTCACCGGCTGAATATGCTGCCCGTGAGAGAAGCGGTCCGGATGCAGCCGCAAGTGCTGTTGCTGCGGAGAGCTTCAAGACCTGCCGTCGGTCCGGCCCCTGACGGTTCGTCATTGTACTGCTCCGGTTTTTGCTGCCTTTTCTTCGTCATACCACCAGATCTCCGGGAACCCGGTGCTGTATTCCGGCATGTTTTCCGGGTGAGAGAACCGGTCCCAACGCGCTGTTCGGGTCTCATCGACGTAGAACTGCGGCACTACGTAGTGGTTCCATAACAGGACACGGTCCAGGGCGTGGGTCGCAGCAACAAGGGTTTCACGATCTTCTGCAAAGATCACCTTGTCGATCAGGTGATCGATGGCTGGGTTTTTGATGCCGCCGTAGTTGGCCGAGCTCGCATTGTCGGCAGAAACAGACCCCCAATACTCCCGTTGCTCGTTCCCCGGTGACAAAGACTGCCCGATCGCCAAGGTCGTCGCATCGAAGTCGCGTGCCCGAACCCGATTGATGAACTGGGACGTATCGACAAGCCGCAAGACAGCCTTGATGCCGATACTCTCCAGATTTTTTGCGTAGGGCAGCAGAGAGCGCTCACTGGCCTTGTCGCGGTAAAGAAACTCGATCGTGAGCTGCTCACCGGTTGCCTCATCGACCATCTGGCGCCCTTCGAGTTTGTAACCGGCACCGCGGAGAAGATTAACGGCCTCACGCAAATTGGCCCGGACGTTTTGCGGGGAACCGCCAACCGGGTTCTTGAATTCTTCGGTAAAGACTTCCGGCGGCACCTGATCGCGAACCTCTTCAAGAATTTCCAGTTCCTTTCCAGTCGGCAGACCTGACGATGCCAGTTCCGTGCCTGAGAAATAGGAATTCACGCGTTTCAGAAGATTGGCAGAGATGATTTCGTTGGTGGTTTCAAAATCATAGGCATAGTTCAGCGCCCGGCGCACGTCCGGGTTCTTGAACTTGTCTCTTCTGAGGTTCAGGAAGTATCCCTGCATCACGCCGGTGGATCGGTCCGGAAAGATCTCGCGCACGACCCGCCCGTCGCGAAGTGCTGGAAAGTCATACCGCTTCGCCCATTGGCTTGAGCTGCGTTCGGTATGGAAATCGTATTGATCGCCTTTGAAGCCTTCGAACTGAACCGCATCGTCCAGAAAGATAACGTACCGGATCTCGTCGAAGTTGCCAGTTCCGGCCCGGATCGGCAAATCCCCGCCCCAATAATCGTCGACCCGTTCGTAGTTCACTTGCCGGTTCGCCGAAAAATCCTTGATCCGGTATTGACCGGATCCTAGGGGCGGCTCCAGCGAACTCTTGGAGAGATCCCGAGGCTCACCCTTGTCATTGGTTCCTTCCCACCAATGCTTTGGCAGGATCGTGAGTTGACCCATGATCTTGGGAAGTTCCCGGTTGCCAGATGTGTCGAAGGTGAACCGAACAATATTGCCGTCAACGATTTCGGCATTCGTGACGTTCTTATAATAGAACTTCCGCTGCGGATTGAGTTCGATTGATTTCTCAAACGACCAGATCACATCTTCGGCCGTCACCGGTTGCCCGTCATGCCATTTGGCGTTCGGGTTCATTCGGTATTCGACCCAAGAATAGTCATCCGGATATCTGACGCCATCTGCCAGAACACCGTACTGCGCACTGATGTCGTCTTCATCAAGAGACGGTTCCATCAGGCTTTCGTAAATGTTCAGGATCCCAGGTGCAGGCTGGCCTTTGGGCGGCAGGAAGTTGAAGGTGTCGAACCCGCCGCGGGCTGCGAGGCGCACTTTGCCGCCTTTCGGCGCATCAGGGTTTACATAGTCAAAATGTTCGGCGTCAGGGCCATATTTCGGCGTGCCATTCAAAGCCGCAGCATGTTTCCACTGAGGATCTTGCGCCACTGCGGGGTTGGCGATTGCAGCGACCAGCAACAAAACTCCTGTCAGTATTGCCGTCACCGCTGGTTTTTCGTTTGCACGCCAAGCGGCTCGCATCACTTGCTCCGTTGCTGTTGTCCGGGCCGCAGTTTGCGGTATGGAAACAGTTTAGGGAGCGGTGGCCAAAAAACCACCCATTAAGCGTGACATGACAGAAATTTAACCGGTTTGCGAGAGCTCGTTGCCGGAGATGGTTTCCGATTCTTTCCGCCCCTTAGTCTTTTGGCTGTACATCCGGCTGTCGGCTACTCTGAGCAGATGGTCAATGGTGCCTGCATCGCTTGGAAAGCTTGCACTGCCGATACTGGCGCTCACACCGATGCGCACACCGGAGAACTCAAAAACCTCTGAAAGACGTTCACCCAAGCGCTCCAGGAACGCTTCCCGTTCCAGGCGGCGCATGTTTCCGGGGGTCAAAACGATGAACTCATCACCACCCACACGGGCAACCGTATCTGTCTGCCGTGTCTGCTGCTGTAGCCGGTGACCGATTTCGACCAGCAACTGATCCCCGGCCGCATGCCCATAATTGTCATTGATCGGCTTGAAGGCATCAAGATCGACATAGAAGATCTCAAAGCCGGACCCGGTCCGATCGGACATGACCGCCAATTGGAGCATCCTGTCTTCCAAGAGCCGCCGATTGGCCAACCCGGTCAGCGGGTCGTGCAACGCCATTGAGCGAACCTTGTAAACCTCGCTGATCAGCAAAAAGGCCATGGCGCCGAACAGAAGCGAAATCAAACTCCCGACGAGCTGTGTGATCCAGATGCTGCGTTCGTTGCTGTTCCAACCGTTTTCTGGATAGCCCAGCACTTCCCATGTCAAACCGCCGGGCAGGTTCAAGGGGAGCCTTACACTGTCAATATCCATCAAGCCGAAGCTTCCGAATATATGCGCCTTTTCCGGTGTGGAAGCAGCTTTGTCCACGATCCCAATCCGCAGCTGTTTGACAGTGTCAGAGATGCCAGCAGCTTGCATCAGACCCGCTTCATCGACCACAAGAGATAGCACACCCCAATACGGGCGCTCCGGCTTGGGCTGTCCGAGTTCGGCCGGCGGGAATACAGGGATCCGGATCAAAAGCGCGCGACCGCCCTGAACGAGTTCCAAGGGCCCGGCAATGACAATCTCTCGAGAGAGCATGGCCTGTCTGATTGCAGGCCATTGGCTTGTGTTCAATCGGTAATCCAAGCCGATGGCCGACTGGTTGGGCTGATACGGATAGACAGCTTGCAGGACATTGTCCGGTGCAAGTCCGATCGATCTTATGACTGGATTTTCATCAATCAAATCAGACGCGATTGCATCGTATTTTCGCGCATTGAACGGCTCTATCGAGGACTCAATGACATTGGCCCGCAGACCGATACCGTAGGCAACTGTGCGGTTGAGTTCGCCTTCCAGCTTGGCACGGACTTCTGAAAGATTAGCAACGGCCTGACGTTTGTTTTGGGACATGATTTCGCTGCGCACCGTGTACCCGACATGCGCCGTAACCGCGATCCCAGCCAGAAAGCAAATCACCGCCGTCAGCGAAGCAACCCACGCCCCATTGCTATGTACAAAGAATTGACGCAGTGCGTTCATGCTTGCCCAATCCAATTGGATTGTCGTTCCTGCCAATATTACCTAAATGATACGTAACGTCACAAAACTTAATTTTTCTTCAAATCGCAATAAAAAAGCCGGGCAATTGCCCGGCTTCCAAATGTAGTCACAGCATTTCACCAGTGCTTATTGGGGTTATTCTCCCGGAAGCGGCTTTGGTGTAGCAGCCTGCTCCCGCATGTAGGCAATCAGGTCAGCCCGCTCTTCAGACTTGCGGATACCTGCAAAGCCCATGGACGTGCCCGGGATGTATTTTTTCGGGGCAGCGAGGAAGTTATAAAGGCCCTCGTAGGTCCACTCCGGATTTTCCTCGCCGTATGCAGCCATTGCGCTGGAATAATTTACGCCATCAACACCACCCGGCTTACGACCAACGATTTCCCAAAGGTTCGGGCCGACTTTGTTCGCGCCGCCCTGCTCGAAGGTGTGGCACGCCGCACATTTCTTTGCAGCACTCTCGCCGTCACTAGCAGCAGCAGCCATGAGCAACTCGCCAATCGGAACGACATCCGGCTCCGGTGTGACTTCTGACGTTGAATCTTCCGCAGCGGCCACGACAATTTCATAGCCGGGCTTGCCCGGGATCGTCGGCTTGAAAATTATGTCAGACACAATTCCCAAACCCATAGTCAGAATAAGCACCATAAGAACCGCACCAGCGGCCTTGTTCAGCGTGAAGGAATCCATTCTCTCCGGCTCCAAGCTCATACGCGTCCGGGCCCGTAACTTGAGGTCACGAACCCTATCAGCTCCTCGAATTTTGCCGGAACCTACAAATTTTTTGACCTCGCTGTCCATAGCTTTAAAAGGGCAACGTGTACGACATTCGGACGCGCCCCCGGAAAAACACAGTTTTCCGAACAAAAAACCCGCCAAAGGAGACTGGATTGAGCGCTGCACTTGTTATTGTTCCGGCCCGACTGGCCGCAACACGACTGCCCCGGAAGCCGTTGGCGGATATTTGCGGAAAACCAATGATTGTCCGGGTACTCGAGCAGGCCCTCAACGCAGATATCGGACCAGTCGCCGTTGCGACTGATGACACGAGTATCGCAGAGGCGGTCCGGGATCATGGCGGAACTGCTGTTTTGACCCGGGACGACCATGAATCTGGTTCAGACCGCATCTTTGAAGCAGCGCAGACCCTGGACCCCGACCAGAAGCACGACACTGTATTGAATGTTCAGGGCGATGTGCCCCTGATTGAGCCTGAAGCGATTCGGGCTGCCTTCGCCCCCCTTTCGGTCTCAGGCGTAGACATTGGCACCATCATGACCGAAATCCGGGATGAACGGTTCCGCGACGACCCGAACTTCGTCAAAGCAGTCACGACACCGAACGGGCACGGGCACGGGCACAACAGGGCGCTTTATTTTACCCGCGCAACCGCGCCAGGTGGCGATGGTCCGCTTTATCAGCACATCGGCATCTATGCCTATCGCCGCGCCGCGCTGGCGCGTTTTGTCTCGCTATCGCCATCACCACTGGAAAAGCGGGAAAAATTGGAACAATTGCGCGCACTCGAGGCCGGCATGCGCATTGATGTATCGGAGATTGCCTCCGCGCCTATGGACGTGAACACACCTGAAGATCTAGAACGGGCTCGATTAGCCTATCAATCCTTATAAAACGCCGCACCAAAGCTGGACACATCAATGAGCAATGCGAAAAAAATCGTCTTCCAGGGCGAAACCGGCGCCAATTCCCACATGGCCTGCCGTGACGTTTATCCCGACTACGAAGCCATTCCCTGCGCGACGTTTGAAGACTGTTTTTCGGCAATGGCGGACGGTAAAGCCGACCTGGCGATGATCCCGATCGAAAATTCGGTCGCGGGCCGTGTCGCGGACATTCACCATCTTCTGCCTGGTTCCAATTTGCACATCATCGGCGAGTACTTCATGCCGATCCGGTTCCAGTTGATGGCTCCAAAAGGGACCAAGGTTGAAAATCTTACAACGGTACAAAGCCACGTCCATGCGCTGGGGCAATGCCGGAACATCATCCGCGAGCTGGGTTTAAACGCTGTAGTTGGCGCCGACACCGCCGGCTCGGCTCGTCAGATTGCCGAGCTGGGCGATCCCACCCATGCAGCACTTGCTCCACGGATGGCCGCTGATATCTACGGTCTCGACATCCTGCGTAAAGACGTGGAAGACGAGGCACACAACACCACGCGGTTTGTGATCCTGTCCCGCGACAAGATGGAGGCAGCCCACAACGGCCAGCCGGTAATCAGCACCTTCATCTTCCGGGTCCGCAATGTGCCGGCCGCTCTGTACAAAGCGCTCGGCGGCTTTGCGACGAATAATGTGAACATGACCAAGCTGGAATCCTACCAGCTGGAGGGGCAGTTCTTCGCGTCCATGTTCTACGCAGACATCGAAGGGCACCCAAACGATCCGCATGTTGCGTTGGCCTTGGAAGAGCTCGCCTTCTTCTGCGCGGAGCTCAAGATCGTTGGTGTTTACCGGGCGAGCCCGTTCCGCGACAAAATTCGTGAACCGGAAGCTAACCGGGCCTTAAGACCCAATCCGCAATCTTAAGAACGACGCCCATTCTTTCAGGACCCTTAGAGGACCCAATGACCGAAATTCGTTTTGATGCCCTGTGCATCGGCAATGCTATTTGTGATGTGTTTGCCCATGTCGAGGAAGACTTTCTTCTCCAGGAGGGCCTGGTCAAAGGGTCCATGCGGCTCATCGAGACCGATGAAGCCGTGGCCTTGTTCAACAAGATGGGCCAAACGGTCCGCATCTCCGGCGGCAGCGCAGGCAACACGGCGGCTGGAATTGCCTCTCTCGGGGGCCGCCCGGCTTATTTTGGGAAAGTCGCCGAAGATGAACTCGGCGACAGCTACTACCACGACATGAACGGCACAGGTGTCTACTACAACACCCCGCGCCTGCGTGAATGGAAGCCCACGGCCCGCTCAATGATCCTGATCACCCCGGACGGTGAGCGCACCATGAACACATATCTTGGCGCGTGCACGGAGTTCAGCCCGTCAGATGTTGACGAAGACGTAGTTGCCGCTGCCGCAGTCACCTACATGGAAGGCTATTTGTGGGATCCGGAAGAGGCAAAAAAAGCTTTCCTCGCGGCTGCAGAGATCGCACACAAGCATGATCGGAAAGTGGCAATCACCTTATCCGACTCCTTCTGTGTTGACCGTTACCGGGATGAATTTACCGGCCTGCTGTCAGATGGCGTCGTTGATCTGATGTTCGCCAATGAGCATGAAATCAAGGCGCTTTATCAGACGGGAGACCTGGACACAGCCATTTCTGCCGCACGTGAGAGCGGCGCAATGACCGCCCTTACGCTCGGAAAAGAGGGCGCGATGATCATCACACCTGAGGAAACCGTCAAGGTTCCTGCCCAGCAAGTTGACAATGTCGTTGACCTCACCGGTGCCGGCGACCTCTTTGCCGCCGGCTTTCTGTTTGGCCTCGCACGAGATTACTCGCTCACCAATGCCGCTGAGCTCGGCTGCATCTGTGCCTCTAGCGTTATCAAACACGTCGGCGCCCGCCCCGAGCGGCCGCTGAAAAACCTTGCAGCGCAGAATGGCTTTGAAGTGTGAATACCAAAAAGGCGGCCCACCGGCCGCCTTTTTTCTCATAAGTTTTGTAGTCCCTAGGCGGCCAGATCCTGGACGCTGATGACTTTTCCATCTTCATCCAGGCGATAGATGATCGGCGTGCCGGTCCCGAGCTCCCGCTTCAGGATTTCTTCCGGGCTCAGCCCTTCCAGTTCCATGATGAGCGACCGCAGCGAATTGCCGTGGGCTGCAACGATCGTGCGCTTGCCAGACAAGACGCGCGGCAATATCTCGGCTTTGTAGTACGGCAGAACACGTTCGGCGGTCATTTTGAGGCTCTCACCCCCCGGGGGCGGAATGTCGTAAGATCGGCGCCAGATGTGAACCTGTTCCTCGCCGAACTTTTCTCGGGCCCCATCCTTGTTCATGCCGGTCAAATCGCCATAGTCACGCTCGTTCAGAGCCTGATCCTTGAAAGTTTCGAGGCCGGTTTGGTCAAGCTCATCAAGAATGATCCCGAGCGTTTTCTGGGCACGGGACAACACCGACGTAAAGGCCAGATCGAAATTTAGTTTCAGATCCCGCAGCTGCTCGCCCGCCTTATGCGCTTCGGCAACACCCTGGTCGGTCAGACCCGGGTCTTTCCAGCCTGTGAACAGGTTTTTCAGGTTCCATTCGCTCTGTCCGTGGCGGACAAGCACTAGCAGGCGTTCCATAAAGATCTCCTTAGGTGGATCATCTTGAATTGATCAGGTGTCCAGGCCGAGGACATCGGCCATGGAATATAATCCGGGTTTCTGGTCGAAGCCCCACAGGGCCGCCTTGACCGCGCCGCGTGCGAACAGCTGCCGGTCTTCGGCGCGGTGCGTCAGCTCAATCCGCTCGCCTTCACCGGCGAAAATCACGGAGTGCTCTCCTATGACGGATCCGCCCCGAAGGGTCGCAAAACCGATATCGCCGGTTTTTCGCGGTTCCATAATACCGTCACGGCTTCGAACTGAATGGGTCTGGAGATCGATCCCGCGGCCTTCTGCGGCAGCTTCGCCAAGAAGCAAAGCAGTGCCGGACGGCGCATCGACCTTGTGTTTGTGATGCATTTCCAGAACTTCGATATCAAAGTCTGCGTCCAATGCCCCTGCCGCCTTGCGCACAAGACTCGCCAGCAAATTGACGCCAAGGCTCATGTTGCCGGATTTGATAATCCGTGCGTGCCTTGCAGCGGCGCGAAGAGGTGTTTCCTCCTCCGGCGTCCAACCAGTCGTTCCGATGACATGAACGATCCGCGCTTGGGCCGCCAACTCAGCAAACCATATGCTCGCTTTCGGCGCTGTAAAATCCAAGACCCCGTCGGCTTTCGCAAATGCAGACAACGGATCATCGGTCACAGGGACATTCAAAGCGCCAACGCCGGCAAGCTCACCCACATCCTGACCTAGGAATGGTGATCCCTCTTGCTCAATGGCCGCAACCACGTCTGCTCCCGCAGCATCTGTGACGGCCCGGGTCAAGGCCCGTCCCATCCGGCCACCTGCACCAACCACGACCAAGCGCATTGAACCCATACCTTGTTCCCTTCAAAGTTGGCAGCGGTATAGCAGGTTCGTAACTGCAGGCAAATGTCTGATGCGAGCGCAACAAACACGGGCGCTTCAATGTCTGGTCCGTAACTTGGGACAGAAGTTAGGCCCAACCGATATTAACTGATCGATTGCAGAATGGCCTAAATTAACATGATAAAAACAAACAATAATTCGTTTAATTAAGTATTTGTTTGACCTCTTATAATAGCGTTTCGATAAAGTGATCAGGCACAACAAAAAAAGCGGCTTTTTTGATTGCATCATATCAAACCACAATCACAATGAACGCCAGTTATCTCGGATCAGTATTTCTGGCGAGCGATTTCGGTATGAGCCAACTCAATATTTTGCGCAAAGCCGTACGAAGATCGTTATTTACATCTTTGGCAGTCTCCGTTGTTCTGAGCCTTGCATATTTGACGACAGCTACAGCTCAAGACACGAGTTTGGACGAATTCTGGTCGCTCACCGAGTTTATCGCGCTGAATAAAAAACAACGGTCTGCCGCAGAAGGCTTTGCGCAGCGCGTGTCGGCGCCGGCGATCCCGCTGGAAACCAAAGTCAATCCGGTTAATGTCGCAATCATATATCCTGGCAGCCAGGCATCAGATTATTGGCGCCGCAGTCTCGCGTCGTTTGAAGCGCGGATGGACGAGATTGGTCTCCCTCACAAGATCGAGTCTTATTTTTCCGGATCATCATCGGATGCGGGCAGCCAGGCCGCGCTGATCACACAGGCTCTGGCGAACAATCCGGATTATCTGGTTTTCACTCTGGACGTCCTGCGCCACAAGCCGATTGTTCAACGTCTCATCGCCCGAGGAAAACCTAAAGTCATCCTTCAAAACATTACGACACCACTGAAGGTTTGGAAGGAACGGCAGCCCTTTCTTTATGTCGGTTTCGACCATGTCGCCGGTACCCAGCTTCTCATCGACCACTACAAGACCAAGCTCGGCCAAAAACAGGACTTTGCAATTCTGTTCGGGCCTCGCGGATACGTCAGCCGAGCCCGGGGCAACACTTTCTTGCAGGCTTATTCAGATCCGGAAGCCATGAACCTCAAGGCCTCCTACTACGTTGGGTATGACCGGGAAAAATCGCGGCAGGCGACAGAAAGCATTCTTCAAGACCATCAAAACCTATCGTTCATCTATGCGTGCTCAACTGACATCGCTCTCGGGGTCATGGACGCCATCGCAGCAAGCGGCAACCAAGGAACCGTCAGAACCAACGGATGGGGTGGAGGCGCCGCCGAACTGGATGCCATTCTGGAAGGAAAGCTGGATGTCACGGTAATGCGGATGAACGATGACAACGGTGTTGCCATGGCTGAGGCGATCGTGTTGGACCAGACAGGAAACAGTGACCAGATCCCGGTGGTGTTTTCCGGCGAGTTCGCGCTTGTCACCAAGGATAACTCTACTGAAGATATTCAAGAATTGAAGGCGCGGGCCTTCCGGTACTCAAAATGAAGACAAAAGGTGTGAAGTTCAGCTGGTTGGTCGGAGGCCTGTTTGTGGTCGGCCTCATGGCAACTGCTGTTGCGCTTTTTGGCATCACCTACCTTGGAAGTTTGTCCGTCGCTGAGTTGGAAGCTGAACGCAATGCAAAGCGCGAACAGTCGCTCACGACTTTGGTATTCGAGTCCTATTTGAAGGACATCGAAAGCCAGCTGCGTACGATTGCCCTGAACGATGATTTCATTCAGTCGGTTATTGATTACGATGCCCGGAAGGCTGCAAGGATCATGGAGGTCGTCGGCCAAAATGCATCGGCTGTCGTCCCTGACGTGCTTATACTCGATCATGAACGGCAGATGGGATGGCTGAATTCCAGTCTTGCCCTTGTTGACGTCGGTTCCGTGCTACCGGGACAAACTCTGAGAACGATGCCACCAGATGTTTGGCGGTTCTACAGCGACGACAGCACCGAGCCGGCAACGAAACTCACGGTCATTTCAATACCAGTGGTGTATCCCGAAACCGGCCGCGTCATCGCCCGACTTATCGGAGGGACTCTGATCAACGATGCTTACTCTCTCCTCGACAACCTTTCAGGCGTTCTTGGTACCGGAGATATTGCGATCATCTCCGGGACTACAACGCTGGCCTCTTATGGAAAATTCGCTAATGGCGAAGAACTCTCAGATACGCTTAATGAACTCGGAGACCAGGCATTCCGCCTCGATGATGGAACACTGACATCCAGCAATGTCCTCTTGGACGAAATTGGCACAGACCCAATTCGGATCATCGCACAATCCAAAAGCGACATTGTCGAAAATATAGAATCCACCTATCTGGACATCTTCTTTCCATTTCTTCTTTACATTGGGATTGCGTCGTTTTCAGCCGCATTCCTGATCAATCAGTTTACCGCCGCAAACCTCAACGCTCTCGTGGATTACGCTGGTGGACGGGCAGCTAAGGGGTCAGGCGACAAGTACGAACCCGGCCGGATTGCAGAATACAACCGCCTCGGCACACTCTTTGACAGCGCCTTTGATGCCGTTCAAAGAACCAATGCCCAGTTCCGCGAACTTATTGACGGATCGCTGCAAGGGATTGTGATCCATTCCGATGCCAAGATCCTTTACGTCAATGACGCGCTGCTCAAAATCCTCGGATACGAGCCGGGTGATGCGGACAGGCTGATTGGTCAATCGATTTGGGATATCTATGCTCCCGAAGAGCATGAGCGCATGCGAACCTATCGCCGCATACGGCAAGAGGGTGGCATCGCGCCGGCCGTTTATGAAGTCTTGGGCAGAGCAGATTCAGGAGAGCCGGTCTGGCTTGAGCAACATGTTCGCATGACCACCTGGAACGGCGTCACCGCCATTCACAGCACGATCACAGACATTACGGAACGAAAGGAACAAGAAGAGCTCATTGAGAAACATGCAAACTATGACGCTCTTACCGGTCTACCGAACCGCAATCTGTTCAGAGACCGTCTGCGCCAAAGTCTCGTCCACGGAGACAGGACAGAAAAGGCCGGCGCGGTACTTGTTGTCGATGTGGACAGATTCAAGACGGTGAATGATCTCCATGGCCATGATCTCGGCGATCCGATCTTGCGTGAGGTTGGCAATCGTATTCGGGAAACCGTTGACCCCAGCAATACAGTATCCCGCCTTGGCGGTGATGAGTTTGCCGTGCTCCTGACTGACACCGAAGATGACTGGGAGACAGAAAGGGTCGCCCAGAGAATCTTAGGCGCTGTTTCCAAAAGAATTGATGTCGGCAACGGACAGGATGTGGTTTTGACGGCCAGTATCGGCATTTCTGTCTTTCCGCTGGACGGCTTTACAGATATCGCGCTTTTGAAACAGGCCGAATCCGCCATGCATCAAACGAAGACCGATGGCGGCAATGCTTTCCGGTTCTTCTCAAAGCAAACGAATGATCGAATGACGCGGGCACTGATGCTCGAATCCGCTCTTCGAAAAGCCATCGAGAATGATACGATTGAGATCTATATCCAACCGATCATCAATTGCGCCACTGGTACTGTGTCTGGTTGCGAAGCCCTCGCGCGATGGACCGATCCTGAACTCGGCTTTGTGTCGCCGGGAGAGTTCATTCCCGTCGCTGAAGAAACGGGCTTGATTGTCCCACTTGGAAAGCTTGTTCTGAAAAAGGCCTGCACATTCTTTTCGGACTGCCGTGCGCACGGCCACAATCTTCAGAGTATCGGGGTGAACATATCGCCGCGCCAATGCCGGGAAGACGGCTTTGTTGACCTCTTGGAATCCACTCTCGACAACGCGGGCATGCGGCCGGACCAGCTGACATTGGAGATCACTGAGAGCGTTATGTTCGATGATAGCCAAATCGATCCGGTTGCCATCATGATGGCTATCAAGACCCTGGGCATCAAACTGTCACTTGATGATTTCGGGACTGGATACTCATCCTTGAGCTATCTCAAGCGACTGCCGATCGATACCCTCAAAATCGACCGCTCCTTCATTAAGGATATTGAGACCGACACTGACGATCAGGCGCTGGTCAGTGCCATTGTGACCATGGCAAATGCGTTGTCGATCGGTGTGGTCTGTGAGGGCGTGGAGACCCGCAAACAGAACACCATTTTGATGCGCATGGGGTGCCGTCAGATTCAGGGCTTTTACTTCGGCAAACCAATGCCAAGAGAAGATTTCTTCCAATTCCTGGCCGAAGAACCGTTTAAGACCGAACTGCAATTGAAGGTCAGTTAGACCCACGTCAACACGTTGACCTGTCCGCTTGGGGCACAAAAAAACGCAGGTACCGACTGGCACCTGCGTTTTCTATTAAAGAAGCTTTTGAAGCTTATTCGGCGTCTTTCGGGATTTCCTGACCGGTTTCCTGGTCAACAACCTTCATGGACAGGCGGACCTTCCCGCGCTCGTCGAAGCCCATGAGCTTGACCCAGACCTTGTCGCCTTCCTTGACCACATCGGTGACCTTGGCAACTTTTTTCGGAGCCAGCTGGGAGATATGCACCAGGCCGTCTTTCGCGCCGAAGAAGTTGACGAACGCGCCGAAGTCAACGCATTTCACAACAGTGCCTTCGTAGATCACGCCAACTTCCGGCTCAGCTGCAATGGAGTTGATCCAGTTGACAGCCGCCTTGATGGCTTTGCCATCGGAAGAGGCGATCTTGACGGTGCCGTCGTCCTCGATGTTGACCTTCGCGCCGGTCTTCTCAACGATCTCGCGAATGACCTTGCCGCCCGAACCGATGACTTCACGGATCTTGTCGACCGGGATCTTCATCATTTCGATGCGCGGAGCGTGTTCACCAAGCTCGGACCGTGCTTCGGTGATGGCATTTGCCATTTCGCCGAGGATGTGGATCCGGCCGCCCTTGGCCTGCTCCAGAGCAACCTTCATGATCTCTTCGGTGATACCGTCGATCTTGATGTCCATCTGCAGCGCGGTGATGCCGTTCGCAGAACCAGCCACCTTGAAGTCCATGTCACCGAGGTGATCTTCATCGCCCAGGATGTCGGACAGGACCGCGAAACGATCGCCTTCCTTGATCAAGCCCATGGCGATACCGGCAACCGGTGACTTCAGCGGAACGCCTGCATCCATCAGCGACAGGGAGGTGCCGCAAACGGTTGCCATGGAGGACGACCCGTTGGATTCGGTGATTTCGGAAACAACCCGCAGGGTGTACGGGAACTCATGGTGCGCCGGAAGCATCGGGTTGATCGCGCGCCACGCCAGCTTGCCGTGACCGATTTCGCGGCGTCCCGGGGAGCCCATGCGGCCGGTCTCACCGACAGAGTACGGCGGGAAGTTGTAGTGCAGCATGAAATGAGACTTCACGGTGCCTTCCAGAAGATCGATGAACTGCTCGTCTTCACCGGTGCCGAGGGTCGCAACAACAAGACCCTGTGTTTCACCGCGGGTGAACAGGGAAGAGCCATGCGCACGCGGTAGAATACCGACTTCCGAGGAAATCTGGCGAACAGTGGAGAGATCGCGGCCGTCGATGCGGGTGCCGGTGTCCAGAATGCCGCCGCGGACGATTTCCGCTTCCAGCTTCTTGAACTGCTCACCGAGGACGTTCGCCTCGACCGCTTCACCTTCGGCAGCGTTGGTGATCAGCGCCTCGACAACCTTGGCCTTGGCCGCATCAACCGCGTTCTTGCGCTCGGTTTTTGCTGTGATCTTGTAAGCGGCGGCGAGATCGTCAGCCGCGATTGCCTTGACTTTGCCGAACAGTTCGGAATGGTCGGCCGCAGTAAATTCGCGCGGCTCTTTCGCGCCGGCTTCCGCCAGCTTGATGATCGCGTCGATGACGGTCTGGAAGCCCTTGTGGCCGAACATGACCGCACCGAGCATTGTTTCTTCGTCAAGTTCCTTGGCTTCGGACTCAACCATCAGAACCGCATCGGAGGTTCCAGCGACAACCAGATCCAGAGCGGATTCCGGCATGTCGTCGACCAGCGGGTTCAGAACGTATTCGCCGTTGATGTAACCAACGCGTGCGCCGCCGATCGGGCCCATGAACGGAACGCCAGACAGGGTCAAGGCAGCAGAAGCTGCGACCATGGCCAGGATGTCCGGTGCATTTTCCATGTCGTGCGACAGGACGGTAATCACGACCTGCGTGTCGTTTTTGTAACCGTCAGCAAACAGCGGGCGGATCGGACGGTCGATCAAACGGGATGTGAGGGTCTCGTGCTCGGACGGACGGCCTTCGCGCTTGAAGTAGCCACCCGGGATCTTACCGGCGGCGAATGCCTTTTCCTGGTAGTTCACGGTGAGCGGGAAAAAGTCTTGGCCGGCCCGCGGCTCTTTGGCGGAAACAACGGTCGCCAGGACCTTGGTTTCACCGTAGGTCGCCATAACGGACCCATCAGCCTGACGGGCAACCTTACCCGTTTCGAGAATGAGCGGACGTCCGCCCCAGTCGACTTCTACACGATGAATATCAAACATCATCTGTCCTTAACATAGCCTGTCTGCCCCGCCGCTATTCCTCAGCGGTCCATCTGGGGCAAACACATTCCCGGTCGGCCCCGGATGGGCCGGTTACCGGCGGACAGGTCATGGGCAAGACGGCAAGTATCTTTTCAGTGAAATCGAAAAGACGCTGGCAATCCTGCCCCATGACATGTCACGAGGTTTCTATAGAGCGTTTGCTGCCAAAAGGGAAACACTCAAAGGCCTAAGGAACTCAAGAAAAAGCCCTTTGGCAAAAAGAAAAACGCGGCGGGCAAGCCCACCGCGTTGATCAAGTCTAAAACAAGCCTTAGCGGCGAATGCCAAGACGCTCGATGAGGGTCTTGTAACGCTCTTCGCTTTTGCCACGCGTGTAGTCCAGAAGGGACCGGCGCTGCGCAACCATCTTCAGAAGACCGCGGCGGGAGTGGTTGTCCTTGCCATGACCTTTGAAGTGTTCGGTGAGGTTGTTGATCCGCTCGGTCAGGATCGCGACCTGTACTTCCGGAGAACCGGTGTCGCCTTCCTTGGTGGCGTATTCTTTGATGAGCTCAGCTTTGCGCTCTGCAGTGATCGACATCGCTCTTCCTTTCAAGAGGTGGGGCCCGTTGACCGGGCGCGTTGACATGCCGGATTTCCGGCCTGATCCCTCCTGCGCCAGAGCCAAGATGTCGGTCAGCAAAGGTTTTGAAGGGACGTTTTGAGCTTCAATGCCCAATGGCGGCGGAATATGACGGAAAACCTTACGAAAATCCAGAAGAATCTCAAGTGGTGTCCCAGATACGCCAATCAGAGAAGTTCATTGAACGCACGACTGACCCGGTTAGTCAGTTTTTATTCCGCAAGCTCATCTTCAATCAGGTTTGCCGCTGCCAGTCCGGTCAGGTATGCGCCGTGGGTCGTGCCATGAAAATCGAAGGTTGCGTGCTCGCCGGCAAAAAGGATGGTATTGGCAACAGGCGTTGCAAAACGGTCAAAATCGGCTGGCGTGTTTCCGACCGCAGAATAGGAATACGCGCCGAACGTATGCGGGTCTTTCGACCAGCGTGTTGCCATATGACCAATCGGCGCAGGAATGTCTTCACCGAACATCGCGCGGAGCGCACCCATGCAATCGCTGATCATATCGGGATCGCTCATTGCCTCGGCAACAAACGGATAATCGCCAACACTCACGCCCAGCAGGATGTTTTCAGGGCTGAAGGTGCGGTAATTTAGAAAGTAATTCCAGCGCCCTTTTGGTTCGCTCATGTAGCCAAGATACTGAACGTCTTCGGGCCAAAATGGCTGCTCAAACTTCAGCGCCAGTTTGGTGACACTCCCAAAGCCAATTTCGTTGATGCTTTTCTGATGTGCCTTGGGAAGGGGCGGGTCAAACGCGATCATGCCTTTCTTGAGAACTCCAAGGGGCACGGTACAAATCACGAAATAGGATTCGAATGCTCCCTTTGACGTGTAGACGGCGGCCCCATCGCCTTCTTCATATTCGATCGCTTCAACAACCGTATCAAAACGAACGTCCAGACCGTCCGCGAGGCTCTTTGGGATCTGATCGTAACCCTTTGTCACGATAACATCCGCCCCATCATATTCATCGTCCTCATCGAAATAGTAGGCGGACAGTTTTTCAATGGGTCCGCCGGTAGAGAACTCCGTGTAGGCACTCATCATCCAGCGAAGCACCGGATTCGGCAGGCTATCCTTGGAGACACGGCGGATTGCCTCAGACAGCGGCTGATCATTGTCGAACGTATCGTCAATGCGCTTATAGAGGCGCATCAAGTCACGGTACTTGGAGTTGATCGTGGATCTCGAAACAGCAGCGCCATCTTGGGCATAGACCTGATGGCTTTCATCCGATGTAATGTAAGTCGGCGCGTCGATCGCATCTGCGAGTTTTGAAACCGGATTTCCCTCAGGCCTGTGGATCCAGCCGGCACCGACCTCAAATGGCGCGCCCAAAGACCAATCTGTCCGGATCCGCCCACCGACGGCAGACGTCGCCTCCAGGACAACAACCGCGTATCCAAGATCCTGGAGTCGCCTTGCTGCAGCGAGGCCTGCAATTCCGGCCCCAATCACAATCACATCGAAGTCGTCGTTTTGGGCTTTCGCTAAACTTGCATGCAGAAACGGCGAAGTTAGCGCCAAAGCAGCACCAGTTTTCAGCACTTGGCGCCGCGTTGCCCGCCCGCGAGTATCCGTAAAGATCTTCCGCCCGCGCTTCATAGTGCCCTCCACCCGGTCGTTGCCGTTTGTGCCTGGGCATCATGGCACGGTTTAGCCGAAACGTCAGGCTGTGATCGCAGGCTTGGCCCTAAAGATGAAACACCCGGCTCGGCTGAAAGCGGCCCTTTTCGATCGCACCGATGGCGACGGGAACACTTGCGTGGCTGGCAAAGGCGACATCACAGTTCAACGGGGCGTCCCGGCCACGCAGGAGCACAGCCATGCCCTTTTTGATCTTGGCTGCATCGTCATCCGAGACAGTGACTTCGACCAACTCATCCATCGCTTCGCGGACCGGCAAGACAAATTCTTCGACCAGGTCATCGACACCCGCACCTTCTTCAAGCTCTTCTGCCATCTGAAGGATTTCGTCAAGCTCGATCAGATCCCCTTCACCGAATGGCCCAACTAGAAGACGGCGCAGTTCGGTCACATGGCCGCGTGTGCCAAGACGCCGGCCGATGTCCCGAGCCAGCGCCCGCACATAGGTGCCCTTGCCGCACTCCGCTTCAAAAACAGCCCGGTTTTCATCGACACAGGCGACCAGATCAAGCCGGTGCATATCAATTGGCCGGGCTTCCAATTCGACCTCTTCACCGTCACGGGCGAGATCATAGGCCCGCTCGCCTGCGACCTTGATCGCGGAAAATTTGGGCGGAACCTGCATGATTTCGCCGATGAATTCCGGGAGAACGGCCTTGATCGCATCTGCATCCGGACGCACATCCGATGTTGCAACGACCTCACCTTCGGTGTCATCGGTGTTGGTTTCCGCGCCCCATGTCACCTCGAACCGGTAAACCTTGCGTCCGTCCATCACAAAGGGAACGGTCTTGGTCGCTTCCCCGAAGGCCACCGGCAGCAGGCCAGAGGCCCGCGGATCCAAAGTGCCTGCATGCCCGACCTTTTGCGGTGAAAAGATCCGCTTGATCTTGCCGAGGGCCTCGTTGGACGTGATGCCGAAGGGCTTGTCCAATACCAGCCAACCGTTGATCGTGTTCTTTTTTCTTTTGAATTGCTGTTTGCGGGCCATTTTTTCTTCTTGTTCGTAACGCGTCTGTCCACCCTGGGATCATCACTGCCTAACGTGACGCCCTATAGGCTTTCCAAGCAATTCACTGATCTTCCTGCGGACCGTCCAGATCCCGAGCAACATCCGGAGAATGAAGAAGCGTGTCGATGCGGTCGTCATCGTCAAAGCGCGTATCCAGGACAAAGCGCAGATCGGGCATGTATTTCATTGTCAGCCGGCGGGAGACCTGACCTCGGAGATATTTTGCGCTCCGGTTCAAGGCCTTCTCAACCTTTTCGGCATTCACACCGCCCAGCGGCATCACGAGGCAAGTCGCCAAACGCAGATCCGGTGTCATGCGGACTTCCGGGATCGTGATGATGACGCCGTCGAGGTCCGGATCGGAAAACCGGCCGCGTGTGAAAATGTCTGACAGCTCCTTACGGACCGTTTCACCCACCTTCAGCTGGCGCTGCGATGGTCCCTGACTGTCCTGTCCAGAATGTTTCGCCATTTCAATTCCTAACGAGCCGTCGAGGCTCCAAATGCAAGGGCGCCGGCGTGACCTTGAAGTCCCGCCGGCGCGCATCTTTTCCAATCAGTAACCGGCGATCAGAGCGTACGTTTGATGTGCTCGACGCGGAAACACTCGATAACATCGCCCGGACGCATGTCCTGGTACTTGGTGAAGTTCATGCCGCATTCCTGACCGGATTCGACAGACTTGACCTCGTCCTTGAAGCGCTTGAGCGTGCCCAACTCGCCTTCGTGGATGACCACGTCGTCGCGGATGAGGCGGACTTGCGCGCCGCGCTCCACAACGCCCTCGGTAACCAGACAGCCCGCAACCTTGCCGACCTTGGAGATGTGGAAGATCTCTTTGATCTCCGCATTGCCAAGGAACGTCTCGCGGCGCTCTGGCGACAGAAGGCCGGACATGGCAGCCTTGATGTCGTCGACGAGATCATAAATCACGTTGTAATAACGGATCTCGATGCCGTCACGCTGAGCCGCTTCACGTGCCTGCTTGTTGGCACGCACGTTGAAGCCAAGGATCGGTGCTTTGGATGCCGCCGCCAGCGTGATGTCGCTTTCCGTGATGCCGCCCACGCCGGACAGCAGAATGCGCGCACCGACTTCGTCTGTTCCAAGCTCGTTCAACGCATGTGCAATGGCTTCTGCAGACCCCTGCACGTCGGCTTTCAGAACCAGCGGGAACTCCTTGCGGCCCGTTTCCTGCAGACGGTTCATCATTTGCTCAAGCGAGCCACGTGTCCCAGATGCAACGACAGATGCCTTCTCGCGGATCTGGCGCTGACGATAGTCGGTGATCTCACGGGCACGGGCTTCGTTTTCAACCACTGCAACCATGTCACCGGCAGCCGGCGTTCCCTGGAAGCCGAGGACCTCGACCGGTTTCGCCGGGCCAGCTTCACTGACCTGCTTGCCATTTTCGTCAAGCATCGCGCGGACACGGCCCCACTCGGAACCGGCAACCAGAATGTCACCCGGCTTGAGAGTACCCTTCTGCACCAGAACAGTCGCAACCGGACCACGGCCACGATCGAGCTGTGCTTCGATGACGATACCTTCCGCGGTCCGATCCGGGTTGGCCTGAAGTTCCAGAACTTCGGACTGCAACAGGATCATTTCCAGAAGCTTGTCGAGGTTTTGACCGGATTTGGCCGAGACCTCAACGTCGATGACGTCACCACCCATGGATTCAGTAACGATCTCTTCGCTCAGAAGCTCCGTACGAACCCGGTTCGGATCTGCATCGGGCTTGTCCATCTTGTTGATGGCGATGATGATCGGAACATCCGCTGCCTTGGCGTGCGCAATCGCTTCCTTGGTCTGCGGCATGACGCCATCGTCGGCGGCAACCACCAGGATCACAATGTCGGTCGACTTCGCGCCGCGGGCACGCATCTGGCTGAACGCCGCGTGGCCCGGGGTATCGATGAAGGTGATCTTGTTGCCGTCCTGCTCGACCTGATAGGCACCAATGTGCTGAGTGATGCCACCTGCTTCACCGGTTGCCACTTTGGCCTTGCGGACAGCATCCAGAAGCGATGTCTTACCATGGTCAACGTGACCCATGATGGTCACGACCGGCGGACGCGGTTGCAAGGTGCCCTCATCGTCGTCCGAAGAGAAGAGACCTTCTTCAACATCGGCTTCAGAAACACGCTTAACCGTATGGCCCATTTCTTCAGCGATGAGTTCGGCCGTATCGGCGTCAATTACATCGTTGATCTTGAGCATTTGGCCTTGCTTCATAAGAAGCTTGATCACGTCAACAGCGCGCTCTGCCATACGGTTGGCGAGCTCCTGGATGGTGATCGCTTCCGGAAGCGTGACTTCCCGCATGACCTTCTCGCGAACAACCTGCTGCTGGCCGCGCTTTGCCTTTTCCTGACGGCGGCGCATGGATGCAAGCGAGCGTGTCCGCTGCCCATCGTGACCACCGGTCGCGGCAGAAATCGTCAGCTTCGAACGGCGGCGATCGTCGCCACCCTTCGGACGTGCCGGAGCCGGAGCCGGGGCCTGTTTGGGACGTTTAACCGCGCGCAGGTTTTTGTTGGCTGCGCCGCGATCATCTGCACCAGCGGCCGGACGCTCTTCCGGTTTCGGGCTGGCCGGAGTTTCTGTCTTCCGGCGGCCCATGTCATTCAGGTTGCGCGGCTTGCTGTCGTCGCGGCCCGGCGCTTTGCGGACTTCGCGGCGCTGAGCTGGACGTTCTTGCGGCGCAGCCTTTGCGGCAGGCGCTTCAGCCGGAGCTTCTTCAACTTTCGGAGTTTCGGCAACCTTTGCCTGCTCCGCAGCTGCCTGAGCTTCTTCGGCTTCGCGTTTTTGCCGCTCTTCGGCTTCTGCCTTGGCGCGAACTTCTTCTTCCTGCTTGCGCTGAGCTTCTGCGGCGGCGCGGCGCTTGGCCTCTTCCTCGCGGAGCTTGGCTTCTTCAACCTCGCGCTCCTTGGCCATCAGCAGTGCAGCCTGACGCGCTTTCGCTTCTTCAGGCGTCAGCGTGCGCAGCACATTGCCATTGCCTTTTTGCCGTTGTCCGCCACCTGGCTTGCGCCCCTGGCGGGCAGCCGTTGCGTCCGGCTTGCGCGGCGGCACCTCGGAAGGTGTTTCAAGGCGTTGCGTAACCGGAGCCGGAGCTTCCGGTTTCGGCTCTTGGCCCGGCAGGACGACACGGCGTTTCTTCTTTTCCACGACGACGGCCTTTGACCGGCCATGCGAAAAGGACTGGCGAACAGTTCCTGAATCGCCACCACCACGCTTTAGGCCAAGCGTCTTGCCACGCTCAACGCTGATTGTCTTGTCGCCCGGATTTTTCGTATCGCTCATATTGCCTTCAGTCCTGCGCAACCGCCCTGCTATGCGTTGCTCTTTTCGTCGTCTGCGACGGAATAGCCGCGAAAACGCTCCAAGTCACGTACCCGTGACAGGAAATTTTCGCTGGCCTGCCCCGCAAGCAGTGCAGCATGTATCACATTTGACCGGCCCAATGCCAAATCCAATTGGTCCGAATCGAACAAACGGACGATTTGGCATCCGTTTGCTTCTTCATTTCTACCCGCGGCCACGGCCGCCAGTTTCCGTACCCCGTCTTCCGCAGCATCCGAGGCATGGATCAGTCCTGCGACGGGATCCCGCCGCAAGGCTGCGTCAACTTTCGAATAACCGGTGATCAGCTCGCCCGCCTTGCGCGTCATGGAAAGCGCCTGAAGCGCACTTTTTTCCATGAGCGCATCGACGCGCTCGGCCAATCCAGGTTCGACGCTGACTTCGGTCTTGAAGCCCCGGCCAAACACTTTCTTCCGGTCTTTCTCGGCAACAGAGACGACATCGCTCGACGCTGTTACCCATACACCGCGCCCCGGCAGAACCCTTTTCAGATCCGGAACAACCTGACCCTCTGGATCAAGCACAAACCGGATCAGCGAGCTGACGGGCTGAACCTCCCGGGTGACGGCGCATTGCCGTTCGGTTGGCTCATTCTTCCTTGGCACGCTGCCACTCCTCTCGATCAACCATGCGCCCGATGCTCAGGCAGAGACGCAAACCGCGTTGACCACTTTCAGTCTTGTTTGAGCGGTCGCCGCCAAGGCGTTACCGCTCACTAGAGGCACTCGGCCTCGTAAGTCCAGCCGATGGAATTATCCGTTCAGGATCGCACCGGCCGGTGCTTCCTCAACGGTTTCCTCTTCAGCTTCGATCTCTTCCGATTCCGCGTCCTCGTCTGCCATTTGAGCAGCGAGTTCTTCTTCGGTAATCCAGCCGGCCGCCAGACGGGCTGCCATTACCATGTTTTCCGCATCGGCGCGGGAAACATCATAAGCGGACAGCGCACCATCATATCGCTTGGTCTCGCCATCTTTGCGCTCGGTCCAACCAACCAGATCGTCCGCAGCGCAACCGGCAAGGTCTTCCATCGTCTTGACGTCGTCTTTGCCGAGAGCCACCAGCATAGCGCTTGTCAGACCATCAATCGAGCGCAACTCGTCTGAAACGCCGAGTTCGATCCGCTCTTCATCGAGCTTTGCTTCCAGCTCATTCAGATAGTCACGGGCGCGCGCCTGGATTTCAACTGCCGTGTCGTCGTCAAAGCCTTCGATCATGGAGATTTCTTCGATCTCCACATAGGCGACCTCTTCAACAGATGTGAACCCTTCTGTCGCCAGCAACTGACCAACCATTTCATCAACATTGAGGGCGTCCATGAACAGTTGAGACCGTTCCTGGAATTCCTTGCTGCGGCGCTCGGATTCTTCCTGTTCTGTCATGATGTCGATCGCCCAGCCGGTCAACTGGGATGCCAGTCGCACATTCTGACCACGGCGTCCGATCGCCAATGATAGTTGGTCATCCGGAACGACAACTTCAATACGCTCGGCATCCTCATCGAGAACAACCTTGGCAACTTCGGCCGGCTGCAGCGCGTTGACGATGAACGTGGCTGCCTCGTCATTCCATGGAATAATGTCGATCTTTTCGCCCTGAAGCTCGCCAACAACGGCCTGCACACGGGAACCACGCATACCCACACACGCACCAACCGGGTCGATGGAGCTGTCTTTCGAGATTACAGCGATCTTTGCGCGGGACCCTGGGTCACGAGCGACAGATTTGATCTCGATGACACCGTCATAGATTTCCGGGACTTCCTGGGCAAACAGCTTGGCCATGAACTGCGGATGGGTCCGGGACAGGAAGATCTGCGGACCGCGTTGCTCGCGGCGCACGTCGTAAATGATTGCCCGGATACGGTCGCCCGTGCGGAAGATCTCACGCGGGATCAGCTCATCGCGGCGAACAATCCCTTCGCCCCGGCCAAGATCGACAATGACGTTGCCGTATTCCGCCCGCTTGACTACCCCGTTGATGACTTCGCCAACACGGTCCTTGAATTCGTCATACTGACGATCACGCTCTGCTTCGCGAACCTTTTGAACGATAACCTGCTTTGCAGACTGAGCGGCAATGCGGCCGAAGTCCAGCGGCGGCAACGGCTCGGCGATGAAATCACCCAGACCGGCTTCCGGATTGCGCGCTGTGGCATCGTCCAGAGAAATCTCGGTGGAGACGTTCTCGACAGCTTCCACAACCTGAAGCAGACGCTGCAATCGGATATCCCCGGTTTTCGGATTAATCTCTGCGCGAACTTCCGTTTCCGTGCCATAACGCGAGCGGGCTGCCTTCTGGATGGCATCTTCCATTGCATTGATGACGATCATCCGGTCGATCGACTTTTCCCGAGCAACTGCGTCCGCAATTTGCAGCAGTTCAAGCCGGTTTGCGCTGATTGCCATAATCCACTCCTCTTGCGCCAAGGGTCGGGTCGGGCGCGTTCATCCAAGTGCCAACGAGCTCAGGCTCAGTTCGGCGTGTTATCCTGTGTCAATTCATCGGCGCTCTCGCCGCGTGCGGCCAAGGCCGCCTTTTCGGCCTGAAGAGCTGCCGTAATCAAGTCATCGGTCAAGACCAGTTTGGCTTCGCCAATATCTTCCATCGGAAGCAGAACAGTATCTGCTTCACCTTCGGGAGCATCAGGCAAACGCATTTTTGCCGACGCACCCTCAACGCCGAGAAGCGTTCCGCGGAACCGCTTGCGGCCATCTTGCATGACGTCCATCTCGACTTTCATTTCGTGACCGGCCCAGCGGTCAAAATCACCGGCGCGCACAAGCGGCCGATCAATGCCGGGAGACGACACTTCAAGGTGATACGCCCGGTTGATCGGATCTTCGACATCCAAAGCAGGCGACACAGCCCGGCTGATTGTTTCACAATCATCCACCGTCATGGTGCCGTCCGGGCGCTCGGCCATGATCTGCAGCGTGCATCCGTTTGCCGCGCTGATCCTGGTGCGCACGAGCCGGTAGCCGAGATCTTCAATAACCGGCTCAACAATTGCCGCAACACGGGCATCAAGCCCTTGTTCGGTGACAATTCTCGGTTCTTGGTCGCTCAATACCCGGCTCCATTCTGCCAATTTGAGGCAGTTTTGTTTCAGTTGGGCATCGAGCTTAGAGATAAACTCAGGCGCTGCCCGGCAATATCACATTCGGTTTCCGGCATGGGGTTAAGCAAAAAAGAGCGGGTCCCCGGCGGGCCCACCCTCAAGAGCTCATATAAGCCGTTTGAGATGAAACACCGGCTGTATAACGCCAAACACCCCTCAAAGGCAAGGGGCTTGGGGTGAATGCTGGAAAAGAGTCTGCATTTGCCCGGCAGTCACTGCTCCAGCTGACACTGCTCTGGTACAGGCTCTACCGCCTTAAGAAGGTGAGATACCGGCCAATGCGCCCCTCACGGATCGCCTTGGCCTCATACCGTGTGCCGGGCCAACCTTCCCAAGGGGTTTTCCAGTCAGACGCGGTTTCCGCGGCCCAGTCAAAGGCCGGATGGTCGCGGCAATGGCGCAGTGTCCAATCGATGTAGGTGTCGATGTCGCTGGCAAACCGGAATTCGGCTCCAGGCTTCAAGGCGCGTGCATACCGATCAAGGTTCTGTCCGTTGATAAAACGCCGCTTCCAATGGCGCTTCTTTGGCCACGGATCCGGATAAAGCTGGTATGCGAGATCGAGCGAAGCTTCCGGCATCCAATCTAGGACATTGACCGCATCGTCGTCATAAAGCCGAACATTTTGGAGGTTTTCATCCGTTACGGCAGCAACGGCTTTTGCCATGCTTCCAACAAACGGCTCTATGCCTATGAACCCGGTTTCCGGATTGGTCCGGGCCCGGTGCAACAAATGCTCACCACCGCCGAAGCCCACCTCCAAACAGACAGATGTAACCTTTGCCTTGAAGAGGTCCTTCAAGTCGGCAGGCGGCGGCGTTGTAAGATCCAGGGAAAGCTCCGGCAGAACATCTGCCATGAGCGCTTCCCGGCGCGGGGTGAGCGGCTTGCCTTTCCGGCGTCCAAAAAAAGAACCTTCGTATCGATCATTCATTGCTTCAAACCAAATCGCCGGCCTCAAAGGCCGGCGATCTTCATTCTTGTGAGTGGACCTTTCTGGGTCCGGCTTATCCTGCAAGCGAGCGCAGTTCGTCAACCAGGTCTGTTTTTTCCCAGCTGAACCCGCCATCGGCATCCGGCTGCCGGCCAAAGTGACCATAGGCTGCGGTGCGCTCATAAATCGGATTGTTCAGTTGCAAATGCTCGCGAATGCCGCGCGGGCTGAGGCCCATTACGTCGCGCAGCGCTGTTTCCAATTTGGCTTCGCCGCACCGGCCAGTGCCGTGGAAATCGACGTAGACCGACAAAGGATCGGACACGCCAATTGCGTACGACAACTGGATCGTGCACCGATCGGCCAAATCGGCCGCGACAACGTTCTTTGCCAGATAGCGGGCGGCGTAGGCTGCAGACCGGTCAACCTTTGTCGGATCCTTACCGGAGAACGCGCCACCACCGTGTGGGGCAGCGCCGCCGTAAGTATCGACGATGATCTTGCGGCCTGTCAGACCTGCATCGCCATCCGGACCGCCAATAACGAACGCGCCCGTCGGATTAACATGCCAAACTGTTTCATCCGTGACCCAGCCGTCCGGTAAGGAGGACAGGATGTAGGGCTCGACGATTGCTTTGACATCAGGCGAGGTGAGCGCCGGGTCCAAATGTTGCGTCGACAGGACGATGGACGTGACACCGACCGGCTTGCCGTTTTCGTAGCGAACAGTCACCTGGCTCTTCGCATCCGGACCAAGCACCGGTTCCTTGCCGGTTTTACGGGCTTCTGCCAGCGTTTTCAGGATCTTGTGTGAAAAGAGAATTGGCGCCGGCATCAACTCTTCGGTCTCGCGGCATGCGTAACCGAACATGATGCCCTGATCGCCCGCACCCTCATCCTTGTTGCCGCCGGCATCAACGCCTTGAGCGATGTGAGCAGACTGGGCATGCAAATGCACAGCGATATCGCAGTCTTCCCAATGGAAGCCGTCCTGCTCATAGCCGATGTCTTTGACGGCCATACGCGCCAAATGCGCGATGTATTCGTTGGTGATGGTCGCAGGCCCGCGGGTTTCACCGGCAATCACGATCCGGTTGGTGGTCGCCAGCGTCTCAGCGGCAACACGGGCCTCAGGCATTTCTTTGAGGTAGGCATCTACAACCGCGTCAGAAATACGGTCGCAAACCTTGTCTGGATGACCTTCGGAGACGGACTCAGACGTGAACAGGTAATTTTGACGTGCCATTGGCGATCGTCCTTCTGGGAATGAATACAAAGAAGCGGCGATTACGATCGCCGCTTCAGGTGCCATCAATCTAAGAAGTTTGGGGCCACGTCAAGAAGATGGTTGTTTTTATTATTCGTCGCCGGCGAGGGATCTGACCAGATCAACAATGCGGCGGCGGACCTTCGGGTCTTCTATGCGCACAAATGCCTTGTTGAGAGACAGACCTTCCGACGAGGAAAGGAAATCCACGACGTAAGACGTGGGTTGGGTTTCGCCAAAGCCTTCAGCTTCTTCCGGCGTTCCAGGCGCATCTTCAAAAAAGAAGGAAACCGGTACTTTCAGAATAGTTGCGATATGCTGCAACCGGCTGGCGCCAATGCGATTGGTGCCTTTTTCGTATTTCTGGATCTGCTGGAAAGTGATGCCTAGCGCTTCGCCAAGTTTTTCTTGGCTCATTCCGAGCATCATGCGGCGCAAGCGCACGCGGCTTCCAACATGGATATCGATTGGATTAGGTGATTTCTTACTGGGCATTGGCGTTATTCTTTCTGAGTCATTTGGCTTTTTGCAGCCAATATTTTTTATTTGGCGCAAGCCCAATCAGGTCCCCACAAACCTGAAAAGAAGAAAGTTTGCCCGCAACTTCCCGCTTACGCCTACGTTAGCTTTCAATCAGCTATGTCACGGTTGTATCACAATTCTTTCACTCAACTCAAACAAAAAATATCAATTTAGACGGGAATTGCGGTTGTATCGATGAATACTGGTCAAAATTACAATAATTACCGAAATGATTAGTATCGGAGTATCCAGAAATGTACCGTAAATCGTTTCCGGTTCTCGCACAGGTAGCCGAGCATCAATCACACCCCGTTCAAATACCGGAAGTTTAGTCACCACACGCCCCAACCCATCTATCACACCGGATATTCCGGTGTTGGCGGCGCGGATTGTGGGCAGGCCCGTTTCGATAGAACGCAGCCGAACCTGCGCAAAGTGCTGGTAAGGACCTGGTGTCCGGCCGAACCACGCATCGTTGGTCAGATTGAGAAGAAACGCAGGTCTCGGTGCCACACCAGCAGTTTCAGCCGGGAATATTGCCTCGTAGCATATCAGTGGCAGAAACTGGTACTTGTCCATTGCTGACAAGGGGCGCCGCACGTCTCCAGCCTCAAAACCTGCACCGGGACCTGCCAGATTGCTGATACCCAGTTTATCCAGCAATGGGCGGAACGGGACATATTCACCGAACGGGACCAGGCGCACCTTGTCGTAAAGCCCGCGCACGGTCCCATCATTTCCGATCAAATAGATGCTGTTGAAATAGACTTGGCCGATTTCGCCTGGCTCTGCCCGGACCGCGCCGACCGCCAGCTCTTTGTTCTGCCCAAGCGCTGCCGAGATCCGATGCAAGGCACCAGGCTCCCTCGTGAGCAGGAACGGTACCGCAGACTCGGGCCAGACCACCAGCTGTGGTGTTCCAACCCGCCCCTCCCCGCCAAGCGGCGCTTCTGTCAAATCAAGGTAGGTTTGAAAAATCTCGTCGCGCAGCTCCGGCCGCCACTTGTCCTGCTGGTTGATTGAAGGCTGAACGATCCGGATATCCAGATCTTCGTACACAGTGGTATCAGGCGCCAACCGATATACGCCATAGGTCGCCATAAGAACCAGAACAGCTGCTGCCAAACCAACAGGCAAGACGCGCAGCGGGAGTGGCCTGCTGTCCGCGAGCGCAGCCGGCGCTGCAAAGATGCTCCACGCCAGAAACGTCAGACCGTATATACCCAGAACGCCGGCCGTTTGAGAAAGAGCCAGACTTTCTGAAAAAGCATAACCGTAAGAGTTCCAGGGAAATCCGGTCAGGATCGTTCCTTTGAGCCAGTCGGCAAGCGTCATCGCTGCTGCCAGGAGCAGCACCCGGGTCCTGGAGTCCCCCCAAAGTGCCGCCGCAATGGCTCCGGCGAGGCCCGTGAACAGAGCCAAGCCAAGCGGCATGGCTACAACGGCAAACGGCATCAACCAGGCAAACTGTTCGGCATCGACCAGAAAAGCCGAGCCAATCCACCAAAGACCGGAGAGATAGTATCCAAAGCCAAACAACCAACCGAGCGCAAACCCGGTGCGCAGCCGCTTGAATACGCCGCTCCGGTTTGTCTCCAAAGCCCCATCCAGGAGCCAAACGAATCCGGGAAAGGTTAGAAAAAGGATTGGAAAGAGACCATATGGCGGTAGGGCAAAGGCTGAAGCGCTGCCACACAAAAAGCACAGCAACCGACGTCGCCATCCCCAAGCGAGCAGAAACGTGTTTGGAATGACGGAAAGCTTCTGAAAAAGCGGGCTCATATGGATCCGATTCGCTGCAAAAACGTTGGCAGATTTGTCTGCTAGCAGCGAGCCGGTCAACCCTTTCCACGGCGCAGCGCTCGACCGCCAAACGCCAAGCCTAGTCCATCAGGGTCCCGAGCGACCAAATTTTAGGATGCGATTGGCCGCTGTTCTTTGTTTTCTGGCGCATCTTGATCGGTCTCGGACGGGTCGGTTTCAGGACGTTTCAAACGGCGCCTGACTTCCGGCGACCGAACTTCAGCGCGCCGACGGCGAATCTTCAAGCGTTTGATCCGCCTCGGATCCGCATCCATGACTTCAAACTCATAGCCCGGCACGTCATCCACGAGCACAAGCTCGCCGCGCACCGGCACGCGGCCAACCGTGACGTAGAGCAATCCGCCGAGCGTATCGACATCTTCGGATATCTCACCGTCGCTCAACTGTGTTCCAAGGGCCTCATCGAGATCTTCAAGCGGCAGCCTTGGATCCGCGATCCAAATGCCGTCACCGGCATCTGCAAGCATCGCTTCTTCGTCTTCGTCGTGCTCATCCTCAATGTCGCCGACAACTTCTTCGACGAGATCCTCCAGGGAGACCAAACCGTCCGTGCCGCCATATTCGTCGATCACAAGCGCCATCTGGATCCGGCCAGCCTGCATTTTCGCCATCAGGTCCGTTGCCGGCATGGAAGGTGGAACAAAAAGCAGGTTCCGAATGAGGTTTGCATCCCGGAGCGAAATCGACAAATCGACCGACGACAGATCGAGATCTGAGGAATTATGACCAGGTGCTGGCGCCACGATGGTCAGGCGTTCGGTGTCCCCGGACTGACCGAGCGTATCTGACCTGTTTACACTCGAACCTGCCCCTTGTTCGGCTATGAAGGCCATCAGGTCCTTGATGTGAACCATGCCACGCGGATCGTCGAGCGTGTCCTCGTAAACCGGCATGCGGGAGTGCCCGCTGTTTCGGAACAGCTCCATAACCCGGCTAAGGCTCGTGCCTAGGTCGACCGCTTCAATGTCGGCCCTTGGGATCATGACATCGTCAACACGCTTTTCACGCAAACGAAGAATGTTCCCAAGAAGCATGCGTTCCTCAGGCGAAAATGCTGTATCTCCCGCCCCTTCGCGGGCGAGTTCATCTTCCAGATTTTCACGCAAGTTGGATGTGTCGCGCCCCAAGCGGAGAAGCCGTTTGAGCGAGGAGAAGAATGCCGCAGGTTTCTGCGGCCTGGTCTGTTGCGGGTCTTCCCCGTCCTGCGCCGTTCCGTGCTGGGCGGAATCCGCCTCGCCACCGGAACTGTTTGGTTCAACTGCGTTCATCATCTATCGTTTCAGGACCCTGAAGCAACGGGTCATACCCCTACTGTCCCTTTAATCGCCATCGGCTTCAAGTGGCCGGCCAGCATAAGGATCATCAATACCCAAACCGGCCAATATGGCCGTTTCCAAGCTTTCCATCAGTTCAGCTTCGTCTTTCTCTTGATGATCATAATCGAAAAGATGAAGCAATCCATGAACAGTGAGATGGGTAAGGTGATTGTTAAATTCAATTCCCAGTTCTTCTGCTTCTTTGGCCACTGTCTCATAGCCAAAAACTATGTCGCCGAGCAGAGGGCCGTACACATCATCCTGAGGGTTGCTGCCGGGAAAGGACAACACATTGGTCGGTTTGTCCTTGTCCCGCCACTGATGATTCAGTTTGCGGATCCCCTCATCATTTGTGAAGAGCAGTGACAGCTCGGTTTCTTCCAGAACTTCAAGATCCGCGCCTTTTATTCCAGCAGCAATCGCGGTTTGCGCCAGTTTGATCAACGCGGCCTCATCCGGCCAATCACCGGCCTCAACCGCGATATCAATCAAAACCTCTTCAGGCGCATGTTCAGCTTTGGTCACAAAAGCCCCTTCAGGAAGCCGCTGCGCTGTTGCGCGGCCGGCGATCCTGATCTTCGCTTTCGCCTTGGCGGGCCGCAAACTGGCGTTCACGTGCCTGTGCTTCTTCGCGCGAAGCATTATCGTAAGCCGTGACAATCCGGCCGACCAACTCATGGCGAACAACATCGGTTTCGTTGAACCGGATATGTGCAACCGCAGGAATATCGGTCAGCAGACCCAGAGCTTCACGCAAGCCGGATTTCTGGCCCGAGGGCAAGTCGATCTGGCTCGGGTCGCCGGTCACGATCATCTTTGATCCCTCGCCCAGCCGGGTCAGAAACATTTTCATTTGCATCGATGTCGTGTTCTGCGCTTCATCGAGCAAAACAACGGCGTTTGACAACGTACGTCCGCGCATGAACGCGAGTGGCGCGACCTCGATCATTCCGGATTGTAGTCCGCGATCAACTTTTTCAGCCGGCATCATTTCATAAAGCGCGTCATAAATCGGCCGGAGATACGGGTCGACCTTGTCTTTCATTTCTCCCGGCAAGAAGCCCAGACGCTCACCGGCTTCAACTGCAGGCCGGGACAGGATCAAACGCGCCACATCGCCGCGTTCCAATAGCGCAGCCGCGTAGGCAACCGCGAGGAACGTCTTACCAGTTCCAGCCGGGCCGGTACCGAAAATCAGATCCGCCCGGTCCATGGACCGGATATAGGCATCCTGTGTTGGCGTGCGCGCCACAATGGTTTTCCGGCGCGTCGCGATTTGTGCGAACGCCAACCGGGATTTCGGCTCAAGGGTCGGCAACGGCAGCTGGGCTTCGTTGGCCGCCGCCATACGCAAAGCACCATCGACATCGCCTGGATGAATTTCCTGCCCCTGCAACAAGCGCTGATAAAGGGCTTCCAATGCCGCCCGGGCTTGGGCACAGCCGGCTTGCGACCCCTTCAGCGTCACCTGATTGCCGCGTGCAATCGCGTCCACGCCGAGGCGTTGCTCTATTAAGGCAAGGTTCTGATCGAACTGGCCAAACAGATCGCCGATCAAACGATTGTCTTCAAAAGCGAGAACGATGTGGGTCATGTCGGAAGCCGAAGCGGCTTCATCAGAAAGCCTGCGGGAAGAAGATTGGCTGTCGCGCGTCAAATGACGTCTCCTTAGGCGGCCGGGGCCGGAATGGCACCGGATCCATCAGCAGTATCTTGCCCCGCAATCAGCCGTCCGAACAGCGAATTGCTTCCGATCTCAACGATTTCCACCGCTTGTACACTGCCGATCATGGACTCTGGTGCATCCAGCTGGACCGGCTGCAACCATGGAGACTTGCCAACAAGCTGTCCCGGGTTCCGGCCCTTCTTTTCCAAAAGCACATCGCAGGTCATCCCTTTGCGGGACGCATTGAAGGCTTTTTGTTGCTCGCTCAGAAGCGCTTGGAGTTCCTGCAGGCGCGCAGATTTGACGTCTTCCGGCACCTGATCTTCCATGGTCGCCCCAGGCGTGCCGGGGCGTTGACTGTATTTGAACGAGAAGGCAGAGCCATATTCAACACGGCGGATCAGATCCATCGTGTCTTCAAAGTCCTGATCTGTTTCGCCTGGGAAACCGACAATGAAGTCGCCGGAAAGGGCAATGTCGGGCGCTGCTTCCCGAATCCGGTCGATCAGTCGGAAATACTCATCCCGCGTGTGCTTGCGGTTCATGGCCTTCAAAATCTTGTCAGACCCGGACTGCACCGGCAGATGAAGATAGGGCATCAGGCTCTTCAGTTCCCGGTGGGCTTCAATCAGATCATCGTCCATGTCGCGCGGGTGGCTGGTCGTGTAGCGGAGCCGATCCAGCCCATCAATTTCCGACAAGCGGCGCAAAAGCTTACCCAACCCCCAGGTTGACCCATCCGCAGCTTCGCCGTGATAGGCATTGACGTTCTGGCCAAGCAGAGTCACCTCCCGCACACCAGAGGCTGCCATGCGCTGAGCTTCGGTAACAATCTGTTCCACGGACCGGGAGACTTCGGCACCGCGGGTATAAGGAACGACGCAGAAGGTACAGAACTTGTCGCAGCCTTCCTGAACCGTCAGGAATGCGGCCGGTGGGCGTTTCATGATCGGCTTTTCAGCCCGCTCAGACAAATGGTCAAACTTCGCATCGATGTCGAACTCTGTTTCGACAACTTTCTGGCCTTGGCGCGCCTTGTCCAAAAGCGAGGGCAGCTGATGATAGCTCTGCGGACCAACGACCATGTCGACGATCGGTGCCCGGCGGGAGATTTCCTCGCCTTCCGCCTGCGCCACACAGCCGGCCACACCAACCATCATGTCCTTGCCGGCTTTCGCGCGTTCTTCCTTGACCTTCCGGATCCGCCCAAGCTCTGAATAAACCTTTTCAGCGGCCTTTTCCCGGATGTGGCAGGTGTTCAGAATGACCAGATCGGCCTCTTCCATGTCTTCAGTCGTGGAATAGCCCTGTGGTGCCAGCACATCGGTCATGCGCTCACTGTCATAGACGTTCATCTGGCAGCCGTAGGTGCGCACAAAAACCTTGCGCGTATTGTCACCTGATACGGTCTTTGTTTCCGCGGCTGCGGAGGTGTCCAGTTCTGCTTCCGGGCGGCTCGTCATTCGCTCCTCATGGTCCCTGTGGGACGGACGGCATATCTCGTGGTGATCGTGCTTTTGGGCGAGACTTTATCCCGCACCTGTGTCTGCCCGCGTTTAATCACGTCGGAGGCAGGCTGCACCTCAATTCAGGCGCCAGCTTTAGCGGTTTTTTCTTCATTTGAGAAGAACTCAGCAGCGTCGATTTCATCGGAATCGAACCGTTCGACCGGTTTTTGACGCAAAGCAGCCATGGTCAAAGCGCGGACCTCCCGTTCAAGCTGCTGTGTCAAGGCCTTGCGATCCGTTGTTTGGTCAACACGAACAGGCTCTCCCCATTGGACGGCAACATCGAGAGCACCATGCTTAAAGATGCCCCAAAGATGGCCCGCAAGCTCCATATCCCCGTACCAGGCGACGTGCGGACGGTGCACACGCCCCATCGGCATTCCGAACAAGCCCTGATAGGCAATCGACAACGGCTGGACCCAAACCGTGGTGTCTTGATCATTCCCCGCGGCGCGCGTTGCAGCTCCCAAAAGAGCCGAACGGAACGGCAAAACACAATTCCCATCGTTGGATGTGCCTTCCGCAAAGAGCACCATGGCATCACCGTCTGCCATCCGGCCGGCGATCGTGTCAGCAACTTCTGCCGTTTGCGATCGCCGGGTGCGGTTGACGAAAACCGTCCGCTGGAGCTTGGCAAAGAGACCAAAGACCGGCCAGCCGGAAACTTCCGACTTGGCGATAAAGGACAGCGGCATCAAAGAACCGATAACGGTGATGTCCACCCAGGAAGCATGGTTGGCGGCAATCAACAAAGGACGCTCTGCCGCAGGCTGCCCTTCCTGGTGAATGCGAATACCAACTAGGCCGGTTGCAATTTTATGCCAGAGATGAGGAAGGTGTTTCTGGATTGGGAGATTTAGCTTCACTGCAATCCATTGCAGTGGAATCAAGATCAGCGAGACGACCGTTAACACAAGGATCGTCAAAACCGCCTTGATTTCAGCCATCCGTGTCCCCGCCTTTTTTCGGATCGATCGGAACGCCATAAAGTTCCAATCGGTGATCCACCAGCTTGTAGCCCAGCTTCTTGGCAATGAACTCCTGCAAGGCTTCAATTTCCTCGTTCCGGAACTCGATCACCTGTCCGCTGCGCAGATCAATGAGATGATCGTGATGCTCATCGGGCACAGTCTCATAACGGGAACGGCCATCTCGAAAATCATGGCGCTCAACCATGCCGGCATCTTCAAACAGTTTGACGGTGCGGTAGACCGTAGAGATGGAGATTTTCGGGTCAATCGCAACAGATCGGCGATACAGTTCCTCCACGTCCGGATGCTCTTCTGAGGCCTGCTCGATCACTGAGGCAATCACACGGCGCTGTTCGGTCATGCGCATGCCTTTTTGGACACAAAGTTCCGCCAGCGATGGTATCCGCTCGTCCGTCATAAACTCCAATTGCCTTCCGCTTCCGGTTGGATCTCAAAGCGCTCTAACCAAGATCGACGCGCATGACAAGCGCTGTCCCGTCTCCTCCACTGTCGCTGTAGTATCCTTTTCGTTGGCCAACTTCCCGGAATCCAAGGGAGCGGTAGAGCAAAATCGCGGCTTCATTCGCCGAATCCACTTCCAGAAACAAGCTCTTGCAGCGTTCTCCATAGAGGCGGAACAATCCGGCCTCCATCAACTTCTTTCCAATGCCGCGGCCACGTTGGCGCGGATGTACAGCGATCGTGATCACTTCCGCCTCATCCGCGACTGTTCTAAGGATTAAGAAACCAAGTGGCCCCTGCGTTCCATAAGGGCTGGCCCGCCGCGCGACCAGAATGGACGTTCCGGATTGCGCCTTCATACGGGCAAGCTCTTCAACGTCCCAGGCATGTTTGAATGAAGCTGCGTGGATTTCGGCGACCTTCAGCAGATCTTCGTCCAGCGCCTCTTCAACGACAGGCGGCTGGCTCCAGAACCACCAAAAACTCATTGCCGTTCAATCCTTCCCTTCGTCTGCGGCGTCGCATCCGGCGGCCGCAAATACAATGGGGAGGGAGACGCCCCTCGCGGATCCGTTATGAGACCAAGCTCGGCAACGGCCCGTATTCCCGGATAACCGCACCTGGAAATCACGCGCGTGTCTTCCGCTCCCACTGCGTCGGCAACACGGTCTGCCGCCGAACCGGCAAATCTTATGTCCTCAGGCAGTGTCCCTGCAAGATCTGACAGGGTTTGGACACCGGCAAAGTCAAGTGGTTCGCCATCGTGAGAAAAGAGCTGACAATAAACTTCGTCGCCTTTTCCGGTGAGAGCGACGAGGATCGGGGGGCCATTGTCGCCGGATGCGCAGGACCGTGCGATCGCCGCCAATGTGGTAACACCGACAACCGGCTTTTCCAGAACCAGGCCAAAGCCGCGGGCAACGGCCAACCCGACACGAAGACCGGTGAAACTTCCCGGTCCAACGGTTACAGCAACCCGGTCGAGATCGGAAAAGGCTGTCGAGCTCTCGGCCATCACGGTTCCGATCATGTCCATGAGCTTCTCCGCATGGCCGCGCCCGATCTCTTCGCCGCAGGTTTCGAAACACGCTGAAGAGGTGCCATCGTCAAGAACGGCGGCAGCGCAATTGGCCAGTGCTGTATCGATTGCCAGAACACGCATGATAACTTGCCACTACCCCGGCCGCATCGCAGAGTCGAGCCGGGCTTTGGATCTAGGTCCAATGGGGGGCTTGAAACCCACAGAGAAATACCAGAGAGAATAAAAAGGCCCGGCAAGCAGGCCGGGCCAATAAAACAAAGCGGAAATTCGCTTTAGATTGGACGCACTTCCTCAACTTCCGGCACAAAGTGGCGCAAAAGATTCTGAATGCCGTGCTGAAGCGTTGCGGTCGAGGACGGGCATCCAGCGCAGGCACCACGCATGGAAAGGTAAACAATCCCCTCCTTGAATCCCTTGAATGTGATGTCGCCGCCATCTTGTGCGACAGCAGGACGCACGCGGGTTTCGAGCAACTCTTTGATGGTCGCGACCGTTTCCTGATCGCCTTCCTCAAAGAACTCGCCTTCTTCGATGTTTTCACTTTCACCGGCATTCATGACCGGCTGACCGGACATGAACTGTTCCATGATGACACCGAGAATTGCCGGCTTCATGTGCTGCCAGTCCGTGTCATCCTTGGTTACGGTCACAAAATCATGGCCAAAGAAAACGGCGGCAACGCCCGGCACATCAAAAAGCTTCTCTGCAAGCGGCGATGCACCAGCATCGGCCTTGGACCGGAAATCATACGTTCCTTCCGGCAGGACAACCCGTCCTGGAAGGAACTTAAGAGTTGCCGGGTTCGGTGTGGCTTCGGTTTGAATGAACATGTTTTCCGTCCTTGCGCTGTCCGCGCTGTGTCACCTGTGCGCCCAATGTGGCAAATGTGTTTGCGGCCTCTCCATCATCGCAAAACACCGATAGGATCTTCTAACCGATCCTGCGTCAGTTTGGAACCATTAAAAACTAGATAGGTTTTCGTCGCTGGGGATCAAGCGCCTCAGGCGTCTTTCCTCACAGCAGGTCAGGCTAGAGCAGCGATGGAATCATCATCCAGATTTCCCGGAACGATGGTCACAGGGATCGGAAAGGTTCCCGCGGACTTGCCAGCGATCGAGGAAACCAACGGCCCCGGCCCATCCGCGTTGGTGCTTGCCGCCAAAACGAGGATGGCTATGTCGGCATCAGCCTCAATCAGCTCCAGGATCTCTTCACTCATGGTGCCTTCACGGATAACCGTTTCCGGTTCCGTGCGGGCGACTGAGCGAACCCGTTGCGCTGCTTTTGCCAGAGTGGCTTCTGCCTCCTGGTGCGCTTCGGCACGCATGATGTCCTCAACACCCAGCCAATGCTGGAAATCCCCGCGTGCGATAATGAACAGCAATGTGACCACACCGCTGGTGCGCGCTGCCCGCTTAGCTGCATAGACAATTGCGCGATCACATTCCGGTGTGTCGTCGACCACCACCAGAAACTTCCGGCGGTGACCCTCTTCGTTACTTTTTCGAATTGCTACCATGACCACATGCTGCCACTGGTCCCGGCAAGCCGCAAGCGGCGAATTCGCAGCCTGCGATACCGGTCCAAATTACAGAATAAACTTCGACAGATCGACGTTCTTCGCCAGATCGCCAATGTTTTCGCGAACGAACTCTGCCGTGATCTCGACCTCTTCCCCAGACCGGTCCGGTGCCGTGAAAGAGATTTCGTCCAGAATCCGCTCCATGACGGTCTGCAAACGCCGTGCACCGATGTTTTCAACCGATCCGTTCAGATCCACGGCCACCGACGCGATTTCCTCAATGGAATCCTCGGTGAAAGACAGTTTCAGACCCTCGGTTTCCATCAGGGCGACATACTGCTTGATCAGGCTGGCCTCAGGCTCTGTTAGGATCGCCCGGAAATCTTCCTTGGTCAGTGCCCGCAGTTCAACCCGAATCGGCAGGCGGCCCTGCAATTCCGGCAAAAGATCCGAGGGCTTGGCAACATGGAACGCGCCGGACGCAATGAACAGAATATGGTCGGTGCGAACCGGGCCATGTTTGGTCGACACGACCGTGCCCTCGATCAACGGCAGGAGATCGCGTTGAACGCCTTCTCTTGAAACATCACCGCCAGCACGGCCTTCCCGGGCGCAGATCTTGTCGATCTCATCGAGAAAAACGATGCCCGAATTCTCTACAAGCGAGATGGCTTCCTCGACGATCTTGTCTTCATCCAGAAGCTTGTCTGATTCCGCATTCACCAAGAGCTGATGGGAATCGCGCACACTTGTCCGCTTCGTTTTCGTTTGGCCGCCAAACGCCTTGCCGAGCAGATCCGAGACGTTCATTACACCGACGCTCGCACCCGGCATGCCCGGCAAGTCAAAGCTTGGCATTTGTGCCTGTGCCGGCACTTCAACCTCGATTTCCTTGTCGTCCATTTCGCCATCGCGAAGCTTGGTGCGGAAGCTCTCCCGGGTGGCCGGGCTTGCATTTGAACCAACAAGCGCGTCCAGAACGCGCTCCTCTGCCAAGACATGGGCCTTGGCTTTCACGGATTCCCGTTTTTCCTCGCGAACAAGGGAGATACCTGCTTCCACAAGGTCACGGACGATCTGCTCAACGTCCCGGCCCACGTAGCCAACTTCGGTGAACTTGGTGGCCTCAACTTTGGTAAAGGGAGCCCGTGCCAGTTTCGCCAAACGCCGGGAGATCTCGGTTTTGCCAACACCGGTCGGGCCGATCATGAGAATGTTCTTTGGCAGAACCTCTTCGCGCATCTGCCCCTCAAGCTGCTGGCGGCGCCAGCGGTTGCGCAAGGCAATGGCCACCGCCCGTTTAGCGTCCTTCTGGCCAACGATGTAGCGATCGAGTTCAGATACAATTTCACGCGGAGAAAAGTCAGTCATTCAGGGGTTTCACTCGCACAGAAGTAGATGATCATTGCCGGTTATGTGGTCGCAGGAAGGTAGCGCAGCAAGGGCTGACCTGAAAAGGGCGCCAAAAGCACGCGCCGTAACAGGCTCCAGCCGGAGCCAATAAGCAGAATAAAACCACCCAGCAACAACAGGGTTACGGCAAAGGCGGCCTCTTCCGAAACATTGGCTTCCAGGATCAAATACCCGATTGCAAAACCAAGATAGCTCATTGCGGAAACCAGAAGGGCCCGCCGGTCAACAACCAGCGCCACGATTGCCAGAATCATAAACAGCGCGATGACAGCAACCGAGTAACCGACCGAACCTTGACCTGAGTAGCTGGAGACCAAGGCAAGGATCGAGTGCACGATAAATGGTGCGGCCATCAGATGAAGCCAAAAGGCCTTGTCGGAATTCAGCGTGACGCGGGCTGGATCCTTGATATCAAAGCTCATCGCCAATGCAAAGGTAACGAGCCCAAGAGCCAGGAAGAAACCAACGTGATACCGGTCGATCAGCCCGGGGGCCGCCATCTCAATAAGCACAGCCACGATGAACAGGCATCCGCCGGTGATCCCGGCAATCCCAACTGGAACCTTGAAGCGGAGGTAAAACAGCACCGCGCCTGCAAGGGCGACCAACGAGGTGGGGATTACCAGCCAAGTTTCATAGTTTTGCCGCCAGCCACCGAGGCTCAAACCGGTCAGGTCCTGATCAACGACCAGCCCGAAACACGCCATGAAGAAAAAGGGGGTGAATGTAAGGCTGAGCAGGAAAGACGGCAGAGCCAACCGCATGCGGCGGGAGAAAACTTCCGCCAGCCCCCAAATGGACACAGCGCCAACTGCGGAGATTGCCCAAGCCGGCAACAGGTTCTGCAAACCATACACCAGCCCGACCATCAGTATCCCGATCCCAAGACTGATAAAAATGTCATGGAAGCCGCGCACGAACCGCACTTCTTCGATGTCCGCGTGCGGCAATGTTTCAGCCAATGGACCAGTACCGCCGCGGCGGGTCCAGAAATCTGTAAGCCGCTCAGCCTGGTCTTCGGTCAAAATGCCCTCGGAGACGGCGGCCGCCAACCGCGCTGAATCCAGCGGGCTCTCTTTGTTGTTCAATTTTTGGCTCGCCTCGCTCAAGAGATCCTCCGTCCGGCATGCAAAGAAGTCTGTCAATCCGAATTTCTCAAGCTTCCGCCCGCCGGTAGTGCAAGCAAGGCAGAAGCACAGCAATCAGTTTTTCGATTTCGCCTGATTGCTTTTGCCTTGCATTGATCTGGATCGTTCGGGGAGCCTGGAAGACCTCCTTATTCGGCGGTTTCGAGGACTTCCACCGTGATGCTTTCGTTGGTGTAGACGCAGATTTCAGCGGCCACGGCCATCGCCTTGCGAGCGATCGTCTCCGCATCGAAATCTGTGTCAGCCAAAGCGCGGCCGGCTGCAAGCGCATAGTTGCCACCAGAGCCGATTCCCATGATCCCGCCTTCCGGCTCCAAGACGTCGCCTGTCCCGGTCAGCACAAGGGATGTGTTCTTGTCTGCAACCAGCATCATGGCTTCCAGCTTGCGCAGATACCGGTCTGTCCGCCAATCCTTGGCCAGTTCGACACAGGCCCGCATCAACTGGCCCGGATACTGTTCGAGTTTGGATTCCAAACGCTCAAACAAGGTGAAGGCATCGGCCGTTGCCCCTGCAAATCCGGCAATCACCTCACCTTTCGCAAGCGGGCGGACCTTGCGGGCCGTGTGCTTGATAACTGTTTGTCCCAGCGATACCTGACCATCGCCCGCGATAACCACTTTGCCGCCCTTGCGGACCATCATGATGGTGGTGCCGTGCCAAACGGCCGGCTCACGCGATTCGCTCATCTAATCCTCATAACGTCTTTGGTGCGGCGCTGTATGTAAGCATCCCGCCACAGTTTGAAAAGCGACCAGAGCGAGGAGACTGCTTTCACTCGCCTATTTCAGTGAGATAGCTCTATCCGGGTCGCGCGCAAAAGTGCATCGACCATCTTGTCGAGATTGGCGGATGCCCGCTCATCCGCGAGATCCCCCCGGCCATTGAAGGCCCCGCTTGCCTTTGCGACGGAAATCATCTGCGGCAAGACCATTGCGCCCAGCCCCACCTCAAGGATCGTTCGCATGCCGATCAGGCCACGCATGCCTCCGAAGCCGCCAGGTGATGCCGCGCCCACAGCGAAAACCTTGCCGCGATAGGCTTCTCCTGGCCCTTTCACCCGACTAATCCAGTCGAGCGTATTCTTCAAAAGCGGCGTGATTCCCGCGTTATACTCCGGGCAAGCGATAAAAACGCCGTCATGTTCGGCAAACAGTTTCTTTAGCTTTTCCGCGTTCTCCGGAACACCATCCGCCTCTTCAAAATCCCCGTCATAGATGGGCAATGGATAGTCTTTCAGCGAGATGCGCGTCACTTTCGCGTCCAGAATCGCCAGCTTCTTGGCAGCAAGAGCCGCAAGCTGGCTGTTGTAGGATCCAGCGCGTGCGGAACCGGACAATACGATAATTTTTGGGTTTCGCATGAAGCCCTCTCCAAAGACATTCAATCTGCTAGGGAAGCTTTAAGCTACGGTCAGTTGGCCTTCCGGTAAACCCAAACGCGGGCCGGAGGCAAGTTCTTCCAGATCCATTCCGAACTGTAGACCGAAACACTCCGTGTGAGTGGCTTCACAGGGGCTGCCAGACCGTAGGAAAACTGAACCAGCGGCGCACCGGGCTTCAAAAGCTGAAGAGCTTCTTCAACGAACGCTCGGCGGTGAACGTCCGGCCTGTTGAGCAGCGGCAAAGACGACACGATACCGTCGAGAACATGATTGGCTTCTGCCGCTTCACGCAAAAAACCACCCGGTTTGGAAAGGGTTTGCCTCAAGGCATAAGCGTCACCTTGCAGGACGGGCAAGCCTGGATACCGTCCGCCAAGGTGTTCACAAAAGTCCGTGCTGTATTCAATGAGGTTCAAATCGCGGTTCGAAAACCCGGCGTCAAACAGTGCTTTTGTCACCACACCTGTTCCCGGGCCGAGCTCAACGATTTTTGAATGCGGCCGCGGGATCAAGAAAGAGACCATTTTCGAAGCAAGTTCGGGTCCGGAGGGCGCAACAGCCCCCGTGCGAAGCGGGTTTTGCGCCCAGGAGCGGATGAACTTGACCTCATCCATAACTTTCATGCGGACCGCATCCGCTTTTTCAAGTTTGTCCCGAATGGCTTCCCGCTTGATCCCGATCCGCTTCAAAATCCACCCTCACACCTGTCATGAAATTTACATATAGGCGTGTTCGGTCAGCGTTACCAGAAGCGGGGCGCGGCGGTTATGTGCTTAAATTGTCGATAAAATCCTTGACCTTGGAGAAAAAGCCAGCCGACGCCGGGTGGTTTTCGCCCGAGGATTCCTTTTCAAACTCCGCGAGAAGTTCCCGCTGGCGTTTGGTCAAATTGGTCGGTGTTTCAACGGTGACCTGAATGTACATATCACCGTGCTGGCTGGACCGCATGACCGGCATGCCCTTGCCTCGAAGGCGGAACTGTTTTCCGGTCTGTGTTCCTTCCGGCACTTTCACACGGCTCGTTGAACCGTCGACCGTTGGCACATCGAATTGACCGCCGAGAGTTGCCGTGGACATGGAAATCGGAACGCGGCAATAAAGGTCTGCCCCGTCGCGCTGGAACAGGTCATGCGGACGGATGGACAAGAAAATATAAAGATCGCCGGATGGGCCACCGCGCACACCGGCTTCGCCTTCACCCGCAAGACGGATCCTTGTGCCGTCTTCGATCCCGGCCGGAATATTGACGGAAAGGGTCCGTTCCTGAGTATTGCGGCCCGAGCCGCCACACCCAGTACACGGATCAGAAATCACCTGTCCTTTGCCCTGACAGCTCGGACATGTGCGCTCCAGTGTAAAGAAGCCTTGTGCAGCCCGTACGCGGCCAGCGCCACCGCAGGTCCGGCAGGTCGTCGGGCTTGTTCCCGGTTTCGCGCCAGAGCCTGAACAGATGTCACAGGTAATGCTTGTTGGGACTTCGATTTCTACGGTCTTGCCGGTAAACGCATCTTCGAGTGTCACATCGAGGTTGTAGCGCAGGTCTGCGCCGCGCTCGCGGCCACCGGATCTCCGGCCACCACCGCCCATTCCGAAGAATTCTTCGAAGATGTCCGACATTGTCGAAGAGAAGTCATGGGCGCCGGCACCGCCACCACCGCCAAATCCGCCGTTTTCAAAGGCTGCATGGCCGAACCGGTCGTAAGCTGCGCGTTTCTGGCCGTCTTTCAGCGTGTCGTAGGCTTCATTGACTTCCTTGAATTTCGCTTCAGCTTCCGCATCGCCTGGATTGCGGTCTGGGTGGAACTGCATCGCCATCTTGCGGTAAGCGCTTTTGAGCGCCTTATCGTCCGCATCACGTGCAACTCCCAGAACTTCATAGAAATCACGTTTCGACATCAAGATCTCTCGGTCTTGTCCTGCCGGTGGCTGCCATTATCACTCAGCGCCATCACGGCAAAGGCGCAGGGCGCATGTGCCTTAAGTCAGGCAACTGCGCAACCGGCGCCGGAAATCAAGCAGCCAGCCGATAAACGGCTGGCTGCAAAGGTTTTAAGTTATGCAGACTTCTTGTCGTCGTCGTCTTTGACTTCTTCAAAATCCGCATCAACGACATCGTCATCGGCCTTTTCAGCATCGGCGTCACCGCCTTCAGCATTCGCCTCGGCATCGGCCTGGGCCTGCTGATACATGGCTTCGCCAAGCTTCATGGACGCCTCGGCCAGAGCCTGTGTCTTGGCCTTGATGTCTTCAAGGTCTTCGCCTTCGAGCGCGGTCTTCAGATCGCCAAGAGCGCTTTCGATCGCGGACTTGTCGTCTTCGGAAACCTTGTCGCCATAGTCGGCCAAAGACTTCTCAGTCGAATGAACGAGCGACTCGCCCTGGTTTTTGGCTTCGACAAGCTCTTTGCGCTTCTTGTCTTCGTCCGCATGCGCTTCCGCGTCCTTGACCATCTGATCGATGTCGGCGTCGGACAGACCACCAGATGCCTGAATGCGGATCTGTTGCTCTTTGCCCGTGCCCTTATCTTTCGCGGACACATTGACGATACCGTTCGCATCGATGTCGAAGGTCACTTCGATCTGCGGAACGCCACGCGGTGCCGGCGGCAATCCGACCAGGTCGAACTGACCAAGGACCTTGTTGTCCGCGGCCATTTCACGCTCGCCCTGGAAGACGCGGATGGTCACAGCCGTCTGATTGTCCTCAGCAGTTGAGAACACCTGGCTCTTCTTCGTCGGGATCGTTGTGTTGCGGTCGATCAGACGTGTGAAGACACCGCCGAGTGTTTCAATACCAAGAGACAGCGGAGTAACGTCGAGAAGAAGAACGTCTTTGACGTCGCCCTGCAGAACGCCGGCCTGGATGGCAGCACCCATGGCGACCACTTCGTCCGGGTTCACACCCTTGTGCGGTTCTTTGCCAAAGAACTTGTGAACAGTCTCCTGAACCTTCGGCATACGGGTCATGCCGCCGACAAGCACCACTTCGTCGATTTCACCAGCGGCCAGGCCTGCATCTTTCAATGCAGCTTCCATCGGCTTTACGGTACGCTTGACGAGATCTTCAACCAGCGCTTCGAATTTCGCACGGGTCAACTTCAAGGTCAGGTGCTTCGGACCGGACGCATCTGCAGTGATGAACGGCAGGTTGATTTCGGTCTGAGACGAGGACGACAGTTCGATCTTCGCTTTTTCGGCAGCTTCCTTCAGACGCTGCAGAGCCAGCTTGTCATTCTTCAGGTCAATGCCTTGCTCTTTTTTGAACTCGGCAGCCAGATAATCGACGAGGACCATATCGAAGTCTTCACCACCGAGGAAGGTGTCACCGTTGGTGGACTTCACTTCGAAGACGCCGTCGCCGATTTCCAGGATGGACACGTCGAACGTACCGCCGCCAAGGTCATAAACCGCGATGGTCTTGCCGTCGTTCTTGTCGAGACCGTAGGCCAGTGCGGCCGCAGTCGGCTCGTTGATGATCCGCAGGACTTCAAGACCGGCAATCTTGCCCGCATCCTTGGTTGCCTGACGCTGAGCGTCGTTGAAGTAGGCCGGAACGGTGATGACCGCCTGCTCGACCTTCTCACCGAGATAGCTCTCAGCGGTTTCCTTCATTTTCTGCAGAATGAATGCAGAGACCTGGGACGGGGAATACTTATCACCGTTGGCTTCTACCCACGCATCGCCGTTGTCGGCCTTGACGATGTCGAAGGGAACCAGCTTCTGATCCTTCGCGACGGTCGGATCATCGAACCGGCGGCCGATCAGGCGCTTGACTGCGAAAAGGGTGTTTGTCGGGTTTGTGACTGCCTGGCGTTTTGCCGGCTGGCCAACGAGACGCTCACCGTCGTCCGAGAACGCCACCATGGATGGGGTGGTGCGGGCGCCTTCTGCGTTTTCAATAACTTTGGAATCTTTGCCGTCCATGACGGCGACGCACGAGTTCGTCGTGCCGAGGTCGATACCAATGACCTTTGCCATTTTTGCCTCTCTTTCTAGCAAACCGATGAGACCCTTAAAGGCGTCAAACCGGCTCCTCTTTGGGTTTCCGGGATCTTCCCGGATGCCGCGCCGGGGCAACTGCCCAGGATTTGGCGCGACGCTTGACCGCTATATAGGTGGATGAAACTTTGCCTGCAAGAGACCTTTTCACAGGCTTTTACAGGCGTTGGGATATGTCGGCGATATTTCTTTGCAGAAGGTTACCGGCGACACCGCAGCTAAGCAGGCAGTGATGTTTTCAACGGTTTCACTTCGGAATTTGTTTAGCGGCCTCGCATAAACTGCTCCAGACCAATTTCCTGGCCCCGGAGACAGCAGCATGCGCAATCCCGACCTCTGGCACCGGATATCGAAGTGCCACCCCGATGATGTGGAGGCAGCATTCCCGTTTTCCCACCGTCTGGCCCGGGACAACGGATGGACCAAAAGTTTCGCGGCGCGTGTTGTTGTTGAGTATCAGCGGTTTGCCTATCTCAGCCAAATGAAGGCTGGGATGGTCACGCCCAGCGATGAAGTCGATCAGACCTGGCACCTGCATCTGACCTACACGCGTCATTATTGGGGACCATTCAAAGAAGCCTTGGGAGCAGCGCTGCATCACATGCCGACCAAAGGCGGTGTGGACCAGGCTCAGACATTTCGTAGGGCCTATGAGGAGACACTCGCTCTCTATCGCCAGGAATTTGGGGAGCCGCCCAGCGACATCTGGCCTCCTGCACACCTACGATTTGGCAGGGCACCGCATTTCCTCCGGATCAACACACAGGATTTCTGGGTTCTCCGCAAACCGGGCTGGCTTTCAATGATCAAAACTACTGGTCACTGTCTGCGACGTGTTCCTGCATCTCTTCAGGGGGTCGCTATGGTCCTGTTTGCACTTTTCGCAGGCACCGGTTTGGCCCTCGCACACGGCACACCGGCGGGCGACACCGTGCTGGAACAGCTCCGCAACATGGTGTGGCACTGGGCTACAGAGCATACGCTCTGGTTTTTCTTCGGGATTGTTGCCGTGGCGCTGGTCCTGATTGCACTGCTGAAGAAATCGACCAAAGGATCCGGCTGCGGTTCTGGTGGGTGCGGATCTGATGGGGGTGGTGGCGGAGGTTCCGGGTGCGGCGGATGCGGTGACTAAGGTTTTGATCTATATCTACACCCATGCAGACCATCGCCATCAACGGCCTAACCGGCCTCAAATATCTGCCGGAATATTTTGACAGAACGGTGCAGAAAGCACTTCTTGCCGACGTTCGGGAGGTCGTTGCCAAAGCGCCACTCTTTCTGCCCGTCATGCCGAAAACGGGAAAACCGTTTTCCGTCAAAATGAGCAATTGCGGTCCGCTTGGCTGGGTGTCCGACATCAACGGCTACCGCTATCAGCCAAATCATCCCGTATCCGGACAAATGTGGCCTGCCATTCCGGTGCGTCTCCTCGAACTCTGGAAAGCGGTGGCTCCTGGCGCCCCCGAACCGGAAGCCTGTCTCATCAACTTCTATGAACCCAGCGCCCGGATGGGCCTGCATCAAGACAGGGACGAAGCCATGTTTGATGCGCCTGTAGTTTCAGTCTCGCTTGGAGACACTGCAACATTCCGCGTTGGGGGGACCAACCGGAAGGATCCGACGAAATCATTCCGGCTGAATTCGGGTGATGTGGTGGTACTAGGCGGCGATGCGCGCCTTGCCTATCACGGCATAGACCGAATTCTCGGCGGCACGTCCAAGCTCTTGAAAAACGGCGGGCGGATCAACCTGACCCTCAGACGGGTGACAGCGCCGTAGGTCTCAATCTGTTTTGTAACTTGCCTCAAAACGCACCGGAAAATTCACCGAACGCGCAATGAAGCACACTTTGTGGATCTCACCGTGGATGGTATCCGCAGCGGTCAGATCCGTGCCCTCCGGTACTGTTATTGTCGGCCTTAGCGTCGCGCTTAAGAACCGACCGGCTCCACTCCGTTCGGTTTCACCCACGGCGCGCGGTACATCCTCGTAACCTAAAACGGCGATACCTGCGTTGCTGGCCAGATGCAGATACCACAACATGTGGCAGCTGGAGAGGGCGGAAAGCAAGAGATCTTCCGGGTTGTGAAGAGACGGATCGCCCCCCAGGACCGGATCATTCGAACATTGCACAGGCGGTTTCCCCTGTGTGCAAATTTCCCATGTTCGGTCATAGCCCTTGTAGGACTTTGTACCCTGCCCGCGGTTTCCCGTCCAAACGATTTTGGAGACATATTCATGGGTTTTGGTCATGCACCCTCACTAAATGTATACATTTATACATTTTGAAATTGCACGGCTTTGTCAAGTGCCTTAATCAGTCATCAGACGGCCTTTTTCGGAGGAACGATGTCCGCAGAACACATCGCTGACAGCTTGCAGGCAGATATCATCACAGGGCGATTCAAGCCCGGCGCGGAGTTGAAACAAGGGGAGATTGCTAAGCGGTTCCAGGTGAGCCGTATTCCCATCCGGGACGCCCTTCAGCTTCTGGCCGCCCGCGGCCTGATCGATCTTGTCCCGAACCGCAGAGCCCGTGTGATCTCGCTGACACGTGACGAAATCCGGGAAATCTATGACATCAGAATTCTGCTGGAATGCAATTGTCTCGCGGTAGCGATTGATCAGATCAGGGACACAGACCTGGAGCGGATTTCCGCAGCTTTCCGTCATTCATCCATCGATGCCGAAACCGCAAACTGGTCAGATGGAGACTGGGCCTTTCACAAGGCACTTTATTTGCCTTCCGGAAAAGCCCGCCAGATCGGCATGATCGACCAGCTTCGCCAAACCTGCCGCATTCATATTGCAGGATATAGCATCCTGCCAGACCAGACCGCTCAATGGCTTAAAGACCACCAAGACATCGTGGACGCGTGCCATATTCGGGATCGAGACAAAGCCACCCGTGTTTTGAAGCTTCACATCGAAGCTGCGGGCAGGACATTACTGGACGCCATACCGTGACAAACCGGTTCTAGTATCACAGGGTGACGTGAGCCGGAGCCCAAGAAACAAGTATCAACTGACCAGAAGTCCGATCTTTCCAGCATATCTCTTAGACAAAAACGCTTCTTGAGCCGCAACCATGTCTTTCAGCGGAAACGTTTTTGAGATCATGGGCCGGATTTCACCGCGCTCAATATATCCAATAAGGTCTTCAAACACTTTCGGATCCTGTCTGGTGCAGCCAAAAAATGCCAGGTCTTTGAGATAGAGCGTCCGCAAGTCCAACTCGACAATCGGACCTGCGATAGCCCCAGCAACTGCATACCGGCCACCATTTCTCAGACACTGAAGCAAATTCGGAAAGTTCGGCCCTCCGACAAGGTCAAGGACAACGTCATATGTCCCCTCAGGCAATGCATCCTCGCGGCCAAGGGTTTCGTCCGCCCCCATCTCTTTCAAGGCTTCGGACTTTTCCGGGGTCGTGACGGCCGTGACATGCGCGCCCCGGCGCTTGGCCAGCTGAATTGCAGCCGACCCAACACCGCCCGAAGCGCCGGTAATGAGGACATGCTCCGCACCGAGGGAACTCTTTTGAATCATTCCTTCCGCTGTTGAATACGCGCAGGGAAAGGACGCCAGTTCCACATCGCTGAGCTTTGAGGAGACTGCCAGCGCGTCTTCAGAATTCGCAACGGCATAGTCAGCAAACCCACCGTCGAATTCAGAGCCGAAGGTCACCAGCGGGAGATGCGCATGCTCAGGTTTCTTGGGCACCTGCATTGGCCGAACCAAGACACGTTCTCCGATGCAACCAGTATCCACGCCTTCACCAACGGCAACAACCTGCCCACAGCAATCTGCGCCTTGCACCAAAGGAAAGTTCAGCGCGCCCGACCAGCCACCATCTGTATTCGTAGCTCCGCCAGATCCTTCAGACGCGGTCGCAGCCGTATCGCCGCGGACGCTCTTTGAGTACCAGCCGATCCTGGTGTTGATATCCGTGTTGTTAATGGCTGCCGCCCCGACCTTGATCAAGACCTGCCCCGGCTCCGGGACCGGCACGACAAGATCCTCCCGCCATTGCAAACACTCAAGCCCCCCATGGGCAGTGAGCACCATGCCACTCATGCGGTTCGGTATGTCGGGCATCGGATCTCCATGCAGATAACAAAACAATACTGCATGGGTAGAATGATCTTTCTACCTCGTCAACAATACGGGTGTTTCATTTCATGAACACGCACCGAATTTAAATGAGAGCGTCAACAGCAATCGCACTCAGCGCAAGAGCGATCACCCACAGTGCGATGCGGCCGGAGCGTGTATGCCGGGCTTCGGCCTTTCCAATCGATTCAGCCGTTTCCTCGCTAAACCGCAGCCCCTGTGTCGTCATTTTTTCTATTTCTTCCGACATGCGGCCAATCCGGTCGGCAAACAGCGGCATATCCGTTGCAATCCGAGCTAGTGCAGACAGCGCATCCCCCGCATCCCGCACCCTGCCAACAGGCCCAAGATGCTCCTTGATCCAGGTGCCAACCACCGGCTCTGCGGTCCGCCACATGTCCAGACGCGGGTTAAGCGATCGGGCAACCCCTTCCACAACAACCATGGTCTTCTGAAGCATGATCAATTGGGTCTGGGTGCGCATTTCGAACAGTTCGGTCACCTCGAACAATTGCGTCAGCAGCCGGGCCATCGAGATTTCACTGGCATCGTGGCCATGGATCGGCTCGCCAATGGCTCGAATCGCCTGCGCAAACAGATCGACATCCTGATCGGCTGGCACATAGCCAGCCTCAAAGTGGACCTCTGCGACCCGTTTGTAGTTGCGCGTGATGAACCCAAACAGGATTTCGGCCAAGAATCTCCGCTCGCGCTTGCTTAACCGTCCGGTAATTCCGAAATCGACAGCGACCAAGGTGCCATCCGGCTCAACGAAAAGGTTTCCCTGGTGCATGTCTGCATGAAAGTAGCCGTCCCGCAGCGTGTGGCGCAGGAAACTTTGGATGACTGCTGCTCCGAGTGCTTCCAGATCCTGCCCATCATCTGTGAGACCTTCGACGTCCGACATCTTGCGGCCGTCGATCCATTCCATCGTCAGGACGCCCTTGGCGGTTCGGATCCAATCGACTTGCGGCACGCGGAACCCTGGATCCTCCACGGTGTTTTCCGCCATTTCTGAGAGGCCAGCGGCCTCCAGGCGGAAATCCATTTCCATCGCGACGGATTGCGCAAGAGTGTCGACGACTGCCACGGGACGGAGCCTGCGGGATGGTGCGTGAAAGCGCTCAACCAACCGGGCGACCAGATAATAGCTTTCAAGATCACGCTGGAACCGGCGTTGCACGCCGGGCCGGAGAACCTTCACCGCGACTTTGCGCTCGGTACCGTCCTTATCGCGGACGATTGCGGGATGGACTTGTGCGATCGAGGCTGCAGCGACTGCCTCGCCGAACTCAACAAAGACATCTTCAATCGGCTGGTCCAATTGCTCGGCGACCGCTGCCCGCGCTTCCTCGTGATCAAACGGGGCCAGTTGATCTTGAAGCGCCGCGAGATCCTTTGCTGCCTCTTTGCCAACAACATCTTCGCGTGTTGCCAGGAACTGGCCAAGTTTCACGTAGGATGGGCCGAGACGGTTCATTGCATCCGAAAGACGCAGTTCTGCACTTTTGTCTTTGACCGCCCGGCGCTCCAGCAGCCGCGCCATACCGATCGCAAGCCGCGGTCCCGCCGGCAGGTCGGGTAAATGCGCAAGACCGAACACGCCTTCGCGTGCCATAACGTAACCAGCCCGCACAAGGCGGAAGAAAGGCATCACTGCAAATGCCATGGATCAGAGTTTCCAACCAGAATGCAATGCGGCTATCCCGCCGGAATAGTTGCGATATGTGACCCGCGCAAAACCAGCTTCGCGGATCATCTCAGCGAAGCGTTCCTGGCTCGGAAACTTGCGGATCGATTCCACTAGATACTGATACGGTTCACCGTCGCCGGTCACCCATTTGCCAATAGCCGGGATCGCATTGAAGGAAAACGCGTCGTAGACCTTATCGAGCCCGGGAACGTCGACCTCCGAGAACTCAAGACACATGAAGCGACCACCACGCTTCAAGACCCGATGCGCTTCACGCAGTGCCTTGGGAATGTCCGGCACATTCCGGATACCGAAAGCGATCGTATAGGCATCGAAACTTTTGTCCGGGAAGGGCAGGTCTTCCGCGTTGCCCTGCGAGAACGTGATCAGATCGGAGAGACCTGCTTTTTCCGCCCGGTCACGGCCAACATTGAGCATGGAATTGTTGATGTCGCAGACAACGGCCTTCGCAGACCGGTAAGACTTCTCAACCACGCGGGTAGAGATGTCACCTGTGCCACCCGCGACATCCAGAAGACGCCATCCGGACGCGCTGGACTTTGGCGGTGCCAGATAGGACACCATGGCATCTTTCCAAACCCGGTGCAGACCGCCGGACATCAGATCGTTCATTAGGTCATAGCGGGATGCGACCTTGTGGAAGACGTCGTCCACGAGGGCCTGCTTTTGCCCCTCGCCGACCTTTGTAAAGCCGAAACTGGTCGGCATATCTTCCGGTGTGCGGGTCTGGCCATTAGCCTGTTGCGTCATCTGCGCGGCTCCAAGCGTCATTCATTTCCAAAATTTGGCCGGACCATAGTACAAGCGCCTTCAGAGCGCTATGTTTGCCGGCCACGAAAACACCATATGCCGCAGGCCTATATCGCGCTGCCTTACCGGAGACCAGAGAATAAATGCCTGAATTGCCCGAAGTGGAAACGGTCAAACGTGGATTGGCGCCGACATTCGAAGGAGCACTCCTGACCAAGGTCGATCAGAACCGGCCGGACTTGCGGTTTCCATTTCCCGACGATTTCGTGGAGAGACTGACCGGCCGGACTGTCACAGCCCTGTCCCGCAGGTCCAAGTATCTGCTGGCGGACACGGATAGCGGTGATGTCTTGATCATGCATCTGGGCATGTCGGGATCATTCCGCATCGAAAACGACATTGATCAGTCAACACCCGGGGCGTTTGCGCACGAGCGGAACAAGGATCCGAGACATGACCATGTTGTCTTCCATTTAAGCCTTCCGAACGACGGCAGCGCACGGATCATTTATAATGACCCGCGCCGCTTTGGCTTCATGGACCTTGTTCCACGCACAGACCTGTCGGCGCATCCATATTTTCGGGAACTTGGGCTGGAGCCACTCGGGAATGCACTGAGCGGAGAGGTGTTGGCCCGACTTTTTGCAGGGCGAAAATCCCCGTTGAAAGCCGCACTCTTGAACCAAAAACTGATTGCCGGTCTCGGCAATATATATGTGTGTGAAGCGCTTTGGCGCAGCGGACTGAGCCCCAAACGATTGGCGAGCACGCTTGTAACCAAGTCAGGCAAGCCGACGAAGAAAGCAGACCTGCTTGCCCAAAACATCCGCCAGACGCTTGAAGATGCCATCTTGGCTGGAGGGTCTTCTTTGCGGGATCACACCCAAGCGGACGGCACGCTCGGTTATTTCCAGCACTCCTTTGCCGTCTATGACCGGGAGAGCGCGCCTTGCCGGACACCGGACTGCACCGGCACTGTGCGCCGTGTCGTTCAGTCGAACAGATCGACGTTCTATTGCCCTATTTGCCAAAAGTAGAACTCCACCAGAAACGGCAGTCATGCCTTGCCAGACACGGGCCCGGTCGGCTACCCATGGCGCACGCAATCGAGACATCCTGCCACGGGGAGCAGACACGATGGGATACAAGAACATCCGAGTTGAAAAACGCGGCAAGGTCGGGTTGATCACCCTTGATCGGCCAAAAGCACTGAACGCACTCAATTCGGAACTGATCGCGGAACTCGGCTCCGCGCTGGATACCTACGACGCAGATGAAAAAATCGGCTGTGTTGTGATCACGGGATCTGAAAAGGCCTTTGCAGCCGGCGCTGACATCAAAGAGATGCAGCCGCACACCTTCTCAACCGCCTATCAGACAGACCTGATCACCCCGTTTGATCGGGTATCACAGAACCGCAAGCCGATCATCGCCGCCGTGGCAGGCTACGCCCTCGGCGGCGGCTGCGAACTTGCCATGCTGTGTGATTTCATCATTGCGGCTGACACAGCCAAGTTCGGCCAGCCGGAAATCACGCTTGGCGTAATCCCGGGCGCAGGTGGCACCCAGCGTCTTACCCGCTTTGTTGGCAAGTCGAAGGCCATGGATATGGTGCTAACCGGGCGGATGATGGATGCGGAAGAAGCAGAGCGCAGCGGTCTTGTCAGCCGCATCGTGCCAGCCAATGACCTCCTGGAAGAAGCTTTGAAAGCCGCCGAAAAGATCGCAGACTTCTCGTTACCGGTGGTTATGATGGCAAAAGAGAGTGTCGACCGGTCTTATGAAACAACCCTCTCTGAAGGGGTTCGCTTCGAACGCCGTGTTTTTCAAGCCATGTTTGCCCTTGAAGACCAGAAAGAAGGTATGTCGGCCTTCACTGAGAAACGTTCGCCACAGTTCAACAACAAATAATCTTGGTTCACCAGCGACAAAGCCGTTGACTGCGGCCCAAGTCAGGATTATAAGCAGCGCCCAATCGGTGGCGGTTTTCCGCCGCCGTTGTTTTTTGATCGGGTTCCATCGCCTCGGCGTTCAAGTCCCGATCGTCACCGGACAAAAGTCCCAATATACCGATCAGGATTGAGCCCATGGCCAACACACCATCGGCCAAGAAGGCGGCCCGCAAGATTGCCCGCCGGACGGCCACGAACAAAGCTCGCCGGAGCCGGGTGCGCACCTATTTGCGTAAGGTTGAAGAAGCAATCGCTTCTGGTGACCAGGCTGCCGCAAACGACGCCTTCAAAGCAGCACAGCCGGAAATCATGCGCGCTGCTTCCAAAGGCACCATGCACGCCAATACGGCGTCGCGGAAAGTTTCCCGCCTCAATGCTCGGATCAAGGCACTGAGCGCGTAAATTCGTCCCAAATCGGACAATCCAAAGAACCCGGCCATCGCGCCGGGTTTTTTTAGCCGCGCAATTTTGTGGATTGCCCACATCAGCTGCGGCACCCGGACAGATTGTAAAAAATGCTTAACTTCTCTATAGCAAGGAATGTCTATATTTTTCAGTGTCTTAGAGATATGTAGGCTATCCAAATCCGGTTCAAACCGGATTCGATACGAGTCAAGGTATCAGTTCCGAAATTTTTTTTAACAAAGCTCAAATCCATCCAATCAGGATGCGAAAATGGCAAAAAGTTATTGCAGTAAAAAGCGTTTGCAGCATCACCCACAGATCACACCCAATGTGGCATTTTGGGCTCATTTGGCACTGGAATCGATAATCCGTCAGAACGGCTGTTGAACCGAATGGGCTGGCTGTATATTGTCTCAGTGCTGGCAGAGAAAAGACCGGCGCGACACGAAAAACAGTGCTTGGACCTAACAATGAAAAAGTCAAAATTCCACATCGCTGAGCACTTACCCAACCGGGTTACAGATGAATACATTGATGTATTCAGTATGTATCATTTTTAGGCGCGCTCCGGACCTACTTAAACTCTCATTCTACTGATAAGAACTTTAATTCAATGGCCGAACGGCCTTTGAAAGGGGGCATTGTGTTTAGCGAATTGGGGTATGCGGGAAACGTTGACGTTCAAACTGCATTTACGGCTCTTACCGAAAATACTCAGGCAGTCCTCGTCGATGTGCGCACACAAGCGGAGTGGACGTTTGTTGGTGTGCCGGACCTGCGTACGTTGGGCAAAGAAACCATCTTTGCCGAGTGGCAGAGCTTTCCGCCCAGCGGCCCTAATCCTGCGTTCGTTCAGGACCTTTCTGACCGCCTGAGCAAAAAAGAACTTGACCCGGAGACGCCAATCTATTTTCTGTGCCGCTCCGGCGCGCGCAGTCAGGCGGCTGCCCAGGCAATGACCCAAGCCGGCTACACAAATTGCTACAATGTATCTGAAGGTTTCGAAGGCGGGCTTGATGCACATGCCCACCGCGGGACGCAATCTGGTTGGAAGGCCGCCGGATTGCCTTGGGTACAGGGTTAAGAAATTCCCCTGGCAATCAGGGGAGATAACCGGGCTGTGCCCGGATTGTAATAAAATCGCCCCAAAAACGGGGCACATAAGCTGCTAAAGCGGCAAGGCGTTAGAACGAAGAACGGCTGTGGCGGACTGTTCTTCCCAGTACAGGAGGCAGATAACATGCAGGTTCAGGAGGCAGGCGGCTCCGAACAATGGACGCGGGTCAAAAAGCAACTCCGTGCGGAACTGGGGGACGACGTGTTCACCAGTTGGTTCGCCCGGGTTGATCTGGAAGAACATCAGGACGGCACTGTGCGGCTGTCTGTACCAACCCGGTTCCTCAAGCAGTGGATCCAAAATAACTACAATGAACGTCTGATGGGGCTTTGGCAGCGCGAATGCGACAACGTCCATCGGATCGAATTGACTGTTCGTGGCGCCATTCGGCCACGTCAGGTGACGGCTGTTCAGCCGAGCCTGCCGGCAGGGGCAGCTGGTGTGCAGAACGCAGCCATCGACACACGCTCGGAAAACATTGGCGATGCGACGCATGTGACCCGCGCACAAGCGGCAACAGCGGCCGTTGGCCGGGGTGACAGCGCATCTGACAGTGCGCGTGATGTTCTGCAGGGCGCAGCGCTTGATCCGAAATACACGTTCGAGACATTCGTTGAGGGCGATTCCAACAACCTTGCTTTGGCCGCTGCTCGTCAAGTCGCAGCTGGCGGAGCGGTCACGTTCAACCCGCTTTACCTGCATGCGTCCGTGGGTTTGGGCAAAACCCATCTGATGCAGGCCGTAGCATCGAAAGTGCGCAACAGCGGCCGTAAAGTGCTCTATCTGACGGCCGAGCACTTTATGTACAAGTTCGTTGCAGCGCTGAAATCGCAGTCCGCCCTTGCATTCAAAGATAACCTGCGCACCATCGACCTCCTCCTCATCGATGATATGCAGTTCCTTCATGGCAAGCAGGTGCAGCAGGAATTCTGCCACACTCTCAATGCCTTGATCGACGGCGCTCGGCAGGTGATCGTTGCTGCGGATCGGGCACCGTCCGACCTAGATACACTTGACGACCGCGTACGGTCGCGCCTGTCCGGGGGACTTGTTGTTGGAATCCAGGAGCCGGATTTTGTTCTGCGCAGGAACATTCTGGTCTCCCGCGTTGAAGCGGCCCACAAGTCCTATCCGCAATTTGATGTGCCGGACTCCGTGCTCGACTACATTGCACGGCATGTCGCCTCATCTGGCCGTGATCTTGAAGGTGCATTGAACCGTCTGATCGCGCACAATCAGCTGACCAACCAGCCGATCACCCAGGAAATGGCGGAGATGACTTTGCGCGATCTGGTTCGCTCCAGCGAACCGCGCCGGGTAAAGATTGAGGACATTCAGCGCGTGGTCTCCAAGCACTACAATGTGACCAAGGCAGATCTGCTGTCGGCGCGCCGCACGCGTACCATCGTACGCCCGCGTCAGATCGCGATGTACCTGGCAAAGGTCATGACACCGCGCTCGCTGCCGGAAATCGGCCGCCGTTTTGGAAATCGGGATCACACGACAGTTTTGCACGCGGTGCGCAAGATTGAAGAAATGGCCCGTGCCGACTATGCGCTCGCGCAGGAGATTGAACTCCTGAAGCGCATGCTGGACGCCTAAGACGAATAGACTGTCTTTTCAGCCAAAAAAGGGGGGCGTTCCAAGCGAGCGCCCCCTTGCTTTTGGAGCCGGTTGAGGGCAGTGTCTTTCCCCCGCTCCCTCACCGGAGCCCATAAGAATTCAGTCGACCGGACGTTCTGTCTGGTGTTTCACGAGTACGGATGCAGCGTATGAAAGCGACCCTCGAGCGGACCGACCTCCTCAAGTCCTTGACCCATGTGCACCGGGTGGTCGAACGCCGGAATACTATCCCGATCCTGTCCAACGTTTTGCTGCGTGCCGATGGTGGGGCCTTGAACCTGAAGGCCACCGACCTGGACCTTGAGATTGTCGAAACCGTGCCGGCCATGATCGAAATGCCAGGTGCCACGACAGTTCCTGCGCACATGTTCTATGACATTGTTAGAAAACTGCCGGAAGGGTCCCAGGTTGTTCTGGAAACGACCGGAGACGACACCACACTGGAGATCCGGGCCGGCCGTTCGAAATTCACGCTGCAGATGCTGCCGGAAACCGATTTCCCGGATCTGACCGCTGGTGATTTCAGCCACGGCTTCACCTTGAGCGCTTCGGACATCCGCAAACTGATCGATACCACGCAGTTTGCGATCTCTACCGAGGAAACCCGGTACTATCTGAACGGGATCTATCTGCACACTGTCGACGCTGCCAACGGCCAACAATTCCGCGCTGTTGCCACAGACGGCCACCGTCTGGCGCAGGCAGAGGTCGCCGCACCTTCCGGTTCCTCCGGCATGCCAGGCATTATTGTGCCGCGAAAGACAGTCGGCGAAATCCAGAAGCTCTTGGAGAATCCGGAAGCGGACGTGCAAATTGAGTTGTCGGACACCAAGATCCGCATCACAACAGATACGGTTGTTCTGACATCGAAACTCATCGACGGCACCTTCCCGGATTATGGCCGTGTGATCCCGCAAGGGAATGACAAGGAAATGCGCGTTGACCGCGATGAATTTAAAGAAGCGGTTGATCGCGTCTCGACCATCTCATCCGAGCGCGGACGTGCTGTGAAGTTGGCACTTGGCGATGGGCGCATGGTTTTAACCGTCAACAACCCGGATTCTGGCAGCGCGACGGAAGAGCTGGCCGTGGAGTACGACTCGGATCCGTTGGAAATCGGCTTTAACTCCCGATACCTGCTCGACATTGCAAACCAGCTCAGCAGCGACACGGCCCTGTTCCGTCTGGCAGATTCCGGATCCCCGACCCTCATTCAGGACAATACAGTCGACGACTGTTTGTTTGTTCTGATGCCAATGCGGGTCTAATCGCGCCAACGGAAACCGGTCATGACTGCACCCCGGTCGGCACGGCTGACCCGTCTAACCCTGACCGGCTTCCGTAACTATGCCACCATGGGCATCGGCTTGTCGGCTGGCATGGTGGCCTTTGTCGGCGCAAATGGCGCCGGCAAAACAAATATCCTGGAAGCGATCTCCTTTCTGACGGCGGGGCGCGGACTGCGCCGGGCGGCTTTGACGGATATTGCCCGCGTTGGCGGCGATGGGACCTGGAGTGTCTCTGCCAAGATCTACCTTGATGATATGGAGACAAGTCTTGGGACCGGAGCCACTGCAGGTGTTCCCGGGCGCAAGGTGCGGATCGATGGTGAGGACATGCGCTCCTCGGAGAGCCTGCTAGACTACATGCGGGTTCTTTGGCTGGTTCCGTCAATGGATGGGCTGTTTACAGGCCCCGGATCCGACAGGCGACGGTTTCTCGACCGCCTGACCCTTGCAATCGACCCGGCGCACGGGCGCCGTGTCAGCGATTTTGAAAACGCCCTCCGGCAGCGCAACAAGCTGCTGGACCAGGGTGGGTCGGACGCTTACCTCAGCGCCCTCGAACTTCAAGTCGCAAGCCTCGGGACAGCCGTCTCATTTGCCCGTCAGGAAACCGTCGGCCTGCTGAAGCAGATGATTGACGGCCAGCCCGCTGAAAACTCGACCTTTCCGCAAGCAATGCTCTCGCTCGAAGGCACGTTTGAAGCCGAGACGATCGGTATGAGCGCTTCAGATCAGGAAGATCATTACCGGCGGCTTCTGAAACAAGGGCGGCATAGGGATCGCGCGGCCGGACGCACCGTGACCGGACCGCATTTGAGCGATCTGAAAGTCCGTCATGCCGCCAAGGACATGCCCGCAGCTCAGTCCTCTACCGGAGAACAAAAAGCACTCTTGATTGGGCTCGTTCTGGCGCACGCTGAACTCACGGCAAAAGTCTCCGGAATGACACCGGTTTTGCTGCTTGATGAGGTCGCAGCCCATCTTGACCCGGACCGCCGGGCGGCACTTTTTGCACGCCTGGATGCCCTCGGCGGTCAGGTGTTTATGACCGGCACCGATGCCTCCCTCTTCGATGCTTTGCCGGTTCATTCGGAAGTGTTTGAAGTTGGCAACAACGAAGCCCGGCTGATCCGGGCTTCCGGAGCCCATAAATCCGCCTGAATCTTATGGTTTTCCACTATATTCCCGCCCTGAACGGGCCTGCAGCGAGCGTGCAGTTGAACGCCTGTTGGAACACCGTATAACGTGGCCAAGAAACAAAAACCGATTGGTGAATGATTCGCATGAGCGATATGTCTACGCCCGAGCCCGGCGCCACTCCCGAAGCAGAAAATGGTGCCGAATATGGCGCCGACTCCATCAAGGTTCTGAAGGGTCTGGACGCGGTCCGCAAACGCCCCGGCATGTATATCGGCGACACCGACGACGGGTCGGGCCTGCACCACATGGTCTATGAGGTTGTCGACAACGCGATTGACGAAGCCCTGGCAGGACATGCCGACCACGTGACCGTGACGCTGAACCCCGATGGGTCGGTGACGGTTTCCGATAACGGCCGCGGTATTCCGACCGATCTTCACCCTGAAGAGGGGGTTTCGGCGGCCGAGGTCATCATGACCCAGTTGCACGCCGGCGGTAAGTTCGACCAGAACTCCTACAAGGTCTCTGGCGGCTTGCACGGCGTGGGTGTTTCCGTGGTGAATGCGCTGTCCACAAAACTGGATCTGCGCATCTGGCGGAACGACCAAGAACACTTCATGACGTTTGCCCATGGCGATGCTGTGGGCCCGCTCGAAGTTGTCGGACCAGCTAATGGAAAGAAAGGCACGGAAGTCACATTCCTGCCGTCCCCAGAGACGTTCACCAAGACAGAGTTCGATTTTGCAACGTTGGAGCACCGCCTTCGGGAACTCGCTTTTTTGAACTCCGGTGCCCGCATTATCCTCACCGACAAGCGCGGCGTGGAAGATGTGGTTGAAGAACTTTACTACGAGGGCGGCCTTGAAGCCTTTGTCCGCTATCTCGACCGGGCCAAACATCCGCTCATCGAAACACCGATCGCGGTGCGGGCGGAAAAGGACGGCATCACCGTCGAGGCGGCCATGTGGTGGAACGACAGCTACCACGAGCAGGTTTTGTGCTTTACCAACAACATCCCGCAACGGGACGGCGGGACGCACTTGGCCGGCTTCCGCGGCGCGTTGACCCGCCAAGTCACCGGCTACGCTGAATCGACCGGGCTGATGAAAAAGGAAAAGGTCTCGCTGTCCGGAGACGACTGCCGCGAAGGCCTGACCTGCGTCCTTTCGGTCAAGGTTCCGGATCCGAAGTTCTCTTCGCAGACCAAGGACAAGCTGGTTTCATCCGAAGTTCGGCCAGTCGTTGAAAACCTGATCTCCCAGACCTTGAGCGAATGGCTGGAAGAAAATCCGGCACCGGCGAAGACCATTGTCTCCAAGGTTGTTGAAGCAGCGTCTGCCCGGGAAGCTGCGCGAAAAGCCCGTGAACTCACACGGCGCAAGGGCGCGCTGGATGTTGCGTCTTTGCCGGGGAAACTTGCCGATTGCCAAGAACGCGACGCGTCCAAGGCCGAACTCTTCCTGGTGGAGGGTGATTCCGCGGGCGGCTCGGCAAAACAGGGCCGGCACCGGGAAAATCAGGCGGTTTTGCCGTTGCGCGGGAAAATCCTGAACGTTGAGCGGGCGCGCTTTGACAAGATGCTCTCTTCCAACGAGATCGGAACGCTGATCACTGCCCTTGGCACCGGGATTGGCAAGGAAGAATTCAATATCGAGAAGCTGCGCTACCACAAGATCATCATCATGACCGATGCTGACGTGGACGGCGCGCACATCCGAACCCTTCTTTTGACCTTCTTCTTCCGGCAAATGCCCGAGCTGATCGAAAACGGCTATGTCTATATCGCCCAGCCTCCGCTCTATAAAGTCAAACGTGGTCAATCGGAGCAATACCTGAAGGACCAGGAAGCGCTTGAGAACTATCTCATCGCGCAAGGGTCGGACGACACCTCGTTGAAGCTTGCAAACGGCGAAGTCCGTACTGGCCAGGATTTGCGGCAGGTCGTTGAGACCGCGCGAGCGATCTCTGACATCTTTGACGGCCTGCACTCACGCTACAACCGGGATGTGGTCGAGCAAGCCGCCATTGCGGGTGCCCTCAACACTGAAATCCTGGAAGACCAAGGCAAGGCTGACGAAGCTGCAGCCTATATTGCCCGGCGGATGGACATTCTCGCCGATGAGTTTGAGCGTGGCTGGACCGGAGAAGCCCGCGACGACGGCAGTCTGGTATTCACCCGCACCGTCCGGGGCGTTCAGGAAGTTGCAACGATCGATGCGGCATTGCTCGGCTCGGCAGACGCCCGGCGCCTTGCCGCCCATGCCGACCACCTCAACGAGGTGTATGGCAAGGCTGCCGTCTTGCAGCGCAAGGATGTTCCGACAGAGATCCGAGGCCCCCGCGCGCTGCTGCAACACATTTTTGCCTTCGGGCAAAAAGGCATTTCTTTACAGCGGTACAAGGGGCTCGGAGAAATGAACCCTGACCAGCTGTGGGAAACCACGCTGGACCCGAACGTACGCTCGCTCCTGCAGGTCAAGGTGCGTGAGGCCGACGATGCCGACGACATCTTCACCAAGCTGATGGGCGATGAGGTTGATCCCCGCCGGGAGTTCATTCAGGACAACGCCCTGGCGGTTGCCAACCTGGATATCTGATCGATTATTACGGATATCAAAAAAGCGGCCAAGGCCGCTTTTTTTAGCACTTACTATCACCGGCACACTTTAAGCGGCTTCGGGCCACGGCTCCGGGCGACCGAAGTAAAAACCCTGTGCCGCTTCGATATCCAACATTCTCAGGAAGTCCGCTTCTGCTTTGGTCTCGACATGCTTTGCAATCGTTTTCAGCCCCAGCTCCCGGGCGGCGCCCACAAGCGCCTTTAACAAGCCGGCTTTTGCCGGGTCCTCCAGAGCCTCTTGCGCAACTCCGGCCGCCAGCTTAACCCAATCGACCCGCAATCCGGTCAACCGGGACAGCACCGGCCAATGACCGGCAAAATCATCGATCGCGGTCTGGCACCCCAGATCGGATACAAACTTGATGAAGTGGGAGATGTCCGCCGGTTCGCGCAGAAAGTCTTTTTCCGAAATCTCGAGGCAAAGACGGGAGGCGAGCAACGGGTTGACTGAAAGCCGTTGATACAGACTGTCCCGGAACCCTGCATCCCTTGCAGATTCAGCCGACACATTCATTGTCAATGTGGTGCGATTTGCGGAGCGCTCAGCAGCGTCCAAGACCTTGTCCAGGGTCCAACTGTCGACTTGCGCGATAAAGCCGGACCGTTCCGCCGCGCTGATCCAGGCCTTTGATGACAAACCCTGCGACCGATCGCCCTGAAGACGTAACAATATTTCTGCTCCGCACTTCTTGTTCCGGCTCAAGCAGATTATCGGCATGGAATAGAGTGCCAGTTCACCGGCCTGAAAGCTGCCTGGCTCCGGCAAAACACCGACGCCTTGCCCAACCGAAGGCCAGTCTTGCGGCCTCACCGTGTGAACTTGGACCGAATGCCCCCCGAAACGCTTACCGCGCAGACACGCCCTGTCCGCCAATCCAAGAAGCGCGGCGCCATTACAACCTTCAACCGCAAACCAATCCGCTGCATAGGCTACGCCGACCGACCCGCCGATTGTAAAAACCCGATCAGATACCTCCAGGCGGATCCTTGCAAAAGCGTCCAGTATTTCTCCGGCAACGGCCATCGCGGCCTCTTTATTGACCGCAGGGAGCATGCCGGCGAATTCGTCTCCGCCAATCCGGGCAGCTGTGCCGAACTCGCCCAGGGTCAGAGCCAGACTTGACGCAACCCTTTGCAGCATGTCATCACCGGCGTCATGCCCCCCGAGATCGTTGACCTTCTTGAATTCATCAAGATCGATGTAAAACACAGCCAAGCCGCTGCTTTCATCACGCGCCAGTCGTTGTAGCTCGGTATCCAGCGCCCTTGTAAACGCCCGCCGGTTTGCCAGACTTGTAAGCGGGTCCTGATAGGCCAGCCTGCGGTTTTCAGCGATTTCATGGGGGCAATCCACATTCCTGCGAATGATTGCCATCATGCCGGCATCATCACCGCCGACATCGGCTGGCAGATGAACCAGCCTGATTTCGCACATCTTTCTGTCCGCATCGGTACCCGGCATGGGCCCGTTTTGCGGTATGTAGAGTGTCTGAACGACGTCAACCGAACACTCGCTCAGCTGAGCGGCAAGGTCTTCAGCGTTATAGCTGCCACCAATCGTCTCCAGTATCCGCGCAGCACGCACCTCAGCTGGATCCACGGCATCAAAGATCAGCACCTCGTCTGGGAAATGCTTCAGTGCAACGCCATTGGGGAGAGAACCCTGCGCCTCCAAACGCGCTAATGAAGCCTTCACAGCTTTCAGATTGTCCGGCTTTTCACGCTCATCCGCGATGTCCTGCTCGAATTGAATGAGCACTGCCGGTTGGTTGTTTGCGAAAGAGACGAAAGATGTGCAGAGAATCTTGCGGCAAAGTACGGTTCCGCAGCGAAATTCCAGTGTGCCGTTGGACTGGATCGGCACTCCACTCAAAGAGGTGGACAGGGCGACTTGAACCCGGCCCCATCCATCGGTTGTCATCATATCAGTTAAAAACTGATAAGGACCTGGATCTGCGGCGGTCTCGCAAAGGCCCAGCAACTGGCTATTTTGCAGAATAATTCGGCCATCCAAGCCGACATAAGCAGCAGGGACCGGCATCACTTCCAGTAGATCAGCGTAAAGCGTCGTCTCGTCGAGCTTCTCTGAGGCCGTGACCTCCATGTTCGAAGCACGCATTAATCCTTGTCTGATCTGCACCAGATCATCCCTCTCAAACAAACAACTGAGGACGCGGAAACTGAAATACTAAGGCGTCAGATTCGATAGCCTTACCTAGCATAAGTATCCGAGGGATTTTCTCGCACTTTCGTTACCCACAGGACTTCGTATTAATATAGTTAATTTGATTTTACTATTTTGATATATATTTTTATTAAAATTTTACTCAATTAAGTGCCGATGTAGTATTTGCCACAGTTTCATCATGCCTTAGCGTTAAGAGAGCCGCTCATGTCGAAACGCGGCGGCACAGATCCGCCTGTTGATAGTACGGGATCAGTTCATGCCAAAACCAACCTCGCTCAAAGTGCGGAATTCCGTTTTTACAACGCTTGTCCTCAGCAGTATCGCTTGGGCTGCTCCGGCAAAGGCAGAGGAAGCGTTTGTTCAATGCGGCAAGGCCTCTTGGTACAATCTGCGGGGCACAACAGCCAACGGAGAGCAGGCGGACCCAAACAAGCTGGCAGCTGCGCATCCAAGCCTGCCTTTCGGAACGCTGGCAACGGTTACCAATCTGAAAAATGGCAAGTCGGTTGTGGTTCGCATCAACGACCGCGGTCCTTTCGTGAAACACCGCATCATCGACGTGACGCAGGCGGCCGCTCAAAAACTCGGTTTCGTACAACAGGGGATTGCAAGGGTGAAGGTGACGAGCGCCGCACCTTTAGCTGGAAAAAACACTCCGGATAACTGCCAATAAAAACTGTAAAATGACGCGTGCAGGCCAATCTAATGACACCTCATTCACGTTTTCGGCGAGCTTCAAGGCTTTCAAATAACTATATTTTTTTGACTTCGAGATACCACCCATAACAATCAAGAATGAATAACGATCAGTCGCATCTCGGTAAATCAAAAAATAAAATATTTTACGGTAATGACATTACCCCGGTATGCCGCTAGAGTTGCGCCCGTGGTCGATGGGGCCACGTGCACAGTAACTTTTTTCGCGCAGTCTTTAATGGCTGCGCGTTTTTTTTGTTAACGGTAGATGGTCGAGAAATCGTCCGTGCGATCAATGAGATTTTTTACTTAATATTTACCATGTAATTTTTGCCTATTACACCAGTTCGCCAGCATCAAGCTTTTCCAGGAAAGCCTTCGCACTGTCTAAGTATTCCTGCTTCGTCTCATCCGACATCCGCCGCCAGGTCGCATAAGGCTGGCCAAGCCGCGGGTTGGTTCCCAGCTCGTCGGCATGCCGATCAAGGAAGTCCCAGTAAAGCGCGTTAAACGGACACGCCCCTTCCCCGGTCTTTTTTCTCACGCTGTAATCGCAATTCTCGCAATAATCGGACATCTTGTTTATGTAATTGCCGCTGGAAATATACGGCTTTGAGGCGAGCAATCCGCCGTCTGCAAACTGGCTCATGCCGAGCGTGTTTGGCAGTTCGACCCACTCATACGCATCTGCGTAAACGGCCAAATACCATTCGTGGACCTCGACTGGATCAACACCTGCCAGAAGCGCGAAATTACCAGTCACCATCAACCTTTGAATATGATGGGCATATGCCTCTTCCAGCGTCTGTCCTACGGCTTCTTCAACACATTTCATGGAGGTTTTTCCTGTCCAATAAAATGCTGGTAGTGGGCGTATTCCCTTCAAAGCGTTTTCGCGCGCGTAGCCGGGCATTTTCAACCAGTAGATCCCGCGGACATACTCACGCCAGCCGAGGATCTGACGAATGAAGCCTTCAGCTGCGTTCAAAGGACATTTGTCTGCGAAATATGCCTCTTCAACCTTCTCACAAACAGTTCTCGGGCTAAGCAAACCGGCATTCAGGTAGGCAGAGATGACTGCATGATACAGAAACTTTTCACCTCTTAACATGGCGTCCTGGTAAGTTCCGAAGTTCTCAAGGGCTACCTTCAGAAAATGATCAAATGCCTCTTCGGCCTGTGCGCGAGTGACCGCAAACCAGAACGGTTCCAGTTGGCCGATGTGGTCATCAAACCGATCTTCGACGAGATCTAAAACCTCTTGGGTTATTGCATCCGGCTCGAACTGAAGAGGCGCCGGCATAAAGAGATCTTGCTTGGCAGGCTTTCTGTTTTCCGCATCATAATTCCACTTGCCTCCGACGGGTTTGGCCCCGTCCATCAGCAACCCGGTTGACTTGCGCATCTCGCGGTAGAAGTTTTCCATGCGCAACTGCTTTCGGCCATCCGCCCAGCCGCGAAAAGTACTGGCATCGCAGAAAAACCGGTTATCTGTCTTAATCTCAACCGGCACCCCCAGGACGTCTTGCCATTGTCTCATGTTCTCAAGAACGCGCCATTCCCCAGGCTCTGTGACCACGACACGTTCCGGCGCAAGCCGTCTGACCGCCCGTCTCATCTCTCCTTCAAAGGACCCGGTATTGTCCGTGTCATCCAACTTTACGTATTCGACAGTCCAACCGGCATCCCGAAGCTCCTGTGCGAAGTGGCGCATGGCGGAGAACAGAAAAACAATCTTCTTCTTGTGATGCGGCACATAGGTGGCCTCGGCCATCACTTCGGCAATAAGAATTGCATCAACTTCTGGATCCGCCTGGCGTAAACTTGAGATATCGGCAGAGAGCTGATCCCCGAGGATCAAGATAAGGTTGCGGCATGTCTTGGCGCTCATGTGATCTCACGTCGCTCGTTGATGGTTCCTAACCTTACGCAGCAAACGCTTGAGCCTATCACCTTGGTCAGGTTTTTCTGTGCAACGGGCCCCGTACAGCTTTGGGATTGGAGCACGGAGTGAAGCTGTTGCTTTTTGTCAAAAACTCGTTGCCTCTTTTCGCGGTCTCTTGTATCAGGACCTTCTATCCGCCGCGCGATAAACGCGCGCCTGATAAGCACCCGTAGCTCAGCTGGATAGAGCGCTGCCCTCCGAAGGCAGAGGCCAGAGGTTCGAATCCTCTCGGGTGCGCCAATTTTTTCAAAGACATAGCAACAAACCGATGAATGTGGTTTTTCAAAAAGTAACCACATAGTAACCACCGTTGATTGCCGTTAAACTAGAGTGAGCAACGCCTCAGGGTGAGCGATTTGCCATCCAGAGCCACATTGAAGTGTTCTGCCTCAATCAAGACCGAGACCTTACCATAATGCACTTGCCGATGATGGTTGGCGCATAGCGTCATGATATTGGTAGCGGATAACGACCCAATCTGAAGCTCAGAAACCGGGACGACATGGTGGGCTTCGATGTAAGGCTCACCGTTCTTCTTTGTAAACGAATGCGGATCATCGCCAAGCGCCTCGCAGATTTGGCACTTAAATTCATTCCGCTTTTTGACTATCGCGCCAATCTTGCCTCTTTCAATTGATCGGCTAATTTTCCGCTTCACCTCGGGTGTTTTGCCCAAGGCTTCCATCTCAGCCGCTTGCATATCCTTGAGATATGGATCCAATTTCGAAGGCGGTGAAATCGTTCCTTGCGCTGAAGATTGTACTTCAAGGGAGAAGGCCCATCGTCTAACCGAAGCCTCCTCTTCACTGATTTCGCGCTTCCATGGAATGCTGGCTGTTCCTGGCAATTTGCGAGTTTCAGCTAGAATCCTGTCCAGATCCACTGTCGACCAGTTTCTAGTCTGCGCTGCTGCGGCCATATCCTGAACAGGAAAGGCCCAGCTCCGGTCCTCTTGACTCCAGGCGTTGGCAAACGGCTTGTCAGCGCAAAGCCCCAAAGGCGGTACGCCACATCGGTAGCAAGCAAAATCGATGCGCGAAGTGATGTTTCCAAGCACCCGGCCGTGAGAAGACAAGTCGTCAAATCCGAGCAAACGGCCGACGTCTGCGTTCGTATATCCACCGATCTTTCCGCTGGTGGCGATTATTTGACGCCACCAGTCAATAAGTTTCTCGGTGCGGATTTGGGTTATTAGCGCATCCGACGCTGGCGGTTTCTCACTCTCATTCGGCAATCCAAGCGTCTTCCGCGCGAACCAGATTGATCGCGGCGAAAACTCTTCGGGATGGTCAACGATGATCTGTTCGAAAGACAACTCTTCCAGAGCAGCCTCCTCGAGTACCTCAAAACCTTGAGTAGGCTTATTCCTCATTACGGAAACTTCTGCAGCTTCAATCAGCCCTCGATCAGCTATCATCTGAAAGGTTCGATTGGCCGTTTTCCCTTCCCGTTTTTGGAGCCCGACATATTTCGACACCGCTTCGATAATCTTTTCTTCAGCTTGTGATATGTCATCCAGTTCAAGGCCAGTGCGGCTCGCGACAAGGCCCCTTCCAAGAACACTGTACTGTGCTCGCAAGGCAGCCTCGACTTCAGTCGTGAGAGCGTCATTCCTGCGTATGTTCTGTTCGAGAATCTCAAGCTTCTCGAAATCTGCCGTCCTGCTGATCGTATCCAGTACCGGAACCGCCACTACGCCGCTCCAATGGTGCGCTCAACAAATTCAAACAGTGGACGAAAGCACTCGAAATGCTCAGGTTCCAACCCTGGAATGACCTTGCTGGCGAAATCTGTCTTGGAGCCCCTGAATTTTCGAAAATTTCCAGGTCGCGCTTCGTCATCGCAGAACCAATCATCCAGACTTGGAACATCATGAAAGAGCAGCTCAATCGGCAGTAATGACTTATCTTTGTAATGTTGACCGTTGGCAGGGTTAATCACCTGATTTCGCACTGAAAGTTTGGCAGGAACAGGCAATAGAGCGAAATATCCTTTTTTACCTTGTTTCTTTCGCACGAGTCCTTGGGCCGGATCCTGCTGTACAAAATCCGTATTCCTGCTGTTCCAGTTGTTGTACGCCTCGTCGAAATCGAAGACCCCAAAAAAACATCGCTCGGGGTGGTTGGCGTAAATCGTTTCCTCTCTGAGCAGAGCGCCCAAAAAACCGCAGCCGTAGGTCGCCTGTATTTCAAAAGGACGGTCCTGATCGGGGTAGAGTTTGCTCCAAGCCTTTTCGAGAATAACCTCATCTGATACTCCCTCGGTGAAAAGCACCGGACCCCTGGTGTTTTTCAGATTGTGGGTGATGTTGAGGCGCGCTTCTTTTTCCGAAAACGTGATCAGACCGGCAGAGAGCGATTTGATCAGGTCGCTTTTGTCATATTTGCAGGCTTCGGTTCTTTCGCCATTGAACTCTATCTGCCGCAATCGGCTCGGCGCCTTGGCAGCCACGGTCGAGGCACTGTGGCTTGTCATCAGGATATGATTGGTGCGTGCTCCCTCTTCGGAAATGTCGAGAGTTTGCGCCAGGAAGTCCGACTGCCATTCGGGGTGCAGAAAGGCGTCGGGTTCATCCAGCAGCGTGATGCAATTCCGGTTCTTGAAGAGCTCGGAAATCGCATACAGATAGACCGACTGGAACTGGCCGTCGCTAAATGCCCGTGACGACACTTCAACGTTGGCGCTCAGACGCAGTGGGATTGAAATGTCTTCGAACATGCCCAGCGCGCGCAGGGCGTTGAAGAGGCCGAACACTTCATCAGGCCGCCGGTCTTCGAACACCTCACGAAACTTATCGATGTTGATGACAAAACGATATGTGTCGCTGGCGCGATCGTAGAGCGAACCGGGCGTAAAGTCGCCGACGATGCAGCGCATCAGATCCTCGAGGAACGAGCGGGCAATCCCTTTTGTGCCCCAGAAAAGCTGGTCGTTTTCAAAAGGGTCATAGAACTTGGTCTTCGCCGCGATGCCTGGCCGGCGAAGCTTCAGCCAGACCTCGCCTCCAGTGACCTCAATACCAAGTTTCCTGCATAGGAACTGACGCGCTTTGGCATCCTCAGGAAGCATCAGCATCAGAGCAACCAGAAGCGTCTTGTAGTCGGGACCAATCCCAACAAACCTGGGGCTTTCAGCAACCACCGCCTTCCTCACGCTACGGCGATAGCTTTCCCGATAGCGCCTGATCAGCCCCGCGACCGTGTCATTCTGGCCGGAGTAATAGACAATGATGTTTTCAGGGAGTGGTGTGGAGCCGATCTGCTTTCTCGGTTTTCCATTTATGGAGAGCTGCCCGTCCTGCCAGCCAATTCGGGTTTCAGTCCCATCGATGTCCCATGCGATCCGATAGTAGAAGCCGGGACCATCTCCGCTGGAGCTGAACCCATAGACATGATCAAAAATCTCGATCAGTGCTTCGAGAAAATTTGATTTTCCCGAGCCGTTCTTGCCGACGAAAATGTCGATGAACCCCTCACCCTCAAAATCCAGGGCAAAGTCCTTGAGGTTCTTGTACTCACTGATGAAAACGGACTTCAGCCGCATGCTTCCTCCCTGCCGACAATCACAGAGCTACAACCAAAACTAGCCCTGTTCAACTTCTGGCTGGAAGAAAGTCAACTGCGCGTCAAGATAAAAATATGCCAAGACTGAGGCCTTAGCGACAGGATGCTTTAGCTCACGAACGAGCTCCGCTAAGGTTGAGTAACGCGGGATCCGCGCAAGACAAAGATCAACAAAAGAAACCAATCGCTCGCGATTTGCACTCGTCGATTGCCGCCCCTCAGATAGGTAAGGGAAAATACCGTCGGTTTTTGCAAACCGCCTTTCAAATTTCCTACCTTGAAACGAATAGATGTAGCCGAAATCGTCAAATGCCTTAAAGCTCACGTGGTGATCTTCGTGCAGATTCGGTAAATCAATTTCAGATGGCGAGAATAATGCAGACGAAGCCGAAACAACTGTCCCATTTAGATAGGCTCCGGACAGATCTTCATGACTGGAAATTTGGCTCGTTACGTAGAAAACATGATTTCCAGCCCTCTGAACTCGCTGAAGAGCGGCATGCTGTGCATAATCATTTTTCTTGTGCAGGTACATCCTAAAGACATCGGGATCATCATAATGCCTATCGCTGATCTCTTTCGCATTCCTTCTCGTCAAGACCAAGGATCGCTTGAACTGAAGAAAGACCGGCGTCGAGTCTTCGAGGGCGATTTCCACGTCATGGCCTTCGGTTGCTTCCCGGTACTGACTGATGAAATCCGGAGCACGCGGAAAGCTCCCGCCAGCCACATAGTGCCGTTCGAACTCTCGAAGAAAACAAAACCCGAATGAGAGCTCGGTGAAGTCAGGCCAGGGCAACAGGTCCTCCCACTGCTATTTCTTTAATCTTTGCAACTATGAAAATTGTTCAATGATTAAGCCACAGCCTTAGATACGACTACGTCAGCAATTTGAAACCGTTGATCATTGGAGCGGGATAGGTTTGATTTGAGCGCATCACATAGTGTCATAAGCTCATCGAGTTTTTTCACGATAAGCTTTTGCTCGAGTAAAGGAGGTACAGGCGTTGTCGCTAACCTAATCAATTTTATGTTCAAAGTCGGCTGAGCAAGTACTCGAATATCATCGCGAAAATTTGACTGCATAAAGTCACTTTGTAGAAGCCACAAGAGATAGGCTTTGTCAAAAAACTGGGAGGGCACTATTCGGCATATAGCCCGCGCAATATTGGCACCACGCCAACTTTCAGGCGCAACGCCTAGCTTGCCAATACTCCCGACCACTCCCATGAGTATCTCCCCCCCATTGAGCCGCGTACGCGCATATTGAGCATCAATTTCACTGCTTATCGACTTTTCGGGAAGTTCCGGCGGATGAATAATGGAGAGATCGGCGATGCGTACGAATGGAACTCCGTCATCTTGGTGTTCGCCGGGGACTAGCACTCCATATGAGATTGTAAATTCAGGATCAACGCAGTCTTCGAACCTGACCCATTCCCATCCAGCAGGAAGATCAAACTGCTCCTCATGCTCATCAACCGGTGGCAATGACTTTGACTTCTTGATCTTCCCATCTGCAATCAACCTGGCTTTTTCAGCCTTAACCCGCTTCAACAACTCAGACGCCGGCTCGTCATTCGGGTCTTGCGGGACGAGCTTCCCCATCACAGCCAGCTGCAGGATGGTTTGTTTGAGCTGGTCAACGCTGTCTTCGGTCGTGAAGAGGATGTCAAAATGCTCCTCGATCCACGCCCAGTTCCGAGTGAGTTCTTTTGCATCCTGGCTGTCGGAGAGCGTGGCGAGCAGCTGTTCGACCAGCACCTGATGCGCCTCGACCGCGTCAGAAGTCTCTGCCTGCAGGGTGTCACACAGCGCCATGAGCTCATCGACCTTTGTAACGATGCGCTGTTGTTCAGCGAGTGGAGGGAGTGGAAGAAGCAGTGTTTCTAGCGCAGACTTATTGAGATTCTGGATCCCTATACCTTTACCGCCATGAGTTGTTTGGCTCCGATAAAATGGCGTTTCGAAGAAGAAACGAAAATATGGCTCAAGTTTCTCGGAACATGGACGCACAACTCCGCAAAAGGCACCGAACGTAATTGACATATTTTCAGTAAATTGAGCTGCTTTGCCGACAAGGCCTGCTGATCCGCTCGACATCGCAATGACCATATCCCCTGGGCGGACGAATTGGCGCTCGTTCACCTTTTCCACTGGGACATAAACTAAATCAGTGAACTCGAGCTTTTTTTGTATGTTGCCCCCCCTTAGCAAAGGGATTTTGCCTACCTCTTCTGCATTAGAAGCATCGCTTTTTGAATAAGACACACCACGAATTACCTCCGCAGTTTCCTGTAACCTCGTCCACACCCAGCCAGTTGGCAATTCGTATGGTTGCTCTTCCACCCCAGTCGACAGGCGATGCTCAGCCTTACGGCTAGGACCTCTTCTAATAGAACCGCCATTCTCTGTAGCAATCCCTTTAAGAAGTATCGAAGCCGGTTCATCATTCGGGTTCTGAGGTACCAGCTTGCCACGCACAGCCAGTTCCAGGATCAGAGCCCGGAGTTTCTCGATCCCATAAAAGCTGACTTTCTTCGTGCGACCGCGCCCAGCGCCGTTCTTGCGTTCGATCGCACTGGTCCAGATGTCGAGGTTCTCGGTGAGAACGGTTTCGATCCCCATCATCGCCTTCACCTTGCTAGCGCTTCAGCTAGGATGGATTTCAGCTGATCCCGGACCGACTGAATGGAGTTCTGCGTCTCCTGATAGGCCTCCAGAAGCTCTTCGGGAGCGTGAACAAGCTTTTCCGCCTGGTGTGGGTTCTTTTGGTCCAGGTTGTAACCCTTGGCAGCAATCTCCTCAGCACTTACCTTCCAGGCTTGTTCCGTTGCCTTACGAGCCCTGAAACCATCGGCTTCATCCCCCCACCAGTCCCGCTCAGCTTTAAATTCCGAAAACTGCATGGGCTTGGTCTTGTTGTAGCTGCTCACGCCGTCCGGATAGGGGTGCTCGTAGAACCAAACGTCCTTCGTAGACACACCTTTGGTGAAGAACAGGATGTTGGTCTTGATGCCGGTATATGGATTAAAGACGCCGTTCGGCAGGCGCACGATCGTGTGGAGATTGCACTCTTCCAGAAGGGCTTTCTTGAGCGTCGACTTGGTGCCTTCGCCGAAAAGGAAACCATCCGGCAGCACGACACCTGCCCGCCCGTGGTTTCGGAGAAGTCTCATGATCAGCGCCATGAACAGATCGGCGGTTTCGCGCGTGCGCAAATGGGACGGAAAGTTGTTTTCTATGCCGTCCTCTTCAACTCCTCCGAAAGGCGGGTTTGTGGCGATGACATGCACACGGTCCTTGTCACCATAATCCCTGTACGGCTGCTCCAGCATGTTGCCGTGCCGGATACCCGAAGGGGTGTCGATGCCGTGCAGGATCATGTTGGTGACGCAGAGCATGTGCGGCAGCGCTTTTTTCTCAACGCCGCGAATTGTCCGCTGCAGCTTCCTCTGGTCGTCTTCGGTTTTCACCTGGTCGCGCTTGTGATCGATGGTGCAGGCCAGGAAACCGCCGGTACCGCAAGCCGGATCAAAGACGATCTCATCCAGCTTCGGGTTCAATCGATCAATGATGAATTTCGTTACCGCGCGCGGCGTATAGAACTCACCCGCGTTGCCCGCGCTTTGCAGGTCCTTGAGGATCTGCTCGTAGATCGAGCCGAAGGTGTGCCGGTCGTCGCTGTTGTTGAAATCGACTTCGTTGATCTTGTTGATCACCTGACGGATCAACGTCCCGGATTTCATGTAGTTGTAGGCATCTTCGAAAACGTCATGAACGATCTTTGCGCGCGCAGCGTTGTCCCCCTGAACCGGCAGGTCCGTTTTCAGCTTCGGGAACAATTGAAGGTTTATGAAGTCGGCCAGCCCCTCCCCGGTCAAGCCTTCCTTGTCGGCAGCCCAATTGCGCCAGCGCAGATGCTCCGGGATCGGAGACTCGAAGTCATCATCGATGAGCTCAAGCTCGGCTTCGCGATCATCCAGGATCTTCAGGAAGAACATCCAGACAAGCTGGCTGATGCGCTGTGCGTCACCGTCGACACCCACGTCCTTGCGCATGATGTCCTGGATCGATTTGATGACACCGGAAATATTGCTCATTCGTTGGAAGCCTGTCCATAAATCTGGTTCTCGAGCTCGCGGAGTGCCTGCTCATATTTGGCCTTGCCACCGAAAGCGCCATTGATGATCTCGATTGGCGTTCCGATGTCCGTAAACGGCCTCAGGCGAAGCACCTTGGGCTCTTCAATGCTGGTGATACCTTCATCCGCATATTTGTCCAGCAGGGCTTCCAGGACGGCGCGGGCCTTATCCCCATACTTGGCAAAGTAGTTGCGCTTCTTGACCTTCTCCGCCCGCTCTCTGCGGGTGAGTGGCGGCTGATCGTAGGCGATGTGGCAGAGGAGATCGAAGTCGCCGAAATCCTTGCCGACTTCCTCCGCCAGATTAGCCAGCACGATGCCATGCTCCTCCAGCTCCTGAATGATGGCCTTCTTGCGATCGCTCGATTGCCATTTCTGCATGAAGTCATCGAGCGAGCGATATTCACCCTTGATCTGCTTGCGAGCGAATTCGCGATAGGATTCAGTGATCAGCTGTCCATCAGGTCCGAGATACTCAATACGCTCGGCGATGATGCGGGCATCGACACCACTTACATGTACCTTCCGCGATCCCGGAGTTTCCGGTCCATCGGTATCGTCTGGCTCGTTGTCCTCGCCTTCGCCGTCGCCGCCAACATCGTCAGGATCCGGCGGAACGGGGTCTTCATTATCATCCGGCTCATAAATCACGACCGGGTCGCCATCGAAGTCCGGATCCCTGAACAGCTTGGTCGCTTTCTTGAAATCCATGATGGTGAAAAAGAACTTGTTGTTTTCCTCATCGATGCGCGTTCCGCGGCCGATGATCTGCTTGAACATCGTCATGGAATTAATTGTACGGTCCAGAACGATGAGTTTGCAGGTCTTCGCATCGACCCCCGTTGTCATCAGCTGTGAGGTTGTGGCGATGACCGGATAGGGCTCCTCCGGATCAATAAACCGATCCAGCTCCGCCTTGCCCTCGGTGCTGTCTCCTGTGATCCGCATGACATACTTGGAATTGTTGCGCGCCAGATCGCCGGCGGCATTCACGATGGCCTTGCGCATGCGTTCCGCGTGGTCGATGTCCTCGCAGAAAATGATCGTCTTGGACATCGGGTCCGTCGCGCGCAGCAGCTTCATCACCCGTTCTGCGACAAGCTTTGTCCGCTGGTTGAGCACCAGGATGCGGTCCATGTCCTGCTGATTGTATTCCCGCTCCTCGATCGCATTTCCAAGATCGTCGACCATCCCCGGCGGCGGCGTCCAGCCTTCGATGTCGCGGTCAATATCAATGCGGATGACCTTATAGGGCGCCAGGAAGCCGTCCTCGATGCCCTGTTTCAAGGTGTAGGTGTAAACCGACTCGCCGAAATAGGTGATGTTGGAAACGTACTCGGTTTCCTTCGGCGTGGCGGTCATGCCGACCTGAATGGCGCTGTCAAAATAGTCCAAGATTTCTCGCCATGCAGAGTCGTCTGCAGCGCTCCCGCGGTGGCACTCGTCCACCACGATGAGGTCAAAGAAATCCCTCGATACCGACTTGAAAATCTTGTCCGCTTCTTCAGTCCCGGTGAGCGCCTGGTAGAGGGCAAGATGAATTTCATAGGCGGGATCTATCCGTCGGTTCTTCACCTTGGTCATTGCGCCGCTGAAGGGCTTGAAGTCATTCACCAGGGTCTGATCGACAAGGATATTTCGGTCTGCCAGGAACAGGACGCGCTTGACCTCTCCAGCCTTCCAGAGGCGCCAGATAATCTGAAAGGTGGTGTAGGTCTTTCCGGTGCCGGTCGCCATGACGAGCAGGATGCGCTTCTGTCCCTTTGCAACGGCTTCGACTGTCCGGTTGATGGCCTCCACCTGATAGTAGCGAGGCTCCTTGCCATCCGGTTCCGCATGATACGACTGCTGCACGAGCGCCGTGTCGTCGGTGTCTTCGATATTATGAAACTCGCGGTATCGCCGCCAGAGTTCATCAGGATCAGGAAACTGTTCAAGGACGAACTCGGTCTCGATGTCCTCGCCTGGCTTCGCTACCTTGTTATGCGAGGCAAAACCATCTCCGTTTGAGCTGAAGGCGCTGGGGACATCCAGAATTTCGGCATAGCCCAGCGCCTGCTGGAGGCCATGAGAGACCGTGTATCCGTTGTGTTTGGCCTCAACGACCGCAACGGGGAGCGATGGTTTCCAGGCAAGCACGTAGTCGGCGTATTTTTGTTTTTTCTTGTTCCGTGACGCCAACTGTCCGCGAACGATCACTGGGCCAGGGGTCAAAGTGACCTCGCGCCTGATCTGGGTAAGAGGATCCCACTTCGCGGCCTTGATCGAGGGGGTGATGAAAAGATCGCAGATATCCGACTCACTGAGCTTGAGCTTCTCTTCCTTTTTCAATATCGCCCCCACCACCTGAAACAGGACTTCAATCTAAAGTCAGGTTTCTAATCTTGTCGCCTGCTACACGTTGTAACAGCAACGATTGAAATTCCTCAATAATTTCGTTGTTGGCTTTAGATTTCGGATTGGACAGTTCGCTCCTTGCTGTCTTTGCCACATCCGGACGATCTATAGTCCAATATCTTGGAGCATGTCGTTCTTGGACTTGCTGTGTCTGGATTGGCGCGGGATGCCTGAACCAGTTCGAACCAGTTTCCCCTGCTCCTCCAAACTCAACTTGCCATAGCTCGTCAGCGTGGTCATCGCCCCTTCATGCCCGAGGTTCTGGCTCCAGGCCTTGAATTCCGCAATTGAAAGATCTCGCCGGTACATCTCGGAAACGATCATGTCCCTGAACCGATGAGGCCCGAAGGCTTCAAGATCCGCGCGTTCAAAAGCGGCCTTGAATATCGTTCTGACAGGAGAAGCGTTTGCCCAGTGCTCACGACCCAATCCAACGACTGAAAAGCACTTGTTGTGATCCTGCCCTAAAGCCGTCTTGGGAAAGAGTGGATCGTTGTCCGCAAACAGAAGATCATTGGAGAGGTAGTCGACCCAATCGAGAAAAATCCGCTCGAGTTCATCATCAAGTGGGAAAAGGAAAGTGTCTATTCGTTTGCCGAATTTCGTCTGCACCTCCTTCGGGTTTTGAAGCACCAGGCTTCGCCGCCGATCGAAATGCTTTAGCTTCAGAGTGACAAGAGCTCCGTCCCGGATACCTGTAACTGCGATGAAGGCCACGAGCGCGCGATCACGCTTTTCGATTGCAGTGCTCGATGGCATCAACGAGATGACCTGCTTGACCATCTGTAAGGACGGATAGCCTTTGTCGGCCGGCGCGCTTGCCGCACGAATATCCTTTTCCGGCAGGTTAAGGAATTCGATCTCCGAGAACTTGATCTGACGCTTGTAGCCAGGCTGAAGCGCCAGCCAGCCAAAGAAGCGTTTCAGGCAGGTGAGCGTTGACAAGATAGTCGCCGGCGCAAGGTCAGCTCTGGACAGCGCCTCCTTAAACCGCATTGCCTTCTTCTGGTCGAAGCATTTGAAACCTTCGAAGCCAGTGTTCTCCTCATAGCGGAGGATGGCCCTTTCGAACTGTCGAACAGTCGCGCCTGACTTGCTTTCCGCATGTTCCAGATACTCAAAATAACGATGCTTGATCCGCAAGTTTTCCGCGTTTCGCCTGACCATCTCTGATCGTCCCTTCAATCGTTGCAGCCCGTCTTGCACTTAGAAACCAAGGCTCAATTGCGTTGATTTTCTTTTGATGGGCGCACCTTCGGTGCTTGTGGGCTGGACAGTGCGCTTAACGTTGGGTTTGTTGCACCTATCCATTCGCTGCAAAGCTGGCATTGGCGCATCAAATACCTGCCGGATTTCCAGCTCTTTCGCCCTGCTACCGGCTTGGGACATTCGTGTTCCACAAACGCTGCACAGGCCTTTTAAAGTGACGGTCTTGTCGTTGTGCGGCTCGATGGAAAAGCTATTGTCTGCCGGCTTTCGGGGACGCCTGCACTTGCAGCAATAGAGCTCTCCAGGCTGGCAAGGACGTTTGCCCTTGTCCCAGCGGGTAACGAGCCACGCCTTCAAGTCGGCACCATGGACTATCGGTGGACGTTGATCGTCGATGGTCGGTAGCCCGTCCCGAAGCCATCGCCTCACCGTTGCCTGGTTGCGCCCGAGCGCTTTTCCGATTTCGGAAACCGAATAGGTTTTCGTGGTGCGGATCCGGCGAAAGTCCGGCTTGCGCTTCTTGCGGCCCGACATGCTCACGCTCCGAAGGTCTTGTCTGGATATTCGGAGGTCGACTGGTACCGGTTTGCCTCGATCCAGGCATCCACATCACAAGGGCGGTAAACAACGCGTCGACCGAGCTTGGAATACGCTGGCCCAGCGCCGGACAACCGCATCTTTGCCAATGTGCTGATTGAAAGGCCGAGTTGCCTGGCAACCTGTGCGGCGCTCAACACCAGCTGTGTGTTCGTAGTCATTGATCCATCACCATCGATTCGCCGGACAACCCCGGCAGGTGAGGGAAGCGCTATCAATCAGTTGAGGTGTTGCGCACGTTGTTTTCTGCGCAACATATCACTAACTTTTTAGTGTCAGCGGCGGCGCTTGGAACATGCGGACGTATCTTTGAAAGTCTTCTTCGCCCATCCAACGGGAGATCGTGCTCACATTGACACCAACTGTTTTTGCAATTTGACGGTTTGAAAGTGATGGGTTCTCGGCGACGAATTTGGCAACCATGGTCCGGCGCCATTTCAAAACACGTTCTTCCTTGAGCGTACTCTTGAATAGGCCGAGCCGATACTTCAACAGGATTTGAAAGGAATCTGGTGGCGGATATCCATAGTAAGCAAAAGCTTCGACGAGTGTGCCAATTGAAAAATCAACCAGAGCATTGGGGATTGCCTTACCGGCGCTGATCGCATGAGGATTTTCGGTCAGCGCTTTTTCGCGCTCTGACAATGCGTTCAAAATCTCACATATAAATTTGTCGATATTGTCTGGGTCGCCATCCAACGCTCCCAAAAAACTATGAATTGAAATCCCGAACCGCTCATAGTCGCCTTCTAATTGAAAGGCAAAATCCATACCCCAGCTTGGCGATGAGTTATCGCTGGCCAACACCATCCATAGCGCAGTGTCTGAATCAGGAAATCGGCGCTTGAGCTCAAGATAGTCATCGATCGTAAACGACCATTCCAGGTCTTTTAACAACGTCTTTCTTGTTCGCTTCCTGACCAAAAACTCAAAGCTCACTGATCTTGCCAATAGGATATAGCCACCAAGATGCCCATAACGTAGAACTATACCAAAAATTGTGGTTTGACGTGCCCGTTATCCAAAAATGAAGTTGTTGGTCGTCACAGCATGCCGATGAAGATCAGTGCGGTAGGGATGGGATAAATGGCGAGAGGCGGAACACGTGTTTACTGTGCAAGATGCCGGCGAGAGACTATTTGCCGTGCTATTTCGCCGACCAAACTGGGAAAGAAAAAGGCACAACGCGTCAACCATGAACAATACGTTGATATTCATTGGTTTAGGCGTGGTCGCGAGTGTTCGGATTGTGGAAGCATTTTTCTTACAGGTGAGTTAGACGAGACTTTCATCCAGGAGCTGGTGGACCTTCGCAATTCCTGGCTTTCTAGAATTCGTGGTGCAGCAGGAGCAGCTCGTCGACGTTGCAACAAAAACGCTCGCGTCGAAACGGTATTTTTGGAAGATGCGCAGGCCTTTATAAGAGCGTGTGCATATTGGGATCATCCAACAAGCTATTCATATGTTGGGGCACCGAAACACGCTCGACGGGTCTACCTACATTCACTGGGCTGGGCGGTCGACTTCGGCGCAAACACGTTCCTACCCGGCATGGCGATTGCTCGCGGGCACAAGGAAATGGAGCACATCTTCGAAGAGTTGGAAGCTGGAAAAATCTGTTTCCGCGACGACGCATTGCGGCGCCTCAAGCGCGTCATATCCGGATGTGTCGCAACACAAGACGGGCATGAATACAATGGGTATTACCCAACCGAACACGGATATCTCAGGTTCGGCACGCAGTTAATTTATACAGACGATGCGGCTGCATTTATCCTGAATAAAGCCGATCCAAAACAGCTTTTGATGACACGCTTTACAACCTAGCTATCCCTTTCCTGAAAGTTTAACAATTCGACCAAGACTATTAGAAAGCAGCGCCTTGATACTATTTCCGACAGCCTCGCTCGCCGCCTTTACCGGATCATCATGCAAGTGCGCATAGCGCTGTGTTGTGGCACTGTCGGCATGACCCAACAAGGCCCCAATAATCGGTAGGCTCGCCCCGCCGGAAACGGCGATACTCGCGAAGCTGTGGCGCAGATCGTGCAGGCGAACATCTTCAAGGTTCGCCATTTTGCGGATGATCCGCCAGACCTTTGGCGTACCCTCATAGTGTCCATCACCGCGAAGTGCAGGAAATACGAAGGGTGACTCGTCGAGGCGCGGGATTTCGTCGAGTACTTCCAAGGCGCCAGCGTTCAGTGGGAATGTCTTCTGCCCCGTCTTGGAATCCTCAAGACGAATATAACCGCCGTCGAAATCAACTGCGCTCCACCGAAGGGTTTCGATTTCGCCTTTACGTGCGCCGGTAAAAATCAAAAGCTTGAGGATCGCAATAGCATAGGGGTTCAGACCTTGCTCCAGTCCGTCATGCAAAGCCTGGCCCAGCGCGACGAGCTCCTGCTGGCTAAGGTAGCGATCGCCCTTTTTGTCCTTGAAACGTTTCACGCCCCGCACAGGGTTGGTTTCAATCATGCCGCAATCAAGCGCATAGGAGAAAATTCCGCCCAACAGGCCTACCGTTCGTGTTGCCGTCCCTTGTCCGCCCCGAACGATCGCACGGCCACGCAGGCCGGTTTTTTCATCTTTGGCGGTTTTGCCGTTGGCGACATCCTGTAGAAAGCGTTTGATGTCCGCCCGGGTAACCGTTGGCACCTTCTTTCGGCCTAGCAGGGGTTTGATGTGTCGCTCTATCCGCCCCCTATCAGTGGCAATCGTACTCGGCTTTTTGGTGCCGATGCCATGCTCGAGGTATTGCTCGCAAAGCTGCGAGACGGTAATCTGCTTTTTCTCGTCCTGTTTTTCCTTGGCGGGATCTTCCCCATTTGCCGCACGGCCCAATATTTTCCGCGCTTCGGCGCGTGCCTGTTCCAGAGTCCAGGGAGACCCGTGCGCCCCGATTGTCATGCGGCGGCTTGGAGCGGTTCGTCCACATCCGACACGATATTTGCACACGTAGGCCTTGCGGCCGCCCTTTGCGATCTTGATGCCGAACCCCTTCAATTCCCCATCCCATAGGAAATAGTCAGCGCTCTTCGGCTGAGCCCTGTCGATGGCGGATTTCGTCAGCTTGAGTGTCATGGGTTTGGGCCCTGATCGGTGGTTACTTTTTCAAAAAAGTAACCACATAGTAACCACCGAAGCCCGAACGTCAAGGAATGTCCATCAACGTCAATTCTAAAATTACATTATATTTCTGTATCTTATATAATATTCAGGAGTCTCAGAAACTCTAGAAAAATTAATATCCCTTGCCCTCCGAAGGCAGAGGCCAGAGGTTCGAATCCTCTCGGGTGCGCCATATTTTTCGTTCTTATTGCTTTGTAACCGTCGGTTTCCAATCGTCGATCTTCAACCGATCTTTCGTCATCTAATCCGCTATGGAAGTCGAACGTATCCGTTCCGCTGTTCGGAGACATAACTCTAGTTCTCGGAGCTGTCAGCGTCTCTTTCCGTGCGGGCCCAACCAGCCCTTTTTGGTCTGAACACAGCCACTGGATACTTGGCAATGCGCACAAAAACATGCGCCACAAGTCTCAAGAGGTTTCGTGCGGGGATGACATCCCGGCCATACACCCACCAAACCGTCAGTGTCGCGACTAAAAACGCCAAAAGTGTTCCAAAAGCCATTCCGAGGGGGAGTAAAGGTAGTTTTAAAAGGGCTGTCAGGATCAAAGTGCTCAAGACTGCAACACCTTGCAGGAAGATGAGGATCGTCAAGGGAGGCACGAGAACACTCGCGGCCAACGCGGCCGCAGACCACCTGCCTTGAGCAAGGTGTTTCGGCAAACGCCACAAAGCCACCCCCATGAGCGAGAGATGACCGCGTACCCACCTGGACCGCTGGGTGGTGGCGCCCTCGACCGAGTGTGGCAGAGGGCTCAGGATGATCGCTTCATCGCAGAAAATTGGAGGGGTGCCTTGAGATGCGAGATCCAGACCCAGTTTCATGTCTTCCACCAGATGCCCATGCGCCAGATCAGCCTTTGCAAGAACGTCCCAGGGAAACGCCATGCCGCTGCCGGTCAGGAACGAGGGACCGCCCAGATTACAGACACCGAGAAGACGGACCCAATTTTTGAGACGGAAGGTGAAGACCGAGACTTTTTGCGCAATCGTGTCTTCAGACTGCGTCATCAGATACCGCGCCTGGACAGGACGCCCCAAGTGGCCCGCCACCCGCCGGATCCTGTCCAACGCCGAGGCTTCGGGTACGCAGTCGGCATCCAAAATCACCACGCAGCCGGGCGGGTTTTGCTCGAGTTGGCGAACACCAAAATCAAGAGCGAATCCCTTCCCGCGGTGATCCGGATCATTTCGCTCGATCACTTCGGCCCCGTTCCGGCGCGCAACCGACGCGGTGTTGTCGGTGCAGTTGTCGGCAACAACCAGGATCCGATCAAATGGATAAAGCCCCTTTTGGCTTGCTTTCAAGGTTTCCGTTAACCCCGCTTCCTCATTGTGAGCCGGTATGAGGACAACCATCGGGACGCGCTCTTCTGAACACTGGATTGGCCGCTTTGGCAAAAAAACGGCTGCAAGAACTTCAATACAATAGACAACTGTCATGACAAGGGTGATCGACACCCAAACCAAAAGCCCGGTGTAGGTCACAGCTCCCAACAGAGTTATTGTATCGGTTGCCGGCATTCGGCAGGCTCCTGCAAAATTAGCGGATGAAAAGACATAAACTCCAGCAACTGGAAGTCACCGCAAGGCATCTGCACTGTCATAAGCGCTGGCAGTCATCCTGTCTTGCCTTTGATGGAGTCGATTTGCCTAATCCGCATCGACTTGTCCATCGAGATAGAGTGCCAGTGCAGCGACCGGACCGATCGTCTGATGCACTGTGTATTCCTGCTGTATGATCACATCTGGAAACTCGATTAGGTTTTCAAAATACGGAATTGCAAACCGTGATGGTTCAACCTTGGTGTTTTGGGACTGAGATGTCAGTCCGACCTCCGCAAGCGGAGACCACGACGGTCCGAAGATCCATCCATAGGCAAAAGCATTTGCCGGAGCCCAGCCGTAGATGATGATCCCCGGCGGGGCTTGAACGCCCATCGCACGATGGTCTTCATGAAGTGGATGCAGTATTTGCCGTGCTCCCACTCCGGTCATAAGGCTCATCCCGGTTTGGTTTGCACCTAGCAGACCATTCAGGGTTTCCAGCACAAGCCCAGTTATGGCGTTGTCACCTGTCAACATGTGCGTTCGCATAGCCAACTGCGCTATTCCAGAATCTGGCGGACCGCCCTGTCCCCATCCCGCAGGAGCGTAAGGGTGTTTCATGCTCGGATAGGTGTTCGTTTCCTGGGCCTCCAGCAGAAGCGCAGTTTCTGATTTGAAGAGATTTTCCAGCGTCTTGCGTATGCCTTGGTCCGTTTCCGAGCTGTTCATGTAGTCCCAAGCGGCATCGCTCTTTTCCAGATACAAGTCCCAATTTTCCCTCAGCCGTTCTTCTGCGGCTGTTCGAAATCTCAGCTCTCCAGTCGTGCGGTAGAGGGAACTGGCAGCAGCAACGCGGAGCGTTTCAGCTTCCGCCTTCAACTTTATACGTATTTCGGGCCAGCCTTCAGAATCTGAGTAGCCTCTGGCAACCAAACCTGCGACCGCATCAGCGTAAAAAGCATCCAGGTCGGAAAACCCAGCCTCGGCAGCGTCCCAGGCCCGAGAAGCACTGTCCATGTAGACAGCGGCCAGTTCCGGTTGGCCGTAGGCTTCCAAATGCCGTGCAAGGCTTCCAGCGATTGCCGCATATGTGTAAGTGCTGCTGATGTCAGGTGCATATGTGAAAACAGGAAGGGTTTCCAGAAAACTGGCAGTGCCCAGCAATGGATGTCCAGCGCTTTCAATTCCGCCCCGAACTGTTCCATCAGGACCTTGCAGTCTGCGGAAAAAGTCGATCGTCCATATGGCTTCATGAAGGAGGTCCGGGAGGTCATCGGTGCCGGCATAAAGCTCTGGATCCAAATACTCTGAGGATTTCGGAATGCCATAGGATGTCCTCAGGCGGTCCGCGGGCAGATAGTCGAGAAGATCAAGAAACAGGCGGGACACGCGAAGATGCACAATATGACGATCCCAATCACCGGCATCCACATAGCCTCCCCAATAGTCGGCCCCGGCCAATTTTCCATTGCGCCATGTGCTGTTGGCCGCATCCTCAAACGGCACAAGCCCCAACGTGCCGTGGCTGGAGAACGATAGAGGCAGGGTGCTTTCGGCGATTTCCACATTCAGACCTGGAACGAAAGCAGCCGGCCGCTTAAAACCAAACCGCCCATCCAGCGCGATCCCGCTGCGATGATTGTAAAGCCCTCCAAGTGCTGATCTGCCAATGTCTTTCCAGTGGTCTGAAGACACCTGGAACACATCGGACACGCCGAGCCCATCCACACGAATCCGGTAGCTCCCGTTCGGCTTTGGCACCCAGTCGCTGTAATCCATCTCAAAAACGTAAGTGCCGGCCCGGTTGGCCGAATAAGCGCGACGTGCGGTGGCACCTGGAGCCACTGTGGGTGGCAGCGCAGACTGACTGTCGAGAATTTCGATCGTCTCCAAAGAAACTGCACCGACTGTGGCGAACACCGCGGCAGCATCTTCGGCACCGGACAGCCTCTGTAGCACGATACGCTCGCCAGTTTGAAAATCATGGCCTGGCACAGTGATTGACGAAGTCCCGGATGTCTCGATCCCAGTTACGGGTACAGGTCGCTCTCCGAGTGCTGCGTAATCAATTAGCGGCGACCCCAGTCCATTCCATGGCTCTTTCGCGTCCGGCAACGACTTGAGTTTCATATCGGCGGAGTACACGGCGGACCCCGCTTCATCCAGAATTGAGAACCGGGCGAGACCGTAACTGCGGAAATCAATCGCGCCGGCACTTAGGCCTCCTGGAACCCACAATGCGAGATACGCCTTTTTTGAGTGATCTTCCGGGGCGTGTCCGACCTGTGTGGACCGTATGCCTAGTGCACGTGTTATTGACGGGTCATAGGTGAACGTGGTCTCGGAAAACAGGTCACCAGGCCAGCTAAGTGTGTGTGTCCCAGGCTCCAAAGGATGGCTCAATTTCAGAAACACCTGGTGTTTCATCGCCGCTGCCGTCCGGCTGCGACCGGATGATGACCGATAGAAGCCGGAATCGTAGGGAAGCGATTTCCTGTAGACAGACGTGATGGCCGGCTGGCCGTTTAATCGGTATCCGTCGACCTGATCGACAACCGCTCGGTCGAGCAACTCAGCCGGTGGCGTGTCGGCCAACCTGAGATGGCGCCGTTCTGGACCAATCACCATCCCCCAGGTGTCGCGATGCGCGATCCAGGTCCCCACCGGTTGGGGGAGCGAACCTTCAAGCTCAATGATTGCACCATGTTTAAAGTTGGGATCTTTGATCTCAACACTGATCATATCGGGCGTTGCAATCGTGACTTCCGCGATACGTAGATCTTTAGCAAAACCATATCCCGTGGCCATAAGAAGCCAGACAATTCCCAGCCATAGTCTCAGACGAAAAACCGGGAGCACATCATCCATTAACAGAATCTCGTTATTCCAAAGCGGGGTTCAGGTATTATCAGCTGAAATGACAAAAAAAGCCTGAATTAGGGTCGGTGCGAAGTGTGAAGATAGCGTTCGTTCTCATCGTTTTGTGTTGCACGCTGCCGCTTGCGCTTCTGGTACGGCGGTATGAGATCCTCACGCGCATCTTCTGGATTTCCTTTGGCGCCGCAGCCTTTTTCATGACCAGCATACCGCTACTCGACATCGGCGTAATTAACGCTCCCGATGGTTGGGTTGGTTTTGTCTACGGCATCGAGATTTCGATCGTCGATTACCTAGCGGTAGTGGCATTTTTCATACTGCCACGCCACCGCACCTCTTGGCTGTTTTTCTTGCCGTTCGTTGTTTTCACGGCCGTTGCCGCAACATCAGTCCCGAACGCTGCCAACCCGACAGTCGCATCCTTCGGAGTCTGGCAGTTTGCCAAAATGGCATTTGTTGCAGCAATCGTCGCCCGTGCCTGCGCGTTTGAAGAGGTGCCGTACCTTCTCCTACGCGGTATGGCCCTTGGCATTATGGCCCAATTGGTCGCGTCGCTGTGGCAACGGTTTGGGTTGGGCTACGCCCAGGCTCCTGGGTTGTTCTTGCACCAAAATACCCTTGGGATGATCGCTCATTTCGTCCTTTACCCGTTTCTGTACATGCTCCTCACCCAAAGCCGGGGCACGATCTGGAACGGTCTGATAATTCTCACCGTTTTATGCTGCATGCTGCTCACCGCTTCCCGCGGAGCAGTCGGTTTCACGGTGATCGGCATAGCCCTCACATTTTTGATCGTCGCTCTGACGGGTCTTACCAACCGCATCATGGCAGCCGCCGCCCTCGCGGGGATAGCAGCTCTTGCGCTTGCACCGGCGACCTATCTTGTTTTCGAAAAGAGATTTGAAAGCGCTGCTCTAAGCGAAGATGTTTATGACGAGCGCGCAGCGTTCAACAGGGCCGCAGACCTCATCAGGGACGATTTCCCTGCAGGCGTTGGCTTCAATCACTACACCTATACGCTCAAGCGGTATAACTACTCCCAGCTTGCCGGCGTTCATCAAAACGAAGGCAACATCAACAACATCGTCCATGACGCTTACAGATTGATCGGTGTAGAAACCGGACGGGCGGGCCTGCTTTCATTCTACGCTTTGCTGGCAGTGCCATTGGTTACCGCATTTTTTGTTGGGTGGCGCCGCCGCTTGATACCCGATGGCGGGTTACTTCTGGGGTTTGGCACGGCAATGCTCATCGCCTACCTCCATTCTCTGTTTGAATGGATTTTCCTGATCAAGCAGGTGCAGATCGTGTTTGCCATCGTGGTTGGAATGACATTTGGCATTGCTAGCCGTCGATACGCAGATGAGACGTCTATCCATCAAAGAGTTGCAAGCGAAAATCCAGTCGCCACTTTCACGTTCAAAGCGGGGGCTTTGAGCAAATAGGCGCGGCCATAATTGGTTCTGGGTTGGGTGAACGGGTGTATAGGTTTCCGTAACCATAGAAACCAATATACTGTCACAATTTTCAATGGTCAGATTTCATTTGGCCCGTTTTTACAAATTTGAACTAAATCTGGCACTCAGAGTGCTACGATCAAACCAGAAGTACATGCGGTGGAGTAGGAATTGCGGCTTTATCCGAACACAACAGCGCAGCGATTTCCGCTGCGGATAATCGGTGTTCTATTGGTGCTGTTTTTGGCGCTACCGATGTTTGCTTTGGGCGGATCGATCCCGACTAAGGCGGACGAATACCGCCTCGGCATCCAGGACCGGCTGCGCATCTATGTGGCGGAGTGGCCCGCCCTTACCAATGAATTTGAGGTCGGCGCATCCGGCAGTGTGGTGTTACCCATCGTGGGTGAGGTGGATGCAGCCGGGCTTGAACCGCGGGAGTTGGCCACAGAAATCGCTAAACGTCTCCAAGAGCAAGCCAAACTTCGCTCACTCCCAAATGTGGCTGTCGATATTTCCGCTTACCGGCCGTTTTACATTCTTGGAGCAGTCACATCGCCGGGCGAATACGCGTATCGGCCCGGGATGCTGGTGCTCAACGCTTTGAGCATTGCCGGGGGCGTTTATCGTCCACCAAGCCAGTCGGAGTGGGGCCTTGAAAGCTCTGCCATCAATACATTGGGTGAACTGCGAACGCTCAGAAGCGAGGCGGCCGATCTGGAAGCGGAAAGGGTCCGTTACGAGGCTCAGGCAAAAGGGGAAACCGTGTTTCCGCCGCTCCCAGAAGATGCGCCGCCAAATCTTACGCGTGCGCTCGCCGAGCAAGCTCAGCTGTTTAGAGCCTCACTGCAGCGATTTAATAATGAAAAGAAATCACTGACAACGGCAATTACCCTCTTTGAAGGCCAGATCACACTGCTAAATCAGCAACTGGAAGATGCCAAACTCAAGCTGGATTCTTTTCAGACGGAGCTGGAAAAAATCCAGGATCTGATCAAACAGGGCTACGGCTCACCCCGCTTGCTGCCGCTCAATCGCGAAATAGCAGACGGACAGCTGGAGAAGAAGCGACTTGAAGTGGAACTCCTGCGCGCCGAACAAGAACTCGAAGCTGCACGTATCGAGCTGCGAGATCATGAGTCGAATTACCTCGACGAGGCCGAAACACAACTCGTCAGGATACGGTCCGAGTTGCGCGCCAATCAGGAACGGGTCAAGACACGGGAAAGCCTGGTGAATTCCGCGAGTGGTTTCACAGACCGCCAGCGGCCAAATAGTGAGCTCAGTTTGCCACAAAGCCTCACTTTCACGATCATTCGGACGGTCGACGGTGAGGTTCAAACACTGAACGCTGAGGAAACGACAAGCGTCAACCCCGGCGACATTGTGAAGGTCGCACGCTTTGGAGACGACGACCTGTCCGGAGCCATACCTCAGAGAGTGTCCTCTGGCAGCCTTCGGCTTGGAGAATAAGACAAAGTGGACGTTTCTTCTCTTCCAAAAACAGCCGTCAGATCGCTGCCAGTGTCAAACGGATCGACGTATGACTGGCAATGGATGGCGCGCGCTTTAATCGAGCGCCTATGGGTAGTCATTCTCATCCCGGCAATCTTCGGCGTGCTGGCAGTAACTTATGTGCTTGTCAGGCCTGCGACGTTTCAGGCAACCGCGACACTTGATGTCGTGAACTTGCGCCTCTTGCCCGGCGGGGGTTCCGGGGTGTTTCTACCTGAAGCGCAAGCCTTGCCGACGTTTCTCGATACCCAGCAACAGATCATCGGGTCCACCTCAATCATTATAGCTGCAATCGAGACGCTGGAAGGCACAGCGGCAGATAATGAAGCCGATGACGTGAAGACCGTCTCAGATATTGAGGAATTGGAAGCCTTCCGTCAGAGGCTTATTGTTTCCCGCATCGGGCAAAGCAACCTCATTAACATCAGCTTTCGGTCCGACGATCCGCAAACATCAGCAAACACTGTAAATGCAGTCGTTGATGCGTATCTGGCAAAACTTGAGCAGGACCGATTGGAAACCGCGGAAGCAGCAAGCGGCTGGCTTCAGGAGCAACTTCGCTCTGTCGGACCAAGGGCGACGGTGGTGTCGGCAGCCTACCCGCCCATTCACAAGAGCAACACCCGAGGCCTGCTTATCATTGCCGTCGCTGGTGTCATAGGTGGATTCATCGGTCTGTTTGCAGCCCTGATCTTGTCTTTCTTCGACACGCGCATCCGAAACCCGGAGCAACTCACCAATGTGATTGGACAGCCTTGCCTTGGAGTAGGCAAAACCAGTTCACGCACGAAAAAGAAGGCTGGAACTGCGGACAAAAAAAAGGAACTCCGACCGGCTTCTGCTAAAGTAGAGGTTGATGACTCAGCCTTGTTTAATGTTGCGTCGTTGATACAAAGTTCGACCTCTGAAACTGGCAGCCGAATGCGCTACGTTGGGGTGACCTCGCTGCAAAAAGAAAGCGGCAGCGCTTTGGTCTCCGAACAATTGGCTCGCCTCATTTCAACACCCGATCATAAAGTTCTTCTGGTCGACGCAAACGCATATAGCAGTGCCGCATCGTCAAAAAACCATGTCACTGATGGCGAACGCGGTCTGATCGACATCATTATGGGCAAAGGCGAGCTGTCCGAAAAAGCTGTGAAACGGGAACCGGACACCGGTCTCTCGACCATTTCCATTGGCACAGTTAAAAACTCTCAACGAGCTGGGCAATTGATCTGGTCAGACAAGTTGCGGGAATTAAAGCCATCATTCCGGCAATATGATTTGGTGATTTTCAACTTGCCACCATTGTTTGCGTCAACGGACGTGGGCGCGGCGTCGAAGTACCTTGATTCAATCATTTTCGTCGCAGAATGGGCAAAGACATCACAAACGGATCTGGCGACCGCGCTTGCACTAAATCCTTCAATTCATAAGAAAATCATTGGCTCCGTGCTGATAAATGCCAGAGAAAACCCATTGATATTTTTGTTTTCTCCGGTCGCAAACTTCTTACGGAAACAAAGGACTTTTCTATCCGGTGCCGCCAAGTGACAGCGCAATCGACGCATTCCCCTATGCCGGAAAATGGTGCCATCGGTTACATCCTAAACACATATCCAGTTCCGAGTGCGACATTTATCCGGCGGGAGATTCACGCACTTGAAAATCTCGGGCTCAAGGTTACGCCGTTTGCCTGCCGGCGTTTTGCCGGTGATCTTGTAGATCCAAAGGATCGGAGCGAGGCTGCGCGAACTGAATATTTGCTTGATGGAAAACTTGCCGACCTGCTTCTGGCGTCCATCCGAGAGATCTTTACAAACATTACCGGCGTTTGGCGCACCCTGCCGATTTGGAAACAGCTGCACTCGAACGCCGACGGCGGTTTCGTCCGGCACGTAGCTTACTTGATGCAAGCCGCGAGCCTCCGCCAAAAGGCGAGCCGATCCGGAATCCGGCATCTTCATGCACATTTCGGAACCAACGCCACTGCCATTGCGATGCTGGCGCATTCCCTGGGAGGACCAAACTACAGCTTCACAGCACATGGCCCGAATGAGTTCGAAAATCCGGAGGCTCAGAGTTTTGCGTTGAAGATCCAGAATGCGGCCTTCGTATTGGCTATTTCGGATTATTGCAAAAACTTGCTCATCAGCTTCGCCCAAAGAGCTGAAGACAGTGAGAAAATTCATATCGCGCGCTGCGGGATAAGACTGGATGACTATCGTCCGCAGCCTCCCGTCAGCCCCACAAACAACACCTTTGTCTGTGTTGGGCGGCTGTGTCCGGAGAAGGGCCAAGTCCATATTCCGGCCGCCGTTTCAGCTTTGAAAGCGGATTATCCCGATATCAAAGTCATCCTGGTTGGCGACGGAGAGAGCCGCGCTGATGTGGAAGCTGCGATCAAAGAAAATGCGGTCGAGGACCATGTCGTCTTGCACGGGTGGGGCTCAAACTCGGAGGTCCAGGATTTCATAAAGTCGTCACGTGCCCTTGTTCTCCCCAGCTATGCGGAAGGCCTTCCGATCGTCTTGATGGAAGCTTTGGCCCTGACCCGGCCCGTTATTACGACAACCATTGCCGGCATACCGGAACTGGTAAATACCTCATGCGGGTGGCTGATCGAACCAGGCGACGAAAACGCGTTGGCAGAAGCCATTCGCTCTGCGCTGTCAGCCGATCCCAAAACACTCCAGGAGATGGGTGAAACAGGGCGCCAGCGCGTCACCGCCATGCATGATATCAGTGATTTGGCACGGGCCCTATGCGAGCACCTCAAATCATATGAACATGACAACGTACTTAGGACACCGCACATCTAAAGATTCAAGCGCATATGTCTTGCATTCCATTTTTTACGGTTTGCAAGACGTCCGATGTCAACACAGAGATACTGGCCGCTGTTTTCATGGAGAAGAACTTGTACGCAAACATTGCAGCATGCGCCGATACAAAGGTCCTTCCAGGCTTGGCCGTCACTATTCGCTCGTCATTGGAGCACTCAAGTATACCTTGCCGCATCCATGTTTTAGCTGATCGGCTCTCAAAACAAGATAAACAAAAGTTATCTAATTCCTGGAAGCCCCATCCGATGTGCCAGGATGTAGTATTTTATGACATTGATTATCAGAATATCTCTAAGTTCCGCTCAACTATGTATCTAAAGTCAAAATCTGCCTATTCGCGATATTTTATTTCTGACTTTTTGGGAGAAGAATCAAAATGCATTTATCTTGATTGTGATCTGTTGGTGCTCCGCGATTTGGCTGAATTGAACGCAGCCAACATGCACGGGAAGACGATAGGTTCTGTTCGTGATATTTCCGTAAGGACCGCTGATCCTCACCTCTTCATTGGTGAACGGCTTCAGCTCACTAATCCATACGACTACTTTAACAGCGGTGTTTTGATTATCGATCTTGATCGCTGGCGGAAACTTGATGCCAGAAACCGTTTGGTCGATTTGACGCTCGAACGTGCTGACACTTTTCATTCGCAAGATCAGGACGCATTAAACGTATTTTTCGACGGCGACACCGAATTTCTGGATCATGTCTGGAACACGTCACAATACGAACGGCCGGATACCGTGGAGAACCGCATCATACACTTGATAGGAACGGTGAAGCCTTGGCACGCGAGATACAAAGAAAAATTGAACGACCCTTATCATCGAACCGAGATCTGGGACCGCTTTTATGATGTGTTGGATCGCACAGCCTACGCTGGCAATCGGCCCTGGGATCCAGCCGGATTGGGTGTTGTAAAGGAAACCATTGAAAGCAAAATTCCGAAAATGGATATGGTTACTGGCAAGATCAGACGGACACTCCAGAAGTTTCTGAACTAATCAGATTAAAGGGTTAAGCGCCTCGGCAATTGTCAAAGACGTCTCAGCACGACCAGCATCAATGAACTATTTCGTTTGTTATGGACCGTCATGGCGCTGAACTGCGAAACGCACTGTAGCTTTTGGTGAACCCAAATTTCCGCTCAGTCCATATCGCAGCATCTGGGAAGAGTGCGAGCATCTCCCCTCGCAAAACAACCGTGGTGCCCAACATCATATTCGTCCAGGCCGGCAAGCTTTTGCGCCAACGATTCATGAAAAAACGGCGTACGGATTCAGGGTAAAACCACCAAAAGAACATGTGACAATGCGCTTCCATAGGAAACCAGATTGAAGGTGTCTGCACCCAGTACCTGGGCGCCAGACGGCGTACTTCTCTGGCCATCTCAGACCGTTTTGTCTTGTCTCCGACATGTTCAATAACGCTATTGGAAAAAACGATATCGAAGCTGTTGTCTGCAGCAAATTCGACGTTGCATGCATCCCCTTCAACCAAAGTGATGCGATGATGGGACTGTGGCACTGTTCGCGGATTGTATCCTGGGAGATTTAAGATCGTTATATCCAACGGAATAGGGCAATTCTCCCAAAACTCAGGCACACCGCCTAAATCCAGTACGCGTTCTCCATTTCGTATTCCCAAGTGACCGATAAAAGCCTGCATCCGGTAATTGCGCGTCTGTTTTGTGAACTTTTTTTTCAATGGCTCGGTAATGCGCGACGTCACAAAATGCATATCCCAATACCTCTAAAGACCAACATTTGCATGAAAACCAAAAGACAAATTTCGCCGTTAGATTAACCCCAGCTAGGCTCTTTCAATTTTTGTCGCTGAAAATGGCAAACAACTACGATCTGCACACAAGCACTACTTATATTCAATTATTTTGCTATTTCGCATCAGAAATCTGTTCCAATAATGTTTTAGGATACCTTGAAACTCGGCAAACTTTCCGATCAGTTCATAAAACCCAATAGCCGCAGGACGGCCCGCCCGAAATGACCGGAGCATCAGCCGAACAAGCTGCAGCGGATAGAGCAAGAACAACAGTAAGAACGCCGGATGGATCATCCCGGCAACAACAGTAACACTTGGCAACGCGCCCCCCCAAAGAACCGCCCGGAAAACGTTGCGTTGCCAGATCCTCTTCGGTGAGTTCCGGTGCCGCCAAGAAACCTCAGCGAATGCGTGCCCTGCTCGAACCGAGCGTTTCCACCATTGGGAAAAACAATGTAAGTCGGCATCGTGGAGGGTCATTTCGGCATCAAGCCGCCAGATCCTCCAGTCCTTCTCCCGCAACCGCAGGCACATTTCCGGTTCTTCACCCGCGATCAAGTCATCACGGTATCCGCCAGCTTCGTCGAAAGCTGCCCTGCGGATCAGGCAGTCTCCACCGCACTCCTGTCGCTCGCCAATCGGAGTATTCCATTCTAAGTCGCACATGGTGTTGTAGATGGTGGCGTCGGGAAATTGTTCCCGCCGACGACCAAAAGCAACTGCGACTTCGGGGTGATTTTTCAGAAAATCCAAGCTGGCATCTAACCAACCGGCATTCAATTGGCAGTCACCATCCATGAACTGGATGAAAACGGTATCCGGGAACTGTTGAACAAGCCTGCGATAGCCTGCATTCCTGGCACGGGCTGCCGTGAACGGGCGGTCTGCTGGCAGAGTTTCAACTTGAAAACCTGCTTCCTTAGCCCAGCTGACGCTATTGTCTGTCGATCCGGAATCGACATACACGACCCGATCAGACACCCCCTGAAGGGATCTTATGCAGTTCTGGAACCGCTCCCCTTCGTTGCGGCCAATGATCACGATCCCAATAGTCATCTGCGCTGGCCCATCTCCATTACACTCCGCCAGCGGAAAGGAGCGGCAAAACGGCGTCGAGCGAGGTGCCGTAACCCGCCGCACTCCTGCCCCACATCAAACCAGCCGTCGCCGCGACAACAATCGCAGTCATCGCCAGATCATGCAAAAGAAAGGATGTCCTTTCCCGAACAGACCCAATTGCAAGCGGAAAATACCGAACGACCTCACCAACCGCCAAGCCGATCAATGCCCCAGGAAGTCCCATCCATTGATAGCCAATGGGAAGCAAAAGAAGAATTCCAGCCAGCTTCAAAGCGTTTGCCACAACACCGTAGACCGGCTTGCTGAGGCCCAAGAGCGTGTATTCTGAAAAAGCGGACAGAATTGCGCCCCAGGTTCCGATGAGCAGCATGGCCAGGATCCAGCCTGCATCGGAATAGCGCGGATCGTATATGATCCACACCGCCACATCGGAAAAGGCGATGCCACAAGCAACCCCGAGGGCCGCGAGCGTCAATAGTTTTGTTCTGAGTGCCAAAAGGCCTGATCTTATCTCAGTACGGGTAGCTGCATGCTGCGAGGAAACCATGGGGAAGATAAGCGAATACCCCAGCCTTCCGGCCAAAAATGCCGGTAGGTCTGCTATTGTTCGGGCGATGGCATAGATGCCGACAGTCGCCAAAGGAATGGTCTTGGCCAAAAACAGTTTGTCGAAGTTCATGCACAGAAATGACAATAAGGACGATAAAAACATCCATTTTCCGAAGGAAAAAATCTCGCGCACATGCACCCGGTTCCACTCAAACCAGTTTCGCGCTCTCGGTAAGAGATAGCTGAGCCCGACCCGAAACACAGCCGCGAAAAGGCCCGAAATCAGGATCGACCAAATTGTCGGGCTCATATAGGCGAAAAAGATGATCAAAACCGCCGTGACAAAATCACATGACAGCTCGAACATATTCGCACGTCCAAACTGCAAATTCCGCTGCAGATAAAAGATAGACGTCGAAGACAAACCAAGAAAAATGATCGTTACCGCGCTCAGCTGAATAGCTGTTGACGGTATCTCATATAGATTTGCCAACGGGTAGGCCGCGATCGACAGTATCGAACACAGAATGAGAGACCTGACAAATTGCAATGTCCAGGCAGAGTTTTGGAAAGACTGATCATCGGCGTTTCGGCTGCGGACGACGTTCTGTGCAATGCCCACGTCGGTCAGCAGTTCGATGCCTGATCTGAACGTTGAAAGCACCATTGCGATGCCGAAGATTTCCGGCGTGATAAGGCGCGACAACACCACATTGGAGACGAAACGTATTCCTGTCGTTCCACCAAAGGAAGCGATTGTCCAAATCGCACCGGTCATCGCTTTTTTTTGCGTAATCGCCACTTGGGCTAGGCCCCTCGAAAAACGGTTGAGATCGCCTCATAGATCGAGCGAGTAGCTCCGTCACACATACGCATGCATTTTCCAACTCGTTACGTCATGGAACTGTGCTTTTCGGTCTAGAACCGAGGTAGCAAGTTGTTAAGAATTCATTCGCGATCTGATTGAAGATGGCTCAAAGACTGTATATCTTTCAGCAGGTTAAAAAATTGATCTTTTTTGATCAAAAAGCAGACCCGCCTGCAGTTTGTTAATCTCGATCACATATACGCAACATATTGAGATTTCTGAGATTTCATGATCGCAGGATTCAACCGACATCCGACGAGCCATATGCCGAACCGTTCTGAGCAAAAACCTGAGGATTCGCTGACCGCAGCACCTGCCTCACCGTTCTCCAAACTCCAGTTCATCGGTTTGGAATTCGATATTGGCAAGCAGGCCGATTGGTTGTCGCTCATCTTGAATTCGAAGCCTCAGACGTTCGAATATTTCGTCACTCCAAACGTCTATCATGTCATCCTTCTGGAACGCGATGACGAGGTAGCATCGGCTTATAAAGACGCATTCTGGAAGGTCTGCGACAGCAAGATCTTGAGCCGCCTGGCGAATTCCCAGAAAATGAATCTCAGGGTTTATCCTGGTGCCGATATTGTGCAGGACCTTCTGGCGGATCCCAAAGCTCAAAACTTGCGTTTCGCCGTTGTCGGCCCCGATCTCTCCCAGATAGAGATACTGCGAAACAGGTATCCGGGGGTGGATTTGCAGTACATCCCGTCTGGCTTCATGGACCGAGGCGCACAAGATTGGGAGAAAGCTCTGACAGCTACTGAGACCTGCGATGCGGACATTTACCTGATTTGCCTGTCTTTTCCGAAGCAAGAGTTTTTTGCCCAGGATCTGAAACGCCGAGGCAGCGCCGCGGGTATCGGCCTGTGTGTCGGTGCAAGTATTGATTTTTTGACTGACCGGCAAAAGCGAGCACCGGAATGGGTTCGCGCCTGCGGAATGGAGTGGGCTTTCCGTTTGTTGGCCAACCCGAAACGGATGTGGCGGCGTTATCTTTGGGATGGCCCCAAAATCATTTGGATGTTTTTGAAATGGCGGCACAAATCCGCCAGTACGATGAAGTAATTGGTTTTGGTTCAAAACCGATCAGAAACAGCGTGTCCGCAGGATTTCAGCTAAGTGACTAAGTGTCCGTCCCAGGAGTTATAATTGAAGAAACCCCGTGTTCTGATCCTTGCTGATGATTGTAATCCGAATTGGCCCTCGCTTCCGGTTGTTGGATACAAGTATGCGCTTTCCTTGGCAAAATTCTGTGATGTGACCATCGCCACCCACGTCCGAAACAGGGAAAACATCGAAAAGGATCCGCGATCAAAAGGCGCCGACTTCCGCTATGTCGATAATGAATACGTGGCAAAACCAATCCACCGCTTCTCAACCTGGATCAGAGGTGGCGGGAAGGTGGCATGGTCGCTTGGAACGATTTTTCACTATCCGACATACCTTGCTTTTGAGTGGGAGGTTTGGAAAACCTTCAAGGACGAGCTGCAATCCGGCGAATTTGATTTGGTGCACCGGATCACACCCATGTCGCCCACAATGCCCAGTTATATCGCGAGCAAATCGCCGGTTCCGTTTGTCATTGGTCCCTTGAACGGCAATTTGGACTGGCCAAAAGAGTTCCGCTCCGAACAGACACGGGAAAAAGAACGGGCGCGGGTACTCCGGAACTTCTACAAATACCTGCCCTATTCTTCTGCAACGTACAGAAATGCCGCACTGATCCTGGCTGCTTTTGATCATACCGCAAGGGATTTACCAGACGGCGCGGCCTCGAAGGTCGTGAGCTTTCCTGAAGTCGGCTTCGACCCTGAATGGTTTGATGCAACGGACCGGACGCCTGCATTTTCCGGAGAAGGACCGTACAACTTCGCATTCATCGGGCGGCTGGTACCCTACAAAGTTCCGGAGGTGGCCGTTCGGGCCTTTTGTGAAAGCGCCATCCTGGCAGAGCACAAACTGCATATAGTCGGTGACGGCCCTGAAAGGGAACGGCTAGAAGCGGTCGTCGAGCAAACAGGGCGGGGCGATAGCGTCATCTTTCACGGCTGGATAGAGCAGAAGGACGTCGGTCGGTTTTTCCGATCCGTAGACGGGTTCGTTTTTCCTTCAATCCGCGAACTTGGCGCGGGCGTGGTGGTCGAAGCAATGGCGTCAGGCTGTGTGAATTTCGTCACCAACTATGGCGCGCCGGGTGATCTCGTATCTGAGGATCGCGGCTTTCGAATCGAACTAAACACCCTCGATGAGATGGTCGCCGGCTATCAGCACGCGATGGAAGAGGCTGTGACCAAACCAGCCGACCAGCTTTCAAAGGCCAATTCAGCCGTAGAGTACGCTACAGACTGCTTTACCTGGGATCGCAAGGCAGCGCTGACTGTCCCGTATTACGAAGACCTGATCGCCGGTCGGCCAATTACAAACCGCCGGGATTACTCCTGATCTGCGACAGGACCGGTTTTCACTAGCACCACCTGGTCCAGCATCACTCTGCCGCAATCCCGGCCTTGTCAGAGCCAATTGCCGCCGCCGTCCTTGCTTCCAAGGATTTTCTCATTCTACTGGCGAGCACCTGAATACTCGGATTGAGAACCATGGAATCGTGATCTCCGGGCACCTCGACAATCGACAGTTTTGATGCAAACGGCGACCAGCCGTTGTCTTCGCGAAGAATGTTCAGACCATCCTGAAGACGGCGGCCGCCGGAAATTTGATAGAGAACCTCAGCTTTTGGCCGGTACAGGACAACCGGCCCGTTATATGGTCGAACTTCATATCCATCATGCGCCCGCATGAAAGCTAAACGGATCCGTTCGTTGTTAAAACTTTCTGCGGTTGCTTGATCCCCAGCCGCATTCTGTTGAGCTTCTGTTCGAGCGCGCCACTCTCTCCGGTTGCGCAACCAAACACTGAAAAACTTTGTCTTATTCTTTTGAAGATCCTGCCACTTAATCATCACGCGATCGACGAGCGACAGGTGAACCTGTTCAGGGACAGGCGTGTCCAGCAGAATGACTTCGGCAACTTCTTCCCCTTGCGCCGCAAGCTGTTGCGCCATTTCATAAGCAACGATCCCGCCACCTGAGAAACCACCGAGGATGTACGGGCCGTGAGGTTGGACTTGGCGGATTTCAGCGAGGTAATCCCGCGCCATCTCTTCGAAGGTTTCGTGGGGCTCTTGATTTCCGAAAAGGCCACGGGCTTGAAGTCCATAGACTGGCCGGTCGCGCCCAACGAGAAGGGCCAGCTGACGCAGGTTCAGGATGTTGCCGAACATGCCAGCACAGATGAACAAGGGCGTCGCCCCCGTTCCCGGGCCTTTGCTCATCGAGACCAAATGCACCGTTTCATCGGCTTTCGCAGTTTGTTCGGGTTTTACCTCCGCAGAAGCATCCCCGTCACTGGCAACACCATGTGATGCCAGCAGCTCGGCGCATTCGGCAATTGTCGGAGCGTCGAACAGGACGGACATGGGCAGGTCGACGCCGTAAGTCTGGCGGATCATCCGGAACAGGCGGACCGCGATGAGTGAATGCCCACCGATATCAAAGAAATCATCGTGAACACCGATCTTCTCAATTCCGAGCAGCTCAGACCAGAATTCAGCCAGCTTGATCTCAAGCGGATTGCGCGGTGCCTCGTAGGCACTGTCAAGGTCCGGACGCTCAAAGAGCTGTCCCTCCTGGACATCTCGCGCTTGCGCCTCGGCCTCGGCATTTCTTATGAGCAGATCCAGCGGCATGGTCGAGATAATCGGCTGTGTTTGGCCGGTCGCCAAAGCCCTTTGCAGGGTCTCAAATCCTTGCTCGGGTGGAATGCCTTGCTTGACTTGCGCTGCCAGTTTGTAGAGCGCAGCAGCATCCTGGCTTGCCGCGGTTTTCAAATCCTTTGCAAACCCGGTGTCATTGGACAGGCGTTTTACTGTCAAACGATCAGCTTCAAGTACAACCGTTCCATCCGGCCGCATGACGGTAATGTCAAAACTGCCGAAACCGTCGCCGTAAGCATTCTCATCGACAAAACGTACATGGGCGATCACATCGGATGGCAGCGGTTCATAAAGGCGTATCGCGGAGTAGGAAACGGGCGCCCAAAGAACACCTGAACTCTTGAAGCCTTCGATAAGTTCCATGGCACAGCCGGTCGCAATATCGAGAAGACCGGGGTGAGCAAGAGTTGTTTCCGTGTAATCTGCCTCGAAGCCAGCCGGGGACGTCAGGCGTGCCAGCGCTTCACCGCGCCCAAGCGACAGACTGCGCAAGACATCCCATCGCGGTCCGAACTTGATATGATGCGCCTGAGCTGACGGCATTGTCCCGCCTTCTGGTGCTTTTCGGACATCTGTCCAGCGCGCCGGAGCTTGAAGGTCTTCAAGTTGCACAGACAGTGGGACAGATTTGAGCGGACAAACCAGAGCTTCAGCGTAAACCTCGATCTCGGCGGACGGATCATCTTTTTCAGTTGCCGCGACAATAGCTTTCAAGGTGCTATTTCCCTGAGCCTCGAAACGGACCCGTATGTTGCGAGGCTGACCGTCTTCCAGGCTAAGCGGCTTAAAGAACACAAGATTGCGGATATCCGGGCGCTGGTCAAAATCCAGTTCCGAATAGGCTTGCGCGATCAGCTCGATGTACCCGGTGCCCGGCAGGATCGCATCGCCTGAAACGAGCCTGTGCTCATTCCACATCCAGTGCTTTTGCGTGCTGGCAGTGAATTCCAGCCAGCGCGTGTTGGAAGCATCAGTTATCCAGCGCTCGAACAAGGGGCCCTTGGCCGCCCCAAACGTTGTTGCCGTCTTTGAAACAGCCGCCTCACCCGAAACCGCCCGCGCGGCCAGACCAATCTCGCTCCAGATGCCCCAGTGAACCGCAACCGTCCTGCGGCCCTTGTCCCCGCTCTTGCTCTCGGCATAGGCGTTCAGAAACGCATTGGCAGCGACGTAATCGACCTGGCCAATGGGCGCAGTGTCCGTGCTGGTTGACGAAAACAGCACCATCAGATCCAACGGTTCGTCGGCAAACACCATGTCCAGAACGCGCGTGCCCTGAACCTTAGGCGCAAGAACGTGCTGCGTATTTTCAAGGGTCTTCAGTTGGACGAGATCATCATCGACAATGCCGGCTGTATGAAGCACGCCGTTGATTGCCCCAAACCGGGCCTTTGCTGCGGCAACAGCTGCGCCAATCTCTTCCGGGTTGGTAACATCAGCAGGAACATAAAGCACCTTCCCCCCCAGCGCCTCAAGTTCAGATAGACGGACCAACGCTCGGACACCCGGATCCTCACCGGAATGCGTCTGCAGATAGGTTTCCCGATCCTGCTTCTCCGGCAGGCTGCGGCGTCCGACCAAAACGATGTTGGCATCATGGTCTTCAACAAGGGCCTTTGCGAAAATCATCGCCAGATCGCCAAGACCACCGGTAATGAGATAAGTGCCGCCCTTTTGGAAGTGCCCTTCGAATTGCCCGTCTTCCAAGGGCAAACGCTCATGGATACGCTGCCACCTGCGGCTTCCCCTATAGGCTACAATCTCACTGGACGCTTTTGCGAAAAGCTCGTCCCACAGATCGTCGAGCGCCCCCACGTGCAGCTGATTGTTCGCAGCCGCTGAGATATCAAAGTCAATCAAGCGAACCGAGAGGCCGGAAAGCTCTTTTGGCAAGACCTGAACCGGACCGAGCACTGTCGATTTGGACGGATACACGACGGGCTCGTGCCCAACGCGCATCATTCCGTTTGCCAAAACGGTAAGGTGCGCCTCTTCGATGGCAGATTGCTCATCAAGCGCCTGGGCGAGGTAAAGCAGACTGTAAAAGCCGTCTTCCTGCATTCTTTCAAAGAAGTTGGAACCGGGCCGGTGGCTTTCGTCCTGCGTCAACAGCCAACCGTGCACAATGTTGCCGGGAAAGCGGCCATCCTCGAGGATCCCGGCCACCAGAGCATCGTATCCCGATCTGCCTTCCTCGCTGCACAGGATGTAAGTGTGCGGGTCAACCTTGGCGAACACATCGCCGCGCTGAACGGTGGTCACCTGATGCCCTGCGCTCTTCAACCTGCCGGCAAGCTGTTTTCCGGTGCCGGTATCATCGAGGAAAACCAGCCAGGACCGAGGCTCCTTGTCCCCGTCTATGACAAGATCTGGAACCGACCGTTTCCAGGCCGGACGGTACCCCCAGTCCCGCAAGTCCTTTTGGCGCAAGATAGGAGTATCTGTCCCGGCCTGACCGCCCTGCGCAACACTGCGCTCGACAAAATAATGTTGCCGCTGAAACGCATAAGGTGGCAGCGAAACGCGCTTGGGGCCAAAGTCCTGCCAGCAACGGGCAACATCCGCCTTCAAGCCTGTGGCCCAGCACCATCCGGCTGCAGTCAGGAAAGAAAGCCGGTCATCCGCATCATCGTCGGCATGCGGCAGCGTATTGAAGACCTGATTGGCGGCCACGTCCGCTTGCAGCTTGGCCAGCGAGGACAGGGTCTTTCCCGGACCAACTTCAATGTAAACCCGGTTCGGATCTGCACTCAGGCGGGTCATGCCGGCGCCGAACTGAACAGTCGAGCGCAGATGCCGGACCCAATAAGATGGATCACGGGCCTCCGCATCAGTGAGCCAGTCTCCGGTGAGATTGGACATGATCGGGATCTGCGGCCGATTGAGTGCAATGCTGCGCAAGTACTGTTCAAACTCGGGCAGGATCCGCTCGAGCATCCGCGAATGAGCCGCTATATCGATGGCGATCCGGGTTGCATCGATGTCTTTTTCCAGAAGCGCCTTCTGAAAGTCTTCCAGATCCTCGTCCCGCCCGGAAACAACGCAAAGCTCCGGCGCGTTTACGGAAGCCATATCGAGAGATTCCGGCATCAGCGCCCGGACTTCGGTCTCACTCAATGGGATACTGAGCATTCCGCCTGGGTCGACTGTGTCAAAGAGCTTGCCGCGGAGATGAACGAGGCCAACAGCGTCGCGATAACTGAGGATCCCAGAGATACAGGCCGCTGTATTCTCGCCCATGGAATGGCCGATCAATGCGGTCGGTTGAACGCCCCAGTTCATCCACAAGCGAGCCAGCGTAACCTCCAGGATCAAGATGGCCGGCAATTGCAGGGACGGCGTCAGGAACTCCTCGGCCGCCTTCTCAAGATCGGAGCCCTCCGGTGGGAACCAGAGCTCCCGGATCCGGGCGGCCGTCTCATTGGGAAGGAAAGCCAAACCTTCATCGACAGACTGACGGAATGAACTGTCTTCCTGATAGAGCCGCCGGGCCATGCCGGGATGTTGCGCCCCGCCCCCCGGAAAGAGGAACGTTGCCGTGCAAGGATGATCTCCTGCCTGATGATGGGCGAGCCTCTTGGGCTGCTCACCGCGCAAGACGGCAATCGCATCAGCGCGCCCACGCACCGCCGAGATCTGACGGTGTTCGAACGGCTTCCGGCCATTGAAAAGCGTTTCGGCCATGCTGGCCAGAGGTAATGCCGGATCACTTTCCAAGGCATTCGCAAGATGGGCGGCAGTGTCCGCTAGCCCCTTTTTTGCCTTGGCCGACAAGAGGATGAGTTGGGGTTCATCGTCAAACCGCCCGCTGTCATCGGCAACCATCGGCGCCTTTTCCAAAATGACGTGGGCGTTTGTTCCGCCAACGCCAAGTGAATTGACAGCGGCCCGCTGAGGGCCGACGCCTATCGGCCAGGGGGTCAGCGTGTCATTGACGACAAACGGGCTGTTAGCAAAATCGATCGATGGATTGGGCTTTTCGTAGCCGAGGCTTGGCGGTATTTCGCCATTCTTAAGCGCCAATGAGGCCTTGATCAGGCTGACAACACCGGCAGCTGTATCGAGGTGACCAATGTTAGATTTCACGGAACCGACACGGCAATATCCCGTTCGGTTTGTGCTTTGACGAAACGCCTGGGTCAGGGCTTCGATTTCAATCGGATCGCCGAGATATGTGCCGGTTCCATGGCATTCGACATACTGAATGGTGTCGGCTTCGATCCCGCCGAGCGCCTGCGCCTCGATGATCGCTTCCGCCTGCCCGGTCACGCTCGGCGCAAGGTAACCCGCCTTGCTGTGACCATCGTTGTTGATGGCAGATGCCTTGATCACAGCATGGATGTTGTCGCCGTCGGCAATCGCATCCTCAAGACGCCGCAGGACAACAACCCCAACGCCGCTGCCAAAGATCGTGCCAGCAGCCCGATGATCGAACGGACGGCAATGTCCGTCCGGTGACAGGATTTCGCCATCCTGGAAAAAGTATCCACGGCGATGCGGCAGATCGATGGTCACTCCACCGGCCAATGCCATATCGGTTTCGCCGTTCAACAGGCTTTGACAGGCGTAGTGGACCGCAACAAGGGACGTTGAGCAGGCTGTCTGGACGTTGACACTCGGGCCTTTGAGATCGAAAGCGTAAGAGGCGCGTGTCGCCAGAAAGTCCTTGTCGTTGCCTGTGTGACGAAGCAGGAACATGCCCACCTGATCCATCAGCTGCCGGTCACTGCAAACGTTGAAATAGAAATAGCTGCCCATGCCGCAGCCGGCATAAACCCCAACAGGACCTTCGATGGATTCCGGCGGACGCCCGGCATCTTCGATCGCTTCCCAGGCACACTCGAGAAAATGGCGGTGCTGCGGATCCATGATCGCGGCTTCCTTAGGGCTCAGCCCGAAAAACTCCGGATCGAACAGCTCCATATCTGGAATATCTGCCGTTCGGGGAATGTAATTCGGCTGTGCGGCCTTCACCGGATCTTCGCCAGATGCTTCAAGTTCCGCGTCGCTCAGCGTGCGCACCGATTCAACACCGTTTCTGAGATTTTCCCAGAATTCGCCGGTATTCCGTGCGCCTGGAACACGAAGAGCCATCCCGACGATTGCAACATCATTCAGGCCGGCATCGGTTGATCCTATTGTCATTTCAAGATTCCGGAAACGGGACTTCGCCTCAAATTATTGAGCGGACCATACCTGTAAATATTTAGCATAGTGTTAGGCCGACTGAGAGAGGCATACGAAAAGCTGGTTTCACGTGACCCGAGCTTGATCACCAAAATAAGCGTAAACTCCGGGATCAAATCTTAACAAATATTAATAAATGGACTTTCTCACGCGTGTATTATGAAAATTCAGACAAACATCCGTAAATTCTCGGATGAATTAACGGGTTCTTCGAGGATATATGCAAACTAGTCTGCGTGCTCTTTTACAAAGAATTTGCTGCTGCCCAGTTATGCGTCATCCAAGGGAACTTAAATGCTCGATTGTCTCCTGATAGGCGATGAATCCCTTCTAGTTCAGTGTGGCGAACACCTGAAAGAACGTGGTCACCGCATCGTTGCGGTCATATCCTCCAACCCGGCAATTCGGAATTGGGCGTCGTCGCACAGCATTCCAGCGGCCGATTGGGGCAGCTCTCTTGAGGAAACCACAGCAGACTATCACTTTGATTGGCTGTTTAGCATTGCCAATCTGAGGATGCTTCCCGATACCGTTTGGCAACAGGCGCGATCCGGTGCGGTGAATTTTCACGATGGCCCCCTGCCTCGATACGCAGGCCTCAATGCGCCAGCCTGGGCCATCCTCAATGGTGAACAGCGCTTCGGTGTCACCTGGCATGAGATAGCGTCGGGTGCGGACAAGGGCCGGATCTACACGCAAGCTGACTTTGATATCAGCCCCGACGAGACCAGCCTTACCTTAAATGCCAAATGCTTTGAGGCCGGGTACGCAAGTTTTGTCGATCTCATCGCCAAAATAGACGGCAATACGCTCAACGGAATTGCGCAGGATTTTTCAAAACGCAGCTACTTCGGAAAAAACAAGCGCCCGGCGCTGTCCGGAACTCTCGACCTATCCCGGACATCAGAGGAGCTGTCGCGGCTCTTTCGGGCCCTTAGCTTCGGAGAGGGGTACGCGAACCCGCTGGTCGCACCAAAGCTGCGAACCAATCGCGGTCTTTTCAAGATTTCCAAGCTCGATTTACCGCCGCCCGGCACCCCAAATGGGCCCGCAGGCGCTGTTCTGCAGACCGGCCCAGACGGCGTGCTTGTTGCCACCGGCGACCAACCGATTTTGCTGGACGGTTTTGCGATTAGCTCGGACGCAAATCTGGCACAGTCCGTAACTCTCAATGAGCAATTGCCTCTCTATTCTGATGAAGAAGCGGCTGTCCTTGATGCCGCAGTCTTCGATGCCGTCCGTCATGAAGACGCAGTCATTGCAACGATCAAAACGCTCGAGATACCGAGCCTTCTCGGGATCAAGGACGATGTTGAAAGGGGGGCTGCGCCAGAAGTCCTGCCGTTGTCACTTCCCTCTTTGATGGCACCGCAGGACACAGTTGCGGCAATCGCCCTATTTATCGGGAGGTTCTCGGGACAGGACAATTTTGGTCTCGCTTATCTCGGACCAAAGAGCGCGGCGGTCGCGGACCGGTTTCCTGGCCATTTTTCGGAAAGCCTTCCATTTCCGATCAATATCGATTGGCAGCGGCCCTTAAGCGCTCTTTGTGACGACACCAATGCCAAGCTAGCGCAATTGCGGGACAGGACTGCTCCGCTATCCGATCTGTTCTCCCGTGTGCCTGGGATGGCGCGGCCAGCATATACAATCGGAATTGTTGAAACCGAAGCAGCAAACACGCGGCCGGAGCTTCTGGCCGACTGTGCGCTGACATTTAGCGTTTCTGTCCAGGGTAAGGCTGCGCTGATCTTCGATCCATCGCGGGTCTCCGCCGATACAGCAAAACAATATGCCAAGCGCGTTGAACTCGTTGCCGCTGCCCTGTCTGACAAAGAACAAGTGGCTGCCGATATCGCCATGATGTCCGCTGACGAGCGCGACCTTGTTCTTTATCGTTGGAACGCCTCTGCCACGGATGTGGATCTGGAGATCTGCGTTCATCAGATGATCGAACATCAGGCTGAGGCGACGCCGGACGCTCCGGCAGTTGCTCTGCACGATCAGTCCATCAGCTACCGGGAGCTAAACGGTCGCGCAAATCGCGTTGCCATTGAACTGCAAACGCTTGGCGCCGGACCGGACAAGCTTGTCGGATTGAACATACCCCGGTCCATTGAGATGGTCTGCGGCGCACTTGGTATTTTAAAATCTGGTGCTGCTTACGTTCCACTCGATCCCGACTTCCCGAAAGATCGCCTGACCTACATGGTCGAAGACAGTGGTGCAGCGGTCATCCTGTCCAGCCGAGCACTTCCAGAGCCGCTTGCTGCGCCCGGAGTACAGACCTTGTTTATCGAGGATGTTCTGGCGCGCGTTGCCTCAGCAGAACAGCCGCAAAGTAGCGTTCAATCAGACAATCTCGCTTATGTGATCTACACGTCAGGCTCGACCGGCCGGCCGAAGGGTGTAATGGTTGAGCATCGGAATGTCGTCAATTTCTTTGCCGGAATGGATGATCGCATTGAATTCGACCAGCAAGAACAACCGGCATGGCTTGCTGTCACAAGTCTTTCCTTCGACATCTCCGTTCTCGAACTTTTCTGGACCCTGACCCGCGGCTTCAAGGTCGTCATTCATTCCTCTGAAACAGCAACCTCGCAGGTCAGCACAACACCTGAGGCGCAAGGCTCAGGGAAAACGGCAAGCGTCGATTTTGGGCTGTTTTTCTGGGGCTACAATGAAGGCGCTGGCCGCGATCTCTACAAGCTGCTTTTGGAAGGCGCCAAATTTGCCGACGAAAACGGCTTCAAATCGGTATGGACGCCAGAGCGCCACTTTCATTCCTTCGGTGGTCTTTATCCCAATCCGTCCGTTTCAGGTGCGGCAGTTGCGGCCGTCACCAAGAACCTGTCCATCCGCGCCGGCAGCTGCGTGCTTCCCCTTCACCACCCGGCACGGGTTGCCGAGGAGTGGTCTGTGATCGACAACCTCAGCAACGGCCGGGTTGCCCTTGCCTTTGCGTCCGGCTGGATGCCCGAAGACTTTGTGCTGCGCCCGGAAAACAGGCCGCCGAACAATAAGGCGGCCATGTACCGGGACATTGAGACCGTCCGGAAACTCTGGCGCGGAGACGCCGTGGACTTTGAAGCCGGCGACAAGACCGTCAGCGTCGTCACGCAGCCAAGACCCGTTCAAAACGAGTTGCCGGTCTGGCTGACCACAGCTGGAAACCCGGAGACTTATCGGGATGCAGCCCGCAACGGGGCCAACGTTCTGACCCACCTTCTTGGGCAATCCATCGATGAGCTGGCTGGCAAGATCAAGATCTATCGGGACACCCTTATTGAATGTGGCCGCAATCCGGATGACTACAAGGTCACCCTGATGCTGCACACGCTTCTCGGAGAGGACCGGAATGAGGTGATGGACCGCGCGCGTGGTCCAATGAAGGAATATCTGCGCAGTGCGGCAGCGTTGATCAAGCAATACGCCTGGGCGTTTCCGGCCTTCAAGAAGCCGGAAGGCGCCAGCAATCCGATGGATATCGACCTGCAGACGCTTTCAGAAGACGAGCTGGACGCGATCCTGGAGTTTGCGTTCCTCCGCTACTTTGAAGACAGCGGGCTGTTTGGAACGGTCTCCGATGCGCTCAAGCGTATCGAACAAATCAGTGCCATCGGTGTAAACGAAGTTGCCTGCCTGATCGATTTTGGCGTGTCTCAGGACATCGCTCTAGACCGTTTGAAGCCCTTGGCCGAGGCCATCCGACGCGTTAATGCAGGTGAGGTTCAAATACCGGTCAAGCAAGCGTCCCCGGTCGGCGCGGGCCTCGCCGTGGACCTTGCGCGCCACAACGTCACCCACATGCAGTGCACGCCGTCCATGGCACGTATGTTCCTCACCCGCGAGGAAGACCGCGCGGCGTTTTCCAGCATCCGTCATCTTTACGTCGGCGGGGAACCGTTCCCGGGGTCGCTTCTGAAAGACATTCGGACGTGCACTTCAGCCTCGGTCACCAACATGTATGGCCCGACCGAGACAACCATCTGGTCATCGACGGCAGAAGTGGGTGCTCCTGAGCAGACCATTCCGCTCGGTAGGCCGATTGCCAACACGCAGCTCTACGTGCTTGATGCCAGAAATCAGCCTGCAGCTCCTGGCCAACCCGGTGAACTGTTTATCGGCGGTGAAGGCGTAACCCGCGGATATTTCCAGCGCCCGGAACTGACTGAAGAACGTTTCCTGAAAAACCCGTTTGCCCCTGGCCGAATGTACCGTACCGGGGACCTCGTATGCAGGCTTGAAGATGGCAGCCTGCAGTTTCTTGGACGAACGGACCAACAGGTCAAAGTGCGGGGATACCGGATCGAACTTGGTGAAATCGAAGCCCGAATTGCCGCGCATCCCGGCGTGATCGAGACCGTTGTCATTGCACGCGAAGACCGGGTTGATGATGTCCGGTTGGTCGCTTATGTCCGGACGCAGTCCGGATCGCTCGACGAAGACGTGTTACGCTCAGAGCTGCAAGACACATTGCCGGAATACATGGTTCCCGCTCATTTTGTCGTGTTGGAGGCTTTCCCTCTCACACCAAATGCAAAGATTGATCGGAAGGCTCTGCCCGCGCCTGATGCAACGGTTCGCGAGACGGCCCAAAGCACTTTTGTCGCGCCAGAGAGCGACATGCAGAAATCCATCGCGGACGCGTATCAGCGCATTCTTGGTCTGGGTCAGGTGGGACAGAACGACAACTTCTTCAACCTTGGCGGACATTCCCTGCTTGCGGTCCAGCTCCACCGGGACCTGAAAGCCAGTGTGGCTCCAAATCTGACAATCACCGACATCTTCCGTTTTCCGACCGTTGGCGGCCTCGCCGGACACCTGATGGACGCCGGACGCGCTGACGATCGTCTCGGAGAAGTTGCCAGCCGGGCGGCCAAGCGCCGCGCGGCGCTGAGCGCAAGACGGCAAGCGCTCTCCGGGAACCGGGGGTGATTGTACCGCAATGCTTTGGGCTCTCTTTCCGGACGGGGTTCAGATCGCCGCGGGTGATCCGCGCGGCGGAAAACCGACCGGATATGCAGATGAGGAAATCCATGTGGCCAACGCGGTTCCCTCACGCCGATCGGAGTTCTTTGCCGGACGAGCATGCGCCCGCAAAGCGATGCAAGACCTTGGCTTCCGGCCAACTGCTATCGGTGTAAGTCCCGATCGCAGCCCGATCTGGCCCCGCGGTTTGACTGGCACCATCAGCCACTGCAAAACAGTGTGTCTCGCGGCGGTCGCCCGGCAGACGGATAATATCCTGTCGATCGGGCTCGATATTGAGCCCGATTCACCTCTCCACGAAGACATGTGGGATACCATTTGTACGTCAAACGAACGTAAATGGCTTGCCCGGCTGCCTAGTAGCCAGAGGGCTCGCCAGGCGCTCCGAATGTTTACGGCCAAAGAAAGTGCTTACAAGGCGCAGTACCCGCTCACGCAGGAGTTTTTCGAGTTTGAAGATCTGGAGATCACATTTGATGGCCATGATTTCTTCGCAGTGCTCCAGCGCAAAGTCCCAGGCTTTGCCAAGGGGACAAAATTTCGGGGACGCCAGGTGATTTACAACGGGCATGTCGTGTCAGCGGTTTGTGTCAACTCTGAACAATTCAAGAAAGGCGCTGTGTCATGAGCGGAAGCGCAGACCAGCGCGGCGGACGCGTGCTTTTCGTCACAGCGGTGCGGTTGCGCAGAGGATCCAGGGGATTACAGCTGGATGATCAGACCTGCGCCGGGCTCGCCAGATGGGCCGAAAGTTTCGGCCATGTCACTTATATGGGAATTGAGCAGCCGGCCGATTTAGAAGACGATACCTCAGTCACTTGGATCGATATTGCCGACTTGGACTGCCGCGACCGACTCACGGTCGTTGCTCTCCCGTTTGCCTATAAAATCGGACGATTTTTCAAAGACTATAAATCAACCCGGAAGATGGTTGGCGAAGAGATCGCCAAGGCAGATCACTTGTGTTTCACCCTCGGATACCTGTTTGGTGACTGGGCCGCCGTGGCCGCTCTTGAAGCGATAAGGCAAAACCGGGACTATGCCGTTTGGTTTGACCGGGTCGAGCACGATGTCATTCGCAGAACGCTTCCCGCGATACCACTCAAGCGGCGGATCAAGGAAGTTGCAACACTGCCCGTGATGGTCCGGTACCATCAGTATCTGATCCGGCACAGCAAACTGGGTTTGTTTCAGGGGCAGGATACGCTGAATGCCTATGCGGACCATTCGACAAATCCGCAATGTGTTTATGACGTGCACACGCAGTACACTGACCTCATCAGTGCGGCAGCGCTGGAAGAAAAAGCCGAACGCGTGCAATCCGGCGCCGCTCTCAAAATCCTCTATGTGGGGCGCGCCTCGGAGATGAAGGGGCCGCTCGATTGGATCGAGGCCATCGCAAAGCCGATGCAATCGGGCGTCCCGCTTCAAGCAAAGTGGATCGGCGACGGCCCTCTCCTGGAAGACATGAAGCAGGGCATTTTAACGCAGGGAATGGACGCCCACATAGAATTGCCGGGGTTTTCTTCTGACCGGGCCGCCATCCTCGCAGAAATGCGAGATGCCGATCTTTTCGTCTATTGCCATAAGACACAGGAGTCGCCCCGATGCCTGATTGAGGCGCTAGTCTCCGGGTGCCCGATCGTCGGTTATCAATCGTCTTATTCGGATGACCTTGTGAGCCAGAACGGCGGCGGCGTCGGTACGCCGCTCAATGATCCGGCTGCATTAAGTGCGACAATCCAAGATCTACATGAAAACCGAAGCAAGCTGGCGCAGCTGATCAAGGCAGCCGCAGCCGACGGATCACGGTTTGATGAACAAACCCTCTATGCCCACAGGGCAGACCTCATTCGAGAGTATGCTTAATGACACGCTTCCAGTTGGTCCTTGCTATCGCCTGCGGTCTATTTGTGATTGCGATTGCTGCCGTTGCGATCATGTTCCTCTCCAGAGGACAAGAGCTCACGACAACCGGCTTTCCATCCCTGCCTGAAGACGGTGAGACACCAGCCGTGCAAAAGATCTTCATTTCCGGTCACAGCCTGACCGATCGTCCTATGCCGGAAATGCTGGCAGCAATTGCCGAGAGTTCCGGACAACCGGTCACTTGGAACATGCAGCATATCGGCGGATCTTCGATCAAACAGCGCAGCCATGGACCGGACGGCCAGTCGCCATGGTCCGGATACGGTTACGGCACGGATAAGGACGGTGCCCCTATCAACGTCCGGGACGAACTTTCGCCCAGTTCTGCAAATGAAACCGAGCCCTATGATGTACTCCTGATCACCGAACAACACCGTCTGCTCGATTCTCTTTTGTGGCAGGAAACCCCTAGGTTTCTCCGCGCCTACCAGGATGTATTTCATGCGCACAATCCGAACGGGCAAAGCTATTTCTACGCGCCCTGGCTTGATGTTGCGAACCTTGAAGACCCATCTTCATGGATCGCTTATGAACACGAGGCCTGGCCAATCTGGCAATGCGCAATTGCAACCGTAAACGCAGGGCTCGCAAAGGACGGCCGAGACGACAGGATCATGCTAGTCCCGGCGTCGCTGGCATTGGCCGACCTGGTGGACCAGCTGGTCTCAACACCAGGTGGACTACCGGGTTTCAAGGACATGTCCGCGCAGGAAATCCTTGCCGCATTGTTCAGTGACAGTGTCCACCTGACACCTTTGGGCAACTCGTTCATGGCAGCGGTTGTTTACGGCACACTTTCGGGAAAGCCCATACCGCAGACAGAATTTGCAAACCTGCCCGGTGACCAGGCTGCCACCCTTCAGGACGTTGCCGATCGTTTCTTAACGGAATATCGCGCCCAGATGCCGACCTTCGGCGAGAACTGCACGGAGAAGGTGCCGGCCTCCTTCAAGATCGCCTATCCGGCTTATACCGAAGAAATGTCGAGACAAGGTGGAACCGGCTTTTTAAGTGCCCGGCTCCAGCGTCTTAAAGAAACTCTGAGCTACTTCCGGAAGCTCTAGACCGAGCCTGTGCAAACCAGGAAACGTCAGTCCGCAACAACGTCCTGCCGCTGGGAGCCGAGGCCCTCAATACCGAGTTCCACAACGTCACCGGCTTTCAGATAGCGCGGCGGTTTCATGCCCATGCCGACACCCGGAGGTGTGCCAGTGGAAATGATGTCGCCCGGATGCAGCGTCATGAACCGGCTGAGGTAGGAGACAAGATACGCCACGGAATACACCATCGTCCGGGTCGACCCGTCCTGAAGCTTCTCGCCATTTACTGTCAGCCACATGTTCAAATCTTGCGGGTCGGCGACCTCGTTCCGTGTGACCAGCCACGGCCCGACCGGGCCAAAACTGTCGCAGGACTTGCCTTTGGTCCACTGGCCTGACCGCTCAATCTGATAGCTGCGCTCCGATATGTCGTTGGCCACCGCATATCCGGCCACATGGTCCATGGCGTCCGCATCATCGACGTATTTCGCGGTCTTGCCGATCACGACAGCCAGTTCAGCTTCCCAGTCCGTCTTTTCGCTGCCGCGCGGCAATAAAGTGGGATCGTTCGGACCACAGATCGCACTGGTTGCCTTCATGAAAATGATCGGTTCCGGCGGCACATCCATACCGGCCTCTTCCGCGTGATCTGCGTAATTCAGACCGATACAGATGAACTTGCCTGTTCCGGCAACACAGGGACCGAGACGCGTTCCGGGTGTGACTTCCGGCAGCTTCTCTACGTCAATGCCGCGAAGGGCCGAAAGACCGGCATCTGACAAAACCGCACCCGCGATATCCGGAACAATGCCCGTGAGATCGCGGATCTTGCCGTCCTTGTCCAGAAGACCTGGTTTTTCGGCGCCTGGGGCCCCATGCCGCAACAACTTCATTCCCGTGTCTCCCCTCTGGCAACAGCCTATTAGTGTTGTGCAAGTGATTGCATGTTCAAGCGCAGCCGAAAAGTGCAGCAGTGCCAAAAAGGACCTGCATCCAGCACACAAAAAAGGCTCCAGGTTTTCCTGAAGCCTCGTTGGGTTTAAGCGCTTTAGGAACTCAAGCGCCAGGAACCTTCATGGCGGAAAAGTCGATCATGATGTTCTCCTGATAGGCTTTCCGCTCACACAGCCGGTCATAATAGGCTTTCAGTTGCGGGAGATCCGCACGATCGAAATCCAGCTCGTAGTACCGGTACAAAAGGCCGCCAACCTGGTAGTCGACGAGATTGAGTGCATCACCGCCGAAATACGGACCTTTGATGTTTGCCTCGAAGATAGCCATCGCCTGCTTCAGAGCCGCTTCTGCCTGAGCAACCGCAGCTCCGTTGCGGTCTTCCACAGTCACCCGGACCATCTGGATAAAGATCGTTGGGATCAACGGCACATAGATGTGCTGACGGGACATGTCGGCCCATTTTTCGATCTGCGCGGCCGCCATCGGGTCGTTCGGATGCCCACCAAAACGGCGCATCAGATAACGCAGGATGGTCACTGCTTCCGAAATCGCCTGACCATCTTCTTCCAGAACCGGCACAAGACCCAGCGGGTTCATGCCCAAGAACTCTTGGGTGTCCGTGCCGCCAAACGGGCCCCCTACATCAAGGCGTTCATACTCGACACCCAGCTCGTCCAGGCACCAGATCACGGGCTGCACATTGGCCGAGGTCTTGCGGCCATGGATCTTGATCATTTTCAACTGTCTCCCAAACTGGATGTCGCTTTTTGTTGCGGCTGGATAATGCCCGGTCATGCGCGTTGAGCCAATGGCTTCAAAAATTGAATTGCAGCACAATTCGTCCTGCATGGCCGCCGCCGGAACCCACGATGCCCCGGCAGCTACCCCAACTATCGTTTCGGGATGATGTTGTGCTCCGGACCAAACGGGAAGCCGGTAATGTTCTCCGCACCATCTTCCGTCACGATCAGGATGTCATGCTCACGATATCCACCCGCACCCGGCTCTCCTTCCGGGATCATGATCATTGGCTCCATGGAGACAACCATTCCGGGTTCCAAGACGGTATCGACGTCTTCCCGCAACTCAACTGAAGCCTCACGGCCATAGTAGTGGCTCAAGACCCCGAATGAGTGGCCATATCCAAAACTGCGATACTTCAGAAGATCGTGGCTGCGGTAGATGTCATTCAGCTCCGCCGCGATGTCGCGGCAGCGCGCACCCGGTTTGATGAGCTTCAGGCCTTCACGGTGGACGTGACAGTTCACTTCCCAAAGCTTCAAATGGTCATCAGAGACATGCTCGCAGAACAGCGTGCGCTCCAACGCCGTGTAGTAACCAAAAATCATCGGGAAACAGTTCAGGCTCAAGATGTCGCCGGCTTCCACCACCTTGTTGGTCACCGGGTTATGCGCGCCGTCCGTGTTGATACCGGACTGGAACCAGGTCCACGTGTCCATCAGCTCGACAAACGGGAAGGACTTGGCGATTTCGCGGATCATGGCATTGGTGGATGCAATCGCGACCTCGTGCTCGGTAACGCCCGCTTGAACGGCATCAACGAGCGCCGCGCCGCCAACGTCACAGATACGGGCGCCCTCACGGATCAACGCATGCTCTTCCGCGCTTTTGATGGTTCGCTGGGTCATTGCATCCGCTGCAATGTCGACCAGCTCGACCCCCGGCAAAGCCGCCTCAAGTTGCTTCAATAGATCCAGAGAGACGTGATCGAACTCGATGCCGACACGCTTCACGGAAGCATTGGGCAAGCCAAGCAACGACTGGATGGCGTAGAAATAGTTGTCCCGGCGCCAGTCTGTGTAAATGACGGTGTCACCATGGGTCCGGCGCCATGGCTGGCCGCCGTCGATCCCGGCTGCAATCGTGGTTGCGTTGTCCTGAGTGACCAGGAACCCGTATTTCCGGCCGAAGTAGCAATAAAGGAAGCCCGAGTAATAGCAGATGTTGTGATACGAGGTGAACAGACAGGCGTCGATCCCCCGGTCTGCCATCAAGGTCCTGAGCTGAGCCTGCCGGCGGTCCATCTCCCGCGGCGTAAATGGCGAGAATGCCTTTTCGCCATTGTTCATTTCATAAATCCGGATCATGTCGTCGCTCATCGCGTCCTCCTGTGTATCTTCACCAAAGAAGGCCTTGAAAAAAGAAAACGGGCCGGCTTCTGAAAAGAAGCCGGCCCGCCAGGCCCAAACCCAAATTGTCTTGCTGCCGGGACGGTTGTCCGTCCACCCGGTGACTGGCGTTCCGCCACCGGTCTTTTGGAAACAGCTCGGTTACTTCCTACTGCGCAAGCGTGCGCATGTCATGTTCAAAACCGTCACGTCCTGCGCAAATCCGGACAGATGGCGCTAGGTCTCTTAGCCCGGCGTTAGGCCTCTCAAGCGTTCCGACCGGCGGCGCAACAGTTCCAGAACTGTCAGAAGCGCAATTGAAATCGCCACCATGAGCGAGGCGACCGCCAAAATCGTTGGTGAGATCTGTTCGCGCAAACCGGTGAACATTTGCCAGGGCAAAGTCTGCTGACTGGCAGATCCGAGGAACAAGACCACGACCACCTCATCAAAGGACGTGATGAACGCAAACAAGGCTCCAGACACAACACCTGGAATGATCAGCGGCATCTGGACCTTGAAGAAGGTCGTAACCGGATCAGCCCCCATGCTTGCAGCTGCGCGGACGAGGCTTTTGTCAAACCCGACCAGCGTCGCTGTCACCGTGATGATCACAAACGGGGTGCCAAGAGCCGCGTGTGCCAGTACGACCCCCCAGTAGGTGCCTTGCAGACCGATCCGGGAATAGAAGAAGTACATGCCTGCGGCCGAGATGATCAACGGCACGATCATCGGCGAGATGAGGACCGCCATAATTGCCGACTTGTACGGTACATGACTTTGAGACAGACCGATCGCTGCAAGCGTCCCCAGGAACGTTGCAAGGATTGTTGCGGCCGGAGCAATCATCACCGAGTTGCGCAGGGCCTGCTGCCAGTCCGGGTTGGTGAAGAAGTCGTGATAGTGCTTCAACGAATACCCGGCCGGATCAAGAGCCAGCATTTCTGGTGTGAACGTGAAGAAGTCCTGTGCGTTGAAGCTCAACGGCACGATCACCATGATCGGAAAGATCAGGAAGAAGAAGATCAATCCGCAAATGACCCGGAAGCTGTAATGCCAAGTCCTTTGAAGCGGGGAGGCATATGGAGGTAAAGCGCTCATGTTCGTCACCCCAGCTTCACGTTGTCGATGCCTACGATACGATCATAGACCATAAAGAGGAGCAGCACCGCGACGAGCAACAAAGTGCCGAGTGCTGCGGCAAGACCCCAGTTCAACGAACTGGAAATGTGGAACGCAATCCGGTTGGAGATGAAGATACCGGATGTGCCGCCGACCAATTCTGGCGTGATGTAGTAACCGATCGACAGAATGAACACGAGAATCGCGCCAGCTCCGATGCCTGGGATCGATTGCGGGAAATAGACGCGCCAGAATGCAGTCCAGTCATTCGCCCCAAGGCTCTTGGCCGCGCGCACATAGGATGGCGAAATCGTCTTCATCACCGAATAAAGCGGCAGGATCATAAAGGGCAGCAAGATGTGCGTCATGGCGATGATCGTGCCCGTCTGGTTGTTGATCATCACCAATCTGTTTGCGTCTCCTATTATCCCTATCCAGACAAGGAAATCGTTGATCACCCCTTGCTGCTGTAGAAGCACTTTCCAAGCAGACGTCCGAACGAGAAGCGATGTCCAGAACGGCAGCAAGACCAGAATCAGAAGCAGGTTGGAGTACCTGAGTGGCAAGGCTGCCAGCAAGAACGCGATCGGATACCCCAATAACAGGCACGACACCGTAATCATGATCGAAAGCAGCAACGTGCGATAGAACAGATAAAGGTAGATCCGTTCATCTTCCGGCTTCAACTCGACACCGGTTGGTGTCAACTGCGCATCAGCCGCAGACAGGAAATAGCCAGATGTAAATTTGGGGGCGAATGTCTTGATGACCGCCCAGTTTTCAGCACTTCCCCAGTCATCATCCGCGTCGATGAACAACTCTTTGATGCTGACTGTTTCAAAGTTTGGCGCGGCAGCCGCCGCTTGGCCAACGAGTGTCGCCGTTTCTCCGGAAAACGCAGATGCGGCGTCCGGGTTTGCGATCAGGTCCTGATACAGCGCCTTATAGACAGGGACCCAGGGATCTTCCTCCATCGGGCTGTCGCTGTCTTCCGTCTGGATGAAGCGGGCGAATGCGCCGTACAGATCTGCCGTTACCGGCAAGGCGTTGCGGGCGGCGTCCGACACCACAAAAGCCGGTTCCGGTCCAGATGGATTTGCTGCCCAGGTTTCTTGCGCTGATATCCACTCAGGCGTTCCAAACATGGTCGCCCAAGTCACTGGCTCTTTCCAGGCTGCATTCAGGTCGATCAGCTGATCGGCGTAAACTTCTCCGAAATCGTCGACGCGCCGTCCAGTCCGCCTGAACATGGACGAAAGACCCGTCTGTTCATAGTTGAGGCGGGTTCCAAGCTGCGTATGACGCTTGTTTTCAACGGCAATAATCAGATCGTACAGGAGCGCATTGTAGACGTCTTCGCCGGGAGCTTGTCCCGAAGCCTCATCCCACTCCTCCAGCGCGACCACTGTCCGCGGCAGTGTCTCGGAAACGATCTCGTTTTCGACAGACCGGAACAACATATCGATGATCGGCGCGACGAAGGTGATCAGGACAAAGATCAAGAGGGGCGCGATCAATAGAAATGACCGCAGCTTTTCCCGCCGAAGCGCGCGCGCAAGCGCGGCTTTTAACGGTTTTCCGTCTTGCGTCGTCAACACCTGGTCAGAGGTGGTATCGCTCATGCAAACTGACTTCCGTGAAAAGAAAAGAAGAACGGACGGGGCGTACCCCGTCCGCAGGCCTCAAAAGGCCAATTATTGTGCGAGCCAGGCCTGGAACTTTGCGTCCAGGTCATCGCGGTAATCCGCCCACCACTCATAGTTATAGAGGAAGGTGTTTTTGGCGTTTTCCGGATCGGTCGGCATGTGCGGAGCCATGTCGATACCCAGCGATGCGTGCTGACCAACCAGCGGTGCGGACGACTTACGTGCCGGACCGTAGGAGATGTATTTTGCCTGGTCGGCAAGACGCTGTGTATCGGTCGCGAACTTCACGAAGTCCTTGACGCGCGCGAGGCGCTCTTCAGACAGACCGGTCGGGATGATCCAACCGTCAAGGTCGAACACCTGAGCGTCCCAGAGCATTTTCACCGGCTGTTTCTGCTCTTCGATCAGAGCAAAGAGACGGCCGTTGTAGGTAGAACCGATGACGACTTCGCTGTCAGCCAGAAGCTGCGGGGTTTCCGCACCAGCAGACCACCAGACAACGTTGTCCTTGATGGAATCAAGCTTGGCGAATGCACGGTCCTGACCTTCTTCTGTCTCCAGAACGTCATAGACGTCTTCCTTGGCAACACCGTCACACAGGAGTGCCCACTCCATGTTGTTGATCGGACGCTTTTCGAGCGACCGCTTGCCCGGGAAAGCTTCGAGATCGAACACATCACAGATGTCATCCGGCTCTTTGCCGCCCCAGTCGGCTACGTCAGTGCGATAACCGAAGGTCGTGGAGTAAACGATCTGCGGGATGAAGCACTCGGAGACGAGAAGGTCGCCGAAGTCATCAGATGCAGAGGTGCCGTCCGGTGCCGCCGCAAGGTCGGTGTCCGGATCGATTTCCATTGCAAGGCCTTCGTCGCACAGACGGATGGCGTCAGATGCAACAACGTCAACGAGGTCCCAGGTGATGTTCCCAGCTTCGTTCATCGCGCGCAGCTTGGCAACAGCTTCTGCAGACGACTCGTCCCAAATGACATTCACTTCCGGATGCATTGCTACATAAGGATCAGCATAAGCAGCCTTTTGGGATGCTTGATAAGCACCGCCCCAGGATACCAGCGTCATGTCTTCCGCAGTTGCTGCGCCACCGGCCATAGCCAGGGCAGTTCCTGCAAGAACCAATGTCTTGAGCTTCATGTTTGGTAGCTCCCTCTTTTAGGATTGAACGGTTTTCTTCCGTCGATCTCGCTAGCGGCCGAACACCGGCCGCCCTGCGACTTTAGACAACAGCGTCGAGCGCTTTGCAGTCATTCAACGCCCAGCCCACAGGGACTGTTTCGCCGACATGCAGCTTGCGCTTCTCTCCGCGGTTGCGAACTTTTACAATGAACTCATCATTGCCAGCCACGTTCATACGAACGCGGATGTGGTCACCCAGATAAATGAGTTCTTCGATCCGGCCATTGACAATATTGTCCATGCTGTCGTGGGTGTCGAACTCGACACGCTCAGGACGGAGCGACAATGTGGTCTTGTCGCCAACAGAGCTGACATTTACACGGTCGGCCTTGAGTTGTGTTCCGTCACCAAGCTCCACACGGCACTCTTCGCCCTGGATATCAATGACCTTGCCATTGAGCTTGTTGTTCTCGCCAATGAACTGCGCCACGAAAGAGTTTTGCGGATCTTCGTAAAGATCATCCGGCGTGGACAGTTGCTGGATGACGCCATCATTGAACACGGCGACGCGGTCCGACATGGTCAACGCTTCGGTCTGGTCGTGCGTCACGTAAACAACAGTCACGCCGAGATTTTCATGGATGTGCTTAATCTCGTACTGCATCTGCTCGCGCAACTGCTTGTCGAGCGCGCCGAGCGGCTCATCCATCAAAACGAGTTCCGGGTCGAACACCAATGCACGGGCAACTGCGACACGCTGCTGCTGACCACCGGACAGTTGTGCTGGGCGCCGGTTTCCGAAGCTGCCAAGCTCCACCATATCAAGCGCGCGCTGAACCTTCTCTTCCTGCTCCGCTTTGCTGACGTTGCGGACCTGAAGCGGAAAGGCAAGGTTTTCTGACACTGTCATGTGCGGGAACAAGGCGTAGTTCTGAAAGACCATACCGATCCCGCGCTTGTGCGGCGGGACATTGTTGATCGGCCGGTCGTTAAGATAGATTTCGCCGTGCGTTGCCGGTTCGAAGCCTGCCAGCATCATCAGGCAGGTGGTTTTGCCAGACCCGGACGGACCAAGCATGGTCAGAAATTCGCCCGGCGGGATATCCAGATTGAGATTTTTACGACAAGGCTTTCGCCGTCATAGCTTTTTTGAACGCTGTCATACTTAACAGCAGCGCCCCGATTATTCGCCATTTTGTCCCCAAGTCTGGTTTGTTTGTTTTTATCAGCCCCAGCGATTTCCGACCGCACCCCTCCGTGCCGCCTGTCTTCGTTTCAGCTGTGAGCGGTAGCAAAACAAAAATCAAAGCCCTTTGAAAGGGGGGGCATCAAAAAAAACTAATATTTTTTAATCACATGCTGATTGAATATTTTGCAGCGCGAAACAACTTCGGCAGAATTGCTGAGCCAAGCAATGATCAAAAAACACCTTTTGTCCAACTGCATTTCCAGCGATCTAGAACGCTCTAAGAATCCATTAGCGGCAGAAAGACCAAACGTTTATGAGCGCATTCAAAACATACTAGATCGATTTAAATATGCGGCAATGCACAACAACATTGCCCGTCCCTGTTCCGGCTGCGTGATCGTCTTTATTCAGGTGAACTGATGTTCAGCACGGTCAACCCAGCTGATCTCCAGCCTGGGTCTTTCGGCCGCTGACACCCCTGTGCAAGTCTTTGAAACTCCGCTAAGTTCAGCCACCACACATGGGGATTGAAGTGCCACAAAGCGCCGGACAGCAGCCTGACTATCTGACGACCCGCGAGGTCGCCGACCTGTTGCGGGTCAAGGAGCGCAAGGTCTATGACCTTGCAGCTGCCGATGAGATCCCCCACCGGCGCATCACGGGCAAACTCCTGTTTCCGGCTTCCGAAATCCGCGCTTGGATCGAAGGGTCTGGATCACTTGTACCGGACGACCGGCCCGCGGTGATCACAGGGTCTCATGATCCGTTGCTCGACTGGGCCATCAGAGATTCCGGCTGCGGTCTTGCCACGCTGTTCAATGGCAGCCGGGAGGGTCTTGCCTGTTTTGCCGATCACCGTGCTGCCCTGTCCGGCTTGCATATTCCCGAAGAAACAGGTTGGAACGTTGGCTCAGCCTCCGAACTCGGCGTTACAGACGCTGTACTCATCGGCTGGGCCATCCGAAAACGCGGGCTTTTGGTCTCAAGCGATGCAGCCCATGACATTCATTCGGTTGCCGATCTCAGAGGCAAGCGCGTTGTGCGCCGTCAACCGGGCGCCGGTGCAGCGGCCCTTTTTTCAAGGCTTCTGGAAGAGGCCGGCTTGAGCCAAGAGGATCTTCAGGCTTCGAGCGGATATGCCTACACCGAGAGTGAGGCGGCCGGGGCTGTTGCCAGCGGGGATGCGGACGCAGCACTTGGCGTTGAAGCCATGGCCAAACAGTACAAACTCGGATTTGTCCCGCTAACCGATGAACACTTTGATCTTTTGATCGACCGGAAGTCCTACTTCACTGATCCCGTTCAGCGGCTTTTGAACTTCACCCGGACGCAGCAGTTTCAGGACAAAGCCGCCAATATGGGCGGCTATGACCTCTCTCCGCTCGGCCGCGTCCGCTGGCTCTCTCCTTGAACGCAACAGACAGATTTTTATGACCGATATTCGCCCTCATGAAGTGTTCGTCCCGACCACGCCGCCCGAAGATGCCCAGCTGCGCTATATCGGGCGGATCCACACGCCCTGGGTGGAGCGCAAGGAGTGCCCGCGGCGCGGCGATCCTGAAAACGGGCCGGACTGCCGGATTGAAGTGTTCGAGCCATGGGTCCCGGCGCTCAAAAATATTGAGACCTTCGACAGCATCGAGGTGCTGTATTGGCTTGATCGTGCCCGGCGTGACCTGGTCATCCAGAACCCGGCGCACACCGGGGATGTCCGTGGGACCTTTGCGCTGCGCTCGCCCAACCGGCCCAACCCCATCGGCACCTCGCTGGTCAAACTGATTTCAGTCGACGGTCCCCTTTTGACCGTACGCGGGCTCGACTGCCTCAACGGCACTCCTCTGATCGATCTCAAACCCGATCGGTGCGCCTTCACGGACAAACCGCGGTCCGGCGCGTAGTTCAAACGCGCTTACCCCGTTGGGTAGCTTGACAGACGTTCGTCAAGATTGCCAATGCTTGTCGCAACAATCATACGGGAGAAGCTCAATGGATACGCCGGTGCAATCCGCAGCCAGCAAAGTGAACGACGTAGTTTCCGTCGAAAAACTCGGCGATGTCGCGCTTGTCGCGCTCAACAACCCGCCGGTCAACGCTGCTTCCCAAGCCTTGCGTCAGGGCATCCATCAAACTGTTTCAGACCTGCAGAAAGACCCCGGGATCAAGGCCATTGGCCTCTACGGTGAAGGCCGCACCTTCATTGCAGGCGCGGATATCCGGGAATTCGGCAAACCGCCGCAAGACCCTTGGCTGCCGGACCTATGCAATTTCCTTGAGAATTCTGAAACGCCCATCGCTTGCATCATTCATGGCACGGCTCTCGGCGGCGGCCTAGAAGTTGCCATGAGCTGCCATGCGCGCATTGCAGTTCCCAGCGCCAAGGTCGGGCTCCCGGAAGTCACCCTTGGCATTCTGCCGGGTGCGGGCGGCACACAACGCGCACCGCGCCTTGCCGGCGTTGCTGCTTCTTTGGACATGATTACCAGTGGCAAGCCGATTTCGGCGCAAAAGGCGCTGGAGTCCGGGCTGGTCGATGCGGTCGAAGAGGGCGCGCCACGCGATCTTGCGCTCAAGGCTGCGCAAGCGCTTGCAGACGGCACCTTGAGCCATCGCAAGACGGGCGAACTGAAGACAGCCGCCGATCCGGACGCCATAGAGGCCTACCGGCAGAAACTGCAAAAGACACAACCGTTGTTGTTCTCACCGCACAAGTGCGTGGATGCGGTTGAAGCCAGCACACTGCCGCTGGCCGATGGCTTAATAAAAGAGCGCAGCCTATTTCAGGACTGCATGGAAAGCCCGCAGCGCGCCGGTCTGATCCATGCCTTCTTTGCTGAGCGGGCTGTGTCAAAAATCCCGGAAGCCAACGAACCGCCCCGCCAGGTCTCAAAGATCGGCGTGATAGGCGGTGGCACAATGGGCTCCGGCATTGCGACCGCGTGCCTCCTGGCCGGGTTTAATGTTACCCTGACCGAACGAGACCAGGGCGGACTCGACCGGGGCCTGGCGACAATTGCCAAGAACCTGGACGGCGCCGTCAAACGCGGCAAGCTTGCAGCCGACAAGCGCGATCAGATCCTCTCCGGTAATCTGTCCTCCGCGGTCGAATTGGGTGCCTTGGCAGAAGCCGATCTCATCATTGAGGCCGTGTTCGAAGAGATGGATGTGAAGCGCAGCATCTTCACCGAGCTCGACAAGGTGGCAAAGCCCGGCGCGGTGCTTGCCTCCAACACCTCCTATCTCGACATCAACGAAATCGCTTCCGTGACGAGCCGTCCGCAGGATGTGATTGGCCTGCATTTCTTCTCGCCGGCCCATGTCATGCGGCTGCTGGAAGTGGTCGTCGCTGAAAAGACAGCACCGGACGCGGTGGCGACCGGCTTTGCCCTTGCAAAAAAACTGAAAAAAGTCGCTGTCCGGGCCGGGGTCTGCGACGGCTTCATCGGCAACCGCATTCTGTCTTTCTACAAGAAGGCTGCGGATTACATGATGATGGACGGTGCTTCTCCAGAAGAAGTCGATACGGCCATGACCGATTTCGGGTTCGCTATGGGCCCTTATCAGGTTTACGACCTCGCCGGTCTCGATATCAGCTGGGCGACCAACAAGCGCCGCGCAGCCACCCGACCTGCAGAAGAACGCTACGTCCCGATCATCGACCGGATTTGCGAACAGGGCTGGTTTGGCCGGAAAACCGGCAGCGGCTTTTACATCTACGATGAGACGGGTGCCCGCCCGAACCCGGATACCCTCAAAATCATTGATGAAGAACGGGCCAAGGCCGGGATCACACCGCGCAAATTCACGGCAGAAGAGATCGTCAGCCGGTTCATGACCGCGATGATTTCCGAGGCAATCCGCGTTCTTGAGGACGGCATCGCGCTCCGGCCAATCGACATCGATGCGGTTTATCTCTTCGGCTACGGCTTCCCACGGTTCCGTGGCGGGCCAATGCACACAGCAGACCAAATCGGCGCAGCGGAACTCGTCAAGCGCATCGAAGCCTTTGCTGAGGAAGACAGCTACTACTGGCAGGTTCCGGCTCTCCTGCGCCAGATGGCCGCGACCGGTGGAACGTTTGCTGAAAGGAACAACGGCTGAGTTTCATACGTCTGAACCGGCTGGAACTGACCTGTCATCGTGAACATTTGTCATCCCGGGCGAAGCGCAAGCTGAGACCCGGGATCCAATCGTTCGCAGAGCCGCCGGAAAATTGCTCGAAATCTGCAGCGAGCTGAAATGAGAGTAGATCCCGGATCACGTCCGGGATGACCATCAAGGAAAGGCTGGTCTTGATAATTCACACTGCGGTCAGGCCGCCATCGACGGGGATGGCCTGACCGTGGACGGCCGTGTTGTTCGGGTCTGCGAGCCACAGCACGGCCGAGATGACTTCGTCAGATCGAATGACACGGCCCATCGGGCTCCGTTTTGTGAAGGCCGCATCGATCTCGCTGGCCGGCCTGTTCTGGCTTTCCGCCAAGGCTTCGGAAAAGCTCAGGTACATCGACGTTTGCGCAAAGGACGGGCAGACCGCGTTGATCCTGAGGCCGCTGCGCCCCGTCTCGTCGGCAGCCGAGCGCGTCAATCCGACGACGGCGTGTTTTGAAGCCGCATAGGCCGACAACATCCCGGCCCCAACAAGCCCGGCGGCTGAGGCCAAGTTGACGATGGCACCGCGCCCGGCCTTGGCCATCACCGGGATCTGATATTTCATGCCCAAAAAGACACCGCGCACATTCACCGCAAACATCCGGTCAAGATCCTCAACCGCGAGCTGCGTCAATGGTTTGAGATCGTGACAAATACCGGCGTTGTTGAGCGCAATATCAAGGGAACCGAAACGCTCGAGGATTTGATCAATATGCGCTTTGGTCTGGTCTTCATTACCGACGTCATAGGCCTCAATCAGAACATCTGCGCCCGTATCCTGAAGCTTGGCACGGATGCGTTCCAGCCCGCTCTCGTCCCGGTCCGACAAGGCCAAGCGCGCACCGAGCGCTGCAAATTTGCGTGCAGCTTCGGCACCAAAGCCACCGGCGGCTCCGGTGATCATGATCGTTTGGCCTGCAAAACGCTGATCAGCCATGCTGGATAGCCTCCAGGCCGCCCTTGGCAAAACCCGGTACCGCCTTGCCGAGCCTCAGCCCCTGCTCCGGGTTTGAGGCATTGCCGTCAAGCGCACGCTTTTTGACGCCTTGCAGGATCGCGCCCATGCGGAAGAAGCAAAACGCCAGATAAAAACCGAAACCCGGAATGCCGGAGATCCCCATACGCTTACAATAGGCCTCCACAAAATCTTGGTCCTCGGGAATGCCGAGCGTTTTGCGATCAACGCCTGCAAGACCCCGGCCCTCTGCTCCCGGCGGGCAGCGCCATTGCATGATAAGGGCTGCGAGATCCGCAAAAGGATGGCCGAGGGTCGACAGTTCCCAGTCGAGCACCGCGACACACTCCGGACTATCTTTCGCGAACAGCATATTGTCGATCCGGTAATCGCCGTGCACCAGCGTGCGCCGGCCATCGTCTTCCGGAATGCTCTGGTCAAGCCATGCAATCAGCTCGTCCATGTCCGCAATCGTCCCGGTTTCGCTCGCCCTGTACTGTTTGGTCCAGCGATCGATCTGGCGGCGGTAGTAGTTCCCCGCCGGGCCATAATCGACCAGGCCAGCCGCCTCCAGATCCACGGAATGGATGGCAGCGAGCACGCGGTTCATTTCGTCGTAAATTGCCGACCGGGTAGTAGTATCAACGTCCTGGATCCGGGGATCATCAAAGTTCCGCCCTTCGACCAGATCCATGATGTAAAAGGCCGAGCCAATCACATCATCGTCTTCACACAGAACATGCATCCGGGCGACCGGGACATCCGTTGCTGCGAGCGCCTTTTGAACTCGGAACTCTCGGTCAACAGCGTGGGCGGATTTCAAAAGCACACCCGGCGGCTTTCGCCGCAAAGCATAGGCACCTGAGGGCGCGGAGAGCCGGAAGGTCGGGTTTGACTGCCCCCGGTTGAACTTTTCTGCCGTCAACGGCCCTTTGAACCCTGGCAGGTTTTGCTCCAGCCAGGATGCCAGTCGCTTAAGATCCAGTGCCACAGTGGTCATGGCGCGTACCTCACCCGGCGTTGGTGTATTTGCGAAGCTCAACCCGGGCGACCTGGCGCCGGTGGACCGCGTCCGGCCCGTCGGCAAAGCGGAGGGTCCTCAAATGCGCCCACATGCTCGCCAGCGGGAAGTCCTGGCTGATCCCGGCGGCCCCATGGACCTGCATCGCCTCGTCGACCACTTTCAGCGCCATCAGCGGTGCGATGACCTTGATCTTGCTGATCCAGGGCTGCGCTGCACGGGTGCCTTGCGTGTCCATCATCCAGGCCGCCTTCAAGCAGAGCAGGCGCGCCATCTCGATTTCCATGCGCGCATTGGCGATGATGTCGTGATTGGCCCCGAGATCTGCGAGTTTTTTGCCAAAAGCTTCCCGGCTCAGTGCCCGCTTGCACATGAGTTCGAGCGCCCGCTCCGCCTGACCGATCGCCCGCATACAGTGGTGGATCCGGCCCGGGCCGAGGCGTCCTTGCGCCACTTCAAAGCCACGCGCCTGACCCAGAACGAGATCAGCTTCCGGAACGCGCACATTGGTGAAGCGGATGTGCATATGGCCGTGCGGTGCATCATCAGTATTAAAGACATGCATCGGCCGTAGGACTTCCAGTCCATCAGCATCGGCCGGGATCAGGAACATGGAATGGCGGCTGTGCTTATGTGCGTCCGGGTCGGTGCGCGCCATTACAATATAAAGCTTGCAGCGGCTGTCACCGGCCCCGCTCGCCCACCACTTCTCACCGTTCAGCACCCACTCATCGCCGTCTTTGACTGCGGATAAAGCGATGTTGGTGGCATCCGAAGACGCTTCGTCCGGCTCTGTCATCAAATAGGCAGAGCGAATATCGCCGTTCAGAAGCGGTTTCAGCCAGCGGTCTTTGTGGGCTTGCGTGCCATAGCGCTCCAGAACCTCCATGTTGCCGGTGTCCGGGGCATTGCAGTTGAAAACTTCCGCCGCGATGCCGACCTTGCCCATTTCCTCAGCAAGATAGGCATATTCCACTGTGGTCAGACCAAAGCCGCGCTCGCTGTCGGTCAGCCAGAAATTCCAGAGCCCGCGTTCCTTGGCCTTGGCCTTCAACCCTTCCAGGATTTCGATCTGCCGGTCGGTGTGCAAGAACCGGTCACCGGTGGGATGCTTGCCGACTTCCTCATGGTATTCGGCATCCAGCGGCGCGATTTCGGTTTCCACCATGCGGCGCACCTGCTCGATCAGCGGGCGCACCCGGTCCGTTACTCCAAGATCCATAACCTATTCCTCAACAAATCTCGGCGCGCATCCGGGAGATGGCCGCCTTGTATTCCTGTTCCAAACGATTGACGACCTCGGCAGCCGGACCGACGGATTTCACCGCATTGATCCCTTGACCGGCGCCCCAAATGTCCCGCCAGGCTTTCGGTAAATCATCACCATCCGGCAGGATCGACGGCTTCCAGTCCGTCGGTAGATTGTCCGGATCGAGGCCTTCCTTGGTGATTGATGACCTAAGGTAGGTGGCCGGATGGCCGGTAAAAACAGCTGTCGTGATGACATCTTCCGCACTGCCGGCGACCATCATGTCCTTGTAGACATCGGCTGCATCCGCCTCATGCGTTGCCACGAATGGCGAGCCGACGTAGCCGAAGTCGGCGCCAAGAACCCGCGCGGCCAGCAGCGCCTCACCGGTTGAAACCGCACCACCGGCAAGGATCGGGCCGTCGAACCACTCCCGGATTTCACGGATTAAGGCAAATGGCGATTGCGGTCCGCCATGGCCGCCAGCGCCAGCGCACACGGCAATAAGACCGTCGGCCCCCTTGTCGATCGCCTTTTTGGCGTAGGTGTTGTTGATCACGTCATGGAGCGCAATGCCCCCGCAGGAATGCGCGGCCTCGTTGACATCCACCCGCGCGCCCATCGAGGTGATCCAGATCGGCACTTTCCAGCGGACACATATGTCCATGTCCCGTTCCAGGCGCTCATTGGTTTTGCGGACGATCTGATTGACCGCGAAGGGCGCTGCAGGATTGTCCGGATTGGCCTGATTATGGCGGTCGAGTTCCTCCGTGATTTCCTTGAGCCAGGCTTCCAGCATGACCGGCCCGCTATCTTCATCGCGGGCATTGAGCGCCGGGAAACTCCCGATCACACCCGCCTTGCACTGGGCTATCACCAGCTTGGGGCAGGACACGATAAAGAGCGGCGCCGCGACGACCGGCAGCCGCAAATTCTGCAGAGCCTTTGGCAGCTCGCGTTTTTTAAGCATTTCGCCTCCCAACAAATGCCTCCCCAATTCGCACGACTTAGGCTGCGCCAGTCTCCAGATAGAACCGGTTGAGCCAATCCGCAGACAGGGCCGGACGACTCTCGTCCTCGATTTCCACGGTTGAGGCCCAGGTGATGTCCAATTCGCCGGGCTTCACCGCCCTCACGTCTTTCAGGACAAACCGCCCACGAACACGGGATCCGGATTTCACCGGGCTCAAGAACCGGACCCGGTCAAATCCGTAGTTGATGCCCATCACCATGCCCTGAATTCGTGGCTGCGCCTCCAGGCCCATGGCAGACAACAACGACAGCGTAAGGAACCCGTGTGCGATGGTTCCGCCAAAGGGGGTCTTTGCCGCTTCGGTAGGATCGACATGGATGTACTGATGATCCCGGGTCACCTGCGCAAAAGCATCGATCATGGCCTGATCGATGAGATGCCACGAAGATACGCCGACCTCCTTGCCGACGAGACCGCTCAAGGTCTCGACAGGCAAGTCAGTGTCATCCAGATCCGGGATCAACTATAGGCCTCCTGGAACAGGTCCGGACCGGTTTCCACGTTGATACCGCCGCTGACCGGAATGATCGCTCCGGTGATGTAGCCACCGCCTGCTCCGCAGAGAAACTGCAGGATCGCTGCAATGTCTTCGGGCTTGCCAACGCGGCCAAGCGGCACTTGAGCCCCCACCCGGCTGCAGGTGTCTTCGTCCGCTGTCGCAAAGGCCGTCATCTTGCTGACAAACGGTCCGGGAGCCAGAGCGTTGACGGTGATCCGCTTGTCCGCAAGTTCCTTAGCCAGGATCCGGGTCAGGTGATGAACAGCTGCCTTAGACGCGGCATAGCTGTAGGCCCGGTCGCCATGCGGGGTTTCGCCCATCACCGAGCCGACATTGACCACCCGCGCTGGATCGTCATCCGATGCAGACGCTTCCAGCATCGGCAACAGGCTTTGGGTCAGATGGAAGAGGCCGGTCACGTTCAAGCGCATCACCCGGTCCCAGGCTTCATAGGGGAATTGGCCGAGCGGCATGCCCCAGCTGGTCCCGGCATTGTTCATCAGAATGTCGAGCTTATCGGTGCGCTTTCCAATTTCAGATGTGAGTGCCGCAATACCGTCCTCTGTCGCGACATCCCCGCCGAACCCTTCCACTTTGCCGGAATAGCCCAGCGCATTGAGATCCTCGGCTGCCCGAAGGCAAGCCTCCTCCTTGCGGCTGGCAATCAACACCCGTGCGCCAGCAGCGCAGAGGCCTTCAGCGGCCATGCGGCCGATGCCGGTTGCCCCACCTGTGACAAGGGCAGTCTTGCCTGTGAGACTGAACAGTTTATCCGGGGTCATGCTGCGCCTTCTGCGAAGTTTTTGCGGAGGGTGAGTTTGGATACTTTGCCGGTCGCCGTCAGCGGCAAAGCGTCGACATAAACGACGTCATCCGGCAACTGCCATTTGGCAAAATGTTCGCCCAGCATTTCAAGAAGTTCGTCCTTCGGCGGCGGCACATCGTCGTCTTTCGATTGAATGATTAGGAGCGGGCGCTCGTCCCACTTTGGATGCGGCACAGCAATCACAGCACAATTGGCAACGCCGGAATGGGACATGACGATGTTTTCCAGATCGAGCGAGCTGATCCATTCCCCGCCGGACTTGATAAGGTCCTTCGACCGGTCGGTGATAACCAGAAAACCGTCGGATGTAATCGCAGCGATATCCCCGGTGCAGAACCAGCCTTCTTCGTCAAACACCAGTTTTGAGGCTTCCGGGTTCTCAAAATAGCCCGACGTAATCGAGTTTCCGCGCACATAGAGATGACCTGGCGTCTTGCCATCATGCGGCAGGCGGTTGCCTTCATCGTCGACAATTTTGAGATCGACACCAAAGACCCGGCGGCCCTGGGATTGTTTCCGGTCAATCCGGTCCTTCATGCTCCAATCGTCCATGCGCGGCGGCAGATTGCCTTGCGTACCGAGCGGGCTCATTTCGGTCATGCCCCAGGCGTGGCACACATTGACGCCCTGCTTTTCAAATCCCTCGATCAGGGAGCGCGGCGCGGCAGATCCGCCGACGACGATATCGCCGAGGCCTTCAGGCAACCGGCCGCGCTGGTTGATTTCATTCATGAGACCGAGCCAGACCGTCGGAACGCCCCAGGCGGAAAACACCTTCTCGCGCTCCATCAGATCGTAGAGGGATTTACCATCCAGCGCGCCGCCCGGGAAAATCATGCTGGCGCCGGACAACGGCGCTGAATAGGGCAGCCCCCAGGCGTTGACATGAAACAGCGGGACAACCGGCAGAATACGGCTGCCTTCCTGCAGAACCTTGGGGAGGGTCACGCACAAGCTGTAGGCGTGCAGGACCGTGGACCGGTGGGAATACAAAGTCCCTTTGGGATTGCCCGTTGTACCGGAGGTGTAGCAGAGGCCAGCGGCCGTCTCTTCCGGGAAGTCTGGCCAATCCATGTGATCCGGCTGACCATCCAGGATCTCTTCATAGCAGAGAACACTCTCCAGAGATGTTTCCGGCATATGCGCCCGGTCGGTCATGACGACGACACGCAGATCTTCAGGCAGGTGTTCGCGCAGTTTCTCTATGATCGGGACAAAGGTGAGATCAACAAAGAGCAAACGGTCTTTCGCGTGATTGATGATGTAGATCATCTGCTCTGCGGAGAGCCGCGGGTTGATCGTATGGCAGACCGCCCCAATCCCGGAGATCCCGTAATAAAGCTCAAAATGCCGGTAGCCGTTCCAGGCAAGGGTCGCGATGCGATCCCCAACTTCGATCCCCAGCCCCTGCAGGCCATGCGCCAGTTGCGCGATCCGTTTGGCGGTTTCGCCGTAAGTGGTTCGGTGAATATCACCTTCGGTTCGTACGGAAACGATTTCGCTGTCCGGAAAGGTATCAGCAGCAAAAGTGATGAGGTCCGCAATTTTCAGCGGACGATGCATCATCTGTCCCTTCATGTGTTTCCTCCCAAAAACACCAAAGTTGATTTCATGCGATCATAGGCAGGTTTTTCAGGCCAAGACAAACTTCTCATTGAGAAAAATGACCTTCCGCAACTGCAGCTTAGCTCTTTGCCGTATGTCCTCGTGTCTGGAGCATGCCCTTTGGAACTCTTGGCCTGACTTGCGCCGACTATCTACCCGAACGGCTGTCAATTGCTTCGGTGCTTGATCGCCTCACATCCATCATTAAGGCCGATCATTCCGCACCGCACTTCTACTAAGGACCGTATTGATTTTCACAAAAAGCCCGCTAACGGTTCGCTAGCGTATCATTTCAATTCGCGCCGGATGGGTCTCGATTTCCAGTTTGGAGGCGTGCAGCGGCTCACCATCGAGGTTCACCTGGACCTGATTATCTGCCTCGATCCTCAGCGACTTCACTTTGCGCATAATGGCAATTTCCGGAATACGTTCCGGGTCCCCCTCAAGCACGATGGACAGGAACTCTGTCACTCGGTTTCGATCCGGCATCGGCAGAATGGTGAGATCAAGAAATCCGTCATCCAGTTCGGCTGTTGGGCATAACCTGATCCCGCCGCCGGCGCGGCGGCCATTACCGATGGCAAGCGCCATGAACGCGCCCTCCCACGAAAACCCATCGGTTTCGATCCGGCCTTCGCAGGCGGCAAGCTCTGAAAACCGGTTGATCCCGGTAAAGAGATAGGCGGCCCCGCCCAACAACTTCTTCAGGTTCGGATCCGTTTCCGCGGTCACCCTCGTCCCAAAGCCGCCGGTCGCCATGTTCACGAAGACACGGCCATTCACAGTTCCAATGTCCGTTGGCTTGGGTTTCCCTCTTGCGGCAAAGCGGAAGGATGAGACGATGTCCGATGGGTCCAGCCGGATGTGGTGGGCGAAGTCGTTAGCGGTTCCGAGCGGCAAAACCGCGAACGCAAACGGAGGCTTTTCCTCCGCCTCAAGTCCATCGAGAACACCGTCCACCACAGCATGAATTGTTCCGTCGCCGCCGCCGCTCACCAGAACATCGATCTTCTTGTCCTGATGCTCTTTCAGAGCCTCGAGAGCAAACCGCTCGGTATCTCCGGCCTCATAAGTCACGCGCACCGAGACCTCGTGACCCATGTTCCGAACCGCATCCACAGCAGCACGAACATCTGCGCGGCCTGCGGATTTACCGTTTAGAATCAGACGCAAGTGACGTTTGCTCAAAGGACTCTCCAAATACAATCGGCCTGGATCATCCAGGCAACATGGTCTCTCGGTCGGTTCTTGCCGACCGGGCTTCCTCAGCCAACCATTTGCGGAAGGCCGCAACGACCGGGCGCATGGTCCGGCCTTCCGGATAGACAAAGAAGTAAGCTGTTTCGTGCTCCGGCGGAACATCAAACAAACGCACTAGGCGGCCGGAAGCAAGCTCCTGCTCGATAAAGAAGCGGGGTATGAGCGCGGCGCCCGCGTGGTGGATCGCAGCCTCCGTAATCATGACGAACTGCTCGAACCTTGCACCTTGGAAAGCCGCATCCGTTTCCACACCGGCACTTTCAAACCAGTGCCGCCAGGCCAGTGGACGGGTCGCCAATTGCAAACGTGGCACCCGCGTCAAATCCTCCGGCACACGGATGTTATGCCGGTCCCGAAAAACGCGAGAGGCAACGGGGATGACTTCTTCGTCAAATAGATGTTCGGCAATTGCCCCCGCCCAGACGGGATCCCCATGGTGGATGGCGCCATCGAAAGGCTCTTCGTCGAAATCGAAAGGCTGCAGCCGGACGCTCAAGTTCAAACCCGCGTCCGGATATCGGCGGATAAAGTCGGCAATACGCGGCGCCAGCCAACGAGTGCCGAATGTTGGCAAGACCGCAAGATTGAGTACATCCGCGCTGCCTGCAAACGACATTACCTGCCGCGTGGCGAGCGTCATTTGTTCCAGAGCGCCCCTGATATCATGAAGGTATAGCCGCCCGGCATCAGTCAGAACGATCCGCTGACGTACGCGGCGGAACAACTCCACTCCCAACCGGTCTTCGAGCTGACGCACCTGTTTGGAGACAGCGCCTTGGGTCAGGTGCAACTCTTCCGCTGCACGGGTAAAGCTGAGATGGCGGGCCGCACACTCAAACGCGATGAGGGTGTCCGCGGGCGGCACAAATGCCCGTTTCATACCTTGCGAATTTCCTAGTTCATTCCATTTGGTAATGAATGATGGAGGAGAATTCGCTTTTCCGCAAACACAAATCAGGCAACTCTGTCTGAAACAGAATGATCTGCCTTGAATAAGGCGCCTTGAAACGATTGCGGCCAGCACCTGTTTGGCCCGGGAGATCTGTTATGAATGCACCGGCAAATGTGAAATCAGCCCCAGCTGGCGGCGGCGTTTTCGACTGGCAAGACCCATTCCGTCTTCGCGATCAGCTGAAAGAGGACGAGCAGCTGATCATGGACACGGCCCGCTCCTACGCTCAGGACAAGCTGCTGCCGCGGGTCATCGAGGCCTATCGCGAAGAAAAGACCGATCGCGAAATCTTCAACGAAATGGGTGAACTCGGCCTGCTGGGCGTTACCCTGCCGGAAGAATATGGCGGGGCAGGCGCCTCTTATGTCGCTTACGGTCTGGTTGCCCGGGAAGTTGAACGCGTTGACAGCGGCTACCGATCCATGATGAGCGTTCAGTCCTCCCTGGTGATGTACCCGATCTACGCTTACGGATCTGAAGAGCAGCGGAACAAGTATCTGCCGAAACTCGCCAGCGGCGAATATGTCGGCTGTTTCGGCCTGACGGAACCGGACGCAGGATCTGATCCGGCCGGTATGCGCACGCGCGCTGAAAAGATCGACGGCGGCTACAAGCTGACCGGCTCCAAGATGTGGATCTCCAACTCGCCGATCGCGGACGTTTTTGTTGTTTGGGCAAAGTCCGAAGCTCATGACGGCGCAATCCGCGGCTTCGTCCTGGAAAAAGGCATGAAAGGCCTGAGTGCCCCGAAAGTCGGCGGCAAACTGTCGCTGCGCGCTTCCATCACCGGCGAGATCGTCATGGACAACGTGGAAGTCGGCGAAGATGCGCTGCTGCCCAATGTATCCGGCTTAAAAGGCCCGTTTGGCTGCCTCAACCGGGCCCGCTATGGCATTTCCTGGGGCGCGATGGGCGCCGCTGAAGATTGCTGGACCCGCGCACGCCAATATGGCCTCGACCGCGAACAGTTCGGCCGTCCGCTGGCACAAACCCAGCTCTTCCAGAAGAAACTGGCCGACATGCAAACCGAAATCGCTCTTGGCCTTCAGGCTGCGCTTCGCGTCGGACAGCTGTTCGATGCCGGTCAAATGGCTCCGGAAATGATTTCCATCGTCAAGCGCAACAACTGCGGCAAGGCCTTGGACATCGCCCGCCAGGCCCGCGACATGCATGGCGGCAACGGGATTTCCGAGGAATACCATGTCATGCGCCACGCCCAGAACCTGGAAACGGTCAACACTTATGAAGGCACGCATGATGTTCATGCGCTGATCCTTGGCCGTGCTCAGACCGGCTTGCAGGCATTTTTCTAAGAATTGACTTTTGAGGCGGGCCGTTTGGCCCGCTTCCTTCTTCTGGGGGCTATATGGCGCACCAAACCGCGGATGTCGTAATCCTTGGCGGAGCCGTCATGGGCTCTTCCGTTGCCTGTCATCTTGCCCAGCGCGAGGACTTCTCAGGACGCATTATCGTTGTTGAGGCAGATCCCTCATATGAGATTTGCGCCTCTGCGCGCTCGGCAGCTTCCATACGCCAGCAATTCTCCAGCGCGATCAACATCGAGATCTCGCTCTATGGCATAAAGTATCTCCGGGAAATCGGCGCCCAGCTCGCGGTGGATGGCAACCGCCCCGTGATTGACCTTCATGAAGGCGGATATCTCTTTCTGGCAACGCCGGACAAGCAACACATCCTCCAGGAAAACCACCAACTGCAACAAGAGCTGGGTGCAGACATCGCATATTATGATGCAGACGGCCTTGTAGCGAAATTTCCATGGCTCAACACGAGTGATCTGGCTGCAGGGTGTCATGGACTCACGGGTGAAGGCTGGTTCGACGGCTACGGCTTGATGCAGGCCTTCCGAAAGAAAGCCCGGTCTCTCGGCGTGGACTACTTTTCCGGAAAAGCGGCAATTGAGAGAGAGGGCGCTGGGTACTGGTCTGTGCGCCTCCCCGATGGCGCCACTGTCTCAACACCAATTGTGGTGAATTGCGCCGGCGCCTCTGGCGGTGCGGATCTATGCTGCCAGGCCGGGATTGATGTGCCGATCGTTCCGAAAAAACGTTGCGTGTTCACGTTCGAATGCCGGGATAGCCTTGCGAAATTCCCACTTCTCATCGACCCGACCGGGACCTATGTCCGCCCGGAAGGCACAGGCTATATCTGCGGATCCGCACCGCCCGAAGATCAAGATCCGGACGCAACTGACTTCGATGTCGATTACGGGCTCTTTGAAGAACACATCTGGCCCGTTCTTGCCAACCGCGTGCCCGCCTTTGAAGCGATCAAACCGGGCGCTGCCTGGGCCGGCACCTACGATATGAACCTTTTTGATCACAATGCGTTTTTGGGCGGCGTTACGGGCGTTGACGGGTTCTATGTGGCGCTCGGTTTTTCCGGCCATGGACTGCAGCAATCGCCCGCCGTCGGACGTGGCCTGTCAGAGCTGATTGCTACGGGCACTTATCAAACGCTGGATCTCACACCGCTCGCGTTCGATCGCCTGGCAGCCGATCATCCGATTGTCGAGAAAAACGTCGTCTGAGGTCTTCTCCCTGCAACCAGTTCCTATTCGGCAACCTGGAGCATTGTGGGCGGCTGGCCAGGGCGTTCGCCTGCAGGCCCATGGGTGTCATTGGCTGCTTCGTCTTCCGTCGGAGGGGGCACAGTTGCCTCCTGTTCTTGAGCAGCCGATGGCTGGAATGACTGACTGTTCTCCATGCGCGCCCAGTCGATGGCCCGTGAGAAAGTGTCCTCAAGCAAGCTCCCCAAGCGCTGCACCCGGCTCTTGTCTGGCTCGAAGGGCGGCGATTCGTGGCGCAAATAGGCTCGCTGGGCAATCAAAAGTGACAAGGCGTGAAGGCCGCGCTCCGGTCTTCCATAGGTCCGTGTCAAATGACCGCCTTTCATAATTTCATCGACACCGACCGTGTATCCTTGCTGACTTTTGAAGGAGCCGACAATCAAGTTCAGCAAATCGGGATCGCAGGCCGTCCCTTCTGCACTGCCAACACTGATGACCGGCAGGCCTTTGTCCGTCACGCCCTTGATATGAGATCGCATGGATTGGCAATCGATTACGATCACCTTGCGGTGCATCCTGGACAGCCGGGACACCTGCTGCTGCACAGCTTTTTCGAATGGCCTTGCAAACAAAAGGACCCGTTGTTCGACTTCGGTTGCTCCCGGCTCCTCTCCATCCAAATAGATGCGCTTGCCGTCGAGGGTGGTCACCGGACAAAGCGCAGTCTTCGGGTCTTCGGAAGCGCTCAGAGGAGTTTCCAAATCGCGATCAAGGTCAATGACATACCGGGAGATGGTTGAGCGGATGATTGTTGCATTGAGATCGGAGGATAACCGCAGGACGTCCTCAAGACGCCAGGACAGGTCCGTCTGCAACCGACCAGTCGCATTCAGCCGTTTTCCGATCACTGCCGGCACATCTGTACCGGTATGCGGCAAACACAAAACGAGAGGGCTGGCCCCCTCTTCGACCACAATCATACTGCACCGCCCAGTTGACGATCTCGTCCAGAGACCAGCTTGTATAATTTCCTTTACGGAAACAAGACAGATTCCGAAGAAACAACCCCTGAATTTGTCTTACGAAGCAATCACAGCCCTTCCGGCGAATGAACATTGGCACCTGCGCGACCAAAATAGCCACAAAAAGCTCGACATTCACCTCCTTCATTCATCATCAGGCTCTTTTTTGCCCTCAACTTGCATCTATACTTCTATTGGAGCAAGAAACATGCACTCTTGACCGAAAGCCTCTGGCGCGCAATTGTGAAGACTGACCCGCCCGGCCCGTCCGGCCGCACTCATTTCAGCTCATTCGGGGCTTAGCCCCTGCATTTAAAAAGGATGCCGCCATGCCGCTGCGATATGGCAAGGAATTTTTGATGATTCCGGGACCGACCAATGTCCCTGAAGAAGTCTTGAGGGCCATGCATCGGCCAGCGATCGACATCTATGAAGGCCCCTTGCTGGAAACCACAGATGCTTGCCTTTCCGGCCTGAAACAGCTTTTCCGGACAGAAGGCAAAACGTACATCTACGCGGCCAACGGACATGGCGCCTGGGATGCCGCCCTCACCAACACACTCAACCGAGGTGACAAGATCCTGGCGCTTCATTCCGGTTTGTTTGCAGCCGGTTGGGGAGAGGCCTCAAAACTCTTGGATCTGAATGTCGAGGTTCTGCCCGGGACTTGGCGCACAGCGGTCGATCCGGACCAGCTGGAGGCGCGTCTGACGGAGGATACCGAACACGAGATCAAGGCAATCCTCGTTGTTCAGGTTGATACAGCCTCCGGGGTCTGGAATGACATTCAGGCTCTGCGAGGGGCGATTGATGCCGCCAAGCACCCTGCCCTTTTCATGGTCGACACCATCGCATCGCTCGGATGTATTCCCTTCGAAATGGATGAATGGGGGATCGACGTCGCCTTGACCGGATCTCAGAAAGGATTGATGTCACCGCCAGGCCTTTCCTTTGTCGCCGCCGGGCCAAAGGCAGACAAGGCGCACGAAACCGCAAATCTTCGAACCAACTATTTTGACTGGACGTTCCGGCAAGGCCCTGTTCACTACCAAAAATACTGTGGCACGCCGCCGGAGCATCTGCTGTTCGGGTTCCGGAAAGCGCTCGATCTTGTGTTCGACGAGGGTCTTGAGCAGGTTTGGAACCGTCATAAACTCTTGGCGGATGCGACCAGGGCGGCCGTAAGCCAGTGGGCCAAAGGCGGTGTTCTGGAATTCAACATCGAAGATCCGCGCCACCGCTCCGACAGTGTCACGGTGGTTCGGCTCAAGGATACGGATCCCGAGCCACTGCGCGACTTCACCAAGGAAGTTTGCGGCGTCACCATCGGAGGGACAATCGGAGAGCTTTCCAATGAAGGTATCCGGATTGCTCATATGGGTCACGTGAACGCTGTCATGACGCTCGGTACGCTGTCCGCGATCGAGCTCGGTCTTGCGAAGCTTGACATCCCTCATGAAAAGGGCGGCGTTCAGGCCGCGATCGACACTCTGGCCGGGGCTCTTTAGAGCGCCCCGCAACAATCCAGGCTCGGGCTCCAAACGGGCCCGGCCAAGATTACAGAACTTCGTCCAAACGGTCGCAGATGGTCTTCAAAACCTTGACCCGCGCGTGTTTTTTGTTTTCTGCAGAAACCAACGTCCACGGCGCATAGTGGGTTGAAGTTCGGTCGACCATATCACCGGCGGCAATGGCGTACTGGTCCCATTTAAGACGGTTGCGCCAATCCTCGTCAGTGATCTTGTGCTGCTTGTACACGGTTTCCTCGCGGGCCTTGAACCGCCGGAGCTGTTCCTCTTCGGAAATGGCCAGCCAGAATTTGCACACAGTGTATCCGAAGTCTGTGAGTTCCTGCTCGAACTCGTTGATCTCGTTGTAAGCGCGCAGCCAGTCATCGTGACCGGCAAAACCCTCCACACGTTCAACAAGAACCCGCTCGTACCAAGACCGGTCAAAAATCGCGAAGTGTCCTTTTCGCGGTACGCGGCGCCAAAACCGCCAAAGATAAGGGCGTGCCTTTTCTTCATCGGTTGGCGCCGAAATCGAATGCACCTTATAGATCCGTGGGTCTAGCGGCCGGATCAAACGCCGGATGGCGCCGCCTTTGCCAGCCGCATCATTGCCTTGGAAAACGAGGACAACACCGGTCTTCGACATCGACTTGCGGTCTGAGAGTTCGGAGAGCCGGTCCTGATACTTTTTTCTGAGCTCTTCGTATTCGGTCTTCTCCAGTGTCTCGGTCAAATCGATCGCGTCGACCGCGGTTTCCCGCTTCAGTCCACCCACCACAGGCGGCGCTGCGACCGAGGTGGGCTCGCCATCTTCAAGCTTGAGCTGCATGGATCTTGCGACTGTCTGCCCAAGAGCTACGTCGCGGTACTCCGGATCTTGCGAGGGGATCACAAACCAAGGGGCAAACCCCATACTGGTTTCCAGAATAATCTTCTCACCGGTTTCACTGGCTTTCTTATGGTGCTTCAAGGCCGCCCAGTCTGCCAGGACATGCCGGCCAGCATTTTTCTTTTCGATCTTCTTCAAGCGTTCCTTTTGAACATCCTTGGGAAGGACAAACCAAAACTTGAGGATGAGAACGTCTTCGTTCGCCAGCATCTCCTCAAAACGCCGGATCCGAACCAAACCCTTCTCGAAAGCATCCTCGTCGATCTTTTTGTAAATGCGGTCGCGCAACAGGGACTGATACCAGCTGCCGAAAACAATCGCGGTTTCTCCCTTGGCCGGCAAATCCCGCCAATAACGCCACAAGGGCGGGCGCAACCGGGCCTCATCCATGGGTTCGCCATAAGCGTTGCACACGAGATGCCGTGCATCCATCCAGCCATAAAGCCGGGCAACCGCTTCGCCCTTGCCGGCCCCATCAAGGCCATCAACCAGGATGAGTGTGGAAAATTGCTGCTTCTCGATCACCGGAAGCTGCGCCGCCAACAGCGCCTCGCGAAGTTCCGGTTCAAGTTTCTTGAAGGACTTTTTGGTCATTTTTTGCGGCATGCGGGCAGATTCGAACATTGCGTCCTCCGGTCACGAACCATGAAGCCACATTGTGAAACAGCAAACCTGAAAAAACCACTCCGTCGCTGAAGACAGGCATAATGCGGTAAGGGAAACTGCATTTTCCCTGTTGGAGGATGCGATCAGCGCATATATGAAACCCTGCCCGCATCCGAATTTCACGGAGCCGGGTTATAACATTGCCAGCACCTTCTTAGAGACCGCCGGATTTCCGTGACAGACTTCCTTGATCCCATCCTGCATTTCATCGCCGAGAACCCGTCGCTAGCCGGGTTGATCTGCTTTTTGGCAGCCATGGGCGAGGCATTGTTCCTGATCGGATTGTTTGTTCCAACCACTGTTGTTTTGGTGGGTGCCGGCACCCTTGTTGGCCTGGGCAAGCTTGATCTGATGCCGCTGCTCATCTGGACAACGCTTGGCGCAACCGCAGGAGATGCGATCTCCTATTGGATTGGCTGGGCCTTCAAAGACAAGATCAAAAGCATGTGGCCGCTGAACAAGTACCGCAACGTGGTCGAAAGCGGCGAGGAGTTCTTCAAACAACATGGCGGCAAGAGCGTCTTTATCGGCCGCTTCGTTCCAGGTGTAAAATCCGTGGTTCCGGGCATTGCCGGCATGGCCGGTATGAATTTCACCCGGTTCTCGGTGGTCAACTTCACCTCCGCAATCGCCTGGAGTGTGGCGCACATTGCGCCGGGCGTTATTGCCGGGTCAGCGCTTCATGCGATCGGTCAGATCAGCGGCCGCCTTGCGCTGGTTCTGGGCGCGCTTCTCCTGGTGATCTTCCTGGCGGTCATGCTGGGCCGGTGGTTGATCCTCATTATTCTGCCCCTGTTTCCAAACGCGCATTCGGCCATCGCACGCTGGTTTGCCCGGCGGCCCGACCGGATCTCGCAATGGATAGGACACAATTTCGATCCGGCTCACCCCCGCTCTGCGGGAATGCTGGCCTCGACTGTGCTTATCCTCATCACGATGCCTGCTTTCTTCTGGCTGATTGGTGAAGTCGCTCCAAACGAACCGATGGTTCGCGCGGACCTTGCCATCCTGAACCTCTTTGACAGCCTCAGAACGCCCGTCGGTGACAAGATCATGGTCTTCATGACCACACTGGGGGACGGCATCGTCGTGACTGCGATTGCGCTTGCCGTGGCATCCTATCTGTTCTTCCGAAAGGCCTGGCGCCGCGGCATCGGGTTTGTCATCGCGATTGCCGGCACGGCCATTTTTGTGCCTTTGCTGAAATTGATGCTGCACCGCTCCCGGCCCATGGAGCTTTACACAGGAGCCGACTCTTTCAGCTTCCCGAGCGGCCATGCAACGCTCAACACCGTCCTGTTCGGTATCTGTGCAGTTCTGATTGCCCATGACCGCAGCCGCTGGGTAAAAGCGGGTATTTTCACAGTCACTGTCGCCTATGTCATCACCATCGGTTTCTCGCGGATCTATCTTGGTGCGCACTGGATGTCGGATGTGTTGGCCGGGCTCTTGTTCGGCACGGCCATCGTGTCCGCCTTCGCCTTCGTTTTCGGCCCGATCCACAACGAGAAAATCGGGCGTTTGACCCTCACAGCGATCGTTTGCGGGATGCTTGCCGGGTTCGGTGGCTGGCATGTGGCCCGCTCCTTCGATGCTGGGCTGGTCACTTACGCGCCGCAAATTCACAAAGAGATCATCCAGGCGAGCGACTGGAGAGGTGGAACCTGGCAAAGCCTACCGGCACACCGGATCGGAATTGACGGGGAAACCGAAGAACCGCTTGTCATTCAATACGCAGGTCCGCTCCAAGCTTTCGCTGACATTGCGGCGAAAGACGACTGGGTGCATCCGCCAAAGTGGTCACTGTCGACAGCAGGCGGCTTTGTGGAAGGCGAAACGCCGCCAGACTCTCTGCCGATTCTGCCGCGTAGCCAGAACGGCCGCCAACCGGACCTGGTCCTGATCCGCAACGATGCCGATGGCGCGGAGGGCGGACGCTGGGTCATGCGGCTATGGCCAAGCCGATACGAAGTTCTCGAAGGTGGGACGCTGGAGCCCCTTTATCTTGGCAGCGTCGTCCACGAGGACATTCTGAGGCCTATGGGTGAGTTCTCCGGTCCTAAAATGGACCGGGAGCTTCCTGGTGTTGAAGTCAATCCGGCCCGTCTCATACCAGGTGCAGAGACCCGGCAGCGCGCGAACCTTTCGCATGTTGTGCTGGCGCGTCTGCCCGAACCTCCCGGCCTTTCAACTCCGGCTGCAGACTGAGTTATTGCGCCCGGTAGGCCAAAGGCCAGGTTTTGGGTTCAGGCGCATTGCCGTCACAGTCGATCTTCTCCCGATACTCTATAAGTTCCAACTCAAGGACTTCGCCTGGCCCATCGATCAGGCGAAACACCTGATAGACGCCGCAGTCTCCCGCGCCCCGGCCAAACTCGGTGGTTTCAATATGACCGGACGATCCCAACACCTTGGCATTCATCGCTGAATAGTTCTGATAGCCCTCCAACCCCGGGGGATTTGGCAAGGTCAATAACTCACCCCAGTCTTGCGGCGGGTTCTGAGTTACTGCAAAGACACCGGAACCCTGATAGGCACCTTGAAAGCAAGGGATTTGCCACATCAGATAATAATCGTTGATCAAATAACGCGCGCCCGACCAGGCAAACTGGCCATCGATGTCGCAGGCTTCGCTCGCGTAATCGCGCATTTGCTGGCGCAAAACAGCCGGGATTTCGGACATATGTGCCAAGTATCGCTCGTAACCGATCGGAATACCTGCAGGCAAGTCCGGGCTGGCTGAGGCCGTCTGTGGTTGCGATGCGGTTTTCGGGCAACCGCTGACCCCTTTGGCATTCGCCGTGAAAGGCAGTTTGCCCTTCTGGATGACAGTGACCTTGGCCTTGTCGAAATAAAAGGCGTCATTTCGGAACGTGACTTCGAGAAGTTCGATCTGGACTTTTATATCCCGGTCATCGCTTGCAAACAGATATTGAGTGCCATGGCCTTCGATGGGTTCGCCGCCATAGACGAGCTCGTTTACGCTGTAGAACTTGTCTCCGATCTCCACCAATCCTGGACCCGTGAAACCATCGCTCTCCTGGTTGGCATGGAACAGATACGCATAATCGTCTGTCTCAGGGTCGCGGTTCTGCTGCCAGAACGACAAATGACACGGAGAAATTCCACCGACAATTTCGTCTTTGCCGAAAAGCTTCAATGGCAGTTTGTAGGCATCCTCATCTGCATAGGCTTGCAACGATTGAAGACACGCGAACGTGGAAAACACCAATACAGCCAACAAGTTTTGCGTTTTCATAGCCCCTCCGACGCTCAGATTTCATCTGACCATGCCGGATTTTCCGCCCTTTGGCCAGCACGCGCTTTCCCTTAGGATACTCAGGGCAGTCTCTGAATTCACCGCTTGCATCTTTTGTCTTATATTCATATATTCGAAAATAACGTAATGAGGATCCCCATGACCGAATTCACACCCATACTCAGCTTCTCAGGCGGCCTGCTGATTGGACTTGCCGCCGTCGCCCTTATGGCTGTTCATGGCCGCATTGCCGGGATCAATGGCATTGTCGGCGGGCTGCTGAGCCTAAACATCAATTCCGACTGGGCGTGGCGCGCAGCCTTTATCGCCGGCATGGTCGCCAGCCCGCTGGTTCTGCTTGGCGCTACCGGGCAACTGCCAGAAATCAGCATCCCATCTTCGCCTGCGCTTTTGCTTGCCGGAGGGTTCCTAACCGGTGTCGGGACCACGCTCGGCTCGGGCTGCACCAGCGGACACGGCGTTTGCGGAATGTCCCGCCTGTCCGCCCGTTCTATCGTTGCGACCATGACCTTCATGGCAACCGGCGGCATCACCGTTTTCCTCATCCGTCACGTGTTTGGAGGTTAATCATGATCCGGCTTCTTTCAGCATTCGCGATTGGCCTTGTTTTCGGGACAGGCATTTTGATTTCCGGGATGGGCAATCCGGCCAAGGTTCTGAACTTTTTCGATGTTGCGGGGACGTGGGATCCGAGCCTGGCCTTCGTCATGGGCGGCGCCCTGACGGTTGCCGCAATTGGATACCGGCTCGCTTTCCGCATGAACTCTCCGGTCCTGGCCGCCGAGTTTTCGCTGCCGACAAAAACCGATCTGGATATGAAACTGATCGGCGGATCGGCTATCTTCGGCATAGGTTGGGGCATGAGCGGCTTCTGCCCAGGCGGACTGGTTCCGGTCCTCGGCCTTGGACTGAGCGGTCCATTGCTGACAGGTGCAGCGATTGTCGCAGGAGTTTTGGTGGCGCGCTGGATCACAACACTGGGGTCACGCCCCAGTCCGGCCCAAGCCTGAGAACAGAACTGGCGAAGCCAGACAACGGGAGACACACAATGAGTTCCTCGAACTATCCGGTCGATATGGCCATTATTCCAGAGGTCAAAGCGTTTTTTGACCCAGCCACAAACACGATCAGCTATGTGGTCAAGGATCCGGCGTCAAACGCCTGCGCGGTCGTCGACAGTGTGATGGACATCGACTACGCGGCCGGCCGCATCACATACGACCATGCCGATGAAATCATCGCCTACATTCAGGATAAAGATCTGGATCTTGAATGGCTGATTGAAACGCATGTTCATGCCGATCACCTGTCCGGCGCGCCGTACATTCAGGAAAAGCTGGGCGGCAAGCTCGGCATCGGTGAACAGATTACAGTTGTTCAGGAAACCTTCGGCAAGGTTTTCAACGAGGGCACCGAATTCCAGCGTGACGGCAGCCAGTTCGATCGCCTGTTCAAGGATGGCGACACGTATCAGATCGGCGAAATGACCGCCTTTGCCATGTATACACCCGGCCACACACCGGCCTGCATGGTGCATGTCATGGGCGATGCGGCGTTTGCGGGCGACACCTTGTTCATGCCGGATGGCGGATCTGCGCGCGCAGACTTTCCGGGCGGGGACGCCGGTACACTCTATGATTCCATCCAGAAGGTTCTCGCCCTTCCGGATGATATGCGCCTGTTCATGTGCCACGATTATGGCCCGAACGGCCGGGACATCGCCTGGGAAACCACGGTCGGCGATGAAAAAGCGCACAATATTCACGTCGGCGGCGGCAAGACACGGGAAGAGTTCGTCCGTTTCCGGACCGAGCGTGACGCCCAGTTGGATATGCCAAAGCTCATCATTCCGTCCCTTCAAGTGAACATGCGCGCCGGAAAATTGCCGCCCGCTGATGAGAGCGGAAAAACATTCCTGAAAGTGCCGGTTAACGGGCTCTGATTGACAAAAACGGGAGGCGGCGGCCATGCAGGTGGCATCCATAGACAAGCAGATTTCGGTTTGCCCGCAGATCATGCCGGAGGACGTGCCGGACATTGCACAGCAAGGGTTCCGGTCAATCATCTGCAACCGGCCGGATGGAGAAGCCGCCGACCAGCCGACATTTGAGGAAATCGAGGCTGCGGCCAAGAAATTCGGCCTTGAAGTCCGGTACCAGCCGATTACGGCCGGCAAGGTGCAGGATGAAGATGCCGATGCCTTTGGCGCGCATCTGGCCTTGCTGCCGAAACCGGTTCTTGCCTACTGCCGGACCGGGACCCGCTCGGCAACGCTTTGGTCTCTGTCTCAGGCAAATACCTTGCCGGTCGCCGGTATTCTGACAAAAACCAAAGCCGCTGGTTACGACATGGCAGGTGTTGTCCGCCGGATCGCAAATGGCGGGCGGACACCGACGGAAACTGCGGAAGATGCCCGTTTTGATGTCGTCATCGTCGGCGGAGGAGCTGCAGGGATATCGGTTGCGTCCAGCCTGCTGTCCCGGGACGATGATCTCGATATCGCCGTAATCGACCCGGCCGATGTACATTACTACCAGCCGGGCTGGACCATGGTCGGTGGCGGCATTTTTGATGCCTCCGACACGGCTAAAACCATGGCTTCGCTGATCCCCGCAGCCGTTCACTGGCTGAAATCTGCCGTTGCAGCATTTGAGCCGAAGGACAATGCGGTCATTCTGGATGGTTGCCGCGTGGTGAAATACGACCGGCTTGTGGTCTGCCCGGGGTTGAAACTGGATTGGCACGGCATTGAAGGTCTCGTCGACACGCTCGGCAAAAACGGCGTGACATCCAACTACCGGTATGACCTTGCGCCCTACACCTGGAAACTGGTGCAGGAGATGACGTCAGGCCGGGCCGTGTTCACCCAGCCGCCAATGCCGATCAAGTGTGCGGGCGCCCCTCAAAAGGCGATGTACCTTTCGGGGGACCACTGGACTAAATCAAGGCGCATCGACAACATCGACATCCAGTTCATGAATGCTGGCGGGGTCCTCTTTGGCGTGAAGGACTATGTCCCCGCCCTCATGGACTATGTAGCGCGCTACGATGCGACCCTTAATTTCTTCCACAATCTGATCTCGATCGATGGCCCCGCCAGGAAAGCCCGGTTTGAGATCAAAGAACCTGGGACGGATCCGCTTCAGGTCGATGTTGAGTTCAACATGATCCATGTAACGCCACCGCAGACGGCACCGGACTTTATTCGCGTCTCGCCGCTGGCCGATGCTGCCGGCTGGGTCGACGTGGATCAGGCGACCTTACGTCACAAGACCTATGACAACATCTGGTCGCTTGGCGATGTGATGAATGCGCCCAATGCGAAGACCGCGGCAGCAGCGCGCAAGCAGGCACCCGTGGTGGCGGAAAACATAATCTCAGACATCAACGGTCACAGCGCAACGGCGCAATACGACGGCTATGGCTCCTGTCCGCTCACCGTTGAGCGCGGAAAGATAGTTCTTGCAGAATTCGGCTATGGCGGAACGCTGTTGCCGAGCTTCCCGCGTTGGCTGGTGGACGGGACCAAGCCAACGCGGACCGCGTGGCTTTTGAAGGAACGGATTCTCCCTCCGATTTATTGGCGCGCCATGCTGCGCGGTAAGGAGTGGATGGCCAGACCGGAAAAAGTCACGGCAGCCTAGATAAAAGAGCCTTCCACAAAGGCTTGCCCCTAACTCTCTTTCGAGCCGGGAAACCGGCTCGATTTCTTTATGCAGTCTTCCCGGCGATGTGGCATGACCACGCCAGAGTTCTTGATACCATCAGGCAGAAAATGAGCGGATTGAAGCGTTACTTCCCCATCCTTGAATGGGGCAAAACCTACGACAAGACGACAGCAACCAGCGATCTGGTCGCTGCGGTCATTGTCACCATCATGCTCATTCCACAATCGCTTGCCTACGCCTTGCTGGCAGGACTGCCGCCGGAAGTCGGACTTTATGCATCGATCGCGCCGCTGGTGGCCTATGCCGTATTCGGCACCAGCCGGGCGCTCGCCGTGGGTCCGGTTGCCGTTGTTTCTCTGATGACGGCATCTGCCGTCGGTCAATTCGCGGCTCAAGGGACCCCCGAATATCTCGGCGCTGCGATTGCCCTTGCCTTCATTTCCGGATTGATGCTGGTCATTATGGGTCTGTTCCGGCTCGGGTTCCTTGCAAATCTTTTGAGCCACCCGGTGATCTCCGGTTTCATCACTGCATCAGGGCTTTTGATTGCCTCCAGTCAGTTGAAACATATTCTGGGCGTTCCAGCCCACGGTCATACGCTTTACGAGATCCTGCTTTCGATCGCCGCGCATCTCGATGAGGTGAACTGGATCACACTTATCATTGGCGCTGGCGCGACCGCGTTCCTGTTCTGGGTGCGCAAGGGTCTGAAAAGACTGCTGCTCGGCCTCGGTTTCAAACCGTTTTTCGCCGATATCCTGACCAAAGCCGGTCCCGTCGCGGCTGTCGCTGTGACGACACTCGCCTCGGCAGTGTTCTCCCTTGGCGACAAGGGCGTCCGGATCGTCGGTGATATCCCATCCGGCCTGCCCATGCCGCAATTACCCAGTTTCGACAGCGAGTTGTGGCTGGCGCTGGCGGGCCCAGCGCTTTTGATATCCGTGATCGGCTTTGTGGAATCCGTGTCCGTCGCACAGACCCTCGCGGCCAAGAAACGCCAAAGGATCGAACCGGATCAGGAGCTCATTGGTCTTGGCACATCGAACATCGCCTCCGCGCTGTCAGGCGGTTATCCGGTCACCGGAGGTTTTGCGCGGTCTGTGGTCAATTTCGATGCAGGCGCGGCCACGCCGGCGGCCGGCGCCTATACCGCCGTCGGCATTGCGCTCGCCACGCTTTTCTTAACGCCGCTCCTCACCCACCTCCCGCAGGCGACATTGGCTGCGACGATCATTGTTGCCGTGCTGTCGCTGGTCGATTTCGGTGCCGTAAAGCGGACATTCGCCTACTCGAAAAGCGATTTCACCGCGATGGCGGCAACCATCCTGATCACACTGTTTTTCGGCGTGGAACAGGGCGTTGTCGCCGGGGTCGGGCTATCCATCGCGCTTTATCTTTACCGGAACAGCCGGCCGCATATGGCCATCGTTGGCGTGGTGCCCGGCACGGAGCATTTCCGCAATATCGATCGGCACAAGGTCGTGACCGGAGAGCGGGTCCTGACCTTGCGGGTCGATGAAAGCCTGTTCTTTGCCAACAGCCGGTTCCTGGAAGACAAAATCTACGCTCTAGTCGCCGACCGCCCGAATATCGAGCACGTTGTGCTGATGTGCCCGGCGGTGAATGAAATTGACGCCAGCGCGCTCGAAAGTCTGGAAGAAATCAATCACCGGCTGTTCGATTCCGGCGTTTCCTTTCATCTGTCCGAGGTCAAGGGGCCTGTGATGGACCGGCTGAAACGGACGGATTTCCTTGATCATCTAACGGGCCAAGTGTTCCTCAGCCAATATGATGCGCTGGTCACGCTGGATCCTCTAACGGCGCATATTTCAGAATCGCGCACTCCAAAGAAAGCCGCTCGGTCCGATGTTTGGGCCGGACCGGAAATCTGAACCAAGTTTCTTCGATCTTGTCCGATCAGTTGTCGTTGTTTTGGGCCGACTGCAGGACGGGCTGAATGGCTTCACAGAACCGGAAATGCACCGGAGCCCGCTCGCCCTCCTGCACGATGAGTCCATTGGTGCCACGCGGCTGTACGGTCACGAGCTCGATGGCCTCACCGCCATCATTCAAGAGGCAATTGATCGCCGCACGTTGGGTGAACTGCTTGTCCTTTTCAGCCCCATAGACCTGACATATGCGGCTCGGCGTTTCCAAAAGCCCGCGGTAAATCGCAATGGCAGCGCCGGGGTCATTGCGGTCGATCCGGGGTGCCGGACAATTGCTCAAATCACGCACCCAGATGCCTTGCGCGAAATCTGCAAATCTCAGGTCCAGGGTCTTGCCCTTAAGCAACGGTGCAGAGCGTGGAACAGACCTTTTGAGATCGCCCTTGCCAGCTATGGCCGGCGCGGCTGCCACAGCTGCGGCAGCACAAAAACATGCAGCGATCACCCAACGGTTCATAACCACTTCCCCTCCTAAAGAGCTGTTCCTCCGTCCGCGCAGCTCCCTTCGCAAGCATGATGGAGACAGTTTTCGTTTGCCACGTCAACTTCTGCGATTCCGCTGCTTGCATTTTTCGAACATAAATGGAACAAAAGTGGAATGAAAACCGATATTCGTTCAGAAGGCAGCCGAATAGAGCTCGATAATCCGCTCACGGACGGGCGGCAATCGGAAACAGCACTGAAGGTATGGCGCGGCGCGGCGCGGCTGATGCGGCAACGCAAGTTTGCCTGCGCTGCGGAAGTCACGTTGGCTTCCGCACGCCGGGCAGACCTGTTGGCCCTTGGCCCGAAACACGAACTTTGGATTATTGAAGTGAAATCGTCGGTGGCCGACTTTCGCGCCGACCACAAATGGCCGGACTATCGTCAACACTGCGACCGGTTCTTCTTCGCTACCCATCCAGATGTTCCGTTGGACATCTTTCCTGAAGAAGCTGGTCTGATCATCTCTGATGGATACGGCGCAGAGATCTTGCGCGATGCACCCGAACACAAGGTTGCTGCTGCAACTCGAAAAGCCGTCACGTTGCGTTTTGCCCAGCATACGGCACACAGGCTGCACGCTCTTGTCGATCCGGAGGTCCGCCACCTTAACGACGGTCTTTAGGCTAGCGCTACAAATCCAGCATTCTGTTGCCACGTATAACTCCAGAAACAAATCACCTGGGTACCCGTGTCAGAACCAATCCACATCGTCTGGTTCAAGAAAGATCTGCGTGTTTTCGATCACGAGCCGCTCAAACGTGCGAGCCTGCAGGGCCCTGTTCTGCCGCTTTACGTTATTGAGCCGGACCTGTGGCGCCTGCAGGATATGTCGGCCCGCCACTATGCGTTTTTGTCTGAATCGTTGCAGGAGCTGAACCAGGAGCTTTCGCGCCTTGGACAGCCGTTGATGCTTTGCACCGGCTCGGTGACCGATGTGCTGACGTCTCTTTCCAAGCGTTATCGGATCGCCAGTCTCTGGTCCCACGAAGAAACCGGCAACGGCTGGACGTATCAGCGGGACAAAGAGGTTGCTGCCTGGTGCCGGGCCAATGCTGTCCCTTGGACGGAGTGCCGCCAGACTGGCGTTATCCGGCGGATAAAATCGCGCAATGGCTGGGCCGGGCAATGGGATCAGTTTATGGCGGAGCAACCGATTGACCCACCCGAACTCAAACCCCTTTCCGGCTTGTCTTCAGATCCGCTACCGAAAGCCGCAGACCTCGGGCTTGCCGCGGATCCCTGCCCGGATCGGCAGATTGGGGGGCGCGTGGCAGCTATGGAAACTCTGGAAAGTTTCTTGTTCGCCCGCGGAAAACCCTACCGTGCGGCCATGGCCACACCGGTGAAAGCATTTGAAGCCTGTTCGCGCATGTCGCCTTACCTCACCTTCGGAACAGTCTCCATGCGGGAAGTGGCGCAGGCGACATGGGCGCGGCAAGCAGAGTTAAAGCAGACAGATTTCAAAGGCCGCAGCACATGGCAGGGGGCAATGCGCTCCTTTTCAGGCCGTTTGCACTGGCACTGCCATTTCATGCAGAAGCTTGAGGACGAGCCGCGCCTCGAATTTAAAAACCTGCATCGCGCCTATGACGGCTTGCGGCCTTCAACGCCCGATGCGGAGCGGCTTCAAGCCTGGCAACGCGGTGAAACCGGACTGCCCTTTGTCGATGCCTGCATGCGCGCGCTGACCGCGACCGGTTGGATGAATTTCAGAATGCGGGCCATGCTGACAGCAGTTGCGAGCTATCACCTTTGGCTCGACTGGCGCCAACCCGGCCTGCATCTGGCACGCCTCTTCACCGACTATGAACCGGGCATTCACTGGTCGCAGATCCAGATGCAGTCGGGCACCACCGGGATCAACACGATTCGGATCTACAATCCGGTGAAACAAGGCAAGGATCAGGATCCGGACGGTGTGTTCGTCAAACGCTGGGTCCCGGAACTCAAAGACATCGATCCGGCCCATATTCATGAACCCTGGAAAGCGGAGAACGCCGGAAAGGTTCTCGGCAAGACCTATCCGTTCCCCGTTGTCGAGTATCTGTCGGCTGCCAAGGAGGCACGGGACAAGGTCTGGGCCGTGCGCAAGGGACAAGCATTTCGATCGGAAGCCTCCGGGATCCAGACCAAACATGGCAGCCGCAAGAGCGGGATCCCGATGCGCGGGCAGGAGAAACCCCGCCGCCGCACCCGGAAAGCCGCTGCCAATTCGGATCAGGCCGATCTTTTTGGGGATGCGACATGAAAATGCGCCGCAAAGGCGATCTGCCACAGAAAATCTGCGCGGCCTGCGGGCGGCCATTTGCCTGGCGCAAGAAATGGGCGCGGGACTGGGATGAGGTTAAATTTTGTTCCGAGCGCTGCAAGCGCGAGCGGAAGAAAATGTGACACTCATTCCTTGAACGCTTTCCCGGCCCTGAGCCGGGATCATGGCGGGTTGGGTCCCGGCTCAAGGCCGGGACCCAAACGTCGTCTGGAAATTCAGACAAAAAGGTTTGCAAGGCTCTCCAGATATTCCTGTTTGCCGGACACAGGTTGCGGCTCAAGATCCCGGGCATGTACCCGTTCGGCAAGCGCTTCAAGAGAGCTCCCTCCCTTCAGAACCTCCTGGTTCTCCGGCTTCTTCCAGCCAGCATAGCGATCCTCGACAAAACCTTTCATACGGCCATCTTCGATCATGGCAGCCGCCGCCTTGAGGCCACGCGCAATAGCGTCCGCCGAACCCACATGTGCCTGAATCAGATCAACCGGGTCGAGGGATTGGCGCCGCAATTTGGCGTCAAAGTTTGTGCCGCCGGTCGTGAAGCCACCCGCCATCAGGATCTCATAATAGGCCAGCGCCAGCTCCGGTACATTCATGCCGAAATGATCGGTGTCCCAACCGCACTGGTAATCGTTCCGGTTCATGTCAACGGACCCGAAAATACCCAATGACCGGGCCATGTGCAGCTCATGCTCGAACGAATGGCCAGCAAGGATTGCGTGGCCCTGTTCGATGTTCATTTTGACCTCGTGTTCAAGGCCGTAAGCTTTCAGGAAGCCGTAAACGGTTGCAACATCATAGTCGTACTGGTGCTTGGACGGCTCTTGCGGTTTGGGTTCAATCAGGATCGCGCCTTTGAAACCGATCTTGTGCTTGTATTCGACCACCATATTGAGGAAGCGGCCAAGCTGGTCCAGTTCCTGTTTGATGTTGGTGTTCAGCAGGGTCTCATACCCCTCGCGCCCGCCCCATAGAACATAGTTCGCCCCGCCCAGGCGTTGGGTGACATCCATGGCGTTTTTGACCTGGGCTGCCGCATAGGCAAAGACATCCGGGTTCGGATTGGTCGCAGCGCCGGACATGTACCGGCGGTTGGAGAACATGTTGGCTGTTCCCCAAAGAAGTTTCACGCCGGTCTTGGCCATCTTACTTTCAAAGATGTCGGCAATCGCATTCACATTGGCATTGCTTTCCGCCAGCGTTTTGCCTTCCGGCGCAATGTCGCGGTCATGGAAGGTGAAAAACGGCATTCCGAGGATCTGGAACATCTCAAAAGCCACATCGGCCTTGAGCTTTGCCTGTTCCATCGGGTCGCCGCCAGCTGCCATCCAGGTGCGGTTGAAGGTCTCGCCACCAAAAGGATCAGAGCCCGGCCAGCAGAAATTGTGCCAGTAACATACGGCAAGCCGCAGGTGATCTTCCATCCGTTTTCCAAAGACGACTTCGTCTTTGTTGTAGTGGCGGTAGGTCAGCGGATCGCGGCTGTCGGGTCCGGCGAATTGGATCGGCTGCAGATCGCCGAAAAAACCAGTGCTCATGAAAGTATCTCCTTTAAAAACCGGCCTGCTTGAATGCCGGATACAGTTTTTGCCAGCGCTGATAAGCATCGGCATAAGCGGGAATAAGGGTTGGGTTGGGATCAATGGTGGTTCGAAGCGCTGGCTTGATGAAGACACCCTCGGTGGAACCGAGAGCCGCAGCTTGACCCAGGCGCGCAGCCCCAAGAGAGGCTCCGAAATCGCCGTCGATTGGGACATCGATCGGCACTTCCAAGAGGCTCGCGATGATCTCCAGCCAGACCTCAGATCTGGATCCGCCGCCAACAGCCAGCAGACGGTCAACTTTCGTGCCGGCAGCGGTCAACGCTACGAGGCAGTCTTTCAAGGCAAAGGCCACCCCATCCAGAACGGCATGGGTCAGCTCTGCATCGCCCGTCTCGTGGGAAATCCCGGCGAACCCTGCCCGGATCGCCACATCATTGTGGGGCGTCCGCTCGCCGCCGAGGTACGGAAGGAAAGACACATCTGACGGCCCAGCCGCGCTCCCAAGCGCCGCCGTCAACTCCCCCGGGGTTTTCTTCAGCCGACTTGCCAGCCAGTTGAGACTGTCGGTCGCCGACAGGATCACGCCCATCTGGTGCCAGGTGTTTGGCACGGCATGACAAAAGGCATGGACAGCATTTTCCACATTGGGCGAGAAGCGATCATTGGTGACAAAAAGCACCCCGGACGTGCCAAGCGAAACAAACCCGGAACCCGGCTCCACCGCTCCGACCCCGCAGGCGGATGCGGCGTTGTCGCCGCCGCCGCCGGCAACAACCGGAGCCTTGTCAAATCCCCAGCGGGCGCACAGATCTGATGTCACTTCACCTGAGACGTCCGCCCCTTCCACGAGGCGCGGCATGTTCTGGCGGTTCAAACCTGTGGCGGCCAAAAGCTCGTCGCTCCAGTCGCGCTTTGCCACATCCATCCAGAGCGTTCCGGCGCTGTCGGACATGTCCCCGGCATAGATCCCGGTGAGTTTAAAACGCACATAGTCCTTGGGCAGCAGAACCATGGCCGTCTTTGCAAAGACTTCCGGCTCGTTCTCACGCACCCACTGCAACTTTGGGGCAGTGAAACCCGGCATCACCCGGTTGCCGCCAAGGCTCAGGAACTTCGGTTCTACCGCTTCAAGATCCGCGCATTGTTTTGCGGACCGGCTGTCATTCCACAAGATGCAAGGCCGTAATGGCTTGCCGTCTGCATCCAGCAGCGTCGCCCCATGCATGTGACCGGACAATCCGATGCCTCTCACGGCGGCCAACTTTGAAGGCACTTGCTGCTTCAAACTGTCGAGGACCGTTTCGCAGGCGGTCCACCAGCTCTCCGGATCCTGTTCAGACCAGCCTGGGTGCGGACGTCCGACCGTCAACTCCGCCGTTGCGGACGCCACAAGGACCTGATTTTCATCGAGCAAGATCGCTTTGACCGAACTGGTACCAATATCAAGGCCAATAAACATGAGGTGCGTTCCTCATTTTGGTTTCAAAAGAATGCCGAAGCCTCAACCTTGAGGCCCGGCATTGGCACATCGTCCGAACTGACCCAAACAATGATTGCGGTCAATTCGAGGGATGGCCCGCACCATGGCGCGGGCCAAAAAGTCTATCCGACGACCGTGTCGTCAACAATTGCGCCAGGTCCGGGAGTTGCGCCTGGAGGACATTTGCCCAGGATGATCATGCCGAGAACATCATCATCGGTGACATCCCCGGTCTTGGCCGTCCCGACCAGCTGACCGTTCTTCATGACGGCAATCCGGTCACACAACTGGAAAACATCGTGGATGTCGTGGCTAATCAGGAAGATACCGAGGCCCTGCTTCTTCAGCTCCTGAATGAGCTCAGCCACCATCTGGGTTTCATGCACCCCGAGCGCCGCCGTCGGCTCATCCATGATCAGGATCTTGGCGTTGAAGTAAACGGCCCGGGCAATCGCAACGGACTGACGCTGACCACCAGACAGGGCTTTCACCGGCGCATGGAACTTTTTAAAGTTCGGGTTGAGCCGGCCCATGATCTTGCGGGTTTCCGCCTCCATGGCATCGTCGTCGACAAACCCGAGCGGCGAGGTGAGCTCCCGGCCGAGAAACAGGTTCGACGCGGCATCGAGATTGTCTGCCAGCGCAAGCGTCTGGTAGATGGTTTCAATGTTTTGAGCACGCGCATCACGCGGCGAATGAATATGCACTTCATTGCCGTTGATGCGGATCTCACCGCTGTCGGCCTTGTAGGCCCCGGACAGGATTTTGATCAGCGTCGACTTGCCGGCACCATTGTGGCCCAGAAGACCGACCACTTCACCGGGAAAAAGATCAACGGAGACATGGTCCACTGCGCGCACCCCGCCAAAGGAGATGCACATGTCTTTCATTTCTACGAGAGGGGCGGTCATTGTTACTCTCCCGTGCGCTTGCGGTAGATGATGTCGACCAGAACGGCGAGCACAAGCACCGTACCAACAACAATATTCTGAAGCGGAGCATCGACACCAACCATCGCCATGCCCGATTGCAGTGACTGCATGATCAAGGCACCGAGAATTGCGCCGTAGATCGTACCGACACCACCGGCCAGCGCCGTACCGCCGATAACCGCGGCTGCAATGACGCGGAGTTCGTCAAGCGTGCCGATGTCGTTGGTGGAGAACCCGAGGCGGGCTGCGGCGACGGCTGCGGCCAGAGCACTGAGGCCGCCCATGATGGCAAACACCTTGACCGTCAAGAATCGTGTGTTGATGCCGGAAAGTTCCGCTGCATCCGGATTGCCGCCGGTCGCGAAGATGTAGCGGCCGAGACGTGTGCGCCGGGCAACAACGGTCATGACCACAGCCACAATAATGAGAAGGACGACGGAATACGGAATACCATAGCCCATGGTTAGGCCTTCCGGCAGTGTCTCGCCAGATGCCTCAAACATCCGGCGCAACCGGGCTTTCGGGATGTCGTATGCGTTCAAGATCGCAACAAACCCGAGAATTGCAGCCGTCGTGATTACGCCCATGGTGACTTCCGCCCACACCGGTTTGACCGGGAACCCATGCGAGGACTTGCGGCGGCGCGATGCGATCTGAAGCCAAAGGGCGGCAGCGACGGCCAGTATGCCGAAGATCCAGGACCCGGTTTCGCCCATCGTACCGCCGATGCCACCAATCATCGTGAAGGTGTCGTCGAGCGGCCCGATCGTTTGACCGGAGGTAATGAACCAGGCAACGTTCCGCCAGACGAGAAGCCCGCCAAGGGTGACGATAAAGGCAGGAATGCCAAGATAGCCGATCATCCAGCCCTGGAAACCGCCAATGATCACTCCGACGAAAACACCGGACAGGATGGCCAGCACCCAGATTACCGGGTGTCCGAGCCCCATGAATTGCGGGAGGATATCCGTCTGGACCACTGCCATCACAGCTGCAACAGTGGCGAGCACCGAGCCAACCGACAAGTCGATGTGGCGTGTGACGATTACGAAGACCATGCCTGTTGCCATGATCGCAACGGAGACGGTCTGGATCGTCAGATTGAAGATGTTGCGCGGGGTTAGGAACCGGCCTTCAGTGAACACATTGAACACCAGGCACAGGACGATGAACGCGCCAATCATGCCCAAAAGGCGCGTATCCAGCTGCAACGCGGTAAAGAAGTTTCGTGCCGTCGGGCTCTTAGAGCCGGACAGTGCCGTATCGGACATTGCGGTTACTCCTGCTTGGAGACCATTTGCTTTTTCAAAAGCCGGGTGGCCAGCCCATGGGGACTGACCTCTCCGGCGCCCCGATCATGCGGTCCGGGCTCAGAGCCCGGACCGTTTCGTTGTTTTTCTTAGTTACAAGGAGCCGGGCCGTTTTCGACGCCCTGGCACAGATCGTCCTTGGAGATCCAGCCGGCATCAACAACAGCAGTCAGGTTGTCCTTGGTGATCGGCATCGGAGCCAGGAACTTCGCAGTCAGCTCGGTGCCGCCCGGTGAAGTCCAGCTGCTTGCGCCGTCCACCGAAGACATCTCACCGCCGTTGGCGAGTGCAACTGCGATTTCACCGGCGGCCTTGCCAAGATCCCGCGCATCTTTCCAAACGGACACGGTCTGCGTGCCGCGTGCAACGCGGTTCAAGGCAGCATGATCGCCATCCTGACCGGAAACCGGGGTGCCTTCCATGCCTTGTGCAGTCAGTGCAGCAACTGCACCACCCGCGGTGCCGTCGTTGGACGCAACCACCGCATCAACGTTGTTGTCGTTGGCGGTCAGGATCTGCTCCATGTTGCGCTGAGCATTCGCCGGCAACCAGCCATCGGTGTAAGCTTCACCAACGATCTTGATGTCGCCGCTGTCGATTGCTGCTTGAAGAACTTCCTGCTGACCACCGCGCAAGAAGTCTGCGTTCGGATCGGTCGGGGAGCCCTTGATCATCACGTAGTTGCCCTTCGGCTGCACAGCCAGGACGGCAGCAGCCTGCATACGGCCAACTTCAACGTTGTCGAAGGTTAGGTAGAACGCCCGCGGATCCTCGATCAAACGGTCGTAACCGACAACCGGAATGCCTTCATCAGCTGCAGCCTGGACCGCCGGGCCAATTGCCTGTGCGTCCTGGGCAAGGATGATCAAAGCGTTTGCGCCCTGCGCGATCAATGCCTCAACGTCGGATAGCTGCTTGGCAGATGAGCTCTGAGCGTCAGCGGAGATGTATTTCGCGCCCGCAGCGTCCAGCGCGGACTTGATCGCGGCTTCATCAGTTTTCCAACGCTCTTCCTGGAAATTGGACCAGCTGACACCGACCACGATGTCTTCAGCGTGGGCAGCGGTCAGAGCAGTTGCGGACACAAGGGCGCCCGCCAGCAATGTGGTGAACTTGCGCATCGTTATCATTCCTCCCATCGGTGCCGCATGATGTCGAAGCACAGCACCTGAAACACGTTTGTTTGTGGCCGGACCGGATCCGGTAAAAAATGGGACAGCCTTATTGTTATTTTTTTTGGACCCCGAAAAAAAGTTGCTCTAAAGCGCGGCTCCTGTCAACATGGTTTTGCGAAACTTTGACTTCGAAGAGAGGACTTCGAAGAAAAAATCGCCAAAAAGCCCGGAAAACGCGGCGTAAGAAAATGATTTGGGAGCGAGCGCAAACATCATGACACGCAAGGCGGACCGGGATCAGATCCGGCGGCAGAATAGAAGTATTGTTCTACAGGCACTTCGGCGGAATGGTCCAACAGCCCGGATTGATCTGGGTAAAATAACGCGGCTGAGCCCAGCCACCGTCACGGCAATCACCTCCGATCTGCTCGATCAGAAACTGATCATCAGCGTGGAGAGCGATGAACCGAAATCGCATCAGGCCCGTGGGCGTCCGCGAACGCTTTTACGGCTCAATCCGGAAGCCGCCTACACGGTCTGTATCCGCCTCTCCGTGAACACGATGGATCTCTCGCTCGTTGATTTTGCCGGCACGATCGCATCGAGCTTGAGAACGCAATACGACAGCGCCACCGCCGATGCAGACAGTTTTCCTCCGGTCCTGATTTCTGCCATCCGCCAATTCATTGCAGATGCTGGTATTTCCGAGGCGCAAGTCCAGGAAATTGGTGTGGCAGCACAAGGCGTTGTGGAAACCGAAGCGGGCCTGGTCGCCTGGAGCCCGGCGTTCTCGGGCCGCAAGATACCGGTGGTTGCCCCCTTGCATCAGGCCTTTGGCGCAGACTGCTATATCTCCAACGACACCAATATGATCACCGAGGCCCTGCACTGGTCGGATCCGGAGCGGTACAGCGGGACGTTCGCGGTGATCATGCTCGATTATGGCGTCGGTATGGGCCTTTACCTCGACAACCATTTGTTTTCCGGTGCCAGCGGCACAGCTGCAGAATTCGGACATGCCAATCACATTCCGGACGGCGCTTTGTGCCGGTGCGGAAAGAAAGGGTGCCTTGAAGCCTATCTTTCCGATTATGCGCTGGTGCGATCCGCATCACAGCTGCCTGAAGACACAGACCCGGCGGATATTAAGGCGGGCGTCGAAGGTCTTGAAAAACTGATTCAAACTGCAGACGCAGGCGATGAAAACGCCCGAAAGGCATTTCACCAGGCCGGGCGCGTTCTCGGATACGGGCTCGCCAGAGTGATTGCGCTGATCGACCCGAAACGCATCGTGCTGACAGGCGCTGCGATGCGGGCCTACACGTTCATGGAAAAAGGCGTGTGGGAAGGCTTGAAAGATGCGCTTGTCGAGGACTTGCGCAACAACTTCACACTTGATGTGATGCCTTGGAACGAAGACTTCATCAGGACAGGTCTGGTGGCCCAATCGATGGAACGGCTCGATAAGGATTTTCTGGGAGCGCAAGTGAAAACGCCAAGGCGGGAAGCTTCATGACCCGGCGCAATTCTCTCCTGATCGGCATTGCGGCTCTGGCGGCTTTCCCCGCACACGGGCTCGCTGATGAAACGCTGCCCCCGTGGAGCGAACGAACCATCCTGGAAGATGTGGATCTCAACGCTCTGGCGGAGTCCGGAAAAGATCCAATACCTGTGCTGCAGCCGCTTGGCGAAACGCTTTTTGAAGCAAAGTTCACCAGCCTCGACGGAGCCGGCCGGCCGGATGCCACCGGTGCCATCGTGCCAACGAAAGTCCGGCGGCAGTCTCATCTCACTTTTCAGCGGCTGGCGGGTCCGGACGCCAACGCTTGCGCTTCTTGCCATAATGAACCGGTCATGGGCGGTGCAGGATCCTTTGCCGTCAATGTCTTCGTGTCCGAAGGATTTGAAAGCGCGGACTTCGACACGATCGACCCGCAGTTTTCGAATGAGCGCAACACCAACGCCTTGCAGGGCGCGGGCCTGATCGAGTTGCTCGCCCGGGAAATGACGACGGATCTGCGCGCCCAGCGCCGCAAAGTCCTTCAAGACGCCAGGACGACCGGTTCCACCGCAACGGTGGATCTGGAGACCAAGGGAATTTCGTTTGGGCGTCTCACCGCACATCCGGACGGAATTCTCGATGTGTCTGAATTGGACGGAATTGACGACGATCTGACTCTTCGGCCCTTCGGTCAAAAAGGTGTCTTTGCATCACTGCGCCAATTCACCGTCAACGCGATGAATGATCATCACGGCATTCAGGCCAATGAACGATTCGGTGCCCGCTGGACCGGCACAGATGATTTCGATGCAGACGGGTTCGCGCACGAATTCAGCGATGGGCAAATCTCGGCCCTCGTTGCCTGGCAGGCAACCCTGCCACCGCCTGGCAGAAAACAGGACATGCCGGAAATCTGGGAAAAAGCCGCTGCACGAGGTGAACTGATCTTTGACGAGATTGGCTGTACCTCCTGCCATGTCCCGGCCTTGCCACTCGACAGTCTGGTCTTTCAAGATCCGGGTCCATTCGACACAGCAGGCACCTTGCGTCAAAGCGATGTGGACCAGCCGCTCGCCCTCGATCTGGCAACACTGGAGTGGGTGAAAACCCTGCCAAGGGATGACAGCGGGCGCGTTCTGGTCCCGCTCTTCGGCGACCTGAAACGCCACAAGATCGCTGATCCGGCCAATGACACACTCGGCAACGAGCTCCTGGCGCAGCGGTTCGTGGCACGGGATGTCTTCATCACGGCAGAACTCTGGGGGATCGGAAGTACGGCGCCTTATGGGCATCGCGGCGACCTGACGACCTTGAACGAGGTGATCCTTGCCCATGGCGGGGATGCCGCCGACAGCCGCAAGGCCTATGCCAGTCTCGATGAAAGTGGCCACCAGTCCATCATCGCCTTCCTGCGAAGCCTGGAGATCACCGAATGATCTTTGACTCTTTAGGATTTCGCATCTGCATCACCGGTCTCTGCGCAGCTCTGACAAGCCCCGCCTTGGCAAACGGTCAGACCTCGCACGCCCCTGTCCCCTCTTTTGTCGAAGAAGCCGCAAATGCTGGCGTTACACATACCTACGACGGGGCATGGGAGTATTTCGTCGGCGGCGGGGTTGCGATTTTTGACTGCAACGGCGATCGCCGTCCCGACATGTTTCTGGCGGGCGGCAAAAACCCGGCCAAGCTTTACCGCAACCAAAGCCTCACGGGCGGAAAACTCAATTTCGAAACGGTTTCGGATTACGGGCCAAACGACAAGCAGCTCTCCAAGGTGCTCGGCGCCTATCCGCTGGATGTCGATAACGATGACATCCTCGATCTTGTTCTCTTGAGACTGGGCGAAAACCTGATCCTGAAAGGCAAGGGCGACTGCACCTTCGACGTTGCCAACCGCGCGCTCGGCTTCGACGGCGGACGGGAATGGACAACAGCCTTTTCGGCAACCTTTGAGGATGGCAACGCCTACCCGACCCTCGCCTTCGGAAACTATGTCGATCGCTCGGCGCCCGGCTCGCCCTGGGGGACATGCCACGACAACTTTCTCTTCCGGCCGGAAGTATCTGCGGGTGGCGGCGTCAGCTACCCGGAGCCGATCCGCTTGTCACCCGGATATTGCAGCCTCTCGATCTTGTTTACAGACTGGAACCGCTCGGGCGAGCCGTCCCTGCGCGTCTCCAATGACCGGCATTACTATCGCGGCGGCCAGGAACAGCTCTGGGCTGTTCCGCCGGGCAGGCCGCCACGCCCTTACCGCAAGACGGACGGTTGGCAGCATTTGAAAATCTGGGGAATGGGCATCGCCTCCATCGATTTAAATGTCGATGGCTTCCCGGAATATGCGCTGACCAGCATGGGCGACACCAAGCTTCAACAACTGGATGATGAGGCGGACGAAACCGTGCCCGTCTACCAGGACATCGCCTTTAATCTTGGTGTGACAGCGCACCGACCCTACACCGGCGATGATCTGAAGCCTTCGACCGGCTGGCATTCGGAGTTCCAGGACGTCAACAATGACGGGCTCTGGGATCTCTTTATCGCCAAGGGCAATGTCGAGGCGATGCCCGACTTTGCCGCGTTCGACCCGGACAACCTCTTGCTGGGCCAGTGGAGCGGCAAGTTCGCTGAGACCGGAGAAGCCTCTGGCATCGCGCTCGACCGGCGTGGCCGGGGAGCCGGTCTTGCAGACTTCAACTCCGACGGTCTTTTGGATCTCGTGGTGGTGAACCGGTCCGCGCCGGTCAGCCTATTCCGCAATGCCGGGGCTGGATCCACTGATAAACCGCGTCCGCTCGGCAACTGGCTCTCAATTGACGTCCGCCAGCCCGGCACGGCGAATAGCCGCGCCGTCGGCGCAAAAATAAGCGTTAAAACGGGTAACCGAACCGTCGTCAAAGACATAGAAGTCGGCGCGGGGCATGCCTCCGGACAACTCGGGTTTGTTCATTTTGGCCTCGGCGTTGCCGAACGGGCAAACGTTCGAATCAAATGGCCGGACGGCGATTGGAGCCACAGTTACCGCGTTTTCGCGAACTCCCACGTCATCATAGACCGGGGCTCAGAAAAGGCGCGCTTCTGGTATCCGGAGTGAGCCTCGTTTAGAGCAAATCGCGTTTAAACGGATTCAGTTTCGTCCGTTAAAGTCATCAGGATATCGGCATACCAAGCGCAATTGAGACCAAGAGCTTCGTCCACCGTCACATCACGGGTCCCAACGTCGAGCCGCGCCGAGTGGATGCCCAATAAATAGCAACTCAGTTCGCTATCACCGACATGGCCGTTGGTCGAGCGCATCAGCACAGGTGCACCGCTGCTGCCGCGATGTGTTCGCGCATCGGTTAGAAAATAGCCTTGTCCCTGAAAGCGCATGCCGAAAGACGAAGCGATTATGGCATGCCGCACGACCGGCAAAGCATGCAAAGTGTCTGAGAAGCCGAGGGGATATCCAGGAATGAGAAGTGGTTCGCCGACTTCGGGCTGTTTGACCAATGGATCAATCAAGTGCGCTTCGCTGAAAGCATGCAGAATACAAGGATCAGGTAGAAATTGCCGGTCCAATTCGATCAATGCCACGTCTATCTGCCCTCCACCATCAACAGCTTGGCGCCACAAAGATTTGCCGTCCCTATAAAGCGGGATCAAGAAACGGACGGTCTGCGCAACGTTCTCGGCAGAAGTATGTAGTTCAATTTGCACTGTATCTGGAAAATGCTGGCTGACCTCGTCAACAAAGACGTGCCGGCTACTGACAAGAAAAAGCCGGTCATCCCGCTTGAAGAAGAACCCTGTTGCATTGGTGAGAACTTGACCCTGACTGAGCGTTTGTATGCGCGCAGCGGTGAAGAGGAGTGTTTCAATCACGGATCTACATACTCCTCGTTACAGAATTTGCGGTCACGCAACTCAGCCTGCATGCGGCGTTACGTTTGAGAAAACAGTTATTAGGCCAACTTTTTCCGCCAGCGGAGCGCTATAGGACAAATAGAACCATAGCTGCGTAATTACGCATGTCGAGTTCACATGTTGCCCAGACAAAGCGTTTGACGAATTCAAGCTCTAGCGGAACGGCCCGTGCAAAAGACACAAAACGGGGCTGCCGCTCTAAAGGCCTGCGTGCCTATGGCTAAACGAAGTATTTGAGTTTTTATCTGTATGAGAAAAATCAATATGCTAGCCGACCTGCCTTTAAAATAGCATTTCATCTCGTATGGAGCGCGCACCCTCAGCCCTACCGCGGGACCGATGGGATACGCCACGTTTTATCCGCTCATCATTAAAGCACGCAGCAAACATTGTCCGGGCAACTGGGCGCCCAGCTCTCCTGCGCGTCAAGTATCGCCATGCTGATAGATGTGAGCACCGTCCGTCAGGCCTTGGACAAGGCGGCGCCGCTTTCCAATTTGGCAGAAACCAGGACCTGAGCCGATTCCACAACGTTCTGGTAGATGTGTCTGACGTTCATGAACAGTGTGAACACCCCGCGTCATGACATTATCGGGCCTGGCGCGCCTTCCGATTTGCATAGCGCTGATCGCGTTTAGCTTTGCGGGCTGCTTCGTCCTGCAGAACACGCTCAATACGGGTTTTGTCAGCGAACTCGCGCGCCTCGGTTTCAGCTTTGGCTGCGGCTGCAACGGCAGCGTCTCGTGCTGCTGCTTCCGCGGCGATGCGATTTCTTTCATCAAGCTTTATTTGCTCGCGCTCGGCACGGCGCTTGTCACGAGCTTCTGCGATTAAACGGCGCTCCGTCTGCCGGGCTTCTCGGGTTGGCTCGGAAGCTTCCCTGGCGGTACGAAAGGCCACTACAAGCGCTGCCTTGGCGTCTGCCGCGGCGCGGCGGCGGTCTGAGTGTTCGTTATTTCTGATTTTTTTCAAATCTCAATTCCATTTAACCGGTTACACTGAGCGACCTGAGGATTTTTTTGCACGTTTTGGAGCGGACTTTGTTGCTGAGGCCATGTGGTCTTGGCGTTCTTTGGCAAGACGAGCCTCTCGCAACCTCCGTGTCTTTTCATTACGGGCGACTACGATCGAGTTGAGGTCCTCAATTGCACGTTGGCGTTCAAAAAATTGCGACTGGTTTTTGCCAAACGCGACTTCTGCCTGTTGGCGGGGTTTGCTGTAAATTTCAGTCATGACTTTCCTCCGGAAGGCTGTTCACCTAGGAGCAGCAACGAAAAAGGCCAGGCAACTTGCCTGGCCGTGCTTGGTCTGATGCTTTCGACGATGCCAGTACATCCGTGGTCAAGGGAAAGCAGATCCCGGATCTATCAGGCAGCCTGCAGATTACAGGCGGACATTTTGCCCGACTTGGAGTCGCGCTCCATATCGTAACCAATTTTCTGACCTTCAACGATTTCGTGCATGCCAGCGCGTTCGACGGCGGAGATATGGACGAAGGCGTCAGGACCGCCGTTGTCAGGCTGGATAAAGCCGAAGCCTTTGGTGGAATTGAACCATTTAACTGTGCCAGTGGTCATGATGAACCCTTTCATAGCATAGAGAGAGAGGCCAGCGAGCAAAGAGCTCGCAGGTGATGATAACGATGCTTTAAAGGGAGGGTTCGTTCAGAACGCGATGCCAAGCGCGTTGTAACCAAATCTCGGCAAGAAAATATCGATGCTCTAGCCTTAAGAGTTTGCGATGCGGTTGTCAACTTCTGGTTTTGATGCTGAGTTGTGGACGCTTAAAACATACGCAGCCCTATGCGCAACACATCAGCGAGCGCCATCAGGCGTGCGACCTAACTGCCGACAAACATAGGCTCAACCATTTTCACAAATTCGCCGGATTTATCTTGATAGGCAAATCGGTTTCAATTGGGGACGCGCAGGAACCACATGATGGAGGTGTGGAAGCCGGATCCACGGTCAGCTCCACAGGATGGTTGGTCCCCCGGCTAAAACTGCCTATGCGCGAAAAGAAGAGCAGGAATCGTTAGGGAAATGAGCGCTTGATTTCCCTACCCGTTTCCCTGACTGAAGCTAATTTCGGGCTGACTTCATAGCTCATTTTCATCCGCAACGGCGGCCACTATGGATACTGAGCCAGCCGGGCCTGCGCAAAGAGCATTTTAAACCGGCGTAATACCTCCTCGGAAACCTAAAGAACCATCGTTTCCCGCATTTCCCTTTAAGTCTACTCGCTCCTCTACGTAATGCGAACTCGCACGTCATCATAGACCGAGGCGCGGAAAAGGCGCGCTTCTGGTATCCGGAGTGAGTCTCGTTTACAGGGCCGGGTGGCGCCGTCGGTAGAGGATACGGTTCATGCTCTCAACATGGCGCTCCGGCTGAAACCCGACCTTCTGCAGCAGTTTCTGGGATGCTACATTTTCCGGGTGCGCAAACGCCGACACCAAAGGCAATTCAATCTTGATGTCGGCGACCTCAAGTGCTGCCAACGAGAGTTCCGCGCCGTATCCCTGGCCCCAAGCTTTGGGATGAAAGAAAAACGCCAGCTCCGGCCCCCACCCGGGGTCGAACGGATCATCATAAAGTCCACCCCAACCGATAATTTCCGGCTGTCCCTTCACACGAACTGTCCAAGGAGCAAATCCGTCCCGCCGGCGGCGCCACTCTTGGACCGCAATCCGCCGTCGGCATGACGCCAGATCCTTGTCGATTTGGGTGAGTTGCATTGCCCACGGATCCCCAAGAAAACCGTAGAACTCTGGCACCTCGGAAAGTTTGGGTCTCGTGAGCAGCAATCGGTCAGTCTCGACATTCCCGCTCAAGGGTATTTTCCTTTCACCAAGACACCACCTGACCGCCATGCGACGTGTTTTTCGATCCGAAAAACTGCCACAAATCGGCATATCTGATTGAAAACACTCCAGCCGAACCGGCTTGTTTGGCACTGCTTTGCCCTATGGCGCAAATTTAATCACGCCCAAAATATAAACTAAACCACTGATGTTTCAGTAATATTATTTCTGAGTTTTTGTCTCCAGTTTTTAATTGTTCTAAAAATATTTGACTAACTGTTCAAATTTTTGCCCAATACTCCCACGAGCAACCTCAAAAGAACGAAGGATGCCGTTCCCAAAAACGATCGCCAACCTTCCGGAGATCTTCATGACCCAGACCAAAGCCGGCCCCGATATTGCCGCCGGACGCTTGCCTCAGGAAGCTTACGCTGAAAACTTCAGCGATCTGCATCCGCTGCTGGAACCGCACGAGGCACAGGTCGAGGCAGACCGGTGCTACTTCTGTTACGACGCACCTTGCATGCAAGCGTGCCCGACCAGCATCGACATTCCGCAATTCATCCGCCAGATCTCAACGGGCAATCCGACCGGATCGGCGAAGACCATTTTTGACCAGAACATTCTCGGCGGCATGTGCGCCCGGGTTTGCCCAACGGAAACCCTGTGCGAACAGGTGTGTGTGCGCGAAGTCGCAGAAGGCAAGCCGGTTCAGATCGGTCAGCTCCAGCGCTATGCCACTGATCACTACATGGCCGAAAATGAAACGCAGCCCTATCAACGGGCGGCCAGCACTGGCAAAAAAGTTGCCGTGGTCGGCGCCGGTCCGGCTGGTCTTGCCTGTGCGCACCGCCTCGCCATGCACGGTCATGACGTGACCCTGTTCGACGCACGCGAAAAGGCAGGCGGCCTGAACGAATTTGGAATTGCATCCTACAAATCAGTCGACAACTTTGCGGCTCGTGAAGTCGAGTTTGTTCTTTCGATCGGAGGCATCGAACTCAAGACCGGCTCCCGCCTTGGCGACAATCTGGACCTCGCCGATCTGCGCGCGTCCTACGATGCCGTGTTCCTCGGCATTGGCCTTGGCGGCGTGAACGCGCTTGGCCTTGACGGCGAAGACAAGGGCGGCTCTCTGGATGCTGTCGACTACATCGCCAACTTGCGCCAGGCCGACGATCTTGGAAAACTTCCTGTTGGCCGGCGGGTGGTCGTTATCGGCGGCGGCATGACCGCGGTCGATATCGCAGTTCAGACCAAGCTGCTCGGTGCCGATGATGTCACCATTGCCTATCGGCGCAGTCAGGATCGCATGAACGCATCCGAATATGAGCAACACCTTGCGCAGACCAATGGCGTCAAGATCATGACTTGGGCACAGCCCAAGGCGCTTGTGGCTGCAAACGGCTCGGTTACGGGGATTGAACTGGAACGGACACAGGATCAAGATGGATCCCTGACCGGAACCGGTGAAATCGTAACACTCGAAGCTGATATGGTCTTCAAGGCCATCGGCCAGACCCTGGTGGATACGGATCTCGGTGGCGCCCTGACCCTCGAGAAGGGCCGGATTGTGGTGGACGCGGACCGCAAGACCAGCCTCGATGATGTGTGGGCGGGCGGTGACTGCGTTGCCGGCGGTGAAGACCTCACGGTCGCAGCCGTCGAAGACGGCAAGATCGCTGCAGAAGCCATCAACGCCGCGCTGAGCGCCTGAACGGCCGAGGGAGAGACACATGGCTGATCTGACGACAAATTTTATCGGCATCAAATCGCCGAACCCGTTCTGGCTGGCCTCCGCGCCGCCGACGGACAAGGAGTACAACGTTGTCCGCGCCTTCAAGGCAGGCTGGGGCGGCGTTGTCTGGAAAACGCTTGGCGATGGCGACCCGGTCGTCAACGTCAACGGGCCGCGCTACGGCGCCATTCACGGCAAGGACCGGCAGCTGATCGGGCTCAACAACATCGAGCTGATCACGGACCGCCCGTTGGAAGTGAACCTTCGGGAGATCAAGCAGGTCAAACGTGACTGGCCGGACCGTGCGCTTGTCGTATCGCTGATGGTTCCCTGCGAAGAGCAGAACTGGATCGATATCCTCAAGGCAGTTGAAGACACCGAGGCAGACGGTGTGGAACTCAACTTCGGCTGTCCGCACGGCATGAGCGAACGCGGCATGGGATCCGCTGTCGGTCAGGTGCCGGAGTACATCGAGATGGTCACGCGGTGGGTGAAAAAACACTCACGCATGCCCTGTATCGTCAAGCTGACGCCGAACATCACCGACATCCGTAAACCGGCGCAGGCCGCAAAAGCGGGCGGTGCGGACGCGGTTTCCCTGATCAACACGATCAACTCGATCGTCAGCGTTGATCTGGATGCCATGTCACCGGCTCCCATGGTCGACGGCAAGGGCGCTCATGGCGGTTATTGCGGCCCGGCCGTGAAACCGATTGCGCTCAACATGGTGGCCGAAATCGCCCGGGATCCGGAAACGCATGGCCTGCCGATCTCGGGCATTGGTGGCGTAACCACCTGGCGTGATGCGGCAGAGTTCATGGCGCTTGGTGCCGGGTCCGTGCAGGTCTGTACAGCCGCTATGACCTACGGCTTCAAGGTGGTTGAGGACATGATTGAGGGCCTCAGCGACTGGATGGACGAAAAAGGCTATACGTCGGTTGATCAGGTTGTCGGCCGGGCGGTTCCGAACGCCTCCGACTGGCAGCACCTGAATCTCAACTACATCGCCAAGGCGAAGATCGATCAGGATCTCTGCATCCAGTGCGGCCGTTGCCACATTGCTTGTGAGGACACGTCCCACCAGGCAATCACCAACATGGTGGATGGCGCACGCAAGTTCGAGGTGATCGACGAGGAATGCGTCGGCTGTAACCTTTGCGTCAACGTTTGCCCGGTTGAGAACTGCATCACCATGGAGCAGATGGCCCCCGGCACCATTGATCCGCGCACCAACAAGGTGGTCGAGGAGAAATACGCCAACTGGACAACCCATCCGAACAACCCGATGGCGGTGCCCGAAGCTGCGGAATAACTCCGACTGCAGTGTCAGAAAATCAACGCAGGCAAGGCTTCCTTGCCTGCGTTTTTGTTACCGCTTGCCGTAATATAGCCCGACGACATGTTCCGCTTCGGCGAAGAACAACCAGCGCGAGGCAAACGTTCCGATCAGGAAGGCAATTCCTGCAACAGCGACAACCGGCAGGCTAACGGGCAACAGGGAGATCAGAAGGATCGGCAGCACACAGTTGAGTGCGAATGCGATGATCCGCAGCTTCTGCGCATGCTTGCGGCCGACCGTGAACACCATTTCCTTCAAAAGGTAATTCGTGCCGGTATGAGGCGGCTCAAACAGGCGAACCTTGCCACGCTCGCCAAGTCCGGTCGCGGTCTCCATCGTGTGTCCGCGTTCGGAAAAACGGCGGTCTCCGAAGATCCAATAAAGGCTCTGAACCAACCCGGCAATTGCGAGCAGTAGAACGGCGCCGAAACCCTGTCCGGCGAGGATAGCGCCACCCGCCAAGGATAGGGACACAAGATGCAAAGGTGTCAGCCAATGGTTCCATCGTGGCACGGTGGTGAGCTGCGCATAGATCATCGCGGTGGCATACACTGTTGCGACACAAAGCAATGCACCGGTCACGCCAATCGGCGCCAGGGTTACTTCGAAGAAAACGGCTGCAAAGCCGTGGATCCCCATAAAGACAAGCGCAAGCACGGACAGCCAGGCCTCACGCGACAGCCAGCTTGATCGCCACTGGGTGAAGGCCAGAAGACTGCGCTGCGGATTGCCAAGGTGAAAGGTTGCCGACAGCAGGCCGCCGACAGCGAGCGCAAAGCCGATCAGATAGGCGAAAAACGCTGTCCAGCCGGTGACCGCCGGAAGGCCAAGGCCCAGCCAGGCAAGAAATCCGAACCCGAGCCCGGACAAGACCGTGAAAATGATGACGGAGGGAGCCGGATGCATCAGAGCGCCTCCAATGCTTTGTCGAGCCAGCGCAAGAAGCCCTTTGGCGTTTCGGCAACGGGCTGCATCGTGTCCGAACCGGCCGATACTTCCGCGAGCTTATCCTTCGGTCGCGGGGGAAGATATTTGTTCACCGGCTTGGTTCCCTGTTCGGGCATCAAATCGAACCCGCCACGCTCGGCCACGAGACGGGACACATCGCTGTCCGGATCGCCGAGATCCCCGAAATGCCGGGCGCCAGCGGGACAGGTTCTGACACAGGCCGGCACCCGGTCCACCTCTTCCAGGTTCTCGTTGTAGATCCGATCAACGCAAAGGGTGCATTTCTTCATCACACCTTCGGCCTGATCGAGTTCCCGGGCCCCATAAGGACACGCCCAGGCACACAGACCACAGCCGATGCAGGCATCTTCATTGACCAGAACAATCCCATCTTCACGGCGTTTGTAGCTTGCGCCGGTCGGGCAGACGGTGACGCACGGCGCATCATCGCAATGCAGGCACGACTTCGGAAAATGGATCGTCTGCGCTGGCCCGTTCTCCGGTTGAACCTCGAAGGAATGGATGCGGTTCAGGAAAGACCCGACCGGGTCCTTGCCATAAGCGTCCATGTCACTCAGAGGCGCGCCATAGTTTTCCGTATTCCACCCCTTACAGGCGGTCACGCAGGCATGGCACCCGACGCAGGTGTCGAGATCGATAACGAGCCCGAGCTTCTTGTCTGTAGTTTCCGGCAACTGGGTCATGAGCGCACCTGCTGTCGAACAGTATTCGGGCCTGTTCCAACCGGGGACTTGATGGGATCAAATGCCGGTTGGCTCTCCGGGGGCGGCTCCGCACGCTCGATCCGCACCCGCAGATCGAACCAGGCAGCTTGTCCGGTAATCGGATCGGAGTTTGACCACCTGAGGCCATCGCCTTTCGGCGGCAACAACTCGTGGATCAGATGATTGAGCAAGAAGCCTTTGGTTGCCTCCGGCGCATCCCCATCCAGCGCCCAAGCACCTTTGCGTTTGCCGATGGCGTTCCATGTCCACACGGTGTTTTCATTGAGCGCTGCCATGTGAGCAACCGGCACAACGATCTCACCATGCGGCGAGGTCACCTTTGCCCAATCACCTTCTGAGAAGCCATTTTCTTCCCAAATCCGGGTCGGAACGTAGAGCGGGTTCCGGCCGTGGATCTGCCGGAGCCAGGCATTCTGGCTCCCCCAGGAATGGTACATCGCCATTGGCCGCTGGGTCAGCGCATGAACCGGATAGGTGTTTGGATCGGCAATGGTATCGCTGAGCGGTGGATACCAAACCGGCAACGGGTCAAAGGCTTCCCGCACCTGATCTCTCAAGCGATCGGGCGGTTGCCGGTCACCATGCCCTTCTGCGGCCAGCTGAAACCGGCGCATGGGCTCGGAGTAGATCTCAAACAGATAGGGCTGCGGGCTGTCGAACAGACCAAGTTTCACCGCCCAGTCCTGATAGGCCGCATTCCAGGGTTTATAAAACGCCGCTTCCTCCGGGATATGCTCGACGAAGAAACTGCCGTTTTCGATGTAGCGGTCCAACTGGGCCGGGTTCACGTCCCCGCGGCCAGCTTGCTCGCCATTCCCGCGAAAACCGGCGAGCGGGCCGATGCCCGGCCGGCGTTCGTGATTGACGATGTAGTCGGCGTAGTCGGCATATTTGGCGCTGCCGTCTTCATTGACGAAACCGGGCAGGCCAAGCCGTGCGCCGAGATCCACCAGGACAGACTGAAAACCCCGGACGTCACGGTCCGGCTCGATCACCGGCCATCGGATCGCATCGGCTGCTGCATCCGCCTCGCAGATCGGCCGGTCCAGCAAACTGATGCAGTCGTGCCGTTCCAGATACGTGGTATCTGGCAGGATCAGATCCGCATAGGCGACCATTTCCGAGGAATAGGCGTCCGAATAGATGATCTTGGGAATTACATAGTCGCCGTTCTCATCTTTGTCCGTCAGCATCTCCATGACACCACGGGTGTTCATGGAGGAGTTCCAGGACATGTTCGCCATATAAAGGAACAGCGTGTCGATCTTGTAAGGATCGCCCGCATGGGCGTTGGAGATGACCATGTGCATAAGGCCATGAGCCGACATCGGGTTTTCCCAGGAAAACGCCTTGTCGATGCGTGCCGGCGTGCCATCGTCTTTCAACGCAAGATCTTTCGGGCCGCGGACGAAGCCAAGATGCGGACCATCCAGCGGACGATCCGGTTGGGTCTTGCAATGGGGCGTCGGGTGCGCCGTGACTGGCTTCGGGTAAGGCGGCTTAAACCGGAAGCCACCCGGAACCTCGACCGTTCCGAGCAGGATCTGCAGCACATGCAGCGCCCGGCAGGTCTGGAACCCGTTGGAATGAGCAGACACACCGCGCATGGCGTGGAAACTGACCGGCCGACCCGGCATGGTCTGATGGGTCTCCCCCCGGAAATCCGTCCAGGGCTGGTCGATCTCAAAGGATTCCTCGAAAGCCACGCGGGCAAGCTCTGCGGCAACAGCCCGGATCTTGCCGGCAGATACCCCACATGCTTCGGCGACCGTCTCCGGGGCGTAGGCATCATCCAGGTAGCGCTCCGCCAGATGCTGAAAGACGGTCCTGCAGGACACGCCATCTGCGTCATACTCTGCACCAAGATCCGGTCGGACACCTTTCTGGTCGAATGGTGCCGGTTTTCCGGTCACCCGGTCGATCACAAGGGACTTGCCGTCTGCATCTTTCAGCAGCAGGCCGTGGTCGTCAGACCCTGGATTGTCGATCACCAGACAGGGCGCATTTGTGAACTGGGCCAGATAGGCAAGATCGATATGTCCAGTTTTCAAAAGCACGTGGCAGAGGGACAAAATGAACAGTCCATCCGTGCCCGGAGTGATTCCAACCCACTCATCGGCAATGGCGTTGTAGCCGGACCGAACCGGGTTCACACCGATGACCTTACCGCCCCGCGCCTTCAGTTTGCCGAGGCCCATCTTGATCGGATTGGAGTCGTGATCCTCTGCCACACCAAACAGTATGAAGAGCTTCGTGCGATCCCAATCCGGCTGCCCAAATTCCCAAAAGGCACCACCGATGGTGTAGATACCGCCGGCTGCCATGTTGACCGAGCAAAAGCCTCCATGAGCGGCATAGTTGGGAGTGCCGAAGTTCTGTGCCCAGAAGCTGGTAAAGCTCTGAGACTGATCGCGACCTGTGAAAAAGGCCAGCTTTTCAGGAGCGGTCTTGCGGATGGGCTCCAACCAGGAAACGGCTGTTTTCAGCGCTTCTTCCCAACTGATTTCCTCAAACTCACCCGAGCCGCGCGGACCCGTTCTCCTGAGCGGTTTGCGCAATCTCGACGGAGCGGTGACCTGCATGATCCCGGATGCGCCCTTGGCGCAGAGCACGCCCTTGTTCACCGGATGATCCCGATTGCCCTCGATGTATGCGACTTTCCCGTCCTTTAAATGGACGTTGATCCCGCATCGGCAGGCACACATGTAACAGGTGGTTTTTCGTATTTCATCGGAGACAGCCGGAGACGTCTCCACCATCGGTTGACTATGATTGAGCACATCCCCTCCCAAGGCGTCTCTTGAAATCGCATCCTGCCAAACTGCGCCGCCGCGAAATCTGAGTTTCTTTTGGGCGGATATCGGAGCAAGGCTTTCTAACTGAAGACTTGAGTTGGCTTGACGTCAAGAGGGACAGAACACTTCAGCGGTTGAAGTGAGGCGCTGTTTTTTCTTCGCGCAATCAGAATGCTCGGGTGCGCTTCTGGCGGCCTAGGCATCGATCACAAGATGGGCTAGCGTTCGCCAATTCTGCTTGGAGGCCCCCTTGGATTCGAACCGCTTGCTTCTCACGTGCTCCATTGGCCTGTGTGCCGTCGTCGGCGTATGGGGTGTCATCGACCCGGAAGGCCTTCAGGCAATCGCGCGGGAGATCGTTGATCAGTACTTTATAAGCCGCGGCTGGTTCGTGATGCTCTCTGTCACGATCATGCTGCTGTTCTGTCTTGGTCTGACCTTCAGCCGCTTCGGCGACATCCGCCTAGGTGCCGATGATGACCGGCCCGAATACTCAACACCGACCTGGATCGCCATGCTGTTTGCCGCTGGTATGGGTGTCGGACTGTTGTTTTGGGCAGTGGCCGAGCCCTTGACCCATTTTGCCTTCTTGAAAGGCAAAATATCCGTGCCTGAAGCTGCCGACGGGGCATTGCTAGCCACCAATTTCAACTGGGGCATTCATGCCTGGGCGATTTATGGCACGACGGCACTGGCGATTGCTTATTTCAGCTTCCGGCGGGGCACACCGATGCTGGTCAGCGCACCCATCAAAAGCCTGTTTCCTGGCGAAAAGTGGGCCAGTCTAGTCGGTTGGTTTTCAGACTTCATGGCCATTGCTGCAATCGCGATCGGGGTTGGCGGATCAATTGCAATGGGTGTGTTTCAGGTTGCCGATGGCGTGTCGGTGCTTGCTGGCACCCAGACGGCGGCGCCGTGGCTGGTCGGCCTGATTTTTGTTGTCATGGTCATTGCATATATTCCGCCCCTGATGGTCGATCTCAGCACCGGCATGGCAAAGCTTTCCAACATCGCCATGAGCCTTGCGATCGCGCTAGTCGCTTACACCGTCATCATGGGCCCGAGCGAATTCCTGATGAATTCGGTGATCGGCGGTATTGGCATGTACATTGCCGATGTCATACCCGCCGGCTTCCGCACCTTTACCTTCTACGGCGACGAGATCGGCCGCTGGTTTCAGGACTGGACACTCACCTACATGGTTTGGTGGATCGCTTGGGGTCCGTTCGTCGGGGTCTTTGTCGCGCGGATTTCCAAGGGCCGCACGATCCGTGAATTTGTTCTCGGCGTCCTGATCGGCCCAACTCTGTTTTCCACGATCTGGTTTGGCGCTTTTGGCGGAGTGGGCATCTTTGAGACCCTCAACGGCAAGGGCGAGTTGCTTGCTTTGACACAGACCAACGTAGAGCGCATGACGTTCGCTCTCCTTGATCGCCTGCCCTTGGCCACCTTGACCACATTAGCAACCATTCTGGCGGCCTTCCTCTTCATTGTGACGAGCGTGGTGAGTGCCGCCTTCGTACTCGGCATGTTTTCAACCGGCGGGAATCAAAACCCGAGCACAAAGATCAAGGTCATCTGGGGCGGATTGTTGGGCATACTCGGGGCAGCGATGATCCTCTCGGGATCCATGTCGGCCGTGAGGACACTTATCGCCCTCGGCGCGTTGCCGTTCGTCTTCATAACGATGCTGCTGCTGGTTTGCCTGATAAAGGCGCTCATCCTCGACAATCCCAAGGAGGCTTAAAAATGCTTATCGGTGATCCCGTCGATACACTTATGAACTTGGGAACTTTCGCGTTTATCGGCTTCCTTGCCTGGATCTTGATGCGCAAAACGCCGAAAAGCTAAACACTTGAAGACGGTATGCGTCAGCTGGCGCGTTTCAAACCGGTTTCGGCCAACGGCGCCGGCCGGTCGAAGAGATAGCCTTGTAGATACTCGCAGCCCGCATTGACCAGAAACTCCCGCTGTTCTTGGGTTTCAACACCTTCGCCAATGGTTTTCATTCCCATCACTTTGGCAATGCCGAGAAGCGTGCGGACCAGCATGTCGTTTTCTTCACTGATCCCAATTCGCGCCACGAAGCTGCGGTCGACCTTCATCGTGTTGAAGGGGTACTTGTGCAGATAGCTCAAGCTGGAATAACCGGTTCCGAAATCGTCAATCGCCAGGCCGATATTCATGTCACGAAGTTCAGCAAAGACCTTCTGGGTGCATTGGTCCTCCTCCAGCACCAGATCTTCCGTGATCTCAAGCAGCAATTGGTCAGCAGACAAACCATAGGTCATCAGAAGGTCAGCGACGTGCTCGGCAAACCCTTCTTTCTGGAACTGGCTTGAGCTCACGTTGACAGAAACACCTGTTCCGCCCCAATTGCTGGCGTCGCGGATCGCCCGCTCCAACACCCAATTGTCGATTTCGGATGTAAACCCAGCTTCCTTTGCAATGGGCAAAAACAACCCTGGAGAAACAAGCCCCCGTTCGGGATGGCGCCAGCGGATCAGTGCTTCAGCGTGTGCCCGTTCGCCCGTCTCGGAAACCACGATCGACTGATAAAACAATTCAAACTGATCGTCCTGAAGGGCAGTCGCCAGCTCACTGCGGAGCTGTCGGCGTTCGCAGCGCTCCTCATCCATCCTATTGTCGAACAGCCTGTAAGACCGTTTGCCTTCGGCCTTACACCTTTGAAGAGCAACATCAGCGGATCGAATGATGTCGAGTATACCTCGGCCATGGTCCGGAAAACGGGCAATCCCTGCGCTGCAGGATGCATCGATCAGACGCCCTTCAAACTCAATTGGCTCGATCAGGTCATCAAACAATCCAACCAGATTGCTCGGGAAGTGATCTTCCCCGACCCGGCCTTCTACCAGAATTACAAATTCATCGCCGCCAATCCGGCCGATCAGCGCGTCCGGCCCAAGACGCTTTCGTATCCGGACGGCTTGGCTCATGATCAGCCAATCTCCAGCCATATGCCCATGGATGTCGTTGACTTCTTTCAAGTTATCCAGGTCCAGATAAACAACACTGGCGCCGTTTATGCGCACGTCTTCGGATGACAAGCGCTTGCCGGCTTCCTTGTAAAATTGGGCACGTGTGGTGAACCCGGTCATGGAATCATGAGACGCCGCCCGACGCGCTTCCTGCTCCTGCACCGCCAGTTCACTTTTGGCCTGTGTGATCTGACGTAAAGCCGCCAGAACCATGATCAAAATGGTTCCAAGAGACAAAAACAACACCGGGATCGAAGACACGATAACCCCGGTTGCACGGCTGATCGGATTCCAAACAAGCAGAGCCACACTCGAACCCGCTGCATTCTTCAACGGAATTCCGATCATCCCTTCCGGAACTTCATCCAACAACTCAAGTTGTTCGACAGGCAGGATGGACAGCAGCTCAGCCAATCTGCGGTCGTTCAGCTTGAAAACGGATATCAGGATGTATGGCTCCTGATAGACCATCGGAATACCGCCAGGATCTGGGACGATCGCAAAAGCGGTTACAAGGCTTGGAATGCCGTTAATCCGGAATACATCCGATCCATTCAGATCAGCCAAATCACCGGAGAACAGAATATCTCCGGCTTCATTCGCGCTGAGCCCGGCGAGATAATTGTTACGTATCAGCTGCAACGCATTAGCAAAGCCACTGCTCAGGATATGCTGAAACACCGGTTGCGCCGATTCGCCTGACCGGCTGGCAGAAAATGTCAGGCCATCACTCGGCTCTATCAGCCCGGAAAAGTCGGGTGAAAAGTCGCCGGCCATATCGACGCCAAACCGGCCTGATATCCAGTTCGCGTCTGGTTTGGAAACAACATTGATATAAGCGGCATTGGAGGCAGCGTACCGCTCCATCTCGTCGACGAGCGATTGCTGGTAGCTGTTAAAAATCCGAGAAACCGCCATGACTTCGCGCTGCGCGGTTTCCTTTTCGGCGATCCAGACCTTGATGAAGACTGCGCCGAAAACAACCAACACGATCGTGAATAAAACAGGCACGACGGCGACTGGCGCGACAAATAGCGTATTTATTCCAATGCGACTTTTTACGACGCCTTCTCGGTTTTCACTTCCATCATCATAGATCGTTTCGTCATTTTTATCGTCAATAATACCCATATTCTATCCAGATCTGGACGATATGAAGTAGTGTTTAAAGGTAATTCTCTAATTTTCTCTCAATACGTGTAAAACAACAAAAAACCGGGGCGGATAACCCGCCCCGGCTTCAGAACTATTTGAGCGACAGATGCTTCGCTTAGAGCTTGTCTGTCACTGCCGTTGAGGTCGCACCCTCCGGCTCCTTGGTAATAACCGGATCAGACCCACCAGAAAGGAGAGACTTCACGGTCCGCTCATAGGCGGCCATGTCCAACTTGCCGTCAGACCCGTCGACCAGCTTGTTGATCTCGCCAACCATCCGGATCTGATGCTTTTCAGTCTGTGCACCAGTGGCGTCGTTTTCCAGAACGATTTCAGCTGCCTCTTCCGGGTTTTCAGCGGCATATGCCCAGCCCTTCATGGAGGCTTTTACAAAGCGCGCCAGCTTGTCGACCATTGCCGGGTCTTCCAGGCTGGACTCCAGGACATAGAGGCCATCTTCAAGGGTCGCGACGCCCTGGTCTTCATATTTGAAAACCACCAGCTCTTCCGCCGGGATGCCCGCGTCGATGACCTGCCAATACTCGTTGTAAGTCATCGTGGAAATGCAGTCGGCCTGCTTCTGTAGCAACGGATCCACATTGAAGCCCTGCTTGAGTACCGTCACGCCACCGTCACTGCCGTCAGTCGGAATGCCAAGCTGGCTCATCCAGGACAGGAACGGATATTCATTGCCGAAGAACCACACGCCAAGCGTCTTGCCCCGAAAGTCCTCTGGAGAGGAGATTCCGGTTTCCTTCCGGCATGTCAGCATCATCCCGGACTTCTGGAATGGCTGGGCGATGTTAACGAGCGGCACGCCCTTTTCGCGCGACGCCAAAGCTGACGGCATCCAGTCGATGATGACATCAGCACCACCACCGGCGATCACCTGCGGCGGCGCAATGTCCGGACCGCCGGGTTTGATTGTGACGTCCAGGTCTTCCTCTTCGTAGAAGCCTTTGTCTTTGGCGACGTAGTAACCTGCAAACTGGCCTTGCGTAACCCATTTCAACTGAAGCGTCAGCTCGTCAGCAGCCTGAGCACCGGTCGCAAACAGACCGGCGCCAAGGACCGAAGCCAGTGCCAGACTTTTGAGTGCCTTCATTGCCATTCCCCTATTGGTTATGGGCGTGCCTTTCTGGCTCCGCCCGTCTCTGGAAGTCAAACCTTGCCGGGAATAAAGGAATGAGCATCTCCCTCACGCTCTTGCACATTCCCCGCAATATGGCCGCGCTGCACAGTGCGGGCGTGTCGCCTTCTTCACAATCAGCCTGACCAAATGGTCAAGAAAATCTAGAAAGCTGCCAGCTCTCTGGTCAAGACTATTTTTTAGTCATGCGGAATTTTAATTCTGTTGACCCGTTAATTCGCTCATATTGTTTCTATTTTCCAATTTCCACTCAAGCTTGCATTGCCATGATATTGGCAATTCCTGCAGTATCAACCGTGCTGCCTTTGGATGGAACTCGGGCAAGCCTCATACTGATGGACAACAGCCAAGACGCGCAAGGTCTTTCCATGATCGACAAATCAAACCTCGTCTATACGGCTCTGCCAATGCCGGATCGGCGGGCTATTTCCGATGAAGACATACGCCAGCGCGCTAATGAGTTTTTGGAAGACGTCCGCACCCGGCATACGATTCGCCAGTTTTCCGACAAACCGATAGAGCGCAGCGTGATCGAAACCTGCATACGGGCAGCCGGCACCGCTCCAAGCGGCGCCAATCATCAACCCTGGCATTTCGTGGCAATCCGTAATCCAGACCTAAAGCGCCAAATTCGAGAGGCCGCCGAAGAAGAAGAGCAAAAGTTTTATGATGGCGGGGCGGGGGATGCCTGGATCAAGGCGCTGGAACCGATCGGCACCAACGCGCACAAACCGCATCTGGAAATCGCTCCGTGGCTTATTGTGATCTTTGCACAGCGCTGGGGCACGTATGAAGACGGAACGCGCTACAAGCACTACTATGTTCCTGAAAGCGTCGGGATCGCGACTGGTGTGCTGATCACGGCTTTGCACCATGCTGGCCTCAGCACCTTGACCCACACGCCAAATCCGATGCGGTTTTTGAACGATATTCTAGACCGCCCGGAAGCCGAAAAGCCCGTTATGATCCTCGCCGTCGGCCACCCGGCAAACGATGCCACCGTTCCAGCCGCAGCCAAAATCAAAAAACCGCTTGAGGAGATCTTAAGCGTGTTTGATACCGAGGCTTAGTTCGGGAAAATGGGCAACTTGAGAGCTGTCTTATGGACTACGCTATTCCGGCGTTAGCGCCACAATCAGCTGTCGTCTTCGTGAACAATCTCTGTTTTGAACCGTGGGCGCCGGATATGGAAATCATTCAGACTGAAGTCACCGACAATGTCACTTACAAACAAGGCTGAATGCTCCAACGACAACTGTACGACGATGACAGTGTCGCCTTCTGCGAGGGTCGGAAAATCAAACTGGGCCAAATCATCATCTTCCAGAAGCGCATCGTCATCATTGCTTTCTGACCAGTGAACCTCCAATTCATCCTCATCATCGAAGAAATTGCGGACACTCGAAACTGTCATGATGAAATTGCTGTCGGTCGCGTAATTTCCGAGGATCGACACTGCCGTTGCTTCAATAAGATCGAAATCATCCTCTGTAAACGTATCTCCATTGAATCGGGTAACGAGATCTGTTGTCACACTTGCTGCTCGCTCAAGCTGACGGGAAGCACGGAACCCATCAAATAAACTGGCGGTGTTCAAGAAGATCAGGATCAACAAGGGAAAAATGAGCGCAAACTCGACCGCGGCAGCTCCCTCTGCAGCCGCCCGAAAGCTCCGGATCCTTCTAAAGAACAACTGCATCTTAAAAAGGCTCGTTCATGAAGGCCATTGAAGAGATTATTTCAAACCGATTGTTGTCGGTTTTCGAGAGCTCCAGGCCAAATCCCAACCCCGGTGTGTAGACATCCGTTGTAACGCACGCCCGCATGAACACGATGCTGGTCCCAGCGCCCGGATTGAAGTTCACAACAGGCTCGAATTCATCACCTTCATCGCGGCAGACTGCGTCCGTGTCCGGCAGATCGACTAGGTTATCGATTTCCGTGAGCTCGATAGTGATGTTATTCGCGCAATTGGGAACAACAACACCTACGAGATCGCAGATATCTTGCTCAAGGTCATCGCTGGAAACCGTATTGTTCGCCAATCCTTGTGTGACTGTCCCGATATAGACAGATTTTGAGGTTGTGTTTACAGCATGATCCAGCATTGCCATGCGGATGAACAAAAGTCCCATCTCAAAACAGGACATAAACAACGCAAAAAACGGCAGGCCGATCAGCGCAAACTCTACGGCAGTCGCACCGTCTTTCTTTTTAAGGAAACTTCGCAGGGCACACATTGAAATCAACCTAGCCGGAGATGCGAAGACTGTTCACCGACGCCGCAATAGCATTGAATGCATCATCGATGTTCAAGCCCTCGACAAAATAGTAATTTGAAATACTTGATGCGCAGTATTGAAGAAGCTCGTCTGGCAATGAACCACTACTTATTTGAAATCCTATCGTATATACTTGAACATTGTTATCGTTCAAATATTCACAAACGCGCTTAAAGTAAGCAACCGCATTATCAGCTGTGGATGAAGAGGTATTTTTACCGCCCTTCGACACGATGGTTTGCTGAGTATTGTTTTTGATTTTACCAGTCGTTGTGTAGTCCCGTGGTCGAAACTGCGCAGTTATTGCGCCATCAGTCATGATCACAGCAACCTTAAGCGTATCCTCATCATTAAAATCGGCAGGCCGGTCCGAAAAATCACCGCCCAGTTGCCCCCTCATGTCACTGGACAGAACCTTTGCACCCCACAGCGTTCCGATGTCCATGCCGGTACCGTCGGACAGGTCCATGTCATCAATCAACGCCTTCAAGTCGGATGTGTTATTTGAGTTTAGAAGCATTGCGGTGTCGTCAGACGGACACCAGGGATTGGTCGCGACCCATTTGGTAAAGTCAGGTATTTGCGGGCGGCTGTTCGCAGGGATCGCGGTCATATCGAAATCGTCATCTGTGTATTCGATGCACCCTTCTCTCTCCGTGGAGAACATGAATTTGCCGTAGGGAACGTTTTTGTTCACGTAGTAATCAGCCGGACTTGGCGAGTCGATAACTCCCGGGGTCGATGAGTTCACAGCATATCTATCATAGAAATCCCCGATGTTAACGGTTCCGCCAAATGGTATAATGCTCAGGGACGTGTATTCCCGATCGTCTTCGTTCAGCATTGTTTCAATGAATGACTTAGCAGCTGAACGCAGGTTCGTAATTTTCGAACCGCCCATAGACGACGAGATATCAAGTACAACAGCCACTTCGACATTTGTTGCAGCTTGCTGAGCAACTGAAGATGCCAAAACACTCGTCGTGTCAATTCCAGCCAGCTTCAAAATCGTCATTTCGATGTCAACGGTCGCATTGATCTCGACAGACTTTGCGTTGAGGCTGTCCGTGACATTTCCCATGGTCAGGTTCAAAGTTGTCCAGGGTGCGGTGTCGGGCAGGTTGGCTCGGATATACTCATCTACCGTATCTTCGATACTCGCAGTGTTGCTCAAAGAAGCGGCCGCAAGCGTCGCTGAGTCCAACGTGGATTGGAGTTTTGCCTGAGCGGTCGTCATCCGGACGACATCGAGGCTGCCAATCGTGATCAGCATGAGCGGCACAAACGCCAAAGCTGTGAGAATGGCGACATTACCGGACTGATCCGCCCCCAAGTTGGAAAAACGGGACGCAAGTTTTTGAAGAAGTGAGCGCAATTGCGAAATCCGTACTCTAGAAATGCCTTACAGCGGTGGCACCAATTTTCTCGCCCTGAACAGTTCACGGTTGATCAGTGGTCGGCACAGTATTTTTGAAATAACAATCTGACCACTTCTATAAAGTTAATCTGAATAAATAAATTAGATATGGTTACACTTGCCTGAACGCAGTTTTATTGCCTATTTTTTGTTCATAATACGTATTTTTGTCAATATTTATGTAGGGCGAGCTCCGAATTTGATCATTCGCATAAAAAAGCAACTTCCTTCTTTTCCAGATAAAAGTGCAATTGGCCCCAAAAAACTGTGATCACAAGTCTGTGTTTACGGAACGATAAGCACGCCCTCGCGTTCGCTCAGTTGATGAATGAAAGCAAAAAAGGACTTCCCTATGACCGCGGGCAACACCGGCACCATGTCTTTTTCGAAAGCAAAAGCTTGTTCAGTTTGCGGAGCTCTAACGCTCTTGGGCGCGTCAGCCGCACTCGCTCAAGACGAGATCGTCATCGGTGGTAAAGCCGTACCTGTCGAGGAAGACTCTTACAAATGTGACATGACCGCTAAGGAAATCCCGGATGACCTGAGCATCAAACGGCTGGCAAACTGCGAATCCGCCGAACTCATCGATTTTGAATTGCCGGGTAAAGATCTGCGCGCCGTAAAGTTTACCATTTCACCGGATGACAAACCTATTTCATCCGGGATCCGCGCTGAGTTGCGCGACATGTACGTAGCCGAAAATGGCGAGGAAGTCTGGTACCGGATCTCCACATTAATCCCGGAAACGTTTCCCATGGAAGCAGACCACCGGCTGGTCCTGTCTCAGTGGCACGAGCGGCTGAGAGCAGGTGGCCATAGCCTGCGGCCCAACATTTCGCACCGGCTTTGGAACGGCCGATTTGTCGTGACCCTTTGGAGCGACGACGTCATCGAGCGGCTTGGCACCATCGAAGGAGACGGCCAGATCCTTTATTCGGAACCACGGATCGACCAGGGCGTCTACCACGAATATGTCTACCGTGTTGTGTGGTCGCCGGAGAATGATGGCCGAATCGACTCCTGGATGCGGCAGTGTCCACCCCTGCGGGAGACCTGTGACAGCGATTGGCAGGACATGATTCAGTATGAAGGTACAACCGGCTATTCCAACGACAAGGTAGACGGCTATTATTTCAAGTACGGGCTCTACACCGTGGGTGACTTTGACGTGCCGTTTACGGCGTTTCACAAGGATTACTGGAGCGGACCAACCGCTCAGAGCATCGGATTGTCCGATCCGATCTTCAAATGAGCCCGGCGAAAAATATGTCTTTCGGCTAACATGTTAACGCAGTCGCGAGGACTATCCTCCCGATCGCGTTGCTTAGCAGCCACGACATCTAAGCCATTTGGCGGGCATAGCGCTCCAAATGTTGGTCGGTATCGCCGAACGCTTTTTCTGCGACCATGACCCGTTTCACATAGTCGCCAAGCTCATATTCATCCGTCATGCCGATGCCGCCATGCATCTGTATCGCATTTTGACAGATCACCCGCCCACGTTCGCCAAGGTAGACCTTGGCGGCAGAGACCGCTTTCTTCCGAATGGGGGCGTCCGGGCTATCGGCGGTCATGGCGGCTTCAAACACCAACGACTTGGCATGCTCGAAATCAATCATCATTTCGGCCAACTGATGCTGAAGTGCCTGGAACTCACCGATCGGACGGCCGAACTGGGTACGAACCTTGAGATACTCTGTCGTCATGGCGATGATTTTCTCAAGCGCTCCCAAGGCTTCGGCGCACAGCGCTGCCGTCCCTAGATCTGCGATATGCTCAATGAGGTCTGCCGCCTTGTCTTTCGGACCGAGCATATCGGATGCAGCTACAGGAACATTCTCAAGCACAATGTCCGCACCGGTCCGGCCATCTGCAAACCGGTAGGGTTTCATCTCCACACCACTTGCGTCCGGCCGTACGAGGAACAAGGTGAGACCTTCCGGATCATCTGCATGTCCTGACGTTCGGGCCGACACGATCAGAATGTCAGCTGACGGAGCACCGATCACTGCTGTTTTCCGGCCGGAGAGCCGGTAGCAATCGCCGTCCGGTTCCGCACGAGTCGCAACACTTGAAAGGTCAAACCGGCTTTCCGGTTCCAAAAACCCGACCGCGGCGCGTTTGGAGCCGTCCGCAATACCGGGCAGAAAAGCGTTTTTCTGGTCTTCCGTTCCAGCCAATTGAAGGGCGCCCCCGCCCAAAACAACGCTTGCCGTGAACGGCTCGAGCGAAAGGTGACGCCCAAACTCGACGGCCGCGACCATCGTGTCGACGGCGGTACCGCCAACGCCCGCATAAGCCTCTGCGATCGGCAGGCCCAGCATTCCAAGCTCACCGAGCGCCGACCAGATCGCAGGATCATGATCCTGTTCCTCGGCAATGAGGGCTCTTCGGGCGGCCTGGCTGCAGCCATCGCTCAACAGCTTGCCGAGACTGTCGGAAATCAGGGATTGTTCTTCAGAATAATTGAAATTCATGACGCCGGTCCGCTTAACTGAGGAGTGTTTTTGAAATGATGTTTTTCTGAATTTCGGTCGAGCCGCCGTAGATCGTTGCCTTCCGGCGATCGATATAGGCCGGCATGCGCGGGATTGCATAATCCGGCCCGACTGTGTCGCCGTTCCACGCTGGATCCATCGCCGCTTGCTGCCATGGCAAGGCATGCACTCCGACCGCATCCATTTGCAATTCGGCAATGCGCTGCTGCACTTCGGTGCCCTTGACCTTCAAAACAGACGGGAAGGCCCCGTTCATACCCGTTCCACTGCCACTCAGCATCCGCATGTTGGTGAGTTCCAAGGCCCTGAGGTCGATCTCGAGCCGAGCGATCTTCGCCGCAAACAGCGGATCCTCGATCAAAGGCTTGCCGTTTTTTTTCTCTGTCCGGGCGATTTCCAGGAGCTTTTCGAACTCGGCCTTGCAGCCGCCGACGCCGGCAATCCCGGTGCGTTCATGCCCGAGCAGGAACTTGGCATAGTCCCAACCCTTGTTTTCTTCGCCGACCATGTTTTCCGCCGGGACCCGGACATTTTCCAGAAAAACCTCGTTGACCGAATGCATGCCGTCAAACGTGATGATCGGGCGGACGGTGATGCCGGGGGTTTTCATGTCGATCAGAAGGAATGAGATTCCCTGCTGCTTCTTGGCCGCGTTGGGATCAGTGCGCACCAGGCAGAACATCCAATCGGAAAAATGGGCGTATGACGTCCAGATCTTTTGTCCATTGACGATGTAATCGTGGCCGTCGCGAACCGCCGCCGTTTTCAATGAAGCCAGATCCGAGCCGGATCCGGGTTCGGAAAAACCCTGGCACCATGGGACTTTACCGCGAGCAATTCCAGGCAAGTGACGGGCTTTCTGGTCCTCGCTGCCGAATTCAATGATCACCGGGCCAACCATATTAACGCCGAACGGCAGAACGCGGGGCGCTCCGGCAAGATAGGCTTCTTCATCGAAGATATTCACCTGCACCGGTGTCCAGCCGCAGCCGCCATGTTCCTCGGGCCAGCGGGGCACCAGCCAACCCTTTTGCCCAAGGATCTGCTGCCAGCGCATGAAGTCTTCGCCATCAAGCTTTTGTCCTGCCTTGACCTTGTCACTGAGACCTTTTGGCAGCTTCGCCTCCAGGAAGGCCTTTACCTCAGTCCGGAAAACCTCGTCTTCCGGCGTATAATTGATGTCCATGCCTCACTCCCAATTTGTTTACTTGCCTCTAGGCATCGGCCGCTCCCCCAGCGGCTTTGACGCCAATGGCTCTTACCGTCCCGCGATCAGCCGTTTGGCGGTGTAGGTGATCACCGTTTCTCCATTTTGATTGACGATGTCGTTGCGCGTCGTCACCACGGCACGGTTGCCCTTGCTGGTCTGGCGGACCTCTAAAACCTCCACGATGGCGTGAATGGTGTCTCCAGCAGCGACGGGTGCCAGAACCTTCTTGTCGACTTCCAGAAGCGCCAGCCCTGTCGCCTGGATGAGGGTCTGGCACTGGATGCCCTCGATCAACGTGTAGGTCAGTGCCGCAGGTGCGACCCGCCCCCGGGCCGCGACCCCTTGCCCAAAGGTCTGGTCGGTGAACAGGACTTCGGTCATTCCGGTTACACCGACAAAGGCGATGATGTCTGCTTCCGTAATTGTGCGTGCCAGGGTCCGGTACCGGTCACCGGCAGAAAAGTCCTGCCAGTGGAATCCCGGTCCGACGAGCCGTGGAGATTGAGTCATGCGTCCAAACACTCTTTTTGGTGCGTGATCGAGGGGTAGGTCCATCCGACAACGTTTTTCATAAGTATATTTATTATTATATTGCGAACTATTTTTCTGGCAAGCGTTTATAGTGATCTAGCGGGCTCGACGCCCTTTGCAGGGTCAGTCAAAACGGAGCAAGAAGACACCGCCAGCTCTGAAGCCCAGCACCCGATTTCATGAAGTTATGAAGGAATAGCCCAACCAGGGCTAAGCGCCGGTTCCGCTCAACCGGCCCTGAAGGTTCTGCCGTGCCTTGCGCAGGGTCGTGATCAGATGCTCAATGTCGGCTTCATCGACACCTTCGAAGGTGACTTCATTCATCTGGCGCATGCTTTCGCCGATCTTCTTCCAGACTTCCTGCATCTTCGGCGTCAGCCAAACACGTTTGGCGCGGCGGTCTTTATCATCTGGCCGGCGCTCCACATAGCCTTTGGCTTCCAGCCGGTCCACGAGACCGCTGATCGTGACCGTTCCGATATCCATCCGGGATGCAAGATCCGTCTGAGTCAGACCATCATCCTTGTGAAGATGATTGAGCAGGAACACCTGCACATGGGTCAGGTCATACTCGGTTGCCAGCTGATCGAAGAGAATCCGGCGGAAACGGGCAATGTCGCTGAACAAAGTTCCGAGTTTGCGATCCAGGTCGTGCATATGTGTCCAATTTCAGGTTTACCAAAACCGATTTCATCAGCGGATTTTCTGCACCCGCTGCTTGCCATCGGTCCGGTCAAAGTCTTTATCCCTGCCTTAACGGCGCGCGATCCTTAGCAAAATATGTACATGCGAACAATCGTCAGTTGGTCGAGGGTAACCTTACGGAGCTGTTGCCAGGCATTTTGTGATTTCTGACGCAGAGAAACCAAGTTCTTCCAGAACTTCACGACTGTGCTGCCCGACCTGAAAGGGTGGCTCTGCCGTTTGGTGCGGTCCGTCCTCGTTCGCGATGAAGGGCGCGCCGAGCAAGGTGACGGGGTCTGATGTGGTGTCCAGTTTCCCCGCCTCCACAAGCAGGCCGCGATGGTCAAGCTGCGGGTCGAACAGCGCCTGACCCAGATCACGAACGGCTTGGACAGGGACGCCATGCGCCTTCAGGATTTTCAACCATTCCTCCGTCGAACGGCTTCGCAAGACGGGCCGGATCAGCTCCCGGCCTTCTTCAAGATGTTTGTGGCGGGCGAGCTCGGAGGAAAAACGCGGGTCTCCCAATAACTCCGCAAGACCGAGCGCCTTGAAAGTCCCTTCCTGCTGATCTGAGGTCAAGGTTGCAAGCAGGATCATGCCGTCCGATGTTTCGAAGGTCCCGGCAGTCGGTTGGGTCATCGGGGATTCATTGCCCATCAGCGGTGGCAGGTGCCCTCGAACCAGATAGTCCGCCCCTTGGCAGCACATCAACTGAAGGGCCGTGTCGTACATGGCAACGTCCAGAAACTGGCCTTTGCCGGTCATGGCCCGCCGGTAAAGCGCTGCCGCTATCGCATAGGCTGCCGAAACACCGGTTGTGACATCAACAAGCATGAAACCGATCCGGGTCGGCCCTGTCTCTGGGAACCCGGTCAGTGACATCATCCCAGAATCGGCTTGAATGGCAGAATCATAAGCTTTTTCCGAAGCTCTTGGACCCGTTTGACCATACCCGCTGATGGAACAATAGATGACATCCGGGTTGGCTCTTCGAACCATCTCGTAGTCGATGCCGAGTTTCTTCGCGGTTCCCGGAACGAAGTTTTCGATGACAACATCCGCGCCGGAAACCAATCGGCCTGCCGCCTCGCGTCCAATCTCCGACTTCAGATCAAGGGCAAGGCTGCGCTTTCGAAGATTGCCGGTAAGGAACGCCGGTGAGAGGCGTTGTGCCGCCATCTCAGGGCTGGCCAGCACTCCGCGCAGCTGGTCTCCCTCGCCGGGCGGTTCGACCTTGACCACATCTGCATCGAGCAACGCCAGCATTTGCGCGGCCATGGGCCCTGAAAGCGCGCGGGTGAAATCAATGACGCGCAGTCCCTTGAATGCCCGCATGTCACTTTCCCGCCGGATCGCCGGCAGGCCCTGTGGCTTTGGGAACAATAACCGCGTCCAGGGCAACGGCGCCGTCCGGCAGGACGACAAACGGATTGATGTCGATTGATTCCAACCGGTCGGCATTTTCTGCGGCAAAGACCGAGAGCCGGGACAGAGCCTGCGCCAATGCATCAATATCCGCAGGCGGTGCGCCCCGCACACCATCAAGCATCGCCCGTCCCTTGATCTCGCCGATCATGCGATGCGCTTCATCAACGCCAAACGGGGCCAGGCGGAAGGTCACGTCCTTCATCACTTCAACGAAAACCCCGCCAAGACCAAACATCACCACCGGCCCGAGTGCCGGGTCATTCGTTACACCAAGGACCGTTTCAACACCTCCTGAAACCATTTCACAGACGAGCACGCCCTCAATTGTGGCATCTGGTTGGGCTGCCCGCGCCCGGTTCAGGATAGCTTCAAAACCTTCGGCTATGGCCTTTTCGTCGTTTAGACCGATCAAGACGCCGCCAATCTCTGTTTTGTGCAAGATATCCGGCGAGGCGATTTTCAAAACCACGGGGCCGCCAATCGCGTGCCACGCATTGACTGCCTCCTCGGCACCAGCCGTCAGGAAGTCACGCGTCACCGGGATGCCGGCGCTTGCCAGAATGGCTTTTGCCCCGGCTTCTGACACCCGTTCATCCGGCACTCTGTCCGAATCCGCCGGAAGATCTGAAGGTGTATCCGGCTGGCCGCGTTCGAAGGTCTCGTGAAACTGCGCAAGGGCCGCCATTGCGCGGATCGCCATCACAGGATCCTCGTAACAGCCGATGTTGAGCGCTTCATACTCGGCAATGATTTCAGGTGTGGCGATCATGCTGAGCGCCATCGGTGTTTCAGGGTGTTTTGCTCGCAGGTCCTTGAACGTCTGAAGGCAGAAGTTCTTGAGCCCCGGCGCCTGTGGGGCACTCGCAAGATAGATTGCATAGGAATCACAGCCGCTATCACGGATCGACAGATCGATGCCCTGACCGATGACCTCCGGCTGGTTGAGGACCTGCCCGGTAATGTCGATCGGATTGCGCACACCAGCGTAGGGGATCAGCCCCAGAAGTTTTTGCTGCAAGGCCTCCGGCATCGCCGGAACTTCCAAGCCGTTTTTGACAGACTCGTCGGCCATCTGAATGCCAATGCCGCCGGAGACTGTCTGAATGGCCATCTTCCGGCCCGTCGGGAAAAGCCCTGTCTGACAAGCATAGGCGACATCGACCATTTCCTGGCAGCTGTGCGCCCGGTAAACGCCATATTGTTTGAAGAGCGCGTCGTAGATCGCATCATCACCAGCAAGACTGGCCGTGTGTGTGGCCGCAGCTTCTGCGCCCACATCCGTGTCTCCGACCTTGATCATGATCACCGGCTTCTTCGCGGCGCGGGCTAAATCAAGAGCCGCGCACATACGGTCTCGGTTCTTCACGCCTTCGGTATAGGCCATGATGGTCGAGACATCCGGATGATCCGCATAGTAAGCGATGACCTCAGCAACATCGATGTCGCATTCATTTCCAGTGGTCACCCAAAGGTCCGTCGCAACACCGCGCCGCTGTGCCATGTAGAACATGTGCGCCCCATAGGCACCGCTTTGGCTGACGATTGCCGTTTTTCCCGGAGCAAGGCGCAAGCTGGCCTGAACACTAGAGAACGTGCCGAACCAGCCGGCACTGACGCTGAACGCTCCGATACAATTCGGACCGATCAGCCGCATCCCGTTTTTCTGAGCAGCTGCCGCGATCCGTTGCTGTGCTTCTGCTCCCTCCGCTCCGAGTTCTGCAAAACCGGAGCTGAAAATGATCGTGGACTTGGTGCCCATGGCGGCGCAATCCACAACCGTCTTTTCAACGAGAGGCGCGGGCACGGCAACAATTGCGCAATCCACCGCTTCGGGCACCTCGGTAATCGATGGATGAGCCTTGAGACCCTGAACCGTTGGCCGCTTCGGGTTGACTGGATAGATCCGTCCCTTGAACCCGCCGGCTATCGTGCTGGCGACCGGCCGCCCGCCAATCCTGGTTGCATCATCCGACGCCCCGATGATTGCAACGGATTGAGGCTTTAGGAGAACATCGAGGCTGGCGTTGGTGGAAGGCAATACATCGGCCATGAAATGTTCCTTACTCAAATCCGCTGGCCGGCATCGGCCCAAAAAGTATCGCGCAGCTTGCGCTTGAAAATCTTGCCGTTGTCGTCCCGCGGCAAGCTGTCCTTTATCAGGATCTTACGGGGGATCATGTAGCTGGCAATCCGGGACCGGAGGTAATTCTGCAATTGACCGGTATCGATGGTGGTGTCCGGTTCCGGCTGAATGGCAACGGCGATGGCTTCGCCTAGATCGGGATCGGGAATTCCAAAAACCGCACAATCATGGACCCGATCATGGCCGAACATGGCGGCCTCGATCTCCGCCGGATAGATGTTGACCCCACCGGAGATGATCATGTCGCGCTTGCGGTCGGAGATGAACAGATAGCCGTCGTCATCAAGGTAGCCAATATCGCCAACGGTGAAGAGCCCGTCCCGCTCAACAGCGGCCCGGTCCTCCGGCCGGCCCTCGTAGACAAAGTCGGGAAAGGAATGCAGACGGCAATAGATTTCGCCTGGCACATTCGGCGGGCACTCCGACCCATCTTCGGCAAAGATCTTGATTGTCGCGTCCTCAACGGCGCGGCCCACCGTGCCCGGCTTTTGAAGTGCGTCTTCGCTGGAACACAACGTCACCGCACCGGTTTCGGTGCCGCCGTAATACTCAAAGATCACGGGTCCCCACCAGTCGATCATCGCGCGTTTGATATCCGGGGGGAACGGTGCGCCGGCGGCAACGATGTGCCGCAGGGAGGATTTGTCATATTGCTGGCGCACCGCAGCTGGCAGTTTCAAGAGCCGGATGAACATGGTCGGTACCATGAAGGCCGTGGTGATCTGATGCTCCTCAATGATCTGAAGGATCTTTTCCGGATCGAATCGCGGAACAAGAACAAGATCGCCGCCCACATCAATAGTCAGCATGGCAAACCGGTTTGGGGCCGAGTGATACATCGGAGCCACCATCAGGGTCCGGCAATGTTCGGAAAAAATCCTGTTGTACCCGGTGCTGACCAAGGTGGGATTGGTCAGCCTGCGCACGCCTTTGGGGTGTCCGGTGGTCCCGGAGGTGTAGATCATCGCAGCCTGCCCATGGGCGTCCGGTCCCTCCCAGACAGGTTGGTCTGCGAGCCAGTCCTCCCAGACCGGGAACCCCTCCGGCACAGCACAAGCATCTGCTGAGAGGCCATAGCTTTCAGCGATGTCGGCCGGGGTCGGCACAATGACAATCTGAAGCTGGTCAATGACATCAAGCGGAAGGTCCGGGCCGATCTGGTTCCAGAGATCCGCGTGAATAACAAAAACCTTGGCCTTGCAGTCCTTCAGAATATAGGCGGCTTCCTCAGCCGTGAAACGCCAGTTAACCGGAACAGCCGCCGCCTTCACCAGAGCTGCCGCCAGATCCATCGCTACCAGCGGGAAATCATTGCGCATCATGGTGGCAACAGTCCCACCTTCCGTAACTCCAGCTTGCAGAAAGCCGCTCGCGGCGCGGCGTGCAAGGGTGCGCACGTCATCGGTGTCCATAGACCGGGGCCCGCAAATCAATGTTTTCGGCATCTTTTGTGTCTCTTCCCGTTTATTGGCCCAGAAAATTGGGCTTGCGACTTTCACCGAAGGCACGGACGCCTTCTTCGAAATCCTGGGTGTTGAAGGCCTTGCTTTGACAGGCGGCTTCCAGACGCAGGGACTCGTCGAGGGATGCTGATTGCGCGGCTGCGATTTCGCGCTTGATCAAGCCGAGTGCGACGGTTGGTCCCGAGGCGAGGCGCTGTGCAAGGGTGGTTGCGGTATCCAAAAGGCTTTTTTCTTCCGTAACTTCGTGAACCAGGCCCCAGTCTTTTGCCGTTTCCGCGTCCATCGATCCGCCAAGCATCGCTAGCGCCGTGGTCCGAGATGCACCGATCCTGTGGGTCAGGAGCGAAGAGGCCCCGCCATCGAGGACCGCGCCGATCCTTGCAAAGGACAGATGAAATTTGGCCGACTGCGCGGCGACGACAATGTCGGACGCAAGGACGAGGGAGAACCCGGCTCCGGCAGCCGGTCCGTTGACAGCGGCAATGACCGGGACGGGAAGATCCCGCAGTGCTTGCACAACCCGGTTGATACCGCTCAGGATCTGGGTCTCGATATGCTGACGGCGCGCCAAAATCGTTTCAAGATCGAGATCGGCACCGCTGCAAAAGCCGCGGCCGGACCCCGTGATCAAAACAGCGCGCACACTCGGAGCATGCAACTCCGATAGAAGCTCCGACAAGATGCCCTCGCGCATGTCCGTTGACAGGGCGTTCAACCGGTCCGGACGGTTGAGCGTCAGGCTCAACACACCGCTGTCCCGCTTTACAAGTAAATCGCTCATTGCTCCTCCCCAGGATGCTTTTGCAGGCGGCTCCTCCTGCTGAACTGCTGTGACAAGACCCGGCTAGGTATCAGTCACCGGGCCCTGCCATCGCGATGGCGGCGCTTACGCCCCCATCTTTCCGACGATTGCCAAAGAGCAGACGTTCTGGTGCGGGAAACCGCCCAGATTATGTGTCATGCCGAAAACGGGCTCTTCCTTGCGCTGACGGTCTCCCGCACGGCCCTGAAGCTGCAGATACATTTCGTAAATCATTCGGAGACCCGACGCGCCGATCGGGTGGCCAAAGCATTTCAGACCACCATCGATTTGGCAGGGGACCTTGCCGTCGGCATCATAAAAACCGTCCATGATGTCCTTCACAGCGCCGCCTTCCGGTGAGATGAAAAGGTCTTCCATTGTCACCAGCTCGGTGATTGAAAAGCAGTCATGCACTTCAAACAGGCTGATCTGATCGCGCGGGTTGGTGATGCCGGCTTCCTTGTAGGCGCGCTCTGCGCATTTGTGCGTCGTCACGAAATGACTGCCGTCCCACGAATTGTGCTGCGCTTCCAGTCCGTTGGAGGCGGCCAACTGCAAGGCCTTCACGGTAATGAGGTCATGCTTGCCGAGGGACTTGGCGATTTCCGGTGTGGTCACGATGGCGCAGGCCGACCCGTCAGACACGCCACAGCAATCGAACAGGCTGAGCGGTTCGGCAATCATCGGTGCATTCAGCACCTTGTCTTCATCGATCCTGTTGCGCAGATGAGCCTTGGGATTGCGCGCGCCATTGTCGTGGCTTTTGACAGAGATATGCGCCATGGCCCGTTTCAGATCGCGGGCATTGATGCCGTGTTTGGCCTGATAGGCCGACGCCAGCTGGGCAAAGGATCCGGGTGCGGACACGTTCGCCCAAAAAAGATCGTTGACTGAGCCGCGGTTGCGCTGAGGCAAGCCGCCGTAGCCAGTATCCTTGAGCTTCTCGACACCGAGAGCCAGCGCGATGTCGGCCGCCCCAGCTGCAACGGCATAAACTGCGCCGCGGAAGGCCTCAGAGCCGGAGGCACAGTAGTTTTCAACGCGTGTGACCGGAATATTCGGCAAACGCAGCGCCATCGACAGCGGCACGGCGGACTTGCCAACATGTTGTTCTTCAATGGCCGTCCCGAGCCAGGCGGCGTCGATCTGGTTTTTCTCAATGCCTGCGTCGCCGAGGGCCTCGGTAAACGCTTCGATCATCAGATCTTCTGCATTGTCGCTCCAGCGCTCGCCAAACTGCGAACAGCCCATGCCGAGAATGGCGACCTTGTCTCTAATTCCAGATGCCATGTTCGTTCCTCCTTATTCGGCCGCTTCGGCGGGCGCGCTGGCCTGATCATCATTGTCTGGCGTTGCCTTCCAGAAGTACCGGCGGAAACCACGATTCCTGTCGTAGTCCTTCACCCGGAACATCAACTTCATGGGCATGCCGACGGCCAGTTCCTGGTCCGGATCAATGTCTGTGAAGTCGGCCATCAACCGGCCGCCGTCCTCGAACTGGATCATGCCGTAATAGGCGGGCGGGTCCGGAGAGAAGGTCAGCCGGTCGGCCGTGAAGGAATTCAGCCGGGCCTTTTTGTCGGCAAACGCGTGGTCTTCCTGCGTGCCGATGGCGCCACAATTCGGATTGACGCAAACATTGCTTTTGGGGAACTGCAGTGTGCCGCATTCACTGCAGCACCCTCCGATCATGCGCTGTGCCATGTCCCGGTTTCGATAGTGGGTGGACAGGCCGGTCTGTTTATCGACCTCCGCCCTTATGCCCTCTTCCATCGTGACCAGGCCGTTGACGGTGAGAAAGCGGGCGTAGTTGGTGTCCGCCCGGCGTCGGGCCAGATGGCCGGAAACAGCGGTTCTCGGTGCAAGCTTTTCGATGGCGTCCGTCACTTCGAAGATCAAAGCATCGCACCCCTGGCCAAAGCCGGTCACAAGGATTTTGTCGTCCGGTCTTGCGGTTTCCAAAGCGTGCACCAGCATAATGACGGGATGGGCGGCCCCCGCTTCCCCGCAAGTCGCTTGGAGATTGTCGGCAACGGCCTTGTCCGCAAGGCCCGCCTTCTTGGCGAGCATGCTGGCGACCCGCTTCATGGCGGCCGGGAAGCAAAACGTCGTGACATCGCTTGCCGCAGTGCCTGTTTTATCAAGCACGGCTTTGATCGCGTCAGGCACGATTTTCAAATAGCCTTCATCCCGCAGCCAGCGCTCCTCCCAGGCATAGTCATGCGTATGACCGGATCCCCGGAAATGATCGACAAAGTCGGCAGATACGGTGTGCGCCCCGATGAATTTCGCAATCACTTCGCCTTTGCCTACCAGAACCGCCGCGGCACCATCGCCATAAGTCATTTCCTGCGGGCTCGCGGCCTTGGTCTTGCGTTGTTCGGAGGCGGTAAACAGAATTGGTCCCTCGGCACCAGAGGCCGCTTGCAAGGCAACCGACAATCCGGAACTGCCCGCGCGCTGAGAGGCTGCCAGATCGAGCGTCATCAGTTGGCTTTTGAGGTTCAACGCGTCGGCAACCACCCCGGCATTCTGCCGGTCATCGAACGGAAAGCTGGTCGACGCCATAAAGACTGCAGAAATCTCAGAGCGATCGAGCCCGGTCAGGCAGTCCCTGGACGCTTCGACCGCCATGGTAATGGCGTCTTCGTCCCAATTGGCGATGGTACGCTCGCCCTTTGCCAATCCCTTCAAGCCGGGATTGTACCAGCCGTGCATCTTGCTGATCTCAGCACGTTGCAACCGGCTTTGCGGCAAGTAGCCGCCGAAGGCCAGAATTCCCAAATCCATGATGCTCCTCCTCCCGCGCTTTTCAGCGCTTATGCTTTCGGCTTCCGGTCAAACAGCTTGAACGCGCCCGATGCGGTGGCGATCAGAGTGCCGTCCGGCAGCACAATTTCTCCTTCGGCAAAAAACACGGACCGCCCCCCGCCAATCCGGCGGCCATGCGCCCGCAACAACCCTTTGCGCATTGGCGCGATGAAATTCGTGTTTAATGTCAATGTCATACAATAAAAACGCGGCTCCGGGGGCGGGCGAAAACAGCCAGCCATGCCGCATGCAAAATCGAGCGCACTCACCAAAACACCGCCATGGGTCACACCCATGACATTGGTATGGTAGCTGTCGATCTCGACCTCAACACACGCATGATTGCGCTGCCATTCGGTCAGCTCAAACCCGACAAGCTTGTTGAACTCCCCTATTGGCCCCGATGTCTCGGCAAGGGTCATGATTTCTCCCGCTCTTACAGCTCCGGCCCTCGAAACGATTCAGGATAACCGCTGTCCGAAGCATCGCCTTCTAACCGGATATTATATGTCTTGATTATTATTCGCAAGCGTATTATTAATCTGCGATACAAATTTGGCGGCATATCTACTTACGCGCCGCAATTGCCCGATTTTGAGGCCGAAATACTGAGGGATGGGAATGTCTGACAAAGCTTTGCTGGATGGAAAAGTTGCAATTGTCACCGGCGCGGGCCGCGGTGTTGGCCGCGAGATTGCTCTTTTGATGGCTCAAAAGGGTGCCTGCGTTGTCGTCAATGACCTCGGCGGAACTGGCGGTGGTGAGGGCGAGGATGCGCTCCCGGCAACCGAGGTCGTCAACGAAATCACCGCCGCTGGCGGCAAGGCCGTTGCAAACTTCGACAGCGTCACGGATTCAGCTGCAGCCCAAGGCATGGTTGATCAGGCAATCGAAAACTTCGGCAAGCTCGACATCGTGGTCAACAATGCCGGCATTGTCCGGGACGCGATCTTTCACAAGATGACGGAAGACGAGTGGGATCAGGTGATCGCCGTCCACTTGAAAGGTGCCTACAATGTGAGCCGCGCCGCCGCGACCGTGTTCCGGGAGCAGCAATCAGGCCGCATGATTCACATGACATCCACGTCCGGATTGATCGGTAACTTCGGTCAGGCCAACTATGCCGCCGCAAAACTCGGTATGGTCGGCCTGTCACGGTCCATCGCCCTCGACATGGCGCGCTACAATGTGACATCCAACGCGATCGGGCCTTTTGCCTGGAGCCGCCTGATCGGCACCATCCCGATCAAGTCCGAAGAAGAGCGTATCCGGGTTGAGCGCTTGAAGAGCATGACCCCGGCAAAGGTCGCACCGCTCGTTGCAGCTCTTGCCTCGGATGCCGCCCAGAACGTTAGCGGCCAAGTCTTTGTTTCCCGGGGCAGCGAGGTCATGCTGCTCAGCCAACCCCGGCCGATCCGGTCCATGGCGCGTCCCGACGGCTGGACGCCGGAATCCATTCTCGAACACGCATTCCCGGCTTTTTCCAGCACACTTGTGCCCCTTGAGCGCTCAGCCGACGTGTTCTGCTGGGATCCGGTCTGATGGCCATCGACTATGACAAGCTGATGGCCTGGCCCTTCGAGGAGGTTGAACAAACCTACTCAATCAAGGACAGCATCATCTATGCCCTTGGCGTCGGATATGGCCATGACCCGATCGACGAGGGGCAACTGCCCTTCGTTTTTGAGGAAGCCGATTTCAAGGCTGTGCCGACCATGGCCGTTGTGCTGGCCGGGCCAGGTTTCTGGCTGCGCAAGCCTGCGACCGGCATTGACTGGCGCAAGATACTGCATGGCGAACAAGGCATCCGCTGGCACAAGCCTCTGCCGAAATCGGCAACTGTCACAGCCCGCACTCGCATCACCCGCATTCTCGACAAGGGGGCGGACAAGGGCGCGCTGATCTATTCCGAACGTGATCTCGTTGACAAAAGCACCGGCGACAAGCTCGCCACTTTGTCGTCAACCACCTTTGCGCGCGGGGATGGCGGTTTTGGCGGGGCATCGGGCCCGCAGCCGCAACCGCACGAAGTACCTGAGCGCGCGCCCTGCGCTGTGTGCGACCTCCCCACAAGGCCGCATGCAGCGCTGCTTTACCGTTTGTCCGGCGACCCCAATCCGCTGCATGCCGACCCGAAGGTGGCCGCGGCAGCGGGGTTCAAAGTGCCGATCCTCCATGGCCTTTGTACTTTGGGGATCGCCGGACATGCGGTTCTGCGCAGCTTCTGCGAATATGACGCGACCCGGTTGAAATCCTTAAAATTGCGGTTCTCAAGTCCGGTCTATCCAGGCGAGACCATCCGGACCGAGATGTGGCGGGATGGCGACGTCATCTCTTTCCGGTCAAAGGTCCTGGAGCGCGATACGGTGGTGTTGAACAATGGATGCGTCGAGCTGGGATAAAAACGAGGGGGAACGCGAAATGGATGCAACGCTCGCGGCCTGCAAATCGATCTTTCAGGACATTGCCCGGTTTCGCGGCCTTCTGTTCGATCGCCTCATCGCTCCCTATGGGCTGACCATGTCCCAGGCGCGGGTGCTTTTGCACTTGCTTGCCGAAGACAAGTTGACCCAGTCGGACATCGCACGCCGCATGGATGTCGGCACGGTGACGGTCGGTGGACTTGTCGACCGATTGGAAGCACGCGGTCTTGTTGAGCGCCGGGCGGATCCGATCGACCGGCGCGCGAAGCGGGTATGTCTCACGGACGAGGCCCGGCCTTTGGAAAAAATCATGGATGAATGCAGCGCCGAAGTAGATGGCGCATCCTTCAAGGGCTTGCCGGAAACCAGCATTCGCGTTTTGCTGTCCAACCTGCAAGCGGTGCGGCAGAACCTGCTTGAAACACTGAACAAAGAAGCCTGCTGAGCGCGGCGATAAGAAAGTCTGGGAGGACTTGGGATGGGGCCACTTCACGGTGTGAAGATCGTTGAATTTGCCGGTATTGGGCCGGGCCCCTACGGCTGCATGATGCTTGCCGATATGGGGGCCGAGATCCTGCGGATTGACCGGGAACCGACCGGAGCGCCGGATATTGAAGGCATTGACGAACAGCGGAAAAACAGTGTTGCCCGTGGCCGCAAATCCATCACGCTTGATCTGAAGGATCCTGCAGCCGTTGAAACCGCGCTCAAGCTGATCGAAAAGGCAGATGCTGTTGTCGAAGGCTTTCGCCCCGGCGTTATGGAACGGCTCGGTCTTGGCCCGGACGTATGTCTTGCCCGCAACCCGGCGCTTGTGTACGCCCGCATGACCGGCTGGGGCCAAACCGGTCCCTTGGCACATGCAGCCGGTCACGACATGAATTACATCTCGCTGTCCGGGGCCCTTTGGTCCTTTGGAGAGGAGGGGCGCGATCCGGTGCCACCGCTCAATCTCCTCGGAGATTATGGCGGCGGCGGCATGTTCCTCGCCTTTGGCATTGTGTGCGCCTTGCTGAGGGCCAGAACAACCGGTGAAGGCGATGTGATTGATGCCGCCATTTCAGACGGAACTGCCGCTTTGATGGCACCGGTTTATATGTGGCTCGCCAACAATCGCTGGCAAAACCGCCGGGCCAGCAACCGATTGGACGGCACGGCGCCCTATTACGGCGTTTACAGGTGTTCCGATGGCAAATGGGTGTCGATCGCACCGATCGAGGAAAAGTTCTGGCAGCTGTTCCTGCATTTGCTGAAGCTTGACGAAGCAGACATCGGCGACCGCCATGACACCCGCCAATGGCCGGACATCCGGCGCCGGTTTGAAAGCATCATCGGCGCACATCCACGCGATCATTGGTGTCAGCTGTTTGAAAGAACGGACATCTGTTTCGCGCCCATTCTGGACCTGGAAGAAGCGCCCGCTCATGCACACAATGCGGCACGCGAGACGTTTGTAGAGCGAGACGGCATTGTTCAACCGGCCCCTGCCCCGCGTTTTCAGAACGCCAAAGCCACATTGCCGTCCCGGCCACCGCTCATCGGCGAACATAACGGGTCGGTGCTGCAGGACTGGGGAGTGGCTGACGAAGACGCGCCGGTTCAGAAGAACCGCAACGCAATCTAACTCAACACGCTGAATAGCAGGGCCTGGCTCCGCGGTAGTCACACTTGCGCAATTATATAATATGCGTATAATTCGTATACTTATAATAATAGACCAAATGTATTGAGTTGTGAGGGAGCGAAACGCGGCGAACACACGCAGGCCGCATGGATCGGCACCTGTTTGGCCCGGTCCGAACACGGGAGGAGATAAAGATGATTTCCATGAAGTCGGCCCTTTTGGGTCTGGGCTTGACCATCGCCATGGCAGGCGTGGCATCCGCTGAAACCATGCTGCGCTATTCCGAAGCCGGCCCAAACCGGGGCGCCAGAGCCAAAGCCTTGCAGTATTTCCTGGATGAAGCGAGCCGCATGACGGAAGGCCAGCTGACCTTCGACGTTCATTGGGGCGGTGCCCTTCTGATATGGTCAGCCGTGCTGAACGGCGTCGCCGCCGGCGCGGCCGACATGGGAACCGTCATTGCACCCTATTCGCCCAAGCAGCTTCAAGGCCTTGCAATCGGGGATCTGCCTATTTCCTCATCCGACACCTGGGTTGGCCTGCGGGCGATGCATGAGTTGATGACCACGAACGAACAGCTCAAGGACTTCTTGGCTAGGGAAAACGTCGTCTTCCTCAGCAACTTCACCTCCACCGGCACCCAGTTTGAGTGCACCGGCGATCACAAGATCGAAACGGCCGACGACTTCAAGGGCCTGACAGTGCGGGCGACCGGGACGGTCGGCAAGGCGCTCAATGAGCTTGGTGCCAATGTCGTCAACATGACCTTCGACAAGGTGTATCAGGCACTGGATTCCGGTCTGGTCGACTGTGCTGCTGGCTACTACTACACCAACCGTGCATTCCGGCATTATGAGATTGTCGATCATATCACCGAGGCCAACTGGGGCCAGGTCGGCGGCTTTGCCTTGGTCATGAACAAGGATGTCTGGGAAGACCTGCCCGCAGAGTATCAGAATGCGATCATGACTGCCGGGTCCCAGATGATCGACGAGTTCGCCCGTATTCAGATCGAGACCATCAACGACGTGAAGGCCGGCCTTGCCAGCGGCGAAATCGGCCGTCAGGTGCCCGTAGTTGCGCTTGACGACGCTGAGCGCGCGAAGTTGCTCGCCATGACGGACAAATATGTCCAGGAATGGATGTCTGACATGACGGAACGGGGGTATGACGGCCAGGCGATCTGGGATCAGTACGCCGTTCTCGTCGACAAGTATGCGGGTGAGCTAAACACCAAAGGATATCCATGGGCACGGTGACGCCCGGCAAACCGGTTCCGCCTGGCAGCGGGCGGGGCCGGTTCTCCTCCCCCTTGAGACTTCTGGCCGGGCTGGAAACAGCGTTCATAGCAGTTGCCGCTGTCGCCATTTTGGGCATGTGTGTTTACATCACGCTTGGCATCGTCCTGCGCACCTTTGTCGGAATGCAGATCCCGGATGAAGTTGTGATTGTCGGCGACCTGATGATCGGCGCCTTGATCCTGCCACTGGCCTATGTGGCGGCTGATCGCGGTTTTATTGCCGTTGAAGTGATAACGGACCTGCTGCCGAAAGCTGCCCAAGTCTGGCTCAATGTGCTCGCGGCCATAATCGGACTGTGCGCGGTGATCCCGATCACTTATGCCGGATATCTTGCCATGATCCACGCGATCGAAACCGGCAACTATTTCTTCGGCATTCTGGAAGTGCCTGAATGGCCGGGGCGGGTCGCCTTCTTTGCAGGCTACGCCCTGTTCTTCATCCGTCTGACCGTATTGTTCCTTCAAGACGTCTGGACCGCCATAGGATCCGGCGGCGGGGGAGATTCCAACAAGACTCACGATCCAAGCTGGGAGGAGGCTGCCTGAATTCAGGCAGGCGGCCACCTCGTTCATAAATCACCCCGAACGAGAGACACTCTAGTGGACCCCTCAACAATTGGTATCTTCGGCTTTGTGGCAGCGCTCACACTGCTCATCCTGCGCGTTCCAATTGGATTTACGCTGGTCAGCGTTTCCTCCATCTGCGCTTTGGTCACATACGCCTGGCGCCCAGGCTCTGAATTCAATCTCGACCGCGGCCTGCGTCCGGCGATGGCGCTCATTGAATCAAACGCCTTTGAGTTCATTCACTCCTATTCCTTGTCGATGGTGCCGCTGTTCATTGCAGCCGGTCACATCGCCTATCACACCCGCATTACAACGGATATTTACGACGCGGTCCGGGTCTGGATGTCCCGCCTCCCGGGCGGCTTGGCCGTTGCGTCGCTGATCGGCTGCGGCGGTTTCTCGGCGATTACAGGATCCAGCGTCGCCTGTGCCTCGTCCATGGGCCGGATTTGCGTTCCGGAAATGTTGCGCTACGGCTACGACAAGCAGCTGGCAAGCGCCAGTGTGGCCGCGGGCGGGACACTCGGCGCCCTCATACCGCCGAGCGTTCTTTTCATCCTATACGGCACCTTCACCGAGACATCGATCAGCCGGCTGTTCATGGCCGGTGTGGTGCCTGGCCTCTTAAGCCTTGCCGGGTTCATCATCACCGTGCTGGTCTGGGTCAAACTCCGGCCGGAAGCGGCCCCCGTCCCCAAAGGAGAAATTTCTGGAGACGACCGGTTTACGGCCGCGATCAAAGCCTGGCCGGCCGCCACCCTCATGATCATCATCATTGGCGGGATCTATGGCGGCATCTTCACCGCGACGGAAGCAGCTGCCGTTAGTCTGTCATTCGTGTTGATCTACGGAACAATTTCAGGCCGGTTGCGGTGGCCGGATTTCGTCCTGTCGATGCGCGAGACCGCCTATCAGACCGGGTCGTTGTTCTTCATTGCGGTCGGCGCAAAGATCTTCGTTTCCTTCGTCTCCCTGACCGGGGTGACAGGCGGGCTGGTCGATATCGTGTCGTCTTCGGGCCTGGAAACCTGGATGATCCTGTTGTGTATCGTCGCGATTTACCTGGTGATGGGCATGTTCCTGGATCCGATCGGCACCATGCTTTTGACCCTGCCCTTCACGGTCCCGCTCATTGAAGGCATGGGATTTGATCTCATCTGGTTTGGTGTCATCGTTGTCAAACTGCTGGAAATCGGCCTGATCACACCGCCGGTCGGCCTCAATGTCTTCGTCATCAATTCGGTGGTTGGACGGGAGATACAGGTCCACACGATCTTTTTCGGGATCATGAAGTTCCTGGTGCTCGACATTGTTGTCCTATTGGCACTTCTGGCCTTCCCGATCCTGTCTCTGGGCCTGCCAAGTCTGATGTTCTGATCAAAAAAAGGCGCTGCCCCGGCCTTGCGCCGGGGCCAGGTTGCATTTGGTCCCGGCTCAAGGCCGGCACGGCAAACGTTTTTCAGATGATGGTTTTTTCAAAATAGACGCGGTTGAATCCATCTTCCGTTCGGCGGCCGGTCTCTTTGTAGCCGAGTTTCGGATAGATGCTGAGATTGGTGGTCATCTTTTCATTTGTATAAAGGCGGATGGCGGAAAGACCGAGCGAACGAGCTTCCGCCTCGCAGTGGGATATCAAGGCCCTGCCGATGCCTCGACCGGCTGCGGCCGAGACAACAGCGACATTTTCCAGAAACATGTGGTCGGCCCTTGGGAAATAGACGATGAAGCCCAGGAAACTGCCGGTCTCATCTTCTGCAACATGAACCTGCCAAGCGCCGATCTGCGTCTCAAAATCAGCAACCATGGGCGCTGGCTTCCGGCCAATTGCCGCGATATAGGGCGCGTAGGCCTCTTCAGCACAGGCACGGACAGCCGATATATCGTCTGGGACGGCGGGCCGGATCTTCATCGCAAGGCACTCCAGATCAACTGATTGCTGCCCCATTCATTCCGGCAGAATGGGCCTTTGGCAAGAAAAGACCCGGACGCCACAAAACTTCCGGGTAAGAAACACTCCGGTGATGTGCGCAGGGAGTGTCGAGGGGGCCGTATTGCGCGCTGCCCGTTATTTGGCCCGCTGGTTGAACCGGCGGCCGACAAGGGCGCTTGCAATGTTGGTTTTCTGAATATCGATGGACCCACCGGCGATGCCCCAGCCCCAGCTGTCCCGCATCTTTTGTTCCATCGGGTATTCGCGTGAATACCCATAACCGCCCATCAGCTGCATGGCCTTGCCGGTGACTTCGCGGGTCATCTCATTGGCAAAACACTTGGCAATCGAACTTTCACCAACCGACGGAAGACCGCTTTCAGCGTTCACGACAGCCCGGTAGAGCAGCAGGCGCGCTGCATCCAGTTTCATCTTCATCTCCGCAATTTGAAGCTGAACTGCCTGGAAATCGATGATCGGCTTGCCGAATTGCTCTCTTTCCTGAACATAATTCAAGACATAGTCGAAGGCCGACTGTGCACAGGCAAGGCTCATGGTGGTGTTGCCGCAACGCTCCAGATCAAATGCTTCCATCAGTTTCGCGAACCCGCCGGCCGGGACAATGATGTTGTCCGCCGGAACGCTGACATCATCGAAATACATGTCTGCGCTGTGCACACCGCGAAAGCCCATATGGTGCTCCCGTTTGCCGAAGGTAAAGCCATCGGCCCCCTTTTCGACGAGAACAGCTCCGATTCCCTTCGCTCCGGGATCGTCGGATATACGGCAATAGACAACATAGGCATCCGAGTGGCCTGCGCCGGAACACCAGCGCTTTTGACCGGTGATGATCACCCTATCGCCCTCGACCCGCGCCTTGGTGGTGAGATCGGTCAGCGCTGATCCCGCACCCGGCTCGGACATGGAAACTGCGACGATCATGTCGCCGGAGCAGACCTTCGGCAGGACTTTCTGGCGCATCGCTTCAGGGGCGAAATTGGCGATCGCGAGTGCCGGGCCGAAGCAGGATTCAAAGATCGGAAAAGCAACACCAATGGAGACTTTGGCAACTTCTTCCAGCACCAGAACCGCTTCGAAATGGCTCATGCCACCGCCGCCATAGGCTTCCGGCAGGTTCACCCCTAAAAGTCCGAGCTCGGCGAACCGGTGCATGACATCCGGTCCGGGCGACTCATCCGTTTCTTCAATCTCACGGGCTATGTCCGGCAATTCCGTCTGGGCAAACCGGCGCACGGTTTCCTGGAGAGCGATCTGTTCTTCTGAAAGGGTAAAATCCATTTGCGATGCTTTCACTTTTCCGCTGAAACGGCGACTGTTTTGTTTCGGTGTGAGATTGGGGATCAGCTGACCGCTTTTTCCCGGAAATCCTGCGTGGTTTCCCAATAGGGATCCCGGAGTTTGCGCTTGAAGATCTTGCCGGTGTCATCGCGCGGCAGAAGAGATTGGAATTCGATCCGGCGCGGCAACTTGAACCCGGCCAAGCGGCTCTTCAGGTGGGCGATGATTTCTTCTGCCGTGAGATCACTGGAGGGCTCTGGCTGCACAACCGCCATCAGCGCTTCACCATACTCCGCATCCGGCACACCGAAGACGGCGCAATCGTCGACGCCTGGCATGACATGAAGTTCTGCTTCAATCTCTGCCGGATAGATGTTGACCCCACCCGAAATCACCATGTCCTTTGACCGGTCGCACAGGAACAAGTATCCGTCTTCATCCAGATACCCGACATCGCCCGTGGCAATGAGGCCGCCGACATCGAGATCCGCCCGCGCTGTCGGATTGTTGGCGTAGGTGAATTCAGGGGCCGTATTGAGGCGGGAGACAATCTCGCCAGGTGTTCCGGCCGGCACGTCCTGACGGTCACCGTCCATGATCCGCAATGTCACGCCATCCAGCGCACGGCCGACCGTGCCGGGCTTACGGAGGCTTTCTTCCGGGGTGCAAAAGGTCACATAGTTTTGTTCGGTGCCTGCGTAGAACTCATGGACCACCGGTCCAAACCAGGCCTGCATCGCCGTTTTGACCTCCGGCGGACAATGCGCGGCAGCGGTCACGACATACTGAAGCGACGACACGTTATAACGGTCGCGGATCTCCGGAGGCAATTTCAAGAGACGTGCAAACATGGTTGGAACCATGAAGGCCGTTGTGATCCGCTCCCGCTCAACTGCCGCAAGGAAATCCCGTGCATCGAAGCGCGGCATCAGGAACACCTTTTCGGCCACAGCGTAGGTGCGCATCCCGAAGGAATTCGGCGCCCCATGATAAAGCGGGCCGCATATGAGCGCCCGAATGCCGGGCTTGATCCCGTAAATCCGGTCGCGGACCGCAAGAAACTCTTTCGCCAGCCCCGGCTCCTGCGGCAGCTTGATCACGCCCTTGGGTTTTCCGGTGGTGCCGGAGGTGTAGGTCATCGTGTCGGTAAAGTCCCAGCACGAATCTGTCAGTGGCGGGTGTGTTTCAATGAAGTGCTCCCAGGCCACCGTTTCAACGGTTTTAACACCATTCATGGACGGGAGCCGGTAGGCCACGCGCAGTTCCGGCGGGGTGTCCACCTCAAGGACAAGCATATTCTTTGGAATTACACCGCCCAAGGTTTGCAGGAGATCCGAATGCGCGATGAGCACCTTTGCGCCGGAATCCTGCAGAACATAATCAATTTCCGGTGGAGCCAAATGCCAGTTGACCGCCACCGGGCTTGCGCCGAGCAATGTGGCCGCCCGCGCAGCTTCAAAAAAGGCAAAATCATTGCGCAACAACAGCGCAATGCTATCGCCGCGATTGATGCCATAGTCCCGCAGACCGGAGGCCGCACGATGAGCGCGCCCTTCGCAGTCCGACCGCCGGGTTGAGCGTTCACCGCTGTACAAAACCGTGTCAGACATGGCGGGCCTCTTCAGCATTGTCGTTGGTCCCATTCATTGCTGGCACCTTGGCACCCACCAGCGCGCGGGCTGCGCCAAAAACGGTATCAGTGTGTTCACCAACATCTGGAACATGGGAACCGACCGGCAAAGGAGCTCCGGAAAACCGGAACGGCAGATTGGCGACCTTGAAAGCGCTTGGGCCATTGCCGACATCAGTCATCAATTGGCGCACAGTCACCTGTTCATCGGTGATGGCCTCAGCGACCGTTTGATACCGCGCACAAGGAATGCCGGCTGCCATCAGGACCGCTTCAACTTCAGCGGCGGTCCGCGATTGCGTCCAGTCCTCAACCAATGACATAAGGGTCGGCCAGTTCTTTTCGCGTTCCAGCTGGGTGTTGAAGCGAGTGTCGTCTTTCCACTCCGGGTGACCCAAGAGATCGGCAAGCCGTTCAAAGATCCGGCCGGTGATCGGCACCGCGATCACATGCCCATCGGACGCCCTTACCGGTGTTGCCAGCCAGCGGTCAAACGAACTTGGCGTCTGAGCTTCCTGCATTTCCAGGACGAGCAGATTGATCATGCTGTCCATTAAGGCAACATCGATGTACTGCCCAGCCCCGTGGCGGAGCTGCCCAATCAGGGCGGTCTGGATCGCGCTGAAAGCAAACAGGCCGCCAATCAAATCGGCATACCAGATGCCTGTGCGGAAGGGCTTGTCGGCGTCCTCCGCATAGGACATCGCCGCAAGATCATGACCGGACAGCGCGTGCAGGATGGGTGCGTACGCCGGATGTCGGGAGCGTGGACCTTCCTGGCCAAAGCCGGAAATCGAGCAATAGACCAGACCCTTGCGGCCTTTGGAGAGGGTTGTGTAGTCCAGCCCAAGGTCGCGGACGACGCCAGGGCGGAAATTTTCCACCACCACATCACAAGACGCGGCAAGACTGCGGATTGCCTCCAGATCGCGTTCCGAGCGGAAGTCGATCTCAATGCTTTTTTTGCCGGCGTTGAAATGACCAAAATAGGTGCTTTTGCCTGCGCGCAGCGGTTCCTTGACCCGCATGTGTTCTCCACCCATAGGCTCAATCTTGAAGACCTCTGCGCCGCAGTCGGCAAGGAGACGGGTGCAATAGGGGCCGGAGATGATCCGGGTCAGATCAAGGACCCGGATCCCATCCAGCGGTTTTGGTGTGGTGGATGTCATCTGCGCTGCTGTTCCAGTTGTTTATTAGTCTGTTCGAAGGCCGTGCGGACAAATTGCCGCCTACCCAAGAAGCCGGGATGGTTCGTCTGATGCCTGCAAGGCTTTTCCATCGGGTCATCCCCGCCCATGAGCGGGGATCTACTCGCGGTTCCGCTTGCCGCACCATCGAGTAGGTTTCGGTAAGGCTCTGCAAACGAGTGGATCCCCGGTCTTCGCTTCGCTATGCCGGGGATGACCGCTGTACCTTCTTTGCCTTTGGGCCCAAATTTACTCTTACTGCGTCAGCACGTCGGCGGCCGTGTCGAGCGACACCGGCGTCCCCGAAAGAAGCAGGTCGGTCGCCGCCTTTTCAAAGCCGGTTTCGCTAACTTTCAGCGGGTCTTGCGCACGCAGCCGGTGGTCGATCACCATCCGGGCAAGCAGCAGTCGCCGGGCATCACGGCCAGCTGCGCCCAGCGCCGCACCTTCGGTTGCGAGCAATGTGGCTGTCGCAGAATTGTAAACCGCACTGGAGGCCTTGCGCGCCAGTGTCTGGTTGCCGCTCATGGCAACGTCTTCGGCAAAACCGATGGCCTGCTGGACGGTGCTGCGCAGTTCGCCCTTGAACTGGCCCGGCATGTCGGAGCTGGTGTCGATCTGATCCATCAGCTCTTCCTTGAGGTCCTTGTGCGCACCGACCTTGGCAATCGCACGTGTCGTAATGTCGAGCGAGTTGATGTTGGAGGTGCCCTCCCACAAGACACCCAAATGCGCATCGCGCACCAAACGGGCGTTCACGAAATCTTCGATGTAACCGTTGCCGCCGCGCACTTCCATCGCACCCGTTGCCACACGAACGTTGTCGCGGGCGGTCCGGTATTTGTGCGCCGGGGTCAGGATCCGGGTGATCATTTGCGCTCGTTCGTCACCAGCTTCCGCCAGGCTGATCTGATTGCCGAGGTAGAGTGTAATCGACAACGCCTGTTCGGTCGGCAGCATCAGTTTCATCAACTGACGGCGTAAGAGCGGCTTGTCGATGATCTTTTCCTGAAACGCATGCCGGTTCTGGGCTGTGACCAGCGCCTCGTTGAGGCAGCGGCGCATCATGGCGGCGGCCCGGCACCCATGGGACAGGCGCGACAGGGACACCTGATCCATCATCATTTTCAGGCCCTTGTTTTCATGCGGGCCCACCTCACCGAGCGGATAGGCAACGGCGCCATCAAAGACGATCTCGCCGGACGCCATGGAGCGGCTGCCAAGCTTGTTCTTCAACCGCACAATCCGGTAGGAATTCCGGCTGCCGTCGTCCAGGCGGCGCGGCAGGGCGAAGAGCCCCAGTCCCTTGTTGCCGGCCGGAGCGCCTTGCGGGCGGGCAAGCAGAAGGGCGACATCGCCATCCGTGCAGGAGCAGAACCACTTTTCGCCGTAGAGCTTCCAGTTACCGTCTTCGAAACGGGCTTCCAGCTGGATATTGGAGACGTCCGATCCGCCGGTGCGCTCCGTCATGAACTGGGCACCCTTGAGCATGGTCTTGGTGTCCTGACTGGTCAGGCCATCGTAGAAGCGGGCCTTGGTGGCCTCGTCCCCATAATCCTTGATCAAGGTCGCCGTCGTTTCCGTGGCCGAAATCGGGCAAAGCTGGCCGAATTCCGCCTGGCCGAAGATGTATTGGAAGATGAACTTCACGGTGTGTGACATCGGCTTGTCCCAGCCGAACACACCCGGCTTATGGATCATCGCGGCCAGGCCATAATCGCCCAGCGCAACGTCTTCCATGTTTCGGTACGCCGGATGGAATTCGATCCAGTCTTCGAACCGTCCGCGCGGATCCCGGTGATGGAGAACAGGTATGTGCTTGTCCGCCATGCGGGACCAGTCATCAACCTCGTCACCAACCAGCGCACCGAATGTCTCCAGATGCGGCTCAAGGTGGGCCCGCAGATCGTCCGGCAGATAAAGGGTAACAAGATCCTGAAGGCTCTTGTCGATTCCATAGAAGTTCAACCCATGGCAATCCGGTGCCACCAGGTTGGCAAGCTCTGGGGTTGGCAATGTTTGGTGTTGCGGTTGAACATTCATTTTGAAATCCTCCCAATAGGGTCTTGGCGCCGGCATTTTCCGGCCGGGCTGTTGAATTGAAATTCAGAGAGATAAGGTCTGTTCAGCCGCCCCGATCGAAACCGGGGCATCGCTCAAGAGAAATTCTGTTGCGGCTGTCTCGAAGGCACTGTCGCCAGTGGACAGTGGATCTTGTGGCGACAGACGGTGGTCGATCACCATTCGCGCCAGCAACAGCCTGCGCGCGTCCCCGCCATCAGCACCCAGACGCGCACCTTCGCAGGCCAAAAGAACGGCGGTCGCGGAATGGTAGACGGCGCTGGCGACCTGGCGGGCAAGGCACTCTTCCCCGCGCCAGCCGATTTCTTCGGCGAGATCCAAGGACTTGATCAGGGATGATTTCAAGACGCAAGCAAATGAACCGGGGAGTCCCGGACAGGCGTCAATCTGCGCCAGCAGTGCGGATCTCAAGTCGTTGTGGGCCTCTGTCCGTCCGATGGCCCGCGTTGTGATGTCCAGCGCATTGATGTTGGACGTTCCTTCCCACAGAAGGCCAACATGGGCATCCCGGACGAGACGGGCATTGACGAAGTCCTCGATGAACCCATTGCCGCCACGGACCTCCATGGCACCCGTCGCCACGCGGATGTTGTCGCGCGCCGTCCGGTATTTGTGGGCCGGGGTCAGGATCCGTGCAACGCGTTCGGCATGAGCGTCGCCGTTCGCTGCCGCGGTCAAAACAGTGCCGAGATGGAGCGTCATCGACAACGCCTGTTCGGTCGGCACCATCAGTTTCATCAGCTGCCGTCGTAACAGGGGCTTGCCGATGATCTTTTCTTGGAAAGCACTGCGGGTTTTTGCAACCATCATGGCCTCGTTGAGACACCGGCGCATCATTGAGGCAGCCCGGGCACCATGCGACAGGCGGGACAAGGACACCTGGTTCATCATCATCTTGAGGCCGGGGTTTTCCTTTGCCCCGACATCGCCAAGTGGATAGGCAACCGCGCCCTCAAGAACCACCTCGCCGGAGGCCATGGAGAGCGTGCCGAGTTTGTCTTTCAGTCGCACAATCCGGTAGGCGTTCCGGCTGCCATCCTCCAGCCGGCGCGGCAAAGCAAAAACCGCAAGGCCCTTGTTTCCTGCCGGGGCACCTTGCGGGCGGCCAAGCACCAGCACGACATCGGCATCAGCGGCGGAACAGAACCACTTTTCGCCATAGAGCCGCCATGTGCCGTTCTCATTCCGGGCCTCGACGGCGAGTTGCGACACATCTGACCCGCCATGGCGTTCGGTCATGAATTGTCCGCCGGCCATCCGGGTCGCCGGATCCTGGCTGATCAACCCGTCATAAAACCGTTCAATGAGCGCTTCACTGCCGAATTTCTTGATCATGGCAGCGGTGGTTTCGGTCATCGAAATCGGACACAGCTGACCGAACTCCGATTGCCCGAGCAAATACTGGAAGAGAAACTTGACCGTGTGCGGCATCGGTTCGGGCCAGCCGAACACCCCCGGTTTTCCCGTCATTCCAGCCATTGCAAAGTCGCAGAACGTGATCTGCTCCATGCGTTTGTAGGCCGGATGAAACTCGATCCAGTCTTCAAACCGTCCGCGCGGGTCACGGTGATGGAGGATCGGCACGTGCCGGTCGGCCGTTCTGGAAAGCGTATCAATTTCACCGCCCACCAAAGCCCCGAACTCTTGCAGTTTCGGCCAGAGATGAACACGCAAATCTTCAGGTAGATACAGCGTCAGAAGATCCTGAAGGCTGCGGTCGATCTCAAAGAAGTTCTGTCCATGGCAATCCGGCGCGACCAGTTCGGCGAGCTCGCCTTGAGGCAAAGGGACGTGCTGGCCTGTGTGAATGTTCATGAACGCAGTCTCCAAAACAAAAGGGCGCGGCAAAAAATCTGATCTCAATAGGACTTCGGAAGTCCCAGAACCCGTTCGGCGATATGGCAAAGGATCAGCTGCTGACTGACCGGCGCGAGCCGGGGGATCATGGCCTCGCGCATGTACCGCTCGACATGATATTCCCGGGCATACCCGAACCCGCCATGGGTCATGACCGCCTGCTGGCAGGCCTCAAACCCGGCTTCCGACCCCAGATACTTCGTGGCATTGGCCGCCGGGCCGCAGGGCAGGCCAGCGTCATATTGGCGGGCCGCTTCTAGCGCCATCAGCCAGGCGGATTCCAGCATCATCCAGTTGCGCGCGAGCGGGTGCTGGATGCCCTGGTTCTGACCGATCTGCCGGTCAAAGACGACGCGCTCCTTGGCATAGGCGCAGGCTTTGCGCAGCGCCGCATGGCCCAGACCAATGGCTTCCGATCCGATCAGGATCCGTTCCGGGTTCATGCCGTGCAGGATCGCCCGGAACCCTTCGCCTTCATCTCCAATGAGATTCTCTGTCGGAATCTCGAAATCCTCAAAGAAGAGTTCATTACAATCAACCGTCTTCCGGCCCATCTTATCGATCTCCCGGACCGAAATCTGGTCACGGTTGAAATCGGTGTAGAACAAGCTGAGGCCTTGTGTCGGTTTTTCGACCTCTTCAAGTGGAGTTGTACGGGCGAGGAGCAGGATTTTTTCCGCGACCTGCGCCGTGGAGATCCAGACCTTTTGACCATTGACGAGGTAGCGGTCTCCTTGACGCCGCGCGGCTGTTTTCAGATGGGTCGTGTTCAATCCGGTGTTGGGCTCGGTGACAGCGAAGCACGTACGTTCCTGACCTGCGACGACCGGCGGCAACATGCGCCGCTTTTGTTCATCCGTTCCGAATACAACCACCGGCGATAGACCGAAGATGTTCATATGCACGGCAGAGGCGCCAGAGAATCCGGCCCCGGATTCGGCAATCGTGCGCATCATGATGGCAGCTTCAGTAATCCCAAGGCCTGCGCCGCCATAGGCTTCAGGGATACAAATGCCGAGCCAGCCAGCCTGGGCCAGGGCCTGAAAAAACTCGGTTGGAAAGCCGCCAGCCTTGTCTTTTTCGAGCCAGTAGGCGTCATCGAACTGGCTGCAGAGGCTTGCAACAGCATCCTGAAGGGCCGTTCTGTCGGGGGAAAGCTGGATATCCATTATCGCCTCAAGCTGGAACCGGTTCAGACGCCGGGGCGGAGACAATCCCCGACTGCAGCAATTCGTAGATCGTGTCTTCGCTGAGCCCGGTTTCCTTCAGAACTTCAACGGTATGCTCGCCAAGGTTTGGCGGTGGCCTGTGTTTGCTTGACGGTGTCCGGGACCATCTGGTCGGCACTTTCGTGCGCCGCATCCGGCCTTCGCTTGGGTGATCGTACGTCTCGAAAAAACCGACATCGTTGAGATGCGGGTCGTCCAGCAGGCTCTCAATGGAGTGCATCGGCATAACCGGGATGTCCGCGGTCTCAAGCAGAGCGAGCCATTCGCTGCTGGTTTTCGTCTTGGTGACTTCACTGACAGCTTTGCAAAGATCGTCAAAATGCTCTTGCCGCCCGGTGAAAGAGGAGAACCTGTTGTCAGCCGACAGAACGGCTGGCTTTCCGGTAGCCTCCAGAAACCGGCCCCACTGCGCATCCGAATATAGGAGCAGGCAAATGTAGCCGTCCTTTGTGCGCAACGGCCTGCGGGCTTTCGACGTGAGACGATGGTATCCGCCTGAATCAAGCGGCAGTTCAAAAGATAGGCCGCCCAGATGATCCCCGAGAACGAAACTTGCGACAGTCTCAAACATCGGAATGCTGATCTGCTGCCCCTCACCGGTCCGACCCTTGTGAACGAGCGCCGCAAGAATCGCGTTGGCAGCGGCCAAACCAAATGCCCGGTCCGCAATTGCATTCGGGAAATAGCGCGGCACCCCGCCGCTCGCCTTGGCCTGAAGGAACGGCAGCCCGGCGGCACCCTGGATGAGATCGTCATAGGCAGGCCGTCCTGAATACCTGCCACCTTCATCAAATCCGAGAAGTGCAGTGTAGATTATGTCCGGTTTGACCGCCTGAATGGTGTCGTAGGAGAGGCCCAAGCGCATCATCGCTTTCGGACGGCTGTTGGTGACGAAGATATCGGCGGTCCGGATCAGGCCCAGCAAGACCTCTCTGCCGTCTTCCGTTTTCAGGTCAAGGCAAACGGAGCGCTTGTTGTAATTGGCATTCATGTAAAGCGGACCCATGGCGGCCGACCGCATTGGTCCTACCTGGCGCAACATGTCACCGGACGGGGATTCGATCTTGATGACGTCGGCGCCGTAGTCGCCCAGCGTCTGCGTCGCAACCGGTCCGGCGAGCACCGCCGACATGTCTATGACACGTATGCCTTCCAAAGGGCCCATGCGAAAAAACCTTGGCTTATGTCTACATATATGAATAATAAGTCCATATATTTAAACATTGTCAAGCCAATCATCGATGATTGCTCGCGTTTTGTGGGAAAGCGCGATAGAAGACCGAGACCAGAAATGAAGACTTCGACAGGCTGCCCGGTTGCGCCGACACGCTGCGGAATCAACGCCTTGCAACAAAAGACCGTGCCCCATGGCTGTTAAACAGATCCAGAATGCACTCGATCTGATCGAGTATTTCGCCCGCACCAAAAAACCGGCAAGTCTGGCGGAACTTCAGCAGCATTTCGGATGGCCGCGATCGAGCGCCTACAATATTTTGAACACATTGGTGGAACGCGGCTACATGTATGAGCCTGCGCGGCGCGGCGGCTACTATCCAACGCCCCGGCTTGCCAGCGTTGCCGAAAGCATCATGTCGGCGGATCCGCTGAATGAACGGCTGGCAGAACTCTTACGGAAACTTGCTGATGAAACCGGCGAAACGGCCATCCTGGCTGCGCCTGCAGGACGGTTTTCCGTTTATCTCGATGTCATCGAATCCCCGTCACCCATCCGCTACGCAGCGCATGTGGGCATGCGGATCCCGATCCATGCCGGGGCTTCCGGGCGCGCTCTTTTATCTCTCTATTCAGAAGCCGAGCGCGCGGCCCTTTTGAGCAAGGTCTCCTTTGACCGGTATGGCGCAAACGCCCTGATGACAGCTGAAGACGTTGAAGCGGCACTTGCAAAATCCAGGGACCGCGGTTGGTATCAGAGCATTCGCGAATACAGCGCGGACCTTGCAGCCATTGCCATTCCAGTGATGGTCGATGACCGCAGATTTGCGGTTGTTGTTGCCGGCCCGCAGTACCGGCTTGAAGACAAGTGCGCTGATGTTGCCGCGACCTTGCAAAGGCTGACAGCAGAGTTCGGCTTTTCAAGCAACGAGATCACGTCAGACCCGATTGCGGTTAGCCATTAATCCAGGCGATTAACCTCGAGTAGCGACCTCGTTCGAAGAACTGTTCGCTTGCCGTAGTCGTGCCACGCCTGCTGCTGCCACCGCACTCGACAATCGATAGGCGTCGGCGGTCGGCGCTATCGCGCATCCGGTCTCTCGGACGAGACTACGGTCCTATCAATCCTATAACTTTTTATTTTCATTTCTTTATTTGCCCAAGACGATTTCCCAATCCTGCGGAAAATATTCCTTGCCGGTGACCAGGCGGGCTGAAAGTCAAAATTGCCGTCTGGACATATGTCTCGATATATGGTCATTTAGTCCACAAATAAGAACAAAAAATTACCACCCTCGCTCAACCGACACCTTCAGGAACTGGTCAGCAGGGGAGAGAAAGGGCCCTGAGCCCGAAAACCGCCATTTGGCGGATCTCAATTGGGAGGAAAAAGATGAAACGCATCAAAAACGCGGTCTGGGGCGCTGTTGCTGCCGGTTTATTTGCAGCGCTTCTGCCGCAACCGGTCATGGCCGCAAATGTCGACGGTCCACCAGTCTTCTGGAAGTTCTCGGTTTGGGGCAAATCGCGGGCTTTAACAGCCGGCCCGGAACACCTTACCGCGCGGCTTGCCGAAGAAACTGGCGGAAAGTTCCAGCTCAAGATCTTTTACGGCGATCAGCTGTCCAAGGCGAAAGAGAACCTCGACGGCCTGAGGGTCAATGCTTTTGAAGCTGCGATCGTCTGCAATTTCTACCATCCGGCAAAAACACCTGCCTTGATGGTCATGAGCCTGCCTTTCCTGCCGGTCAAAGATTTCGACACGTCGATCGCTGTGCGCGATGCGCTTTATCAGCATCCCGTTGCAGTGTCCGATCTGGAGAAATGGAACGCCATCAGCTATGCGTCGACGCACTTGCCCCAGTATGAATTCATGGGAACCGGTGAGCCGCCGAAAACCCTCGAGGATTGGAACGGCCTGCGGGTGCGCGCCGGCGGCGGTGTTGGCCTGGCCATGGAAAAACTCGGCGCAGTGCGGCAGTCCATGCCAGCGACGGAAGTCTACACCGCGCTTCAGCGCGGCATTGCCGACGCAGTGTCCTTCCCTTTCACGTATGCGCATGGTGCCTACAAACTGCAGGAAGTGGCGAGCTGGTTCACGGGAAATCTGAAGCCCGGCACAGCTGACTGCCCGATCGTTTTGAACAAGACGTCCTATGAAAGCCTTCCAGATCAATACAAGGATCTGCTCGCGTCACTGAAACCCGAAGTCGATGAAGTCTATCGCGAGGTCTACGGAAAAGCCGACGAGAAATATCTTCCGATTTTTCAGGAAGCTCTGACCGAAGTCACCTACGACCCGGCAACCCGACAAGAGTTCCAGAATGTTGCTGGCGAGCCGATCTGGCGCCAATGGGTTTCGGACAATCAGGAAAGCTTTGATGCACAAGGCGTCCTGGACACGGTTCTGAATGCCGGCAGCGGCAGCTAACACACCTTGAAAGGCACCGGTCCAAGCCGGTGCCTTCCTTCACGGTCGTTCATTCCTGCGGGCTGGGCCATTTATCCAGCACGCGAGAGCAGTCCCCTTCCCGCAATCTGACCAGCTTCGGAACCTGATTTCCCATGACAGGAACACATGGCAGCGGCGCCCTTTTATTGTCGATGAACCGCGGATTGGGTGCGGTTGAAGACACGCTCAATATCATCGCGGCTTTGACGATCTTCATCGTGATGCTGGTGACGACATTCCAGATCTTCTGCCGGCTGGCGGGGTATCCGATCCCGGGTTTTCTGGAAGCATCCGAGCAGGCAATCGCCGTATTTGCGTTCCTCGGTGTGGCTTATGCACAGCGGTATGGCGCGCATATCCGGATGGACATGCTGGTGGGCGCTGCACATGGGCGCATGCGCTGGTTTCTGGAAACGGTTGCCACCTTGCTCGGCATGATCCTCATTGCTGTTCTCATCCGCTACAGCTGGAGCTTCTTTTACAGCTCCTTCGAGGTTGGCGACGTCACATACGACTACGGGATTCCAACGTGGCCGTCGAAACTCCTGGTGCCATTCGCCTTTTCCATCTGGTTCCTGCGGTTGACCCTGCAGTTTATCGGCTTTTTGCGCCTGTTCATCTGGCCCAAGGCGGATCCGGTCGCGGTGCCGGTGATCAAGACCGCTGCCGATCACGCCCAGGATGAAGCCTCCAGTGCTGGGGGCGGAAAATGAGTTTCCTTGAAACCCTCACAAGCGGTGCACCCGGTGTTTTCTTCGGTATCGGCTACAGTAATCCTGCGCTCGTTGGCGTCATCTGCATGGGGCTCTTGCTGGTTTTTGTTCTGATCGGTGTCCGGGTCGTCTTCGCAGCCGGGCTGGTCGGATTGATCGGCCTTGTCGAACTCATCGGATGGCATGCGGCGGCGGGCAGTATCGGCTCCATCCCGCACTCGAAGTCCGTCAGTTTTGTTCTCGGGCTCATTCCGGTCTTCATCCTGATTGGCTATCTCGCGTTTCATGCCGGCATGACCGCGCAACTCTTTGCCGCCGCGCGGGCCTGGATTGGCTGGCTGCCGGGTGGTCTCGCCGTCGCAACCGTCTTTGCAACGGCAGGCTTTGCCGCCGTTTCCGGCGCTTCAACCGCAACGACAGCGGTGTTTGCCCGCGTCGCGATCCCGGAAATGCTCAAGGCCGGTTATGACCGTCCGCTCGCCGCCGGCGTTGTCGCAGCCGGGGGAACGCTCGCCTCCCTGATCCCGCCATCAGCGATCTTGGTCATCTATGCGATCATCGTTGAAGAATCGGTCGGAGCGCTGCTGCTCGCGGGCTTCTTGCCTGGCCTGTTTTCCGCAGCGATTTATGCCGCGATTATTGTGCTCTGGGCCAAATTCCGCCCCGAGGCCGGGCCGTCCGTGCGCGGCGTAAGCTGGCGGGAACGGTTTCAATCCTTGCCGGGCGTTTTACCGATCGCAGCCGTGGTCGGGATTATCGTCAGCGCGATCTACACCGGCTGGGCTGCCCCTACCGAAGCCGGAGCGCTTGGGGCATTCGTGGTTCTGGTCATGGCCTGGATCAACGGGATGCGCTGGCCAAGCCTCAAGGCCGCCCTGATGGAAACGTCCAAGCTGGTGGTGATGATCTTCTCATTGATTTGGGGCGTGCTGATTTTTGGCCGATTTTTGGGGTTTTCCGGCCTGCCGGAAACGTTTGCCAACTGGATCCTGTCCTTTGATGCCGATCCTTATCTGATCCTTGCCGCCATTTTGTTGGGATATGTGATCCTCGGCATGTTCATGGATGCCATCGGGCTTCTGCTTTTGACTTTGCCGGTCGTTTATCCCGCCGTTATGGCTCTGAATGGCGGGCCGGATGTCACCGCAGCCGATAGCGCCTTCGGCATGAGTGGGACGCAGGCCAGCATTTGGTTCGGGATCATTGTGGTGAAAATGGCCGAGGTCTGCCTTATCACGCCCCCCATCGGTATCAATTGTTTTGTCGTCAATGGCGTGCGCCCGGACATCCCGCTCTCTGACGTCTTTCGCGGCATTTTCCTGTTTTTCATCGCGGACGTCCTGACAATCGCGGGTCTCATCTTCTTTCCCCAAATCATCACCTGGTTGCCGAGCATGATGAACTAGGCCGCGTGGACCGATTGGAGCCTCAAGCATGTTGAAACGGCCAGACCCGGCCACGCACGAAATGACACGATCCGCGATCGCGGTTCTGGTCTTTTGTGCCGCAATGAATTTCTTTTCCCGCGGCGTCAGCGAGACGTTTGCCGTATTCCTTTTGCCGGTCACCGCCGACCTTGGCTGGAGCCGGAGCACATACGGAACCATCTACTTCGCCTATATGGCCACCATCGGGTTTTCCGCACCCGTCATCGGGATGTTGTTTGACCGGTTTGGTCCGCGTCCGGTCTACACATCCGGGGTTTGCCTGTTTGGTTTGGGCTTTTTGCTGGCAAGCACGATGGAGCAACTCTGGCAGGCCATTCTCGGCCTCGGCATCATGACCGGTATCGGCATATCAGCAACTGGCATGACGGTCGCATCCGGTTTGGTGAGCCGCTGGTTTGCCCACCGGATTACATTGGCAAACGCACTTGCCTACACCGGGATCCCTCTGGGAATGGTGGTCATCGTTCCCCTGACCCAGATCCTGATTGAGGCGACAGACTGGCGAACGGCCTACGGAGTCCTGGGGTGGGCCAGCCTTGCAATGGTCGCCGTGATCTGGTTCTTGCCATGGCAAACAATGGGCGGCGGCGCTGACCATATACCGCCTCGCCAGACAAACCGCAGCCTCAGTCCGGGCGCGGGTGTTTTGCGGCATCCCGCGTTTTGGGGATTGTTTGCGACGTTGTTTTTGGCCTCGGTGACCGTGTGGTCGGTGATGCTGCAGGCTATCGCCTTTCTTATTTCGGCAGGGATCACACCTGTTATGGCCGCCTTCGGCTATGGGGCTGTCGGCGCGATGTCTGTCGTCGGTCTTGTTTGTTTAGGATGGGCAAGTGACCGATTTGGCCAGCGCAATTCCGTGACCGTCGGCTATCTTCTGTCAGCTGTCGGCGTAGCTTTGTTGTGGCAGTTGCAGGAAACCCCAAACCTTCTTCTTCTGATGGGATTTGTTGTTGTTTTCGGTGCCGCCATGGGCTCGCGCGGTCCTGCCGTGTCCGCCCTTGTGGCAAGGCTCTATCCCAACAACGTCGCCGCAATTTATGGTGCAACAACCATCGGTCTCGGTTTTGGCGGCGCCGTTGGCGGTTGGCTATCGTCCGCGCTCTTTGACTGGACCGGCGACTACGGTGCAGGCTTCGCCTTGTCCATCACCACTTCGCTCATCGGCATTACGCTTTTCTGGTTGATCAAGCCGCTCTCAGCAGGCCGCTGGCCCGATCCAAATCCGGTTTCGGATATCCCCTGAAAGACCAACAACAGGCTATTTCCCGAAGTTCTAACTCTCAATCGAAAGGATCCTCAATGGCAGACCAAGCGACCGGACCCGATTGGACGCCCGCCGATCACCGGCCGGGACCTTCGCTCTTTTTTGAAGACTTGAAGGTCGGCCGCCGCTATGGGTTGCCGTCCCGCACACAAACCGATGCCCTGTTTGCAGCCTTCCAGTTGGCGTCCGGAGACAATGATCCGATCCACTATGACCGGGTCTACTGCCAGTCAATCGGCCACCAGGACATGCTGGCGCACGGCATGCAGGTCCTCATCCAGTCAGCCGCCGGTGCCGGCACATTCCCCGAAGAGGTCGCCGACGCGTTGATCGGTTTCATCGGACTGGAGTGCAAGTTCATGAAACCGGTCTATGTCGGCGATACCCTCTATTCAGAACTTGTGATTTCCGAACTGATTGAACAAAACACCACCGGTGTTGTTGTCATGACCGCAACGATCCGTAACCAGGATGGCGTCACCGTTCTGACCGGCGAGCATCGATATCTTCTGCGGAAGCGATCCTCCGTATCCGGCTGATCAGCTTTGAAATGGCGTGTTCTTGATCAATGTCATATCCGCGTAATTGATACTGAATTTAACTGATCTCCGGTTGAGATTCACCGGATCCAGGATAATCGCTCAAGGGGTTCGACACATATCATCGTCGAATTTTGCCTTGCGAAAAGTCCTTGAAGTGGTTCAAGTTTGTTTCAACAACCACGGTTTGTCATTGGTCATCAGACGCGAGGATCCGCATGCTTGTCTCACACACCCGGATCGTTGACATCGTCGGAGACATCATCCGGATCATGGTGTCCTCGACGAAGAGTGAGGCCGAAGGCCGGCCCTGTCTCGGGGATTTGGCTATTGTGGAAACCGGCGAGGGCACGTCTTCCCTCGCCCAAGTGATCAATATCGACCAGGACATGGTATCGTTGCAGGTCAACTCCGGCACCAAGGGTTTGGCCAACAATGCGTCCGTCCGGTTTCTCGGAGAACCGGCGAAAGTTACGTACTCGGACAACATCCTTGGCCGTGTGTTTGATGGTGCCGGCACCCCGATTGATCAGGGTCCGGACCTTTCGACCGATCCAACCGTTCCGATCGGCGGTCCCTCAGCGAACCCGATGAAACGGGTACTCGCCTCGCGCATGATCCGTACGGATGTGCCGATGATCGACATTTTCAACTGTCTCGTCGAAAGCCAGAAGATCCCGATCTTCTCCGTTTCAGGCGAACCCTACAATGCGTTCCTGGCGCGCATCGGCATTCAGGCGGATGCGGATATCGTCGTCTTTGGTGGGCTCGGATTGATTTTCGATGACTACGCTTTTTTCCGGAAACAGTTTGAAGATGCGGGTGTGTTCCCGCGCACGGTGATGTTCATCAACCAGGCGTCTGACCCGGTTGTCGAGCGCCTCCAGGTTCCGGACATGGCTCTGGCCGTCGCCGAGAAATTCGCGGTTGAAGAAGGCAAACGCGTTTTGGTCCTGATGACCGATATGACCGCATTCGCCGATGCCATGAAAGAAGTCTCGATCGCCATGGAACGGGTGCCAGCCAACCGCGGCTATCCGGGCGACCTCTATTCCCAACTTGCGCGGCGCTATGAAAAGGCGTGTGATTTCAAGGGCTCTGGGTCCGTCACAATCCTGACCGTAACCACCATGCCGGGCAATGACGTCACACATCCGGTGCCGGACAACACAGGCTACATCACAGAAGGGCAGTTCTATCTGCACAGCGGGATGCTTGATCCGTTCGGATCTCTCTCGCGCTTGAAGCAGCACGTTATCGGCAAGGTGACGCGCGAAGATCACAACCAGATCATGAACACCATGATCCGGTTCTATTCGGGGGCTCGGGACGCAGAACAGAAGCAATCGATGGCCTTTGAGCTGTCCGATTATGACCACCAGCTTCTGAAATTCGGTGCGCTCTTCCGCAAACGATTCATGGATATCGAGGTGGCCATTCCCCTTGAGGAGGCACTGGACCTGTGCTGGCAAACGCTCGCCGAGTGTTTCTTGCCCGAACAGCTTTTGATGAAACAGGGGCTGATCGACAAATATTTCCCCGGCGAGAAAACTGCTTCAAAGGACGCGGCTAAAGATGGTGCCGACGGGGAGGCTGCCTGATGGCCAAGCTGGCGCTCAACAAGTCATCCCTTGCCCGGGAAAGCGCACATCTTTCTGAATACAAACGCTTCCTTCCGTCTTTGGAGCTGAAGCGTCTGCAGATCATGGCCGAGCGAGCGAAAGCCAAAGAAACTGCGCTCAGGCTTGATGCGGAATATGAGCGCCGCTTTGACGAAATCGCAAAATCACTGCCGATGCTCGCGAACGAGCAGGTTCCTGTCGAAGGGATCGTGACCCTGAAATCAGTCGAACGTGGCGAACAGAACCTGTCCGGCACCAGACTGCCAACGCTTGAAAACATCGAAGTCGACGTCAAATCCTATTCTCTTCTCGCCCGGCCTCACTGGGTGGATCCTGCGGTCAACGGGCTGAAAGAACTTTTGAAGCTCAATCTGGAACGCGAGGTTGCACGGGAGCGGATCGAAAAGCTGCTTGAAGCCGAAGCGGTGATTTCCCGGCGGGTCAACCTCTTCGAGAAGGTTCTCATCCCGCAAGCCCAGAAGAACATCAAAAAGATCCGTATGGCTTTGGCCGATGCCGAACGCGATGCCGTGGTCCGCGCTAAAATCTCCAAACGCAAGACAGCGGCGCGAAGCGCAGTAAAGGGGATGGCTGAGCTATGAGCATTGTGCCCCTCACAAAAGTCAGCCTCATCGGCGTTCTGGAAGACAAGGAAAACGTTCTGGAAGCCACACAGGCTTTTGGAGCGCTGCATCTCATTCCCCTGAGTGATGCGCAAAAGGAACTTGAAGCGGTGCCGGCCGGGACAGGCCGGGAAGCCGTAGAGGCTCTTCGCTGGCTGATGGATGCGCCGGTCCAGCGGCTGCAGGTCACAGACCCGAGCAGCTTTGACCTCAATGAAACTGTCAGCCGATCAGTCGAAAACCGGCAATTGATCAAAGACTGCGAAGATCGTTTGGCGCGGCTTAAGAAACGCATTCATGATGTCGAGCCCTGGGGAGAGTTTAATTTCACTGACCTGGAGAGCCTGAAAGGCCACCGCCTCTGGTTCTACGTTGTCCCCACAGGAAAGCTCAGAGAAATTGATCCGTCAAACAAGGTCCTGGAGGTCGTGCACGCCGATACTTACAGGGCCTATGTGGTGGTGTTGTCACCGGACGAACCGGAGGTTGGCGACATGCCCGTCCCTCGGGTTCATGTCGGCGCGGTCTCTCTCTCAACGCTCAAAAAACACTACGAAGAAGCTGCGATTGAACTGGAAGAGTTGCAGTTGCAGCGGCAGGCGCTAACAAAGTGGCGGTTTTTGCTGGCATCAAACCTTGCAGCAGCGAGAGATCAAGCCGCCCGTCATCGTGCAGGTCTGGAAACCGGAGATGCCGGACGGGTTTTTGTGCTCCAGGCCTGGGCGCGACAGGACCAAGTTGAAGAAATCGAGGCCCTTGCTGGAGAAACTGGTGTTGCAGCTGTCTTTGACGACGTAACCGCAGAAGATCAGCCACCGACCTTGCTTGAAAACCGGCCGGGGTTAGCCGCGGGCGAGGATCTCGTTGAATTCTACCAGACACCGGGATATCGAGACTGGGATCCGTCTGTCATCGTCTACATATCGTTTGTCATCTTCTTCGGAATGATCATGACAGATGCTGGATATGGCCTATTGATCCTGGCGCTGCTGTACCTCTTCCGAAACCGCTTCAGCAATTCTGAACAAAGCCGGCGGCTCTTACGCATGGCCATGTGGCTGATGGTCTCGACAGCTGCGTTCGGTGTCGCAACGGGCAGTTACTTTGGTATTGCGCCGCCGGACGGCAGTTTCCTGGCGAAACTCAAGGTCCTGCATTTGAAAGACGTTGATACGATGATGAAGATCACGCTGACCATCGGTGTGGTGCACATTGTCCTAGCCAACCTCATGCGCAGCTTTAATGAAACAACCCCAAGCGGACGGTTTCAGCCGCTTGGCTGGTGCCTTGTCGCCCTGGGCGGACTCGCGACATTCCTGGGACAAGGCACGGTCTTTGCCACACTTGGCCCTGGCGCCGTTGTTGCTGGGTTATTGACCGTCGGTTTCTTCGGAAGTGATCGGAAGGTCAATTCGCTGTCGTCCGGCGGGATGCGTGTTTTCGACGGGTTGGCCTCCCTTGCCCGGGTCGTGAATATCTTTTCCGATGTGCTCAGCTACATGCGGCTTTTTGCGTTGGGCCTGGCTGCTGCATCGCTCGCAGAAACCATCAATACGCTTTCCGGCCAGTTGAATGACGCGGTCCCAGGCGTTGGATTGCTGATTGCAATCCTCGTTCTGATAATCGGCCACTCCATCAACATCGGCCTCGGGTTGATTGCAGGGTGCGTACATGGCCTGCGCCTGAACGTGATTGAATTTTTTAATTGGGGTTTGAAAGACGAGGGCACGGCCTTCCGTCCATTCAAGAAAGAGGAGACACGCCTGTGAACGAATTCGTTGTGGCGCTCGGTTGGTTCGGGCTTTATGCGCCGGTGGCTCTCGGCGCGATCGGCAGTGCCTGGGGCTGTGCTCTGGGAGGCAGCGCAGCGATCGGCGCAATGCTCGACAGCGATGGCGGTTACGGCCGGTTCATCGGTGTTTCTCTCATGCCGTCCTCTCAGGTGATCTACGGCATCGTCATCATGTTCTCGCTCCAGCAAACAACCGTCGATGCCGCAAATGGCGCTGCCATGTTTGGCATCGGTGTTCTGTCGGGCTTCACCATGTTGTTCACCGGCATTCGGCAAGGCGAGGTTCTGGCATCGGCCATTCACGCGTCCAAGGCAAAACCCGAGATTTTCGGTATATCGCTCGCACCAGCTGCGGTTCTGGAAGGCTTTTCGGTCTTTGCTCTGGTGTTTGCACTGGTGCTCGCCGGAACAATGCCGAGCTAGGAGGCGACCATGTCAGAAACCAAAACCGCCGGAGAGCTGGAAACTGCCGCAGGTGCTGGTGTTCAAGCGCTGATCGACCGACTGAAAGCCGAAGGCGTTGAAGCTGGTCAGTCTGAAGCCGAAGCCATATTGGCAGACGCCAAAGCAAAGGCAGAGGCCCTGGTCGCAGAAGCTGAAAAAAAGGCAGTTGCGCTTAAGGCAGCCGCCCGGGCAGAAGCTGCACAGGAGAAAGCTGCCACCGAAGATGGTCTGAAAGTAGCCGCCCGAGACCTTGTGCTTGATATGCGCAACGAACTCGGCGAACGCATCCAGCAGGAAGCCAAGCGACTGGTGGCCACAACGCTCGCCGATGAGGCCTTTTTGCAGAAGTTGATCCTTGCGATGGCGGCCAATGCCAAAGAGAGCGCCTCCGTGAGTGATGCTGAGCCAATGGAGATCGTGCTTCCGGAAAAGATCGTGACCTTTGAGGAGCTGAAACAGTCTCCGGAAGCGGTCGAACCAGGAACATTGACACATTTCGTCATTGCACTCGCCGGGGATGTCTTGCGGGAAGGCGTAACCTTCTCCACGGCTCCTGGGTTTGACGGTATCAAGATCAAGCTGACTGGGCGGGACGTTTCCATTGATCTGACCGAAGAGGCGATCGCAACGCTCCTAAAGCGCCACCTTCAGCCCAGGCTCAGAGCCGTCATGGAAGGGGTGTTGCGTTAAATCCATGTCCAACCCTCACCAGTACATCGCGCTGATCACCAGCTTGCCGCATCTTGGCAAGTTGTTCAGCCGCAAGGAGGTGCCGATTTCCCAGTACCGGCTGCGCCAGCGCATGGCGATGCTGGAACCTGGGCATGCCCGCCTGCTGAAAGAAATGGTTGAAGTGACGGCCTGGGCCGGCGTTGCACACATGGAAGATGACTTTGAGGTCATCCAGCGGGCGCGCGAAGTGATCCGTGATCTGGCTGAATGCCCGGATCTCCAGCACCTGGTAACCGGTCGCATGGAAACGCGGACCCTGATTGCAGCACTTCGGCGGCGGCGGAACGGGCAAGATGCTGCAGGCGCAATAGAAGCCTGGGGATACGGCCGCTGGTGTTCGATGATTAAGGCCAATTGGGCCGATCCGGCCTTTGGTCTGGGGCATTTCATGCCTTGGGTCGCAGACGCGCATCGATTGATCCGGGCAGAAGATCACATTGGCATGGAGCGATTGGTGCTAACCGAGGTGTTCCGCCAGCTGGACCAATATTCGATTGCCCATGAATTTGATTTTGAAGCTGTTGGGATTTACGTGTTGCGTTGGATCATTGTGGAGCGCTGGTCGCGCTATAACGCTGATCAAGCCCGCGATCGCCTGAAAGCCCTCGTCGCTGAAGCACTGACCCCATCTGACACGGCAGCCGTGGTTCAATCCGTTTCTGCCGAACTTTTTACTGATACGTCTCCATCTCTTGAGGGAGTTCTCCCATGACCAGTCATGTTCAGCTTCCGGAGCCGACAGCTGAAATCATCGCCGTCCAGGACGACCTTGTGACATTGGCGCCTCTCGGGGAGGCCCCTCTGATCAAGAACGAGGTTGTCTATATCATCCCGCACGGTCCAGAACGGGAAGGAAAGCCCCGCGAATACCTGAAAGCCGAAGTGTTGCGGGTTCGCGGCAAATCAGCCGAAGCGCAGGTTTTTGAAAACACGGCCGGTGTCCGCGTTGGGGACAAGGTGATTCAAAGCGGCGAGATGTTGTCCGTTGCTCTGGGACCTGGCCTCTTGAGCACGGTCTTTGACGGTCTGCAGAACCCCTTGGCGGATATAGCAGCGGAGCACGGATTTTTCCTGCCGCGCGGGGTCTTGACTAATGCGCTTGACCACACCCGCAAATGGTCGTTTGAACCCAAAGTCACTTCGGGCGCTCCGGTCAATGCGGGCGACACGCTCGGCTTGGTTCCAGAAGGACGCTTTAATCACCGAATCATGGTGCCGTTTGGTCTTAAGGGGACCTGGACTGTTGAGCGGATCCGGGAAGGAACCTTCACCATAGAAGAGGTTGTCGTCACCTTGAAAGATGATCGCGGCAATACCCGCGATTTGACCATGGTGCAGCACTGGCCGGTACGCCGCGCAATCCCGGATGCTTTGGTAAAAGCGGGTCAAAGCGAGCGCCTCTATCCAAGCGAGCCTTTGATTACCACCTTGCGTCTGATCGACACGTTCTTCCCGATTGCCCGCGGCGGCATGGGCTGTATTCCAGGACCCTTTGGAGCCGGCAAAACGGTTTTGCAGTCCCTGATTTCGAGGTTCTCTGCAGTCAATATCGTGATCGTGGTGGCTTGCGGCGAACGCGCCGGCGAGGTGGTGGAAACCATCACCGAATTTCCCGATCAGCCGGACCCGTCTGGTGATGGCACCTTGATGGATCGCACAGTCATTATCTGTAACACGTCGTCCATGCCCGTCGCGGCACGAGAAGCCTCGATCTACACCGGCATCACGCTCGGCGAATACTACCGCCAAATGGGCTATGACGTTCTTCTGATCGCAGACAGTACATCGCGCTGGGCTCAGGCCATGCGTGAAACATCGGGTCGATTGGAGGAAATTCCCGGTGAAGAAGCTTTCCCGGCGTATCTCGATTCCGCGATCAAGGGAATCTATGAGCGCGCGGGGGTCCTAAAAACCGCGACTGGAGACACGGGCAGTCTAACCATGATCGGCACGGTCTCGCCGGCCGGCGGAAACTTTGAAGAGCCGGTGACACAATCAACGCTTGGTACTGTCAAAACCTTCCTTGGTCTCTCGTCAGAGCGCGCCTACAAGCGGTTTTACCCCGCCGTGGATCCCCTGTTGTCCTGGTCCCGCTATCACACCCAATTGCGAGACTGGTATCATGAAAACATCGGGCCGGATTGGGTGCCGCGCGTTGAAGAAATGATCGATCTCCTCGCCAAGGGAGATGAAATCACGCGCATGATGCAAGTGACCGGTGAGGAGGGCGTGTCGACCGAAGATTTTGTTCTGCAACAAAAGGCCCTCTTTCTGGACATGGTCTATCTGCAGCAGGATGCGTTTGACGACGTGGATGTCTCCGCGCCCTTGGCCCGCCAGCAGGAAACCTTTGATCTTGTCTACAAGATTGCCCGGACACCATTTGAATTCGAGGACAAAGATCCAGCTCGCAAGTTTTTCACCGAACAAACATCTCTGTTTAAAAACCTGAATTACGCGGCAGACGGAAGCCAGGAACGGCTGCAGCTGCTCAAACGGATTGAGACGGGCGTGCACGCGGCTCCGCAGCGTCTAACGGATTGATATCTCGCGTTGGTTTTTATGTTAGTTGAAGCTTACTAGCGGTAATGTCCGCGCAGCTGTTTCAAGACGCGCATATCCCCGCCAAAGAGCGAGGTTTTGATTTTTTTGGGGATTTGATTGCGGGAGCAGGATTTGAGTGTTTTCTGCCCCGTTGCGTCGGACGTTGTCCTCCTTCCGGGGACCCCGTCAGGTCAAAATCAGCGACCCCTTCCAACAAAAAAGCCGCCCAAAAGGCGGCTGTTTTTATTGGTTGCGGGAGCAGGATTTGAACCTGCGACCTTCAGGTTATGAGCCTGACGAGCTACCGGGCTGCTCCATCCCGCGTTAAGGTGGAGGCTATCGTTGAAGAGGTGTGCTGATGTGTTGGCACACTTTTGGAAGAGATGCACTCAAGCAGGCGTTAGCCGATAGTGCACTGAAGTTTCCAAATTGCGCTTTGCAGGCCTGGCAGCGACCTACTCTCCCACACCTTAAGATGCAGTACCATTAGCGCTGGGGAGTTTCACGGCCGAGTTCGGGATGGGATCGGGTGGGGGCTCCCCGCTAGAGCCACCAGGCCGGCGAAGGGCAATTTGGATGTAAAACTGGTCTTGTTGTTTAGCCCTCACGGCCGCACCGCGCATGACTGCGCTGGCCTGCGGGAACGCGGCCTGACCGGCCGGCGCGCGTTGCGCTTGCGAACCTTTCGGTTCGACGTCATTTCCCTTGAGAATCTAAACTGGTCTTATTTTGAAGTTGATTAGAGCACTTACCGAAGCCTTCAGGCTTCGCAAGGCCAAGTGGCCGCCGCGCACTTTTGCGCGCCCCCGCGGAGCTTAGCGCCACAGGCGCGCTCAAGCGTGAGCGCAAACCATCTAATCTTTTACAAAGCGCCTTTTGGCGCTTTTAAAAGATGAACATTGACTAATGAGAGGATCAAGCCGAACGAGCTATTAGTAAAGCTAAGCTTCATGCATTGCTGCACTTCCACACGCTTCCTATCGACGTGGTGGTCTTCCACGGCTCTTCAGGGAGAACTGGTTTTGAGGTGGGTTTCCCGCTTAGATGCTTTCAGCGGTTATCCCGTCCGTACATAGCTACCCTGCAATGCGGCTGGCGCCACAACAGGTCCACCAGAGGTACGTCCATCCCGGTCCTCTCGTACTAGGGACAGATCCTCTCAATTCTCCTACACCCACGGCAGATAGGGACCGAACTGTCTCGCGACGTTCTGAACCCAACTCACGTACCACTTTAATTGGCGAACAGCCAAACCCTTGGGACCTGCTCCAGCCCCAGGATGTGATGAGTCGACATCGAGGTGCCAAACAATGCCGTCGATATGGACTCTTGGGCATCATCAGCCTGTTATCCCCGGCGTACCTTTTATCCGTTGAGCGATGGCCCTTCCACGAGGGACCACCGGATCACTATGGCCGTCTTTCGACTCTGCTCGACTTGTCAGTCTCGCAGTCAGGCAGGCTTATGCCATTGCACTCAACGAGCGATTTCCGACCGCTCTGAGCCCACCTTCGCGCGCCTCCGTTACCATTTGGGAGGCGACCGCCCCAGTCAAACTACCCGCCACACACGGTCCCGGACGTTGTTGCGCCGCGGTTAGATATCCATAAGGACAAGGGTGGTATTTCAAGGATGACTCCACATCTGCTGGCGCAAATGCTTCAACGTCTACCACCTATCCTACACATGTCATTACGAATACCAGTGTGAAGCTGTAGTAAAGGTGCACGGGGTCTTTCCGTCTGACCGCAGGAACCCCGCATCTTCACGGGGAATTCAATTTCACTGAGTCTATGCTGGAGACAGCGGGGAAGTCGTTACGCCATTCGTGCAGGTCGGAACTTACCCGACAAGGAATTTCGCTACCTTAGGACCGTTATAGTTACGGCCGCCGTTTACTGGGGCTTCAATTCGGTGCTTGCACACCTCCTCTTAACCTTCCAGCACCGGGCAGGCGTCAGACCCTATACGTCGTCTTGCGACTTCGCAGAGCCCTGTGTTTTTGATAAACAGTCGCCACCCCCATTTCTGTGCCACCTATACCTGGTTGCCCAAGTACAGGTCTCCCTTCTCGCGAACTTACGGGAGCATTTTGCCGAGTTCCTTCAGCATAGTTCTCTCAAGCGCCTTGGTATTCTCTACCAGTCCACCTGTGTCGGTTTCGGGTACGGTTTATACGGTGGAGCTATTTCCTGGAACACCTTCGCTGCACCCCCAATCCAATAAGGAGATACAACACACGGCATCCGTCACTACCACCAAGTACAGGAATATTAACCTGTTTCCCATCGACTACGCCTTTCGGCCTCGCCTTAGGGGCCGACTAACCCTGCTCCGATTAGCGTTGAGCAGGAACCCTTGGACTTTCGGCGAGGGAGTCTCTCACTCCCTTTATCGTTACTCATGTCAGCATTCGCACTTCTGATATCTCCAGGAGCCCTCGCGGGTCTCCCTTCGCAGACTTACAGAACGCTCCGCTACCGCATGCACTTAAAGTGCACACCCGCAGTTTCGGTGTATGGCTTGAGCCCCGGTACATTTTCGGCGCGGAGACCCTTATTTAGACCAGTGAGCTGTTACGCTTTCTTTAAATGATGGCTGCTTCTAAGCCAACATCCTGGTTGTTTTGGGATCTCTACATCCTTTCCCACTTAGCCATAACTTAGGGACCTTAACTGGCGGTCAGGGTTGTTTCCCTCTCCACAATGGACGTTAGCACCCACTGTGTGTCTGCCGGATAGTACTTCTCGGTATTCGGAGTTTGGTTAGGATCAGTAAGGCGGTAAGCCCCCATAGCCCATCCAGTGCTCTACCCCCGAGAGTATTCATCCGACGCTCTACCTAAATAGATTTCGCGGAGAACCAGCTATTTCCGAGTTTGATTGGCCTTTCACCCCTAGCCACAGCTCATCCCCGACTTTTTCAACAGGCGTGGGTTCGGTCCTCCAGTGCGTGTTACCGCACCTTCAACCTGGCCATGGCTAGATCACTCGGTTTCGGGTCTAATCCAACGAACTTGACGCCCTATTCAGACTCGCTTTCGCTGCGCCTACACCTATCGGCTTAAGCTTGCTCGTTAAATTAAGTCGCTGACCCATTATACAAAAGGTACGCTGTCAGGCACGAAGCCCTCCAACTGTTTGTAGGCATCCGGTTTCAGGGTCTGTTTCACTCCCCTCGTCGGGGTGCTTTTCACCTTTC
>NZ_CM146910.1:957500-1035000 GCF_055755305.1 Roseibium sp. R5
GGCGCCCCCGGTAAAGCGCTGCCTCAAGAGTGTGGCACACCGTTTCCCGATAGGAGCTGTCCGGAGACAGGTTCAAAACCCCCATTTGATAGGTTCGGTCCTCAAATGTTTTTCCAAATTTTGGAAAGTCAAAGGTTCGGATCGGGGTTTCCAGCGCCTCCCGGTACTTTAACCAAAGGGGAAGAACGCGGTCTGCGGAAATCATCTAGAAGTATCTCCTGGAGGGGATAAGGCGTGTACCGGCTGGCAGATAGTCCCGCGCACGGCACAGGCAAGGTCAGGCGCGTCGCTTGCGTGAAATCCGGATGCCGACGCCGGCTGCGTCTTCAAAGATCTCAGGTTTTGTCACCTTCACCGTCACATAATCGGCAAGCGGGTTCTGCAAGGCAAAAGCTGCCACCGCCTCGGCCCATTCTTCCACCAGTTCAACATGGCCGCCATTGGCGACCTTGTCCTGAATGAAAAATACAGTGTCCGCATAAGAGACATAGGATCCGGTCTCGGCGACGATCTTGCGATAGCCAGGCACGGTCCTGATTTCGACATCAAAGCGGAGCCCTTGTGTGCGGCCTTTTTCGCTGTCGAGGACTCCAATTTCGGCGGCTACAAGAAGGCCTTCGATCACGATCGTGTCCCGGCCATCCTCAATGATATCGTATGTGGTCTCGTTATCCGTCTGTGCAGATATGTCCATCGTGCCCTGTTCCTGCTTGCATGCTCGAGACAGGGATGGCGTTTTTAAGCCCCATCGGTCAAGCCGCACTTTCTTGCGAATTTTCAGAGCGGGTTAACTAGGGGAAGCCTCATAGACATCAACAGTGCGCATGACACCGCGCAATTCGGCAAGTCCGCGCAGACGCCCGATGGCCGGGTATCCAGGTGTCGATGTCTCTTTCAAATCTGAAAGCATACGATGGCCATGGTCGGGACGCATGGGAAGGGCCTTACCCCTTTTACGCTCCAGCGTCCGCAATGCCCGGACGATTGCGACCATGTCGACGTCGCCCGCCAGATGGGCATCTTCATGAAAACTGCGCGGGTCCGCTTCGCGTTTTGTGGCCCGCAGATGTGCGAAATGGATCCTGTCGTCCAGGGCGTCAATAATCGCAGGAAGATCATTGTCCGGATGAACGCCGAGAGAGCCAGAGCAGACCGTGAACCCATTGGCTTGAGATGTGTTCAGGCTTTTGATCCGGATGAGATCCTCAAGGGTGCCGACGATCCGCGGCAAGCCGAAAAGCGACCGCGGCGGATCATCTGGATGAATGGCAAGCTTCACCCCTTCTTCCTCCGCCACCGGCGCAACAATCTCCAGAAAGTTCGCGAGGTTCTGGAATAGGCTCGCCCTGTCGATTGTTTTGTAAGCTGCCAGATGCTCCCGGAATGTGTCGAGCGTGTAGCTTTCTTCAGATCCCGGCAGTCCTGCAATGATGGTTCGAACCAGACGATCCTTGTCTTCGTCGGTCTGCTGATCAAGCCACGCTTCAGCATGAGCAACATCGTTCTGACTGTAGTCGGCCTCAGCGCCCTCACGTTTGAGGATAAAAAGATCAAATGCCGCGTATGCAACGAATTCAAACCGCAAGGCGGTTGCCCCATCGGGCAATTCATAATCGAGATCCGTTCGGGTCCAGTCGAGCACCGGCATGAAGTTGTAGCAGATGGTGCGAATGTTCTCACGAGCCAGCGCCTGCACCGTTTCAGCCCAGTTTTCCGCCCAGCGCTCCCAACCCGATGCCCCGGTCTTGATGTCCTCGTGAATCGGGACGCTTTCACACACTTCCCAAGTAAGGCCCGCTGCCTCAATCATGCGGCGGCGTTTTGCGATTTCTTCTTCCGGCCAATAGGTGCCGTTTGGAATTTGATGAAGCGCTGTAACGATACCGGTAGCGCCGGTCTGACGAACATCGCGCAGGGAAATCGGGTCATCCGGACCAAACCAGCGCCAGCATTCGATCATCGCATCTGTCTTTCTTTTTGTTTCATGCCGCCGAACACCCCCCAGTGCCTCCCGTGAATCTGAATAAACTATCCAGCCATGCTAATTCGATACAGCCGCGGGCTTATAAAGATACCCGTCAAATTCGGGATCTCCCACATCTGAAAGCTCCAAAAGCGTCAACCGCACATTCTCAAGGTGTTGCCACATGGCCTTACGCGCAGCTTCCGAATTGCGGTGTCGCAAGGCCTCCAGAATTTCAGCGTGATCATCGAGCCACTTGGCCCGGTAGCTGAGATCAAATATCCGATCATGCAAGCGGGCCCACATCGGGCTGTTCTCGCGCTTGCTCCAGAGCTCCTCTACCTGTGCCAATAGGACACTGTTTTGGGTGGCTTCAGCAATTTGAAGATGGAACTGGCGGTCGGCCAAATAATCCTCTTCGCCGTTTGCGATGGCTTTCCGCTCCAGTTCCAGCGTGTCTCGCAGCTGAACGATGTCGCTCTTGGTGATCGTGCTGGCTGCAAATCCGGCAATGCTGCTTTCCAAAAGCTGGCGAGCCTGCAAAAGTTCAAAAGGGCCGAAATCAGGTTTCGGATTGCTCAGAAAGAGCTTCTCGCCGGTGGCAACATAACTCCCGGACCCCTTGCGCACGTCAAGATAGCCCTCAATTTCCAGCATAATGAAGGCTTCACGAACCAAAGACCGGCTGATGCCCAGTTCCTCGGAAATCTGACGCTCTGTTGGAAACTTGTCGCCTGGCTTATAACCGTCATGGGCGATCCGCCGCGCAAGGATCTGCGCGATTTCCTGATACCGGCGTTTGGGAGTGTCGCTGGTCATGATGCTTTCCTTGCATCCTCCTGACCGGCCGCGATCTGATGATAGTACTCGGCCAGGATATGGAATGCCTTTTTCTTGGTCTTCTTATCGGCGGCGATCAGGCCCTTGTGATTGTAGCCATTTTGAAAGATGTTCTGACGCCGTTCCACGCGGAAATCATACAGGATCCACGGCGACATGCCTTTGACATACGCAAGGCGCCGCAGGGTGGCAATCTGTTTGGTGTAGACTTCCGCCATGTAGTCTTCGCTGAAAAAACCTGTTTTCGGGCCTTTGCCGCCAATAACACCATCAGCCCCGGTCTCGGAGATGACCACCGGGCGATCCGGATCAGAGTTTTCGCCGATTGCCGCCAAATCCTCGAAGTCTTCCTCGTACCAGCCGTAGTACTCGTTGAGACCGATGACATCGATGTGCTGCGCAAGACGGTCTTCAATCCGGTTCCGGGCATGATTAACCAGGCAGGCTGCAGAGGTCAGCCGTGTCGGGTCTAGCCGTTTCGCAGTCTCAGCGAGGTTCTTCATGAAGTCCAGGCGCGCATCAGTGTCCGGGTTTTCATTACCGACCGACCAAATGACAACGCTCGCCCGGTTACGGTCACGCTTGATCAATTCGCTCAATTGGTTTTCCGCATCCCGGTAGGTTGCCGGGTTTTTAAAATCGATCGCCCAATAGACCGGAATTTCCTCCCAAAGGAGAAAACCAAGTTCATCGGCCAATTGCGCGGCCAACTCATGGTGCGGGTAGTGCGCAAGACGCAAGTAGTTGCAACCGAGTTCGCGGGCGTGATCAAACCGGGCGCGCAGATCGACTTCGGTTGTCACCTTGCCCAGCGCGGCATCATCTTCGTGCACGGAAATCCCACGCAGGAACAAGGCTTCACCGTTCAAAACAATATCGGTCCCGCGGCGTTCGATTTGGCGGAAACCTACACGATCACGGATCTTGTCACCGCCATAAACAACTTCCGCGTCATAAAGTACCGGTGTATCCGGGCTCCACAATTGAGGATTTGCGGCAAACTCAATCTTGCCGTTGCCGGATGAATCCAGCGGTACGTCCAACTCCAAGCCAAGGCCCGGAATTGAAAGGCGCGCCGGTTCGCCGCTCGGGGGGCCATCAATGGTCACTTCGGCACAGAGTTTTTCGTAGCTTCCATCCGGCACCAGATAGAGAAAGAAATCCTTGATCAGGCTTTTTGGCGTCTGGAACAGACCGACTTCCCGGTAAATTCCACCGTAGTTGAACCAGTCCGTATTGCGCATTGGAACCCGGTCACGGGTGCGGGTGTTGTTGACGCAAGCCATGATCCAGTTCCGGCCGGTTTTTAGCTTGCCGGTGAGTTCAACACAGAACGGGGTCGAGGCACCGTAATGGTTGCCGATGAACTCGCCGTTCAAAAAGATTTTGCAGTCGTAAGCCGCCGCACCAAAGCGCAGAAACGTTCGCTTGGTCTCATCGATAACGTCAATGTCCAGGGGGCGGGTGTACCAGGCACTGCCTTCAAAGAAATACCATTTTTCCTTCCGCATGGCCCAGTTGGACGGGACAGGAACGGTTTCCCCCATGTAGGGATCGTAGTCCCACGGTTCTGTCCGGTTTTCCGGGGCTTCCGGCAGCATGGAAAACCACTTCTGCCGGAGGCCGGTGTCGAGGAGGTCGACGCAAAAGGTCCAATCTCCATCCAGACTTTCCGATGCCCGACCGCCCATGAAGATCAGGCCGTCATGATTTAAAGACTGGGTGTTAAACGGAACATCATAGTCTTCATCATGCAGCGCTTGCAGCGCATTATCAGCCAAATGGGAACGTTCGAGCATCGGTCAGGTCCTGATTGCAAATTATTGAGGCGCGATCGCCTTGATGCGCTTGATGAGGTCCGCAACTTTTTCGGACTTGGCAGCGGCTTCCTCATGCATCGGCAAGACCGCTTCGATGAACGGGCCCTTGTCGACTTCGATGAATTTCACACCGAGTTCGTTCTTCGCGGTTTCGATTCCCTCAGCAACCATGGCATCCCACTGCTCGCGGTGGAAATCCATGGACTCACGCGCTGCTTTGGTCAGTGCAGCCTTGTGATCATCGCTTAGTTCATTCCAGGACTTGGTGGAGATCATCACAACAGACGGGATCATCGTGTGACCGTCGTTTGAGTAGACCTTGCTCACTTCGCCGTGGCGGGCGGACGTCAATGCAAGCGGGTTGTTCTCTGCGCCATCAACAACACCCTGCTGAAGTGCGCTGTAGAGTTCACCCCAAGCAATAGGTGTAGGGTTGCCACCAAGCAGTTCGACCATGCGGATCGCGGACGGGCTCGGCTGGACACGGATCTTCATGCCTTGAAGGTCTGCCGGAGAGTTGATTTCCTTGTTGGCGTAGAACGACCGGGCACCTTCAACATAGTAAGCAACGCCAATGAAGCCCTTGTCCTCTGAAGCCTTGAGGATATCGGCGCCGATGTCGCCGGACAGGACATCATAATAGTGATCATCGTTGACGAAGATGTAGGGCAGATTCAAAGCGCCATACGACTCTTCAAAGGCTTCCAGCTCCGAAGCATTGGAGCGGGCCATATCGAGCGCACCGTTTTGCATCAGTTCCATGGATTCGCGCTGCGTTCCGAGCTGCGCGTTAGCATAGATGCGGATTTTCAGATCACCGTTGGTCAACTCTTCCAAGCGATCCGCCATGAATTCCATGGACTTATGCAGCGGATGGTCTTCCGGGTTGTTGTGATTTAGGCGTAGCGTCTTGGCGTTGGCGGCTGAGCCGAACGCGACGGCGCCCGCGGCCAAGAGTGCCGCAACCTTGATGAACTTCGACATGACTTCCTCCCAGGTGAGGGCTGGACCCGGCTCAGCTCCCTCATGGAACGTTCCGGTATACCCATTTCACGGCTTCAGGTGCCGTTGAGGTCGAATTGTTCGTCCAATTTCGAAAATCAGTCAACCTTTTTTGCAAAATTGGTTGACCAATTTTATTTCCTGGCGCAAGTGTAAGGGTGCCAAGCGTGTGGGTGTCCAACTCGCCATGCACGCGATTGACAGGCTGGGAGGATCATCGTGACCGCTTTAACCCGAGGGGTGGATTTCGTTCTGCGCCTCGTCATCACATCAGCTTTCGCCGTCCTGGTTGTCTGTGTCGTTTGGCAGGTCTTCTCGCGATACGTTCTGGAAAGCCCGAGCACCGTAACCGACGAAATGGCACGGTTCCTGTTCATTTGGGTCGCCCTGCTGGGCGGCGCTTACACTCTCGGCCAACGGCGGCATCTGGCAATTGACCTTCTGCCCGTTGTAACGACTGGCAGAGCCAGGTTCGCCGTCAACGCAGGCATCATCGGCGCGATCGCTCTTTTTGCTGGCCTTATCATGATTTACGGCGGCCTCGGATTGGTCAGCCGTACGCTTGAAACCGGTCAGGTTTCGCCAGCGCTCCGCATCCCGATGGGGTTCATCTACGTTGCAATCCCGTTTTCCGGATTTTGCATTCTTTATTATTGCCTGACGTTCCTAGCCGACCTCGTGCGCGATGGCCGCGGCCCCAACGAACAACTTGAACCGCCTGCCCCCGGCGGACCGCTGACCTAGGCCCTGAGGAGCTCATAAATGGATATCCAAGCCGTCGCGGTCCTGTTCGGGACCTTTGTGCTGCTCATGGTTTTGGGCGTTCCGATCGCCTTTTCCATCGGCCTTGCCGCCTTTGCGACGTTCCTCCTGTTCATGTCTTTCGACCAGTCGGTCTATATCGTCGCCCAGCAGGTGGCTTCGGGATTGGACAGTTTCACCCTGCTCGCCATCCCGTTCTTTATTCTCGCCGGCAACATCATGAACCGGGGCGGCATTGCCCTGCGGCTTATCGAGTTTGCCAAGGTTCTGGGCGGGCGTTTGCCTGGGTCACTGGCGCACTGCAATGTTCTCGCCAACATGATGTTCGGGTCGATTTCCGGATCGGCCGTAGCTTCTGCCGCAGCTGTTGGGGGTGTCATGTCACCTTTGCAGAAAAAGGAAGGCTATGACCCGGCCTACAGCGCGGCTGTGAACATCGCCTCCTGCCCGACAGGCTTGCTTATACCACCCAGCGCAACCTTCATCGTCTATTCACTGATCACCAACGGGACCTCGATCGCGGCACTGTTCGTGGCCGGTTATGTCCCTGGGATCCTAATGGGTCTCTGCCTCATGCTGGTTGCTGGCATCATTGCAAAGCGCCGCGGATATCCAATCGCGCCGCGGCCCAGCACCCGCGAAGTCATCGACAAAACCCTTGGCGCGGTCCTACCGCTCGGCCTGATCGTCATCGTGATGGGCGGGATCATCGGCGGGATTTTCACTGCGACCGAAGCCTCTGCTGTGGCTGTCGTTTACACGCTCTTTCTGGCCGTCATCTGGTACCGCGAAATCACCTGGCGCCAGCTGCCCAGCATCATTCTGGAAAGTGCAGTTACCACATCCATTGTTCTTTTGATGATCGGCTGCTCCATTGCAATGTCGAAAGCCATGGCTTTTGCCGACATCCCATATGCAATCTCCGATATCCTTCTCGGGCTGTCAGACAATCCGCTTATTCTTTTGTTGATCATCAACATCGCGTTGCTGATTGTCGGCACCTTTATGGACATGACCCCAGCACTGCTGATCTTCACGCCGATCTTCCTGCCGGTTGTCACAGATCTTGGCATGGATCCGGTGCATTTCGGCGTCATGATGACCTTCAACCTCTGCATTGGGATCTGTACACCACCGGTCGGGTCGGCTCTGTTTGTCGGGTGTTCCGTCGGCGGGGTCAAAATCGGGGATGTGATCAAGCCAATGCTTCCGTTTTACGCCGTGTTGGTCGGCCTGCTGCTGGTCGTCACCTACATCCCGCAAATCAGCCTGTTCCTGCCTCAATTGCTGCTCGGGTACTGAGTTCAGATATGAAAGCACTCAAACACTGGACACTGGCCGAGCAGACAGAAACTGGCATCGCGCTCCTCGTTGAAGATCAGCATGCGCTCGTGATCCGGGTTCTGGAACACGCCCTCATCCGGGTCTCGCTTCTCAAAGACAGGGTTCACCGGCTGGACCGGACCTGGGCGATTGCGCCGAAGGACGATGTTCCATGGGAAGGACGATCTCGCGATGATCTCAGTGGGTTCACTTGTCCTGAGTTCTCGCTCACCCAGGACAATACCCAACTGCAACTCACGACAGACTGTCTGCGCCTGACCGTCGAAACACCATTGGCTCTCATCTGGGAGAGCCGGGAAACGACAAACGCAGAATGGCAAGTAATTGCGCGAGACCGACCGCAGGACGCCTACATGATAGGCCGCCGCGATCACCGCAAATCTCACTTCATGCGCCGGTTTGATGGCGAACGCTATTACGGCCTTGGTGAAAAAACCGGCTCCCTGGAAAGATCCCGGCGCCGCTTCGAGATGCGAAATCTCGATGCGATGGGATATGACGCCCGAACAACCGACCCGCTCTACAAGCACATCCCCTTCACAATAACGGACCGCGGACCGCTTGGCGCCTATGGGCTTTACTACGACACGCTCGCCCATTGCTGGTTCGATCTTGGGAATGAGAAGGACAACTATCATCCTGCCTTCCGCGCATTCCGCGCTTCGGATGGTGAGCTCGACTACTATTTTTCGTGGGCACCAACGGTGCTGGAGATCGTTAAGCGCCACCACTGGCTCACCGGCGGTACCGCCTTCATGCCGCGCTGGGGCTTGGGCTATTCCGGCTCTACGATGGCGTATACGGATTCAGAAAACGCCCAGGAACGTCTGGACGGTTTTTTAGCAAAACTCGCCGAAGAAGACATGCCGTGCGACAGTTTCCAGATGTCCTCCGGCTACACCGCCATCGAGGAAAAGCGGTATGTCTTTCACTGGAACACGGATCGCTTTCCAAATGTCAGTGGCTTCACCAAGGCTTATGCCGACGCGAACATCAATCTGATCGCAAATATCAAGCCGGTACTTCTGGAAGACCATCCCCTTTTTCAGGAAGCCGAAAAGGCCGGTCTTTTCATCAAGGACAGCGAGACCGACGCTCCGGAGCAATCGCCATTTTGGGACGGAACCGGGTCACATCTCGATTTCACCAATCCAGCAACCATTGCCTGGTGGCAGAAAAATCTGAAAGAAAAGCTGTTCGACAAAGGCATTTCCAGCACCTGGAACGACAACAATGAATATGAAGTCTGGGATGACGAGGCTGCTTGCACCGGGTTTGGCAAAGAAATCCCCGTTGGACTAATACGCCCACTGCACAGCCAGCTGATGACCCGCGCATCCTACGATGCGCAGGTTGCGGATCAGCCGGCAAAGCGCCCCTATCTGATTTCCCGTTGCGCCGCACCGGGCACACAGCGCTACGCCCAAACCTGGACCGGCGACAATTACACCAGCTGGGACACGCTTCGGTGGAATATTCCGATGGGGCTCGGGCTTAGCTTGTCGGGCTTTTACAACATCGGGCATGATGTCGGCGGTTTTTCTGGCCCGAAGCCGGAACCGGAGCTGTTTCTCCGCTGGGTGCAGAACGGCATCTTCCATCCACGCTTCACGATTCACTCCTGGAATGACGACGGCACTGCGAATGAAGCCTGGATGTATCCGGAGATCACCCCGCTGATCCGCAAGGCTCTCAAGTTTCGGGCCCAGCTAATCCCGTATCTCTACACACTTCTATACCGGGCCGTTACCGACGGCGAACCGATGTTGCGCCCCCTGTGGCTGGATTTTCCGGAAGACCAGCTGGCGCAAGCCTCCGAGTTCGAATTCCTTCTTGGGACCGATCTGCTTGTCGCAACGGTCATTGAAAAAGGCGCGCAGAGCCGCTCAGTTCCCCTGCCCGCCTGTCCGGAAGGCTGGTGGGATTTTGCAGGAACAACCTGGTATCCGGGCGGGCAGATGCTGGACGTGCCAGTCACTCAAGACACTATTCCGCTTTTCGTCCGTGGCGGCACGGTGTTACCGATGGCCGGTCCGAATGCGCGCAGCACGGCACAGACTGACAAGACACGAACGTGGCGCATATACCCGCAGGACCCAGATGCCCCAGCGCGCGAGAACCGTGCTTATGATGATGACGGTGTCTCTGCCAATGCTCTTGTCTCAGACCATTGTCTGACACGTATGACCCTGTCACGAAACAGCACAACGGTTATGCTGAACTGGCATATGAGTGGCACTTACAAGCCTGCCTATGATCAAGTCGACCTCTGGCTTGCCGGGTCTTCTCCGCTAGTTGTCAACGGTGCTCCGACCAGCACGGAGACACCCCTTTTCTTTGTTTGAGCCTTTAAATTATGTCCGTAAACCTCTCACTCCCCGACTATGATCGCAGTTTACTTAAGCCCCGCGTATTTCATATCGGGTTTGGTGCCTTTGCCAAGGCGCATACTGCGGTCTTTCAAGACGAGTTATTGCGCCAAAACAAAAGCGACTGGGGCATGGTGGTTGCCCGATTGAACTCGGGAGCAGACGAACTCTCCGCGCTTGATAAGGCGGGCGGTTTGTTCACGGTCGGTGAAATGTCTGACGATACCCTTGCGCTCAGGCAAGTCGGCGCCGTGATCAAGACACTTCATCCCCATCGCGATGGCATCGGCGCACTGATTGCCCAGATCTGCGATCCGGATCTGCGCGTGATCACTTTGACGATCACGGAAAAGGGCTACGGCCTCACCCGCGGGCACCTCGATCTTGAAAATGCAGGCATCGCGGCCGACCTCAAACAGCCAACCGATCCAAAGACGGCCATCGGCCTTTTGGTCGAGGGCTTGCGACTGAGAAGCCAACAGGAGCTGCCCGGGCTCACAATTCTGTCCTGCGACAATCTCCCGTCTAACGGCAAACTCTGCAGAACGGCCGTTCTTGAGTTTGCCGAAAAGCGGGATCCCGAGCTGAAAGACTGGATCTTTGAAAACTGCCGGTTTCCCAGTTCCATGGTCGATCGTATTACGCCGGCCATGACCGGGGCGTCTTTTGAGAAACTGACTGGCGCGCTAGGCGCGCCCGACCCCAACGGCATCTTGTGTGAACCGTTCAGGCAATGGGTGATTGAAGACAGTTTTGCCGGAGAAAAGCCCAGCTGGGATTTGGCAGGGGCAAGTTTCGTCCCCGACGTCGAACCCTATGAAGAGATCAAGCTGCGCATGCTGAACGGCAGCCACTCGTTCCTGGCGTATCTTGGCGCTCTTGCCGGCAAGGAGACGATTGCCGATTGCATGGCTGATCCTGTCTTCAAAACCGCGACCCAAAACCTCATGATGGGCGAGCAAGCCCCAACTTTGTCCGTTCCAGGTGGCTTCGATATCTCTGCCTACGGCGACGAACTGATCACGCGTTTTTCCAATCAGGCCCTTCGCCACAAAACCACGCAAATTGCATCGGACGGCAGCCAGAAACTGCCGCAACGGCTTTTGGCGCCAATCAGACGTCATATGGAAGCAGACCGCCCCTGGCAGCTGTCTGCGTTGGCCGTAGCCGGTTGGATGCGGTACTGCCGGGGCACTTCAGAGACCGGTGCAGACCTGCCCGTCAACGACCCGCACGCTGGCCGCATCAAGGAACTTGTCGCGGGATCAGACGATGAGGATTATGTGCTGAACATGATGTTGCTGGCCGGTATTTTTGGGTCTGACCTTCCTGCCGAGCCAGCATTTGTAAAGCAGGTAACACACGCCTACAAAACACTGAAACAAGACGGCGCGCGCGCGGCACTGGCAGCGTAGCACCAAGGACCTTTTATGACCGCACCCTTTCTCGGCCCGGACTTTTTGCTTGATACAGCGGCCAGCCGTCGCCTCTACCATGACGTTGCCAAGCATCTTCCGATCGTCGACTTTCACAATCATCTAGATCCGGCAGCCATTGCGGAAAACAAATCCTGGCGGTCGATAGGAGAAATCTGGTTGGAGGGCGATCACTACAAGTGGCGCGCCATGCGTTGGAACGGGGTGCCCGAAGAGCTCGTGACAGGTACTGCGGACTATCGGGACAAATTCGATGCTTTCGCGCAAACCATCCCGCATTGCCTAGGCAATCCCCTCTATCACTGGACCCATCTGGAACTGCAGCGCTACTTTCAATGGGATGGCATTTTCGGACCCGACACCGCGGAAGAAGTCTGGGAGCTCGCCAATGCTGCGTTGAAGCAACCGAGCCACAGTGCCCGGGGTCTATTGACCTCCATGAAGGTCGAATATGTGGGCACGACAGACGATCCGACAGACGACCTTGCCTCACATGCCGCTCTGCAATCCGATCCGAACTTTCCGTTTCCAGTGGCCCCGAGTTTCCGGCCAGACAAGGCGCTCGTTCCCACAGCGCCAGGATTTGCCGCTTATTGCCGCAAACTGGGTGAGACCAGCGGCTTTGCAGTCGACAGTTTCGACACGCTGATTGCGGCTCTGCTCAACCGGCTCGATTTTTTTGTGTCTCTCGGCTGCAAGGCGGCGGATCACGGTCTCAACGATTTGCCGGCCTTTGAAAAGCGGCCTCCACGTGAACTCGATATCATCCTGCGGAGCGGGCAAAACGGCTGGCCCATGTCGGCACAAGATGCGGCCGACTTTAAAGCGGCGGTGCTGATTGAACTGGGTGAAGCTTATGCCGAGCGCGGCATCGTCATGCAGTACCACATCGGTGTCTTGCGCAATCAGAACAGCCGTCTGTTCAGGGCTCTTGGCCCCGATGTTGGCGGCGATTGCATGTCAGATGCCGGGATCGGTTCTTCGCTCAATTCCGTGCTCGACCTGATCAATTCCCGAAAAGGCCTTCCGCGCACCATCCTTTATGCGCTCAACCCGATCCACAACGAGATGCTGGTGACGATTGCCGGCAACTTCCAGGATGGGTCTGAGCCGGGCAAAATCCAGGCAGGGCCAGGCTGGTGGTACAATGATCAGCTGGACGGAATGGAACGGCAACTCACGCAGGTTGCCCAGATGGGCCTCCTCTCACGTTTTATCGGCATGCTGACCGATTCCCGGTCTTTCCTGTCATTCCCAAGGCACGAATATTACCGGCGGCTGGTATGCCGGATGGTTGGCCGATGGGTCGAGGATGGATCTATCCCCGCGCATAAAGAGCTGAGCGACGGTCTTATCCGCCGCATCTGCTACGAAAATGCCCGGGACTGGTTCTTGCCTGCAAGTTAGGACCTTCACTCGATCTCGGCTGTCGCCTCGATCTCGACCAAGGCTTCATCTTCGATCAGACCAGCGACCACGACCATCGACATTGCTGGAAAATGACGTCCCATGACCTTCCGGTAGATCGCGCCAATTTCGCTCTGACGGGCGAGGTATTCCTTCTTGTCGGTCACAAACCAGGTCAAACGGACGATATCCTCGGCCTTACCGCCAGCTGCAAGAACGACATCAAGTATGTTCCTGAGCGCCTGTTCCATCTGCCCGATGAAATCATGGGTCTCAAAAACCTGCTCGGCATTCCAGCCGATCTGACCGCCGATATGCAAAACGCCCTTGCGGCTTAAGACACCGTTGGCGTACCCCTTCGCCGGGGCCCAGCCGTCGGGATGAATGATTTTGTGGCTCATAATGCGTCTTTCTTATTTGCCCGGGACTTAAGAGACAAACTCCCTAGATCCCGAGATATTTTTCTCCGGTCTCCGCGTCCAAATCCGCCATCCGGCCTGACCAGACCGTTCGGCCCCGTTCCAGGATGACACCCTGATCGGCGACCTGCTGCAACTCTTTCAAAGACTTGTCGACCAAGAGGATCGACAGTCCACTGCTGTTCTTCAGATGGCTGATGGCCGCCCAGATTTCCTGCCGAATGATCGGGGCAAGGCCTTCCGTCGCCTCGTCCAGGATGACGAGGATCGGATTGGTCATCAGGGCCCTGCCGATCGCCAGCATTTGCTGTTCACCGCCAGACAGCGAGGCTGCCTTCTGGTTCCGGCGCTCGGCGAGACGCGGAAACAGCTCCGCGACCTTGGCGAAGTCCCAGATCCCGGGACGAGCTGCAGCGGTCAGGTTCTCCTCAACCGACAGATCGGCAAAGCACCGCCGGCCCTCAGGCACCAACCCCACACCAAGGCGCGCAACCTTGTGGCTCGGCAATCCACCGATCACCTTGTCCTTGAACCGGATTTCTCCGCCGGACGGCAACATGCCGCAAATCGTTTTGACCGTTGTTGACTTGCCCATGCCGTTGCGGCCCATCAGGGCGACCACTTCGCCTTCGCCGATCGACAAAGACACGTCAAACAACGCCTGACTGGGGCCATAACTGGCCGTGACATTGGAGAGAGCCAAAAGCGCACTCATGCTTCGTCTCCCAGATAAGCATCGCGTACATCTTTATTGGCGCGGATTTCCTCAACTGTGCCAGTTGCGATGACTTTGCCGTAGACCAGTACGCTGATCCGGTCGGCCAATGCAAAAACAGCGTCCATGTCATGTTCAACCAACAGGATCGGCGCCTGATGGCGAAGATCGCCAAGGAACTCGGTCAGCCGCTTGGAACCCTCCGTTCCAAGGCCTGCCATGGGTTCATCCATCACAAAGGCTTTCGGTTTCAGTGTCAGGGCAACGGCCACTTCCAGCTGGCGTCTCTGACCATGGCTGAGTTCTGCCGTGCGTGTCTTTGCATGATCTTGAAGACCGACGCGCTCCAATGCCTCCATGGCCGTGTCCAAAAGATCCTTGTCTTTCAGAACCGGCTTGAAAAAACGCCACGGATTTCCCTGACCACCCAGCGCACCCAGCACCGCATTTTGAAGAACTGTGTCTTCCATCGCGAGTGCCGAGATCTGGAAAGTCCGTCCGAGCCCGGCGCGGGCCCGCAGTTCCGTCGGCAGATCAGTGACGTCCTCTCCCAACAGCTTGACCGTTCCGGTGTCCGGCTTGAGACCGCCACAGATCTGCTTGATCAAGGTCGATTTCCCGGCCCCGTTTGGTCCGATGATCGCGTGGATTTCTCCCGCCATCAGATCAATTGAAACGTCGTCACTGGCCTTCAGTGCTCCGAAGCTCTTGGAGATGCCCTGTGTTGCGAGAATTGCCTCAGTCATGGGCCACCTCCCGGCCGAGCAGCATGCCGATGATGCCACCGCGTGCGAACAGCACGACACCCAGCAACAGGACACCCAAATAGATGTGCCAGTAGTCAGACAAGTCGCCAAGGATGTGCTCAAGCGCCACAAAAACAACCGCCCCCACAACCGGGCCATAGAGCCTGCCAAGCCCGCCAAGGATGATGAAAATGATCAACTCCCCGGACATCTGCCAGGAGAACATGGTCGGGCTGACAAACCGGTTGAGATCGGCAAAGAGAGCCCCGGCGAGACCCGTGATCGCACCGGACAACACGAACGCAACCAGACGCAAGCGCATCGGGTTCAGACCAACGGTTTCGACCCGGTCCGGCACCTGACGTGCCGCATTGAGCGCAAGACCAAAAGGTGATCGTTGCAACCGTGCGGCAAAGAACATCACCGCTGCGAGGATCACAAAGCACAAGCCGTAGAACTGGATCGGAACGAGCGTGTTCACGCCCGGAAAGCCATTGCGGACATAGATCGACAAGCCGTCTTCACCGCCATAGGCACTCCAGCTGATCGCGAAGAAAAAGAACATCTGTCCGAATGCGAGCGTGATCATGATGAAATAAACGCCGGAGGTCCTCAGTGACAGGAGGCCGATGAAATAGGCCACAACCGACGACAGAACCACGGCGACCAGCCAGATCACCGGCATGGATTTGGTACCCTCGATAACGAAGGGCCATTCCATCAATGGGGTGTAAGTCTGCGCATGATGGGCAAGGATACCCATCGCGTACCCGCCAATCCCGAAAAAGACAGCGTGTCCAAGGCTGACAAGACCGCCAAGACCCAGGGCTATGTGCAGACCGACCGCCGCCAGCGCAAGAATGACAGCGCGGGTGGCAAGGGTCACGGTGAACGGCTCACCGGAAAAATGCGCCCAGAGCGGAACGAGGGCCAGCGCGGCGAGCGCGGCCGAGTTGAACATTGTTTCCCGGGTCATGCACGCGCTCCAAACAGACCGGTTGGGCGCAACACGAGGACTGCAGCCATCAGGATGTAGATGGACATGGAGGCGATCGAAGACCCGACGGAGGTAGCGGTTGCCGGGCTGAAGAAGAGTTTCATCAGCTCAGGCAGGAAGATGCCACCGAGCGTATCTGTGAGGCCGACCAGGATCGCGCCAATGAGCGCGCCCTTGATCGACCCAATGCCGCCGATGACGATGACAACAAAAGCCAAAATCAACACAGGCTCGCCCATGCCGACCTGTACCGACTGGATGGCTCCGACAAGCGCTCCGGCAAGACCGGCAAGCGCGGCCCCCAGCGCAAAGACGATTGTATAAAGCTTGGCAATGTCGACACCGAGCGCTGCGATCATTTCCCGGTCGTTTTCCCCGGCCCGGATCTGGATCCCAAGGCGGGTGCGCGAAATCAGGAGGAACAAACCGGCTGCGACAAGCAATCCGACAATGATCAGCGTCAGCCGGTAAAGCGGATACTCAATGCCGCCAGGAAGTGTCACCGGTCCGGACAGCGCATCGGGAATATCCAAAAAGAGCGGAAAAGAGCCGAACAGCCATCGCGTGCCTTCCGAAAAAATCAGGATCAGCGCGAAAGTCGCGAGCACTTGATCCAGGTGATCCTTCGTATAGAGCCGCCGGATGACGACAAGTTCGACAAGGGCTCCGGCTATGGCAGCCCCGGCCAGCGCCGCAATCAATCCCAGCAGGAATGATCCGGTCGCTCCGGCAACAGCTGCGGCGCAAAAGGCCCCGATCATGTAGAGCGATCCATGAGCCAGATTGATCAGCCCCATCACTCCGAAGATTAGCGTCAGACCTGCGGCCATCAGGAACAACATGATCCCGAATTGGAGGCCGTTCAAAATCTGCTCTATCAGCAATATCAAAGACATGCAGTTCCACCCGAAAGCTGGCCCCGATCGAATGACCGAGGCCAAACATCACCTTACATGTTGCACTCGGACCAATAGGCATCTGAATGGCTGTTCAGCGCCTTGCCGATGATCTTGTTGGTGAAGACATCGCCTTCCTTAATGACTTCCCGCACGTAGATATCCTGAATCGGATGGTTGTTGGGGCCGAATCTGAATTCGCCGCGCGTGCTCTTGAAATCAGCTTCCCGAAGCGCTTCCCGGAAAGCATCCGCATCCTTCACGTCAGCTTTTGCCATGGCGGACAGCAGCAGATTGGCGGTGTCGAACCCCTGAGACGCGTAAAGCGACGGCAAACGGCCGTATTCCGCTTGGAAGCTCTCAACGAAAGCGTTGTTAACCGGCGTGTTGATGTCCTTGGACCATTGGCTGGTGTTGCGGACACCAAGCGCCGCATCGCCGACAGCCTGCAGGATGCCTTGGTCAAAGGAGAACGCCGGGCCAACAACTGGCAGGTCGATGCCGCTGCCCGCATACTGCTTCAGGAATGAGATGCCCATGCCGCCTGGAAGGAAAAAGTAGACGCTGTCTGCACCGGACGCGCGGATTTGCGCCAGTTCGGCCGCATAGTCGGTTTGCCCCAGCTTGGTGTAGAGCTCGCCTGCCAAATCGCCTTTGTAAAGACGCTTGTAGCCTGTGAGCGCGTCTTTGCCGGCCGGATAGTTCGGCGCGAGAATGAAGCTGTTCTTGTAGCCTTCGACATTCGCAAACGCACCGGCGGCTTCATGCAGGTTGTCGTTCTGCCAGGCCACGTTGAAGTAGTTCGGGTGACAGCCCTTGCCGGCCAACATGGACGGGCCAGCGTTCGGCGACAGATAGAACTTTCCCTGCGCTGTTACGGATGGGATCACCGCCATGGCAAGGTTCGACCAGATGAGACCGGTCAGAACGTCCACATTTTCGGCCTGCACAAGTTTGTCGGCAAGCTTCACAGCAACATCCGGCTTGCGCTGATCGTCTTCGATGATGACTTCAATCTCTTCATTGCCGGACTGCTTGACCGCCAACATGAAGCCATCGCGCACATCAATACCAAGACCGGCGCCGCCGCCGGACAAGGTGGTGATCATGCCGACCTTCACCGGCTCTGCAGACGCCGCAGCAACGCTGAGGCTGAGTGCGGCAACCGCCGCAAGTAGTGTTTGTTTCATGTTGGTTCTCCTAAAGAATTTGACCTGCTGTTCCCGATTTACGTGGCTCTGCGGCGTCTTTGACCGTCTAAAACCAAGGGGCCATGTTTGATCCCCGACGCTGCCCAAACGCCGGTTTATTCTAAGCGCTGTCCTACAGCTCTTCCCGAAGCCGGAACCTTTGAACCTTCCCTGTCGCCGTTTTCGGCAATGTGTCTGCAAAAATGATGGAGCGCGGATATTTGTAAGGTGCGATGACCGCTTTCACGTGATCCTGCAACGCCTTGGTCAGCTCGTCCGTTGGTTCATGGCCCTCGGCAAGGACGATATGTGCCTGAACAATGGACCCGCGATCTGGGTCTGGCACGCCAATGACGGCACATTCCAGCACTACATCATGCGCCAATAGCGCGGCTTCAACCTCCGGTCCGGCAATGTTGTAACCGGCGGATATGATCATGTCGTCATTGCGCGCGGCGAAGTGCAAATGACCGTCTTCGCTCATGGAAAAACTGTCGCCGGTAATGTTCCAGCCGTCGATGACATAGTTTTTCTGACGTTCATCCGCGAGATAGCGGCATCCGGTCGGGCCACGCACGGCCAACCGTCCGACTTCGCCACGCGCGACAGGTTCTCCATCCTGGCCAACGATCTTGACCTCGTAGCCCGAGACCGGTTTACCGGTGCAGGCTGGCTTGTGATCATCAAACCGGTTGGAAACAAAAATATGCAGCATTTCAGTTGCCCCGATGCCGTCCAGCATCGGTTTACCCGTCTTTGCCATCCAGGCGTCGTAGACCGGTGCCGGAAGCGTTTCACCCGCTGAGACTGCCGCCCGCAAGGACGAGAGGTCTGCGCCTTCTTCCATTGCCTGCAGCATGACCCGGTAGGCCGTTGGCGCCGTAAAGCAGACCGTAGCCTTGTAGGTCTGGATGATCTCGATCATGTTCGGCGGTGAAGCGTTCTCCAGAAGCGTGGCTGCAGCCCCAAAACGCAGCGGGAAGACCGCTAAACCACCAAGGCCGAAGGTAAAGGCGAGCGGCGGAGATCCGACAAACACATCATCCGGTGTGACGCCGAGCACTTCCTTGGCATAGCCATCCGCAATGATCAGGATGTCCCGGTGAAAATGCATTGTCGCCTTGGGCGATCCTGTGGATCCGGAAGTAAATCCCAGCAGGGCAACATCGTCCCGGCCAGTATTGACCGCGTCAAACCGGACGGATTTGGTCAGTGCAAGGCGGTCGAGTTCGGCATCATGGTTGGACGTGCCGTCAAAGCCGATGACTTTTTTAAGATATGACGATGTCTTGGCACAGGCGACCATCTCGTCCATCAGCCGTGTGTCACACAGTGCGAACTCGATTTCGGCCTTGTCGACGATCTTGGCAAGTTCCCCCGCGCGCAGCATTGGCATGGTGTTGACGACAACAGCCCCCGCCTTGGTCGCCGCTAGCCAGCAGGCCACCATCGCCGGATTGTTGGCCGAGCGGATCAGGACACGGTTGCCCGGCTTCACACCCAGATCTTCCACCAGCGCATGGGCGAGGCGGTTGGTCCAGTCGGAGAGTTCCTTGTAGGTCCGGCGGCGACCATTGCCGATCAACGCCGTATGATCTCCAAAGCCTTTCTCGACCATCTTGTCGGTGAGCTCAACGCCGACATTGATGTGATCGGGATAGTCAAATCCATCCAGAAGAAACTCCGGCCATTGGTTCTGGGGCGGAAGGTTGTCCCGGGCAAAGGTGTCGGTGTGAGCGGTGGGACCCAGCATTGGCTATCCTCCCTGACTGGCGCTGTCGGCGGCAAAAGCGCCAAGTGTCTGGCGTGCAATGACGATTTTTTGGACGTCCGTTGCGCCCTCATAAATGCGCAAGGCCCGGATTTCGCGATAGAGCTTCTCGACGGTTTCGCCGGAGCGCACGCCGTCACCGCCATGCAGCTGAACGGCCTTGTCGATCACTTGCTGCGCTTGCTCAGTCGCGAAAAGCTTGGCCATCGCCGCTTCCCGGGTGACGCGCGGCGCACCGCTGTCCTTGGCCCAGGCGGCGCGGTAGATCAGCAATGCAGCTGCATCCACGTCCAGCGCCATATCGGCGATATGTCCTTGCACCATTTGAAGATCGGCGAGCGGTGCGCCCTGGATCTGGCGTGTGCTCACCCGCTCCAGCGCTTCGTCCAGCGCCCGGCGGGCAAAGCCCAGTGCAGCGGCAGCGACGGTGGAGCGGAAGATGTCGAGCACAGACATCGCGATCTTGAAACCGTCGCCGGGATTTCCGATACGGTCGGATTTCTTGACCCGGCAATCGGTGAAGCGCAGTGTTGCCAGCGGATGCGGGGCAATCGTGTCCAGACGTTCGGCAACTTCAAATCCTGGAAGATCCGGTGTAACGACAAAGGCCGACAGTCCCTTGGCGCCCGGCGCCTCGCCCGTGCGGGCGAATAGCGTATAGACGTCGGCAATGCCACCGTTGGAGATCCACGTCTTTTCGCCATTCAGAACGTAACTGTCGCCGTCATCCGTCGCTGTCATAGTCGAGTTGGCGACATCGGAACCGGATTGCGGCTCGGTGAGCGCGAATGCGGAGATCGCCTCGCCGGACCGGGTTTTCGGCAGCCAGGCAGCTTTTTGCTCTGCCGTTCCAAAAAGCGACAGGGCCCCAGTGCCAAGACCTTGCATGGCGAGGGCAAAATCGGCCAACCCATCATGACGCGCAAGAATTTCTCGGGAAAGGCACAGGGTGCGGACATCCAACGGTGCGCCGTCTTCGGACGCTGTCGGCTGAAGCCACCCGGCAGAGCCCATCGCCTTGACCAGCGACCGGCACGCCTGATCGGTGTCAGCATGATCGACGTGAAGCCCTTTTGCAAAGGCCTCGAGGTCTTCGGCCAGTTTGCGATGCCGGTCTTCGAAGAACGGCCAGGAGAGGAAACTCTTGTCTGCCATCAGTTGCCCTCGAACACCGGTTTTTCCTTGTTGACAAAGGCGTTGTAGGCCCGCTCGAAATCCCCGGTCTGCATGCAGATCGCCTGCGCCTGGGCTTCGGCTTCAATGGCCTGCTCGATGGACATGGACCATTCCTGCGCGAGCATGGTCTTGGTCATCATGTGCGCAAAATTCGGCCCGGCAACGATCCGCTCGGCAAAGGCAACGGCTTCACCTTCCAACGCATCTGCAGAGACAAGACGATTGAAAAATCCCCAGCTTTCGCCTTCCTCAGCGCTCATGGAGCGGCCTGTGTAGAGCAGCTCCGCCGCCCGGCCCTGGCCGATGATCCGGGGCAAGATCGCGCAGGCGCCCATATCACAGCCTGCAAGGCCTACACGGGTGAACAGGAAAGCCGTTTTTGCTTCTGGCGTGGCAAAGCGCAGGTCGGAAGCCATGGCGATAATCGCCCCGGCGCCAACACACACCCCATCGATAGCGGCAACAACCGGCTTGCCGCAATTGACGATCGCCTTGACCAGATCCCCCGTCATCCGGGTGAAGGCCAGCAGCTCTTTCATCGACATCTTGGTGAGCGGGCCGATGATGTCATGGACATCACCGCCGGAAGAGAAATTGCCGCCATTCGGCAGAAACACCACGGCATGAATGTCGTCGCGATAGACCAGATCCCGGAACCAATCGCGCAGCTCGGCATAGCTATCAAAGGTCAGCGGGTTTTTCCGCTCCGGCCGGTTGAGCGAGACACGCGCGATGCCGCCGTCGACGGACAGATTGAAGTGTTTCGGGGCGTCGGTCATGAGCGGCCTGCCTTTTTCAGTGCTGTCTCCGGTTTGCCGGAAGATCCAAATTGTTCAAAAATCTCGTTGCAAGCGGCGATGGCACTGCGGTCGAGACCGCCCATCAGCTCATCGATCCAGCCCTCGTGCTTGGCGGCCAGATCTGCGAAAACCGCGTGCCCTTCGGACGTCAGCTTGACCCGGTTGGCGCGTTTGTCTCCCGGAACCGCCATGCGGATCGCATGACCGTCTTCGACCAGGCGCTCAACGATGCCGGTGACATTACCGTTGGAGACTTTCAAAAAGGCAGAAATCTCGCTCATCTTCAGCCCATCTGGATAGCGCGACAGGGCCGAAAGGACATCAAAACGCGGCAGCGTGGTGTCACATTCATCGCGCAAACGCCGGCGAAGTTCGGTTTCAATTCCAGATGTGGCCTTCAGCAAGCGAAGCCAGAGACGCAGCCGGGATTTGGAGATCGGCTCAAGGGACGTATCGTGCGCAACCATCAGATCTCGCCTCCCGAAAGACTGAGAGCATGTCCGTTAACGCTGGCCGCGCCGTCGGAGCACAGCCAAAGCGCGGTTTCGGCAACTTCCCGTGGCTGGACGAAGCGGTTCTGCGGATTGATCTTGCGCAGCGTTCCAGCCGCCGCCTCCCGGTCCATGCCGGTCTTTTCGCTGATGTTTTGAATGGAACGCTCCAGCATGGGCGTTTCGAGAAAGCCGGGGCAGATCGCGTTGACCGTGATCCCGATACGCGCCAACTCGACAGACAGCGACCGGGTCAGACCGACAACGCCGTGTTTGGCGGCGCAATAGCCGGACACATAAGGGTAGCCCTTAAGGCCAGCCGTTGAGGCAATCGCGATCATTCGGCCCCAGCCAGCATCCTTCATATCGTCCAGCGCAGACTGGAAGGAGAATGCAACGCCGGTCAGATTGACCGACAAATTGGCGTTGAAGGCTTCGGGCGACATCTTGGAAAACGGCGCGCTTTCCGTTGCACCCGCATTGGCAACAACCACCGAAATCGGGCCTTGCTGCTCACGGGCAGCCCCGAAGGCCAGTTTGATCGCGGCCGGGTCTGAGACATCACACACCTGGTACGGCAGTTTCTGCGCGGCGAGCTTTTCCGCATTCCGGCCCATGATGGTGACTTTGGCGCCAGCCGTCTCAAAGGCATGCGCGATTTCCGCGCCTGCCCCGGACCCGCCGCCCGTCACGATCACATGTTTGCCGGCAAGCGTCATACCTTGCCCACCGTCTCGGCGTTCTTGTCTGCAAGCCGCCACAATTGATCGCGGCCCGCGAGATACGGCAGCGGCCAGTCGGGTGCCGCACGATCGCCGATCTTCGCCCCTTCATGCAGCGTCCAGTAGGGATCGGTCAGATGCGGGCGGCCGACGGCCACCAGATCCGCGCGGCCTGCCATCAGTATCGAATTTGCGTGATCGGCCTCGAAAATATTGCCAACGGCCATGGTGATCAGGCCCGCCTCATTCCGGATTCGGTCGGAGAATGGTGTCTGGAACATACGGCCATAGACCGGCTTGGCATCAACCGTCGTCTGACCAGCCGACACATCGATCAGATCCGCACCCGCGCTAGCGAACATGCGTGCAATCTCGATCGCCTCATCCGGCGTGACGCCGTCTTCGCCAACCCAGTCATTGGCGGAAATGCGAACCGACAAAGGCTTTTCGTCCGGCCAGACGGCCCGCATGGCTTTCAGAACTTCCATCGGATAGCGCATCCGGTTTTCAAGGCTGCCGCCATACTCGTCCGTCCGCACATTCGAGACCGGCGAAATGAAGGACGACAACAAATAGCCGTGGGCTGCGTGCAACTCGATCATATCGAAACCGGCGCGGTCCGCCATCTCAGCCGAAGCCACAAACTGATCGCGGATCTGGTCCATTTCCGCGCGCGTGATTTCGCGCGGGGTCGCATTGCGCGACGACCAGGGAATTGCGGAAGCCGAAACCAAATCCCAGTTGCCGTCTTCAAGCGGTAAATCCATGCCTTCCCAGCCGAGGTTGGTCGAGCCCTTGCGGCCGGAATGACCGATCTGGCAGGCGATCTTTGCGTCCGTGTTTCCGTGCACAAAGTCGGTGAGGCGCCGCCAGGCGGTCTCGTGCTCCGGTGCATAGAGCCCCGGGCAGCCCGGAGTGATGCGGCCTTCCGGGCTCACACAGGTCATCTCGACATAGACGAGTCCGGCACCGCCTTTCGCTCGCTCCCCATAATGGGTCAGGTGCCAATCGGTCGGACAGCCATCCACGGCCTTGTACTGCGCCATCGGCGAGACGACGATCCGGCTTTTCAGCTCCATCTCACGCAGTTTGAATGGCGCAAACATCGGCGCGCGCGGCGGCGTGTTTTCATTGTCTGCAACTGGCAGGCCGGCATCTTTCCGGGCCTCGCCCATGAACCAGCTTTCAGCGCTTGCGAGCCATTTCGGATCCCGCTCGCGCAGGTTTTCATGGCTGATCCGCTGCGACCGGGTGAGCAGCGAATAGTTCAGCTGGACCGGATCAAGATGGAGGTAGCGCTCGACATTTTCGAACCACTCCAGCGAGTTGCGCGCGGCAGACTGCAGGCGCAAGACTTCCAGGCGGCGCTGATCCTCATAAATCGCAAAGGCGTGGGCCAGATCCGGCTCGCTGTGCAGCAGGTCCGCCAGCGAAATGGCGGATTCCAAAGCCAGCTTTGACCCGGAACCGATGGAAAAATGCGCTGTCGCGGCCGCATCGCCCATCAGGACAACGTTCTCGTGAGACCATTTCTCGCACAGCACCCGCGGGAACTGGATCCAGGCGGATCCGCGAATGTGGTTGGCGTTTGTCATCAGGCTGTGACCGCCCAAGTGATCCTTGAAAATCGCCTCGCAGGTCTTGATGCTTTCCTGCTGGCTCATCTCGCCAAACCCGAACGCCTCAAAGGTTTCCGGCATACACTCGACAATGAACGTCGCCGTATCATCGTCGAACTGATAGGCGTGCGCCCAAACCCAGCCGTGTTCGGTTTTTTCAAAAATAAAGGTGAAGGCGTCGGAGAAGGTCTGATGGGTGCCGAGCCAGACGAAGTGGCATTTGCGCACATCGATGTCCGGCTTGAATGTATCGCCGTAAAGCGTGCGGGTCCTGGAATTTAGGCCATCGGCGGCAACCACAAGATCGTAATCCTTGCGGTAGTCTTCGGCGCTGCCGACTTCGGTTTCAAACTTCAATTCAACGCCGAGTTCGCGGGCGCGCTCCTGAAGCAAGAGCAAGAGTTTCTTGCGGCCGATGCCGCAGAAGCCGTGGCCGCTGGACAGCTGTTTTTCTTGACCCACCAACAGCGCGATGTCATCCCAATAGGCGAAATTCGCGCGGATTGTTTCCGCGCTGGCCGGATCGTTGGCAGCCAGATTGTCCAGGGTTTCGTCGGACAGAACCACGCCCCAGCCGAAGGTGTCGTCCGCCTTATTGCGCTCAATCACGGTGATCTCGTGAGAGCTGTCCCGCAGCTTCATCGAAATGGCGAAGTAAAGACCGGCCGGCCCGCCTCCAAGACACACGATGCGCACGTTCATTCTCCCCGGATCTGATCTTAGCCAAAACGTCTGGGTCTGATCCTGCGCTCGATTTTCAGATATTTCAAGTATGAAATTTTATATTTAAAATATCTTGCAGCGCAGCATGCGTTGAGTGAAGGAATTGCGATGGGTTTGGGAGACTAACGAAAAATGCTCTGCGCTCGAGTGGATCCCGGATCGCCGCCCCGCTGCGTCCGGGATGACACCAAGGTGAAAATCAGAACAAGCCCGTCTCCTCAAATACACCGCCCACCATCAACTTCCATGGCAACACCGGTGATCATCGAGGCTTCGTCCGAGCAGAGATAGCAGGCCGCGTTGCCGAGATCTTCGGGTGTCGAGAAGCGGCCGATCGGGATGGTGGAGAGGAATTTTGCCCGCATTTCCGGCGTGTCCTCGCCCATAAAACTTTTCAGGAGCGGGGTTTCACCGGCGACCGGGCAGAGCGCATTGACGCGGACACCCTTCGGTGCCAGTTCGACCGCCATCGTCTTGGTTGCGGTGATCATCCACCCCTTGGAAGCGTTGTACCAATTGAGGTTCGGGCGCGGGCTGAGACCGGCCGTGGAGGCGACATTCAGGATCGCGCCGGAGCCACGTTCGATCATTCCGGGAACGAAGTGCTTCGCCATCAGGTAAACGGACTTGCAGTTGACCGCCATCACGCGGTCGAATTCGTCCTCGGTAACGTCCTGCATCGGCTTCGGCAGATGGGTGATCCCGGCATTGTTGACCAGAATGTCGACACCGCCGAGTTTGGTAGCAGCAATTTCGGCTAGTTCAGCCACACTGGCATTGCTGGCAACATCGGCTTTTGTGGCGAAGCCGCCCACTTCTGCGGCGACTTCTTCCGCCAATTCGAGATTGAGATCCGCAATCAGAACTTTGGCGCCTTCCGCTGCGAACTTGCGCACGATGCCTGCGCCAAAACCGGACGCGCCGCCGGTGATAATCGCTGTTTTGCCCTGCAATCTCATGGGTCCAACTCCCTTAAATCATTTATCGTTTTGAGGATCAGCCGTGATAGGCGGCAACTGTTTTCAGCGTGGTGAAGCCGTATAGGGCTTCAAAGCCCTTTTCCCGGCCGTGACCGGACTTGCCCATGCCACCAAAGGGCAATTCCACGCCACCGCCCGCGCCATAGTTGTTGATGAACACCTGGCCGGTGCGGATTTTTTTGGCAAGCCGCATCTGGCGGGCGCCGTCCCGGCTCCAAATGCTAGCAACAAGGCCATAGTCCGTGCCGTTGGCAATCGCGACGGCTTCGTCCTCATCATCGAAAGGAATGATCACCTGAACGGGGCCAAAAATCTCGTCGCGGGCCAGAACATGATCCGGCTTGACCCCGGCAAAGAGCGTCGGGGTCACATAGCTGCCGCCCTCTGGCGCATCCTGCAAAACGGCTTCAGCGGCCTTTTCCAGATCTGCGCCGCGGTCGATGAAGGTTGAAACAATGCCCTGCTGCTTTTTCGAGATAAGTGGCCCGACATCCAGATCGGAGAGCGCCGGTCCCACCTTGAGTGCGCCGTACCGTCCGGCCATGCGCTCGACCGCCTGGTCATAAAGCCCGCGCTGAACCAGAATGCGGGAGGAGGCCGAACAGGTCTGACCCGCGTTCTGAATCCCGGCATTCACCAGGAACGGCAGGGCCGCGTCGAGGTCGGCATCATCAAACACAAGCTGCGGTGATTTTCCGCCAAGCTCCAGGGTGACCGGAATGACGTTTTTGGCAGCTGCCGTTTGAATGTGCACGCCGGTCGCAACGGAACCGGTAAAGCTGACATGATGAATGCCCGGATGAGACGAAAGCGCAGCGCCCGCCTCCGACCCAAGCCCCGGCACGACGTTCAACACCCCGTCCGGCAAACCCGCTGCCTTGGCAAGATCGGCGAAGGCAAGGGCGGTCAGGCAGGCATCTTCCGCAGGCTTCAAAACACAGGCGTTGCCGGTTGCCAGCGCAGCTCCAATCGACCGGCCGATGATCTGCATCGGATAGTTCCACGGAACGATGTGACCGGTGACGCCGTGCGGTTCGCGCAGGGTGTAAACCGTGTAGCCGTCGAGATAGGGAATGGTCTCGCCGTGGAGCTTGTCTGCGGCGCCACCATAGAATTCCAGATACCGGGCAAGGGCGATGGCGTCAGCGCGGGCCTGTTTCAGCGGTTTGCCGACATCAATCGCCTCGATCCGGGCAAGATCTTCGACCTTTTCCAAGACCAGTTCGCGCAGTTTGAAGAGGATTCGTCCGCGCTCGACCGCCGATGTCTTGCCCCAAACGCCGTGCCGGGCCGCTTCGGCGGCTGCAACGGCGGCGTCAATGTCCTCCGATGTGCCCCGGGCAATTGCCCCGATCTCTTCCCCTGTCGATGGGTTGAAAAGCGGCAGCGTGCCGCCGCCTGAAGGTGCGGTCCACTCACCATTGATCAGGCACTTGGCCGGATCGAACCAGAGATCCAACTCGTTGCGCATTGTTCCTCCTCAGGCCGCGGTGATATCGGCCGGCAAAACCGGCGCGGCGGCGACCAATTGTTTTGTGTAATCGTGTTTGGGCGCATCAAAGACGGCCCCGGTCGGGCCTTCCTCAACGATTTCGCCGGATTTCATGACCAGCACCCGGTCAGTGATCGAGCGAACAACGGACAGGTCATGGCTAATAAACAGATAGGTGAGATCGAGCCGGTCACTCAAATCCGCCAGCAAATCCAGAACCTGCGCGCGGACGGAGACATCGAGCGCGGACACCGCTTCATCCAGAATAATCAGATCCGGCTTGATGATGAGCGCCCGGGCAATTGCGATCCGCTGCCGCTGGCCACCACTGAACTCGTGGATGTATTTGTGCCGGTCCTCAACGGTCAGGCCGACGCTCTCCAGCGCCTCGGCAATTGCCCGGTCCCGCTCCGCGCCCTTCGGCGGGTTGTCCAACAAATGAAATGGCTCGGTGATCAGACGTTCAACCTTCCAGCGTGGATTGAAGCTGCCGTATGGATCCTGAAACACCACCTGCATCCTGCGGCGGACCGCAAGGTTGGCGTGGTGATGGGTAAAGACCGGTTGACCATCGAACAGGATCTCGCCGCTCTGAACTTCTTCAAGACCCAAAATGGCCCGGGTCAACGTGGATTTTCCGCAGCCAGATTCACCCACAAGGCCAAGGCTTTCGCCCTTCTTGATTTCAAAGCTGACAGTGTTCACCGCTCGGAAGTGGACGGTCTTGCCCCACCAGCCGTGTGTGTGTGTGACGTAGTCCCGAACAACATTCTGAACCTTCAGAAGTGGTTTCTCCTGTACGAGCCCCTCCCGGTCCGGCACATGACTTGAGGCGGCAAGCAAAGCCTTGGAATAGGGGTGCTGCATGGTGCGGAAGACCATGTCTGCAGGCCCTGCTTCAACCACTTCACCGTTCTTCATGATCACCAGATCATCGGCAAGGTCTGCAACGACCGCCAAATCATGGCTGATCAGCATCAGACCCATGCTGTCTTCCGACACCAGCTTTTTCAAAAGCTCCAGAATTTGAGCTTGGGTGGTGACGTCCAGCGCAGTCGTCGGCTCATCCGCGATCAAGAGCTTTGGCCGCAGGGCAATCGCCATCGCGATCACCACGCGCTGCCTTTGGCCTCCAGAGAGTTCATGCGGATAGCGGCTCAAAGGAAACTTATCCTGGGGGAGTTCTGCCCGGCGCAGCGCTTCGGCGGCCCGGACCATCGCCTCGGATTTTGAAACGTTTTCGTGCACCAGAATGGTCTCAGCCACCTGCGCCCCGATGGTTTGCAGCGGGTTGAGCGCGGTCATGGGCTCCTGAAACACCATACCGACATCCCGCCCGCGAATGCGGCAGAGGTCCGGCTCGCTGAGTGCCAGGACATCTTGTCCGGCGAGCGAGATCTTGCCGGAGCAGGAGGTTCCATTTGGCAAGAGTTGCATGACGCTGAAAGCCGACATGGACTTGCCCGAGCCGCTTTCCCCAATCACGCCCAGGATCCGGCCCGGTGCAACCCGCATTGAAACATCTATGAGAACCGGGATCCCGTGGATGGACAAGGAGAGGTTTTGGATGTCCAGAAGGCTCATACGCGCGCCCTTCGCAGTTTCGGATCGAGAAGATCCCGAAGGCCATCGCCCATCAGGTTGAGACCGAGCACGGTCAAAAGGATCGCCAGGCCAGGAAACAATGCCAGATGCGGGGCCAGTGAGATCATCGTCTGGCTGTCGGCGAGCATCCGCCCCCAGCTCGCCGTTGGCGGCTGAGCGCCGAGACCAACATAACTCAAGCCCGCTTCGGCCAGAATGCCGAGGGAAAACTGGATCGTGCCTTGCACGATCAGCAAATTGGCAACGTTCGGCAGGATGTGTTCCAGCGATATCCGGGCCGGCCCTTTGCCTGCAACACGGGCCGCCAGAATGTAGTCCCGGTTCCACAAGGACAGTGCCGCGCCACGCGTCAACCGGGCAAAGACCGGAATGTTGAAGATACCGATCGCAATGATGGCGTTGAGCGCGGATGCCCCGAAAACCGCGGTGATCATCACCGCGATCAAAAGGCTCGGGAAAGCAAACACCAGATCGTTTGCGCGCATGATTACCTCATCCAACCAGCCGCCTTTGCGCGCGGCGGCGGCCAGACCAAGAGGCACGCCGATAGACATGCCGATGCCGACCGCGACCAGCGCGACGGCAATGGACGTGCGGGCACCGACCATGATCATGCTCAAAATGTCCCGGCCAAACTGATCCGTGCCCAGCCAATGCTCCCAACTTGGCAGCTTCATCCGGTTGGCGATGTTCAAAACGGTCGTATCATACGGCACCCAGACAAGGCTGATCAGCGCCGCCGCAACGAACACAAGTGACAGAAACAGGCCCGGCAACAGGGTACGGCTGTGAAACAGGACGCTCATCAGCGGCGCCTCCGCAGGCGCGGATCAACCCAGGCATAGGCCATGTCGACCGCGAAATTGACGACGATTACCGCGAACACCAGAAGCATCACCACGCTTTCAACGACAATGAGATCGCGGGCGCTGATCGACTGGAACACCAGACGGCCGAGACCGGGTAAAAAGAAGACATTTTCAATAATGATCGCCCCGGCCAGCAAGAATGAGAATTGCAAACCGAGAATGGTGAGCACTGGGATCAAGGCGTTGCGCACGGCATGCCGCCAGAGCGCCTGCCCCTTGGTCAAACCTTTTGCCCGTGCTGTCCGGATGAAGTCTTCATTCAGCGTGTCCAGTAAACTGGACCGCATCACGCGCGTCAGGATGCTGGCTTGCGGCAACGCCAGCGCGATCGCTGGAAGGGTCAAGGCCTTCATGCCTGCGAAAAACCCGGCATCCCAGCCCGGAAATCCGCCCGCGGAAAACCAGCGCAAATTAATGGCGAACACAAGCACCATCAGCATTGCAAACCAGAAGTTCGGAATTGCGACGCCAAGCTGGGTCACACCCATAACAGACGCATCGGCGGCCGAGCCTCTGCGGGAAGCCGCCCAGATACCCGCTGGGAAGGCGATCAGTGTGCTGAGCGTGAGGGCGTAAATCGCCAGCGGCAGAGATACCCACAGCCGGTCACCGATCATCTCGGACACGGGCGTCCGGTAGGTATAGGAAACACCAAAGTCTCCAACCAACAGCCCGCCGGCCCAGGACAGGTACCGTTGAAAGATGGAGCCCGTCAGTCCCAGTTCTTCGCGGAGCGCCTGGAGCGTGTCTTCCTGCGCATTGAGGCCGAGCATGTAAGCTGCCGGATCGCCCGGCACGACTTCGAGCGCCAGAAAAATCACGATCGACGCAGCGACCAGGCTCAAGCTCAAAGACAACAGACGTTTTAGAAAATAGTGGAGCATGGACTTTCTGTTCGGCAACCGGCAAAAGCCGCCCTTGCCATAGCGTTAACTTCGGCTTGGAACGCCGAGCCGGCGCTATGTCATCTGATTTCAATCTCTTCGCAAAACCAAGAGACTGAAGGCTCACCTTGAGGAAGCGTGGCACGGGTTTCACGGTGCCAAGCCCCCTCAAGGTGATGCTTAACCCCGCGTTCCGGTGGGTTGAAACGCTTGAGGAGTTAAGGTCGCGTCGGGATCACTCCTCCCAATAGACAGCCGTCATATCTGCCGCAGGGGTTGGCTGGTTGACCCAAAGGCCCCGGATCTTCGCATTTGCCACCGTCGGGAAGGCCAGCTGGAACAGATAGCCGTTCACATAGTCCTTAGAGAGCATTTCCTGAGCCTGTTTCAAAAGCTCGGACCGCTTTTCCGGATCGTTTTCGGCGGTGAGGTTTTCAAAGAGCTTCTGGAACTCGGGATTGTCGTACTGGAAGTAATAATCCGGGCGAGCATAGATGCCGATATCCATCGGTTCCACGTGACTGACGATTGTCAGACCATAGTCCTTGCCACGGAACACTTGTTCCAGCCACTGCGCCCATTCCAGATTAGAGATCTCGGTTTCAATGCCGACAGCGCGCAGCTGCGCGGCAATGATTTCCCCTCCCCGGCGGGCATAGGAGGGCGGCGGCAGTTTCAGGGTCGTCGTAAATCCATCCGGGTAGCCCGCTTCCGCCAGCAGCTTTTTGGAGAGTTCCGGGTCGTAGGCGCTGTTGGCGGTCAGATCGACATAGTCCGGATTGTGCGGGGCAAAGTGTGTGCCGATTGGCGTGCCATAGCCGAACATGGCGCCATCAATAATTGCCTGACGGTCGATGGCATGCGCGATCGCCTCGCGTACCTTAACGTTGTCAAGCGGCGGCAGCTTGTTGTTGGTTGACAGGATCGTCTCGCCTTCGGTCGATCCAACCAACACCTGAAACCGCGGATCAGCCTCGAATTGCGGAAGGTTTTCAGGTGCAGGAAAACCAACAAACGCATTGACGTCTTCCGCCATCACAGCGGCGAAAGCTGCGGTCGGATCGGAAATGAACTTGAAGGTCACATTGTCCAGTTTGGCGGGCGTGCCCCAATAATCAGCGTTCTTCTCAAGATCGATCCGGTCACCCTGAACCCAATTAGAGAACCTGAATGCGCCCGTGCCGATCGGGTTGGTTTTGATGTTTTCAATCGACTCCGGCGCAACGATCACCGCATCGCCCCAAGCCAAGTTGAACAACAGACTGCCATTTGGCGCTGAGAGCGTGACCGCCACGGTCTGCGGGTCGACAACTTCAACGGATTCAATGCCGGTGAACAGCGCTTTTTGCGCATTCTGGCTGTCATCCGATCGCGCACGGTCCAGACTGAATTTCACGTCTTCGGCCGTCATCTCGGTGCCATCGTGGAACTTGACGCCGGACTGCAGTTTGAAAGTGTAGGTCTTGCCGTCTTCGGAAATCTCCCAGCTCTCGGCGAGGCCGCGCAAAATGGATCCGTCCGGTCCGAACCGGGTCAGTCCTTCAAAGACATTTGAATAAAGGACCGAATCAATAGCGCCGGCAGCCGCACTGGTTGGGTCGAGGTGCGGTGGTTCCAGCTGCATGGCCACCGTGATATCGCTTTTTGCATGGGCCAACCCCATGCTGGCAGACAATGCCAAGGCACTGATCAGGCCTGTTCCGACTTTTCCCAAACGCATAGCTACTCCCCTTTTGCTGTCCCGCTTAGTGCGGCTTTACCAGCAGCTCGACCAACGAACGCGCGACTGCCTTCACTGAAACAAGCGTATCAATTACTCCGGCATCGTCGTCCGGCTTTAGCGCCAACCCCAGAGTGCCAGGTCCATAGCCTACACAATTTTTGAGTTTGCCGGTCCGGTCAACATGCTTTTGATCCTACATGCCGCCTCTGATGAGAGGTCTGGCCTGTTTGCCCGCGGTCATAGCGATCGCGCACTCCAATGCATCCGCCCACTGTGGCCTGCTTTCGGTCATGCCCGGGACAATCCGGTGAAAATCGCACACATCGTAGCAAGCTCATTGTTGGCACCTCATCGATAAACTATGCTACGAACTACCTACGGTTCCTACACCGTACAATCACGGTGACTTATGCTTGAGCTCGACCAAATAGCTTACGACCATGCCCCGATGGGTCTTGTTCTGACCGAACATCGGGTTATCCGTACCTGCAACGACACATTTGCGCAGATGTTCGGATATGAGAAGGAAGATCTGATCGGCCAGAGCTTTCGGCTGCTCTACGGAACGGATCACGAGTTTCATCAGGTTCGGGACATCGGACTGGGACCCTTGCGACAATCCTTACCGTATTCGGATGAGCGGCTGATGCGGTGTGCCGACGGAAACCGGATCTGGTGCCGGTTCCGCGCACGGACGCTGACACCTGAAGATCCACTGGCGCGGACCGTTCTGAGTTTTGCCTTGATAGAAACAAAGGACAGCGGCCCACAGCTCACCAAACGGGAGCGGGAAGTTGTCCTGTTGTTGTCTCAGGGCAAGACGAGCAAGGAAATCGCCCGCGACCTTGGCCTTTCGCCACGCACTGTCGAAGATGTACGGGCCCGGCTCTTGAAAAAATTCGAAGTCAAGAACGTTGCTGTTCTGCTCGCCCGTTTGGCGGGCCTGTCTGGGCTCTCAGGGCCTGGCTCTCCAATGAGCTAGAGGCGCTCGGCCTTCTCCGCTTCATAGAGCGAAAGGACGTCCGTCTTGCGGCAGAGTTCAGTGCCGGAGGTCAAGGCCGTTGCAGCGCCAGCCGCCACCCCCAGCCGGAAGGCCTCCTCCATCGGGTGTCCTTCCGTCAGCGACCAGACCAGCGCGCCAACAAAACTATCGCCTGCACCAACGGCTGACTTTGCCGCAACATGCCGGGCAGGCACCCGCAAGACGGTATCCTTGTTAACCAGAAGCGCGCCCTTTGTGCCCAGCGTGACTGTGACGTTTTCTGCAGCGCCTTTATCGACCATTTCTTTCGCGAAATTCCGCACGCCGTCTTCGTCAAGCGGCCGGCCTGCAAGCTTTTGAAGTTCGCCCAAACTTGGTTTGAACAAAAAGACGTTTCCATGATCCAGCGCCGCTTTCAAAGCAGGCCCGGACGTGTCGATCACAAACCGCCCCCCGCGCTGAACGACTGGATCAATCATCTTCGCATAGGTGTCTTCCGGGACACCGCGCGGCAAGGATCCGCTGGCCACCACATAGTCCGCATCGGTTTCACCAAGGAGATCAATGATCGGCTGGAGCTCGCTGCTGGCCACCTCCGGTCCTTCCGGTACAAACCGGTATTCAATCCCCGAGGTTTCCTCGTGCACCGCAAACGCCATCCGGACCGGATTCGAAATAGGAAACCGGTGCAGGGCAATTCCGGTTTCGGCCAGAAAAGCATCCAGCAGAATTCCCGTTGCGCCGCCCGACAGATAGGTCAGTTCCGGATCTCCGCCGAGTTCGGAAATCACCCGCGCTACGTTGACACCGCCACCGCCCGGATCCTGCCGCTGATTGGTGGTGCGCGTCTTGTGCATGGACTGCACCCGCTCTGCATCACAGGAAACATCGATGGTGGGATTGAGCGCGATGCAAAGAACTTTGGTCATGGGATCCGTTTCGCTGGTGTCCCACTTGTTTTGCAAAAGTCTGGGGTCGTTCTCAAGTCCGGTGAACTGCGCAAAAGAAAACCCCTCTCCGATTGGGGAGAGGGGTTCGGGACGTTCGACTTCAGCCGTTGATTCCCCGGCCGCGCGCCGGGGTCAACCTCGATTAGGTCCCGGCTCAAGACCGGGACAGCGCACACCGAAGGACTGAAAGCCAGTTATCACCCAGCCGCAGCCACAGCTCGTTTTGCCATGACAGTCACAAGATTGGCGCGGTAAGCAGCCGAACCGTGCAGATCCGACAAGAGGTCATCCGCATTCGGCGCAATACCGGAAACCGCGTCCGCCGACCAGTTGCTGCCAAGAGCGGCTTCCATGTCGTTCATACGGAAAACGCCATCTTGCCCTGCTCCGGTGACAGCAACCTTTACGGCCCCATCTGAGCCCTGAGCAACGAACACACCGGCCATGGCGTAACGGGATGCCGGGTTCGGATATTTGGCATATGCGCTCTTCTGAGCTCCCGGGAACTTCACGGACTGAACCACTTCGTCTTCGTCTAGAGCGGTCTCGAACATCCCGGTGAAGAAGTCTTCTGCGGAAAGTTCCCGCTTGTTGGTGACAACAGTCGCGCCCAGCGCCACAAGCGCGGACGGATAGTCAGCGGCGGGATCGTTGTTGGCGATGGAACCGCCGATCGTACCCATGTGACGGACCGCCGGGTCACCAATGCCGCCTGCCAGAGACGCAAGGCCCGGCAGTTTGGATTTGACTATATCGTTGGACGCGACTTCCGCATGGGTGGTCGCCGCGCCGATGGCGACCCCGTCGCCGTCAGCGCAGATGCCCTTCATTTCGGCGATCTGGGTCACATCCACAAGATCGGACGGCGCTGCGAGGCGCTGCTTCATGGTCGGCAGCAGGGTTTGGCCGCCGCCCAGGATTTTGCCGTCGTCAGCTTTTGCAAGCAGGTCCGCGGCTTCGGCAGCCGAACCGGCCCGGTGATAGTTTGTTTCATACATTTCAGGGTCTCCCCAAAATAACTTCTCAATTAGGCGGGCGGCGCAAACCGCCCGGAATGATGTTCGCCAACGGCCTTACTCGGCTGCCTGCTTCATGCCGGACTGCGCCAGCGCCCAGACTCGCTCCGGTGTTGCCGGCATAGTCAGGTCATTGGAGCCCAAAGCATCCGTGATCGCATTGATCACAGCTGGTGGAGAACCGATCGCCCCCGCCTCGCCGCAGCCTTTCATGCCAAGCGGATTGCCCGGGCACTCCGTAACATGGGTGGAAAGCTGGTAGGACGGCACGTCGTCCGCGCGCGGCATGGTGTAGTCCATGTAGGATGCCGTCAGAAGCTGACCGCCTTCGTCATAGGCGGCATTTTCAAGGAGCGCTTGGCCAATACCTTGCGTGATCCCGCCGTGGACCTGGCCTTCCACAATCATCGGATTGATGATCTTGCCGAAGTCATCCGCAGCCGTGAAGTTGACGATTTCCGTCTTTCCGGTTTCCGGATCGATCTCGACCTCACAGACATACGTTCCTGCCGGGAAGGTGAAGTTGGTCGGGTCGTAGAATGCACCTTCTTTCAAGCCCGGCTCCATGCCCTCCGGCAGGTTGTGCGCGGTATAAGCCGCAAGCGCGACCTCAGTGAAGGTCAGCTTCTTGTCGGTGCCGGCCACTTTCAGCTCGCCGCCCTCGATCTGGATGTCACCTTCGGCGGCTTCCATCAGGTGCGCTGCGATCTTCTTGGCCTTGGATTCGACCTTGTCGAGCGCCTTGACGATCGCAGACATGCCGACTGCACCGGAGCGGGACCCATAGGTGCCCATGCCGAACTGCACCTTGTCGGTGTCGCCGTGGACGATGGAAACCGAATCGGTGTCGAGGCCAAACCGCTCACTGATCAGCTGGGCAAAAGTGGTTTCGTGCCCCTGACCGTGGCTGTGCGAGCCTGTCAGAACCTCAATGGTGCCAACCGGATTGACCCGGACTTCGGCAGATTCCCAAAGACCAACGCCAGCACCGAGTGATCCGACCGCAGCTGACGGCGCAATACCGCAAGCTTCGATGTAACAGCTGAGACCAATGCCGCGCAGCTTGCCTCGGGACGCGGCTTCCGCCTTGCGGGCGGCAAAACCATCGTAGTCAGCCGCCTTCAACGCCGCATCCAGCGTCGCATCATAGTCGCCGGCGTCGTAACACATGATCACCGGAGTCTGATGCGGGAAGGCCCGGATGAAGTTCTTTCGTCGGAACTCTGCCGGAGACAATCCGACTTCGCGTGCCGCCGTTTCCATCATGCGCTCAACCAGATAGGTCGCTTCCGGACGCCCAGCGCCGCGATAGGCGTCAACCGGGGTCGTGTTGGTGTAGACCGCTTTCACGTTGGCGTGGATGGCCGGAATATCGTACTGTCCCGACAGCAGCGTTGCGTAGAGATATGTCGGTACGGACGATGAGAACAGCGACATATAAGCGCCAATGTTCGCAACCGTTTTAACGCGGAAGCCAAGGATCTTGTTGTCGGCATCGAGCGCCAATTCCGCTTCAGAGCGGTGATCACGGCCATGCGCATCCGTCAGGAACGCCTCGGTGCGATCCGAGACCCACTTGACCGGGCGTCCGACGCGCTTGGATGCCCACAGGCAGACCATTTCTTCCGGGTAGATATAGATCTTGGACCCGAATCCACCGCCGACATCCGGCGCGATCACCCGGAGTTTGTGTTCCGGCGCAACGGCATAAAACGCGGACAGCACCAAACGGGCCACATGCGGGTTCTGTGATGTGGTGTAGAGCGTGTAGTGCTCTTCGGCATCATCATATCCGGCAAGCGCCGCGCGCGGCTCCATCGGGTTCGGCACCAGACGGTTGTTGTGGATCTCCATCTTGGTGACGTGAGCGGCCTTTTCAAAGGCATCGTTCGTGGCAGCCTCGTCGCCGATTTCCCAATCGAAAATCAGGTTACCTTCGGCCTCCGGGTGGAGCTGCGGCGCGCCGGGTTTCAATGCATCCAACGGATCGACAACGGCGTCCAGTTCCTCGTAATCGACAACCACCGCATCGGCAGCATCCCGAGCTTGGGCCTGCGTATCGGCAATGACCACAGCTACAGCTTGACCCACATGGCGGACGATTTCTGGCTCGAGCGCGCGCCATCCGCCCATTTTCATCGGCGTGCCGTCTTTGGAATGGATCATCCAGCCGCAGATCAGATTCCCAATCCCGTCGCCAACCAGTTGATCGCCAGTCAGAACGGCATCAACACCTGGCATCGCCAAAGCGGCCTCGGCATCAATGCTTGTGACTTTTGCATGTGCGTGCGGTGACCGCACAAAGGCGGCATAGCCCATGCCCGGCATGGTCATGTCATCGGTGTACTTGCCCTTGCCGGTGATAAAACGCTTGTCTTCCTTGCGCAGGGCGCGGGCGCCAATCCCTTCTACTGCCATCACTCTCTCCCTAAAACTGTGTGGCTTTGGCCTCTACCGTCTGTGCAGCACCGTTCCTCCCGGCAACACATGGACAGTCAGGCCGTGTATCCGTCCCATGCACTTAAGCGCATGCGAGATTGCTGCGAGTAACTGGTGTTACTCGGCGGCCTGGGCCATTCCGGCCATCTGATCAGAAGCGGATTTGATCGCCTTGACGATGTTCTGGTAACCGGTGCAGCGGCAGATGTTGCCTTCCAGCTCGTGGCGGATGGTTTTTTCATCAAGATTGCCAGCACCATGGCGGTTGATCATGTCGATCGCGCTCATGATCATTCCCGGCGTACAGAAGCCGCACTGCAGACCGTGATGTTCGCGGAAAGCTGCCTGGACCGGATGCAGATTGTCCGCACTGCCGACGCCTTCCAGGGTCACAACCTCGGCGCCATCGGCCTGAGCGGCCAGCATGGTACAGGATTTCACGGCCTTGCCGTTCACATGCACGACACAGGCTCCGCACTGCGAGGTGTCGCAGCCCACATGGGTTCCGGTCAAACCGCGCACATCCCGGATGAACCCGACCAGAAGCGTGCGGTCCTCCACATCTGCCGAAACGGACTTACCGTTCAGCACCATCGACACTTTTGCCATGAATTCTTCTCCCTCAGATACTTCCAGATCGGAACACCCGCGTCCAAAGGGTCTTCTGATCCAATTTCCTCCGGCTTAGCGCCGGTTGTTCGGCTTGTCCGGTCTGGCTCTAAAGTCAGTCCCGGATCCTCCATCCAGAGACTTTCCAAAACACCGGACCAAACGTCAACTGCCGCCAAAAGGGCGGCAGTCAAATTCAGCTCGCCAAGGCCAACACGACAATGAGGCCTGCCAAGGCAATCAGCCCCCAGACCATGGGGCCACCAAAGGCACCACGCCCGGCCGCCGCTTCAATGTTTTCTTCCGCCTTGTGCAACTGGTCTTCGACGACATGTTCAGCTTCTTCCAGAGCGTGAACGACCCCGGAAGGGGTGTCTTCAACGGCGAGCCGCTTGGCTTCTTCTGCAACGCCGGGATCCAATTCCTCCGCGTTTCCAGCAGACGCCTCTGCAACCGTTTCGGTGGTTTCTTCTGCTGCCGGTGCAGGACCGGCAACGGCTTCAGAGAACTTTGCGAAAAAGTCTTCCGCCATTTTCTTCGCAGTGGAATCGATCAGCCGGCTGCCAAGCTGCGCCAACTTGCCGCCAACCTGTGCCTTGGCGGTGTACTCCAGCAACGTGCCGCCTTCGACTTCGGTCAGCTTCACGTCTGCGGAGCCTTTCGCAAATCCGGCCACGCCACCCTTGCCTTCGCCGACGATTGTATAGCTCTCCGGAGCATTGATGTTCTCAAGGGTGACCGCACCTTTGAACTTGGCTTTCACCGGACCAATCTTTGAGGTCACGGCTGCGGTCATTTCGGTGTCGGATGTCTTTTCGAGGGATTCACAACCGGGAATGCTGGCTTTCAAAATCTCCGCATCATTCAGTGCGGCCCAGACAGCATCCCGAGATGCTGCAATCACCTGACTGCCCGATATGTCCATTGTGGTCCTCCAAAGCCGATTTTTTCTAAAATCGTTGGTTCATAGAAAAGAACAGAGTGCTGTCCCTGTACACTGTACTTTAGGTCACGCCCTCCAAATCCGATACCGCGACCAGAGCAGGAACCAGGCTCGCTTTACAAGTCTTCGTTTCAACAGCTACAAATTTATAGTGGTGACGGCAATCCCAGAGACATGAGGCCGCTGTCATCTGGGAGGATACTTTGGACGCGAATGCCTGGACGCAATACGGCTGCGGGGTCTTGGCTTTGACCGCTCGCCAGCCAGACGATGCTCGTTTTTGGGCAGATCTGGAGGCCGCCGCTCAATCTTTGGCGTATTCCCTCGGACTGATTTTTTATTCCCAGGACAGTTTTCCGGTGGAGTTAATTCAGTCGAGAATGGCAGATCACGCTGGCGGTTTGCCATATGCCGCGTGTTCGACAGCCGACGAAATCGGCGGCGTGGATGAGGGTGCCGGTCGGTGCCTGGTCATCCTGTTTCCGAAAGACCAGTTTTCAATCACGCCTTTCAGGATCGACGGGATCCGATCCATCGGTTTTGACCGCATCGTTGCCCAGGTGAAACGCGAACGGCAGGCCTTTGAACACGACCCGGCACCATTTCCAGGCACGGAAGACAAAGGCGACACCTTTGCCCTTTGCCTGATCGACGGACTTTCCGTTGTGGAGGAGATGGTCACAGCTGCCCTGCACTGGGCTTTGGAGGACATTCCTCTTCTTGGCGGCTCCGCTGGCGACAGCATGCATTTTTCAAAGACCTCCCTGATCCTCAACGGGGCAGCAGGGGATAATTGCGCCATCGTCCTTTTGTGCCGCAGCCGCATCCCTTTCAAGATCTTCAAGACCGACAACTTCATTCCGACCGACCGAAAGCTGGTTGTCACCCGCTCTGATCCGGCACGCAGGATTATCTACGAATTCAACGCCGCTGAAGCTGCGTCCGAATATGCCCTCGCTGTCGGGCTTGATCCTTCGTCGCTGTCTCCGCTGAGTTTTGCGTCCCATCCGCTCGTGGTTCGGGTGGGCGGTGAGTATTACTGCCGCTCGGTGCAGAAGGTAAACCCGGACGGGTCGCTCTCCTTCTTCTGTGCAATCGACGACGGGATTGTCCTGACCGTTGCCGAGCCCACGGGCATGAGCAGGTCAACGCGGGAAGCGTTTGAAAGTGTCGATGCGGAAATCGGCGGCATCGATTTTGTCCTCGGGTTCGACTGCGCCCTTCGCCGGATTGATGCGCAAAACCGGCAGGCGACTCAGCGCATCAATGCGATCTATGACGCTTACAATGTGCTCGGCTTCAATACATACGGCGAGCAGTATCTGTCGATGCACCTCAATCATACGTTCACCGGAATTGCCTTTGCGAAACCCCCAGCCGAACCGGAAACGCCATCATGAGCCTTTATGATATCGATGACCCGGTCCGGCTGAAAAAGATAAATGCAGCGCTGGTCAATCGCGTTGAGCAGGCGGTTGATCAACAGCGCAACGCGTTTTCGCTGTTTGAAACGGCCATTTCCCTTGAGGGTCAGATCCGGAAGCGAACCGATGAACTGACATCCGCCTTGCGCCGCGTGGAAGAAATCAACGTCGAGCTCGCCCGCCAGAAAGACATCTCCGAGCGGGCCAACCGGTCGAAGACACAGTTTCTCGCGGCTGCCAGTCACGACATCCTGCAGCCGCTCAATGCAGCCCAGTTGACGATCTCGTCGCTTTACGACCTCCAGCAATCGGACAAGGCAATAGCCATGGTTGCGCAGGTCGAAAGGTCTCTCGACACGATGAATGAGCTCTTGCGCACGCTGCTTGATATTTCGCGTCTGGATGCCGGCGTGACGATGCCGCGGTTCACTTCCGTGCCGATTCCCCCAATTCTGGACAGTCTCCTGTCCGATCTTCGGCCCATGGCCGAAAAGAAGGGTCTGCGGCTGCGGGTAGCCGTGACAAATGACTGTGTCTACACCGACCGGCTGATGCTGCGGCGCGCCCTTCAGAACCTCATCTCCAACGCGATCCATTATACGGACAAAGGCGGTGTTTTGATCGGCACCCGGCGGCAGGGAGACCGGATTTCGATTGAAGTGATCGATACCGGGCGCGGTATTCCGGAAGACCAGCAGGAAAAGATTTTTGAGGAATTTCATCGCGGACCACTATCTGAGGGAGCCGCAGATCAAGGAACCGGACTGGGCTTGGGCCTTGCCATTGTCAATCGTCTTGTGACCGCGCTCAATCATGAGGTCTCTGTTCAATCATCTCTCGGAAAAGGCAGCGTCTTCCGCATCAGTGCGCTCAGGGCCTCAACCCCCCCGGCTTTGCAAACTGCAGAAGCCCAGCCGTCGGCTCCACCCGCAGCCAAGGGCAACCTTTCCGGCCGCAAGATATTGGTTCTGGAAAATGATCCGGCCGTTATTGAAGCAATGGAGGGGCTGCTTGCGAACTGGGGCTGCGAATTCAAGGTTGGGCGGTCCACACGGGACGCGCTGGAAGCATTGGAAAGCTTACGCTGGATCCCGGACCTGATCATCGCCGATCACCATCTGGATCATGGCAATCTCGGTACTGAAACACTGGCCCAGCTTTTCACCATCCTGCCAACCAAAGTGCCAGCGATCCTTGCGACAGCCGATGCCTCCGAAACTGTTGTTGAAGACGCCAAGCGGCTTGGTGTTGAACACATGCCGAAGCCTGTGAAACCGGCCCAATTGCGGGCACTGGCAACGCATCTGATAAACGGTGGCGAATAGTCTCTATCAGCTATTGGACCGATTAGGCGGGCGCTGCCGCTGTTGACAGCTCGAACGGACTGGCGGTGCCCAGCGCCTCAAGGCGATTGACCTCAATGACGGCCTGCGTCCGGCTGGAAACACTCAATTTGCGCAAGATTTCAGACACATGCGCCTTGACCGTGGTTTCGCCAACCGACAGCTCATAGGCAATCTGCTTGTTGAGAAGGCCATTGCAGATCATTTGCAACACACGGATCTGCTGAGGCGTCAGGCTGGACAGCCGTTCGATCATCTTGCGGGTATCAACATCAATCGGGTCTTCCGCACCATCAGCATAGGTTTCCGGCACATAAACTGCCCCGTTCATAACCTGTTGAATAGCATCGGCCAGCGTCGTCTTCTTCGAGGATTTCGGAATGAAACCAGCCGCACCATACGCCAGCACTTGCGCAATGATCGGCGGATCCTCAGCCCCTGAGACGACCACGACCGGAAGGCGCGGATAATGGGTTCTCAAATGCAGCAGTCCGTCCATTCCCTTGACGCCGGGCATCGATAGATCCAGGAGCGCCAGATCAAAGCCAGCGTCGTCCTGCAAAAGCTGGTTCGCCTCATCAAGTGAGGCTGCATCGAGCGTATCTGAGTTCGGATAGGCAAGCTCAACGGCACTGTGCAACGCTTCGCGAAACAGCGGGTGATCATCGATGATCAGAAATCTGCTGGCGCTGCCGGTCTCCATGGACATTGCTGCGGACCTCCCTTCCGCGTCTTGATATCTGCCGCCTCATGGCCACTGTGCTTGTTATCTGGCCACGGTGCGAACAGACCACCAGTCTTTCGCGGTCCCTGTCCGAACTCAACTGTTCTTTAGATCAAGTACAAGAACCGTGACGAATGCGTTGGCCTACAGGTCCGCGACCTTGATCACCGTGGTACCAATTTTTGTGCCGGCCTCAACAAAAGCGTGGGCTTCGGCAGTTTGGTCCAGCGGGAATATACGTGCAACTGGATGCTGCAATTCGTTGTTGGTCAGCCAGCCGGTGATGTCCACAACAGCAGCGGTTCGCGCGGCTTCGGGCAGGACATAGACCAGCACCATCCGTAAGGTCTGCCCGGCAAACATCATTGGGTAAAACGGAAGTTTCGGTTCCGGGTCCGCCATGGAACCATAGGCCGCAACCGTTCCGTTCTGCGCCAGCACCTTTTGCGTGACGGAGAGATTGCCTCCGAACTCCACCTCGACGATCCGGTCCACACCCTTTCCATCCGTTGCGTCCAAAATGGCTGCAGCAACATCTTCGGTGCGATAGTTCAAAACGAAATCCGCGCCGATCTTCCGCGCGTGCTCAGCCTTTTCCTCAGAGCTGACGGTGGTGAACACCCTGGCACCGCGCAGTTTGGCCATCTGGATGGCATAAGACCCCACAGTTCCGGCGCCGCCGGTCACCAAAATATCCTGGCCGTCGATCGGACCATCGGCAAAGAGGCAGCGGTGCGCGGTCATTGCCGGAATGCCGAGACAAGCGCCCGCCTCGAAACTTGCCTCCGGAGGCAGATAGACCGCCTGCTCTTCATGCAGGGCGACCAGCGTGGCGTTCGATCCATGTGGCCGTTTCCAAGCCGCATTCCAAAGCCAGACCCGCTCGCCGATACGCTCTTCATTCACGCCCTCCCCAACGGCAACGATGCGGCCGGCACCATCGCTGTGCGGAATGATGCGCTCAAAAGCCATCGGACCGCGCACACCCGCCCGGGATTTCACATCCGAAGGGTTGGGAGCCGAGGTTGCCACCTGCACCAGAACTTCGCCTGGAGCCGGTTTGGGATCGTCGAGATCTCCAACAATAATCACCTCGGAGGCCGGTCCATTTTTTTCGTAGTACGCGGCTTTCATGTCTTTGTTCCTGCTCTTGGTTTTAGCGGGTGACCGGTTTGCGGGTCATTGAGCACCAATATGGTGTGCGAATAGGCCCGAGCCCGAAAATAAAAGTGTTTTCCCGGCATTTTTTCTCATAGCTCCACCCATCACCGCTCCTTCCTTGGAGGAGATCCGAATTCAAGCCGGTAGGCGCGGGTCATCGCACTGGCGTTTTGGTATCCGCAGCGCACGGCGATCTCCGCGATGGTCAGATCCGTCGACTGAACCAGACGGCGCGCTTCCCTGAGCCGGATTGATTTATAAACCGCCAACGGCGTCATGCCGAATTCAGATCGAAAGCGGGTTTCAAGTAAACGCTGATCAACCTTGAGCCTTCCTGCAACGGTGGGAATGGCAAGGGGACTTTCGATATTCCGCCGCATCAGGGCGGTTGCTTCGCGCATGAGGGCATCACCGGAACGTACCGGCAACAAGTCCGGACGCTCGCCGCTGCTGCCATGCATGAACAGCGCAGCCACTTCCAGCGCAAAGAGGGGGCTGTGGTCTTTCTTGATAATCTCCAGCATCAACTCGAATGTCGTAGACGCGCCGCCACAAGTGGCAATCCGGTCTTCCAGTACAAACCGGTCTTCAACAACATCCACATCAGGAAAGGTTTCGGAAAAACCTGCAAACTCGTCCCAGTGAATGGTGACCCGAGCATTCTCTAGGACGCCGGCGGCCGCGAGCATCCATGCACCCGTGTCGAGACCTCCCAGCAGCTTGAACCGAGCCCGGGCCGCCCGAAGGATCTGATGCAGCTTTGGCGTTGAAAAGGCCTTGAAGCCGTAACTTGGCATAACAAACAGGTAGTCGCCGCCCGGCGGCGCGTGCTGCCACTTGAGCGTTTCAACTGGCAGGCCGCTGGACGACGTCACCGTGCCCCCCTCGACGCTGACATGCTGCCAGGAATAGAGCTGCTTACGCGCGATGGTGTTGGCGGCCCGGAAAGGCTCGACGGCGTTCGCCAGGCAATGGTTCGAAAAGTTGTCGAACAGCAGCACGCAAATTGACCGACCCTGCGGAATATTCTCGTTTTCAGTTTTTCTCAAAATCCGCATGATTTCTTACCAAAACTGCACAGACGATCCGCTTGCTTTCTCTCACTCTCGATCCATCAAATCAAGAGAGGCGCCGGCGATGCATTTTGGCCTGACCGAAGAACAAGAAATGATCGTGTCCACCGTACGGTCTTTCGTTCAAAACGAAATCTACCCACACGAGGAGATGGTGGAGAAGACCGGTCAGGTGCCCCATGAGCTTGGAGAAGAACTCAAGCAAAAGTGCATCGATCTCGGATTTTACGCCTGCAACTTCCCGGAAAGCGTTGGCGGCGCTGGCCTCGGCCACCTCGATTTCACACTTGTGGAGCGCGAGCTTGGCCGTGGGTCCATGGCGCTCAACCATTTCTTCGGCCGTCCACAAAACATCCTGATGGCCTGTGAAGGCGAGCAGAAAGAGAAGTACCTGCTCCCGGCTGTGCGCGGCGAGAAAATGGACGCTCTGGCCATGACGGAACCGGATGCAGGCTCGGATGTGCGGGGCATGAAATGCCAGGCCGTACGCGATGGCGGGGACTGGGTGATCAACGGCTCCAAACACTTCATTTCCGGGGCCGAGCATGCCGATTTCTTTATCGTCTTCGTGGCGACCGGCGTGGACGAGACGCCAAAAGGACCGAAAAAACGGATCACCTGCTTTCTGGTAGACCGCGGCACGCCTGGTTTCGAAGTGCGCGACGGCTACAACTCCGTCAGTCACAAGGGGTACAAGAATTACATTCTGTACTTCGACCAATGCCGTTTGCCGGATGCGCAGGTGCTGGGTGAAGTCGACGGCGGCTTTGAGGTCATGAACGAATGGCTTTATGCCACGCGCCTGACCGTTGCTGCGATGAGCGTTGGCCGCGCACGCCGCTGTTTCGACTACGCGGTGAACTATGCTGCCGAGCGCAAGCAATTCGGCCAGTCCATCGCCAAATTCCAGGGTGTCAGCTTCCAGGTCGCCGACATGATCACGGAGATCGATGCGGCGGACTGGTTGACCCTTGTCGGGGCCTGGCGTCTCGACCAAGGCCTGCCCGCCAACCGGGAAATTGCCAGTGCCAAGGTCTATGCGACCGAAATGCTGGCGCGCGTGACCGACACCACGCTGCAGATCTTCGGCGGCATGGGTCTGATGGATGATTTTCCGATCGAACGTTTCTGGCGCGATGCGCGGGTTGAGCGGATCTGGGACGGCACCAGCGAAATTCAACGACACATCATCAGCCGGGACATTTTCCGTCCGCTGGGAGCATAAGGATGCGGTCCTTGAACCGGCTGCTGAACCCGCGCTCGATTGCGGTTGTGGGCGGGGGCACCTGGTGCGAAAGCGTCCTCAAGCAGTGCCGCGCCTTTGGCTACACGGGCCAATTGACGGCCGTTCATCCAAAACGCAGCGAGATCGCTGGTTTTCCGGCGGTCTCGTCCCTTGACCAGTTGAATGAGGTGCCGGACGCGATCTTTGTCGGCGTCAACCGGCATGCGACCATCGAAGTGATCCGTCAGGCAGCAAAATTGGGTGCAGGCGGTGCCGTTTGTTTTGCATCCGGCTTCCGGGAAGCTGCGGCAGAACTGGAAGATGGCGTTGGCCTCCAGGAAGAGCTGGTGGCAGCAGCCGGTGACATGCCGATCCTCGGACCAAATTGCTACGGGTTCATCAACGCACTGGAGACCGCGTCGCTCTGGCCGGATCAGCACGGTTTAGCGAGAGTTTCCAGCGGCGTAGCCATTATCTCACAGAGTTCCAACATTGCCCTGAACCTCACCATGCAGGCGCGCGGCCTGCCGATTGCCTACATCATGACCGTCGGCAATCAGGCGCAGTCAGGTTTATCTCACATCGGCGAAGCTTTGCTCGACGATGACCGGGTCACAGCGATCGGTCTTCATATCGAGGGGATCGACGATCTCCCGTCCTTTGAAGCCTTCGCGAGAAAGGCCTGGGCCTGCGGAAAACCGGTCGTGGCGCTGAAGACCGGCCGCTCCGACCAGGCTCAGGCCGCCACGGTCTCGCATACCGCCTCCATTGCCGGCTCGTCCGCAGGCGCAACCGCCTTGTTCGACCGGCTTGGTATTGCTGAAGTCCGGTCTCTTCCGGTGCTTCTGGAAACGCTCAAGCTCCTGCACGTGCATGGCCCTTTGGAATCTTCCCGGATCGCGTCGCTCTCCTGTTCCGGCGGTGAAGCCAGCCTCATGGCGGATCTCGGACTTACCCATGATGTTGTTTTTCCAGACCTCACCCAGACACAGTCAGACGCTCTGAGAAAAGCGCTCGGGCCCAAAGTCGCCCTCGCCAACCCGCTCGATTATCACACCTATGTCTGGGGTGACTCGGATGCGATGACGGCCACTTTTGCCGCCATGATGGCCGGAGATCTGGCGCTTGGCCTCGTGGTCTTGGATTTCCCGCGGGAAGACCGCTGCGATGGCGCCGAGTGGCAAAAGGTGATCGGCTCCATCGAGATGGCTGCCAACCTGTCGAACAAGCCGATGGGCATTGTCAGCTCTTTGGTCGAAGCCCTGCCGGAAACCATTGCGACCGACCTGATCGACCGTGGCTTGGTTCCCTTTTCAGGAATGGAAGAGGCCCTTGCAGCCATCGCAGCCGCTTCAAACATGAGCCCCCCTCCCGCTGACAACGTCTTCACATCACCTCCGTTGACGAGCCCAGAAACCCTGAGCGAACACGAAGCCAAGCGACAGCTTGAAGCTTTCGGGATTCGCATCCCTAAAAGCGCCACCGCGGCCACTCCGGAGGAGGCAGCGGAAACGGCGGAAGAATTAGGCTTTCCCGTTGTTTTGAAGGGGCAGGGTATTGCGCACAAAAGCGAAGCAGGGGCGGTGGTTCTCAATATCAATTCGCGGGAAGATGTTCGGTTGGCTGCGGAAAAAATGCCTATCAGGACCTTTCTCGTAGAGGAGATGGTGACTGGCGCGCAGGCAGAGCTCCTGATCGGTATCGTGAGGGACCCTGGGCACGGCCATGTTCTGACCATCGCCGCCGGCGGCGTTTTGACCGAACTCCTGCAAGACGGCGTGTCCCTTATCGTTCCCGCCTGCCGCTCAGAAATTGAAAAAGCTCTCGGAAAACTGAAAATCTCAAAAGTGCTCGCCGGCTACCGGGGCCGGCCTGCTTGCGACCTTCCCAAGATTCTCAATACGATCATGGCTCTCCAAGACTACGTTCAATCCGGAACGGTCGAAGAAGCCGAGATAAATCCCCTCCTTTGCGGCCAGGACTTTGCGATTGCGGCCGATGCCCTCATCAGATGCGGACAAAATCATGACGGATAACCCAATCAAGACAAGCGTCACCGGCCATATTTTGGAGGTCACGCTGGACCGGCCAAAGGCCAATGCCATCGATCTTGCGACCAGCCGGATCATGGGCGATGTCTTCACCGATTTTCGGGACAACCCGGACCTGCGGGTCGCGATTGTGACCGGTGCCGGTGAGAAGTTTTTCTGCCCTGGCTGGGACCTGAAGGCTGCCGCCGACGGTGATGCGGTGGATGGCGATTACGGCAAAGGCGGCTTTGGCGGATTGCAGGAATTGCGCGGCCTCAACAAGCCGGTGATCGCGGCCGTCAATGGTATTTGTTGCGGCGGCGGGCTGGAGCTCGCCCTGTCTGCCGACATCATCCTGGCAGCCGATCATGCGACGTTTGCCCTGCCGGAAATCCGCTCCGGCACAGTGGCCGATGCCGCCAGCATCAAGCTGCCCAAACGCATCCCGTATCACATTGCCATGGAAATGCTCCTGACCGGCCGCTGGATCGATGTCGAAGAAGCCGCCCGCTGGGGTCTCGTCAATCACGTCTATCCGGCTGCTGACTTGATGACAGAGGCTCGGAAGATGGCAGATTTACTCGCCTCGGGCCCGCCGCTCGTCTACGCCGCGATCAAGGAAGTCGTGCGTGAAACGGAAGACATGAAATTCCAGGACGCAATGAACCGCATCACCAAGAGCCAGTTCGAAACCGTCGAACGCCTCTATCGATCGGAAGATCAACTTGAGGGCGCCCGCGCCTTTGCTGAAAAACGCGACCCGGTCTGGAAGGGCCGATAAAAGGGGAAACCATGCCACTTCAAATGAACCGGGATGTCTTCATCACCTGTGCCGTCACTGGCTCCGGCTCAACCCAAGACAAATCGCCTCACGTTCCGCGAAGCCCGAAGGAAATCGCGGACAGCGCCATCGATGCAGCCAAGGCGGGTGCTGCAGTCGTTCACTGCCATGTCCGCGATCCGGAGACCGGTGCCCCATCCCGCCGTCTGGACCTCTACCGTGAAGTCACGGACCGCATTCGCTCGGCCGATGTTGACGTGGTCCTCAATCTGACAGCGGGAATGGGCGGCGATATCGTCTTTGGGTCAACCGAGGCGCCATTCCCTGTGAACGAGGCTGGCACAGACATGATCGGGGCGAGCGAGCGTATGGCCCACATCGCCGAGTGCCTCCCGGAAATCTGCACTCTTGACTGCGGCACCATGAATTTCGCCGAAGCCGATTATGTCATGACCAACACTCCGGGCATGCTCCGGGCCATGGGCAGCATGATGACCGAACTTTGCGTCAAGCCGGAAATCGAAGCCTTTGACACCGGTCATCTCTGGTTCGCCAAACAGCTGGTCGAAGAAGGCACGTTGACCTCTCCGGCCCTCGTACAGCTGTGCATGGGCGTTCCTTGGGGCGCGCCAAACGATCTCAACACCTTCATGGCGATGGTGAATGCGGTGCCGCAAGACTGGACCTGGTCGGCCTTCAGCCTTGGCCGAGATCAAATGCCGTATGTCGCAGCTTCCGTTCTGGCAGGTGGCAATATCCGGGTTGGCCTGGAAGATAATCTCTTCCTGGAAAAGGGCGTTCTTGCCACCAATGCCCAACTTGTCGAAAAGGCGGTCGGCCTCATTGAAGGCATGGGCGCCCGAATAGCTGGCCCAGACGCCGTTCGAGAAACACTGGGTCTGACCAAGAGGGCACCAAAATGAAGGCGGCAATCATTGGCGGCGGCGTCATCGGTGGAGGTTGGGCCGCACGGTTTCTCCTGAACGGCTGGGATGTTGCCGTTTTTGATCCTGACCCGGACGCGGAACGCAAGATTGGCGAAGTGATCGCCAATGCGCGGCGAAGCCTTCCCGCCCTTTATGACACGGCGCTGCCGGCCGAAGGGACCTTGAGTTTCCACTCCGCGATAGCAGATGCTGTTCAGAACGCAGACTGGATCCAGGAGAGCATTCCAGAGCGGCTGGACCTGAAACACAAGATCCTGGGAGACCTGAGCGAACTGGCGCCGGAGACCGCGGTCATCGGCTCCTCAACATCCGGCTTCAAGCCATCGGAGCTGAACGAGAAAGGCGCGCGCGCAATCGTCGCCCACCCGTTCAATCCGGTTTATCTCCTGCCGCTCATTGAGCTGGTTGGAGAAGCTCAAGAATGCGAGCGAGCATCGGTGATCCTGCGTTCGATCGGCATGTTCCCACTGATGGTCCGCAAGGAAATCGACGCTCACATTGCCGACCGGTTTCTGGAAGCGGTCTGGCGCGAGGCCTTGTGGCTGGTCAAGGACGGCATTGCCACCACTGAAGAAATCGACGAGGCCATCCGGATGGGTTTTGGCATCCGATGGGCGCAGATGGGCCTGTTCGAAACCTACAGGGTTGCCGGCGGTGAAGCCGGTATGAAGCATTTCATGGCCCAGTTCGGTCCGGCCTTGAAGTGGCCCTGGACAAAACTTATGGACGTCCCGGAGTTCACCGATGAGCTGGTTGATCTGATCGCAGGGCAATCCGATGCGCAATCCGGCCACATGTCGATCCGCGAACTGGAGCGCCTGCGGGACGACAATCTCGTCGGCATGATGCGGGCGCTCAAAAAGACCGGCAGCGGTGCCGGCGGCGTGATCCAGCGCCATGAGGCAGAATTGCCAAAACCTGATGCCACGGATTTGCCGATCACCGCTGACCGGCAAATCCCTGTCAGCTGGACCGACTACAACGGCCATATGAACGAGACCCACTATCTCGAGGCCGGGTCACTCGCGACAGACCGGTTCATGGAGCTGATCGGCGCGGACGCAGACTATATCGCGTCGGGCAAAAGCTATTTTACCATCGAAACCCATGTCCGCTATCTCAGCGAGCTTCACGCCGGTGACAGGCTGATCATCCGCACCCAGGTGCTTAAGGGTGAAGGCAAGAAGCTGCACCTCTTCCACTTCCTTTACGGGCCGGACGACACGCTTGCAGCGACCGTTGAAACACTGTTGTTGCATGTGGACCTGACAACCCGGGCAAGTTCGCTGCCGGATCAAAGTGTTTTGGAGCAATTGCAGTCCTATCATCACGCCCATACGGCGCTTGGACAGCCAGAGGGAGCGGGACGATCCGTCGGCCAAAAGGCCTGACTTCAACAGTATGTACACCGCACAATTAAAAAAACCCGCCTCTTTGGGCGGGTTAATTTGTTGCTTTAGCCTGTGCCGGAATTCACGCTCAAGTACGTTGCTGTCCTTTGTGGTCGCTACAAGCCGGGCAGCCATAGCGCCAGGCCAGGAAACAAGACCAGCAATGCGACAACCAGCAGCGAGCAGCCAATGAATGGGAAAGCCGAGGTGTAAATGTCGCGCATGGTTGTGCCAGGGGGCGCGACCCCCTTCATCACAAACAACAGCAGCCCAAAGGGCGGTGTTGTAAAGCTGATTTCCAGCGACAAGAGCATGATGAGGCCAAACCAGATCGGATCGAAACCCAGCGTCAGTGCAAGCGGGAAGAAAATCGGCACTGTCAGCAGCATGATCGAGATCTGTTCCATGAACATTCCGAGGATCAAAAGAACTGCGAACATCACGAGTAGCATCGCGATCGGTGCCAGCTCAAAGGATGTTGCCCAGTTGACCAGTCCGCGGGACGCTCCGGAAAATGCGAGCAACTGACTGAAGGTGGCCGACCCGAAAACGATCAGATAGGCCATTAAGGTGACCCGAAGCGCACCGGTGATCGATTTGCGCATCGCCTCCCAAGTGAGGCAGCGGAAGACGGCGGCAAGGATGAGCACGCCCAGCGCGCCGAAGGCGGCCGCTTCTGATGGCGTGATGAAACCATTGATCATCAGCGTGATGATAATGACCATCACGCCCACCATCGGAACCACCTCGCGCACCAAGAGCGAGAGTTTGGCACCGAGGGACATCGGCTCCACGTCATAGGCCGGCGCAGCGGACGGATCGATTTTCGTCTGAAGCCAAATGGTGGCGATGTAGAAACCAGCCAGGATGAGCCCCGGAATGACCCCTGCAATCAGCAAGGCGCCAACATCAATCTGCGCAAGCGTTGCCAAAAGCACGGCAAGGGCAGACGGCGGGATGATGATGGCCAAGCCACCGGTCCCAAGGATCGGACCAATGCTCATATGGGTCTTGTAACCCCGCCGGTTCATCTCAGGGACCATGAGCGAGCCAAGAAGCGCGGTCGATCCCATGGATGAGCCAGAGAGAGTGGAGAACGCGGTGCCGCCCATGACGGTGACATAGCTAAGGCGCCCAGGAAGCCGGCCAAGCAGCTTGTCAATGGCCGTAAACATGCGATTGCCGAGCCCCGTATGAAAAAAGATCTCCCCCATCAACAAAAACAATGGAATGGGGACCAGGGCGAATTTGGTCATGGACCCAAGGCCATTGTTGAGCAGCTGGCCAATGCCCCGCTCCCCGCCCATGAAGATCCAGGCTCCCACGATGTTCGCCGCAAGAAACGCCAAGGCGACCGGCATCCCGATCGCCATGAGGGCCACGATCACACCCAGCAAAAGGGCGAGCGCCTCATACCATTCCATTATTCGTGTATCCCTGCTTCGCCGGTATGGAGGGTGTCCGGCCCGGCGACAAAGCGCGAAAACTCGATTGCCATCAGCCCGAAGCTGACGGGAAAGGAGATCGTGAGAAGCCAACGGGGGTAATAATAGGCACGCGTGTCATAATCGCCGCGCTCGATATTTTTCAAAAACAGTTCAACGCCTTGCCAGGCCAAAATGAGGCATACAAGGACACAGGCGAGCGCAACACTCCGGCTCACAACGTTCCGGACGGCAGGTGGCAAGATCGACGTAATGAGCTCGATATGCACATGTCCCTTCTCGCGCACCAGCCACGGCGCGCCCAGCATGGTCATGTAGAGAAGTCCGTATTCGGCTGACGTAAACAGCCAGGCAAACGGCTGCATACCCATATTTCGCATGAGCACAGAGCCGACCACCGATACCATCAGCCACACAAGCGTTGCCCCGGCTGCAATCGCCATTGCATCGATCAAGGCGTTATAGGCTTTCCTAAGTGCTGTCATGAAGACCGCCTGCTCCAGCAAAAAAGAGGGCCCGCGATCACCGCGAGCCCATGTTTCAAGTGCTTATTTTGCAGCGTCGAAATCGTAGAACAGTTCGATCAAGCGGTCGTAATTGTCGGTACCACCCGGCTGTTCTGCCATCAGGCCCTTCATGCGCTCCCACGTCTTTTCGCGGGCTGCTGCAAGGTAGTTGGCTTTGGCTTCACCTTCCAATGAGACAGAGATCATGCCGGCAGCATCAAGAGCTGCAAAGTCCTCATCCCGCTTCTTGCGCAGAGCCTCAACACTGTCCTTCTCATGCTGAATGGCGACATCCTGAAGGATTTTCTTGGATTCGTCAGACAGGGAGTTCCACTTCTCCAGGTTCACGATCACACCAAGGTCGGTGGAGAAGAAGCACGGCTCAATCCGGTAGTTCAGGAACTCGTTCCATTTCAGATCGATCAGACCGATCTGGGTCCAGCCGGTTGCATCAACAACGCCCCGCTGCAGAGCGGCATAGACTTCACCGGTCGGCAAATCAATCACTTGTGCGCCGAGGTAGTTGGAGAAAAACGCGTTGTAGACGTTGTTGCCGCGCAGTTTCAGGCCTTCCACTTCCAGATTGCCATCGGCATCGAAGGTCGGCTCGTCACGGGTCCAGAGATTGTAGCAGACGCCACTGTCAAACCAGCCAAGGTATTTCAGGCCCATTTTTTCCTGGTGGATCTGATCAATCAGCTCCGTACCGCCGTTCTGACGGGTCTCAACAGCGGTCAGGTTGGAGCCAACCATCGCGTCTTTTTCCGGCAGGGCACCGCCATAGAAGGAACCCGGCGTGTAAACCATGTCGACAATGCCGTCACGTACAGCATCCGGCTGCTGGAACATGCCGATCGCTTCCGGACCGCCACGCACATCAATCTGGATAACGCCCTTGCCGGCTTCGTTGACCTTGTCGACGAAGGACAGGAAGCTTTTGGTGTAGATCAGCGTTTCCGGGAACGCATGAACCGCGGAAATCCTGTCTTCCGCATGCGCGGTCGCTGTGAACAGTGATGCACTGGCAACCAAGCCAGCTACGAGGATATTTTTCATAGTCTCACTCCACTTTGCGGGACGTCCCTCTGTTGGTCCCTATGTTTTCAAGGCTGGCCCCTCAGCTATTGGCTCCCATTCACTTGAGAGTTCTGGTCTTCCGCGTTGGGCCAAACCCAGGAAGAAGTTGTTCTGCGATCTTGCTTGTGTTTCTCGATCGCGAGTTCGTGCTGCAGTGTCAGATCGATGTCGTCCCACCCGTTGATCAGCTTTGTTCGCCAACTGTTGTCGAGTGAGAATGGAACTTCGGATCCACCGACGATGATCTGTCCGTGCTCCAGATGAATGTGTACCGAACCACCGCCTTCGTTGAGTTCGCCAGTCAGGCGCTCAAGATCGGCTTCGGAAACGAGCGCTGGCAACAGACCGTTGTTGACCGCATTGCTCGCAAAGATGTCGCCGAAGCTCGGTGCCACAACGGCCCGAAAACCTGCATCCACCAAAGCGTAGACCGCAGCTTCGCGCGAAGAGCCGCTGCCGAAATTCCGGCCCGCAATCAAGATGCTGGCATGCGGAAACTGATTGAGTGGAAAGTCCGGGCGTTCCGATCCGCCCTCCAGACGCCTCAGATCATGAAGGAGGAACTGTCCATACCCCTCTGACCGTGGCGTCGACATGAACCGGGCTGGGATGAGCTGATCCGTATCGATGTTGTGAACCGGCAAAGCAACTGCTTGCCCCTGATGTTCCGACCAGCCAGCCATCAGACTGCCCTCCCTTTCAAGAGAGGACGAACATCGGTGATGGTGCCGGTCACAGCGGCGGCTGCGACCATTGCCGGTGACATGAGATGCGTGCGGGCACCGGGGCCTTGGCGCCCGCGAAAGTTCCGGTTTGTCGACGATGCACAGCGCTTGCCCGGCGCAACGATGTCGCCGTTCATGCCGACACACATGGAACAGCCGGACGCAGACCACTCCAAACCAGCTTCCCGAAAAATCTGGTCCAGACCTTCTTGTTCTGCCTGGTGGCGGACAAGGGCCGAGCCCGGAGAAACCAGTCCGGGCACCTTCGCAGAGCGTCCTGCAAGGACAGCTGCGGCCGCGCGGAGATCTTCGATACGCCCGTTGGTACATGAACCGAGGAACACCTGATCGACCGGCGTGCCTTCGATCGGGCGCCCGGCGGCCAAGCCCATATAGTCCAGCGCGTCGCGCGCAGCCTTTTGCTTTTCGTCTGACAAACGGGACGGATCAGGCAGCGTTGCCCCGACCGGCAAGGCTTGTTCGGGACTTATGCCCCAAGTGACTGTTGGAGCGATCTCTTCTGCGGCCAGGCTCACATCCTTGGCAAAGATCGCATCCTCGTCCGAGCGCAGTTTCTGCCACTTTTTCTGAGCTTCTTCAAAAGCTTCGCCGGTTGGTGCGAAGGGCCGCCCCTTGAGATAGGCAAAGGTGGTGTCGTCCGGCGCAACCATGCCAAAGCGGCCGCCACCTTCGATCGAAAGGTTGCAGAGCGTCATCCGCCCTTCCATCGACAAATCCCGGATGGCGCTTCCGGCATATTCGATGGCGTGTCCCCGTGCGCCGTCGGACCCAAGTTTCGCGATCCAGTTGAGCGCGATATCCTTGGCGCTGATGCCCTCGGCCAGTTTCCCGTCAACGATGATGCGCATGGCCGCTGGTTTTTTCTGCCAGACGGTTTGTGTCGCAAGAACATGGGCGACTTCCGTCGCTCCGATGCCAAAGGCGAGTGCGCCAAACGCACCGTGGGTCGATGTGTGGCTGTCGCCACAATTGACAAGCAGACCGGGCAAGGTCAGTCCCTGCTCGGGGCCCACGACATGCACGATGCCCTGCGCCGGATCCATCAGATCGAACAGACGCAAACCGTGCAGCGTTGCATTCGCGCGCAGCGTTTCGATCATGCGGCGGATTTTGGGGTCCGCAATATGTTCCCGGTGGCGCGTCGGCGCATAGTGATCAACAACGGCAAAGGTCAATTCGGGTTCAGCGACGGCCGCGCCACGTTCGGCCAGTTTGGCGAACGCATGATGGGACCCTTCATGTACAAGGTGCCGGTCCACCCATAAAAGCGATGTCCCGTCTTCACGGGTCAGCACTTCGTGCGACGACCAAAGTTTATCGAGAAGGGTCGCGGCCACAGTCATGCACCCTCCTCGTGCGTCTTGCCAATCGCCGGTTCCCAATGACGGGCATTGCCATCCCCAACGCGGGTCAGCGGCATCTCAAGCCGGAACATGTCCGGGCGGTAAAGACCGGCCAGATACTCCACACCGTTGCCATCAACGTCCTTGACCACGCGGCGCAAGGACAGAAGCGCAGAGCCGACAGCGACTTCGAGAGCGTCGGCAATTTCCGGGCCGGCAAGGGTTGCGGAAACCGACTGATGAGCATCCTTGATCTGGACACCGCCACGCTCCAGCAATTTGAATAGCGGGGTCGTCGCCAGATCATTTTCTGAATAGTTGCGAGCGATTTCAGCCGGGACATAGGTTGTCAGGTGTGAAAAAGGTGTCTGGTTCGTGCTCCGGACACGGGTTGCGATTTGGACTTGTTCATCGCCCGGCAGCCCGAGAGCGGATGCCACGAAATCCGGCGCAGCATCGTATGAAAAGGACAGAAGGCGCGCCGTTGTGCTTTGACCCATTTCAACAAGTTGCGGCATCAGAGTCGCAAGGTTCATGGCGACCGGTTTGTCCAGCTGACCCGCTGTCGAGACAGTTGTCCCGCTGCCTGCACGCCGGATGATGAGGCCTGACGCGGCCAACGCATCAAGCGCCCGGCGTACTGTCACACGCGATACGCCAAAAACCTCGGAGAGTTTCTGTTCGCCCGGGAGGGTTTGCCCATCCTGAAACCTGCCATCGGAAATCTGATCACGGAGAGACAGGTAGACCTGCCGCGCCTTTGCGCCTTCCGGCAACACCGATTTCGCATGCTTGTTCACGTACGCAAGCCTCCGTGGGTAAAGCTCAATGGTATCGCTGGATACTAAAATATCAAGTTGCCGGTCCGATATTTTTTTCATTTTTTGTATTAGATATTTTTTTAAGCTGTATTATGTTTAATACAAATTGCTGTAGGGAGGCAGTATGCCGATTGTCGAATTGCACGTATTGCAAGGCTACGAGCCGCAAGAAAAATTGCGCCTTCATGAGGCTCTGACCGATGCCATACGCCTCGTCGTGCCGGCTCCACCCGAAGCAATTACCGTCCTGATCCATGAATTAAAGGGCGAGGACTACTCCCGCGGCGGCGTTCACCGGCAAAGCGCTCCGGCTTTGCCTGACGCGGGCGATCTTGTCCGGGCGTACTTAAGCGCCATGGAGGCGAGGGACCTGGAGCGTGCGCAATCGATGCTCAGCACAGACTTCGGGATGGAGTTCCCGGGCACTGGCCCACTCCGGACGCTCGACGAACTGATCGCCTGGGCAAAGCCCCGCTACCGCTTCGTGAAGAAAACCTATGTCGGCTTCGATGTCATGCAAAGCCGCGAAGCGGCCACAGTTGTATATTGCCGCGGCACCCTCTCCGGCGAATGGCCGGATGGAGACAGCTTTGACGGCATTCGTTTCATCGATCGGTTCGAAGTCGTCGCCGGCAAAATTACCCGCCAGGACGTTTGGAACGACATTGCAGAAGTAAAGGCCACCGCATGAGCGAGATCGACCCGATAACCTTATCGGTTCTAGCCGGCCGCATGGAACAGATTGCGGACGAAATGGACGCAACGCTCTTCCGCGCAGCGTTCAATCCCATTATTGCCGAAGCGCATGATGCCAGTCACGGTCTCTATCACGCAGAGACCGGGGACACGCTGGTCCAGGGAAAATCCGGACTTCCGATTTTCGTCGGTGTGATGTCCTTTGCCGTCAAGGCCGTGATTGAGAAAGCTGCCGCCGATGGAGATTTGAGCGACGGCGACATCTTCATCTTCAATGACGCACATATCGGCGGCACGCACCTGTCGGACATGCGGCTGGTCCGCCCTTATTTCCGCGATGGCAAACTGTTTTGCTACCTTGCCTCCGTCGGCCACTGGCATGATGTCGGCGGGGCCGTTCCGGGCAACTACAATCCGGCGGCAACGGAAGTCTTTCAGGAAGCGTTTGTCCTGCCCCCGGTGCGTTTGGCGCGTGGTGGCGTGGTCAATCAGGACATCATCGACATTCTCCTGCGCAACACACGCCTGCCCCAATCGGCCATGGGCGATCTCAATGGCCAGCTGGGCGCCCTCGATCTTGGCGTCAAACGCATGGACGAATTGCTCGATGAATATGGAGCCGCGACCGTAAGCGGCGCTCTGGAGGCTCTTGGTCATCGCGCAGAGGCGCTGATGCGCTCTGAGTTGACTGACCTACCGGATGGGCGCTGGGAAGCGGAAGACTTTCTTGACAATGACGGCATTACCGATGAGCCGCTGGCAATCCGCGTCGCGTTGGAAATCAAGGACGATAACCTGACCCTGGATTTCACCGGCTCCGCGCCACAATGCGCCGGCCCGGTCAACATCGCGCTGCCGACGACCGTTGCCACGGCCTACGTTGCCATCAAGCACATCTTCCCGGCCTTGCCTGCAAACGCCGGCGTGATGCGCCCAATTACGGTCAATGTGCCGGAGGGATCGTTGTTGTCGGCTGAATTTCCGGCTCCAACCGGCGGCTATACCGAGACAATTCTCCGCATGATCGATGTGATCTTCTCCGCCTTTGCCAAGGCCGCACCGGATCGGGTTGTCGCGAACGCCTATGGCACGATCAATGCCCTGTCGATTGCAGGAAAAAAGAGCGACGGCAAGCCCTGGGTCATGTTCAGCTTTTATGGCGGCGGTCATGGCGGTTCGCTGGAAAGCGACGGCCTGAACCACGGCAACGCTCCGATTTCAACGGCGACCATTCCACCAATGGAAATTCTCGAGGCCGCCTATCCGGTCATGTTCCGCCAGTGGGCCCTGCGGCCAGACAGCGCCGGTGCAGGAGCTCATCGGGGTGGCATGGGCGCAATCTACGAGATCGAAGTCCTGGAAGAAAACGGGGCGGAGGCCTTCCTGTTCGGAGAACGTGGCCGGTTTGCGCCAAAAGGCATTGCGGATGGATACGACGGAGAGCTCAACCAATTCACCTATGAACAGGACGATGGTTGGAAAACACCTCCGCTTGCCTCAAAAATGCGCGGCATCAAGTTGCGCCAGGGCCAGGCTGTGCGCCTGGAAACACCCGGTGGCGGCGGATACGGCAAGGCAGAAAACCGTCAACCGGGCGACATCGCCCGTGACGTGGCACGTGGTCTGATCAGCTCAGATGCGGCCGACGAGAATTACGGTACGGCTTGGCGGGAGGTGTCCCAATGAGCGGACGGATGATTGGTGTTGATGTCGGCGGAACATTCACGGACGTCTTTGTTCTCAATGAAGCCGATGGCAGGGCCGCCGTTGCAAAGGTTCCGACGACCCGCCCGGACCAATCCGGTGGTTTCCTCGATGGTATCGGCAAGCAGGTTGATGACCTGTCAACGATTTCAGTGGTTGTTCATGGCACCACGGCAGGGACCAATGCGCTTCTTGAACGCAAAGGCGCACCGACCGGGGTGATCTGCACGGAAGGTCTGCGGGACGTACTGGAGATGCGCCGCCGGGACCGGCCTCGCACTTGGGGACTTCGCGGGGACTTTGAACCGGTTGTCGACCGGCGCAACCGTCTTGAGGTGCCAGAACGAACCCTGGCAGATGGAACCATTCGCACACCGGTGGATCTTGATGCCGTCCGCGCTGCCGCACAGCAACTCCAGGCGCAAGGCTGCGAGGCCGTCGCAATCCTATTCGCCAACGCCTATGCAAATCCGGACAATGAAAAGGCGGCTGTTGCTGCAGTCCGCGAAATCTGGCCGAATGCCCATGTGTCCGCGTCCTCGGAAATCCTCCCTGAAATCCGCGAATTTGAGCGGTTTTCGACAACGGCACTGAACGCTTACCTGCAGCCGGAAGTGTCTGGATATCTTGGCCGCCTGGAACAGGCACTCAAGACCGGCGGGTTCGACGGCGAATTCATGATCGTTCAGTCGAACGGCGGGGTCATGGCTGTTGATACGGCCTGCAAGCTACCGGTGCGCACGGCGCTCTCCGGCCCGGCCGCGGGAGTGATCGCCGCAGGTTACATTGCCTCATCGGCCGGGTTCGACAATGTCATCACTGGAGACATGGGCGGCACCAGTTTTGATGTGTCCCTGATTTCGGACGGCCAGTCGATGCTGTCTCCCCAGACATCGATTGACTTTGGGATGGTGGTCCGCACGCCCATGATCGAGATCACCACGATCGGTGCTGGCGGCGGATCCATTGCCTGGGTCGACAAGGGTGGTCTTTTGAACATTGGGCCGGAAAGCGCAGGCTCCGACCCTGGTCCCGTTGCCTATGCGCTCGGAAATGACCGGCCGACCGTCACAGATGCAAACGTTGTTCTTGGCCGCATTGATCCGGAGAGCCCCATCGGAGGAAAGCTGGACCGGCTGGACGTCGAAGCGGCCGCCAAAGCGATCGACATTCATGTGGGAGAGCCACTTGGCCTCGACACGTTACAGGCGGCAGAGGCCATCATGCGGGTTGCCAATTCCCGTATGGCTGGTGCCATCCGCTTGGTTAGCATCGAGCGCGGCTTTGATCCGAAGAACTTTGCCTTCATGCCTTTTGGCGGTGGCGGAGCGCTTCATGCGGGCGCAATGCTTGCCGAGGTCGGCATCGCTAAGGCCATCGTGCCAAGGTATCCAGGCGTCACCTCGGCCATGGGCTGCGTCATTGCGGATATGCGCCAGGACTTCGTTCAGACCATCAACTCGCTGGTTGATGCCCTCGACGAAAATGCGTTGGCGGACCACATGCAAACCCATGTCGATAGCGGCATGGCACTTCTGGATGCCGCACGCACAACGTTCGAAGCCCGCGACATCAGTTTTGAGCTGGACATGGCCTACATCGGTCAGACGCATACGGTCTCCGTACCGGTTGCAGTGACTGTGCGCGACGGCAAGGTGACAGCTCCGAGCAAGGCGGATATCGAAGCCGCTTTTGATGCGGCTTACAAATCCGCCTTCGGCCGCCTCTTGAACAACGGCGTCCGGCGGATTTTGAACTTGCGCACCGCTGTCACCGGAAAACGTCCGAAATTCGATCTGAAAACACTTGCCCCTTCAGCTGGCGGCCCGGCGGAACCCAAATCGACCCGCAAGGTGCATTTCGGGGATTCCTGGTACGAGACAGCGATCTACGACCGCCTTTCCCTGCCCGCGGGTACGCTGATCAATGGGCCAGCGATCCTGGTCCAGCCGGATACAACCGTTCTGGTTGAGCCCAATCTGCAAGCGCGTGTGGACGCTTTCGGCAACACCGTTCTCGAGCCCTTGGAGAGCACGTCATGATTGATATGAAATCGTGGGATCCACAGCGAACGGCGATCCTGACCATCGATCTGCAGAACGATTTTCTGCACCCAAAGGGCGCGTATGGGCGAGCAGGTCAGTCGGCCGACAGCATCGCGGCGTTGCCGCATCGCATAGCGCCCCTGGTGAAGGCCTTACGGGCACGCGGCGGCCACTACATTTCGGCGCAATTCACACTGGTCCCGAATGCTTCCGGCGAGCCTTTGATTTCCCCACACCTGAAAGTCCTGCGGCCCTTCCTCGGTAAAGGCGATTTTGCGCCGGGCAGCTTCGGCCATACGCTGGTCGATGAACTCTTTCCAGCTGATTTCGTCGTTGAAAAGGTGGCCTATTCCGCCTTTTACCAGACACGACTGGAATACATCATGCGCGCTGTTGGCATCGACAAGCTGATCGTTGGCGGGATAGTTACAAACGGAGGTGTCGCATCCACACTACGCGACGCTCATCTGCGCGATATTGAAACCGTGCTTTTGACGGACGGGTCCGCTGCCTTCAAGAACGATGTGCACGAAGCAACCTTGCTGTCTCTGGCGACCGTGACCCATCAGATGGCGTGTTCCGACCTGCTAGACACCATGACAACCGATTGGCCGGAGGTGGCGGCATGAGCCTTAAGAAACGCCTGCAGCAGAACGAGATTGTTATCGCCCCTGGTGTTTATGACGGCCTCACGGCTTCGCTTGCCGAAGCCGCCGGGTTCGAAGCCCTTTATTTGAGCGGTGCCGCTGTCGCCTACACCCGTTTGGGCCGCCCGGACATCGGCCTCTCCTCCTTTACGGAGATGGCGGACACGATGGCGCTGATTGCCGATCGGACCGACCTACCGGTGATTATCGATGCCGATACCGGGTTCGGGAACGCGCTGAACGCCCAAAGAACCATGCGGCTTTATGAGCGCGCCGGGGCAACTGCGCTTCAGGTCGAAGACCAGACCTATCCGAAGCGCTGCGGGCATCTTGCCGACAAATCCCTGATCTCTGCTGCTGAGATGACTGGGAAGGTTAAGGCCATGGCGGACGCACGAGCCTCAGAGGAAACCCTGATTATTGCCCGGACGGACGCCATTGCGGTTGAGGGATTTCAAGCGGCCATCGACCGGGCCGGGGCCTATCTGGAGGCCGGTGCAGACATTCTCTTCATCGAAGCGCCCCAATCGCGCGAACAACTGACCGAAGTCGCAACTCAATTCTCAGGCCGTGTGCCGCTTCTGGCAAACATGGTGGAAGGCGGCGCAACCCCTATTTCCGGCGCTTCCGATCTGGAAGCTCAAGGCTTTTCCATCGTGATCTTTCCGGGCGGCATCGTGCGGGCTTTGGCCAAGACCGCACAAGAGTATTACGCCAGCCTACATGCCAATGGCAGCAACCGGCCATTCAAAAACCGTATGTTCGATTTCGACGGCCTGAATGGCGTGATCGGAACCGCGGATATGCTGGCGAAGGGTTCAAGCTATGACCCAAGTGACCGTTGAGGTTTCACCGGCACCGGCCGCATTTGATCTGGACTGTGAAACCCTGATCATTGGGGCCGGTGCAGCCGGTCTCGTTGCAGCACTTTCCGCTCAGGAGGCCGGGCAATCCGTTCTTGTGGTGGAGGCGGATCCCATCCCGCGCGGATCCACGGCGCTCTCTGCAGGGCTCATACCGGCTGCTGGAACCAGTATTCAAAGGGCAGCGGGTATCGCAGACAGCGCAGACCTTTTTGCACATGACATTCAGGCTAAGGCAAAGCAGGAAAATGATCCGGAGCTCGTGGACCTCCTGACGCAGCAGTCTGGTCCGGCCATCGACTGGCTGAGCGAGACGCACGGCCTGCCGTTTTCGGTCATCACCAACTTCGATTACCCCGGTCATTCCAAACACAGAATGCATGGCCTGCCCACTAGGTCCGGCATTGAACTCATCGACAGCCTTCGCTCAACCTGCGAGGCCCAAGGCATCGACATCATCTGTGAACGGCGCGCGGTGCGGCTTCATACCGAACAGGGCCGGATTACCGGTGTGACCATTCAGCGCCCCGATGGCGGACTGGAGACCCTCGGATGTGAAAAGTTGATCCTGGCCTGCAATGGTTTCGGCGGAAACCGCGATCTTGTCAGCCAGTTCATGCCGGACATTGCCGACGGCCTTTGGTTTGGCCACGACGGCAATCGCGGGGAAGCCATTGTCTGGGGAAAAGACATCGGCGCGGATATGGCGCATCTTGGCGCCTACCAGGGCCACGGAAACGTTGCGCATCCGCACGGGATCCTGATCACATGGGCGGTGATCACAAGCGGCGGCGTCCAGGTGAACCGCGAAGCAGAGCGCTTCTGGGATGAATCTCAAGGTTACTCCGAAGGCGCCCGTGCGGTCTTGGCCCAACCAGGCAGGGAAGCCTTTACAATCTTTGACGGCCGGATTGCGGAGATCGCCCGCCAGTTTGAGGACTTCAAAAACGCTGAAGCTGTGGGCGCGATCAAGGTCAGTGAGACGCTTGAAGGCCTTGCAGACCAGCTCGGCCTCCCGGCGGGAAATCTGACCGCCACAATCTCGAACCTGCCAATGAATGCAACAGATGGCTTTGGCCGCAAGTTTGGCGACACACAGCTAGCCCCACCCTATTTCGGTGTCCGGGTAACGGGCGCCCTGTTTCACACACAGGGCGGCCTGCGAACCGATGAAAACGCACGTGTCCTAAAGACGAATGGGACACCAATACCCAATCTTCATGCCTGCGGCGGCGCAGCGTGCGGCGTTTCAGGCCGCGGCGACAGCGGGTATCTCTCTGGCAACGGTCTCTTGAGTGCCGTTGTCCTCGGCCGGCTCGCCGGACGGGCGCCTCTCGCATAAGGCCGAGTACTGCAATTCAAATATGGGTCGTCCAAGCGGCACTAGCGGAGACCACCATGCGCTCCATATAACTGTCGTAATTGCTGCTTGGCTGATCCCAGAAAGGGCGCACGAACACTGAACCCGCGAAACGCTGAAAATAGTATTGTGACAAAACGGCAAAGCTTGGAGGCACAGAGAAAAACATGCTCGGCTTGACCGGACCGGAAATTGGTCATTTGCTGTTGTCGCTGATTTTTGTTCTCATTGCCTTTGCCGCTTGGCGGAGTGTGAGCAAGGACAAGTAGACGTCGAAAGGCGGTCAAGATCCGCAGGACCTGTGATCAGACGAGACTTGCATGAGTTCCTACATCACCAAGACAAGCTGGTCCGGAAAGATCCTTTTCATCCTCACAAGCGTTCTGATTGGCAGTCCGTCGACCAAAGCCGAAGAACTGTTCGGTCCCTCCGCGAAGATGGCATTGGAAGGCGCGATAACATCCGTCTGTGCTCACACACCTGCGACCGGGCTTTCAATTCAAAACGCAGTTCCGCAAAGCTGGCTGCTCAACGAAACGAGTGTCCCAGTTTCCGGTACCCCGGTCCGGCAAGACATCCGCCTGGTTTTGCCTGGAGGTGATGAGCTCACCGTTGAAATCCGCCTCGCAGGAGGATCGCCCCGCCAAATACGGGCCACCTACTCTCGGAACAAGGACAATGCGCTTCTTCCCAGCCTTCTTGCGATAGCAGATGGCAGCTGCGTGGTGCGATCCGCCCGCAAGATCCGCTTCGAAGATGAGCCGTGGGTTCTGATGGATCAGCTCGAGGGCGACATGGAAACCCTTCGCTGGACAGAGACTCTTCAAGCCCCATGGCCTGATGGCACAGATCCCGGCGGCGCGCGGGTGGCTTTTGTTGACTCCGGACTTGCCTATGACCTGCCCCTGTTTCGCAATCGCCTGGCGCGGGACGATGACGGCGCTCCGATTGGATACGACTTTTGGGATATGGACCCCTGGCCTTATGATGGCGACACCTCCAGGGGTGCGTTTCTCCCGGTGCGCCACGGCACAGCGGTCGCCTCCGTATTCGCCCGCGAAGCTCCAAATGCGGCTCTGGTCCCGTTCCGTTATCCGCGCCCGGATATGAGCCGGATGGCGGATATCGTCGCTCGTGCACTCGACGAAGAGAGCCGGATCCTTGCGATGCCACTCGGAAGCAATTCAGAAAAAGACTGGACGGACTTCGCCGAAGCACTCAAAGACCAGAACATCTTGGCCATCGTGTCAGCTGGCAACAATGGCCGCGATATCGATGCACAACCGGTCTATCCAGCGGCGCTCGATCTGGACAACATTCTGACGGTCACCTCGGCTGATGGCTTTGGCCGATTGGCGCCGGGGTCAAACTGGGGCAGCGCCAGCGTCGACCTGATGGTCCCTGCGGAAAACATCGCGGTGACCGATTTCCGGGGAGCTGCTGGCGTCACATCCGGCTCCAGCTATGCCGTCCCGCGCCTTGCCGCACTTGCCGCCCGGCTTCTGGAAAAAGACCCAGACCTGGCCGCTCTGGAGCTTAAAGCGTTGATCACCGCGCGTGCCGTGGCCTCTCCCTTTGAAACGGAGAGCCGTGTGGCTGTCGGCTGGATCCCGGATCCGGAGAAGGATTGATTTTCTTCGGCGATAACCTGCACTCGCTGCATACCGACCAGGTGGATACTCAATAAAGGTTTGCGCTAGTGAAACGGCTTTGGGCTCAAAGACTGCCGCTTTTTTCTGCAGTTGCGGTCAGTTGGCGGCTGGCTCCAGTCCTTGTGCAAAGCAATTTATCTCTGCCATAGTACAGGTCACCTCCCGCGCGACACGAGCACTCCATGGCCATTCATGCAAGTCTTTATCACCTAACCCACTATGCCTATGACCGGCCGGTGACACTTTCACCGCAGATTGTCAGGCTGAGACCGGCACCGCACAGCCGGACGCGGGTGATTTCGCACAGCCTGAAGGTTTCTCCAGGTGGCCATTTCGTCAATCATCAGCAAGACCCATACGGCAACTGGCTCGCCCGTTTCGTATTCCCGGAACCGGTTCGGGAGTTCAAAATCGAAGTCGATCTTGTTGCGGACATGACCGTCTACAATCCGTTCGATTTTTTCGTTGAAGATCGCGCCGAGCATTGGCCATTCGAGTACGATGCGGACCTGAAAGACGATCTGGTCATCTATCGGACACCAGAGGCGGAAGGGCCGAAACTGGCAAAATTCATCGGGTCGATCGGTCTGGACGAAACCCGCACGGTCGACTTTCTTGTTGGCCTCAATCACAGGGTCTCGGAGGAAATCGACTATACAATCCGCTTGGAGCCAGGCGTTCAGACGCCTGAGGAGACCCTCACCAAAGGGTCCGGATCGTGCCGGGATTCAAGCTGGCTGCTTGTTCAGGTGCTCAGGCATCTCGGATTTGCCGCGCGGTTCGTCTCCGGCTACCTGATCCAGTTGAAACCGGATCTGAAGGCTCTGGATGGCCCCTCCGGCACAGACCATGATTTCACGGATCTCCATGCCTGGGTGGAGGTGTATATTCCCGGTGCAGGATGGATCGGTCTTGATCCGACATCCGGCCTTTTGACCGGTGAGAGCCATATCCCGCTGGCGGCAACACCCCATTACAAGAACGCGGCTCCGATTTCCGGGTCGGCCACATTTGCCGAAACCGACTTCAAGTTCGACATGAACATCGCCCGTGTTTCCGAGCATCCAAGAATTACAAAACCCTTTTCCGATGACGCCTGGGAACGGCTTCTTCAAACCGGACGAAACGTCGATGAGGCTCTGACAAGCGGAGATGTCCGGCTCACAATGGGCGGGGAGCCGACCTTTGTCTCCATTGATGACTTTGAAAGTTCAGAGTGGAACACCGCCGCCGTCGGCCCGACAAAACGGGGGTTGGCCGATCAGTTGATCCGCCGCCTGCGCGAACGGTTTGCGCCCGGCGGGGTCCTGCACTACGGGCAGGGGAAATGGTATCCAGGAGAGACCCTGCCCCGCTGGACGTTTTCGCTGTTTTGGCGGACAGACGGCACGCAGATCTGGAAAAACCCGGACCTGATCGCGCTTGAGGACAGCAAGCCCGTCGAAGATCCAGCCAAGGCAGGAGCGCTGCTCGAAGCGATTGCCGAACATCTCGACCTGCCGAAGGAGCATGTCCAACCAGTCTTTGAAGATCCAGCCGAATGGATCGTGAAGGAAGCAAACCTTCCGGAGAACATCTCGCCACAGAATCCAAAACTAAAAGATGCCGAGGAGCGGGCCCGGTTTGCACGCGTCTTTGGTCGTGGCCTTGAAACCGCGGTCGGATACGTGCTGCCGGTCCAGAGCTGGCAGAGCAAAAGCACAGGGCCAAAATGGCGGTCTGAACGCTGGCGGTCGCGCCGGGGCCACCTGTTCCTCGTTCCAGGCGACAGCCCTGCCGGTTTCCGATTGCCGCTTGGATCCCTGCCCTATATCCGGCCTGTCGATTATCCCTACACGTACACGGCGGACCCTTCCCTGCAAACTGCTGCCCTGCCGGACTATCAGAATGAGCTCACGCAGAAACGCCGGCGTGGCATTCAGGAGGAAATTGACCGGCTCGCCGCAGAGGAGAAGGAAAAAGCTGAGCTTTTGCCGGAGACAAGTGCTGAGCATTCCCAACCGGTACAGACACAGCGGGAAACTGGAGATGTTCAAACTGTTGTCCCGCAAGGAGCGGTCGATCCGTCCGACGGATCCGTCCGAACCGCGCTTGCGATCGAACTGCGCGAGGGTCGGTTGTGCATCTTCATGCCGCCCGTCGAACGTCTTGAAGAGTATCTCGAGCTTCTCGCCGCCGCAGAGCTGAGTGCAGAACAGCTCTGCCTCAAGGTTCATATCGAAGGATATGGACCGCCGAATGACCCAAGGCTCAACGTTGTCCGGGTCGCTCCAGATCCGGGTGTTCTGGAGGTCAACATTCATCCCGCTGCAAGCTGGGACGATTGTGTCACGACGACGGAAGCGATCTACGAAGAGGCCCGGCAATGCCGCTTGGGGGCGGACAAGTTCATGATTGATGGCCGGCACACGGGTACCGGCGGCGGAAATCATGTTGTCGTTGGCGGTGCGACGCTGGAAGACAGTCCTTTCTTGCGGCGCCCGGACCTCCTCAAGTCACTGATCTTGCTGTGGCAGCGTCACCCGTCATTGTCGTACCTGTTTTCCGGGCTGTTTATCGGCCCCACCAGCCAGGCTCCACGGATCGACGAAGCCCGCCACGACACTCTTTACGAGCTTGAAATCGCGTTGTCCCAGATTGCCGGGCCGGGCACTGGAGATTACACGCCGCCCTGGCTTGTTGACCGCCTGCTCCGGAACATGATGACGGATGTCACCGGCAACACCCACCGGGCAGAAATCTGCATCGACAAGCTTTATTCCCCGGATGGCCCGACCGGCCGTTTGGGACTTGTAGAGTTCCGGGGCTTCGAAATGCCACCGCACCCGCGCATGAACCTTGCGCAGCAGCTGCTCTTGCGCGCCATCATTGCACGGTGCTGGGCGAAACCGGTGACGGGCCAGCCGGTGCGCTGGGGCACGGTTCTTCATGATCGATACATGCTCCCGCATTTTGTCTGGCAGGATTTCCTCTCCGTTCTTGCGGATTTGAAAGACCATGGTTTCGAACTCGATCCGGTCTGGTATGAAGCCCAAGCCGAGTTCCGCTTCCCGTTCTGTGGTGCGGTCGATGTCGAAGGCGTTCATCTGGAGATCCGGCAGGCCCTGGAACCGTGGCATGTCCTTGGCGAGACCGGAGCAATTGGCGGAACGGTCCGGTACACCGACAGCTCGGTGGAGCGCCTTCAAGTGCAGATGACGACCGCCTTCAAAGACCGGTATGCCATCATGTGCAACCAGCGCCCAATACCGATGACCGAAACCGGTACGGCGGGAACCAATGTTGGCGGTGTCCGTTTCAAAGCCTGGCAACCGGCCGAAGCCTTGCACCCCATTCTGCCAGTCAACGCCCCCTTGACCTTCGACATCTATGACCGCTGGTCATCGCGGCCGGTCGGCGGGTGCGTTTATCATGTGGCGCATCCGGGCGGCCGGAACTACGACACATTTCCCGTCAATGGCAACGAAGCGGAAGCCCGCAGGCTGGCCCGGTTCGAAGGGTTTGGCCATTCCTCCGGACAGTACACACCTTTATGGGAAGCGCCGCATCCAGAGTTCCCAATGACGCTGGATCTGCGGCGGCAGGGCGGGTTGATATGACCACGCCCGCAAAAGAAACCCTTTCGGCAACAAACCCCTTGTTGCGGGATTATGCCCTCCAATCCGGCGTCGCTGACGAGCTGCTTGACCCGGATGGCGTGATGCGCCCGGTTTGGGGGCCATTCATTGAGCAACTGTCGCAACTGTCGCAGCCGGAGATCACGGCCTGTTTCGCCCGTGGAGATCAATACCTGCGGGATGCCGGAGTGTTTTTCCGCCAATACAGCACCGACCCTCACCAGGAACGCGACTGGCCGCTGAGCCATGTTCCGGTGATCCTGCACGAAAGAGAATGGGCAGAGATCTGTGAAGGGCTGACGCAACGCGCTGAGCTCTTGGAGCGGGTGGTGGCCGATCTTTATGGTGACGCAGCCCTGGTTCGCGATGGTCATTTGCCTGCAGAGCTTGTCGCACAAAACCCAGAATGGCACCGACCTCTCGTCGGTTTGACACCGGCTTCAGGCCACCATCTCCATTTTCTGGCGTTCGAAATCGGCCGCAGCCCGGACGGGTCCTGGCTGGTGCTTGGTGACCGGACACAAGCCCCATCCGGCGCTGGTTTTGCGCTGGAAAACCGGATGGCGACTGTACGGGTGTTTCCCGAACCATTTCCTCAATCCAGGGTACAGCGGTTGGCAGGTTTTTTCCGCGCCTTTCGCGATGCCATGGATGACTTGCCTTCGACTGAGGGGGGGCGCACTGCGATCCTGACGCCGGGCCCCGGCAACGATACTTACTTTGAACACACTTACATTGCGCGTTATCTCGGACTGACACTTCTGGAGGGCGCAGATCTTCTTGTGCAGGACGGCACGGTTCAAATGCGGACCGTGTCCGGCCCCAAACCGGTCAGTGTTCTGTGGCGCCGGCTGGATGCGTCATACGCGGATCCGTTGGAACTTGATGAGACATCTCACCTTGGAACACCTGGACTAGTAGATGCGGTTCGCCACTCGAATGTGAATCTGGTCAACAGCCTCGGCTCCGGGATCCTTGAAACCAGAGCCTTGATGGCATTCCTGCCGCAGATCGCCGATGTGGTATTGGGTGAACATCTGAAAATCCCAAATCTGGCAACCTGGTGGTGCGGACAAGCCGCCGAGCGGGACTATGTGAAAGCCAACGCAGAAGACTTGTTCGTCGGGGAAGCCTTCAGCAGGGCCCTGCCCTTCGATATCGGCCGGACAGATGGTCCAAGACACGACCCAGCTTTGCAAACGCCCGAGGCCCTCTCGACCTGGATAGACACCGGCGCCGGCCAGCTTGTCGGACAAGAGGCCGTAACCCTATCGACCACACCGGTCTGGGATGGCGACAGGCTTGTCCCCCGCCCCATGAGCATCCGTGTCTTTGCTGCCCGCACGGCCGAAGGGTGGGTTTTCCTGCCCGGAGGCTATGCCCGGATCGGCCGCGGCGGCGATGCCACAGCCCTCTCCATGCAACAAGGCGGGTCAGTCGCAGACGTCTGGGTAATGAGAGACAGCGCTGTCAGGCAGGAGACGCTTTTCGATGCGAAGAACTTCCGGCGTCAAGGGCCAAGCGTCCTGCCCAGCCGGGCGGCGGACAATCTCTTTTGGCTCGGACGCTATATAGAAAGAGCTGAGGGCGTGATCCGACTGCTGCGCGGCTATCATCTGCGGCTTGCTGAGGCAGGATATGACCAAGACCCGCGGCTTGTTCAAATCGCAGAACAGCTCCGACTGCTGTCGCTCGATCCTGATGAGGCCGTCATCACCGCGCTGAACCCACCATTGAGCGCTGCCCGGGTATCTGCGGGCAAAGTCCGCGACCGGTTTTCCATAGATGGTTGGGCGGCCCTCGCCGATCTCACCAACAGTTTGAAAGATCTGACCCCGGACCTTGCCCGTGGAGACGACACGGCGAGAGCGCTTGGCATTCTTTTGAGAAAGATCACCGGCTTCAAAGGCCTTGTGCATGAAAACATGCACCGGACCTCCGGTTGGCGGTTCCTGACGCTCGGCCGGGCGATAGAACGCGCAGATGGGGCGGCCGGCGTATTGATGGCATTTACAGGAGATGACGCCGGACCCGGTTTCCCGGATGTTGCCCTTGAGTATGCTGACAGCGTGATCACCCATCAGCGCCGTTATCGCATTGACCCAACAAACGAAACCGTCACCGACCTCTTGGCTCTCGATGCCAGCAATCCACGCGCAATACTCTTTCAGGTCACAGCCATGCGGCGGATTGCAGAGGACCTGCCGAATGCAAGGATTAGCGGCCGCGTGTCGCCCGTTCTCAGGGCGCTACTGCCACTTGAGGCGCAGCTGTCTGTCGCCTCACCATCAGAAATGAACGCACGGCGGCTAGAACGCGTTCGCATTCGTCTGTCCGAAGTCTCGGACCGCCTGACCACCAATTATCTGATCTAGGATCGGAATGAAAACTGATGCGCTACGAAATTCGCCTGACAGTCGGATATGATTATGGGGCGCCATCTGAACACGCACGAACCCTTGTCCGGCTTTTGCCCTCCGACGTCCCGGGCAAACAGACCGTCCCCTCCAGATTGCTGACTATTGAGCCCAAGCCTCAGGAACGACACGATACCCGTGATTTTTTTGGCAATGTCATGACGGTCCTGGTGTTTCACGAGCCAATCGACAAGATCGAAGTGTCTCTCAAGGCGACTGTTGAACGGCTCCAACCTGCAGCCAGTCTCGATTTTTCGCCGGACCTCAAAACGCTTGAACAGGAGGTTTTGGCGAACCGGAACCTAACCGCCATCGCCCCGGCACACTATACAGGTATCTCTCCAAGGGTTCCGGCCGATTCAGCCATAACGGAATTTGCCAAGGATCAATCAGGCACTGGGCTTTCCACCATGAGCATCGTGAAAGCTATTGGCAAAGCGTTGCACGAAGAAATGCGTTTTGATCCGGAGGCAACAGAAGTGTCCACATCGCCCGCCGAGGCGTTTTCACAACGCCATGGTGTGTGTCAGGATTTTTCCCATATCATGATTTCAGGCTTGCGATCGCTTGGTATCCCGGCCGGATATGTGTCCGGCTTCTTGAGAACATTGCCTCCAAAAGGTCAACCGCGCCTCGAGGGCGCCGATGCCATGCATGCTTGGGTTTGTGCATGGTGTGGCATAGAGACCGGGTGGATTGAATACGATCCGACGAACGCCTGCTTCGCTGGCTCGGACCATATCGTCGTTGCCTATGGCCGCGACTATTCGGATGTCGCACCCGTCAAAGGCGTTTTGCGATCTTCCGGCGACCAAAGCAGCTTCCACGCTGTAGACGTTCGGCCACTATGATTCATTTTAGGTCTTGAACCGAAGCTAGGCCTTTATTCAGGTAGCTTTGATTTTGTGATCAGACTTTTACGCATTTGCCTTTTTGTTTGAGCTTTATTGCTTTTTGGTCGTCTGCTAGGAGTTCGGAGCGCAGCTGTTTCAAGACGCGCATATCCCCGCCAAAGAGCGAGGTTTTGATTTTTTTGGGGATTTGATTGCGGGAGCAGGATTTGAGTGTTTTCTGCCCCGTTGCGTCGGACGTTGTCCTCCTTCCGGGGACCCCGTCAGGTCAAAATCAGCGACCCCTTCCAACAAAAAAGCCGCCCAAAAGGCGGCTGTTTTTATTGGTTGCGGGAGCAGGATTTGAACCTGCGACCTTCAGGTTATGAGCCTGACGAGCTACCGGGCTGCTCCATCCCGCGTTAAGGTGGAGGCTATCGTTGAAGAGGTGTGCTGATGTGTTGGCACACTTTTGGAAGAGATGCACTCAAGCAGGCGTTAGCCGATAGTGCACTGAAGTTTCCAAATTGCGCTTTGCAGGCCTGGCAGCGACCTACTCTCCCACACCTTAAGATGCAGTACCATTAGCGCTGGGGAGTTTCACGGCCGAGTTCGGGATGGGATCGGGTGGGGGCTCCCCGCTAGAGCCACCAGGCCGGCGAAGGGCAATTTGGATGTAAAACTGGTCTTGTTGTTTAGCCCTCACGGCCGCACCGCGCATGACTGCGCTGGCCTGCGGGAACGCGGCCTGACCGGCCGGCGCGCGTTGCGCTTGCGAACCTTTCGGTTCGACGTCATTTCCCTTGAGAATCTAAACTGGTCTTATTTTGAAGTTGATTAGAGCACTTACCGAAGCCTTCAGGCTTCGCAAGGCCAAGTGGCCGCCGCGCACTTTTGCGCGCCCCCGCGGAGCTTAGCGCCACAGGCGCGCTCAAGCGTGAGCGCAAACCATCTAATCTTTTACAAAGCGCCTTTTGGCGCTTTTAAAAGATGAACATTGACTAATGAGAGGATCAAGCCGAACGAGCTATTAGTAAAGCTAAGCTTCATGCATTGCTGCACTTCCACACGCTTCCTATCGACGTGGTGGTCTTCCACGGCTCTTCAGGGAGAACTGGTTTTGAGGTGGGTTTCCCGCTTAGATGCTTTCAGCGGTTATCCCGTCCGTACATAGCTACCCTGCAATGCGGCTGGCGCCACAACAGGTCCACCAGAGGTACGTCCATCCCGGTCCTCTCGTACTAGGGACAGATCCTCTCAATTCTCCTACACCCACGGCAGATAGGGACCGAACTGTCTCGCGACGTTCTGAACCCAACTCACGTACCACTTTAATTGGCGAACAGCCAAACCCTTGGGACCTGCTCCAGCCCCAGGATGTGATGAGTCGACATCGAGGTGCCAAACAATGCCGTCGATATGGACTCTTGGGCATCATCAGCCTGTTATCCCCGGCGTACCTTTTATCCGTTGAGCGATGGCCCTTCCACGAGGGACCACCGGATCACTATGGCCGTCTTTCGACTCTGCTCGACTTGTCAGTCTCGCAGTCAGGCAGGCTTATGCCATTGCACTCAACGAGCGATTTCCGACCGCTCTGAGCCCACCTTCGCGCGCCTCCGTTACCATTTGGGAGGCGACCGCCCCAGTCAAACTACCCGCCACACACGGTCCCGGACGTTGTTGCGCCGCGGTTAGATATCCATAAGGACAAGGGTGGTATTTCAAGGATGACTCCACATCTGCTGGCGCAAATGCTTCAACGTCTACCACCTATCCTACACATGTCATTACGAATACCAGTGTGAAGCTGTAGTAAAGGTGCACGGGGTCTTTCCGTCTGACCGCAGGAACCCCGCATCTTCACGGGGAATTCAATTTCACTGAGTCTATGCTGGAGACAGCGGGGAAGTCGTTACGCCATTCGTGCAGGTCGGAACTTACCCGACAAGGAATTTCGCTACCTTAGGACCGTTATAGTTACGGCCGCCGTTTACTGGGGCTTCAATTCGGTGCTTGCACACCTCCTCTTAACCTTCCAGCACCGGGCAGGCGTCAGACCCTATACGTCGTCTTGCGACTTCGCAGAGCCCTGTGTTTTTGATAAACAGTCGCCACCCCCATTTCTGTGCCACCTATACCTGGTTGCCCAAGTACAGGTCTCCCTTCTCGCGAACTTACGGGAGCATTTTGCCGAGTTCCTTCAGCATAGTTCTCTCAAGCGCCTTGGTATTCTCTACCAGTCCACCTGTGTCGGTTTCGGGTACGGTTTATACGGTGGAGCTATTTCCTGGAACACCTTCGCTGCACCCCCAATCCAATAAGGAGATACAACACACGGCATCCGTCACTACCACCAAGTACAGGAATATTAACCTGTTTCCCATCGACTACGCCTTTCGGCCTCGCCTTAGGGGCCGACTAACCCTGCTCCGATTAGCGTTGAGCAGGAACCCTTGGACTTTCGGCGAGGGAGTCTCTCACTCCCTTTATCGTTACTCATGTCAGCATTCGCACTTCTGATATCTCCAGGAGCCCTCGCGGGTCTCCCTTCGCAGACTTACAGAACGCTCCGCTACCGCATGCACTTAAAGTGCACACCCGCAGTTTCGGTGTATGGCTTGAGCCCCGGTACATTTTCGGCGCGGAGACCCTTATTTAGACCAGTGAGCTGTTACGCTTTCTTTAAATGATGGCTGCTTCTAAGCCAACATCCTGGTTGTTTTGGGATCTCTACATCCTTTCCCACTTAGCCATAACTTAGGGACCTTAACTGGCGGTCAGGGTTGTTTCCCTCTCCACAATGGACGTTAGCACCCACTGTGTGTCTGCCGGATAGTACTTCTCGGTATTCGGAGTTTGGTTAGGATCAGTAAGGCGGTAAGCCCCCATAGCCCATCCAGTGCTCTACCCCCGAGAGTATTCATCCGACGCTCTACCTAAATAGATTTCGCGGAGAACCAGCTATTTCCGAGTTTGATTGGCCTTTCACCCCTAGCCACAGCTCATCCCCGACTTTTTCAACAGGCGTGGGTTCGGTCCTCCAGTGCGTGTTACCGCACCTTCAACCTGGCCATGGCTAGATCACTCGGTTTCGGGTCTAATCCAACGAACTTGACGCCCTATTCAGACTCGCTTTCGCTGCGCCTACACCTATCGGCTTAAGCTTGCTCGTTAAATTAAGTCGCTGACCCATTATACAAAAGGTACGCTGTCAGGCACGAAGCCCTCCAACTGTTTGTAGGCATCCGGTTTCAGGGTCTGTTTCACTCCCCTCGTCGGGGTGCTTTTCACCTTTCCCTCACGGTACTTGTTCGCTATCGGTCGACAAGGAGTACTTAGGCTTGGAGGGTGGTCCCCCCATGTTCAGACAGGATTTCACGTGTCCCGCCCTACTCAAGTCCTCAATCTCACAACACCCGTACGGGGCTATCACCCACTAAGGCCCGACTTTCCAGACGGTTCCGGTTAATTCAATTGAGGCACTGGCCTGGTCCGCGTTCGCTCGCCACTACTAGCGGAGTCTCGGTTGATGTCCTTTCCTCCGGGTACTTAGATGTTTCAGTTCCCCGGGTTTGCTCCCATTAAAGGGTACTCCATACGGAGTGGGTTGCCCCATTCAGAAATCCACGGATCAAAGCTTATTCGCAGCTCCCCATGGCTTATCGCAGCGTATCACGTCTTTCATCGCCTCTTGTCGCCAAGGCATCCACCGAATGCCCTTAAGACACTTGATCACTCTCATTATCAATGTTCATCTTTTTCAAGAGCCTCAAAGGCTCTTAAAAAGATCATGTTTGCTGGCACTACCGCCCTTCGGGCTACTTGAGTGCGTTACACCCAACCAGCTTCAGAGCAATAAAAACCAACAAAGTTTGCTTCAAACCAGATCAAGCATGGGCCCCTTTGTAAAAACCCAAGCCATCAAAGGC
>NZ_CM146910.1:1040000-1645000 GCF_055755305.1 Roseibium sp. R5
TCGAGGTCTTCAAAATCCGGTTCACTTAGACGAAAACTTTCCAACCACGACCGATGAGACCGCACAAAGCCTTTTGGCATGCCCGTCGAGCCAGATGTGAACCCGGCATAAAACTCAGCGGTTTCCAAAGGCGGGTCGCTTGGGCGCGTGTCGAGTTCATCGTTTCGAGACGCCACAAATTGAGCGAGTTGGTCGTCGTCGAGACAAAAAGCCGGCTGCACGGCCTTGAGCACGGTTTCTACCTGATGCCGCGGCCAGGAAGGGTCCATGACGAGGGCAGTGCGGCCTGAGCGTGCGCAAGCAAAGAAGCTGACGAGGATGTCAGTGGGGTCGGCCAACAAGAGCGCAATCTGGGCACCTTCGGGAGAGTTATCCCGAAGCTGCTGCTCTCTTTCCTGAACAGATGACAGGAACTCTTCCCATGAGAAGACGCACCCGCCAGTTTGCAGCGCGGGTCCAGCCTTGCTGGCCCGCGCTTTTTTTTCCAGGCGTTCGCCGATGTAGCCCATGCGGCGTAAGATCCTGCTGCGACCGGATCAGGACCGGGACAGAACAGCGCCCGGCAGGCCGCGCGCAATCGTCTGGGCAATCACCGCTGCGATTGCGACCTTGATGAGGTCACCTGGAATGTAGACTGCGCTGCCCATGGCCGCTTTCGGCAGGGACAGGCCCGTCATGAAGGAAATGCCGGGAATCCCGAAGGCGTAGACGACAAGAATTCCGCCAACTGCGCCAGCAACCGCCGCCGAAACAAGGACGCTGGCGTTGGTTGTCGCGCGCATGATCAGACCCGCGACAAAAGCGCCAACCGGCCAGCCAATCAGGAAACCGACAGATGGACCGGCGAACACGCCGAGACCGCCTCGGCCGCCGGAAAGGAACGGTGCGCCGAGCGCAACCAGGAACAAGAACAAAAGCACGGCGAGGCTGCCGCGGACCGGTCCGAGCATAATGCCCGCCAGCATCACACCAAGTGTCTGCGCTGTAATCGGCACCCCGCCCAGCGCCGGAATTGCGACCGGCGGCAGCAAACCGAGGACGGCGATGAGAGCTGCATAAAATGCAACGTGCACAAGGGAACGATCTGTCATGGGAGTCTATCCTTCTTTATCGTCGTTTTTTCTGGGACGTTTTCCGACCCGAGTCTATTGTTTGTCTCTATGGCTGCGGCGTCACCCGCCAGCCGGCCTTGTCGTATGTCGTTAAAGGCGCCCATTACTTCAGGGTCAGTCCTTGCGAGCCGCCGCGCGCCGTCAGAGCTTCGGCAACATTGTCCGACATTTTAAGCGCCTGGAGCGCAAAGGGCGCAATCAGCCTCCAGGACGACTTTTTGCCCGTGCGCGCCTGGTATGCCTCCCGAAGGACGGCGAAGATCTCCATCAAATGCGGTGCAAACCGCAACACAAGTGTGACACCCAGCGCGGGCTTGCGCGCTGAAAAGCCAGCCCATTCCAACGGTCGGAACAACGGCATCACGGCTGCTAGCATATCATCCATTCGCGTTGTCATCGAGACAAAGCTGGCGGCAAGAACCATCACACAAAGGCGCAGGATTGCGATAACACCGTCCATGACGGTTCCCGATAACCAATGCAGCGCCAGGATTGCTGCCAGAAAGATCGACAGTCCCTTCAGGAGCCGCAAGCGCTGAACGGCTCCGCGACCGAGAGAAACATAGGCCGCGAGCACCAGGGCCAAGCAAACAACAAAGACCCAGAGCGTTTCGGTCCTGAAAAGCAAAAGGCTGCCGATCGCAACTGCGAGCAGCTTGGCCCCTGCTGGAAGGCGATGCGCCCAGCTGGCGCCTGACAGGTAGACCGACATCATATCGCAGCTGCTTCCATGACGGTTCCAGACCGGCGTTCAATGTCGTCCCGATAGGCTGCAATCACCTTTGCTGCCGGTCCGTCCATACGCAACTGCCCTTCCTCCAACCACAGCACCCGGTCGAACCCGGTCAGCAGACTCAAATCATGACTGACCATCACAATCCGTTGCGGCAGCGACATGAGCTTGTTGAATATCAGCCGGGATGCCAGCGCATCCAGGCTCGTCATCGGCTCATCCAAAACCAAGACAGCCGGTCTCATCACCAGAACTGCCAGAATGCAGACTAGTTGCTTCTGCCCTCCCGACAATTCAGCAAAAGGTTTAGCGGCTAAGTCGCCGCAACCATGAAGGACCAGAAATTCCAAGGCTTTGGCACGGCTTTCGTCTTTCGAGGCGCCCAACTGTGTCAAGCCAAAGGCGATTTCTTCCTCTACCGTCGGAAAAATTGCCTGGTGATCCGGGTTCTGGAAAACAAAACCGACATGACGTGGCAATTCCGCTTGGACGGAAGCCGCATCTGCGCCAAAGACAGTGACGCGGCCTTCATCAGCGAGATGAAGACCGTTCAAGAGGCGTGCGAAGCTGCTTTTCCCAGATCCGTTCAGTCCGATCACGCCGACCCGGCGCTCTTCCAAATCAAGGCTAAGGCCTGACAGGACCTTCCGGCTGCCAAGGGTGAGACCGGCGTTTTCAAGCCGTGCATAGGGCGTGATGTCCGGATTGCAGCCGCTAGTTTGTTCTTTGTCTTTTTTGCGGGGCCAAAGCACCATGAAGTCCTATCGCGGAAGTGCTGCAACGGTGTTTTTCTAACGCAGCGTTTGCCCGCTTATGGTTTGGAACGGACAGCTTGTCAAAAAACAGTCAATGATGCCCACATGAAACCTGGGCGGCCTACCCGACAAGGCGGGTCAAATCCGGTGGCGCCGCAAAGGTTGAGATGGTGGTCTTTATACGCTCCAGCGCCCAATCGAAGCGGTCTTCGTTTTCTTCAGATCCAAAGGTAAGCCGGATATAGGCTGCCGGTTTTTGCCCTTTTGCCTGAAAGTATCTTGAGGACAGCACCGAGATGCCCTGATGAGACAAGGCCGCCTGCAGCGCATCCGGGTCAACGTCTTGCGGCAAAGCAAGCCATCCAAAAACCTTGTGGCTGCCGCTTTGCAGAAAGTACGGCTCCAAAATCTTCTTGGCGCGGTCAAATCTCACACTGTTGACGCGCCGCTTGACCCGGAGCGCCTTGCTGAGATGCCCCTCACGGACCCAACCGGAAATAAGCTCCGCCGTGATCGGCGATGCCATCCATGTGCTTTCGCCGATTTTGTTGCGGATTGAGTCTTCAAAGGGCGCCGGAACATGAACAAAGCCGATCCGGCTGCCGGGCGAACACACCTTTGAGATACTGGCGATCGAGGCCGTCCGCTCTGGCGCAAGAGCGCCGAATGCCGGCAAAGGGTCGGTCAGAAACGGCGTATAGGGATCGTCTTCTATGATCTTGAGGTCAAACTGACGGGCAACCTCAACAAGCCGTGTGCGCTCATCCATCGACATGGTGTGGGTGGTCGGGTTCTGCATGTTGGGCATCAGAAAAACGCCCTTCACGTGATGCATCCGAACCGCTTGAGCCAGTGCATCCGGATCCATTGCGCCCAGCCCTCCATCATCGCCGATGAGCGCCGGGACCGGCACAGCTTTCAGCCCTTGCGCGGCGAGCGAACTAAAAATCGACGGATACGTAAATTGGTCCACCGCCACGGCATCGCCGGGTAGAAAAAGGGCCTGACAGGTGACCTGAATGCCATGCTGCGCACCGCATGTCACCGCGACCCGGTCCGGATCAGCATCCAGTCCGTAGTCCTTGAACACGAGAACCCCTGTTTCCCTGTGGGCCTTCAATCCTTCGGAAGGCACAAATCCGTTGAGGCGCTCAATTCCGGCCGTTTTAGCCATGCGAACCAGCCCATCGGAAAGGCTGGGATTGAGAAACGGATAGGCAAAGTTGCGCGCCAGATCACACGTCTCCGGTTCCCCTTCCTTCGGGATCAGGGGAGAAACCTTCTGGCTTTCCGGGGCAACATACGTTCCACGGCCAGTTTCGCCTTTGACCAGACGCCGACGCTCCGCCTCCGCATAGGCCCGGGTCACCGTTCCGAGCGTTATGCCGAGCTGATAGGCAAGCTCGCGTTGCGGCGGCAACCGGTCGCCCTGGGCGAGACTGCCGGCAAGAATATCAGCTTCCAGCGCGTCTGCGATCGCAAGATAAATCGGCCCGGAAGCCGTCTCGATGTTCGGAACCCACATTGTCATGAGAACAATGTTATCATTGACCGATACAATATTTCAATACAGAGATTGTCCATACGCTTTTGTATCGATTATATCGAAATTGTATGAGGCTCCCGAAATGGACACCGCCACACTTATGGCCTTCGCGGTCTTTGTGATCATCATGACCGGCACCCCAGGCCCCGGAAACCTGGCTTTCCTCGCGATCGGGGCGAGTTCCGGGTACCGGACGGCATTTCCGGTCATCATTGCATCACAGATCGGCTCGCTGCCTTTAAACCTGGCAGTCGCCTACGGGCTTGGTCACATCATGGCGCAGGGCGGGATAATCGTATCGGTATTCAAGGCTTTGAGCCTGACTTATATGGCCTTTCTGGCCTGGCGGATTATTTCGCTGACCATCCGGCCTAAGGGTGAAACCACCCTTCTGACTTTTTGGGAAGGATTGTTGATCCACCCGCTAAGCCCCAAGACATGGGCCATGAGCCTCGTCGCATTCTCGACTTTCTTTGCAGGAAACGGTCTGGATCTGCATGCCAACGCCGCCATCCTGGCAACCGGTTTCCTCTTGGGCGGAATGGTCTTTCATTCGCTTTGGGCGCTGGTCGGTGTATCTATTCTGGCTCTGATTGGCGAAGGCCGTTTGATGCGCTCCATCACAGTTGCGATGGCGCTCACGATGCTCGTCGCAACTGTCTGGGCTCTGATGCTGTAAATACCCACCCGGCACCGGTCCTCGCGGGCCGATAGCTTGAGAAGGGAGCAGATTACAGAAAACTGCCAATAAAAAATTATATGTTTGTGTGGTCCCATACGGCCTCGTTCCGATGTTTCACGGAGGTCGTTTCCGGTGGCGATACGGTCCTGGCTCTGGGTTGCGCTGTTGGTGGTCGGTATATCGCCGATCGGACTGCCGACGCTCGGGCATCCGGCAGGGTCTGTGATCATCTTGGCGACCGATTACCCGCCCTTTGATATCGCAGAGCCCGAAGATGACCGTCTCGGAATTGACCACGAAGTTGCCGTTGAAGCCTTCAAGCGCAAAGGCATCACGGCAGAGGTTGTCTATGTCCCGTGGTCCCGAGCGGTCAGCGAAACCGAAGCTGGCAACTATCCCGGCCTTCTGACCTGCGCCCATACCGTTGAACGTGCTGAACACTTTCTCTTCAGCGCGCCTATCAGTCAGGAAGCCTATGGCGTTTTCTACCGAACAGGGCATCCGGTCGAAAACATTCGGAGCATTGCAGACCTTAGGGGCCAGCGGGTCGCCTCTGTTCTTGAATACGCCCCAAATGCGGAAATGGAGAGGCAAGGCGCGGAGTTGGTCAACATCGCCACGGATACGGCCGGCTTCAAGATGCTTGAACTGGGGCGTGTCGACTATTTTCACACCGGACAAGCGGCCGGTCGGCATCTCAAAAAGAAACTTGGCTATCGCAATGAATTTGGTTTCCGGTCCTTCGTTGTCTGGGACTACTTCTTGTGTTTTTCACGAAAGCACCCTGACTCTGAAGAGTTGAGACAGGTGTTCAATGAAGGCTTGGCGGAAATACGAGCTGACGGAACCTACGAAGGTATCCACGCCCGGTACCGGTAATGCTCTCTACGCTTAGCGGCGTTGCAACCTGTCGAACTCACTGCGCCATTTTTCTTCAAGGCTTTGCGGGCTTGGCTGTATGTCGTCAAGGCCGATGTCCCGTTTCAATGCCGCTGGCAAATCAGAGAGAACAGCGCGTTTACGCCGATGGCCATACCATCCAGAAAGCAAGCCATGGATAAATTCGACTAATCCCAATTTAGAGCGCGCACTCGATTTGGTGCATTTACAATCGATAGAAGACATGAAAATCTCCCGAATTCGTTGATGAATTAAGGATGTATCGCTGGTCGGCTGTTGATTGACCAATGAAAAGACAATAGACATGCATAAGGAGTATTTATGCATGTCCGCCTCTTTGCCCCCGTTGTCCGCTGTCCGGGCGTTCGATGCCGTTTCAAGGCACCTCAGCTTCACAAAGGCAGGTGATGAACTTGGCATGACGCAGGCCGCGGTCAGCTATCAGATCAAGCTCCTGGAAGAAAAACTCGGATTTTCACTGTTTGAGCGAAAACCCCGGAAAATTGAGCTGACGCCGCGCGGCCAACAGCTTGCAGATGGTGTAACTGACGCATTCGACCGGCTTCGCGGCACGTTTCACGACGTCCAGGAAGCAGAATCGTCCGAACTCGTAATCAGCAGCAACACGACGTTTGCTGTCACCTGGCTGTCGTCACGCCTGTTCGAGTTTCAAATTCAAAACCCCACCATCGCCGTCCGGCTAGTTCCGTTCGGCCCCTGGGAAAAACCGGCCTTTAATGATGGTGATCTGACAATTACCGCCTGCTATCAACCGCCGAAGGGGTGCTATTATCACCAGCTGATCCAGGCCGAGTTCACTCCGATGATTTCCCCGCTACTTGCAGAAAAACTTGGCGGGATCCACGAACCGGCTGATCTCTTGAAGGCGCCAATCATCGACCCTGAAGACCATTGGTGGCGAACATGGTTTGCTGATGCCGGCTTGCCGGATGTTGATCTTAGCCAAAACCCGTCCAGCCGGATGGGCTCACAGGCACTGGAAGCCAACCGGGCCATTGCCGGGCAGGGGGTCGCGATTCTTACCCCGTATTTCGTACGGGACGCACTTGCAAACGGACAGCTGATCCAACCTTTCGAATTGGTTTCGCGGATTGAAACCGAATCCTGGAACCTGAGCTATCCGATGCAAAATAAAAACAGCCGGAAAATCCGGCTGTTTCGGGATTGGCTTTTCTCCGAACTTGAAAAAGACGGCCGCAAGCTGCCATTCGGGCGGGAGGCGGAAACCGTCTGATCGTTGGGCTTACGGCGTAAATACAATTGTCTTGTTGCCAACAATCATGACCCGGTTTTCCAGGTGGTATTTGACAGCGCGTGCGAGCACGCGGGATTCAATATCCCTACCGCGCGCCACGAAATCATCTGCCGACAATGCGTGACTGACGCGCTCTGCGTCCTGTTCAATGATCGGGCCTTCGTCGAGATCCGGCGTCACATAATGCCCAGTCGCTCCGATCATCTTCACCCCGCGCGCATGGGCCTGATGATACGGCTTGGCGCCCTTGAAGCTCGGCAGAAACGAGTGGTGAATGTTGATCACCTTGCCGAAGAGCCGCTTGGACAGGTTATCGGACAGTACCTGCATGTAGCGCGCCAGCACCACCAGATCTGCGCCGGTTTCCTTGACCAGCTTCAGGAGTTTTTCCTCCTGCTCCGCCTTGTTTTCCTTGGTCACCGGCCAGTGATGGTACGCAATGCCTTCATGATCGGCGGTACGGGCGCTGTCCGGATGATTGGAGACGATGGCAACCACCTCGGCATCCAGCCAGCCAACCCGGATCTGGTAAAGAAGATGTAGCATCGCGTGGTCAAACTTGGAGACCATGATGATCACTTTTGGCCGCTTGGCCGTGTCGACCAGCTTTGCTTTCATGTCAAAGCGGGCAATGACCGGATCAAGCGCCTTTTGAACGCTCTCCAAGGTCACACCTTCCGGCGCCAGCATGGCGATGCGGAGAAAGAACTGATTGGTGGCACGGTCCCAAAACTGATCACTCTCTGCGATATTCGCACCGAAATCGGCCAATTCCGTTGTGACGGCTGCGACAATTCCCGGCTTGTCCGCGCATGAAAGCGTGAGGACGTATTGGTGTTCGGCCATGTTTTCAGTCTCTCCACTCTGTCGGGCCTTGCCCGAATGTGAACCGCCCTGAAGGCGGCTCAGCCTCACAGAACGGAGATGTTTTTTTCTTCCAGGGCCGACACCAGATCCCGGACCCGGTCAGCGTTGTCCTTCGCAACTGCACCATCGCGATTCCAAAGGCCGTTCTCAAATCCTATCCGGGCCTTGCCACCGTTCTCGATGGCATACACGAGACATTCTGTTTCCCGATGCCCAAAGGCACACACACCCCAATCGATCTCATGATCGCTCCGGCGTGCTTTCAAACGATCCAGAAAGGGGTGCAGATCTTCCGGCGCACTTTCCTGATTGTCCGCATAGCGGCCTAGAACCAGCAGCACCTGATGCGTAATGCCAGGAATACTGCCGTTTTCGACGAGGTCGAAGAACCGGTCGAGGTCCTCTGCACTGTAGAGGATGTGTTGAACAGATATTCCTTCCTTCAGGGCCCAGGAATAAAACTCTGCAGCCGTATCTGTGTCATCGTCCGGCACCATCTCGCGCACAGCAATCGACACCAGTGACGGCCTTAACTCCTGGACCAGTTTGCGCTGGTCGTCCGGTGTGTATTTTCCAACAGCTTCGGTGGTGATTTGAACCTGCATTTGCGGCAATGCAGCATTCAATTCCGACAAGAGCGCCTGGTAGAGGTCTTTGTCCAGAACATGTGCCCCGTTTTCATCGCGGACATGGGCATGGATTGCGCCCGCGCCGGCTTCGAAACAAGCGACGGCTGCCTCCACCGTTTCGGTGATCGACATCGGCAGGGCCGGATGATCCACCTTGGTGCGCCGCGCGCCATTCGGCGCCACCATGATAAGTGGCAGCGCCTGAGGTTTGGTATCAGAGGCCATGATCAGAAGACGGCCTTGAACGCAGTTTGCAATTTATCTGCAATCTCCGAGATGTGCTGATCTTCCATGATGAAGGGCGGCGCCAGCAGGATGTGATCCCCTTTCACGCCGTCAATCGTGCCGCCCATCGGATAACAGATGAGCCCGGCCTCGAACGCGGCCTTTTTCAGAGCCTTGTTCACCCCCCGTTTGGTGTCAAAGGGTGTTTTGCTTTCCCGATCCTCAACAATTTCGATGCCGCGGAACAGGCCGCGTCCACGGATATCGCCAACATGAGGGTGCTGTCCGAAAGCCTCTGTCAGGGTCGCATCCAGTTTGTCACCCAGAGGATGAACCTGATCGACCAGGCCGCCAGTGAGCTTTTTCAGAACGGCAAGAGAGGCCGCGCACGCCGTCGGGTGGCCGATATATGTATGGCCGTGCTGGAAGAAACCGGACCCGTTTTCGATGGCCTCATAGATCTCCGAAGTGCACAGCATAGCCCCAATCGGCTGATACCCTGCTCCAAGGCCTTTTGCGATCGCAAGGATATCCGGCGCTATACCATCCTGCTCACAAGCAAACAGGCTGCCTGTGCGTCCCATGCCGCACATCACTTCATCCAAGATGAGCAAGATCCCATAGTGATCACAGATCTCCCGGATCCGCTTGAAGTAACCCTCGACAGGCGGGACCGCACCAGCCGTTGCGCCGACAACCGGCTCGGCCACAAATGCCATCACGTTTTCCGCGCCAAGGCGCTGAATTTCGGTTTCGAGTTCATTGGCAACGCGTCGCCCGTATTCGACGGCCGTTTCATCGTCCGCCCGTCCGCGATACTCGTAACACGGTGAAATGTGGGAGGTTTCGATCATCAATGGCGCGAAGGGTTCGCGGCGCCACTGATTGCCACCTGTTGCGAGCGCCCCGAGCGTGTTGCCATGATAGCTTTGCCGGCGGGCAATGACCCGATGCCTGGATGTTTCGCCTTTTTCCAAAAAATACTGACGCGCCAGTTTCAGAGCGGCTTCCATTGCCTCTGAGCCGCCGGATACGAAGTACACCCGGTCCAGATTGCCCGGTGCATGATCGATCAGAAGATCGGCCAGCTGTTCTGCAGGCTCTGAGGTAAAAAAACCGGTATGTGCGAAGGCAATCTGATCGACCTGGCCCTTGATCGCCGCGGTCACGTCGGGATCGCTGTGGCCAAGGCACGACACTGCCGCGCCGCCCGATCCATCAAAGTATTTTTTACCATTACTATCAATAATGTAACATCCATTACCACCAACAGCGACAGGGATGGATGCTTTGGTATGACGCGGAAAAACGTGAGACATGAACACGAACCTCACCAAGGGTGTATCGCGCCGGATTGTGCGCTTGAGACATTTGTATCATGAATTTGCCTCGTGTGAAACAAATGTTTCTTTGTCGCGTTAACCATCTCTTTCATTAAAATTTTAATCAAATTGCTGGCAGTTCTGGGGAGGGGGCAAACACTTAGAATTTGCAAGGCTGTTTGTTATGCGTCAGCGTTTTTTAGCCTGGATAATGTTTTTGGGATTGTCCGTTGTTCTGGTTGGATGTGGATCGGTTGCCGGTGTCACCGGCATGGGCTGGGCAACGGCCTCGCACAGCGCGATCGACTACAACGACTCGTCCTGGTGCGTGCCGAGAAAACTAAAAAAGGTCCTGAACAAGGTCGCGAAACGGTACGGTACGGTGAAGGTTCATTCCACCAAACGCTGGTGGTTCGAGAATTGGCGCAAAGGTGGCGCCCGCAGTTCCTATCACCTGAATTGTCAGGCCGTTGACTTTTCCGTCGGCGGCAACCCGTCTTCCGTTTTGGCTTTCCTGAAGTCCCAGTCTGCAGTGGGCGGTTACAAGTACTATTCGTCAGGATTTTATCACATTGACACCGGGCCGCGCCGGACCTGGTAACAAACAAAAGGCTCCGGGGTTTGACGCCGGAGCCTTGGTTCTTTCGCAGATGAAGTGAATGCACTACTTCAGTTCACCCAGCTCCAGCGCCATTTCCCAGGCAACAGCATCGAAACCGATAAAGTTCTTTTCAGCGCCTTCCACGATCGGGCGCTTAATGACGGATGGATTTTCGATCATGACGTCCAGCGCGCTTTTTGCATCGGTCACGCCATCCTGGGTGGCTTCATCCAGCCGGCGCCAAGTCGTGCCACGCTTGTTCAAAACCGCTTCCCAGCCAAATTCGCCAACAAACTTGGCCAGCTTGTCGGCATTAACACCGTCTTTCTTGTAGTCGTGAAAACTGTACTCCACCCCGGCTTCATCCAGAAACTTCCGCGCTTTCTTGACCGTATCGCAATTCTTGATGCCGTAGACCTTCATGATGCCTCTTACCGGTTTGCAGTTCATTTGGCGGCACAATTGCTTTTTGTCCTGAGTGTTTCAAGACCATCGTCCAACAATCCACGATCAGCCCGGTTCCGTCTTGACGCGGCCGCTTCAAGCTGCACTGTCGTCACCTACGATCAGTCTACTTTTCCGCCAGGCGTTCAAACACTGTGACCGACCCCGCCATTCCATCAAAGGTGCCCGCAACCGCTGGAGATGCGGCATGGCCCAATCCCGGGCACGGCAACTGGCGCCAACGGCTGCGCCTGTTGAGCGGACTGGTTCTTTTCCTGTTTTGCCTGAGTCACTTTTCCAACCACGCGATGGGAATCATTTCCGTCAATGCGATGGAGAAAATGTCCCTGTGGCACTACTGGATCTGGCGCGGGCCGATCGGCGAAACCGTGTTGATCACGGCAGCTCTCACCCATGTCGCGCTGGCGCTCTGGCGAACATCCAAGAGACGCACATTGCGCATGCCGCCCTGGGAGTTCGCTCAGCTTGTGCTGGGGCTTTACATCCCCTGGACGCTCATTCCGCATGTCATCACAACGATGGGACTGGCGAAAGAGTTCGGCTTTATCCCGAACTACCATCAGATGCTGACGATCCTTTGGCCGCAAAATGCAGTCATGCAATCCATCCTTTTGCTGGTTGTCTGGACCCACGCCATGATCGGGCTGCATTTCTGGCTGCGGCTCTACCCGTTCTACCACCGGATCAAGTACATCGCCCTGGCCGCCGCCATTGCATGGCCTGTGATGGCGCTTTGGGGCTTTGTCGAAGGCGCCCGGCGCCTGGCCCTGGCAAGGGATGTGACAGTCAAGGTCTCGGACGATCAGTGGGCATGGCTCTATGCGCAGTCCGACAACATTAGAGCCATAGTGTTCGGCCTGATATTTTTGAGCCTGTTTGTCATTGTCATCCGGTATCTCGCAAGCCGTATTTCTGCAGGCATTTCGATCTCTTATCCCGGCGGTTTGACCGTTCGGGCCCAACCAGGTGCATCTCTTCTTGAGATCAGCCGCATGAACGGAATTCCCGTAGCTTCCGTTTGTGGCGGCCGTGCACGCTGTTCGACCTGCCGCGTCAAGGTTTTGAACGGACTGGAGAGCTTGTCACAGCCAAACCCGGCAGAGACAACAGTTTTGAAGCGGATTGGAGTGCCGGAGGATGTCCGCCTGGCTTGCCAGATCAGGCCAGCTGCAAATCTGGAAATCCAACCGCTGGTGCCGGTGAAGGCAAACTTGGTGCGGCAGGACCATGTTCAGGATGCTTACTATTGGGGCGTCGAACAGGATGTCGTCGTCATGTTCGTCGACCTCCGGAACTTCACCAGCATGACCGAGGCGCAACTTGCCTACGATGTCGTCTTTCTTCTGAACCAATATCTTGACCGCGTTTCGGCCGTAATCCGGGCAGAGGGCGGCTATGTCGACAAATTCATAGGTGATGGCGTCATGGCCATCTTCGGGATGGAGACGGGTGCTGAGACCGGTGCGCGCCAGGCTTTGAAGGCTTGCCGGGGCATCGAGAAAGTCATGGAAGCACTGAACGTCGAAAAGGGCCCTCAGTTCCGCGACACGATCCGTCTCGGTGTTGGCCTCCATCTCGGCCAGGCCATCCTGGGACGTATTGGCGCTGCCGGATCCGGTAAAACTGAAGGTGGGCTCACCGCGCTTGGCGACGTCGTCAACACCGCCAGCCGGCTGGAAACTGAAAATAAATCGCGGAACAGCTTCCTCGTTGTTTCCAAAGACGTAATTGACGCGGCTCGCGCAACGGCACCCGATGAAACGCTGTACGACGTCAGCGTGCGCGGCAAGGAAAAACCACTCCAAGTCTTTGCACTTAAGCAAATGGATGGTTTATTGCTGCCTGGGGAAACAGGGGTAAAAGACCTCGTGTAAATAGCCGGGGCGCACGTGCCAAACACCTATACACCGCGGGAAATGTTGACGAAACTCGTGTCCTTCAACACGGTGTCCGATCGCAGCAATTTCGAGCTTATTTCATTTGTCGAAGAGTACCTGTCCAGTCACGGCGTATCCGCCGTGCGTGTCCCGGACGCAACGGGTGAAAAGGCCGCCTTGTTTGCCACCGTCGGGCCAAATATCGATGGTGGTATCGTTTTGTCGGCACACACAGACGTGGTGCCCGTCGACGGGCAAAACTGGACGTCGGATCCGTTCTCGGCATGGGAGGATGGCGGCCGCCTCTACGGGCGTGGCACCGCCGACATGAAGGGGTTTGCGGCAACAGTTTTAGCGAAAGTACCGGATTTTCTAGGCGCAAACCTCTCTAAACCGATCCACATAGCACTGTCTTACGATGAAGAAGTGGGCTGCTTCGGCGCGCCGCCGATGATCAATGCGATGCTGGCCGAGGGGCCGCATCCGTCTGCGGTGATCGTTGGAGAGCCGACAAACATGAAGGTGGTTACCGGGCATAAGGGAATTGCCGTTCTGAAAACCCGGGTCCACGGACATCCGGTACATTCCAGCCAGCTGCACCGCGGGGTGTCTGCAATTTCCGCCGCAGTGAAACTCATTTCATGGCTAGACGGGCAGACCGAAGAGAACAAAGCCAAAGCAGATCCGGAATGTCCATTCGACCCGCCCTACACGACCTTGCATTGCGGCACGATCCAGGGCGGAAAGGCGCATAACATCACGGCGCAGACCTGCGAATTCATGACAGATATCCGGTTGCTGCCCGGCGAAAACCTGGAAGACTGGATTTCGGCATACCGGGAATATGCCGCAGACCGTGTTCTTCCTGACATGCAGGAGATCTCAAAGGACTGCCGGATTGATATCGATGTCCTTGCCATGGTTCCAGGGCTTGCCGAAGAAACAGACGGAACCGCGGAGCAATTGGTCCGGCGCCTGACCGGTGACAACGGCCGTCATGTCGTTGTCTACGCTACAGAGGGCGGTCAGTTTCAGGAACATGGCCTTTCCACGGTGGTGTGCGGACCCGGATCAATCGACCAAGCACATCAGGCCGATGAGTTTATCGACCTTACGGAACTTGATAAATGTGCCAATTTTCTGGATGACCTGTGTGAAAAAGTTTTGCGCTAATCGGAGAAATCCGATTTGATGCATTCCGCCAACGCTGTCATAATTGGCACAATTTACGACTTTCCGGTCGTGAAGAAAAAATTGAACAACAACGAGTTCACATAAGCGCTGAATAGCACTGAAGAGGGGACTATGAATACCAAAACCAAATTGATTGCTGCTGCTGTGGCAACGTTTGGCGTGGCATCCGCTGCGCAGGCGGAAACATTGAAGTTTGCGTTTCAGGGGACATTGAACGCCCTTGACCCGTACAGCCTCAACGAAACCTTCACGCTGTCCGCCCTTGGCAACACCTATGAAGGTCTGACCCGCCGCGGTGCAGACCTGCAGATCGAGCCGAGCCTTGCCGAGCGCTGGGAAGTTGTCGAGCCGAACCGCTGGCGTTTTTACCTTCGCCAAGGCGTCAAGTTCCACAATGGCAACGACTTTACAGCTGAAGACGTCGCCTTTTCCGTTGACCGTGTCCGCTCCGAAGGGTCCGACCTAACAACCCGCGTTCCGGGCGATGCCAAGGTGGAGATTGTTGACGACTACACCGTCGACTTCGTTCTGACCGGTCCGAACCCGATCCTGCACTATGAGTGGGACACGTTCTACATCATGGACAAGGAGTGGACCGAGGCCAACGACGCGGTCAAAGTCACCTCTGCTTCCGACACCACCCCGAACTATGCGGCCCTGAACGCGAACGGCACTGGCCCGTTCAAGCTGGTCAGCCATGAGCCAGGCGTGAAAACCGTTTATGAGAAAAACGACGGCTGGTGGGACACCGCGTCTCACAACCTGACCACCGTTGAGTTCACTCCGATCGGATCCGATGCAACCCGCGTTGCAGCGCTTCTGTCCGGCGAGATGGATATGGTTTACCCGATCCCGATCCAGGACATCAAACGCATCAACGACAATGACGGCACTGTCGCCCTGACAGGTCCTGAGCTGCGCACGATCTTCCTCGGCATGGACCAGATGCGCGATGAGCTGCTGTATTCCGACGTGAAGGGCAAAAACCCGTTCAAGGATGCCAAGGTTCGCAAAGCGTTCTACCAGGCCATCAACATTGAAGCGATCAAGCAGAAAGTGATGCGCAACCTCGCAACACCGTCCGCGATCATGATCTCCCCGTTCCTGTTCTCCAAGTCGGATGAGTTCGAGCGCTATCCGTATGACCCGCAGGCTGCAATGGATCTTCTTGCAGAAGCTGGTTATCCGGACGGGTTCTCTGTCGGTATGGACTGCCCGAACGATCGCTATGTCAACGACGAAGCCATCTGTCAGGCCGTTGCTGCAATGCTCGCCCGCGTTGGCGTAAAGGTTGACCTGAACGCCCAGCCGAAAGCGAAGTACTTCGCCAAGATCCTGGCCTCTGGTGGCTACGATACGTCGTTCTACCTGCTTGGCTGGACCCCGGGTTCCTTCGACAGCTTCAACGTTCTGTCCAACCTGATGAACTGCCGCGATGAAGCTGGCAAAGGCTCTCCGTTCAACAACGGTGGCTGGTGCGATGCGAAAATCGATGAGCTGACACAACAGATCCTGGTTGAAAACGATCCGGCGAAACGCGACGGCATGATCGCGGAAGCCTACAAGATCTCCCACGATAATGCCTACTACATCCCGCTGCATCAGCAGGGTCTGGCATGGGGCGTTGCGGACGACGTTGAGCTCGTCCAGCGCGCGGACAACCAGTTCCACTTCCGCTTCGTCACAAAGAACTAAGCGGTCCTGTTAAAAAATGAAGCGCCCCCGGTTCCGCCGGGGGCGCCTTTTCTTGAAAACGTAAAGAGCCGAAATGATAGGTTTTGCAACACGTCGTTTGCTTCAAGCGATGATTGTCATGTTGGTGGTGGCGCTGCTCGCCTTCACCATGTTCCGTTTCGTCGGAGATCCGATCAACCAGATGGTCGGGATCGAGACATCCATTGAAGAACGTGAAGCACTGCGCGAGCGTTTGGGTCTGAACGACCCCATCCCTGTCCAATTCGCCCGCTTCATCGGCAATGCTGTGCAGTTCGACTTCGGCACATCCTATCAGTTCAAACAACCCGTTTCGGAGCTGTTTGCCAAACGTATTCCGGCAACGCTTGAGCTCAGTTTCGCGTCCTTCATGTTTGCGCTGGTTGTCGGCATCCCAATGGGTATTTACGCCGGTCTCAATCGCGAATCGGCGATTTCAAAACTGTTTCTATCAGTGTCTCTGATCGGCATATCCCTGCCCACCTTCTTCATCGGGATCTTGTTGATCTTCCTGTTCTCGGTCACGCTGCAGTGGCTGCCAAGCTTTGGCCGCGGCGATGTCGTCCAGGTCGGGTCCTGGTGGACAACAGGCTTCCTGACGGTTTCCGGCCTGAAAGCTCTGATCCTACCGGCGGTCACGCTCGGCATGTACCAGATGACCTTGATCATGCGCCTGATCCGGGCGGAAATGCTAGAAGTCATCCGAACCGACTACATCAAGTTTGCCCGCGCACGCGGTTTGCCAGACCGGCTGGTCCACTTCCGGCACGCGCTGAAGAACACCATGGTTCCTGTGATCACGATCACCGGTCTTCAGCTCGGGTCGATCATCGCCTTTGCCACCATTACGGAGACCGTCTTCCAGTGGCCTGGCATGGGCTTGATGTTCCTGCAAGCTGTTCAGAACGTCGATATTCCGATCATGTCGGCCTATCTGCTGCTGACTGCTTTCCTGTTTGTCGCGATCAATTTCATCGTCGACATTCTCTATTTCTTCATCGATCCGCGTCTGCGGGTCGGACGGCCATAAGGAGACTTGACCATGGCTGATGTCTCCACACCGAACAGCGAGCCGAAAGGCCGCCTCGCACGCATCATCGACAGCGACCTGTTCCACTCCTTCCTGCGCTCGAAGGTCACCGTAGTTGCCGCAGTGATGACACTGATCTTGTTCCTGGTCGCATTCCTTGCACCCTGGGTCGCGCCACACAATCCGTTTGATCTGGCGACAATTTCCATTCTGGACGCTCGCGTTCCACCGGTCTGGATGGAGTTTGCCGACCCCCGCTTCCTGCTCGGCACAGATGATCAGGGCCGGGATCTGTTGTCCGGCATCTTCTACGGCATGCGGATTTCGCTCATTGTCGGTTTCTGTTCGGTCATCGCTGCCGCGATCATCGGCATCACCGCCGGTCTGGTCGCCGGTTACATGGGCGGACGTGTCGATGCGATCATCATGCGGATCGCCGATGTTCAGCTCACATTCCCGGCCATTTTGATCGCGCTTCTGATTGACGGTGTCGCCGCCGGCATCTTCGGCGGGATCGACCGAGAAGTCTTCGCCTTCTACATCCTGATCGTGGCGCTCGCGCTGTCGTTCTGGGTGCAGTACGCCCGGACCGTACGTGGGTCAACAATGGTGGAAAAGAACAAGGAATATGTTCAAGCAGCCCGCGTGATCGGCATTCCTTCGGTCATCATCATGGTCCGCCACATCCTGCCGAACGTGATGGGTCCAGTTCTGGTTATTGCGACCATCAATCTGGCGCTAGCGATTGTCACAGAATCCAGCCTGTCGTTCCTCGGCGTCGGCATGCCGCCCACCCAGCCGTCTCTCGGCACCCTGATCGCCATCGGCAACGACTTCCTCTATTCCGGGGAATGGTGGATCGCGATTTTCCCGGGCATTGCGCTGGCTCTGCTGGTTTTGAACGTCAACTTGTTGGGCGATTGGTTGCGTGACGCCCTCAACCCGAAACTGCGCTGAGGTGCCTCCCGTGAACGTCCTAGATATCAAAGACCTTCGGGTCGAGTTCCCGGGCCGCAAATCGGTTTTCGTTGCGGTTGAAGGGGTGAGCTTGAAAGTGGATGCCGGCAAGATCCTCGGCGTGGTCGGGGAATCGGGCGCTGGCAAGTCCACCGTCGGCAACGCCGTGATCGGACTTCTACAGGAGCCCGGCCACATTGCAGGCGGTGAAGTCTATCTGCATGGCCAGCGGATCGATGAACTGCCCTACAAGAAAATGCGGCAGCTCAGGGGCCGGAAGATCGGCATGATCTTCCAGGATCCCCTGACCTCGCTGGATCCGTTGCAGACGGTCGAATCTCAGCTGGTGGAGACTATCCGCACGCACCTGCCGCTTTCTGCAAAGGAAGCACAGCAGCGGGCGATTGAATTGATCGACGCGGTCGGCATTCCCAGTCCGGCTGAGCGTATCAAACAGTACCCGCACCAGTTCTCCGGCGGCATGCGCCAGCGTGTTGTGATCGCGCTCGCACTGTGCGCCGAGCCGGAGCTTGTGATTGCTGATGAGCCGACTACAGCGCTTGATGTGTCCATCCAGGCACAAATCCTAGAGCTGATGAAAAAGCTCTGTGAAGAACGAAACGTTGCAATGCTCGTGATCACCCACGACATGGGCGTGATTGCGGACATTACCGACCATGTTGCGGTGATGTATCACGGCGAGTTGGTGGAGTACGGGGAAACCAATCAGGTCCTCGGCGCTCCGAAACATCCTTATACGCAGAGCCTGATTTCCGCCGTTCCCCGGCCAGATATCAAGGTCGAGCGATTCCCGGTGGTCAACTACATCGAGAAGGCTGGCACGCCGCAAAAACATATCGACATCTCCACCCACTGGCTCGGCAAGTCCCGGGACTATGACAAGGTGACAGGGCCTCTGGTCCAGATACGGGACCTGGAGATGCGCTTTGAGACCAAGGGATCGATTTTCCCCTCGAAGCGGGAATACTTCCATGCGGTCAAAAAGGTCAGTTTCGATATTCACGAAGGCGAGACCTTCGGTGTCGTCGGTGAGAGTGGCTCTGGTAAATCCACGATCGCACGTGTGATTACCGGGCTTTATCACCCGAGCGGTGGATCGATCCTCTTCGGCAAGACGGAACTGACATCACTGAAGAACCAGAAAGAAATTTTGGCGATGCGCCGGCAGATGCAGATGATCTTCCAGGATCCCTATTCGTCGCTCAATGCGCGGATGCGGGTTAAGGACATCATTGCCGAGCCGATCAAGTTCCACAAACTGGCCTCCAGCAATTCTGAAGTCCGCCAGATCGTGGATGATCTCCTGGATCATGTCGGTTTGGGCGCTGCCGCGGGCCAGAAGTTCCCGCATGAGTTTTCCGGTGGTCAGCGCCAACGGATCTCAATTGCGCGGGCCCTCGCGACCCGTCCGCGTTTCTTGATCTGCGATGAACCGACATCCGCGTTGGACGTGTCGATCCAAGCACAGATTCTCAATCTTCTGAAGGATCTGCAAGAAGAGCTCGGGCTGACTATGATGTTCATCAGTCACGACCTCGCTGTAATCCGCCAGATGTGTAACCGGATCGGTGTCATGCGCAACGGCGAGCTCTGCGAAGTCGCGGACTGCGATCAACTGTTTGAAAACCCGCAGCACGAATATACGCAGCAGCTTCTCAATCTGATGCCGTCAATGGAACTGCTGTCCCGAGCCAATCTGGAAACAGCCTGATACCTCAAAGCTTTGCACTGTCCCGCCTTCCGCGGGACAGTGTCCCAAACCAGCTAAGTCACTGTTTATGAGTCTTTTTTGAGATTCGCCTGAGTCGTCCACTTGACTCTGCAGACACTCCTGATTCCCGATCTGCCGCCCAGCGATAGTCACAGTGGACTCAGGACCCGGCAATTGTTGCCGCCCCTGTTTTCAAGTCTTTTCCATTTAGTGTTTTCGGGGATATTCAATTGCCAATCAATCGTAATTCAGATCCTTGAGAAGTTATCTCAGCGCATTTTTTAAATTATAATTATAAAAAACAGTCTATTCTTCTAATCAGAAATTCGTTGTAATGATTTTTTATTTCTTTATTTGAAATTTGTCCTAATTTTATTTTCCATATTAATTCATATAAACTCTGTTTTTCTTTGTTCTCTGGCATTTCATTTCGATCCAATCGACCAAATCATCGGTATTCTTGCCAAGGGACGAAGCCGTCCTCCGTTGGAGCTATCTGACCGCCAGATTGAAGTGCAGACCGCCTGTACTGCATTTTCAATCCGGAGCGACACCCGGCATCACGCGACCGGGAAAGCACAGGGAACGGGGATCATCATGCAACAGGCCGCAAAAAAGCCGGCTCTCTCACTGGAAGTCATTAGCAGGGCGACACTGATCGCAATCGCATCAACTCTTCTCGCCGTAGCATCAGCGCATTCAGGCACAGAACCAAACACTGTGTCCGTTATCAGCCTCTGCGCGATGTCGGTTCTGTTCTCAGCCACCAGTCTGGCTTTCTGTCCGGAAGCCGCGGCTGGACGGAGCTTGAACTATGCAACGGCGCTCGTTTGCGGAGGTCTGCTGATTGTAGATCCCTTCCTCCCATTCATTTCAGCCGGAGGAATCACCCCCCATGCCCCTGCGTTTTCCGCCAGCATCATGATGATCCTTCGCGCACTCGCTGTTTGGATCCTGCCACCACGTGGCGAACGGACCGGGCTCAAAGAAGCTTTTGCTTCCAGCCAACTCAGCCTTCTATGCGGCACCCTTTGGCTTGGCGTAAATCCTGATCAGGCACCGATAGCGGCTGTTGTCTGCCTGGTGCTCTCCTGGCCCTATCTCGTTGATGGCATCAACGCCTTTGCTGACAAGGTCTATTTGGAAGCGGCCAGGGCCGCCGGTGTTCGGAGCCTTGGGACTGCTGCATTCGCCCAGGTCGCGTCAGCCCGCGATATCGTCATCGACAAGGCTGCCGTAATGTCGGGCCCAAACCTGGTGGTGACCAATGTCATGGCTTTCAACAATGAACCCAAAACACTGCTTGCCGTTGCCGCATCGGCTGAAAGCAGGAGCGATCATCCCGTCGCAGAAGCTTTGCGCCAACTGGCGGAGCAATGGCGTGTCGACATCAAGCGGCCCGATCGCTTCGAGCAAGCGCCTGGGCTGGGCGCAGTCGCTTTACTCGGCGGGCAAAGTGTCGTGATCGGCACGGCCAACCTGATGCAGAAGCACAAGATCGACAGCTTCACCGCCGACGCCATTGCCCGCTCACTTGAAGCGGACGGCAAAACGGTTCTGCGGGTTGCTGTGGGCGGCCGGGTAGTCGGTGTCCTAGGCCTTGAAGGCACCTTGCGTCAGGATGCAGGTGTTGCTGCCTTTGCTTTGCGCGGGGAAGGTCTCGTGCCCTGGCTTTATAGCGGGGACAGTGAAAAGACGCGCGAAGCCCTTGCCAACATGCTGGGCCTTGAACCGGTTGCAGACCCGCGTCCCGGCGAAAGCGCAGTGGAAGCGGCATACCGCTGTTTGGGCGATCAACAACCTTTGGTGCTGACCTTGTCGCAGGATCGCACCTCTTTGGAGTTGAGATCCGTCCATAAGACCATGGAAGATCACAGCACGCCGCAAACGGTGATCCTGGCTGTGAGCAACACCGAAGACATCGGCGCTTTTCCTGCACTTAAGGACCTTGCCATGCGACGCACGGCGCTCGCCGCCCACGCGCAACGGTTTTTGTCGGGCCTGTCGATTTTGTGCGGGGTTTGCGGTGGTTCGATGCTGCTCCCCATGTCGGCGGCCCCTGTTCTATTCCTTGTCAGTCTCACCGTCCTCTGGGCTTTCGCGCGTTATTCTATTGCGGATCCCAAACAAGAAACGAAAGCAGGGAGCCTGATCGCGGCGAGTTGATCTAATGCGCTTTACAAGCCTGTTCGAGCGGGTATTTATCGGCTCACACCCTCTGCCGTGAGGGGAACAGAGGGTAAGGCGCCGATGACACACACCAAGACTCCGAATTTCCGTTCTGCCGCTTGGTTCAACAACCCAGACAACCCGGGGATGACAGCGCTTTACATCGAACGCTATCTGAATTTCGGGATTACCCGCGAAGAACTGCAGTCCGGAAAACCGATCATCGGCATCGCCCAGACAGGGTCGGATCTCTCACCGTGCAACCGCCACCACCTTGAGCTTGCCAAGCGTGTGCGCGAAGGCATTCGGGACGCTGGCGGGATCGCATTTGAATTCCCCGTGCATCCGATTCAGGAAACCGGACGGCGGCCAACCGCAACGCTCGACCGGAACCTTGCCTATCTCGGTCTTGTCGAATTGCTGCATGGATACCCGCTTGATGGGGTTGTCCTGACTATCGGCTGTGACAAGACCACACCGGCCTGCCTGATGGCCGCCGCGACGGTCAACATCCCGGCAATCGCCTTGTCGGTCGGCCCGATGCTCAACGGCTGGCACAAGGGAGAGCGTACAGGTTCGGGCACCATCGTCTGGAAAGCCCGGCAAATGCTGGCCGCGGGCGACATCGACTATGAAGGCTTCATGGATCTTGTCGCCTCCTCCGCTCCCTCTGTTGGCTATTGCAACACAATGGGCACGGCAACGACCATGAATTCTCTCGCCGAAGCTCTTGGTATGCAGCTTCCGGGCGCGGCCGCCATTCCAGCGCCTTACCGGGAACGCGGCGCCATCTCCTATCAAACCGGCCGCCGGATCGTGGAAATGGCTTATGAGGACCTGAAACCGTCCGACATCATGACCCGGCAAGCCTTCGAAAACGCCATCGTCGTGAATTCGGCAATTGGCGGGTCCACAAACGCTCCAATTCATTTGAACGGCATCGCCCGGCATCTTGGGATCGAGCTCACGAATGACGATTGGCAGAAGATTGGTCATGACGTGCCGCTTCTGGTCAATCTTCAGCCCGCCGGCGCCTATTTGGGTGAAGATTACTTCCACGCGGGCGGTGTCCCGGCTGTTGTTGCCGAGCTACTCCGCCATCGACAAATTCCGCATCCAGACGCGCTGACAGCAAACGGGAAAACGATTGAGGCAAACTGCACCGGCGTTGTCACCGATCTGCCCGATGTCATCAAACCATTCGACGCGCCGATGCTGGAAAAGGCCGGGTTCTTGAACCTGAAGGGCAACCTCTTCGACAGCGCGATCATGAAAACCAGCGTGATCTCTGAAGAGTTCCGCAACCGCTACCTCTCAAATCCGAACGACCCGGATGCTTTTGAAGGCCGCGCGATCGTTTTCGAAGGTCCGGAGGATTACCATCACCGGATTGACGATCCGGAGCTGGAGATCGATGAAAACTGTATGCTGTTCGTTCGCGGAACAGGTCCGATCGGTTACCCGGGCGGGGCTGAGGTGGTGAACATGCAGCCCCCGGCAGCGCTTATCAAACAGGGGATCACGGCCCTGCCATGCATCGGCGACGGCCGTCAATCCGGCACATCAGGTTCTCCCTCGATCCTGAATGCAGCTCCCGAGGCCGCAGCAATGGGCGGATTAGCGGTGTTGCAAACCGGGGATCGTGTGCGGATCGATCTGAAAGCAGGATCAGCCAACATTCTCATATCGGACGAAGAATTGGCCCAGCGCCGCGCACAGCTTGAAGAAAGCGGAGGGTTCCAAGTTGCCGAGAGCCAAACGCCCTGGCAGGAAATCCAGCGCGGTATGGTGGCCCAGTTCGACAAGGGCATGGTTTTGGAGCCCGCGGTCAAATATCAGGACGTCGCGCACAAAGGTCTGCCCCGCGACAATCACTGAGCGAAAAGATATCGGTGCGTGCCGAAAACTCCCGAGGAGACTTACATCCTCGGAAAAACTGCCAATGAAACGATTTTTCAAAGATTCCCGTGCACTGTGACCTGAACTGGGTCTTGTAGTGAGTAGGTTTCTTGGGCAGTTACACCAGCAAAACAGCGTCGTCTAACGAGATGGACGCTGCTCTGGACAAAGAGCAGCGCGCCACCGATCCGTCTGCTGAAGAGCAGGTCACCATCGCCGCGAATACCAGCGACATCGACCTTAACGGTGCTGTGGTCGACACCCGCGCGAAGCGGCCCAGCCGGACCACGTTCGATTTCGATGACATCCCGGAAGTTGGCCCCGGACGCCGAGCCACAGACATTCCGGTGGATGCGCCTGCAAAAGCACTTCAGAACCTAGCAACGGTTGGGCTGGTCGTCGCTTTGGCGGCCGCTCTCTATGTCGCCGCCGGAGAAGGTATCAACCGCTTCTTCGGGGTCGGACTGGCATTTTTTGCAGGTGGTTTGGCGGTTTGGCGGTTGTTTGCCGATGACATGCAGCGCTCTATCCAGTCCCTGCAGCACAAGGACGAAAAGATCCGCCGCTTGATGGCGCGTTGTGAGGAATTGGAAGACCGGGCTTGGGAACTCGGTGAGTCCGACGAACGGCACGCCAGTATCCTTGGAACGCTCGGCGACGTGGTCATCCGGCGCGACCAAGCCGGCACGATCACCTACGCCAATTCCGCTGCGGACGATGTTTTTGGAAAAAACCATGAGCTGCAGCCCGGGCGGCTGATGCAGTTGCCGATCGCGAACAAGGCTGCAGGTGAGATATTCGATCTGGATGCACCGGCGGAAAACAACGGCGGCATTGGTTTTGGTGACCTTCGGCTGCGCACCGCCCAGGGCGAGCGCTGGTTTTCCCGGATCGATATTCCGGTCCGGGACACGGCTACCGACCGGCAATTGGTCCAGACAGTTTTGCGCGATGTCACCGAGCGCCGCTTGATCGAAGAAGAGCTGCTCGCGGCCCGCCACTCTGCTGAAACCTCCAACGAAGCCAAATCCCGATTCCTCGCAACGGTAAGCCATGAAATCCGCACGCCGCTGAACGGCGTTCTCGGCATGGCAGCTTTGCTGCGCGACACACGCCTGACCAAGGAACAGAGCGCCTATATCGAGGCACTGGAAACCTCAGGCGAAACCTTGCTGCTTTTGATCGACGAAGTGCTCGATTTTTCAAAGGTTGAGGCAGGAAAACTGGATATTCACGCCGCCCCGGTTAAAGTCGGTGCATTGGCTGAAAGCGTGGTCGAACTGCTGGCGCCGAAAGCCCATGCGAAGCACCTCGAAATTGGTACGTTGATCGATTCCCGGCTTCCGGAACACGTCACGCTCGATGCGACCCGTGTGCGCCAAATCCTCTTCAATCTCATCGGGAACGGCGTCAAGTTCACCGATGAAGGCGGTGTTGCTGTTGAGCTCTACGGCCGTCCGAACCTTGAAGGTGGCAGCTTTCTTGATCTGGTTGTACGGGATACCGGCATCGGTTTTGCCGCCGACGAGGCGGAACGCTTGTTCCAGGAGTTTGAACAGGTCGATCATGGACCAGCCAGAAAGTTTGGCGGCACCGGCCTTGGCCTGGCCATCGCGCAACGACTGGCCCACTTGATGGGCGGCGGCATCAGCGCGCGCCCGGCTTCAGAAGGCGGTGCACTTTTTGAAGTTTCCCTGCCAATCCCGGAAGATCTGACCGAAACAACAGACCCGCGCCTGGAGAAGTTTTCCGGCAGGAAGATCGTTTTCGTCACCTCCAGCCGGATCGAGTGCCCCCTGATTGCCAACCGGCTGGAACAGCATGACGCGACAGTCTCGGTTCTGGAACCTGGCAACGAAGGGCTGGATACGGCTCTCATGGCTGCTGACCTGCTTGTCGTTGACAATTCGGCGCTTTCGGACAGCGCCGGATGGCTGGCATCGGCGCACCTGAGCGGGTGTAAAGCACCGGCTGTCGTCTTGATCTCACCGCCAGAGCGTGACCGCCTCGAGCATCTACGGGAAGCCGGCTATGCGGCTTATCTGATCCGCCCCGTGCGCATTGACACGCTTGTTCAGGTATTCTCGGGCCTTTTGGACGCCGAGACCACCGACCATGCCTGGGACGTCAGTGCAGAACCCGTTCAAAACAGTTTCCTCTCCAACCGTGCCGCGGTACCCGGCCGGCCGCTGAAATTGCTCGTCGCAGAAGACAATGACATCAACCGCCTGCTCAGCGAGGCCATGTTGCGCAAGCTCGGCCACGTCCCTGTGATGGTCGTGGACGGCGAAAAGGCTGTCGTCGAAGCGGCAAGCGGGACATTTGATGCGATCCTCATGGACCTTCACATGCCGGGCCTTGACGGGATCAGCGCCGTCAAGCAAATCCGCCGCGACGAGCGTGATAGTGGACGCCCTGAAGTGCCGGTCCTTATTGTCACGGCTGATGTTATGCAGGAAGCCCGGGATCAGGCGGCCGACGTTGGAGCCGCGGGCTATCTCACGAAACCACTGTCGGTAGACGATATCTCAAACGCTCTTGCGGAAATTGGACGGATGAAAGCTGCCGGCTAACCGGCGGACTCCCGCCAGCGGTTCACGACCGGCAGATTTCCCAATAACCATCTTGTAATATAAGCTGGCCTTGAAAGACGCCGGGCTCAACCCAATGTCATGCAGATGTCGGAAAAGTATGGTCTACGGCTTTGTCAATCCAGAGCCAGCCTAGATTCGCAATCCGAGCCGGCATAGGAAGACTGGCGGAGATCCAAGCGGTCAATGCAATGATCCGGCCCGGTTTTCGATAAGAAACAGACCAAGGGTGGACCGTCCATGATGCGCCAGAACCTATTTTCTCCAAGAAAACTGGTGCGGAAATTTACGCCTGCGATGCGCCCGCTGCCAGCTGTCCCGCACGGGGCCGTTCAGATGCCGGTCAAAACCGGCGAAACTCTTGGACGTATCGGATCCCTCGAAGTGCGCATGGCGCGCAATTTCAAGGAAGTCAAAAAAGCCCAGCGCCTTCGCTATGAAGTGTTTTATGAAGAAATGTCCGCGGTTGCCGACGCACAGACTTTGGCGACACGGCGCGACGCCGATCCTTTCGATGCCTATTGCGACCATCTTCTGGTCGTTGATCACGCCTCTCTCAAGCGAAACAAGCTCGGCCGTTTGAAGCCCGAAATCGTCGGCACCTACCGCGTTTTGCGCCAGGATGTTGCGGACCGGCATGGCGGGTTCTACACATCCGCAGAATACGACATCCAGTCATTGATCGATGCCAATCCCGGCAAACGGTTCATGGAGCTTGGCCGGTCCTGCGTTCTGAAACCTTACCGGAACAAGAAGACCATCGAGCTGCTCTGGCACGGTCTTTGGTCTTACATTTTGCGGCACAAAATCGACGTCATGCTGGGCTGTGCATCCATTGAAGGGACCAACCCCGACGCCATGGCTGATCAGCTGGGTTTTCTGCACCACAATTCCCTTGCGCCGGAAGCATGGCGGGTTCGCGCTGTCGAGAACCGCTTTGTGGACATGAATCGCAGGCCCGCTGCCGACATCAACCAGAAAGAAGCCCTCCGGGCGCTGCCACCGCTCATCAAAGGGTATCTCCGTCTGGGAGCCTTTGTCGGCGACGGTGCGGTGATTGACCATCAGTTCGGGACGACCGACGTGTTGATCGTGATGCCGGTTTCAGAACTGAACACGCGGTATGTAAACTACTATGGCGCCGACGCGAGCCGCTACGCCAGCTAATCGTCCGTTGTAGATCGAATCTCCATTCTGAAGCCCAATTTCCGAAAGGCTTAACGCCCCCTTAAATCGCCGCATTCTAGAATCATGACCGGGGAAAGCCGGAGTTTCCGGCAACTTGGTATGGGACGGAAATTGATGGCGCCACGGGCAAAACGCCAGGCACGGGTCGAGCCGACTTTCGGCGCATCCAGCAGCAGTCTGCTGGACCTGCGGCTGCGCCCGGATGACCGTCCGAGCGCCCCGTCGGGCAAGAAGCGCACGAAGGCCAAGACCACATCCAAATCGAAGCCCAAGTCCAAAGCTGGCAGCACCCCGAAGTCAAAGAAACCCTCGTCTGCCAAGTCCACCTCCCAGCGTGGCAGTGCGAAATCGAGGTCCGGAAACTCGAAGGGCAGAGGTGGCCGGTCCGGCGCCAAACGCCGCAGCCAGAAAAGAAAAGCCCGTTCATCGTTTATGCCCGCTCTGGGCAGGCTCTTGAAACGCGGACTATACTGGAGCGCGGTCCTTGGAATTTGGGTCGGCATCGCGGTCGTGTGTATTGTTGGCTATTATGCCGCTTACCTCCCGCCGACATCCGAATGGCAGGTTCCAGCAAGGCCGCCAAACGTAAAAATCGTTGCTGCCAACGGCCAGCTGATCGCAAACAGGGGCGATACAGGCGGCGAAGCCGTCCGTCTCGAACAATTGCCACCTTATTTGCCCAATGCAGTGATCGCGATTGAGGATCGCCGCTACCGGTCCCATTTCGGCATTGACCCCATCGGCCTTGGCCGGGCCTTCGTCACAAACATCACGACAGGCCGGCTCGTGCAAGGCGGTTCGACGCTCACACAGCAGCTTGCCAAAAACCTGTTTCTGGAACCGGACCGGACGATCAAACGGAAAATCCAGGAGCTGGTCCTCGCGTTCTGGCTGGAGGCCGAATACTCCAAGGACGAGATCCTGGAGATGTATCTGAACCGGGTCTATCTTGGCTCAGGCGCTTACGGCGTTGATGCCGCCGCGCGCCGCTATTTCGGCAAGTCCGCCCGGCTCATGACAATTGCAGAGGCGGCCACGATCGCGGGGCTGTTGAAGGCGCCGTCCCGTTTTTCTCCCGCTGTCAATCCGGATCTTGCGGAAGACCGGGCTCAGCTTGTGCTCGCTGCGATGCACGAAGAGGGATACATCACCTCAGATGAAGCCAAAAATGCCCTGGCCGCCCCGGCGAAGGTTGTCCGCCGTTACACAACCGCCAGCGAGAATTATGCCGCCGATTGGGTGATGGACGTCCTGCCCCATTTCGTCGGTTCCATAGACAGCGACATCATCGTTGACACGACGATCGACCCTGACATCCAGCAAGCTGCCGAAGCCGCACTTCGCGCTGCCATCTCGGAAAACCGGCAGGCCTTGGGCGTGTCGCAAGGCGCGATTGTGACGATGGATACGGCCGGCGCGGTCAAGGCGATGGTCGGCGGCGCCGATTACTCCAAGAGCCAGTTCAACCGGGCCGTCTATGCCAAACGCCAGCCAGGCTCTGCGTTCAAGCCGTTTGTCTACCTTGCGGCTCTTGAAAACGGCATGACGCCGCAAACCGTCCGCCAGGATCAGCCGATCACCATCGGTGGCTGGTCGCCGAAAAACTATACGAAACAATATTATGGCCCTGTGACACTGACACGCGCCTTGAGCCTGTCCCTCAACACTGTGGCCGCCCGGCTTGCTTATGAGGTCGGTGCGGGCAATGTCGCCTCAACGGCACGGCGTCTTGGGATCACATCGGATCTGAAGACAAACCTGTCTCTTTCGCTGGGCACCTCCGAAGTCACGCCTCTTGAAATAGCCGCCGCCTATGTCCCGTTTTCCAACGGCGGTTACGGGGTTCTGCCGCACATCATCCGGCGGATCAAAACCGTGGACGGCAAGACGATCTACTCTCGAACCGGCGATGGCCGAGGCCGCGTGGTTGACCGGCGCGATGTCGGCAACATGAACTTGATGATGTCCGAAACGCTTCTGACCGGAACCGGCCGGAAGGCCCGGCTGGAAGATGGCCGCCCGGCCGGCGGCAAAACCGGCACCAGTCAGGCGTTCCGTGATGCCTGGTTCATTGGGTACACGGGCAACATGACGACGGCCGTCTGGTTCGGCAATGACGACAATTCCCCGACCAAGAAGGCATCAGGGGGCAAGATTGCCGCCGAAGTGTGGAAATCGGTGATGGATTCCGCGCACAAGAGCCGTCCTGTGGCAGATCTGCCAGGCGTTCCGAGCCTGCCTGCGACCGTTTCTGCGCCCAAACGACCGGTGGCTCCACCGTCCAGCACCGGACCTGACAGCGGCCCTGTGCCTCCGGCTGGTGTTGGTGATACGGGTGAACGGAAAGGACCGCTCAACCTGTTGCGCAATCTCTTTGGCGGCGGTGGTTAGATCAGCGCGCATTTTCCTGAACGCACGATGGTCCAGCGCCTCATCCGTAGCCGTGCAGCCGGACCCCGTGTTCTTTGAGCCAGACTCGGGCTTCAGGTGTTTGCGGAGCCAGCTCTTCGCACAAGCGCCAAAACCGGTCCGAGTGGTTCATTTCCTTCAAATGCGCCACCTCGTGGGCCGCGACATAATCCAGAATGTCCGGTGGTGCCAGGATAAGTCGCCAGGAGAAGGACAATCGGCCATTGGACGCGCATGACCCCCAGCGGCTCTTTGTGTCGCGAACACTGATCGCGGCAATCTTCTTGCCGATCTTTGTCGCATGATCTTCGGCGCGTTCCGTCAAATCGGCCTTCGCCTGCCCCTTCAACCAGGTGGTCACCTTCCTCGGCGCGTGCTCCTCAGCACCGGGCACGAGCAGTGCCGGGGTCCCGCACACAGCCTGTCCAGTAGAGACCAGACCACGAAGCTGACCAGTCGGGACGATCAAATGCTCTTTACCCCGCAGCGGCACGAGATCGCCAGGACGCAGCGCAACGTGGTCCGGCCGACCCTCAAGCCGCTCAAGGAGCCAATCGATGTGCTGGCGGGCAAACCGCTCGGCCCTTTGTAAATCACCACCTCTCGGCACCGTCAGAACCGGTCCGGAATGGTCCGCCGGCAAGCGCAAGAGATAGCGCTGCGCTCTCGGATTAGCGCGCAGACGTATGCGCACCGGCGCGTCACCAGTGTCTATTTCGATGTGGTCCGGCAGTGCCGGTTTTCGGGCGCGCAACTTGGTTCCCAGGGCTTTTAGTCGAATCATTGCGGGTGAATATTAGGCGAGAAAGCCGGTCGTTTAAACGGACGAAAGCGGCGCTTTTCAGGGCGCCGCTCTCGGTCTGACCGCCCGGGGATAAGGCGGCTCTGGGAGGAGGTATCAGACTTAGGCCGGGTTTGCTTCCGGCCCGGTGTTGGGACGGCCACGATTGGCCATGAAGCGATCGAACTCTTCCTGATCACGCGCACGGCGCAACTCAGTCAGGAACTCATCGAATTCGTTGCGCATGGCGTCGATCTTCGCCCGCTCTTCCTCAAGACGTTTCAGTTCACGCTCGCGATACTCATCGAACGCAACATTGCCGGTCCGGCTGTAAGAAGGCTTGTTCATGTTTTCAAATGCTCCTTTCAGCGGACTTCCACGCCATTGATCCCGCGCGTCACGCGCCATTCCCTCAAATCTGTCGCCCCACAAAATGTAGGCCAACATGGCGAGGCCCAGCGGCCAGAACACCACGAACCCAAGCACCATCAGACCAATGGTCATCGGCGTCCAGGCAGGTTTAATCATGCAGCTTTTGGTCGTCGTCATTGTCCTATCCATTAAAGACATCCACGACCTTCAGGTGGGGATTGACGCAGCGGGCTTCAAGGATTTGTGATCCGGATTCAGGCGTTCCCGCACCCCAAACGAGAAAATCCCCACCGTTTCCGGCGGGGATTTCAATCTTGAAAAAGCGAGCGCGGATTATCGCGTCAGCTTACCGTTTCAGACAACTGACGGGCCTGCTCGATCCAATTGTCACGCGCCATACGGCCACGGAAATCCAGTTTGGAATCAAGCGCTTCAATCTGCTCATCAGTCAGCGAAGCGATCTGCCAGTAATGGAAGATGCCTGCCTCATTGAGCGCTGCTTGCAGTTTGGGGCCGACACCGCTGATCGCCGTCAAATCGTCAGCGACACCCTTCGGCTTGGCCAACAGGATTTTTTCCAGTGGTGCCTTGGACGGCGCGGCCGCAGACGCAGCTTTGGCAGGTGCAGCAGCCGGTTTTGACGCTGCAGGTGCCGATTTCTTGCCGCGCATATCCGCCCGGTTCGAACGGATGAAGTCCATCACACGCGGTGCGATTTCTGCCCGCCAACGGGATCCGTTGAAGACACCATAGTGGCCGACATTCGGCTGCTCGTAGTGCGCCTTCATGTCGTCTGCAAGGTTGGTGCAGAGCGCATGGGCGGCTTTCGTCTGACCCCGGCCTGTGATGTCGTCCTTCTCACCTTCGACTGTGAGGAGAGCCGTACGCGTGATCTTGGTGCAATCCACCAAGCGCCCATTGTGCATCATCGTGCCTTGGGGCAGCGAATGGTCGATGAAGACCGTTTCGACCGTCTGAAGGTAGAATTCGGCCGTCAAATCCATGACTGCGAGATATTCGTCATAGAACTCGCGATGTTTTTCCGCGCTGTCGCCGTCACCTTCCACAAGGTGCTGGAAGAAGTCCTTATGCGCGGTCACATGCCGGTCGAGGTTCATGCTCATGAAACCGGACAACTGTAGGAAGCCCGGATAGACATCGCGCATGAAACCCGGGTGCGGGAAGGGCACCTTCATGATGACGTTGTTCTTGAACCAGTCGATTCCCTTGGAAACGGCGAGGTCATTCACAGCGGTCGGCGCAACGCGGGTGTCAATCGGTCCGCCCATCAAGGTCATTGTGGACGGAACATATGGATCGTCCCGGTCTTCCATCACGGCAACGGCGGCCAAAACCGGAACGGACGGTTGGCAAACGCCAAGCACATGAGCATCGGGGCCGAGGAAGTGCAGCATCGAAATGATGTAATCGATGTAGTCGTCCAGATCGAACTTGCCGTCCTGGATAGGAACCATCCGCGCATCGATCCAGTCCGTGATGTAAACATCAGCGTTTGGCAGCAACGCTTCGACAGTGCCGCGGAGCAGTGTCGCATAGTGTCCGGACATCGGCGCAACGATCAGTATCTTCGGGTCGTTGCGCTGTGTGGTGACGCCGCGCTCAAAACGGATCAGATCACAGAACGGACGGCTCCATACCGCGGTTTCCCGCACAGGGACCCGAACACCGCCGACAACCGTGTCGTCAATGCCGAACTCCGGCTTGCCATAGCGCCGTGTTGTGCGTTCCAGAACCTCACAGCTGGCGGCAATTTGCCGGCCCATGCTGGTGTGGGTCATCGGGTTCAGAGGATTTTGAAAATACAGCTTGGTCATGTCAGCCATTGCGCGCAGAGGCGCCATGGCCGCATGGTTCAGCTCGTAAAGATGATAAAAAGGCAAAGGGGCATCTCCTTTGTTCAGGTAGTTGCTACCCGCCGTTTTTATGAACTCGGAATACATGACGGTTGTTCCTGCACCACCTGTTGCATTGCAGCAGGATAGCCACGCCACTTGGCCCCGGCAATACTGGTAATTGGTAGGGACCCGGTCATTCTAGACCTTTTTTCGGCGAACGAATTATTTTGCCGCCAAAGCAGTTACCCGGTGATTAAGAAAGTTAGCTATTTAAATCAAAGTGATAAATGTATTAAAGCGCTCAAGAAAATCAGGTTATGCAGCCAAATCCGCGACCACAGCGTCCAGAACAAAAAATCCTTCCCGCGTTGCACGAACCCGGTTTTCCCCGAGTTCTTCCACCATTCCGTGTTCCAGAAGGTCGTTTAAACGCTTGGGATCGACGGAACGATGCGCAAACGCCTCATAGCGTTTCAGATCAATCCCTTCGGTCAATCGCAGTCCCATCAGCAGGAATTCGTCACCCTGCTCTTCTTCGTTAAGGCCGGAGAACTCGATCATGCCGTGGCCGTTCTGCTCAACAGCCTCCAGCCAGGTTTCAGGGTGGCGCTCGACGGAGGTCGCCATCCGGTTCACTCCGACGGATAAACGGCCATGGGCGCCCGGACCAACGCCGACATAATCGCCATAACGCCAATAAACGAGATTGTGACGGCATTCGGCGCCGGGCTTGGCGTGGTTGGACACTTCATAGGCCGGCAAGCCTTCAGCTTCCGTAACCTTCTGCGTCAAATCATAAAACTCTGCGCCCAAATCCTGATCCGGCATGGTCAGCTTGCCAGCGTGATAGAGCGTGTAGAAGGGTGTGCCTTCCTCAATCGTCAGCTGATAGAGCGACAGGTGATCGGCCGCGAGCGCAATCGCATCCTTCAGCTCGGCCTCCCACTGCGCCAAGGTCTGATTGGGCCGGGCATAGATCAGGTCGAAGGACAAACGCGGGAAGGTCGCCCGGGCCGTTTCAATCGCCCGGCGGGCCGTAGCAGCGTCGTGCAAGCGGCCCAACAGTTTCAGGTCTTCATCATGAAGCGACTGAACGCCCAAAGAGACGCGGTTCACGCCGGCTGCCCGGTATCCCTTAAACCGTTCTGCCTCCACCGAGGTCGGATTGGCTTCCAGAGAAATTTCAACATTCGGGTCCAGTGACCAACGGTCTGAAATTGCAGTCAGAATACGTTCGACCGTCGCCGGCTCCATCAGGGACGGGGTCCCGCCACCCAAAAATACTGACTGGACCACCTTGCTTTGTGTCATCTCGGCAAAATGGCTCAATTCACGCTCGAATGCGGCCGCAAAGCGGGCTTGATCGACAGGCTGGTGGCGCACATGCGAATTGAAATCACAATACGGGCACTTGGCCGCACAAAACGGCCAATGCACATAAATGCCAAATCCCGCATCGGACGCCTGGATCAGTGCCACGTCGGTTATCCCTTCAAACAGGCCTTAGCGAACAGCTCGAAGGCGCGCGAGCGGTGCGACAAGGCAGGTGTATCCGGACCCCAGCCGTGTTTTTCCTCCGACGTCATTTCGCCAAAGGTGCGCTCATGTCCGTCCGGCTGAAACACCGGATCGTAGCCAAAACCTTGCGTGCCGCGCGGCGGCCAAACGATTTGGCCTTCCACCTCACCACGGAAGAATTCCTTGTGCCCATCCGGCCAAGCCAGGCACAACACCGCGACAAACGAGCCGCGGCGGCGCTCCGGTGTCGTTGCCCCGGCCGATTGGAGTTTTTCTTCCACGGTGCGCATGGCCATAGCGAAGTCCTTGTCGGGCCCCGCCCAGCGCGCGGAATAAATACCGGGATCTCCGTTCAGTTCGGCAACACAAAAGCCACTGTCATCGGCCAAGGCCGGCAGATTGGCGGCCGTTGCGGACGCCACAGCCTTGATTTCGGCATTCGCTTCAAACGTTGTTCCGGTCTCTTCCGGCTCAGGAAGGCCCAGATCCCCCGCAGAGACCACCTCAAACCCGTAGGGCTGCAGGAGCTCATTGATCTCGCGCAGCTTGCCCTTGTTGTGGCTGGCAACAACCAGCTTTCCCGGTTCCAGTTTGCGGTGGCTCATGGTGGTCACGTCCTTACAGGATTGCCATTTTCTGAAGGTCGACCAAGCGTGTGATCCCTGCCTTTGCAAGGTTCATCAGCTGACCGAACTCGTCCTCTGAGAACGGCTTGCCTTCCGCTGTGCCCTGAATTTCCACGATGCCGCCAGATCCGGTCATGACGAAATTGGCGTCAGTCTCGGCCGTGCTGTCTTCATCATAGTCCAGATCAAGAACCGGTGTGTTTTCGTAAATCCCGCAGGAAATCGCCGCAATGTGGTCGGTCAACACCTCCCCGGACACCATGTCCCGGGCTTTCATCCACTCAACACAGTCCCGCAAAGCCACCCAGGCCCCGGTGATAGCAGCGGTTCGCGTGCCGCCATCAGCCTGGATAACATCGCAATCGACAGAAATCTGAACTTCGCCCAGCGCCTGCAAATCCACAACGGCGCGCAGGGAGCGCCCAATCAGGCGCTGGATTTCCTGTGTGCGGCCGGATTGTTTGCCGGCGCTCGCCTCACGGCGCATCCGGCTGCCGGTGGCACGTGGCAGCATGCCATATTCGGCGGTGACCCAGCCCTTGTTCTGGCCGCGCAGCCACGGCGGGACACGCTCTTCCAGGCTTGCGGTACACAGGACATGCGTATCGCCGAACTTCACCAAGCACGAGCCCTCGGCATGTTTGGATACGCCACGCTCCAGCGTGACGGCACGAAGTTCATCGGCAGCGCGTTTTGACGGACGCATGGCTCTCCCTTTCAGCCCGTTATCAAGGCAAAACCCAAAGGTTCGCCCCGTTTGTTCACGGCCTTTTAGACCCCATTTCCCAGCGCCGTAAAGGCCAAGCTTCACCATTGGACCGTTTTGCGCCTATATCTTGAAGAATGAGCGTTGGATCAACGCGTTTTTGGTGACTGCGACGGAGACAAACACCTTGAGCCTCAGCGACCTCGACAGAAGATCCCGGGAAATCTTCCGCTCGATCGTGGAATCCTATCTTGATACCGGAGAGCCGGTCGGCTCGCGCAACATCTCGCGCAACCCCAACATATCGCTATCGCCAGCTTCGATCCGCAATGTGATGTCGGATCTGGAGCACATGGGCCTCCTGCATTCGCCGCATACCAGCGCCGGACGCCTTCCAACAGAAATGGGCCTCAGGTTTTTTGTTGATGCGCTTCTTGAGGTCGGCGATTTGACCCAGGACGAGCGCCGCCAGATCGATGTTCAGGTCAAGGCCTCTCAACAGGCCAATTCCGCAGAACAGGTTCTGACTGAGGCGAGCCAATTGCTGTCAGGCCTGTCGATGGGCGCAGGTGTTGTGCTGACCCATAAGTCCGACATGCGGCTGAAGCACATCGAGTTTGTCCGCATTGAACCGCTGAAGGCCCTCGCCATTCTTGTTGGAGAAGATGGATCGGTCGAAAACCGGGTCGTCGAGCTGCCACCGGATCTGCCGTCCTCCGCTCTCGTCGAGGCCTCAAACTATCTGAATTCGATGATTCAAGGGCGCACAATCAGCGAGATCCGGGCTGAGCTTGAAAAAGTGCGCGCGGCGGATCAGGCCGAGCTGGATCAACTCAGTCAAAAAGTCATTGATGCCGGCCTTGCCGTCTGGACCGGGGAAGACGGTGTCGCAGATCCCGGTACGCTGATCGTTCGCGGCCGGTCCAATCTGTTGTCCGACCTGGATGCAGCCGAGGATCTGGAGCGGATAAAGCTTTTGTTCGACGATCTGGAGAACAAGAAGGATCTCATTCAGCTCCTGGGCCTGGCCGAAAAAGGCGAGGGCGTCCGGATATTCATTGGCTCGGAGAACAATCTCTTTTCCTTGTCTGGATCCTCTCTAGTGGTTTCGCCGTACCGGGACAGCAACCAGCGGATCGTCGGGGCTCTTGGCGTCATTGGGCCGACCCGGCTGAATTATTCGAGAGTCATTCCGATGGTCGACTATACAGCGCGGCTGGTCAGCCGGATTTTGGGCTGACGCTTGATCGAAACCGTTATTTGACCCCATCTAAGCAATGAAATCTCAGGACAGGCCTCCTCATTATGCAGTCATTGTCGCCCGCTGAACTGGAACGCTACGCCCGCCATATTGTCCTTCAGGACATCGGCGGAGCTGGGCAACAGAAACTGAAAGCCGCGAAGGTTCTGATAATTGGCGCCGGAGGTCTGGGCGCGCCGGTTTTGCAGTACTTGGCCGCCGCCGGAGTCGGGATGCTTGGCATCGTCGATGATGACGCCGTCTCGCTTTCCAACCTGCAGCGGCAGGTGATCCACGACACCAACCAACTGGGTGAGCCGAAGGTCGCGAGCGCTGCCGAAGCCATTGCAAGGCTCAATCCGAATGTCGAGGTGAAGCCGTTTCCGTTCCGGATTACCGGGCAAAACGCTTTGCAGCTGATTTCCGCCTTTGACCTGGTGGTCGATGGATCAGACAACTTCGACACGCGCTATCTTGTGTCGGACGCCTGTTTTTTTGCCAAGAAACCGCTGGTAACGGCGGCTGTCGGTCAATTTGATGGCTCTATAACCACCTTGCGGCCCTTCGAGAGTGGAGAAGACGGCACTCCCAATCCGACTTATCGCTGCCTCTTCCCGCAAAAGCCCCGGGCCGGATTGTTGCCGACTTGCGAACAGGCGGGCGTTCTTGGCGCACTAACCGGAATTCTCGGCACCATGCAGGCCATGGAAGTGTTGAAGGAACTCACCGGCACAGGCGAGGGGCTCACTGGCCGGCTGATGATGTTTGATGCGAAGGCCTTCCGGATGGAAACCATCCGCTACAAATGCTCGCCCAAAAACCCGCTCAATGGTGACAATCCAAAAACCTGGGGCGAGTTGCTGGAAGAGGGATAACTCCACCTGCCACACACTTGATCAGCGCCGATCAGGCCCTTTGTCGCGTAGTAAGCATTCATTCCAAGGATCCGGACCCACCCATGCATCCAAAATTCGCTCCTTACCTTTTCGGCGCCATGCTGTCCGGGTCCATGTCGTTCCTCGTGTCCGGCATCGCGACGTTTCGAGCGGTCGGCCCTCATGCAGAGTTTTTCAGCTTCTGGATTGAGTCCTGGCTGTTTGCCTGGGCAGTCGCGTTTCCCGCTGTCCTCGTTCTAGCGCCGATCGTGCGCAAAATTGTCGCGAAACTGGTAAAACAAACGGAAGAATGAAAGGGGAAGCCATCTCCTTTTGACAAACCCTTCCGCAGCGGCGATACCTCGAAGCCATGTCGGATATCAAAGTTAAAATCTGCGGTCTGTCGACCGAAGACACCATGCAAGCGGCCCTTGATGCGGGCGCAGATATGGTCGGGCTGGTGTTCTTTCCCAAAAGCCCGCGCCATGTAAACTTGTCAGATGCCTGCAAGCTGGCGGATATGGCGCGCGGCAAAGCCGACATCGTCGCCCTGACAGTCAATATGGATCTGGACGGATTGTCGCGGATCAACGAGCTGGTCGCGCCGGACTATTTCCAGTTTCACGGCAGCGAAGCCCCGGAATCCCTGGCAGCCGCAAAGGTGATGCATGGCAAGAAGATAATGAAGGCGATCTCCGTTTCCGATAAATCGGATCTGGAACAGGCGCTTTACTACTCTATTGTAGCTGACCGGATCCTTTTCGACGCCAAACCGCCGGCGGGGTCAGACATCCCAGGTGGCAATGGTGTTTCGTTTGACTGGTCACTTTTGAAAGATCTTGACCTGAAGAAGCCGTTCATGCTTTCGGGTGGATTGAATATGGATAACGTTGCCGAGGCAATCCGCCTGAGCGGAGCCAAGGAAATCGACCTGTCGTCCGGTGTCGAACGCGAACGCGGCGTCAAGGACCCGGCATTGATCCGATCCTTCCTGGCGAAGGTAAAGGACATTCAGGCGGAAGCGGTTAAGGAGTAAACGCGTGAACGATATGGCGAACAGCATCCGGACTGGTCCGGACGATCGCGGACATTTCGGCATTTTTGGTGGCCGGTATGTCGCCGAGACCCTGATGCCGCTGATCCTGGATCTGGAAGAGCACTACAAGGCTGCCAAGAACGATCCGGACTTTCTGGCCGAAGTCAAAAGTCTCAACACTCATTACACCGGTCGGCCCTCTCCGCTGTATTTCGCAGAGCGGCTGACCGAGGAGCTGGGCGGTGCGAAGATCTATTTCAAGCGGGATGAGCTGAATCACACCGGCTCCCACAAGATCAACAACTGCCTGGGCCAGATCCTGCTTGCAAAGCGCATGGGTAAGACCCGGATCATCGCAGAAACCGGTGCCGGGCAGCATGGCGTTGCCACAGCCACCGTTTGTGCCCGTTTTGGCCTGCCCTGTGTGGTTTACATGGGTGCGACCGACGTTGAACGGCAAAAGCCGAACGTGTTCCGGATGAAGCTATTGGGCGCCGAAATCGTTCCGGTCACTGCTGGGGCCGGCACGCTTAAGGACGCCATGAACGAGGCGCTCCGAGACTGGGTCACCAATGTTGACGATACCTATTACCTGATCGGGACGGCCGCTGGTCCGCACCCGTATCCGGAATTGGTGCGCGACTTCCAGTCCGTGATCGGAAAGGAACTGCGCGAACAGATGCTCGAAGCCGAAGGCCGTCTTCCGGACGTCCTCGTGGCTGCCGTTGGCGGCGGTTCCAATGCGATCGGCCTGTTCCATCCTTTCCTGGACGACAAGGACGTGAAAATTGTTGGCGTTGAAGCTGGTGGCCGTGGCCTGACCGGTGAAGAACACTGCGCTTCCTTGAATGCTGGCAAGCCCGGCGTCCTTCACGGAAACCGCACGTATCTGATGCAAGATGACGACGGCCAGATCCTCGAAGGCCACTCGATTTCCGCTGGTCTCGACTATCCGGGCATCGGCCCGGAGCACTCCTGGCTGAAAGAAATCGGCCGTGCCGAATACATCCCGATCATGGATGACGAAGCCTTGGCCGCTTTCCAGATGCTGACACGGGTTGAGGGCATCATCCCGGCGCTGGAACCGGCGCATGCCCTGGCGCAGGTCGCTAAGATGGCTCCGCAGATGGACAAGGATCAGATCATTGTCATGAACCTATGCGGCCGCGGCGACAAGGATGTTTTCGCAGTCGGCGAGATGCTTGGATTCGACCTTTAAGCTGCAACACCACAGCTAAAAAAGAAGCCGCGCACCCCAAGGTGCGCGGCTTTTATTTTGCGGGCGTTTCTGCGTCGAAAACCGCTTCCAGCAGCAATTGTTGTCCACGCGCGTCCAGACGCTTGGCCTGGCGTACCAAACCGGGATCGGCCGGAAGTCGGGCCGCGATCCTTGGTATCCGCGCTGGCACATGGCCGCTGAGGTCGCGCATACGCCGCATGAGTTTCTCATGAAACGGCATTGGACCCGGTTCAAAGAGGGAGTGGGCCATTTGCGGCTCCTTTTTTTCTTGGCTATGCCAGGAATATAGGCGCACCAAGTGCACATTTCCAGTTCGAAAATTTGACGATGGGCTGATCTGCACGCGATGCATAGCGGCCTGGGTCACAGAAGTCTGATCGCCCAGGTCCGACAATTCGGTAATGCTGCAATGCAAAACCGGCGCTACTCACATCCATGCGGTTGTTTACATTAGAGGAAACAAACTCAGCTTCTCGAAGACCTGAAAGGATGTTCCAATGGCTTTTCGTTCCGTTTCCAATTTTTTCGACCAGATCGGTCAAGCGCAACGCATGAGCGCCGACTACAATCGCATGCGCCAAATGTCGCCTGAAAGCCTGTCCCGGATGGGTGTTGAGCGTAACGACATCGCAAACCACCTCTACAACAAGTACTTCGGCGGCCGCTAAGCGCGCCAAATTGTCCTCATATGGTGCATCAAAGACCGTCAAGGCCCTCAGGGGGCCGCAAAGAACCGTTCTTTGATTGACATCCCCTTGCCCGCTCCCCTACATCGCTCTGATGATTGGCAGGCGGTGACAGCCTGCGTCTGTGGCAAGAGGACAGCTGAATGACGGAAACGCGTATCGATCGACGGTTCAAGGCATGTGCCGACGCAGGCCGACCGGCTCTGGTCACGTTCATAACCGCGGGCGATCCCGATCTCGAAACGTCACAAGCCATTCTCAATGCCCTTCCGGCAGCCGGAGCCGATGTGATCGAACTCGGCATGCCGTTTTCCGATCCGATGGCAGAAGGCATTCCGATCCAGCTTGCCAACCAGCGCGCACTTGCCGCCGGTCACACCATGGACAACACACTGGACATGGTGCGGACGTTCCGCAAACAGGATCAGGATACGCCGATCATTCTGATGGGATACTTCAACCCGATCTACGTACGCGATCCGAAGAAATTCGTTCACGTCGCCAAGGAAGCAGGCGTAGACGGTTTCATCATCGTTGATGTACCGGCAGAAGCCGACGATGAATTCTGCATTCCGGCCCTGGAAGCCGGTTTGAATTTCATTCGCCTCGCCACCCCCACCACTGATGACAAACGTCTTCCGGCAGTTCTGGCCAATACCTCCGGTTTCGTCTATTACGTTTCCGTGACTGGTATTACCGGCGCGCAGATTGCCGATACCGGCCGTGTCACAGCGGCTGTCAACCGCATCAAGGGTCATACAGATCTGCCGGTTGCCGTCGGTTTCGGCGTGAAAACGGCCGATCAGGCTGCAGTTATCGGCAAGGACGCTGACGGTGTCGTCGTCGGCTCGGTGCTGGTGAACGCGGTCAAGGACAGCCTGGATGCTGACGGCAAGGCCACAGACAAGACCGTGCAAGCCGTTGCCGACGTGGTCGCAGATCTTGCGTCAGGTTGCGCGCGGGCCCGGGCCGCTTAAAGGTAAGGCCTTAAAAATGTACGTTTTCCGGCGGACATATCGCTCCGCTGTTGTGTAACTCGAGTAGACGGACGCGTTTGACGTGAACTGGATCAACTCTATTGTGCGCCCAAAGATCAGCGGTCTTTGGAAAAAGCGCGAGGTTCCGGAAAATCTCTGGATCAAATGCCCTGAGACCGGTGAAATGGTGTTTCACCGCGATCTGGAAGCAAACCTGTGGGTCATCCCAAGCTCCGGCCACCATATGCGGATGCCGGCACGCAAGCGGCTCGAGTCCCTTTTTGACGAGGGCAATTACACCCGCCTCGAGGCGCCGGATGTCACCATCGATCCTTTGAAGTTCCGCGATAGCAAACGCTACACGGACCGCCTGAAGGATGCTCGGGCAAAGACCGGCGAAGAAGAAGCAATCCATGTTGCCCAGGGCAAGGTCAACGGCATGGACATGACCGCCGCCGTTCAGGACTTCGACTTTGTCGGCGGGTCCTTGGGCATGGCCGTTGGTGAGGCGATCCTTTCTGGCATGATGAAGGCCGTGGAAGCCAAAACACCCTTTGTCATGTTCACCGCATCCGGCGGAGCACGCATGCAGGAAGGCATCCTGTCCTTGATGCAAATGCCGCGCACCACCGTCGGCATCCAGATGCTTCGCGAAGCCGGGCTTCCCTACATCGTTGTCCTCACCAACCCAACGACGGGCGGCGTTTCCGCGTCCTATGCGATGCTTGGCGATGTGCACATAGCAGAGCCCGGCGCGATGATCGGTTTTGCCGGCCGCCGCGTGATTGAGCAAACCGTTCGTGAAAAGCTGCCGGACGATTTCCAGACAGCGGAGTACCTTCTCGATCATGGCATGGTCGACATGGTGGTACCGCGTCAGGAAATGAAGGATACCCTTGCGCGGGTCTGCGGCATCTTGATGAAACGCGAAGTCGAGTTACCGGCAATGATCGCCGACGAGACCTCGACTGCAGAGGCTTCGGAGACCGAAGAGGCGACAACTTCAGACGCCCAGGAGCCGAAGAAACAGCCTGAAGTCGCTGAATAACCTACAGAGTTGACTGGCTTATGTCGGAAATCGACCAAGGTCAGTCAGTTCCGGGCGGTCATGGACCCTCCTGACCCGCTATCTCCAACAGGCGGGCAGAGCCGCCAATGGACACACATGGGACCCTCCGGAGGGCGCCTTGGATCAAATCACAAGAATTCTCGACCGCCTTCTGGCCTTGCATCCGAAAGAGATCGATCTGTCTCTCGGACGCATGCACCGTTTGCTCGCAGCGCTTGGATCACCCGAAAAGCGCTTGCCGCCGGTCATTCACATTGCCGGGACAAACGGCAAAGGTTCAGTGACCGCGACCCTGCGTGCAATTCTGGAGGCATCCGGAAAACGATGCCACGTCTATACATCGCCCCATCTCGTCTCCTTTAACGAACGCATCCGGCTCGGAAGTGACGGTAGATTCGTCTCCGACCCGGAGCTCTTCGATGCGCTGCAACGCTGTGAGGAGGCCAATGGCGGCGAGGAAATCACCTTCTTCGAGATTACGACAGCGGCCGCTTTTCTGTTGTTCGCTGAACATTCTGCAGATGTCGTCTTGCTGGAGGTCGGCCTCGGCGGGCGTCTGGACGCTACCAATGTGATCGATGATCCGCTGGTTTCAGTCATTACGCCGGTTTCGATGGATCATGAGAAGTTCCTGGGTGATGACCTCAGCGTCATTGCCGCCGAAAAGGCCGGCATTATCAAACCCGATCGCCCGGTAGTTTCCGCTGAACAGGACCCTGCGGCCCAAAAGGTTATTGACCGCCAGGCTGCACGATGCAGAGCAACCCTCAAGGTGTGTGGCGAGGATTTTGTCGCGCACCCGGATCAGGGCCGCATGGCCTATCAGGACGACGATGGTCTTTTGGATCTCGCGCAGCCAATTCTCGGAGGCGGCCATCAGTATGCCAATTCCGCTCTTGCCCTGGCCGCTCTTAAAGCCGCTAACCTTCTGCCGGATGTCGCCTCCATCGATGCGGGATTGAAATCCGTGAACTGGCCAGGGCGTCTCCAACCGCTCACCCATGGTCCGTTGGTAGACATGTGCCCGGACGGGTCAGAAATCTGGCTCGACGGCGGTCATAATCCGGGCGCTGGGGTCACCGTCGCCCAATTCATGGGAGAGCAGGAAGAGCGGGGACCGCGGCCGCTCTATCTGGTTGCCGGGATGCTGACTACGAAGGATCCTGTCGGCTTTTTCCGGCCCTTTGACGGACTTGTCCGTCATGTCGGCACGGTACCGATCGCAACCACCAACACGGCACGCACGCCGGAAGACCTTGCAGATCTCGCCCGGTGTGCCGGTCTTGAAGCGACACCCTTTCCATCACTGGACGCGGCCCTTGCCGATGTGGCAGCTTGTGCCGCAAAAGATGGCGAACCACCGCGCATTTTGATTTGCGGTTCGCTTTACTTGGCAGGTGAGGCACTGGCCCGAAACAATATGGCGCCAGACTGACCTCACCCCTGACACAGGTACTCTGGAGGTTTGTTGATGATGGTTTCGGGTCTGGCATTCAAGCGATTGGCGGCGTGCGCACTCTTTGCCGGATTGCTCACCGGACCAGCTCTGAGCCTGTCTGACCAATATGAAACCGCGCCAGAAGTGGCACCAGCCCAACTCCTTGACGGGAAAGAGGTTGGTCCGGGCTATGCCGTGCTGCCACCGGTCAGGAGCACGGGCTTTCTGCACGACTATGAGCTGCAAGCCGATCAGGGCAACGAAAAGGTCGTCGGCGACGGCCATTTGAAAATGCGATTGTCGGAAATCAAGGCATTTGTCGCGCTGGAAAGCCTGAAGAATGACGCAAGCTTCCTGGATGGTTTGAAACAGTCTGCACAAAAACCCGTCGAGTTTGTCGAAAGCACCATTCAGGATCCCGTCGGGACGGCCAAAAGTACCGTTTCAGGTGTGGGCCGGGTTTTCAGCCGGTTGGGCAAAGGCGTGGAATCCGCCGTAACCGGTCAGGGCGGTTCAGCCGCGGATATTGCCAAGTCGATCACCGGACAGGCGCAAGCCCGGCGCGAGCTGGCGGTTCAACTCGGCGTCGACCCTTACACATTCGACAAGGCCCTGTCGGCAAAGCTCGATGAGACGGCGAGCGTTACATCTGCCGGGAGCTGGACAGTGACTGCGATAACGGCGCTTATTCCCGGCGGCGTCTTCGTCAATGCCACCCGGGCCGCGGAAGATTTCCGGAACGTGATTGTCGACAGCACCGAAAGCGAACTGCGCGAGCGGACGCTCGATACCTTCCGAAAGGCGGGAATTTCGGAACGCAATATCATGAACATCGACGCCAATCCTCACTATACGGCCTCGGAAAAGGCCGTCATCGCCTACCAGATGGCGGCGATGCCAAGCGTTCAGCGGCTTGATCTGATTGCCGAAGATGCCGCAGGCGTGACAGACAGGGGACTTGCCTATTTCCAGCTGCGCCGGATCGTGCTTTTGGAAACCTATCACCGCAAGATTTCCGGCTTGGGTCAAATCCGGGACGTCGGTGGCCTTTTGGTCGCGATGCGGCGCGACGGTATGGCGGCCATCGTCATGCCCTATGACACTGTTGCGTGGACAGAACTGGCTGCCAAAACCTTTTCGGACCTGCAAGAGGGCTTGAATCGGTTGCCGTTCCCGCCAACAGGCGTCGATTTTCTAATCACAGGAACGGTGACCCAGATGGCAGCCGAACGCATGACCGCCTTTGGTTGGGAAATCACCGGAAATTATCCGATGCCGGAAGGCCCGGTTCACTGAACCGCACCCTGTTCTGTGCTACCTCGGCAGAGCCTCCCCGGCCTTGAGCCGGGGGCACCTATTGAGGCCCCGGCGCAAGGAGAGGACAGCAACACAGGCCGTGTTCCGTCAAGAAAGAATGACTGAGTTTACAAACGCTGTCGGGCACTTTTCAGTGTTTGGGTCAAACGCACTCCAGAACCGGGCCTGACAGGCCGGTTTCCCACCCAAGAATCGCGCGTTTGCGGGTGAGGCCCCAGTGGTAGCCCCCAAGTTTGCCGCCTTTGGCCAAGACCCGGTGGCAGGGCACGACGAAGGAAATCGGATTGCGCCCCACAGCGGTCCCAACAGCCCGGGACGCTTTCGGTTTGCCAAGGCAGGCCGCGATATCGGAGTAGGTGGTGGCCTTCCCCATCGGGATTTTCAAAAGCGTCTGCCAAACCCGGATCTCAAAATCAGTCCCGATCATGACGATGTTGAGCGGTTGGTCTTCCTGCCACTTCTTTGGGTCAAACACCCGGCCTGCATATTTGGCCGTTTCTTGCCGATCGTTGTGAAAGCTTGCCGCCGGCCAGCGCTCGCACATATCGCTGAGCGCGCTGTCCTCTTCCCCGGGATCCGCAAATCCGAGACCGGCCAAGCCCTTGTCAGTGGCCATGATCAGCACCTGGCCGAAGGGCGAGGGATGAAATCCGTAGGCGATGTTCAAACCGGCACCGCGATTGCGGTAATCCCCCGGGGTCATCGCTTCATGGGTGACAAAGAGATCGTGCAACCGGGATGAGCCCGATAGGCCGACCTCATAAGAGGCGTCCAGCACGCTTGCCGTATCGCGCAGCAACGCTTTGGCATGATCCAGCGTAATCGCCTGAAGAAACTGTTTCGGTGTGAGCCCAGCCCAGCGCGCAAACACCCGCTGCAACTGGATCGGCTGCAAACCGGCTTCCTTCGCCAACAATTCAAGCGTCGGCTGATCTCGCCAGTCTTCTGTGATCCGTTTCAGCGTTTGACGGACAACTGCATAGTTTTCAGCAGCTTCCTCACCGACAGAGATCGGCTTGGGGTCAGACGCCAATTGGGAAAGGTCGAGTGCCTTGGTCATGTCAAAACCATCGTTTCCTGTAATTTGACCGGACTATATCTCCCGCGAATAGGGACTTCGACCCGATTTGCGAGCCATTCTCACCCAAGCGCATCCTTGAAGTGATCGGCCGAGACAGCAGGGCCCTTTCGCGTGCTCAAAAGGATATTGGTTTCCGTTCCAGCAATTCCTTCAATCAGCCGGATGCGATGAAGGGCATCATCAAAAGCTTCCAGGTCTCTGGTGGCGATTTCCAGAACGAGGTCCCACTTTCCGTTCGTTGAGTGGATGGCGCGCACTTCAGTCATTGCCGCGAGTGCCTTGCTGACCGGATCTGTGTTCCGCCCATCAACATGAACAAGCGTCACGGCCCTGATCGGCAAGTCCCGCCAATCATCTCTCAGAACGGCTGTAAACCCAAGAATTTCGCCGGTTTCAATAAGCTTTTCCATGCGGGAGCGAACGGTCGCTCGGGAAACTTTCAAATCGGTTGCCAAATCGGAAACCGACCTGCGGCCATCGTGACGTAAAAGCGAGATCAAACGTGTATCAAGATTGTCCATTGTATCATTCTGATAAATTATAGTTCTCAAAATGATAGATCTCAGCACTATTTTGATCAAGTCTCAGGATTTACTCCGCCGCGTCACATCCGCACTCTTGGCCCGAACAATCGTCATGGGTGCAGAGGCGGAAGACCTTGAAGCAGAATATCGTTCTTGTCGGAGCTCCGGTCGAAGAAGGTACAGGGCGGCGTGGCTGCCTCATGGGCCCTGATGCCTACCGGACGGCCGGACTTGCCAAGACCCTGGAAGCCCTTGGCCATCACGTCCGCGATGACGGCAATCTGCAACCGGAAACGGTGGATGATGTCCGACCTCCCAATGGGACCGTGAAGAATTTTGGCGCTTATGCCGGCTGGACACGATCGCTCTTCAAAAAAGCCTCCGACCTCGGAACCGGTGACAGTTTTCCGATCTACCTAGGTGGTGACCATTCCCTGGCTGCAGGAACCGTGGCCGGGCAGGCAAAGGCTGCAGCTGAAAAAGGCAGGCCCTTGTTTGTTCTCTGGCTCGATGCCCACTCGGATTTTCACACGCTGGAGAGCACGGACAGCGGCAATCTGCATGGAACACCGCTTGCGTTCGCTTGTGGCTTGCCGGGATTTGATGCCGTGCTTGGCGCGCCCTTGACCCACCCGGTTTCGGCAGACCGGGTGGAAATCATGGGCGTGCGGTCCATTGATGAGGCTGAGCGAGACTTTCTTGTCCGGCATGGCGCAGGTGTGTCCGATATGCGCCGGATTGACGAAGAGGGGATCGGCAAACTCCTTCACCCGTTCCTCAATCGCGTTCGCGCCGAAAATGGCCTGCTGCACATCAGCCTCGATGTGGATTTCCTGGATCCGGACATTGCGCCAGCCGTCGGCACCACCGTTCCGGGTGGAGCCACGTTCCGTGAAGCGCACCTGGTCATGGAAATGCTTCACGACAGCGGTCTCGTGACATCCCTCGACCTCGTTGAACTCAACCCCTTTTTGGATGACCGCGGCAAGACCGCCCGCTTGATGGTCGACCTGACCGGCAGCTTGTTCGGCCGCCGCGTCTTCGACCGTCCGACACGCAGCTATTGAGGACCCCATGACAAAGACCCTTCACAACCCGAACCCGTCCGATCTGGCTTATGTGCCTTTTGTCAGTGTCGACAACATGATGCGCAACGTCCGGGCCATTGGTGCCGAGACCTTCATGCGCGGCATCGCCGACTACATCGAGCAGGATTTCCGCCGTTGGGAGAGCTTCGACAAGAAGCCCCGGATTCCGGCACATGCACCGCAAGGCGTGATCGAGTTGATGCCCGCGAGCGATGACGAGTATTTCGGCTTCAAATACGTCAACGGTCACCCGGGCAACACACGCACCGGCATGCAGACCGTGACCGGCTTTGGTGTGCTGTCGCACATGTCGACCGGCTATCCGGTGCTGTTTACGGAAATGACGATCCTGACCGCGCTGCGGACAGCTGCCAATTCTGCGCTCGCGGCGAAATATCTGGCGCCAAAGAACTCAAAAACCATGGCGATCATCGGAAATGGCGCACAGTCTGATTTCCAGTGTTTGGCTTTCAAGGACATGCTCGGCATCACCGATATCCGCGCCTATGACATTGAACCGGCGGCCAGCCTACGCCTTGCGCGAAACCTCGCGCACTCCGGATTGAATGTGACGATCTGCAAAACGCCGGAAGACGCTATTGAAGGCGCTGAAATCATCACAACGGTAACCGCCGACAAACGCTATGCCACGATCCTGACCGACAACATGGTGGGGTCTGGCATCCATATCAATGCGATTGGCGGCGACTGCCCCGGCAAGACCGAACTGCACAAGGACATCCTGCTCCGGTCCGATATTTTCGTAGAACTGCCCGAACAAACCCGCGAAGAGGGTGAACTCCAGCAACTTGATGCCGATCATCCCGTAACAGAGCTGTGGAAGGTCTATGCAGGCCAAGCGGAGGCCAGAACCTCTGATACTCAGATCACGTTGTTCGACAGCGTCGGCTTTGCCATCGAAGACTTTTCCGCACTTCGGTATGTCAACGATATGCTGCCGAGCACCGGTCACTTCGAAAAACTTGACCTTCTCGCAGACCCCGACGACCCACGCGATCTCTACGGCATGGTTCTGCGCTCAGATGCCAGCAATGGCGACGATAGGGCGGCCTAACAAAACTTCGAATATGACCGTGCTGCTAGGAGATGAAACGGTGGGGAGCCTTGGGCCAAGCCCACTGCTGTCCGGCTAAGGTTTCGGGCTCCTTTGCATCTTATCTCAAAGCGCCGAAGAAATGTCCTCAACGACGGCTTCGGCGGCGGCTCTCGGGTTATCTGCCTTTGAAATCGGGCGGCCAATGACGAGATAATCGCTGCCAGCCTTGATCGCGTCGGCCGGTGTCATCACCCGGCGCTGATCTCCCGCAGCGCTGCCCGCCGGCCGAATCCCCGGGGTGACAATGACCAGCTCACCGCCGAGAACCTTGCGCATTTCTGCCGATTCTGTCGGTGCGCACACAATCCCGCCCATTCCGGCAAGCTTGGCATCCTTTGCCCGCGCTTCGACAACGCTTGCAATCGGGCCGGTGTATCCGGCGGCCACCAGATCGGTTTCATCCATGGAGGTCAGAACCGTCACCCCAAGAATACAAAGATCCGGATTGCCTTCTTCCGCCAGCCCCTTCAGCGCAGCGCGCATGGTTTTGGGATAGGCATGCACCGTCATGAAAGTCATGCCCATCTTGGCGACATTGCGCACCGCCTTTGTGATCGTGTTGTCGATGTCGTGGAGTTTCACGTCCAGAAAGATTTTATGGCCGCTCTCGGCAAGCTCTCGGGCGAACTCGAGACCACCGGCAAACTGCAGTTCCATGCCGATCTTGTAGACGCCGACCGCGCCTTCCGTCTTTTTGACCAGCGTCTCCGCCTCAGCGACAGTCGGAACATCAAGCGGCAGCATCAAGCGCTCGAGCGCAGTTTTCGGGGCAAAGCGGCTTGTGGGCATTGGGAACTCCTGGTGGCGAATTTGCCCGTTCCTAACACCAAGGATATCGCCGCACTACCGAATATCGCAGGCCCCTTGTGAGCTCTTCTCACAAACGATGTCACAAACAACCAATACGGACCCACTTTCTGGCAGTGGACAAATGAAGCAAATGGTCGTGTTTTCAGCTATTTTCTTAAATGGTTCAGGCTGCTACAACTGCGCCGCCGGTCAGCTTTGACGGCTTAAAAGGAGATAGCCCTTCATGCGCACAGCGAGCGTATCGCGCGACACCAAGGAAACCAAAATTTCGGTCGAGATCAATCTGGACGGAACGGGCGCCTATGACGTCCAGACCGGTGTCGGGTTCTTTGACCATATGCTGGAACAACTGGCGCGCCATTCGCTGATCGACATCAAGGTCCGCGCGGACGGCGACACGCATATCGATTTTCACCACACGGTCGAAGACACCGGCATTGCCCTCGGTCAGGCTCTATCCAAGGCAATCGGAGACATGGCCGGAATTACGCGGTATGCGGACACGCATCTAGCCATGGACGAGGCCCTGACACGCTGCGCGCTGGATGTGTCCGGACGCCCTTTCCTTGTCTGGGACGTAACCTTTGACCGCGACAAGGTCGGCGACTTCGACACGGAGCTGTTCGAAGAATTCTTCCGCGCATTTGCCATGAACGGCGGTCTGACGCTTCATATCGCCAATCTCTACGGATCAAACTGTCACCATATCGCCGAAACCTGCTTCAAGGCCGTGGCCCGGACGCTGCGCAAGGCAATTGAGATCGACCCGCGTCAGGCCGACCGCGTGCCGACCACCAAAGGTCAGCTCGGCGGTTGAGGCTAGAGCATTGGGCGTTTTGATTGAAACGCCCAAAAACGCTTAACCACTTAAAAGCGATCAGCTTTGGACGTAAAATCGACTCTGATTTAACGCTCGCTGATCTGGCAACTTCGAAGAACGGATCGGCACATGACCAGTTACGTCGTGATGGCACCGCCCGAATTTGACTCGCTTAATGGCGACCCGGAAATCACCGGCCGGATGCAATTCGTGCCGGACAAGTTTTCGCCGCTTGCCTTCCTGTTTTCCATTCCGTGGATCCTTTTTCATCGGATGTGGCTGGTGTTGCTAGGCTATCTGGCTGTCACCCTGGTGATCGAGATCGCCGCGCTCTCCTTGGGCGGCGCTGCCATGGGCATCGCAGCCTTTGCGATTGCTATCCTGTTCGGGTTTGAGGCCCAGGCGCTGCGCTGCTGGTCCTTGGAGCGCAAGGGATGGCAAATGGTCGGTGTTGCCGAAGGGAACGGCCGGGAAGAAGCCGAAATCCGATTCTTCGCCAATCGCATGAACAAAGAACAGACCCCAATTACAAGAGACCAGCAGACCACGCGGCCAGCCACCAATCCGATCATTCCAAGGATCGGAAGCGAGCAGGTTGTCGGTCTGACGCTTGGTCCGGAGACCCGTCAATGACAATTGCGATCATCGATTACGGTTCGGGCAATTTGCGCTCGGCCGAAAAGGCGTTCGAGCGCGCGGCCCGCGCTCATGCCCATGTTCCCGATGTAATCATCACCGCCGATCCTGACAGGGTGCGCAAGGCAGATCGGATTGTGCTGCCCGGCGTCGGAGCGTTCGCCGACTGTAAACGCGGCCTTTGGGCGGTCGACGGGATGCCGGACGCCCTTGAAGAGGCCGTTCACAAACAGGGCAAGCCGTTTTTCGGGATCTGCGTCGGCATGCAGTTGATGGCAAGCCGCGGCCTGGAATTTGAGACAATAGATGGTTTCGACTGGATCTCGGGCGACGTCACCGAGATGAAACCGGCCGATCAGACCCTCAAAATCCCGCACATGGGCTGGAACACCATCGATGTGAAGCCGGAAAGCCATCCCGTCTTCAAGGGAATCGAGACGGGATCAAACGGACTGCACGCCTATTTCGTGCACTCATATCATTTTTCCTGCGCCAACGACGCGGACCGGCTGGCCACATTTGATTACGCCGGCGCGTTCACGGCAATGGTCGCCAAAGACAACATGATCGGAACACAGTTCCACCCGGAGAAAAGTCAGCGGCTCGGTCTAGAGCTGATCGCCAATTTTCTGGACTGGACACCTTAAACAAGACGGGGAGAGAACAATGGCCAAGGGATATTGGGTTGCACGGGTGGACGTACGGGATCCGGATGGCTATCCGGCTTATGTAGAGACGGCAAAGCCAGCGTTTGAACGCTTCGGCGCGAATTTCCTCGCCCGCGGCGGCAAAACCGACACCATCGAAGGCCAGGGCCGCGCCCGGAACGTCATTATTGAATTTCCGAGCTTCCAACACGCGGTCGATTGCTATAACTCGCCGGAATATCAGGAAGCGGTCAAAATCCGCCAGAAAGTAGCCGATGGCGAGATCGTCATCGTGGAAGGAATGTAAGACAAGATGATCCTGTTTCCCGCCATCGACTTGAAAGACGGCCAGTGCGTGCGCCTTAAGCTCGGCGACATGGATCAGGCGACCGTGTTCAATGATGACCCCGGCGCTCAGGCCAAGGCCTTCGAGGACCAGGGGTTCGAGTGGCTTCATGTGGTCGATCTGAACGGTGCTTTTGCCGGCGAAAGCGTCAATGGTGCTGCGGTCGATGCCATTCTGGCGTCAACGAAAAACCCGGTTCAGCTGGGCGGCGGGATCCGGACCTTGGAGCACATTGAAGACTGGCTGGAGAAGGGTATCTCGCGGGTCATTCTTGGCACGGTCGCCGTGCGCGACCCGGACCTGGTGAAGGAAGCCTGCAAAAAGTTTCCGGGCAAAGTGGCCGTCGGCATTGATGCCAAGGGCGGCTATGTCGCGGTCGAGGGCTGGGCGGAAACATCTGAACTGACCGCCGTTGATCTTGCCAAGCAGTTCGAAGACGCCGGTGTTTCCGCGATCATCTATACGGATATCGACCGCGACGGGATCTTGAAAGGCCTCAACATCCCGTCGACCCTGGAGCTTGCAAAAGCTGTCTCTATCCCGGTAATCGCCTCGGGCGGACTTGCATCGATCGACGACATTCACCGTCTTTTGGAGCCGGATTGCGCCATTCTGGAAGGGGCAATCTCCGGCCGCGCACTCTATGACGGCCGTCTCGATCCCAGGGAAGCGATGGATCTGATCCGCGCCAGCCGGAGCTAAAAACCATGACCCTTAAATCCCGTGTCATTCCCTGCCTGGACGTGCAAGACGGCCGTGTCGTCAAGGGCGTCAATTTCGTGGATCTGGTCGATGCCGGAGACCCGGTGGAAGCGGCCAAGGCCTATGATGCGGCCGGGGCCGACGAGCTCTGTTTTCTGGACATCACCGCCAGCCATGAAGGCCGGGACACGATCTATGATGTGGTTCGCCGGACCGCTGAAGCCTGTTTCATGCCGGTGACGGTCGGTGGCGGTGTCCGGACCGTGGAAGACATTCGCAAGCTCTTGATCGCCGGAGCGGACAAGGTGTCGATCAACACGGCTGCGGTCAAAAATCCGGAATTCGTGAAAGAAGCCGCCGAGAAATTTGGCGCGCAATGCATTGTTGTCTCCATCGACGCAAAGCAGGTCAATGAACCGGGCGAGCCGGACAAATTCGAGATCTTCACCCATGGAGGCCGCACCCCGACCGGGATCGATGCCATTGAGTTTGCCAAGAAAGTGGTTGCCCTCGGCGCAGGCGAGCTGCTGGTGACCTCAATGGACCGCGACGGCACCAAGTCCGGCTACAACTTGGCACTGACTCAAGCGATTGCCGACGCTGTCCCTGTGCCGGTGATTGCCTCCGGCGGTGTCGGCACTCTGGATCACATGGTGGAGGGCATTCGGGACGGTCACGCGACCGCAGTGCTTGCTGCATCCATTTTCCATTTCGGCGAATACACGATCCACGAAGCCAAACAGCACATGACGGATGCCGGAATTGCTATGCGGATGGACGGCTGATTGCCGCATTTGAGCTGCCGCAAGGACATAGACCAATGACGAAGTTCACACTGGAAGACCTCGACGCCATTATTGCGGCACGCGCGCAGAGCTCGGATGAGATGTCCTATACGCGCAAGCTGATCGGTAAGGGCGTTGCCAAATGCGCTCAAAAACTGGGGGAAGAAGCAGTGGAGGCGGCGATTGCGGCCGTCCAGGAAGACCGGAAGGAACTGACGTCGGAAGCTGCAGATCTTCTCTATCATCTGCTGGTGGTTCTGAATGTCTTAAATGTTCCGCTGGATGATGTCATGGCAGAGCTTGCCGGGCGCACGGGGCAAACCGGTCTTGAAGAAAAAGCATCCCGCCAACAGGAATAAATCCTGATAGGCTGATGCCGGCCGGCCACTGCAGCAGGGACGAAGGCACCATGGATCAGAAAGTCGCGACAGCGCTCGACATGGATTTGTCACCCTACCGGGTGTTTACCGAACGCCAGTGGTCTCGGCTGCGGGCCGACACACCAATGACCCTGACCGCGAAGGAAGTCGCCCAGCTCCAAGGTCTGAACGCACCGGTCTCCATGGAGCAAGTGGAAGCGATTTATCTGCCGCTTTCGCGCCTTTTGGCCTTCTACGCTGAATCGACTGTCGGTCTGCACCAGGCGACCCAGGACTTTCTCGGCACGCGGGATGGCAAAACCCCGTTTATCATCGGCGTCGCAGGCTCCGTATCGGTCGGAAAATCGACCACGAGCCGTGTCCTGCGAGAACTCCTGGCGCGCTGGCCAGCCAGCCCCAAGGTCGACCTGATCACGACGGATGGCTTTCTGTTTCCGAATGCTATTTTGGAATCCGAAGGCCTGATGTCCAAAAAAGGGTTTCCGGAAAGCTTCGACCGGCCCCGTCTTCTGAAATTCCTGTCCGATATCAAGGCCGGAAAGCGGCATGTTCGCGCACCTGTCTATTCGCACTTCTATTACGATGTGATGCCCGGTCACACGGTGACCGTCGACAAACCGGACATTTTGATCGTCGAGGGGCTGAACGTCTTGCAGACGCGCGAGTTACCACGGGACGGTCGGGCAGTTCCGTTCGTCTCGGATTTCTTTGATTTCTCCGTCTATATGGACGCAGATGAAGAACTGTTGCGGCAATGGTACGTCGATCGCTTCATGCGCCTGAGGGAAACGGCCTTCCGCGATCCGGGATCCTATTTCCATAAGTTTTCGCGCATCACGGACAAAGAAGCCGTGGAGACTGCAAACACGATCTGGTCGAACATCAACCTGGTAAACCTTCGGGAAAACATCCTGCCGACTCGGCCACGCGCCGACTTGATCCTGACCAAGAACGCCAGCCATCGGATCTCCAAAGTCGCCCTGCGCAAAATCTGATGAGCGCGTTAGTCAAATAACAGACGCATATAAGAAAACCCGCGAAGCAGGTGCTCCGCGGGTTTTTTTGATTTGCAGTCCGCTTGGATTCAAGCGGCGGAGCGCTTGCGCACTTCGCTCAAGAAGTTTGCAACCTGATCCCGCAACATGCTGGCGTTCTGTTCCAGCTGCTGCGCGGAAGACTCCACATTGCCTGCTGTGTCACGGGTATTCTCCGCGGCAGAGGCGACGGATTCAATGCTGGTCGTCACTTCCACAGTGCTGCGGGAGGCTTCCGTCGCATTGGTAGCGATTTCCTGGGTCGCAGCGCCCTGCTCTTCGACAGACGAGGCGATGGACGAAGCGATCTCGTTCATGTTGTTGATGATCTCAGTGACAGAAGAGATGGCGGTTGCCGCGTGACCGGTCTCATCCTGGATCGCAGTGATCTGGCTTGAGATTTCCTCAGTCGCCTTGGAAGTTTGCGTTGCAAGCTCCTTCACCTCGGCTGCAACAACGGCGAAGCCTTTGCCCGCTTCACCGGCGCGCGCTGCCTCGATCGTTGCGTTCAACGCAAGCAAGTTGGTCTGTTCGGCAATGGCTTGGATAAGGGTGACGACTTCACCGATGCGGCCGGCTGCTTCCGACAAACCATTCATGCGCTGGTTGGTAGCTGCAGCCTCATTGGCTGCCTTGGCCGCAATCTCACTGGACGACTGCACCTGACGGCGGATCTCGTTGACCGATGCAGACAGCTCTTCAGCCGCTGCAGCCACGGTTTCCACGTTGTGTGCAGCTTGAGAAGATGCGTTCGACACAAACCCGCTTTGTTCAGTGGTCTGGGCGGCAACGCCGGTCATGTCCGCAGAAGCCGACTGCAGTCTTTGAACGGAGGAATCGATGATGTTCATCATGTCGGTGATCTGACGATCAAATTCCGCGCTGAGCTGCTGAATTTCAGCACCCTTGCGAGCGGCCTCTTCCTGGATGACATCCTGCTGAGTTTCCAGGTCACGCCGGGCCGCTTCGTTTTTAACGAAGACTTCCATTGCCGAGGCCATCTGGCCGATTTCGTCACCGCGATCTGCGCCTTCAATAACAACGTCAACTTCACCATCTGCGAGACGGTTCATGTTTCCGGTGAGCTTGGTGAGCGGAACGACTGTTGCACGCACGGCAAAGATGGCAATGCCCATTGCGATAAGCGCACCAACCACAGCCAATGCGATGATCACAGTGGCAGCGCTCCAATAGGCTGCGTCCAGATCATCCATGTAAACACCAGTGCCGAGCATCCAGCCCCAGGGCTCAAATCCCGCACCCCAGCCATACTTGGCAATCGCGACTTCGCTGTTTGCGCGCGGCCAGAAGTAGAGCAGAGACCCACCGCCAGCTTTCGCGGATTTGATCAGTTCAGCAACGATCTTCACACCGGTCTTGTCGGTGAAGCCCATCATATTTGTGCCGATCAACGACGTTTTTGGGTGAACGAGGTTGTTGCCTGCATAGTCATAAACGAAGACGTAGTTGTCGCCTTCAAACCGCATGGCGCCGATAGCAGCCCTTGCGGCGGCCTGAGCATCTTCCTTGCTCATCGCGCCGGACACTTCCTGCTCCTGGTAGTAGGCAGCGATCGTTGCTGCGCTGTTGGAAATGTCTTCAATCTTCGCGAGCTTCTGATCAAACATAGCCGAATAAAGGCTGTTCAAGCTGATGACACAGATCGCAATTGTGAAAAGAAGAATGGTGGCGATCGGTAGACTGATCTTCCAGGTGATTGGCCAGCGGGCGAATGACATTTCCGTTGATTCCCTCATTTAACTCCTGAGGGAAAGAAACACCGAACTGCTGACCAAAGGCTTAAAAGTTACGCGTTTTTGCAAATAAATAGGGCATTCATTGGTAGATTGACGTACCTGACATGCGGTTACTGCTCAACATCTACCATTGATTGCTTATATTTTTACCACACCTTGTCAGTAATCACCGTCTGGCGCAAAAGACATCCCGCAATCCTGGCCGTGACCAGCTGGCGTTCTGAAGCTGACCTTTCAGCACGTGTCCCTGAGCTTCGAAATAGAATGTATTTGCTCCGCCCTGACGTTGAAGAGTGACAGCGCCATACCCCATTTCGGCAACCGTTGCCGTTTGACCATCCGGCGAGAAAACGACATTGAGATCAATGCCCGCCGTGCAGAGATAGTCCGCCACATTGCCGCGCGCCGCCTGCTGCGGATAGGCCTGCGGAGAATTCAAACCGCCAACGCTTCCCGGGGGCACCGGACCACCCGGCAATTGACCTGGCTGACCACCGAACGTGTTTTCAAAGCCGCCAGGCACGGAGCCAGGAGCTCCTTGAACAACCACCTCGCGATAGGGTGTCCGGCTCACATATATGCCCCGACACTGGCCGTTGGCACCGCGCACGGTCCATGCATGGGACACATAGGTTTGCTGTTCCAGGATTTGACCCGGTTCGAGGCGGGCGTAGGGACGCTCACCACCACGATAGTCGACCCAGTTCACTTCAATCACTTCTGCGCTTGAATTGCGGAAGATGATTTCTCCCGGCCTTTCAGCTTCCACGGAGCGGACACGGCCAAGCTCAGTACACGCGAGGTCCGAGCTCGGATCCTGACCCGGTGCAAGTCCGTTGTCGGACACGATCTGCTGCGGAACCGCGCATGTTGCGACAAACAGGCGGACAGGGTTCGCGCTTCCTTTCAAGGACACTGTGTAAGGCGGCAACCCTTCAACGGTGATCGAAAGTTCCGATTGCTGGATCAGCGCCTGCCACAAGGGATCAGTCATCTCCAGGGTCACTTGCGGGAGCGACACACCGGCTTCATTGGCGTTGGAGGACCCGAACGCGCTGTAGCTTGCGGAAAAATCACCGGCGACCAACGAGACCGTCTGCGGCATGCCTTCAATCAATCCGGCCGGGGCTTGCTGAAATGTCACCGCAGCAAAGCCGGATTGCGTACTGCACTGCGCCCGGAAGTCCCGGTCATCGGTTTGCGGCACTGAGTGCTGAAGAACAGAAAGTGCCCCGGGTTGGCTGCCCGGCTCGGCGATCCACTCCCGTGTTTCAGATGGGGACACAAGCACGGCCTGGGTATTGGCTTGCCCCGAATTGCCGGTCTGGTTCAGCCGGTCTTGCACCAGATTTTCCAAGCCGCCCGGCAAAGCCGCGGTATCTGTCTGCCCGTCCGGCACCGAGATTGGTGTTTCAACTTGTTCCAGTGGTTCCAGGGACCCGGACGGACTCGTATCCACCGCCGACAGATCAACCGGATCCGGGGATCCAGTGTTCTGGTTCGACTGAGGTGTTTCCGACGTCGCTGTAATTTGCTGCTCAGGCGCGCTGGTGCTTGGTCCGGCTGCCACACCGGATCCCGCGCCAACAACGCGTGCGACGGCACCCGGCTTTTCGTTGCTCGTCACATCGACAAGTAAAGTGTTTCCGCTACAGATATTGGCATCTCTGTGCAGAACCCGGCTGTTTTCGAGCGTGATTTCAAGTTTGATATCGCACGGAGGCAGCGTGTTGCTGCTGCCGATCGTGTCAATCACGACGCCCTTGTCGTCTCTATTGATAATCGGCCGGTAGCGCTTGTTGAGGGTAACGGACCGGATCCCTGGCTCAGCCGGCTCCACATTGATACGCAAGGTCTCCGGCGCGGATTGTGCGTTTACGCCTTCGATCGCGCTGAGCGCACCAAGACCAATAAAGGCCATGAGACCTGTGCGGAACAAAATTGACATATCAGTCCTGGCAGCCGAGCGCCGCATTGGCGATCTCCATGAGAGCGCGATGGGATAATCAGTTGCGATTACTTAGGCAAAGTGGCACCGAAAGGGCAAGCCTCCCGTGTTTCTCACAAACCTATTGATTGACCAGACCCTAGCGTGGAGCGCGCTTTGCCAAAATGCGCTGCAACGTGCGCCGGTGCATATTGAGCCGCCGGGCTGTTTCAGAAACGTTGCGATCACACAGTTCATAGACGCGCTGGATATGCTCCCAACGCACCCGGTCTGCCGACATCGGATTTTCAGGCGGCTCGGCCTTATCTTCCGGCTTCCGTGCCAAAGCTGCGATGATGTCATCAGGGTCCGCAGGTTTTGCCAGATAGTCGATTGCGCCCATCTTTACCGCGGTCACCGCAGTCGCGATGTTTCCATATCCGGTTAGAATGATTGCACGGGCATCAGGGCGCCGGGCCCGGATTTGCTGGATGACATCCAGACCGTTACCGTCTTCCAGGCGCATGTCGACAATTGCAAACGCCGGAGCATTTTGGCTGATTTTGATGACGGCATCCTGCAATCCGTCAGCCGTCTCCGTGCTGAAGCCACGTTTTTCCATGGCCCGGGCCAGTCTTTGCTGGAAGGGCTTGTCGTCATCAACGATGAGGAGGCTCTTATCCTCAAGGCTTTCAATCGAAACAATCGGATCTGTCATACCGCACAACCGTTTATTGCTTTACGCGGTTACCGCCCGTCTGGATGAAACTTGGGCAATTATTGCCAAGGCGGAACCGCATTTTCTCTGGTTATGGGGCTAATCGGACGTTTCGTCCACTCCTTGATGCCGTTCAAAGACCTCTCGCGGCCAACTGACGCGGATCATGGCTCCTCTGGACCCTGGTCCGAGATTGCCGAGCTGAACTCGGCCCCCCGTGCGCTCCAGAAGTGTTTTGGCAATAAATATACCGAGCCCCAGGCCACCCGCCGTGCCCTTTCCCCGTGATTTTCCGCCGCGAATTGAGACATACGGATCACCGATTTTGCTGAGGATCTCTTGTGCAAAGCCCGGTCCATCGTCTTCGATGGTCAGGCTCAGTGTCTTGTCGTCCCATGCGGCCGAAACGGTGACGCTGGATTTGGCAAAGTCGATCGCATTCTCAACCAGGTTTCCAAGGCCATAGCGGATTGCAGCGTTTCGCGTACCGATCGGTTCCGGGCCTTCTCCCTCCAGAACCGGGTGGATCGGCACGCCGGTACCGCGATACGGATCGATCACGTCTTCAATCAGCTGCGACACTGGCATGCTCTGATAAGTCGTGTCCTCTTCGCTTGAGAGGCTCGTCAATTGTTTGAGGATCGTTCGGCAGCGTTCTGCCTGCGATCGGATCAGAGCCACATCTTCGCCCCGGGGGTCCTCGGCTTCAAATTCATCGGAGAGTTCCTTTGCAACCAGATAAATCGTTGCCAAAGGCGTACCGAGCTCGTGGGCTGCGGCTGTCGCCAGCCCGTCGAGGGCGTTCAAATGCTGCTCGCGCGCCAAGACAAGTTCTGTCGCCGCCAAGGCATCCGCCATTTGGCGGGCTTCCTCGGCAACGCGAAAGGCATAGATCGCCATGAACACAAGCGTCAAAACCAGCGCGACCCAGATGCCGACGGAATAGACCACCGGCAAACGGAACTCGTTGCCAACCGGCCAGGGCAGCGGGAAATGGTAGACTGCAAGAATGCTCGCACACAGGGTTGCCAACGCACCCAAAAGGACAGTGTGACGCGCCGACAAACCAGCAGCCGACACCATAACCGGTGCCATCAGCAAGAACGCAAAGGGGTTGCCCAACCCGCCGGTCAGGAAAAGCAAACCACTCATCTGCAGGATGTCATAACCGAGCTGGATCACACCGCCGCGCTCTGACAGACGCGTCACCGCAGGAGCTCTGATTTTCAGAAAGATATTGAGCCAAGCCGACATGGCGACGAGCGCAAAGGCAGGTACTGCCGGCAAGGGATACCCAAGTCCCACATGGACTGCGAGCAGCGCGATGGTTTGACCGCCGATCGCCAGCCAGCGAAGGCGAACGAGCGTATCGAGTTTCAGATGCCTGTGTTGCAGGAGGACGGTGGAAGTCGGATCATCAGCCATCTGTCCCTTTTGATACGGTTTTCCGGGCCTGACAAGCCGCCATTCCCCACCCGGGCCTTGTGTCTGGCCCCTCTAAATGGTAGCCAGCCGGGGAATGGTGGTTGTGGGCAGACGCGGACCTGCAGCCAGTTGGGGCGGCAACGCCCTTTACCTTGAAACAGCACCGCGCAACGGAATTATACAACGATGACCGACACCAATGACGGCGGCGCAGCCCCGCAGGCGGAAGGCGCCGATGCTGCACCGGGCATGAACATCCTTGGCCAGTACATCAAGGATCTTTCTTTCGAAAACCCGAATGCACCGCGCTCCCTGATCCAGGGTGAGCAGCCGAAGCTCGACATCAATGTCAATGTTGGCGCCCAGCAGGTCGGCGACGACCAGTTCGAGGTGATCCTTACCCTGAACGCCAAGGCTGAACGCCCGGACATGGTCATGTTCAATGTTGAACTGGTCTATGCAGGCCTGTTCAAGATCTCTGGCGTTCCGGCCGATCACATGCACCCGTTCGTGATGATCGAATGCCCGCGCATGCTGTTCCCGTTCGCGCGCAACATTCTGTCTGAAGCGACCCGCAATGGTGGTTTCCCGCCGCTGATGCTCGACCCGATCGACTTTGCGCAGCTGTATCGCCAGAACATGGCCAACCAGGCCGCAGATCAGCAGGCCGGAGAGCAAAAGCCGAACTAAGCTTTCCGCCATAAACGACCAAAACCCGCACCGGTCTAACCGATGCGGGTTTTTTGTTGCTCGGGTAATGACCCGTTCTACGTCACATTGAATGCTGCGATGGCGGCCATGTTGACGATGTCGCTATCCTTCGCCCCAAGCGGAACAATCTGGATCGACTTGTCAAACCCGACCAGAAGCGGGCCGATCACAGTTGCGCCCCCAAGCTCTTGCAGCATCTTTGTGGAGATGGAGGCAGAGTGGAAAGCCGGCATCACGAGAACATTCGCCGGTCCGGATAAACGGCAAAACGGGTAGGCCGCCATGCGGTCCATATCGAGCGCAACGTCGGCGGCCATTTCGCCGTCATACTCAAAGTCGACCCGGCGCCGGTCGAGGATCTTGACCGCCTCGATGACCTTTTCGGACCGTTCGCCGCGCGGGTGGCCGAACGTGGAATAGGCAAGCATGGCAACCCGCGGCTCGTAGCCGAGCTTGCGGGCGACGTGCGCTGCTTCTTCGGCGATATCCGCCAGTTCTTCGGAATTCGGCATGTCAATCACAGCCGTATCGGCCACCAGAACGGTCCGCCCTCGGGCAAGCGCCAAAGACACCCCGATGACCCGGTGACCCGGCTTTGGATCAATGGTTGCCCGGACCGTATCGAGTGCCACGGAATAGTTCCGCGTCAGGCCGGTCACCATGGCGTCGGCGTCGCCGCGTGCGACCATGATCGCGCCCCAATAATTCCTGTCGTTGTTGACCATGCGCTGGCAGTCGCGCAGCAAGTATCCGCGCCGCTGCATCCGGCCGTAAAGGTATTGCGCGTAATCAGCATTCCGGTCAGAGAGACGCGCATTTTGAATGCTGATGCCTGGACGGTTGATATCGATCCCGGCGCGCTCAGCCATGGATTGGATTTCGTCTTCCCGGCCAATGAGGATGGCTTCTCCAAGCCCCTGACTGACGAAGCTTGTGGCCGCCCGGATGGTCGGCTCCTCCTCACCTTCGGCAAACACGACCCGTTTCGGTTGCTGGCGCACCTTGGAGAAAATCCGTTGCAGGGTGCCGGCAACCGGGTCACGGCGCGCCGAAAGCTGATGCTTGTAGGCTTCCATATCGACGATCGGCCGCCGGGCAACACCTGAATCCATTGCCGCCTGGGCGACGGCTGGCGGAATTGCGTGAATAAGGCGCGGATCGAACGGAACCGGAATGATGTATTCCGGACCGAATTTCGGCCGGTTGCCACGATAGGCGGCTGCGACTTCATCCGGCACTTCCTCGCGCGCAAGCTCGGCAAGCGCATTAGCGCAAGCGACCTTCATGTCGTCGTTGATCGTGATCGCCTGAACATCCAGCGCGCCGCGGAAGATGTAAGGGAAACCAAGGACGTTGTTCACCTGGTTAGGATAATCGGACCGGCCCGTCGCAACAATCGCATCATCGCGAACTTCTGCCGCTTCCTCCGGTGTAATTTCCGGATCCGGATTTGCCATAGCAAAAATGATCGGGTTCGGCGCCATCACGCGCAACATGTCTGGCGTCAGCGCGCCTTTCACCGACACGCCGAAGAAAACATCCGCGCCTTTGAGGGCGTCATACAGCGAACGGGCCTTGGTATCGACCGCATGAGCCGACTTCCATTGGTTCATGCCCTCTTCGCGGCCCTTGTAGATCACACCCTTTGTATCGCAGAGCGTCACATTCTCATTCGGGATGCCCATCGCCTTGATGAGCTCGATACAGGCAATGCCGGCCGCACCCGCACCGTTACAGACCACTTTCGTGTCCTTCATGTCCCGGCCGGTGAGGTGAAGTGCGTTGATCAGGCCGGCGGCGGCAATGATCGCCGTGCCGTGCTGGTCGTCATGAAAGACGGGAATGTCCATCAATTCACGCAGGCGCTGCTCGATGATGAAGCAATCGGGTGCCTTGATGTCTTCCAAATTGATGCCACCGAAAGAGGGGCCCATGTAGCGCACGGAGTTGATGAACTCATCGACATCCTGCGTGTCCAGTTCCAGATCGATCGAGTCAACATCGGCGAACCGCTTGAACAGAACCGATTTGCCCTCCATCACCGGTTTGGACGCCAGCGCACCAAGATTTCCAAGGCCCAGAATGGCGGAACCGTTCGAGATCACCGCAACCAGATTGCCCTTGGTGGTGTAGTCGTATGCCTTGCTCGGATCCTCCGCGATCGCCCGCACCGGAACAGCCACCCCCGGAGAATAGGCAAGCGACAGATCGCGCTGCGTCGCCATCGGCTTGGTCGGGGTGATTTCGAGTTTGCCGGGACGGCCTTGCTGGTGAAACTGCAGGGCTTCCTGATCTGTGAAACTGACGGATGTTTTGGAGGAAGTCTTGTCGGCGGACATTTTGCAGGCGTTTCCTTAAATTATCGGCGCGCTTCTGAAAGGCGGGGTATGACCTTATCGCCGGAGTATTGATGCCTCAACCCAGAGGATCTAATCCCTTATGCGGATCAAGGCTGACGGCCGTGTGAACGGTACGCCCAAGCGCCTATTCACAACAAACATCTCTTACCGGCGGCCAATGACGCGGTTCCGCGCTTGCAGAGCTTTCCCTTCAAAGCACGTTGTTTTAGGTATCGGGGATGACCCAGACGACCGCGCAAAAACCGGCTCCGGCGGACACCAAAGTCACGCCGATGATGGCCCAGTTCATCGAGATCAAAACCGCCAACCCGGATAGTCTTTTATTCTATCGGATGGGCGATTTTTATGAGCTTTTTTTTGAAGATGCTGAAATCGCATCGCGGGCATTGGGCATCACGCTGACCAAACGCGGCAAGCATCAGGGCGAAGATATCCCGATGTGCGGCGTTCCAGTCCATGCCGCCGATGATTATTTGCAAAAGCTGATCGCGCTGGGCCATCGCGTCTCCGTTTGCGAACAGACCGAAGATCCAGCGGAAGCCAAAAAACGCGGCTCGAAATCCGTTGTCCGGCGCGATGTGGTGCGTCTGGTCACGCCCGGCACGTTGACGGAAGAGCGGCTTCTGGATGCCGGGGCCAACAATTACCTGATGGCACTCACCCGGTTGAAGGGCGGCTCGCTCGCGGGCGATGCGGTCTATGGTCTTGCCTGGATCGACATGTCGACCGGGTCGTTTCAGGTCTCCGAAACCGATCACCAGCGCCTTGCGGCCGATCTTGCACAAGTTGCCCCGCGAGAATTGATCCTTGCGGACAACCTCTTGCAGGAGCAAGATGTTCGCCAGCTTGCCGAGCTCTCGGGCGGCGCGCTGTCGCCCGTGCCACGAGCTTTTTTCGACGGATCGACGGCCGCCGACCGGCTGGCGCATTATTTTGGCGTCAAAACCCTCGACGGGTTCGGTACCTTCAGCCGGGCCGAACTTTCAGCGGCTGCGGGTATTCTCTCCTACATCGAAAAAACACAGCTCGGCGAACGCCCGCCGCTCGATCCGCCGGTGCGCGAGGCCGGTGCCGGACGGATGCTCATCGATCCGGCGACCCGCGCCAACCTCGAACTCTCCCGCACACTGTCTGGTGAAAAGCAGGGATCGCTGCTGTCCACCATCGACCGGACCGTTACTGGCGGTGGGTCCCGCCTTTTGGCGAGCCGGTTGGCCGGACCGCTGATCAATGTCGATGCCATTCAGCGGCGCCATGATGCGGTGGCGTTCTTCCTCGACAATGAAATCATGCGTGAGGGCCTGCGCCAAACCTTGAAGGGCGTGCCGGACATGGCCCGCGCCTTGTCCCGGATTGCGCTGAACCGGGGCGGCCCGCGCGATATCCTGTCGATCGCGCAAGGGTTGGCGGCAGCGCGCGCCGTTTTGGACCAGACCGGCGCAACCCCGTCAACTATCCCGGCGGAAATCGCCGCGGCCCGGTCCAGTCTTGAACAGGCTCCGCACGAGCTTGGCGACGAGCTGGTGGCGGCCCTCAAGGAAGAGCCGCCGCTTTTGAAACGCGACGGTAACTTCGTTGCGGCCGGTTACAACGCCGACCTCGATGAATTGCGGGCGCTGCGCGATGAAAGCCGAAAGGTGATTGCCAAACTGCAGGCCGACTATGCGGAAGAGCTCGGCCTGCGTTCTTTAAAGATTAAGCACAACAACGTGCTCGGCTGGTTCATCGAAGCCCCGACCGCGCAGACCGAGAAGCTGACGGCAGATCCCGGCCGCTTCATCCACCGGCAGACCATGGCAGGCGCCATGCGCTTCACCACAACGGAGCTGGCGGATCTGGAGTCAAAAATCGCCAGTGCCGGGGAGCGGTCCCTCGCAATCGAGCTGGAAATCTTCGACCGGCTGTCCCAGGCGATCATCGATGCAGGCGATGCGATCAAGGCCGCCGCGCAGGGTCTCAGCATTCTGGATGTGTCGGCTGCTTTGGCAAAACTCGCCCAGGACGAAAACTATGCCCGTCCGCTTGTCGATGACAGCCGCGCCTTTGACATCAAAGCCGCGCGCCACCCGGTGGTCGAGGTCGCTTTGAAAAAAGCGGGCGGCGAAAGCTTCGTTGCCAATGACGCCAATCTCGGGCCGGAAGCGGGCGAAGACATCGGCCATATCTGGCTGATCACCGGTCCGAACATGGCCGGTAAATCGACCTTTCTGCGCCAGAACGCGCTGATCGCCGTGCTTGCCCAGATGGGGTCCTTTGTTCCGGCGGCCTCGGCACATATCGGCATTGTCGACCGGCTGTTTTCCCGTGTCGGCGCGGCGGACGATCTGGCACGCGGGCGCTCGACCTTCATGGTCGAGATGGTGGAGACCGCCGCGATCCTAAATCAGGCGGGCGACCGCTCACTGGTGATCCTCGATGAAATTGGCCGCGGCACGGCGACCTTCGACGGGCTTTCCATCGCCTGGGCGACCATCGAACACCTGCATGAGGTCAACAAATCCCGGGCGCTGTTCGCGACCCACTATCACGAACTCACCGCGCTTTCGGCCAAACTGGAGCGGCTGTCGAACGCCACAGTGTCGGTGAAGGAATGGAACGGCGAGGTGATCTTCCTGCACGAGATCGTGCCGGGCGCCGCCGACCGGTCCTACGGCATTCAGGTCGCCAAGCTCGCCGGTCTTCCGGCAACGGTGGTTGAGCGCTCCAAGCAGGTTCTCTCGCAGCTGGAAGAACAGGACCGCAACGCACCGTCTCAAAATCTGATCGACGAGCTGCCGCTCTTTGCAACCCTCGCCCCACCGCCCAGCGCCCCGGCCACCACGCAAGAGGCCGATCCGATCCATGAAGCGCTCGGAGCGTTCGACCCCGACGACATGACCCCCCGCGAGGCTTTGGAAGCGCTTTACAAACTGAAGGGATTGCAGGTCAAAGAGGGGTAGGTGTGAATGTGCCCGCGGCAATCCTCAAGACACAGGATTCACCCCCATCACCTCCATCCGTCATTGCCGGACGTGATCCGGCAATCCATGCCGTTTCGTGGCCATCCGATCAGCCGCGCTTGTGGCAAGGCCACGGCATGGATTACCCGGTCAAGCCGGGTAATGACGACGGAGAGAGAGGCACGGCACGAACCTTTACAGCTGCATCTCTGGTAGAGTTGCATCCATAAACTCTACTTTTGCGATTTCCTATTATTTTTAAGGAAAGCACCAGACCTAACCATGACGAAACACAGCGAAGCTGACAACTGCATCTGGATGGTCGAAGGCCATGCTAATTTACATACGAATGGAAGAGCTTGGCGCTCCGCGGCCTATTTCGAAAACAATGAAAACGAGCCGGAAGACATCTTAAAGTCGATGCGGCAGTTCAGTGTCGGCTGGCCTTTGCCGCAAGATCGCTTTCCTGCAGATAATTATCCCATGCTTGGCAGCTATCCTGCGGCCGACGAACAACCCGTGCCACAAATCTTTACAAACGGCTTTACTTTTCTCTCCAAAGAAAGCGCTGAGGTCGTGAGCCAATTCGATTTGGGCAAGGGCGCGCTCTATCCCACCCGGCTTTGGCACTCCGACCGGGTCACGCCCATGCCCGGGAAATTTTTCTATCTGAATGTCGCGAGTAAAAAAGATGCGTTCTTGCCCGAGCAATCGCTAGAGGTCAAAGACATTGGTTACGGTGAATGGCAGGTTCCGCGCCTAGCACAGAATCTCAAACTTAAGGTTTCAGCAAGCGCCCTACAGGGGGCAGACCTTTGGTTCGAGAGTAAAATCATCACAAACTTTTTCATCAGCGATCGGCTTAAACAGGCTCTGGAGGCCCGCAAGCTGTCCAAGGACTGGATGCTCACCCGGTGTTCGGTTGCCGTTGATTGAGCACGTAGTTGCAATACACGCGGATGTCATCCCCGGCGCAGTGTAACGAAGACCGGGGATCCACTCGTTTGCAGAGCGCCCTTGAATTGCACTCAAAATCTGCGGCAGGTGGAAAAGCGAGTAGATCCCCGCTAGGGGGCGGGGATGACCACTGAATAAATGTCATGGACCGTGGCTGATCCGGTGGGTATGGCGGAAATATCGCAGACCGGTCAAATGCAACAGGCGTCCTACCCCGCCTGAACCGCCGACATAATCTCGGCCAGAGCCTCTTCGTGGATCGGGACGCCGTCTTCGCCCAGAGCCTCAAGTAAAGTCCAGTCGCCATTGCCGGAAACGGCAAGGCAGAGGGTGGCCGCCGGGTGGCCGTCCCAGTGATAAAAATAAAGATCTCCCGCCAGAACGTCCGGGACATACCGCGCGATGCCATTGCGCATGCGCCTGTTTTCTTCCTCGATCGCGGGGAGCGTTTGCAGTGGAGACAATAGGGAGGTTGCCGGAATGGGCGGCGGGGGAACCTCCCGGCTTCGGCCCGCCAGCATTGTCCAGTGCGCCAGCCACCACTGCAGTTTCTGGGGCGAGGCAATCAGTTTCAGCGCCTTCAAGGCACCGGCACGCTCAGCCTCGGTCAGGTTTCTTAAACCCGACTGGACGATATGCAGAATGCGGGCGAAGGAGAGACCCTGGTCCAGAAGCGCGCGGATCTGCAGCGTCTCCGGCCAATCGGTTTGTTTCAGGACCCTGTCGGTCATCTCGTCCTTCATCCGAACAAGATCTTTCAAGTCCAGGGTATCGCTTTTCTGATTGAGTGCTGCCTTGAGGGCCCGGTGTTCCAGAATGCCGGAGCCAGGCGGAACCTGTTCCAGAAGCGCAAGAAGAGACGGTTCCGGCGTTTGACCAAGATAGCGGGTCAGCACGACTTCACGTGTCGTTTCGTTAAGGGCTGTGGCGAGTTGCTGGCGTTGTTGCGGGCGCGTACGGCCTGCGGCGCAAAAGAGTTCGAGCGTCAGGGATAACGTTCCGAGCCGTCCCAGCCCGGTTTGCTGATGGACCTTGCGCCACAGGCCCGGTGCCCGGCGGAAGAGATCCAGGAGCAGCCATTGCTGGGCCCCGAACGGCGCGGCGAGCTTTGTCAGGCTCAGCGGCAGCGTCGCAATGTAATCCTGAAACGCCTTGTCCACGCCCGGTCCGGCCGCAATTCCGGTTCCAAGGGTCTTGGGATGATGGGAGAGGACGCTTTTGAGCTCTGCATTGCGACCATAATCCTGAGCATCGAAAACCGGCCAGTCGGGCAGGAAGTCTTCCGGTTCCCGGTTCTGGCGCTGGACCTTGCAGCCAAACGGCTGGTCCCAATAAGTGTAGATGACCGCATTTTCGCCCGACCGTTCCGCCAAGCCTTCGCTAATCCAGTCGTAACTTGCATAGGTGGGCGGAAGCGCCCGGTCCGGTTTTTCATCCAACGCGAGCTGTTGCTGCTGGCCCGCCAAGTTGTCCATCATGGCCATGTTGCTCTCTCAAGCGCGTCTGCACAGATGAAAACCTTGCGGAACCCTTCAAAAAACGGCAACGGACCGGCCGATCTCGTTTTCCGATATGCACAGGGCACCTGACGACTGGGCAAAATTTGCCGACTGCTTATGGGAACTCTTTGTTGGGCACCTCCAAGCCGGCATTGAACCAAAATTGTATTTTGCCTGATGACACCCCAGACGTGCCGGGGTACGGTTTCAGCATCTTTTCAGATGCCTGACCCTCCCAAAGGCGATTTCGTGTCCAGTTCCAGATTTTTGCCGCGGCAAGCAATGCTGATCATCGCGCTGCAGCTCACCAACAGCATGTGTGTGTCGTCGCTCGTCCCAATGATGGGGTATTTCATCGTCGATGGGCTGGGCGCTGACCCATGGCAGATCGGGCTCTACACCGGCCTTGTCGCTCCGCTGACGTTGCTGACCAACAGATGGGCCGGGGAACGGCTGGACCGAGGAGTGTTGGTCCGTCCGCAGCTTTTGATTGCCGTGATCGCCTTCCTTGCCGTTGCCGGCCTCCTCACACAAACTACAGAACTCTGGCTTTTGCTGGCACTCGTCGCCCCCTTGATGAGCCTTTCCAACATGGGCTCGGGGATCGTCTTCACCTATGGCCGCCTCTATGCAGATCAGGCCGGTCTTGATATCGGCCGGATGAATTCCTGGCTACGCATGTCGGTTTCACTTGCCTGGATGATAGGCCCGGCAGCCGCGTTTTCCATCGCAGCACAATTCGGCTTTCAGGCTGCGTTTATCAGCGCCTTTGGGCTCGGTCTGGTGTATCTTGTTTTGTGGCATGTCGTGATGCCGCAAGGCTTTCGCGCGCCGCCCAAAGACACGTCATCTGCCGACAAGAACCCCATCAACTGGGGGCTCATAACAGCCGGACTGATCTGCCTCACATTCGTCATCACCAATTCCCTGTTTGTCTCAGTGATGCCGCTTTACTTCATCGATCAAGTCGGCCTGCCGGGGTTCACACCCGGTCTGTCACTGTCGGTGAAATGCCTTCTGGAGGTCATCATCATCCTGGCATCCGTCCGTTTGGCAGAACGATTGGGTGTGCGCACAATCCTGCTCTTTTCAGCAGGTCTTGCAGTCATCGACATGTTGTTGTTCGCGCAGCTGAGTGAAGTCTGGCAGGTCGCTGCGGTCGCTGTGTTGGAAGGCATTCATTACGGCCTCTTCGCCGGAGTGGCGATTACATTCGTGCAGAGTTTTGCCCCTGACCGGCCGGGGCGGGCGACAGCTGTTTACATGAACAGCCTGTTCCTGGGCGGTATGATCGGCAGCGTTTCAATGGGCTTTATTGCGTCGGCTGCCGACTACCGCGCGGTGCTGTATGTCGCATCGGCAGTGTCTTTGGTAGGTACAGCCGTTCTGCTCGCCACCGCCCGGTTGAGGCCCGCTCCGGAAACAAGGCCGGTTTGAAGGATCCTCTAAACGCCGCCTGCTTTTGCTGTGGCAAGAGCATTTGTCATGGCACCGGCAAAACTCGTGCGGTCCTCCGGATTCAGGAAATTGCCGAGGTCCACGGTCTCACCGCGGCTTGTAAGCGAGATCTTGGTCACACCCTCATCTTCTATTTTATCGACGGATAACCGCACCCACATGGGATTAAACCGGTATTCAAGGTTCCGTTTGCCCGGGCCAACCTTGCGAACAAGGATTTCATGACGGGACAGGCGAATTTCTTCAAACTGCCGCGCCGAGGCGTAATTCAAACGGAACGCCAGCCAGATCAGCGCCATGTCGAGGCCAAAGAACCCAAACACCGGCCAGGCCCCAATGCTCCAGAACACAGCACCGGCAACAAAACTGATAAGGCCCAAACAGAGCATGAGGATCAGGAACCCGTTCGGACCAAGCGACCGGTAGGGCGTCAGAACAGCTGTAAAAAACGGCCGGTCTTCGCTTTCCGTATTGTCAAAACGGTTCTGATCTGAATTGTTCCCGCTCATGGGAGAGGATTATAGAGGGAAGATGACGCAAGCAAAGAGCCCAGCCACCGGCAAAGCGGCGAAACGATCTGTCAAATCGGCGCAGGTCCGGAAGAAAGCTCCGTCGGTCGATAATCCGGGCAAAGTCCTGAAGCGGTCCCGCTATACGAAATCGGAGACCTACGAGATTTTTCAGCGGTTCCACGCAGACAATCCGGAGCCGGAGGGGGAACTCGATTACATCAATGCCTATACCTTGCTGGTCGCGGTCCTCTTGTCTGCGCAAGCAACGGATGTGGGCGTCAACCGCGCGACAAAACATCTGTTTCAGATCGCGGATACGCCGGAAAAGATGGTTGCGCTGGGCGAAGACAAGGTGCGCGAGGAAATCCGCACCATCGGCCTTTTCAAGACCAAGGCCAAAAACGTCATCTTGATGTCTGAACAGCTGATCCGCGATCACGGCGGAGACGTTCCGGAAGATCGGGAAGCGCTGGAAAAACTCCCGGGTGTTGGCCGGAAAACAGCCAATGTTGTGCTCAATATCTTTTTCGGCCATCCGACAATCGCGGTCGACACGCATTTGTTCCGGCTCGGGAACCGTATCGGCATAGCCCCAGGTAAGACTCCGCTTGATGTCGAAAAGTCGATGGAAAAGGCGGTGCCGAAGGAGTTCTCGCTCCACGCCCACCACTGGCTGATCCTTCACGGACGGTATATCTGCAAGGCGCGCAAGCCAGAGTGCAAGCGCTGCGTGATCTATGATCTTTGCAAAAGCCCGGAAAAAGAAAAGGTCGACGCCGTGCCGGATATCGCGGTCCGGGCCAAAGCCATCATCGAGCGCGAAAAGGCCAGTTCATGCTGAAACCAGATGGCATGCCGCAAAGCCCAAGACTTCATTTTCGATTGCCGGAACTTTCTGACGCCGCGTTTTATCAATCGCTGATGAGTGACCCGGATTACATTCGTTTCATCGCTGACCGCGGTATCACGGACTTGGACGCCGCGCGCGCTTACATCGATGAAAGAGTGCTGCCGGGTTTTGACGAAAACGAAGGTGTCGGGCTTTGGATCGTCGAAGAGAAAGATAGCCATGCACCGGTTGGTCTGTGCGGCCTTGTTGTGCGGGACGGGTTGGAGATGCCGGATCTCGGCTATGCGTTCCACAAAGACCATCGAGGCAAGGGCTATGCGCTTGAAGCCGCCGAGGCCGTTGTCGGGTTTGCCCGATCTAAGCTCGGGTTATCACAGCTCTGCGCAATCACGCATCCGGAAAACGCGCGGTCTTCCGCTCTTTTGATGAAAATCGGATTTCAGCCAAACGGCCAAAAGTCGCTGCCTAAGATCGAAGGGATTGCTGACTACTTCGTCGCTGAACTTTGAAAGCTGGATAACTTAGGACTTTTTCCGTAAGCGCACGACCACATCGACGTGAACGACTTCCATCCCTTCCGGGATGTCAGGGAGTTCGCCAATGCCAACACCTTCACCTGGGATGTCGATCACCTTGTTCTCGCCTTCGATGAAGAAGTGATGGTGATCGGAGACTTTGGTGTCGAAATAGGTCTTGTTGCCCTCAATCGCAACTTCCCGCAGAAGGCCAGCTTCTGTGAACTGATGCAACGTGTTGTAAACCGTTGCCAGGGAAACCGGAACGTCAGCAGCAACAGCTTCTTCGTGCAGGAGTTCAGCAGACAGGTGCCGGTCGCCCTTGGAGTACAGAAGCTCGGCCAGGGAGACACGTTGGCGGGTCGGCCGCAGGCCTGCGTTCCGCAGCATGTCGGTCACGTCTTTCCCGGCTGTTTCAGTCACCATCTCTATTGCCATTCAGATCCGGTCCAAGTCTTTCTTGCCATTTCACAGCGCATCAAATCCGCGCCGTCAAGCTGTTCCAAGCGGGCCAAAAACCCAAGCACTGGCCTATATCTGCCATTTCTTGCACCTTATATGCAAGTTTTTAACGCAGAGCTACTTTCTCCGCTGCCTATAAAATTCGTGCAGCGCAGCATTCAATAAGTTCGAAAAACCGCAGAAAAAGGGGCAAACTTCACGCTTACGACATCTTTCGGTCATGGTTCCCCTGTGTTAGGAAGGCGCCACAATCGAAACGAAAACAAACCCATAACAAGGCTCTCTCCTAAAAGAGCCTTGGCCAAAAAGACGGAAAGTGAATGACCGAGCGCCGCTCCAGCTACGACTACGAAGCTCTTCTCGCCTGCGGCCGCGGCGAGCTGTTTGGCCCCGGCAATGCACAATTGCCTCTCCCCCCGATGTTGATGTTCGACCGTATTACGGAGATTTCCGAGACCGGCGGTGAATATGATAAGGGCTACGTCCGGGCGGAATTCGATATCAAGCCGGATCTGTGGTTCTTTCCGTGCCACTTCCAAGGCAATCCAATCATGCCGGGTTGTCTGGGCCTCGACGCCCTGTGGCAGCTAACTGGTTTTCATCTGGGTTGGCAGGGATTGCCGGGCAAAGGCATGGCGCTCTCCACCGGTGAAATCAAGTTCAAGGGCATGGTCACACCGGAAACAAAGCTCGTGGAATATGGCGTTGATTTCAAACGTGTCATGAAAGGCCGGTTGGTCCTGGGCATTGCCGACGGCTGGCTGAAAGCTGACGGCGAGCAAATCTACAAGGCAAAAGATCTGCGCGTGGGCCTGTCCACCGCCTAAACTCCGGTTCTGCGGAGCCAGAAAAGTTCAAGCCGGCGCTCCTTAAAAGGGACGCGCCGGTTCATCCATTCTAAGGGCCGGACCAAAGAGTCGAAACAAAGCCCATCGAAACGTTAGGAGACCGCAATGAGACGCGTTGTCGTCACCGGGATCGGAATCGTGTCATCCATCGGTTCCAATGCACAAGAAGTTCTGGCAAGCCTCCGGGAAGGAAAATCCGGGATCAGCTTCGCCCCCGACTATGCAGAGCACGGCTTCCGCAGTCAGGTCCATGGTATGCCGAACGTCGACATTCCCGAGCTGATCGACAAGCGCCAGCTGCGGTTCATGGGTGACGGCGCAGCTTACAACTACATCTCCATGCAGCAGGCAATTGCGGACAGCGGGTTGGAAGACAGTGATGTTTCCAACGAACGCACAGGCCTGATCATGGGCTCCGGCGGTCCGTCCACGAAGAACCTGTTTCAGGCGCACAAGATTGTCATCGAAAAAGGTTCTCCGAAGCGCATGGGCCCATTCATGGTGACCCGCGGGATGAGCTCAACCAACTCCGCCTGTCTTGCGACCCCGTTCAAGATCAAGGGCATCAACTATTCCATCACCTCGGCCTGTTCGACGTCCGCGCACTGCATCGGTGCTGCAACGGAACAGATCCAGTTCGGCAAACAGGACGTGATGTTTGCAGGCGGCGGCGAGGAACTCGACTGGACCCTGTCCTGCCTTTTCGACGCAATGGGCGCCATGTCCTCCAAATACAACGACACACCGGAAACGGCCTCGCGCGCTTATGATGCGACCCGCGACGGTTTTGTCATTGCCGGCGGCGGCGGTGTCGTCGTTCTGGAAGAACTGGAACACGCCAAGGCCCGTGGCGCGAAAATCTACGCAGAAGTCACTGGTTACGCAGCCAACTCCGACGGTTACGACATGGTGGCCCCATCGGGTGAGGGCGGTGAGCGCTGCATGCGGATCGCAACGAGCACGCTGGGCGACCGCAAGGTTGACTACATCAACTCTCATGGCACCTCGACACCGGTCGGTGATGTCGGTGAGATCGAGGCAATCCGCCGCGTCTTTGGTGAAAACCAACCGCCGGTTTCTTCGACCAAGTCCCTGACTGGTCACAGCCTCGGCGCGACTGGTGTTCAGGAATCGATCTACTGCCTGCTCATGATGCAGAACGACTTCATCACGGCATCCGCCAACGTCAACGAACTCGACCCGGCCCTGAAGCCGGAAGAAATCGTGACGACCCGCGTGGACAATGCCGGTCTCGATACGGTCCTGTCCAACAGCTTCGGCTTCGGCGGCACCAACGCATCGCTCGCGATGTCGCGTTATCACGGCTGAGGAGCGGTACATGTCTGATTTGATGAAGGGCAAACGCGGCCTGATCATGGGCGTTGCCAACGATCACTCCATTGCCTGGGGTATTGCCAAGACGCTGGCGGAACATGGCGCAGAGCTCGCGTTCACCTATCAAGGTGAAGCTTTTGGCCGGCGCACAAAGCCGCTTGCTGAAAGCGTTGGCTCCACCTTGATGCTTCCGTGCGATGTGGAAGACATCGACAGCGTGGACGCAGTCTTTGCCAAGCTTAAGGAAGAATGGGGCTCCATAGACTTCCTGGTCCACGCGATCGGCTTTTCCGACAAGAACGAGCTAAAGGGCAAATACGCTGACACCACCCGGGACAATTTCTCCCGAACCATGGTGATCTCCTGCTTCTCCTTCACCGAAATCACGAAGCGCGCAGCAGACCTGATGCCGAATGGCGGGTCCATCGTCACCCTGACCTATGGCGGTGCCACAAAGGTGATGCCGAACTACAACGTCATGGGAGTAGCCAAGGCTGCTTTGGAATCTTCCGTTCGCTACCTTGCGGCCGACTACGGACCTCAGAACATCCGCGTCAATGCCATTTCTGCCGGTCCTGTCCGGACCCTGGCAGGCTCTGGTGTGTCCGATGCCCGTCTGATGTTCAATTTCCAGAAGCGCAATTCTCCGCTGCAGCGGACTGTGTCTCTCGACGAAATCGGCGGCACCGGTCTCTACCTTCTGTCGGATCTTTCCGGGGGTGTGACCGGTGAAGTCCACTTCGTCGACAGCGGCTACAACATCATGTCGATGCCGCGTCTGGACGAGCTGAAAGTTCAGGAAAGCCGCGCCGACTGATTCGCACGCGCTCCAAAACAACAAAAGGCGGCCAATGGGCCTCCTTTTTTATTGCCAAATTAGCAGCAATTCAGTCCTCGATCAGTTCATCCGGATAAACACCGAACAAGCGGGTTTGATCGAGCCAGCCGTTGAACTCTTCACCGCTTACGCGGCACCAGCCGCCGGCACATTCACCGACAGCCGCCAGAACAAACGGTTCCAGTTCGGCAACGATGTCGGCATCAGACTGTGAGCGGGCACGCAGTGGTGTGCGGTTGTCCTTTTCCCATGGTGTCACGAGAGCCGTACGTCGCCCGGACAGCAGAGAGTGGAACACCCAGCCCTGTTTGCCTTCCCAGTCGCGGATGCGCCGCCAGTTTTCAAATTCCTGAATGATTTCCACGGGCAGGCCGGACTGAACGAAAGTCCACGCGATGTCATGTTCGCGGGATGGGCCGAGGCGGACATTCACCCGGTCAGACTTCAAACTGACAAAGCGGGGAACGGGCAATCCGGTTGCGCCTGTGGTTGTGCCTTGAGCAAAGGCAGGCGGTGCCACTGACGTGCCACCGGTCATCACCCCAAAAGTAAGCAGGAAAAACGCAATCGCGATCGAACGGGCCATATTGTCGGTAAGTCCAATTGTTATCGAACGGTTGTTTAAGGCACACCACTACAGAAAAGTGGACGCGAAAACCAGTAGGCCGGAATCAGCTTATCTGTTTGGCTGAGGAATGCACCCAATCCCTTGTTTCTGACGGATCATCTGGTAAGGAAAAGGGAGTGGTGTCATCCGCTTGCGCTCCGCGTAGCGTCAAGGTGAATCCGTTGGGGTTAAGGATTCCTCAACGAAGCCCGAAAGGCAGTTAGTATGGCGAAAAAGAAGCCTGTCGTCGTTGTGACCCGGAAACTTCCGGATGTGGTCGAAACCCGGATGCGCGAATTGTTTGAAACGCGCCTCAATGAAAGTGACAGGCCCTTTAGCCAGGCAGAAATTGTGGAAGCCGTGCGGACCGCCGATGTTCTGGTGCCGACGGTCACCGACCGGATCGACTCCTCCGTCCTGTCCCAGGCCGGCGAAAACCTCAAACTGATCGCCAACTTCGGTAATGGTGTCGACAACATCGACGTGGTCACCGCCAACAACCGCGGCATCAATGTCACCAACACACCGGGTGTTCTGACTGAAGACACAGCCGATATGACAATGGCGCTGATGCTCGCCGTGCCGCGCCGCCTGTCGGCCGGGATCCACGCGTTGGAAAGCGGTGATTGGGCCGGTTGGTCGCCAACCTGGATGCTGGGCCACCGGATTTGGGGCAAACGCCTTGGAATCATCGGCATGGGCCGGATCGGTCAGGCTGTTGCCCGCCGCGCCAAGGCGTTCGGCATGTCCATCCATTACCACAACCGCCGCCGTGTTCCGGCAGCTGTTGAGGAAGAGCTTGAGGCAACCTACTGGGAGAGCTTGGACCAGATGCTGGCGCGCATGGATGTCGTTTCGGTTCACTGCCCACACACACCCGGCACGTTCCACTTGCTCTCCGCCCGTCGCCTCAAGCTTTTGAAAAAAGACGCCTATGTGGTGAACACCGCGCGCGGCGAGGTGATCGACGAAAACGCCCTGATCCGGATGCTGGAAGCAGGTGAACTCGCAGGCGCAGGCCTCGATGTGTTCGAACACGAACCCGCGGTCAATCCGAAGCTTATCAAGCTCGATAATGTGGTGCTCTTGCCTCACATGGGCTCGGCCACGATCGAAGGCCGGATCGAAATGGGCGAGAAAGTCATCATCAACATCAAGACGTTCATGGATGGGCACCGCCCGCCGGATCGCGTTCTACCGTCGATGCTCTGAAGTCTTTGATTATATTAAGATAAGCCCCGGCCCAGCGCCGGGGTTTTTTGTTTCGGGATAAGAGAATGCCAAGCTGCTCCGGTTTGAACACCATGAAGTGTCGTCCCAGCCTTGAGCCGGGATCAACTCGCAATCCAAAAAACCGAAGCGGCTGAGTTTCGAACTTGAAAGCTCTGCAAACAAATAGATCCGTATCTCCGCTCCGCTGCGTGCGGGATGACGAACGAGAGACGGGCAGTCGCCTGACAATACGTATCAAGCTTGCGAGTGACCGAGACAGTCGATCTTTTTCGAGATCCCGCTTACCCGCCGTATTTCTTCCAGAGCGCGCCATCGCCCATGCCGTCCATAAAGGCCTTATGAGCGGTGAATTCGTCGTCTTTCAAAAGCGCAGACAAAGGCACCGGACGGGGGCGAGCGTTGAAGGAGCCGAGTTCTCCAGGCTCTGATCCTGCGTCTCCAGACCCTCCAAGGCCATCTTCTTCATCTGGGTCCAGGATCAGCGCACGCTGTTTGCCGCCGATCATCTCCAGATAGACTTCGGCTAGGATTTCCGCATCGAGCAACGCGCCGTGTTTGACACGCTTGGAATTGTCGATGCCATACCTTGAGCAGAGTGCGTCGAGCGAATTTGGGCCAGTGGGGTGCTTGCGCCGGGCGATCTCTAGCGTATCGATTACCTGGGTATTCGGGATGGTGCGCCGGCCAACCTTTTCGAGCTCGAAATTGATGAAGCCCATGTCGAAGGCCGCATTGTGGATCACAAGCGTTGCATCGCCAACAAATTCCAGAAATTCATCTGCGACCTGCTCAAAGAGAGGTTTGTCGGACAAAAACTCTGCCGACAGCCCGTGAACCCGAAAGGCTTCCTCCGGCATGTCACGCTGCGGATTGATATAGACGTGATAGGAGTTTCCCGTGGGAACGTGATTGATCAGTTCCACACCACCGATTTCGACCAAACGGTCTCCACCGCGCGGATTAAGACCCGTGGTTTCCGTATCGAATGAGATTTCGCGCATGGTTCCGCCTGTTTTCCGTCTGTTCCATCTGCGCAAGCAGGTGGCCCTGACGCAAGATCAGCGTCAGGTTTTCCCCGGTCTTCAGCAAGAAGAACAGCCAAAACCCTCAGCCAATTGCGGCGGAGGCTTTCAAGACAGCGGCGACCGACCGGCGTGCAGCGTCCATTCCCAACCCCGTGTCGATCAGAAAATGCGCGCGTTTGCGTTTTTCGGCATCCGGCATTTGTTTTGAAAGGATCGCCTCAAACCGGTCTTCGGTCATTCCCGGCCGGTCTAGGACACGTTTTCTCTGGACATCTGCATCCGCCGTCACTACTACGACACCGTCGACCCGGTTGTCACCACCGGTTTCAAACAACAGCGGAATGTCCAGCACCACCACCCGGTGGCGGTTAGCTTTAGCTTTTTCAAGAAACGTCAGTTCTTCTTCGCGCACCAAGGGGTGAACGATGGCCTCCAACCGCTTCATCGCTGCCGGTTTTCCAAGCACATGCGGGGAAAGCAGGGTTCGATCGACGGTCCCGTCAACCACAGTTCCGGGAAAAGCTGCTTCGATGAGCGGTGCCGCGCGACCCGAATAGAGCGCGTGCACTGTCGCGTCTGAATCGTGGACGGGCACGCCCAGTTCAGCGAACATCTTGGCGGTGGTCGATTTTCCCATACCGATGGAACCGGTCAATCCAAGCTTGATCACGGTGTCACCCCGAGATCGGCAAGAACCAGATCGCGCAATTCCTTATCGACCTCGGGCCGGACGCCAAACCAGCGCTCAAATCCGGGCACTGCCTGATGAAGCAGCATGCCCAGGCCATCAACCGTTTTGTTGCCGCGTTCCGCGGCCTGTTTGAGAAGGTCGGTTTCCAAAGGCGCATAGACGATATCGGTAACAAGCGCGGACACCGGCAACGGATTAAGATCAATTTCCAGCGGTGCTTTCCCCGTCATGCCAAGCGCCGTCGTGTTCACCAGGAGATCCGCTTTTCCAAGAAGTGTCCCCAGTTTGTCCCAAGCATGCGCTGTTGTTTTAGATCCAAATTGATCTTGAAGAGCTTTGGCTTTTTCGAAGGTTCGATTGACAATATGCACCATTGTGAATCCGCGGGAGAGCAGAGCCCATATGATGGCCCGCGCCGCGCCGCCGGCGCCCAGAACGACGGCCGTTCCGCCAGATGCATCCCAACCGGGCGCCAATTGATCCAGATTTCCCAAAAAGCCAAGCCCGTCGGTGTTTGCGCCGCATAATGCCCCGGTCTCATCCAGCCAGAGCGTGTTGGCAGCACCCATCGCTTTGGCGGCATCGTCAAGATGAGTACAGGCTGCAGCGGCAACCTCCTTGTGCGGTACGGTCACGTTCGCGCCGACAAATCCGGAGGTGGCAAACTCCTTATAAAAGGCATCTGCTGTTTCCGGTGTGACCGGCACCCGGCCATACTCTCCATCAAGACCGTGTTTCTTGAGCCAATATCCATGCACGAGCGGAGACCGTGATTGATCGACCGGAAACCCTGTAATCGCGGCTTTTCTAGTGCTTCCACTCATGCCTCGATCACTCCGAGTTCCCGCAGCTGCGCCAATAGCGGCAACATCGGCAAACCAAGGATGGTGAAATAGTCACCATCAATCTTTTCAAAGAGTTGGAGACCCAACCCTTCTAGCTGATAGGCGCCGACACTCGACAAAACGTCGTCGCCCGCTTCAGCCAAATAGTGGCCGACAAATGCCGGCGACAAGGTTCGCATGGTCAAACGCGCCGTCGACACGTGGCGCCAAATCGCTTCACCATCCTTGGAAATTACTACAGCCGACAGGAGTTCATGGGTTTTTCCAGAAAACGCCAGCAATTGCCGGCGGGCCGCTTCCATATCGTCTGGTTTGGTCCGGCGCTCGCCTTCAAACGCAAGGATCTGGTCTGCACCAATCACCAGTTCGCCAGGACGGCGCGCGCTGACGTCATTTGCCTTTGCCTCGGCCAGAACGCTGGCCAAGTCTTCCGGTGGAAACCCGGCTTCAAGGAGCGGAGCCTCTACGGCACGTTCGTCCACATTTGCCGGATCGACATCGATGGTCAGACCCGCATTTCTCATCAGTTCAGCGCGGATCTTGCTGCCGCTTGCCAAAACCAGTGCCATAATATCCTCTTGAAATGAAAAGTCCGGATTACTCCGATACTCCGTTTTCACGTGCTGTCTTGTAGTCTTTGAACAAAGTCAGAATTTCCGCTGCCGTTTCTTCAATCGACCGGCGCGTCACGTCTATCAGCGGCCAATTGTGTTCCGAACACAGGCGCCGGGTCATGTTGATCTCCCGGGAAATCTCTTTCCGATCAACATACTGATCGTTATAACCTTCTGAATTTAATGATAAAACTCTGTTCCGGCGGATCTGTTGGATCCGTTCTGCAGAGGCGATCAATCCCACCACCATCGGGTTCTTCAAGGATTTGACGCTTTCCGGAAGCGGAATGTCCGGAACCAGCGGCACATTTGCCGCCTTGATGCCGCGGTTCGCCAGATAAATGCATGTCGGTGTTTTTGAGGTTCTCGAAATCCCCAGAAGCACGATATCGGCGGACTCCAGATCGTCCCAAATCTGCCCGTCGTCATGCATCATGGTGTAGTTCAGCGCTTCCATCCGGCTGAAATACTCCGCGTCCATTTCATGCTGACCACCGATACGGTGGGTTTGCGTGACATTCAGATAGGATTGAAAGACCGCGAAGACCGGGTCCAGAATATTGACGAAGGGCGTTCCCAATTCACGGCATTTTTGTTCCAGCCTCTGAGCAATTTCCTCGTCCACCAAAGTGTAGAGGACAATTCCCGGCGCTTTTTCGATTTCACTGATCACCCGGTCGAGCTGCTTGTGTGATCGCACCAGCGGGTAAACATGCTCGATTTCCTGGACATTTTCGTACTGAACCGTCGCGGCACGCGCGACCGTCATAAGAGTTTCGCCAGTGGAGTCCGAGACAAGATGCAGATGAAAGTAGTGTCTCGGATTATTCACGGTGTCATCCCCAGGGGTGTTGATGAGTTGGGAGTTGCTGTCATTGCTCTCTGCCTAGCACGGATTTATGCCCGCTCCGCCGATTTTATTAACAATGTCTAAACGCCGGGAAACTGAAACCGGAATGGTTACGAGGTATTGTGGATCAACATGAGGCCTGTGACATTTCGACAGGCTATCCACCAACGCCCAAAATCTTAACGAAAGGTAAACACTTTTCTAAATCGCTGTAATTACCCGCGAAATTTTGTTATCGACTCCTGGGGAGGAGTTAATGCGTGTTTGCTGCCGGATTTTTCCCTAAACAGTTATTGGAGTGACGGATTGTGGATGAAAAAGGATCCCGGTAATCCACGCTCTAATATAAAAAACAGATTCAAATATAGAATCTTATTAGATTTGAAATGTGGGAAAGGCGCGACCGTATGAAGTCCAAAGACAGAGCCGTAATGCGGGTTCTCTCCGGAGAAAAGATCTGGCCACCTCCCATCTGGATGATGCGTCAAGCCGGCCGTTATCTCCCCGAATATCGGGAAGTCAGAGCCAAGGCGAAAAACTTTCTCGACTTCTGCTATTCCCCGGATCTGGCAACCGAGGTCACTCTCCAGCCGATCCGCCGCTATGGCTTTGATGCGAGTATTTTGTTCTCGGACATCTTCGTCGTGCCGGACGCCATCGGATATCCGGTCAGATTTGAAGAAGGACGGGGACCAGTTCTGGAACCTCTGTCATCAGAATTGATCGACCGTCTCGAACAGGATAAGGCCGAGGATCATCTCAAACCGGTCATAGAAACGGTTTCGCGCCTCAGAGCGGATCTGCCTGAAGAAACGACGTTGCTCGGCTTCTGTGGCGCTCCCTGGACAGTTGCCTGTTATTCGGTTGCCGGTCACACGACACAGGATCAGGTGGCTGCCCGTGTTGGTGCTTACAAAGATCCGGATTTGATGCAGCGATTTATCGACGAGCTCATCATTGCGTCGATTGCCTATCTGATCCGCCAATTGGATGCAGGCGCTGATGCGCTTCAAATCTTTGATACCTGGGCTGGTGTTCTGGATGATACCGGGTTTCAGCGGTGGAGTATTGAACCGACGCGCAAGATTGTCGACGGTGTGAAAGCAGCCCGGCCGGATGCCAAGATAATCGGTTTCCCGAAAGCCTCATCCGCTCGTATGGGCGCCTACATCAACGGAACGGGTGTGGATGCGGTTGGCTTCGACTGGACTGCGCCGGACCATTTGGCATTGGAGATCCAGAAACAGGTTCCAATCCAGGGCAATCTGGATCCGATGCGTCTCGTCGCCGGCGGCAAGGCATTGGAAGACGGTGTTCAGCACATCCTGAAGACGTTCGACAAAGGACCGTTCATCTTCAATCTCGGCCACGGTGTGACGCCGGACGCGGATCCGGACAACGTTGCGCGGATGGTTGAGATGGTGAAACAGGGATAATCGATGGATCTTTATCTCTGGGTGAAGTCCCTTCACGTTATTTCCATCATCGCGTGGATGGCCGGTTTGCTTTATCTGCCACGGCTGTTTGTTTACCACGTGGACGCAGAGGTTGGCTCCGTCCAATCGGAAACGTTCAAGGTGATGGAAAGGCGGCTGCTGAAAGCCATCATGACACCGGCCATGATTGCATCATGGGTGTTTGGTCTTTGGACAGCTTACGAATTGAATGCCTGGAGTGATGGCTGGTTTCACGCCAAGCTTCTTCTGGTGTTCATCATGTCCGGGTTTCACGGCCACCTGTCGAAATGCGTGAAGGCGTTTGCCGCGGATCAGAACACCCGGTCCACACGCTATTTCCGGATGATCAATGAGATACCGACGGTAATCATGATCATTGTTGTCATTTTGGTGATTGTGAAACCGTTCTGATTTCCGATTGAAAACTGACGTAAAGAAAGGCGGCCATCCCTTCGAACGCCGCCTTTTTTGGTGCAATGCAACAATACCCAAAGAACCGGCAGAATTCCCGTCTTGCGCTCGCCGACAAAACAACGTATCTTCCAGCAACTTCGATTTGGTGACGCTGCGTAGCTTAACATCCCGCGTTCACCGGCAATCTGGACACAGTTAGACGTCTTTCAGATTTTTCCGGCCCTCCCATCTTCCTGGGTCCGGAACGACCTTCCAAACCAATATCCATATCAACGTTAAGACCCCAAACTCGATGCGGGAAATGAAACTCAAAGACCTAAAAGAAAAAACACCGACCGAGCTCCTGCAAAAAGCGGAAGAGCTTGAAGTCGAAAACGCCAGCACCATGCGCAAGCAGGAGCTGATGTTCGCAATCCTGAAGAACCTTGCTGCTCAAGACGTAGAGATCATCGGCGAAGGTGTTGTTGAAGTCCTGCAAGATGGTTTTGGCTTCCTGCGGTCGCCAGACGCCAACTACCTGCCAGGTCCGGACGACATCTATGTGTCTCCGTCTCAGATCCGGCGGTTCTCACTGCGGACAGGGGACACTGTTGAAGGCCAGATCCGGAGCCCGAAAGAGGGCGAACGGTATTTTGCGCTTTTGAAAGTCAACACGATCAATTTTGAAGACCCGGACAAGGCCCGGCATAAGGTTCACTTTGACAACCTGACGCCGCTCTATCCGGACGAAAAGTTCAAGATGGAGATCGAAGATCCGACGATTAAGGATCTGTCCTCCAGGGTCATCGATCTGGTTGCTCCGCTTGGCAAAGGCCAGCGTGCCTTGATCACGGCGCCGCCGCGGACCGGTAAGACCGTCTTCCTGCAGAACATTGCAAAGTCCATCACCAACAATCATCCGGAATGCTACTTGATCGTTCTTTTGATCGATGAGCGGCCGGAAGAAGTGACTGACATGCAACGGACGGTCGACGGCGAAGTGGTTTCGTCCACATTCGACGAACCGGCTTCCCGCCACGTTCAGGTCGCCGAGATGGTGATTGAGAAGGCAAAGCGTCTCACCGAACATGGCCGTGACGTTGTTATCCTGCTGGATTCCATCACCCGCCTTGGCCGCGCCTACAATACGGTCGTGCCGTCTTCCGGTAAGGTTCTCACCGGTGGTGTCGATGCGAATGCGCTTCAACGTCCGAAACGCTTCTTTGGTGCGGCTCGTAACATTGAAGAGGGTGGTTCACTCACCATCATCGCAACGGCACTGATTGATACCGGCAGCCGGATGGATGAAGTTATCTTCGAAGAGTTCAAGGGTACGGGTAACTCCGAAATCATCCTGGATCGGAAAATCTCCGACAAGCGTGTTTATCCGGCGATCGACATTCAACGGTCCGGTACGCGTAAGGAAGAACTGCTCGTCCCGCCGGAGCGTCTCAAAAAGACATTCGTGCTGCGCCGGATCCTCAATCCGATGGGGACAGTGGACGCGGTCGAATTCCTGCTCGACAAACTGAAGCAGACAAAGTCGAACGACGATTTCTTCGACAGCATGAACACCTGATCGTTTCATCTCACGATCAATGTTATCGGTGGAGGCGTGATCCAGATCGGGTCACGCCTTTACCTTTTGTTAAGACCTGTTTCACGTGAATCCACATTTAGATTCGGACCCGTTTTATGACCCAAGACATTCTTTTGGAAACCGAGCGGCTCATCTGCCGAAGTTGGCAGGATGCCGATCTTGAACCATTCGCTGAGATGTGTGCCGACCCGGAGGTGATGCGGTACTTCCCCGAACCACTCACTCATAATCAAACCGCCGCTTTGATTGATAGGGCGAAGGCTAAGCAAGAACAGGATGGCTTTTGTTTTGTGCCGGTGGAAACAAAGGATACATCTGAGTTTCTTGGGTTCGTTGGGTTGAGTATTCCTGGATACGCCAAGCCACTTCCCTTTGGTCCATGCGTCGAAATTGGCTGGCGTTTGAAACGATCAGCCTGGGGGAAGGGTTACGCGAGTGAAGCCGCAACAGCGTGGATTCGATTCGGCTTTGAAACCATCGGTCTTGAGGAAATTGTGTCCTTCACAGCAGACACCAACACACCGTCTCAAAAGGTCATGGCACGAATTGGTATGAGCCGGGATCCGGCGGATGACTTTCTTCATCCCATGCTTCCAGAAACTCATGCGCTTGCACCACATGTTCTGTATCGGCTGGAGCGCAAGACTTGGGCTAGTGGTCAGATGTGATCAACGCAGCTCAATTATAAACTGGGTTTAGAGATTCACGTGAAACACAGATCTTTAAGGTGGGCGGTTGTTGGAAACCCGATACCGGAATTAGCGGTTCGAAAACTGTTTCACGTGAATCCGAATTGAATCGGGTGCGGATTGTTTTTACCCAAGCTCCGCAATAGCGAGGACGGCGATAAGAGTTTCATAATCTACGTACTCAGTTGCCGATCCTTGTTGACAGGCAAAACCGCTTGATTCACGTGAAACAGGCAAGTCTACTCTTCGCTCAAACGACCCATTTGATCCGGCCATGCAACGTCTCTTGGTTCAAAAACCGGAGAGTTGTTCTACGCTATATGCCGACCGTGGACCAGCGCCGCCACCACCTTTCGAACGGCCGTGCTTCTTGATAAAGAGGCAACTGGAAAGATCTCAAACGGAAAGTTACATGGCTGACACGATTTACGCGTTGTCGAGTGGTGCAGTGCCTTCTGGGGTTGCTGTTATCCGCGTCTCTGGTCCTGAAGTCAGAACTGTTACAGAGGCGCTCTGCGGCAAGACACCCGGGCCACGAAAAACCATGCTTTCGAGACTTCGTGATCCGGCCACCAAAGAGATCATTGATGAGGCTTTGGTCCTTTTCTTTGAGGGGCCTGCAAGTTTCACTGGTGAAGATGTTGTCGAGTTTCAGTGCCACGGTGGTCGGGCCGTTGTTGCTGCGATGCTTCGCGTATTGAGCGACTTTCCAAACTGCCGCCCGGCCGAGCCCGGAGAATTTACCCGCCGCGCCTTTGACCGGGGCCGGATGGACCTGACAGAGGTGGAGGGCCTTGCGGATCTGATTGCTGCTGAAACGGAAAGCCAGCGCAAACAAGCTGTCCGCCAGATGGGCGGCGCCCTCGGATCGCTCTATGAGGATTGGCGCAAGCGGCTCATACACATGAGGGCGATGATTGAAGCGGATTTCGATTTCGCCGATGAAGAGGATGTTCCTGGCAGTGTTGCGGATGAAGTCTGGAAAGAGGCTGCCGCGCTTCGAAAAGAAGTTGCCGATCACCTGGAAAAATCCCGGAGCGGTGAGCGTCTGCGATCCGGCCTGCAAGTGGTCTTGATGGGGGCTCCCAATGCCGGCAAGTCGAGCTTGCTGAATGCAATCGCCGGCCGGGACGTTGCCATTGTCACTGAGGAAGCAGGAACGACCCGGGATGTAATCGAGGTGCATCTTGATCTGGGAGGCTATCCGGTCACTCTAGTCGACACCGCAGGTCTTCGGGAAACAAATGGGATTGTTGAACGGGAAGGTATTCGCCGCGCGGAAGAGCGTGGAAGGCAGGCGGACCTCATTCTTTGGGCTGTTGAGCCAGGTGGCGTAGAAGCGGGGCATTCCCACGCAGGTCTGCCAGAGGATGTCACCAATCAGGTCCCTGTTTGGACGGTGCGGACAAAGGCAGATCTTGAGACTTTTCCGGAACAAGACTCTTCCGGAACAACCAAGGAAATTCCTGCATCGAGCAAGTCTGATGAAGGGATAAAGGGCCTGTTTGATGCCCTGACACGTTTTGCGGAGGAAACGATTTCTGTGGGCGAGGCACCCCTAGCGACACGGGCAAGGCACCGCCACTATCTGACCGTCTGCCTGTCTGGCCTGGGTCAGGCCGTATCGTCAGACCATTTGCCGACGGAACTCCGGGCCGAAGATCTGCGCCGGGCTGCGGACAGTCTTGGACGTATCACCGGCCGGATCGATGTTGAGGATCTACTTGATGTGATCTTTCGGGATTTCTGTATCGGGAAGTAGATTGTTTCACGTGAATCATTTCAGGAAAAGACTGGATCGATTCAGAACCGGAATATGTTTCACGTGAATCATGTCCGCTTTTTGAAACGTAAGGCGACCCGAGCTTCGGCATGGCTTCCTCCCAGTGTCGAAATCTCTTTTGACCTAAGGGGCAGGTCCGGCGTATAAAGGCGGCAACAAGACCGGCTTATGCTGTGTCTGACGCTCCGGTTCAGTTCCGGATATGATCCCGAAATCAGAATGTGAATGGCCGGGCGCACGGCAAGAAGAGCGACCCGGGCAAGCGGTGAGACTATGAACGATCAGGTTCTATCGTTTGATGTTGTGGTAATTGGCGGCGGTCATGCCGGCTGTGAAGCAGCAGCTGCATCTGCGCGCATGGGCGCCAAGACAGCACTGGTGACGCACAAGTTCGAGACCATTGGCGTGATGTCCTGTAACCCCGCGATCGGCGGTTTGGGGAAGGGGCATCTCGTTCGTGAGATCGATGCGCTTGATGGTCTTATGGGACGCGTCGCCGATCAGGGCGGTATTCAGTTCCGCATGCTTAACCGTCGGAAGGGTCCAGCTGTCCGTGGGCCCAGGGCACAGGCAGACCGGAAGCTGTACCGGGAAGCCATGCAGCGTGAGATTGCCGCTATCGAAAACCTCACCGTTGTCGAGGGAGAAGCAGACCAACTTCGGTTCTCTGGCGCTGATGCGGGATCCGTGACAGGTATCGTTCTTGGGTCTGGTCAGGTGATTGACTGCGGCGCAGTTGTTTTGACAAGCGGAACTTTCCTGCGCGGGTTGATCCATATCGGGGACAGAAAGATCCCGGCCGGGCGGTCTGGTGAGGCACCCGCAATGGGGCTGTCTCACTCGCTGGAACAGATTGGTTTTGACCTTGGCCGTTTGAAAACGGGCACACCTGCGCGGTTGGATGGACGGACCATCCATTGGGATCGGCTGGAAGAGCAGCCGGGCGATGAAGAACCGATCCCGTTCTCAACGCTGACGGAAAAGATTTCGATCCCTCAGATACCGTGTCATATCACGCGGACGACGCCGGCAACCCATCAGATAATCCGGGACAATCTTGATCGCTCTGCAATGTATTCCGGTGAGATCAAGGGCCGCGGTCCACGCTATTGCCCATCTATTGAAGACAAAATCGTCCGCTTTGGCGATCGAGATGGCCACCAGATTTTCCTGGAGCCGGAAGGTCTTGATGACCACACGGTTTATCCAAACGGGATTTCCACCTCTCTGCCGGAAGATGCGCAGATCGCCTTTTTGCGCACCATCCCGGGTCTGGAGGACGTTGAAGTCATTCAGCCCGGATATGCCATCGAGTATGATCACGTCGACCCGCGCGAATTGCGGGCAACCCTGGAAGCCAAGCGTTGTGCGGGGCTTTACCTCGCAGGTCAGATCAACGGAACGACCGGCTATGAAGAGGCAGGTGCCCAAGGTCTTGTCGCGGGTTTGAATGCCGCGTTGAAGGTTGCGGACAAGGCGCCGTTTATCGTGGACCGATCTCAAGGCTATATCGGCGTTATGATCGATGATCTCATCACCCGGGGAATTACAGAACCCTATCGCATGTTTACCTCACGGGCGGAGTACAGGCTGTCCCTCAGAGCAGACAATGCAGATCAACGTTTGACGCCTCTCGGAATTGACATCGGCTGTGTGTCCGATGTGCGCCGTTCTGCTTATGAAGCGAAAATGGAGAAGATCTCGGCTGCGCGCGATTTGTTGAAGAGCCTGGCAGTAACCCCGAATGAAGCGACAAAGAGAGGTTTGCCTGTCAATCAGGATGGCGTCCGCCGCTCTGCCTTCGATCTCCTGTCCTATCCGAATGTCACGTTTGAAGGGCTTCAACTGGTATGGCCGGAGCTCGGGCAAATGGATCCTGCAATTGTTGAGCAGGTGACAACGGATGCTCTTTATGCCGTTTACCTGGAGCGGCAAACGGCTGATATCGAGGCTTTGAAGCGCGATGAAGCTTTGGGAATCCCCGATAGTTTCGATTACGAAGCGATTGTCGGGTTGTCCAATGAAGTCAAACAAAAGCTCGCGGATATCCGTCCTGCCACCTTGGGACAGGCGTCGCGCATGGATGGCATAACACCTGCAGCCCTGACGCTGATCCTCTCCCACTTGAAACGCCAGTCTCAGCGAGGGGCGGCCTGATGGGGCGCTCCGTGGTGTTGAATGGTTCTGGAGAGGCTGTGTATAAGTTTGGGGATGTTTCACGTGAAACGTTGGATCGTCTCCAGACTTATGTGGACCTGGTTTTGAAGTGGCAACCCGCACAAAACCTTATTGCGCCCTCTACAATCCCGGACATTTGGACCCGCCATGTAGCAGATAGCTTGCAAACTCAGTGGAGTTATCCAGAGGCGAAGGTCTGGGTCGATATTGGAAGTGGGGGTGGGTTCCCAGGCGTTGTGACGGCGATCCTTCTGGCAGATGAGCCGGATGCTCATGTCCATATGATCGAGAGCAATCAGCGCAAGGCCGCGTTCCTTCGGACGGCTTTGAGAGAGACGGGATCGAGAGGGACTGTCCATGCGGGCCGGATCGAATCGGTAGCGGAAGGGTGGACCTACGGCCCGGTAGACGCGGTTTCGGCGCGTGCCTTGGCCTCTTTGAAACTGCTTTTTGATCTTGCCGAGCCATTTACAGCGCGAGGTGCAAAGGCTGTTTTCCACAAAGGTCAGGATTTTCGGCGTGAACTTGATGAAGTGTCTGACTCTTGGCAGTTCGATCTGGTAGAAAAGGAAAGTGTTGTTGATCCTTTAAGCCGGCTGCTCCTTTTTTCAAACATTTCAGCCCGGTCAGAGTAACCAGGAAGGTGTGGTGGTAATGAACATGCTTCCCGAAATGCCGCGTGTGCTTGCGCTCGCAAACCAGAAGGGCGGGGTTGGTAAAACCACCACGGCCATCAACCTTGGTACTGCGCTTGCCGCAATCGGGGAGAAAGTCCTCGTAATCGATCTTGATCCGCAGGGAAACGCCTCGACGGGTCTTGGGATCGAGCACCGGGACCGTGGCCTGTCGACCTATGAAATCCTGAGCGGCGACTGCTCGATGGACGAAGCGATCCGCGAAACGGCGGTCCAACGCTTGTGGGTAGCCCCGTCCACCATGGACCTTCTTGGCCTGGAACTCGAAATTGCGTCGACCAGCGACCGTGCTTTCCGTCTGCGCAATGCAATCGAAAACCTGACGCATTCCCGGCTCTTCAAGGAAATCGGCTTTACCTATGTCCTCGTAGATTGCCCGCCGTCCTTGAACCTGCTGACGATCAATGCGCTGTCTGCAAGCCACTCAATTTTGGTTCCGTTGCAGTGCGAGTTCTTCGCGCTTGAAGGTCTGAGCCAGTTGCTGAGCACGGTTGAGCAGGTGAAATCAGCTTTGAACCCGGAGCTCAGCATCCACGGTATCGTTCTGACGATGTATGACAGCCGGAACAATCTCTCCAGTCAGGTCGTTGCGGATGTGCGCGAAACGATGGGTGACGCCGTGTATGACACCATCATTCCGCGCAACGTCCGGATCTCCGAGGCACCGTCCTACGGTAAACCGGCGCTTCTTTATGATCTGAAATGTGCCGGAAGCCAGGCGTATCTCCGCCTTGCTTCTGAAATCATTCAGCGAGAGCGGCAGCTGCGCAGCGTTGCGGCCTAAGAACCGCTCGAATCGGGTCCGAATTGACATGTTAGTAGGCTCGGTCAGGCCACATATCGGCTGATCCTTCTTAACTTATTGAAATAAAAAGAAAAAGGTGCGGAATGGCGGACAAGGACGTCAAAAACAAGCGGCTGGGCCGCGGTCTTGCAGCTCTCATTGGCGATTCAGCGCCGGAGGCGTCGCCAGCACCTGAAAAAGTGGTTCGCGATAGCCGGAAGGTCCCGATCGAGCATCTGGAGCCAAACCCGCGCAACCCGCGCAAGACCTTCACAGAGAAGGATCTGGCGGACCTTTCCGAGTCTTTAAAAGCCAAAGGCATCGTGCAGCCGATCCTCGTTCGTCCGGCAGCTGGAAAAGCGAACCGGTTTGAGATCATTGCTGGTGAGCGGCGCTGGAGGGCCGCCCAGCGGGCAGGGCTTCATGAAGCGCCGATCATCATCCGGGACGTCACGGATCAGGAAGCATTAGAGCTCGCAATCATCGAGAATGTGCAGCGGGCAGACCTCAATCCGATTGAAGAAGCGATGGGATATGAGCAGCTGACTGCCGAATTCAGCTACAGCCAGGGTGAGTTGGCGAAGGTCATCGGCAAAAGCCGGAGCCATGTTGCCAACACCATGCGGTTGTTGAAGCTGCCGAATTCAGTCAAAGACTATCTAGCTGAGGGGCTCTTGACGGCTGGTCATGCGCGGGCGCTGATCACCGTTGATGATCCGGCGGCCTTGGCCGAACTGATCGTTGAAAAGGGTCTGACGGTGCGCGATGCGGAAAAGCTCGCTCAGGACCCCGATGCACTGGCGAAATTGAAGGGCGACAAAACCCCGACCGAAAAGCCGCAAAAGGACGCCGATACGAAAGCCTTGGAAAAGCGGCTGGCCGACACATTGGGACTGAAAGTCACCGTTGGCCACAAGCCCGGCAAAGAGTCTGGCGATCTGAAGATCAAATACACGTCTTTGGAACAGCTCGATCAGATTTGCCGGTTGCTGGGCGTTGAAAACCGCTGAGGATTGGCGCGAGACAGATTTGATCAAGGCCGGGATGTCCCGGCCTTTTTTGTCAGCGGCGTTGGCTGCGAGCGCGCGCGGCGCGGCCTACCGTAAGAAGGGCCTCTGAGAGGACCGGAACGCCCAAATTGTCATTCAGACGGGATACCCGCGTTGCCTCACTCAGGATGCCCATGGCCCGTTCCAAGTCCTTAATGGTCCAAATACGGAGCTGCTGGCTGAATTTTGGCTTGCGGCTGAAGAAAATGGGTGGGCGCTGACCGTCGACGACTTGCTGGGCACTTTTTCCAGCATCGATTTCGATTCGCATCCGATGTAAGGATTGGAAGTGTTTGAGCGCCTGATTGGCAATGACCGATGCTTTTGATCCGGCATCCGTCAGGCGTTCCAGTCCATGATCGAGAGTCGACAGATCGCCGCCAGCGGCTGCATCGATCAACTCAGATGTTTCAAACGCCGAGGCATCGCCAATGATGGCTTCCACGTCTTCGCTGTCAATTCGCTCTTTCTGCATGGCGTAGAGGCAGAGCTTCTTGAGTTCGCCCCGGCTGGCCATTCTGTCACCACCCAGAAGACTGTGAAGGGCTGCGCGCGCCTCGCGGGATATGGAGAGGCCAGCTTCGCGTGTTTCCTCATCAATCAAGTGGTCAATGCCGCGGTCGTTGTCCGCATAACACGGCAGCGCGACGGCCCGTTTATGAGGCTCTATCAGCTTGCGCAGGCCGACACCTTTCTTGATGTCGCCGGCTTCCAGAACAACCAAAGTTTGCCAATCATCCAGCTTCAAGACGGGATCGACTGATGGAACCAGGTTTTTCCCGCTAGCATCCTTGACCCACACAATACGGCGGCCACCAAACAGCGGAACGGTCAGCACCTCATCGATCAGACGGTTGCTGTCCGAACTGAGTTCAGAGGCGTCAATCTTTATGAGGTTGAAGGGGTCGCTGTCGCCTTCGGACGCCTTGGCAACAAGCCGGCTAGCGCGCTCGGATACCAAACCGGTGTCCGGGCCGAACACGAGCACAACGCCGCCGCCATCCGGGGGATTGGCGACGAACCGGTCAATCTCCGCGGCCTTGAGCGTGGACACGTGTGCTTTGCCTTTTCTTTATGAACCCTGGTGGGTTGCGAAGTATCCGGCAATCCGGGCTGTGATGTCTTCCGCGACCGCCTTTGCCACACGTTCTTCTGCATCCCGTTGCGCTCTTAAGTTGGCGAAACGCTGGCTGGAGAAGTCATATGAGGCAGATTGGAAGGACCGTCCTGTCATCAGTGTCTTGTTGGTTTCAAGGTCACTCAGGACGAAGGAAGCGTTCATGGTCAAAGTGTAGGCTGACGGAACATCAGAGAACTGTTCAACTGCGACGGAGGCGGTGCTGGTGTCTTCCAGGACTTTCAACCGGTATTTCTTTGCGGGGGCAGTTGTACCACGCTCAAAATTGAAGGTCAGTTCGTTGTAAAGCGTACGGCCAGAGACATCGGTACCAATGGATTCAATATCGATCGCTGCAAGATCGGAGGATACGGTTTGTGTCCCGCCAAAGCCTGTTGCTGTGGTGCCATAGAGCGGGCGGATCTGACACCCGCCTGCCAATGCACCAAAGGCCAAAAGGCTCGCCAGAGCAAGATTTCTGGTAATCCGGCTCGATGTCAAAACCTGGTCAAACAACGACATTGACAATCCTTTGTGGCACAACAATCAGCTTCTTCGGTGACTTCCCGTCCAGCGCCTTTTGAACATAGTCCAGCGCCAAGGTAGCTGCTTCGACCTCCTCTTTGGAAGCCTCTTTTGAAATGCTCAGCTCGCCGCGCCGTTTGCCGTTAATCTGGATCGGATACGTTACTGTATCCTCGGCCAACAACGACGGATCTGCTTCCGGCCATGCCGCTTCGGAGATCAGGCTGTCATGACCCAACGCAGACCAGCATTCTTCTGCGAGGTGCGGCATCATGGGCGCCATCATCTGGACGAGGTAATCAACCGTTTCCCGAACCGCGTATTCCTTGCCCTGATCTTCCAGGCCCTCGTTGAACGCCTTGCTCAACGTATTGACCAGCTCATAAAGGCGCGCAACGGCCCGGTTGAAACCGAGGCCTTCCAGATCGTTTGAGACAGCAGCCAGTGTTTTGTGGGCCGCGCGGCGCAGATCTTCGGCATTTTGAGACATAGCCGGAACAGAGGAATTGCGCGGCTCCGTCTTTTCGGCGATTTCGCCGATCAAACGCCACACGCGTTGTACAAAGCGCCACGCGCCCTGGACACCATCTTCGGTCCAGATGACATCGCGCTCGGGCGGGCTGTCTGACAACATGAACCAACGGGCCGTGTCGGCGCCATATGTGTCGATGATATCGGTCGGGTCGACTGTGTTTTTCTTCGACTTCGACATCTTCTCGATGGAGCCGATGGAAACGGTCTCGCCGCTGTCCAGCATGGATGCAGCACGCTGACCGTCCTTCTCCTCGATCTTGATTTCGGCGGGGGAGACCCATTCGCCGCTGGAGCCGTCGCCGCCGCGCCGGTAGGTCTCATGCGTGACCATCCCTTGCGTGAAGAGGCCCTTGAACGGTTCTTTCAGGTCGAGTGCACCGACCTTTTGCATCGCCCGTGTGAAAAAGCGCGAATACAAGAGGTGCAGGATCGCGTGCTCAATCCCGCCGATATACTGATCGACCGGCAGCCAGTCGGTTGCAGCTTTCGGGTCTGTCGGCTGATCACAGTCTGGTGCGGTAAAACGCGCGAAATACCAAGAGGAGTCGACAAACGTGTCCATCGTATCGGTTTCACGTTTGGCCGGCTTGCCGCAGTTCGGGCAAGCTGTGTCACGCCATGTCGGGTGGCGGTCCAGCGGATTGCCCGGCTTGTCGAAATTGATGTCGTCCGGCAGTTGCACCGGTAGGTTTTCATCCTTTTCCGGAACAACGCCGCAGTCATCACAATGGATGACTGGTATCGGGCAGCCCCAGTAGCGTTGGCGGGAAATGCCCCAGTCGCGCAGGCGGTAATTCACCTGACGCTCGGCCTGCGGCCCATCGTCTACCTTGATGGCTTCCAGCTTGTCCGCGACAGCGTTTTTCGCATCGGCAATCGTCATTCCGTTCATGAAGTCGGAATTGAAGATTGTGCCGTCGTCGGTGTAGGCCTCGTCGCCAATTTCGAAAGTTGCCGGATCGGCGCCTTTCGGCAAGACAACGGGTTTTACGGAGAGGCCATACTTGCGGGCAAAATCCAAGTCGCGCTGATCGTGCGCCGGACACGCGAAGATGGCGCCTGTGCCGTAGTCCATCAGAATGAAATTGGCGACGTAAACCGGCAACTCGATGGAAGCGTCAAGCGGGTGCTTGACCTTGAGACCGGTATCGATGCCTTTCTTCTCAGCCTTTTCAATGGCTTCTTCAGACGTACCGACGCGCCGGCATTCATCGATGAAGTCTTTCAGCTCCGGATTGGTCTCCGCCAGCTTCACCGAAATCGGATGATCCGGAGACAGTCCCATGAAAGACGCGCCATACAATGTGTCTGGCCGTGTGGTGAAGATTTCCAGCGTTGTGTCGCCTGTCGGAGCGGCTTCGATAAACTCAAAGCGGACACGCAGACCTTCGGAGCGCCCAATCCAGTTCTTCTGCATCAGGCGGACTTTGTCCGGCCAGCGATCCAGTGTTTCGATTGCTTCCAGAAGTTCTTCCGAATAATCGGAAATCTTGAAGAACCATTGGGTCAGTTCACGCTGTTCAACGAGTGCGCCGGAGCGCCAGCCGCGGCCATCGATCACCTGCTCGTTGGCAAGGACCGTCATGTCGACTGGGTCCCAGTTGACCTTTGCGTTTTTGCGATAGACCAGCCCAGCTTCCAGAAACTTCAGGAAAAGCGCCTGCTGCTGCTTGTAGTAGGCAACATCACAGGTCGCGAATTCCCGGCTCCAATCAAGGGACAGACCCATGATCTTGAGCTGTTCCCGCATGGTGGCGATGTTCTCATAGGTCCAGTCTTTTGGGTGGACCTTGTTCTGCATCGCAGCGTTCTCAGCCGGCATGCCAAAGGCATCCCAACCCATCGGATGAAGGACGTTGAAGCCCTTGGCACGTTTGAAGCGGGCGACCACATCGCCCATGGCATAGTTGCGGACGTGGCCCATGTGGATCCGGCCGGACGGGTACGGGAACATCTCAAGGACGTAGTATTTGTCGCGTGGATCGTCATTGTGAGTGACGAAGACATCTTTGTCGTTCCAAGTCTTTTGCCAGCGCGCTTCTACTTCGCGCGCATTGTACCGTTCCGTTGCCATCAATTTTGCCGTTTGCTTGCCGCCGGACCCGGCGGATTTCTTGAATGTCTGACTGCGGGACAGTCACCAGAATTCGGTGCCGCGGTCAACATGCCTTAAGTGAACTGTTTCTACCCTGCTGTTTAATGCGCAGAGCGGAGGCCGTAAAGCTATTGTGTTCGGGAATCTGGGCCGGAAACCGAGAGTTCCGTGATGCCTCTATCCCAGATTTCCATCATCCGGAGTGCATCTGGGTTATGGCGGCTGAACATGATGTAAACCGGTATTGTCCGGAACGGTGCACTGCGGTCGATGTTATCCATGTCTTTTCCAAGAAACTGCCGGCCTTGAATGTCACCGGAAACATCATTTTCGATAAAGATATCGGCCCTGTTGTGGAGCAGCATTTTCCAGGCCTGTTCCTCGGTGGCGACCGTTTGGAACACAACATCTGCCTTGTTCAGAACTGTCTCGTACCAGTACCCCTCCACGCCCACGACCGTTAGGGAGCGGCCTTTAAGCTCATCGAATGAAAGCGGCACCAAACCGTTCGGAAAGCGGTCTTTGCGGTAAAAATTAACATCATTCAATTGATCGAGTGGATGCTCGGGATAGATGAAGTCGTCTTCCCGCTCTTGAAGATAGGACCAGGAATAGGTCGCTGGCAGTGTTCCGACCTTTGTCAATTCAAGAGACCGGCGCCATGGATAGAACTCCAGCTTGACCGTATGGCCCTGAGATCCAAAGATTTCTGAGATCAGTTCGCTATGAAGCCCATAACCTGGCGCATTGCTGGAGATGAAGGGAGGCCACTCACCGATGGCAAACGAAAATTCTTCCGAGACAGCTGGAGGCGTCGTAATAATAGACAATATTGCCAGTGTATAAGAAGAAGATATTCTCCAAAACATCCGAGAACCTCAGCAAATATGCATACCCTACTTAATACCTGGACTGCAAAGAAAAGGTAAAATACTGGTCTACCATTATTCTATGGATCTGAATGAGACCGAAGCCAGGTGTAAGATAGAGTTGAACATTCTCTGGATGTTGCAACAGCCTGCTCATAGGACTGGCAGGGTTTTTCATGTCTGCCCTTGCTGCGGATATGACCTGCGTATATGTCACTGAAAACGAGCAATCCCATAAACCAGAGCAGTCTTCATGGCATCCGTTTCAGATCAGCTTTCCAGCGTTCTTTCAGACATTCGCAAGGCAGAAGCAGAGTATGGACGACCCGAAGGCGCCGTGACCTTGATCGCCGTGTCCAAGACGTTTGAAGCAGATGCCATCCGCCCGGCGTTGGAGACAGGTCATCGTGTATTCGGTGAAAACCGTGTTCAGGAAGCCATGGGAAAGTGGCCGGAACTGCGTGGGTCCTTTGACGGGATTGAATTGCATCTCATCGGCCCGTTGCAGTCCAACAAAGCAAAAGAAGCCGTCGCGACGTTTGATGTCGTTCACACGGTGGACCGACCGAAAATCGCAAAGGCCCTTAAAGCTGAAATGAATAAGCAAGGCCGGGATCTGCCGTGCTTCATCCAGGTGAACACCGGAGAAGAACCGCAGAAAGCCGGGATTCCACCGAAAGAGGTCGATCAATTTGTAAAGGAATGCAAGGAGACGGTCGGTTTAAATATCGTCGGATTAATGTGCATTCCGCCGGTGGATGAGGCCCCGGGGGAGCATTTTGCGCTTCTTCAGAAAATCGCTGCGCGCAACGGTCTGTCTCAGATCTCCATGGGCATGTCATCTGACTACGAGACCGCCGTTGGGTTTGGTGCAACCCATGTGCGTGTCGGGTCCGCGATCTTTGGATCCCGGGATTACACCTAAGTGCCGGTCCGCCATATTGCGGTCCGAAATTGCTACTTTTGACAATATTTTGACCAAGGCGTGACTGCCAAAGCTTGGCGGTCACAACAATGCCCCAACAGTTCCTTTGAGCGGCCTTTTGGCCGTCCCGATCTCAAATCAGTGTTCTCTCGCTCCGGTTCACCGGCCGCAGGGGTCTGGTCGAGCGACGGAGCACAAAGACCAAAACTGGAGGTCATATCATGTCCAAGTCTCTCGCAGCCGCCGTGCTTTTCGGTGCCGTTACCGCTACTTCAGCGGTTTTTGCTCAGGGCATGTCTTTTGATGTTGTCGACAGCGACCGGGACGGATTTGTCAGCTTTGATGAAGTCACTGCCGTCATGCCGGATGTAACAGAGGATGCCTTCAAGGCAGCCGATGCAAACCAAGACAACTTGCTCGATCCGGCAGAATTCTCGGCTGTTCAGCCGTAACTGGCTTGGGTGGATCGTAGCTTTCGGACCGCGGAAGGTGCGCGGTTCGCCCAGTAGGGACCATCGCCGGGAGAGGTCACGCCGGCGATGGTTCTCTTCGTTCAGACGTATTTTTTGGCGGATATAGAGGTCCAAGGCTAAAATATTGAAAAAACAATGATTTAATTCTTTCTCCTTCGCGCAGTGAACCCTGTACTTTTGGCCAAGTGGTCAGGGATTTGTTGACCAGAAATTTTTCGTTTGTCAGACTGCCTTCCATAATTGGGAGGAAATCATGAAACCATTCACGTGGGCTCTTGGAGCCGCGATGGCGCTTGGCGTGACTGCCGGCTCATCCTTTGCAGCTGATACAACTTTGCGCATTTCGCTGCAGCTGCCGCTGACAAGCCACCTTGGGCAGAACCTGACCTTGTTCAAGGAAGAAGTGGAGAAGAACTCCAACGGTGATATCGCGGTAGAAATCTACGATTCCGCGCAGCTTTATAAAGACAAGGAAGTGCCCGCTGCCGTTGGGTCCGGCGCGATCGAGATGGGTGTTGCGTCCCTGACCCGGTATGTCGGTGACATTCCGGCTGTCGACATTTTCTATCAGCCGTTTCTTTTTGATACCGAGGACAAGGTTCGCGCAGCTGTTGCTCCGGGATCTCCTGTCCGTGGACCGCTCGATGAGGCCATCAAGGACACCGGATCAACCGTCCTGTGGTGGCAGGCCTATGGTGGTGCGATCATGCTGTCTCAGGACGGACCGATCAAAACACCTGAAGACATGAAAGGCAAAAAAGTCCGTGTCTTCGGCAAGACCCTCGGCGATTTCGTCACCGCTGCGGGCGGCGCTCCAACGCTCATCTCCGGGTCCGAACAGTACCTCGCCTATCAACGCGGAACAGTCGATATCGGCATGACTGGCGTTTCCGGTGTCAAATCCCGGAAGCTTTGGGAAGTCATGGACACCATTACCGTGACCAATCACGCGGACATCGAATTCATTGTCGTTGTGAACACGGATTTCTGGAACGGCCTGCCGGATGCTCACAAGGAAATCATTCAAGCTGCGGCTTTGACAGCCGAAAATGATGTTCGCGACCGCATGTCCCAGATCGAGGCCGATGCGTATGCAGCTGCGGAAGAAAACGGAATGTCCGTTTACAAGCCGACAGCTGAGGAAATCTCTGCCTGGAGAGCGGTCAGCCAACCAGTTTACGACGCTTATGGCGAAAAAGCCGGCGACCTTGGCAAGCAAGTCATGGACGCGGCGCAGAAGCTTTAGGTCGTTTCGACGTGTATATCGTTGAAGCCTATGCGGCGGCCCTGATCCTCACGGTCGCCGCGCAAGCTGCGCCAGGTCCAAACCTGGTTGCCGTAGCAGCTGCCGCCTTGGGGCAAGGTCGCCGTGCGGCCGTTTACGTCACCCTCGGTGTCGCTTCCGGCGTTCTTGTCTGGGTTACGGCTGTTGCGTTCGGGCTGGCTGTCTTATTGGATCTTTTTCCGGCTGTGTTGACAGCCATGAAGATCCTCGGGGGCTGTTATCTTCTTTATGTGGCCGCCAAGGCGGTGCGTTCGGTGTTATGGCCATCGTCTGGTGGGACGATCCGCGCTGCCGGTCAGAAAGCGTCTGATTTCAGAAACTGGCGGTTCGGTTTGTTCGTTGTGCTGAGCAATCCCAAGGCCGGCTTGATGTGGATTGCTGTCGCATCCTTTCTGTTCGGTCAGGGTTTAGAAGCACCAACCGTCCTTGCTTTCGGGCCGCTTGGGGCCGTTTCAGCCTTCCTTGTCTACGGCGCTTACGCTCTGCTCTTTTCGACGGGTCGGATGACCCTGGCCTATCAAAAATTCCAACGGGGATTTGAGGCTGCATTCGCTGCGGCCTTCGGCGCAATGGGCGCTGCTCTCATTCTTTCAGGATTGCGCGAAGCGCATCGGTAACAAAATGACTGTTTTCTCGAAGCTGACCCTCGCTCTAGCTTGGGTATCGGCGCTTTTGTTTGTTCTGGCCGGCGGCATGCTTACCTTTGAGGTGACGGCCCGGTATCTGTTTGTTGCGCCGACGATTTGGGCTGCGGAGTTGTCCCAGCTGAGCCTCATTTGGGGCTCCATGATCGCCATGCCCTGGATCCTTGGCGCGGGGCGGCATATTGCCGTTGATGCGGTGACCAACCAGCTTAGTCCAACCGCGCAGCGCGTCTGTCAGGGCCTTGCGATGATTTTTGTCGCGGGGTTCAGCGCCATTGTGGCCTGGAAGGGCTTTGGGATTTTCTATGATTCCTTTGAGCGCGGCCGGACAACAGGGTCCATGCTGGATTTGCCCACGTGGGTTACGGAACTCGCAATTCCAGTCGGCTTCGGACTTTTGTTCCTGCAGGCGCTGATTGAACTTGGCAAAGCGGCCAAGGGGCCGGTTTCACTAAGCGGAGCCGGACATTGACAACGATCCTTATTCTCGCAGCCCTTTTCACGCTGCTGCTCATCCGTGTTCCCGTTGCCTTTACGCTTGGTGGACTTGGGTTGGCCCTGCTTTTGTTCGGCGGATTTTCTCCGCTGATGGCGCCGCAAGCGATCCTGTCGACACTTGATGGGTTCATTCTTCTCGCCGTGCCGTTGTTCCTGCTGATGTCCAACATTTTGCTAAAGGGCGGCGTCGGCAAGGATCTCTTCTCCGCCGTTCATGCCTGGGTCGGACATTGGCCGGGTGGCCTGGCAGTCGCCACCATCGTTTCCTGCGGCATCTTTGCAGCAATTTCCGGATCGTCCGTGGCGACGGCGGCCACCATCGGCACGGTTGCGATTCCGGAGATGATCAGCCGAGGCTATGAGAAAAAATTCGTCTATGGACTTCTCGCCGCTGGCGGCACGCTTGGAATCCTGATCCCGCCATCGATCCCGATGATCGTGTACGGCTTTGTCACAGAGCAGTCTGTGATTGCGCTTTTTCTGGCAGGTATCGGCCCTGGCCTGTTGCTTGTCGCGCTCTTCATTGCCTTTGCCATGATTTACGCCCGCTGGTTTGGCGGTTACACGCCGGAGCCACCGGCAAGTGCCAAGGAACGGATTTCGAGCACGATCCGTGCCCTGCCCTCCATGGTACTGGCCGGCGTTGTGATCGGTGTCATCTATACCGGCATTGCAACGCCGACCGAGGCCGCGGCCATCGGTTTTGCCGTTGCCCTGTTGATCACCGGTTTTTACCTCCGAACCCTGACTTGGCAGGGCTTCAAGGAAGCAGCTTTCGAGAGCATGGTGACCACCGTTGCGATCCTCTTGATCGTTGCCGGTGCCAAGGTCTTCGGAAAAGCGATCACGCTTTACCGGATCCCTCAGGAAATCTCGATGTTCATCGGTCAGAACATCGATACGCCGCTCGCCTTCATTCTGGTGGTGTCAGTGGTGCTGTTGATTATGGGTCTGGTGTTCGAAGCGCTCTCCATGGTGCTGATTATGACACCGGTTCTGCTGCCCGCCGCGATGGCCCTTGGTTTTGATCCGATCTGGTTCGGGGTCTATATGGTGGTCATGGTGGAATGCGCGCTGATCACGCCGCCGGTCGGGCTTAATCTCTATGTCATCCAGTCGGTGGCCCGATCCAGTTTGGCGGATGTCTCACGTGGGGTTCTCCCCTTCCTGGCACTGATGCTGTTGAGCGTCGTCATACTCTACCTCTGGACTGATTTGGCCCTCTACATCCCGTTCAAACTCTAAGGACATTCCATGCCGTCTCAGGCTGACAAACTCCGCGCCCTCCTGGCGCAAGACAAACTCAATGTGATGCCGTGTTGTTTCGATGCTTTGTCGGCAAAGCTGATTGAACAAGCGGGTTTCGGGCTGACCTTCATGTCGGGTTTTGCCACGTCCGCGTCCCGCATCGGCCAGCCGGATTTGGGCTTGATGTCCTATGCCGAAGTTCTCGACCAAGCCCGTAACATCACCGATGCGATTGAGATCCCGCTAATTGCCGACGGGGATACAGGCTACGGCAATGCCATGAATGTGCGCCGTACCGTCACCGGATTTGCCAAGGCCGGCGCTGCTGCTGTCATGATCGAAGATCAGCTCGCGCCGAAACGGTGTGGTCACACGCCCGGCAAAGCCGTGGTATCCCGCGATGAAGCCTTTGACCGGATCCGCGCTGCGCAAGATGCCAAGGACGCTGGCGCCGACATCCTGATCCTTGCGCGAACGGACGCCCGGCATGATCACGGGCTCACCGAAGCGATCGACAGGGCTGCAAAGTTCAAGGAGCTCGGAGCCGACATCCTTTTTGTCGAGGCGCCGAAGACGGTCGAGGAGATGCAAACCATCTGCCGTGAACTTCCAGGCCCGAAAATGGCCAATATCGTTGAAGGCGGCGAAACGCCGGAGCTCTCCCATAAGGAACTGGAAGACATAGGGTTTTCCATTGCGGCGTACCCCCTCACTTTGATGGCCAGTGCCATGCAGGCGATGATGGGAACCTTGGTCAAGCTGAAATCGGATGAAGATCGCACCCCGGATTTGATGAACTTTTCTGAACTTCGCGATCGCATTGGCTTCAATGATTATTACGAAGCCTCGGCGCATTACGAGACGTCCAAGCGGAATTAGCGTTTCGGGTGATGGCGAATGCAAAGCCACACATGGACCGGCCCTTTTGCGAGTCGGTCAGCCGCCTGATTGCTCGATCAGGCGGGGTTTTGCGGATCTCCAATCAAACTCAGTTGAATTCAGCTCAACTCGGAATGCTTGACCTTGACGCGGAGCTGCGCCATTCACTGGACAGAATTCGGCAGTAGCCCCATTCCGGGAGACAACTGTGAGAGAACGAAGGCTGACGGCGCGGCTTTAAAACGCGCAGGGCCAGCCTGACTGAGGAGAGACCCATGGCCAAGGCACGGACGCTTTACGACAAGATTTGGGACGACCACGCGGTCGACATGCAGCCGGACGGAACCGGTCTGCTCTATATTGACCGCCACCTGGTGCATGAAGTGACCAGCCCGCAGGCGTTTGAGGGTCTGCGCATGACCGGCCGCAAGGTGCGCCAGCCGGGCAAGACCCTTGCCGTGGTCGATCACAACGTCCCGACCACCGACCGCCGTCATGGCATTGATGATCCGGAGTCTGCACTCCAGGTCGAAACGCTTGCCAAAAATGCAGCCGAGTTCGGCGTCGAGTACTATTCGGAACTCGATATGCGTCAGGGCGTTGTCCATATTGTTGGCCCGGAACAAGGCTTCACCCTGCCCGGCATGACCATCGTGTGCGGTGACAGCCACACGTCCACTCATGGCGCTTTCGGTTCGCTGGCCCACGGTATCGGCACATCCGAGGTTGAGCACGTTCTGGCAACCCAGACCCTGATCCAGAAAAAAGCCAAGAACATGCTAGTGAAGGTCAACGGCCAGATCCCGGCCGGTGTTACGGCCAAGGACATCGTTCTGGCGATTATCGGCAAGATCGGAACGGCCGGCGGGACAGGCTACGTCATCGAGTATGCCGGTGAAGCTATTGAGTCCCTGTCGATCGAAGGCCGTATGACGGTCTGCAACATGTCGATCGAAGGCGGCGCACGCGCAGGCCTGATCGCGCCGGACGAAAAGACCTTTGAATACATCAAGGGCCGTCCGAAAGCCCCGAAAGGTGACGATTGGGACAAGGCGCTCGCTTATTGGAAGACATTGCACTCCGATGCGGATGCCTATTTTGACAAGGTTATCGAGCTGGACGCAGCCAATCTGCCGCCGATCGTGTCCTGGGGCTCGTCTCCGGAAGACGTCGTGTCCGTTGAAGGGGTTGTTCCGGATCCGAAGGAAATCGAAGACGAGAACCGCCGTCAATCAAAGTTCCGGGCGCTCGATTACATGGGCCTCGAACCGGGAACGAAGATCACGGATATCAAGATCGACCGGGCCTTTATCGGATCTTGCACCAACGGCCGCATCGAAGATCTGCGCGCAGCCGCAGCTGTGATCGGCAACCACAAGGTCGCATCGCACGTCAGCGCAATGGTTGTTCCAGGGTCCGGCCTCGTCAAAGAACAGGCGGAAGAAGAAGGTCTGGATGTGATCTTCAAGGAAGCCGGCTTTGAATGGCGTGAGCCGGGCTGTTCCATGTGTCTTGCGATGAACGCGGACAAGCTCGCTCCGGGTGAGCGCTGTGCGTCGACATCCAACCGGAACTTCGAAGGCCGCCAGGGTCACAAGGGCCGCACACACCTTGTGTCGCCCGCGATGGCCGCAGCGGCCGCGATCGCCGGCCACTTCGTCGACATTCGCGACTGGACGGCCAACTGATTCGTCATTGACCGTTTAAGAAAATGTTTGGGGGCGCGTCAAAGCGTCCCTTTTTCTTTGCAAGAAAAAACTGTGGCGGCTCATTGAATTCATCTGCATTTCGCTAAGTGATTCAGAAAGTTGTCGTATTTATCTGCCGAGTTTTCGACACCACTCGGCTGGGTGAAGAAATGAAATCATTGGTCTTCACAAGACTGTCACCTCGGCACTACAATACTCCCATCGCAAAGGGACATACTCTGCTGTCCGCTTGACTGGACACCAGACGTTCTGATGAAGCGTAAGGAGTGGAAGGTGACGATAGCGGTATCGCCGGGAGCTCATCCGGCGTTGGTGCTCAATGCGGATTACCGGCCTTTGAGCTACTACCCCTTGTCCTTGTGGAGTTGGCAGGACACCATCAAGGCTGTGTTTCTGGACCGGGTGAACATCGTTGCGGAATATGACGCAGCGGTCCGAAGTCCGAGCTTCGAATTCAAACTGCCCAGCGTCGTCTCCTTAAAAACCTTCGTCAAACCCAGCCGGCACCCTGCCTTTACCCGCTTCAACGTATTCCTTCGCGACAAGTTCCAGTGCCAGTATTGCGGCAGCAAAGAGGAACTCACCTTCGATCACCTGATCCCGCGCTCTAAAGGGGGCCTGACAACCTGGGAAAACGTGATCACTGCCTGCTCCCCGTGCAACTTGCGCAAATCCAACAAGTCCTGCGAACAGCTCAACATGTGGCCCATGCACATGCCATTCCGGCCGACGATCCAGGATTTGCACAACAACGGCCGCGGCTTCCCGCCTAACTATTTGCACGAAAGCTGGATGGACTTCCTCTACTGGGATACAGAGCTGGACCCGTAGGGTTATCTCAGAATTTTCTGCCGGCGATCTTTGAATGACTTCCATGTGTGTCGGGAAGTGGTAGGGAGCATACTTACTCTAATTCACTCAAGGGTTCAGGCGTAGATCATCGTTTGGCATGGCAAATCAGAACAGCGATTAGACCTTTTGTGCTGGTCTGATTCGTAAAAAAAACGTAAATACTTCAAAAATTCGAGTAGCATTTTAATTGTTTAGGTACTTTTCTTTAGTAGCTATTCCGTAACGTGCCTGAAGGGCATTCGTAGAAACGGGATTGCGTGGCTAAATGATAAAAGCCCTGATTTCAAAGTTTAACCGAAATCATGATGGTTCCATCCTGCCGATATTTGCGGGAATGGTGTTGGTGCTGGTCGTCATTGGGGGCGCAGCAATTGATATTTCCAGGTCCGTTAACGCGCGGGAAAAACTGGCTTATGCTATTGATGCCGCTGCGCTTTCTGTCGCGACGGATCTGTCGACTTCTGCCCTCTCCGACGCACAAATCAAAACTCGCATCGAAAACTCTTTTCGCGCAAATCTTGCCGATGCAGAGTTTCTAGATCAGGCGATAGAGAATTTGAGCTTTGTTATCGACGATGACGAAGGCACGGTAACTGTCACCTCATCTGCCGGTCTCAATAACTATTTTGTCAATATCGGCGGTTTAGGGAAAGATTTGCTTGGGCCGGATGCATTTAATTTCGGTACAAATGCGCGTGTTAATTATTCCAGGTTCGATGTAGAGCTGGCTCTAATCGTAGATGTTACCGGGTCTATGAGGGGTGACATGCCTGCCTTGCGGGAAGCATCGACTGATGTCGTGAACATCCTACTTCCTGAAGATCAGGATCAGTCAGAAGCCAAGGTCCGAATCTCTCTTGTGCCTTACAGTACCGGTGTGAACCTTGGCGGATATGCGGATGTTGTGAAAGGTGGAGCCTATGGTTTTGCCGACAGTTCGGACTGCGTTACAGAACGTCAAGACTATGATGACGGAACGGAACTGTACGACGTTAAATACACTGACAGCCCCTACAACTATTATACGAAAAGCAATCCTCCTCCGAAGGCGACCTTCTATGGAGACGGAAGCAGTGATGGATGCTCAAGTGATTCCGTAATGATCCCGCTAACAAATGACCGGGATGAATTGATTAATGCGATTGACGATCTGGAGGCGGAAGGTTGGACGGCCGGGCATACGGGCGCTATTTGGGGCTGGAATAGTTTATCTCCCAGCTACGCAAACCTTTGGCCGGCTGCCAGCGCGCCGGCTGCTTACAATGATGATAACATTCTGAAATTCGCAATCATGATGACCGATGGCAACAACAACCGAGCGTTTGACTTGCCGTTGACGGAGTACAAGAAAGTCGATGAGGAGTGCAGGAGGGTTTGGCGTAGAGGTCGTTGGAGAACGCGTTGCACCGATATCTATGATTGGGTTGATATTCCGGAAATTGACTTGGAATGGGAGGTTAACAGCGACACTGGGGAAGGTTACAGTAATGAGGCGTCCGTCCGGCACCGGGCATATTGCACCGCTATGAAAGATGCTGGTATCGAGGTCTTTGGTGTCTACTTTGGCTCAAACAACTCCTCTACAGGGGCTCGTAATATGCAAAACTGCGCCAGCTCCGGCAACTACTATCAGGCAAGTTCCTCTGAAGGTTTGAAACAGGCTTTTTCGAACATCGCCAAAAAAATTCAGTCCATCTACCTTTCGAGATAACGTCATTTCTCAGTAAAAATCCGACTTCCGGATAAGAAAAGGCCCGTCGCTAAACGGGCCTTTTTTGTTTTCGCGGTACCTGGTTGAACGGGTTTACGCCCGGTTCTGGCGGTTATCGATCAGGTCATCGACCACGGCCGGGTCTGCCAGTGTCGAGGTGTCGCCGAGATTGTCGAAGCTGTCCTCGGCGATCTTGCGCAGGATGCGGCGCATGATCTTGCCCGAGCGGGTCTTCGGCAGGCCTGGTGAGAACTGAATGAGGTCCGGTGAGGCGATGGGGCCGATTTCTGCCCGGACATGTTTGACGAGTTCTTTTTTCAGCTCATCCGTTGGTTCTTCACCTTCCATCAGCGTGACATAGGCATAAATGCCCTGCCCCTTGATGTCGTGCGGATAACCGACCACGGCGGCCTCTGAGACCTTCTCGTGGGCGACCAGCGCGCTTTCGACTTCCGCTGTTCCCATACGGTGACCGGAAACGTTGATCACGTCATCCACGCGGCCGGTGATCCAGTAGTAACCGTCTTCGTCCCGGCGGCAGCCGTCACCAGTAAAGTAGAGACCTTTGTAGGTGGCAAAATATGTCTGCACGAAACGGTCGTGGTCACCGTACACCGTGCGCATCTGGCCCGGCCAGCTGTCGGTGATGACCAGATTGCCTTCGGTCGCGCCTTCAAGGAAGTTGCCTTCCGCATCGACGACGGCCGGCTGCACGCCGAAGAACGGACGGGTTGCAGAGCCTGGCTTCAGGTCGGTCGCGCCTGGGAGCGGTGTGATCAGGATGCCGCCAGTCTCGGTCTGCCACCAGGTATCCACAATCGGGCAGTTCTGCTTGCCGACGACGTTGTAATACCAGTTCCAGGCTTCCGGGTTGATCGGCTCACCGACCGAGCCGAGCAGGCGCAGTGACGACAGATCCGACTTGTTGACGAAATCATCGCCAGCCCCCATCAGGGCGCGTATTGCGGTTGGGGCTGTGTAGAAAATGTTGACCTTGTGCTTCTCGCAAACCTGCCAGAAACGGCCAGCATCCGGATAGGTCGGCACGCCTTCGAACATAAGCGTGGTCGCGCCGTTGGCGAGCGGACCATAGACGATGTAGCTGTGGCCGGTGACCCAGCCCACATCAGCCGTACACCAGTAGATGTCGCCATCCTGATAGTCGAAGACATACTGGTGGGTCATCGAGGCGTAAACGAGATATCCGCCGGTTGTGTGGACCACACCCTTCGGCTGGCCCGTGGATCCGGACGTGTAGAGGATGAAGAGCGGATCTTCCGCATTCATTTCAACCGGATCGCAATGGTCGGACACGCGGTCTGCTTCGTCGTGGTACCAGACGTCCCGGCCGTCCTGCATGGAAATGTCGCCGCCGGTGCGTTTGACGACGATGACGCTGTTGACCGGCGCCTTTTCCGCGGCCTTGTCGACATTCAGCTTCAGTGGAACCTTGCGGCCGCCGCGCAGGCCTTCATCGGCCGTGATCACGCAGTTGCTTTTGCAGCTTTCAATGCGCTGGGCGAGGCTGTCCGGAGAAAACCCGCCGAAAACGATGGAGTGGATCGCGCCGATCCGGGAACAGGCCAGCATCGCATAAGCCGCTTCCGGGATCATCGGCAGGTAGATCGTGACACGGTCGCCTTTTTTCACGCCCTGGGCATGCAGAACGTTGGCGAACTTGTTCACCTCGTGGTGCAGCTCCTTGTAGGTGATCACCTTGCTTTCGGACGGATCGTCACCTTCCCAGATGATGGCCGGTTGATCGCCGCGCGTTGCCAAATGGCGGTCGATGCAGTTGGCAGAGACGTTCAATGTGCCGTCTTCAAACCATTTGATCGAGACATTGTGGTAGTCGTAAGAGGTGTTTTTCACCTTGGTGAAAGGCTTGATCCAGTCGACACGCTTGCCGTGCTCGCCCCAGAAGCCATCCGGGTCGCTCACCGACTGCTGATACATTTCAAGATATTTCGCGTTATCGACATGCGCCCGTGCGGCTACTTCCGCTGGAACGGGAAAAACAGATGCGGACATTTAGGACCTCCCAGAAACCCCGATTTGAACCGGCGGTCGCATTTGCTCTCCTCCCGCCAGTCTTATTTGCCGGTGGCCATTATGCGTATGGCCTTCCCCAGCGTCCATAACTTAACTTTCGTACTTTCGTAGGCGCGACATTGGTCTAGTGCGTTCAAATACGTAAGGATTTACGCTCGCGTCAGGCAATGACAAAGGGCGATAGCAGCCCGATGACCACCGCCTGAACCAGCAGAACCAAGAGCCAGTGACCGCCGTCAATTGCAGTCAGAGCCCACGGCTGGCTCTGAAAGCGATGGTTGATGATCTGGGTGGTCATCACGATCCCGATCCAGACCATGATGGCCGAGATGATGCCTGCACGGACCGTCACTTCGCCTGTGTGATAAATGATCCCGGCAAAAACGATGGCCATAACCACTTGGCACAAAAAGGCAATAATCATCGTGACTGGGTTCGGCCGTGTCTGTTCTTCGGTTAAACCAGCGGCTTTCATCCAGGCTTTTCCAAGAACACCATACCAGATCGCGCCGACGATAAATGAGGCAATTGCCGCGCCTCCGGCTGCCAGCAAATTGATCCCGTCGAACATCATGTTTGGACTCTCCCTAAAGCACTGCGGTGCGCTCTTTTCGAACGGACAATGAAATCAATAAGGCCGGATATCAAGCGCACTGGCTAGAAAAGGACCTGTCAAAAATGCGAGGCATCTGAAGCCAGAATCAAAGCTTTTGCCAGACCGTTAGGGTTCCAACATCCTCAAAACCGATCTGGCGATAGACGGGCAACAGCTCTGTGTCGGTCTCATAGGTGCAGACTGGCCGATGCGGGAACGGCTCGATGAGCGCATGGAGGGCTCCATAGAGCCAGCTCTTGCGATGGAAGATGTTGGAAACACCAACAACATCCTTGCCTGCGTGAGATGGGCCGTAATTCAGGACCGCGCCGCCCTGAATTTTGTCGTCCCGCCGGATGGATACAAAATCAATGTCCGGAAACTCCAGCAGTTTTGGCGGAAAAAGCTTATGAAGATTTTCGCTCCTATTCCACGCCGTAAGCCATTTACCGAGCGCCTCTGAGGTCTGTGCTTTTTGCCAGTCCGGCGGCGAAGCGGGTCTTCGTGTGCCTTCCTGTGACCGGAACAGCCAGGTGCCGGTCAGAAGTTTCTCAAAACCGGACGTGCGGAGATCGAGGCAATCGAAACTGTCCTTCACCGCTGCTTTGGAAGGGAGTGCGGCAAGCGCAGCAGATAGATCTGCACCGTGCTCTGCGGTTAATGTGACGATGTTTGGAAACAGGGCAACTTGTTTGCCAGAGGCGTGCCAGTAGCCATGGTGAAAATCTGTTTTTGCGCCGGCAGCTCTCAGGACGGCATCGCACCAAAGCGCATTATTTCTTGCGCAAAGCTGAACAGTTTCTGCCGGTGTCACAGCTAAAGACCGCCCTTTTCGACGATGAACTCCACGATCTTTTCTATACCATCTCCGGCTCGCATGTTGGCGAAAACAAACGGTCGGGCCTTGCGCATCTTGGCCGCGTCCCGGTCCATCACGTTTAGATCTGCGCCGACATAGGGGGCCAAATCCGTTTTGTTGATAACCAAGAGGTCCGAGCGGGTGATGCCGGGACCGCCTTTTCGAGGAATTTCCTCACCTGCTGCTACATCGATGACATAGATCGTCAGGTCTGCAAGCTCCGGTGAAAAAGTGGCCGCCAGATTATCGCCGCCCGATTCAATCAGGATCAGGTCGAGATCGGGGATTTTGTCATTGAGATCCTTGACCGCCGCCAGATTGATCGAGGCGTCTTCCCGGATGGCCGTATGCGGGCAGCCGCCGGTTTCCACGCCGCGGATCCGGTCGCTGGTGAGCGCCTGTGACCGCATCAGCGCTTCGGCATCTTCGCTGGTGTAGATGTCATTGGTGATGACCGCGAGTGAATAGCGCTCGCGCATGGCCTTGCACAGTTTGTCCGTCAGCGTTGTCTTGCCGGCGCCGACTGGGCCGCCGATGCCGACGCGCAAGGGACCGTTTTGAGATTTCATGAGCGGAACAACCTCGAATATTGTGTTTCATGCGCCATGGAGGCGATGTCGGCGAGAAAGGTGGAGGTGCCAAGGTCGTCAAGACCGGAGCCCATCGCATCGGCAGCCACTTCTGAGATGAAGGGTTCCAGTGCGGCCAGCACCCGTTGGCCCTCGTTTTGCCCAAGCGGCACAGCGCGGACAGCCGCCGAGATGAGATTGGCTGTAAAGGAGTGGAGAAAGGCCGTCAGGCTTGCGTCTTCCGGCAGCTCATGGGCTGCGCAAATCAGACCCAACGCGACGGGATAGGGCCACTCGGTCAGACGCGTCTGACTGTTCTCAATGGTCAGGCTGCTGAAAACAGCCCCTGCTGTGGTTTGTGAGTCCGGCGGCCAGCTCGCAGTCACAGTGTCAACAAATGCCGTGCCTTGAGCGGATGTTTCCAGATGCCGTTCCTTTGAAGGTTGGAGCGCGAGGCCAAGCTCTGCCAGATCCCCGACACCCTCATTCGACCCGGCAAACGCCGTCCGGTAAGTCTGGCTCATCAGGATTGCATCGCTGCGTCCGGCTCCATGTGCCAAGATGTCCTTGAGCCAGATCCGGAGGTCTTCGGCGGAACTGACACCGCCGGCGTCGATGACCTGTTCCAGCCCATGCGAATAGGTGAACGTCCCAATCGGAAAGGCCGGAGAGAGAAACGTCAGCAGCCGGTAAAGCGCGGATTGGGAAACGGCCCCTGTCATGCCAAAGCCCCTTCGCCAGGCATTGCCACGGATGTCATCCCGGCCTCCGTGCCGGGATCCACTCGCCTATTCGCTTGCCGCACCTTGTGAAACTTGAGTGCAGTTTCTCTGCAAACGAGTGGATCCCCGCTCAAGGCGGGGATGACACCCTTAAAAAAGACCCGGAAAACATCAGCCATGAGAGTGCCCATGCCCATGCCCATGCCCACGCCCATGCCCGTGATCGTGGCTATGGCCATGCGTCTGGCCGTGACCATAGGCCCCGCCCTCTGGATCGAAAGGGGCGCTCAAGGCAATCAGCTTGCCGCCGAGTTTTTCGACCATGTCCTCAATCACGTGATCCCGTCTTATGCGCAGTGTGTCGCCCATCAGCTGGGTGGGCAGGTGCCGATTGCCGAGATGCCAGGCGATCTTCACAAGATGCGCCGTGTTCTCGGCAAGGATCTCGACCAGGTCTTCCGGCTCCGCCAAGACTTCGATGATCCGGCCGTCTTCCAGAACGAGGCCGTCCCCATGATGAAGATGAACCGCATTAGCCTCATCCAGAAGAAAGGTAAGGCCATTTGCTCCCGTCATTGCCGCACGGCGGCGATGACGGTCTTCGCGATCCAGCGTGATCGTGTCTGCGGATTGGCCGGTCCATTCACCGGCGGGTTTGATGCTGGCAACCCGGATCATGAAGTCCTTCCTGGTAGATGAGCTTTGGGCGTTTTCATCAACATGCCCGATCCTCTAGGCCGCTGCAGCCGCAACGACCTTGGCCATCATGGCCTTGTAGCCGGGGCGGTTGCGAAGGGCCTTGAAGTAGTCGTAGATGCGGCCTTCCTTTGGCAGGTCGAACTTGGCGGTAACCGCCCATCCGCCGCAATGGCCGATGATGATGTCTGGCATGGTGAAAGTCTCACCCATGACATATGGCCCCTCGCCCATACGGGCTTCGAGGATCCGTAAACCTTCAGCGAATTCCGCCTTGCAGACAGGCTTGATCTCTGGAACGCGAAGTTCTTTCGGGTGAATGAAACTGTTCTTGGCTGCCGTCCAGAGTGCCCCTTCCAGAACGTCTACAGCCAGTTGCGTGAAGCTGTCCTGGATGGCGCGCTCTTTGGTGCCTGCCGGAAAGGTAAACTTTCCATGCTTGTCGGCAAGATATTGGCAGATGGCGATTGATTCCGGGAGCACCAGATCGCCGTCAATCAGCACTGGCACCTTTCCGGCCGGATTGACCTCGCGAATGCCTTCAGATTGGGGCATTGCCGGATCGATTTCATATGGTTCGCCAAGCTCTTCCAATAGCCACATGACGCGCATAGCCCGAGTCTGCGGATAGCCGACAATCTTGTACATTTCTCTCTCCCTAAAAGTGTTTTCCGGAGAGACTAGAACAGGAAGTAGCGCTGTGCCATCGGCAAAACGTCCGCCGGTTCACAGGTCAGCAACTCGCCGTCGGCACGCACTTCATAAGTCTCTGGATGGACCTCAACGTGCGGGGTGGCGTCGTTCAGGACCATGGACTTCTTGGAGATGCCGCTGCGCACATTTTTGACGGGCAGAACCAGACTGTCGAGACCGGCCTTGTCCTTGACGCCGTTGTCATAGGCGGCCTTGGAGACGAAGGTCACCCGGCTCTGGGTCATTGCCTTGCCGAATGCGCCGAACATCGGCCGGTAATGCACCGGTTGCGGGGTCGGAATCGAGGCATTCGGATCGCCCATCGGGGCGGCGGCGATCGTGCCGAGTTTCATGACCATGTCTGGTTTAACGCCGAAAAATTTCGGATCCCAGAGCACCAGATCTGCGAGCTTACCGACTTCGACGGACCCAATGTGTTCGTCCAGCCCGTGGGCGATTGCCGGATTGATGGTGATCTTGGACATGTAGCGTTTGACACGAAAATTGTCATTTTCGCCCGCTTCATCGGACAAACGGCCGCGCTGGACCTTCATCTTGTGCGCCGTCTGCAAGGTGCGGATGATCACCTCGCCAACCCGGCCCATCGCCTGACTGTCCGAGGCGATGATCGAGAAGGCGCCCATGTCGTGGAGAATATCCTCCGCGGCAATCGTCTCCTTGCGGATCCGGCTTTCGGCAAAGGCAACATCTTCAGGGATCGAGCTGTCCAGATGGTGACAGACCATAAGCATGTCGAGATGCTCTTCCAGCGTGTTCACCGTGTAGGGCCGCGTCGGGTTGGTCGAGGACGGCAGGACATTCGTTTCGCCGCAGACCTTGATGATGTCCGGAGCATGGCCACCGCCGGCGCCTTCGGTATGGAAGGCGTGGATGGTGCGGTCCTTGAAAGCGGCCTTGGTGTTTTCGACGAAGCCCGATTCGTTCAGCGTGTCCGTGTGGATCATCACCTGGACATCGTATTCGTCCGCAACGGAGAGACACGTGTCGATGGCTGCCGGAGTGGTGCCCCAGTCCTCATGCAATTTGAGTGCAGAGGCACCGGCGAGGATTTGTTCTTCGAGCGCTGCCGGCAAAGACGCGTTGCCTTTCCCGGCAAAGGCAAGGTTCATCGGGAAGCTGTCGGCCGACTGCAGCATCCGGGTGATGTGCCAGGGGCCCGGCGTGCAAGTAGTGGCGTTGGTGCCGGTTGCCGGTCCCGTGCCGCCGCCGAGCATGGTGGTCACGCCGGACATCAGCGCATCATCGATCTGCTGCGGGCAAATGAAGTGGATATGAACATCGAGCGCACCAGCGGTCAGGATCTTGCCTTCCCCGGCAATCGCTTCTGTACCTGGTCCGACGATGATATCGACGCCCGGCTGGACATCTGGATTGCCTGCTTTGCCGATGCCGACGATGCGGCCGTCCTTGAGGCCGACATCGGCTTTCACGATGCCCCAGTGATCAACAATCAGCGCATTGGTGATGACGGTATCCACCGCGCCTGCGGACCTCGGTGCCTGGCTCTGCCCCATGCCGTCACGGATCACCTTGCCGCCGCCGAATTTTACTTCTTCGCCGTAGGTCGTGAAATCCTTCTCCACCTCGATGATGAGATCGGTGTCTGCGAGCCGCAACCGGTCCCCGGTGGTCGGTCCAAACATGTCCGCATAGGCGGCGCGGGACATCTTATAAGCCATTCATGTCTCCAATCAGCTATCAGACCAATGTCTGTCAGCCGCCATAGTCTTCGACCATGGCGTTCAAATCATCGATGCGCTGCATGGTCATGACGATCATGCAGTTGCGGTAGAGTTCGTTGCCGCGAGTGCCGCCTCTGAAGGGGAAACTGTAGGCGGTGCAGTCCTTGTCGCGGAAATCGGTCCAGGCCTCTTGCGCAGCCTTCAGAGCCTCCGGGCTTCCCTTCAAATGCTCAGGCAGAGAGGCGTCGACCTCGGTCATCTTTTCCACCGCGCGTTCATAAGCAGCCGTCAGGTCCTTGTTTGCCTGATCCAGTGCCTTTTCTGCGCAGTATGTGCGTTCCGAATTGTTCAGCGGGTAACCGCAATCAATGTTGTCGTCGGCGAGGGCCGGCACGCAAAGGCCCAAGAGGACGGCCGGTAAGACTACTTGGCTCCAAAAACGCATCAATTCCCAAGTCCCTGTGTCAGGTCTTTCAGCTCAGATGTGCGTTGGCGTGTCAGATCCGCCCGGCATTGCAACACCAGCATCGGCTCCATAGACCCGCCGCGGGCCAGAAAACCATAGGACTCACAGGCCTTGTCGCGGAACGGGATCCAGGCGCGCTGGGCCGCTTTCAGTGTCTCAGCGGCACCCTTGAGATCGCCCGAAAGGTAGCTGTCTGTCTGCTTCATTGCTGCCATAGCTGATTTGTAGGCCGCATTCAGCTCCACATCCGCTGCTTCCCAGTCCTTCTTGGCGCAAATGGTCATATCCAACTGGGTTTGCGGTTCTTTGCAATTAACATCCTGCGCATGAACAGCAGGTGCAAATGCTCCACCAAAAACAACAACTGCCAGACCGACAACAAGGAAACGCATTTAGCTTACCCTTTAAGCTTGCCCATGACTTTCTGATTGAAGCCATAGACCGTGCGGTCCCCGCGATATGGCACCAGGGTCACGGACCGGGTTTGCCCCGGCTCAAACCGCACAGCTGTCCCGGCGGGAATGTCGAGGCGCATGCCCATGGCAGCATCTCGGTCGAAGGAGAGCCCAGGGTTCGTTTCGGCAAAATGATAGTGACTGCCCACCTGAATCGGCCGGTCGCCGGTGTTCGATACATCCAGCGACAGCGTCTCCAGTCCGGCATTCAGCTCGATATCACCGTCGGCTGCAAAGATTTCTCCCGGGATCATTGGTCGAGACCCTTTCTGCGCTTCATCCAGGCGAGCGTTGCGCCAATAGACAGGCCGACGGCAAAGATGAGGAGAGTCTCAACAGTGAAATAGCTGGCCGCATCGGTGTGCGGGTGAGCATGTTCTTGAATGCTGGGATGAGCAAAGGCCGACCCTGCAGAAAGTGCCAGGGCAGATGCCGCTGTGATAATTCTGGTCATAACAAATCTCCTTTGGTCAATTCAGCGGATCGGTTCGTGAACCGTCACAAGTTTAGTTCCGTCGGGAAAGGTTGCCTCGACCTGAACATCGTGGATCATTTCCGCGACCCCTTCCATGACTTGGTCGCGGGTGAGAACCTTGGCGCCTGAAGCCATCAGATCAGCGACGCTGCGCCCATCCCGGGCTCCTTCGACGACAAAATCCGTGATCAGGGCAATAGCTTCAGGGTGATTCAGCTTGACGCCGCGCTCAAGCCGCCGGCGGGCTACCATGGCTGCCATGGATATCAGCAGCTTGTCTTTTTCCCTTGGTGTCAGGTTCACGGAAGTCCTCCAGAATTAACAGTACCAAACGCGCGGCAGGCGGGCCGACCGATAGGTTTCAAGAAAGGCCATCAACGACAGTCGTAGAGCCCGACTGTCGGTGGCAACAAAGCGTAAGATGAGATGCCCGTTCCAGGCGCTTGCGGCTGCTTGAACAGAGCCAGAGGAAGCGCCTTCCAGGCAGCTTCGGGCATTTTCCAGTCTGTCTTCGGCGCCAGGTGCGCAGTCCAACAGGGTTGCCATGGCCTTTGCGCCCTGACCGGTTGCCGGACCGGAAAAGAAGTCGCTTGGGTCACCGTTGAGACGCAGATCGTCGGCGAAGACAAGCTTGCCATCCCGGCGGATCCGCCAGCTGTCCTGGAAAAACACCCGGGTCAGCTGTTCGCCCATGGCGGCGCGACCCAGAACGACACTTTCAAGGATGAGTAGCTTGGCGGAGCCGGTAAGCTCTGCAGTGATCCGGCGCGAAACGCTCGAGTTTTCAAACAGAATCGTTTCCTGAGGCAACCATTCCAACGTAGCTTCCGCACCAACAGACAGCTGACTTGTTACTTCTGCGGAGGTCCCTAAACTGCGGTAAGCCCGTTCGGCAGTTTGGGTTGTCACGATTGCGTGAGCATCTGCGCCGATTGCGATGTCATAATCCATGCGATCGCCGCCGGTGAGGCCGCCGGCTGTGTTGATAAGGACAGCGGTCGCGGGTTCACCATAGATCTTGGGGAGGCGAACCTTCGCGGAGCCGCTTTGGAAGAGATCTTTCAGCCGGGTTTGGCCAGCCGTATTCGCGAACGCGACGCGTGCAGTACCGCGTACCCGCTGCATTGCAGGCGCGGTTTTTCCAATTTCCGATGCTGTTGCAGCATCATACATCCTGGAAGCCTCCCCGCTTCGGACCCGTCTCGTTCTTCTTTCTACCGTGCCCGCTCTATGTTTGATTGTCCACGGTCAGGCGAAACCGGCATCTTGTCGTTTCCAGCAGTAGCAACAACCGGGCCAAGACGGGTCGTGTAGAATACTGACGGCAATTAGCCTTCAAAGTGCTGATAAAACGAAACTATTCTTGTTATCAGGAAGCTGATTTGCACAAAAAATAAGCGGGTGCTCAAAAGATTGCCGCTGGATGACTCCATCGCAAGGGTTGCTCTTGCGTCTATGATCCGGTTTTTTAATTGGAACTTTCCGCTAAGGTGCTTTTGATTTGAAGCAGTCGTGTTCGCCCATGGGAAGACAGCGAGGATTTCCGGTGTACGCAAGCTTATTCGGCCGTCGATCAGCCCTGCCCATTCTGGCGGCAACTCTCGGATTGTTTCTGATAGCTGCGCCAGCTCGAGCGGAAATCGGCACATACATCCTCGTGGATGCCCGCAACGGCGCGGTGGTGGACCAGAAAAACGCGACCCGCAAATGGTATCCGGCATCCCTGACCAAGATGATGACGGCCTATGTGACCTTCAAGGCGATCCGCGAAGGACGGGTAGCTCTCGATTCCGCCGTTGTACAATCCAAAAACTCGGCAGCTGAACCGCCCAGCAAGATGGGTTTCAAGGTTGGCACGAAATTCACCATCGACACAGCGCTGAAGATCATCCTGATCAAATCGGCCAATGACGTGTCTGTTGCACTGGGCGAAGCAGTCTCTGGATCAGAAAGCGCCTTTCTTGCAGAGATGAATGCGGAAGCCCGCCGGTTGGGAATGACGAACACCCGCTTTACAAATCCGCATGGCCTTCCGGACAACCGCCAGGTCACAACAGCGCGAGATATGGCGATCCTTGCTATGGCTCTGCGCGCGGATTTTCCGGAGTCGCGAGAGTTTTACAAACATCCAGGCATCCGGTTCGGTAAGAAGACATTGCGCTCGGCCAACCGGGAGTTCCTGCTGCGGGTTCCGGGCGCCAACGGTATGAAGACCGGCTACATCTGCAATTCCGGTTTTAATGTTGCGTCCTCGGTAACCCGCCGTGGACGAACGCTCATTGCAATCATCATGGGCGCGTCTTCTGGTCTTGAGCGGACAGCCTTTGCCCGGCAATTGTTTGATGAAGGGTTCCGAAAGGGCAGCCGCGGCCAGAACGTGAAGAGTCTCAGTGGTTCATCGGGTAATCCGCCGGCCGACGGATATTGCCGCCGGAACAAGAAGCTGAGTTCCAAGCAGTATATCGCCCGTTACGACATGCAGAATGAGCCAAGCGGAGGCGGTTTGCTATTCTTCGGTAAACAAAAGAACCCGAAAGAGGCCAAGGTCGATACCAGCAGCTTTACCAAGTCGAACGGGAAGCCGGACTGGGCCAAGATCCTCGATCGAACTTTGGGACCACGCCGTGTTGCGTACAAGCCGTTGCCGGTTGGGCTCGGCAATCCGAAAGGCACACCGGTCGTCAGTGCTTCGGTACCTGCCGAAGACATTCCTTTGCCGACGGCCAATCCGATCCGTTTGGCAGAAATCAAGATTCGCAATCAGTTGCAGACAGCCCAACCCATTGGAACAACTGGTACTCCGCAGACTGCACAGGCAGGTGCCGGATCAATCCCTCAGGTCGAGGCGACAGCGCAACGACCTGGATCTGCGGTGGATACGTCGCGGACGGCTCCCGGCTCGATCTTTAGAAAAGGGCTTGATTTCACGGTGCCCGTTCCTGCGCCCAGTCCGTCGCGATCCAACTAGATCCCCTTGGTTTGACAGCAGGAACTCGATCACTCTCTGGTTCGCTTAACTTATTTTTAACGCTGTTCTTTAACGATGCAGTAAGCGTCGATCTGAATTGGGGTCATTGCCTTGCCGGATCGTCAGCTGCAGCACAAGAGGTGCTGCTATAGGCGAAGAAACGCCGTGTTGATGAGGATCGAGAGATCACCGTATGATAGAACCGAGATCAACTGCCACAATCCGCGCCCTTGCGAGCCTTGCAGAATTGTCTGCAGACCAGCTGGAAGAAGGCACTTCGGTCGAAGACGTTATCGCAACTTTACGAAAAGCTGCGGAAGCTGTCCGGATGGTAATCGACGAGACAGAAATGGAAGACGGTGCGCCGGAAGAAGCAGATCTCGCGCAAGACCTGACCCCGATGGATCTTTCCGGCGATGACGCCGCTGAGCTGTCTGACGATGATACCGAGACAAAGAGCGGCGAGATCCACGTTCTGAACGCCGGCTGATATTGTTTAGCGGGACTCCAATCATTCGGCACCTCCAAGCATCAGGCTTTCTGCTTTGACGCTGCGCCCTCACAGATGCTAGCCATAGCCCCTTGTGGAGCACAGGCGGTTTTTTGACGTCCGCCACACCTCATTTCATCAATGAGAGTATGCTCCGGGTTTCTATGGAGCAACGTGCATGAGCGTTACGGACGCATCCCCCGTATCTGAAAAGCCGGCAAGAGGCCCCAAGCCGCCGATCCCCGTGTCTGTCCTAACCGGGTTTCTGGGTGCTGGAAAGACAACGCTTCTGAACCGTATTCTTCAGGATCCGGCCATGGCCGATACGGCCGTCATCATCAACGAATTCGGTGAAATCGGCCTGGACCATCTGTTTGTCGATCAGGCAGGCGACGGCATCGTTGAGTTGTCGTCGGGGTGTCTGTGCTGCACGATCCGCGGCGATCTCGTAACCACGCTTGAAAACCTGCTGCGTCATCTGGACAACGGACGGACCGAACGGTTAACCCGTGTGGTCATTGAAACCACAGGCCTCGCGGACCCTGCACCAATCCTTCACACGATCATGCTGCACCCCTATCTGGTGATGCGCTACCGGCTGGACAGTGTCGTGACCCTGGTGGATGCCGTGAACGGGCTCTCCACTCTTGATGAGCATGAAGAAGCCAAAAAACAGGCCGCCGTTGCGGACCGGATCGTGCTCACCAAGACGGATCTGCTCAACAGTGAGGAGAGCCAGAGGAACTTTTCGGATCTGAAATCCCGGCTTCTTGCTTTGAACCCGGGCGTGATGGTGCTTGATACCCAGGCCGGGGACGCGACCCCGGAAACGCTTTTCAATGCCGGGCTCTACAATCCGGAGACCAAGATCCCGGATGTTGCCAACTGGCTGAACGCGGAAGCCTATGAGCCAAACCACCATGATCATTCTCATGGCCATCATCACCATGACGGCGATCACCACCATGGGCACCATCATCACGGCCACGATCATGCGCATGACATAAACCGGCACAGCGACGCGATCCGGGCCTTCACCCTTTCGACCGACCGTCCGGTCTCGGCTTCCGCGCTGGAAATGTTTCTGGATTTGCTGCGCTCGGCGCACGGCCCAAAACTGCTGCGGGTCAAAGGCATTGTTCAGATCGCCGAGGACCCGGGACGGCCCGTTGTCATTCACGGCGTTCAACACGTCTTCCACCCACCGGCAACGCTGGACGCCTGGCCGGATGCGGACCGGCGGACCCGGATGGTATTCATCACCAAGGATTTGCCTGAAGGGTTCGTCCGCAAGATGTTCGAAGCCTTTTCCGGCGCACTCCGGCCCGACACGCCGGATAGTGAGGCCATGCTGAACAACCCGCTTGCCGTCTCTGGCTTTACGAGCCCGCTGCGTTAGTCTTCAGCCTTCATGGCAGAAAAATAAAGCCGGCAGTGCAGAGCTGCCTCTCCCATTGGGTCAGGTGACTTGCCACAAGATACGGTGTTTCAGCAATAATTCAGCCGCCGCCAACTACTCCATGCTTCCCCGGCCTTGAGTCGGGGTCATATTTAGTAGGTCCCGGCTCAAGGCCGGGACGGCGACTTACAAAGCGACTTTACTCAGCCTCTTTCTTCCGCAACCGGATCAGTCCTTCCTGGGCCGTTGAGGCGATCAGCCTGCCGTCCTGGGTGTAGAGCAGGCCGCGGTTCATGCCGCGGGAGCCGGAGGAGCTGGTGCTGTCCGTGGCGTAAAGGAGCCACTCATCCGCGCGGAACGGATGATGAAACCACATGGCGTGATCAAGGCTGGCGGCCTGGATTTTTGGACTGAAAACGGACGTGCCATGCGGGAACAAGGACGTGTCGAGCAATGTCATGTCGGAGGCATAGGCCAGAACACACTGGTGAATGCGCTCATCATCCGGCAAAGGGTCACTCGCGCGTACCCAGACATATTGCTGGGCCGGCAACGGTTTCTTGCTGAAATAGTGGGTCATGTCGACCGGGCGCATTTCAATCGGCCGTTCGCGCTCCCAGTAGCGTTTGACGTTCTCCGGGGCAAACGCCAGAAATTTTTCTTTCAATTCCTGTTCGCTCGGCAGGTCATCCGGTCCCGGCACATCCGGCATGTCAGCCTGGTACTCCAGCCCCTCTTCGCGCACCTGAAAGGAGGCGGACATGGAGAAAATCGCATGGCCGTGCTGAATGGCGACCACCCGGCGGGTGGTGAAGCTGCCGCCATCACGGATCCGGTCGACTTCATAAATGATCGGGACCGACGGATCGCCGGGCCGCAAAAAATACCCATGTAGGGAGTGAACATGGCGGTCTTCGACAACCGTGCGCGAGGCGGCAACCAGCGCCTGGCCAATCACCTGGCCGCCAAAAACACGCTGCCAGCCGACTTGGGGGCTGCGACCACGAAACAGATTGTGTTCCAGAGGTTCCAGGTCGAGAATGTGCAGAAGGTTGTCAATGGCCGTATTCATCGGCGCGGTTCCTGTTAAATAGAACAATGGGGACAGTGGCCGGGTGAGCCGCCGGTTTGATGAAGTCTTGGACGTGTGTTGACGTTAAAGTCAAGATGCCCCAACGGAAACGAGGGGCGAGGAGTTTAAAAGCAATGGCAAGACCCAAAAAGAGCGACGAGATGTTTGATGTCGTCATCGCAGGTGGCGGCTATGTCGGACTGTCGCTGGCGCTCGCGCTGAAGCAAGGGGATCCGGGCCTCAAATGCGCTGTTGTTGATCCAAAGCCGATGAACACGCTCGACAGGGATCCGCGCGCATCCGCCATTGCAGCGGCCGCGTCCCGAATGCTGACCCAGTTGGGTATTTGGGACAAAATCTCGGACAAAGGCCAACCGATCAACGAGATGATCGTTACCGACAGCAAACTGCGCGATGCAGTGCGTCCTGTTTTTCTGACCTTTGATGGCGAAGCGACCGACGGCGAACCATTCGCGACAATGATGCCCAACGGTGTCATGATGCCGGCGCTCTACAAAGCAGCGAAGGCGCTCGGAACAGTGTTTTTTGCGCCCAACAGTGCCGCGACGTTCCGGAACAACCCGGATCACGTGGACCTGGAACTCAACGACGGCAAGGTTCTGAAAACCCGCCTCTTGATCGCTGCCGATGGTGTCCGTTCCAAATTGCGGGATCTTGCAGGTATTCGTACGGTCAACTGGGACTACAAGCAGTCGGGCATTGTGACAACAATCAAGCACGAGCGTCCGCACAATGGCCGTGCTGAAGAACACTTTCTGCCTGCCGGACCCTTTGCCATTTTACCGCTGCCGGGAAACCGCTCGTCTCTTGTCTGGACGGAAAAGACGTCAGATGCCGACCGCTTGGTCCGCTCTGATGATTTCACCTTCGAGCTGGAGTTGGAACGCCGCTTTGGTCATCACCTTGGGACTTTGGAAGTTGACGGCCCGCGCCAGGCCTATCCGCTTGGTTTGAAGCTGGCACGGGAATTCGTAAAATCGCGGTTCGCCCTGATCGGTGATTCGGCCCACGGCATTCATCCCATCGCAGGTCAGGGGCTGAACCTTGGGTTCAAGGATGTGGCAGCGCTTGCGGAAGTCATCATTGATGCCCGCCGTCTTGGCCAGGACATTGGCGCATTTGACGTTCTGGAGCGGTATCAGCGGTGGCGCCGGTTTGACACATTCCAGATGGGTGTTGTGACGGATGTTCTTAACCGGTTGTTTTCAAACGATATCGATCTCCTCAGGGCTGCGCGTGACTTTGGCCTTGGGCTGGTCGACCGGATGCCCAGCCTGAAAAGCCAGTTCATCAAGGAGGCATCCGGCTTTGCCGGACCGGTGCCGAAATTGCTTTCTGGAGACCCGATCTGATAGGAGATGACGTCTCCGCTTGGTTTCCTGGGCAGCGCTTGCATGAACGATCAAAATTCCAGCTATCCGCAGCACCGGTCCATTTTGATGACTGGCTGCTCCTCCGGGATTGGCGAAACATCAGCTCGCCTTCTCCGCGGACGCAACTGGCGCGTCTTCGCAACCGCGCGCAAGCTGAAAGATGTTCAACGCCTGAAGGATGAGGGCTTTGAGTCCTTTCAGCTCGATTATGAAGACCCGGATTCGATCCGTGTGACGGCTGACGCCGTTCTGGAAGCCACAAACGGCGAACTGGATGCCATCTTCAACAATGGCGCCTACGCGATCCCGGGGGCTTTGGAGGATCTGCCGACCGATGGTCTCAGAGCCCTTTTCGAAGCCAATTTCATCGGCTGGCACGATTTGACGCGTCAGTTTATTCCCGCAATGCGCGCCCAGAAGTCCGGACGAATTGTGCAGTGTTCGTCCGTTCTCGGGTTTGTGGCGCTCAAGTATCGGGGCGCCTACACGGCCTCCAAGTTTGCACTCGAGGCTTACACCGACACCTTGCGGCAGGAGCTTGCGGGCACGGGAATCCATGTGTCGCTTATTGAGCCCGGGCCGATCGACACTAGGTTCACGCAGAACACAATCGCAAACTTTGACCGGTGGATTGGCGAAGAGGGGTCCAAGCAGTCCGTTCACCGCGAGACTTACGAAAAACGCCGGATCCGGATGGAAGCTGGAGAACCGGGTCCCTTCAAATTGCCGCCGAGCGCAGTCACCAAACCTCTGATCCACGCCATAGAGTCACATCGGCCGAAGGCGCGCTACCGTGTCACCATCCCGACCAAGGCGATGGCGATTGCAAAACGGCTCCTGCCAACACGCGTCTTGGACAGGTTCTGCATCTGGGCTGCGGACGGCGAAGAATAAAACCCGGATCCGGCTGGAAAACCTGATGCTGGACAACGCGGGAAACGACAAGGACGTACTTGATGGAACAAATCTACGATATTCTCATTTTTGTCGGCATGGCGGCCGTGGCGCTTGTGCTGTTTGCGGGGCTTTTGAACATGTTCCGCAATGGTCCAGCCAATCGCTCTCAAAAATTAATGCGCTGGCGGGTGGGATTGCAGTTCCTGGTGATTGTCCTTGTGATGGGTGGGCTCTACTTTTTCGGCAAAGGCTGACAAGCCAGCCGAAAACACGAACATTTCTGCGGGATGGGATTTTATGGTCGTACTGAACAAGATCTACACAAAAACCGGCGACAACGGCACGACCGCGCTGGGCTCCGGCGAACGGCGGCCAAAATACGATCTGAGGATCGACGCCTACGGCACCGTTGATGAAACCAATGCCATTGTCGGGATGGCCCGGTTGCATACCGCTAGCGTTGTTCCGGACATCGACGCCGTGCTGAACCGCATCCAGAATGATTTGTTTGATCTCGGTGCGGATCTTGCCACACCGGAAACCGATCAAGACCTGGGCTACGAGCCGCTCCGGATCACGGATGGTCAGGTGTCAGCAATTGAAGAAGCGATTGACACTTTGAATGCGGAGCTCTCGCCGCTGCGGTCTTTCGTTTTGCCAGGTGGCAGTGCGGCCTCTGCCCATTTGCATCTCGCAAGAACGGTTTCCCGCCGTGCTGAACGCTTGATGGTTGAACTGGCTGATCGTGAAACCATCAACCAAGCAGGCATACGGTACATGAACCGTCTGTCGGACTACTTCTTCGTCGCGTCCCGCTATCTGAACAACAAGGGCGAAGAAGACGTGTTATGGGTTCCGGGCAAAAACCGCTAATCGGCCCATAATTTCAGGACGCCAGCCATGTTTCTCCCGCTTCACGATTACAATCGGCTGAAACATGTGCCGCGGCCCTATGTCAATCTTTCGCTGATTGCCGCCAATGTCCTGGTTTTCCTGGTGGTGCAAGGCGGCGGCATATCTGAAGGGGCGAGTGCGTCGGTCTATTCCTACGGGCTTGTGCCAGCGGTCTTTTTCGACCTGCGTGATCTAGCCCCGCATCTTCAGGTCCTGCCTGAATGGTCCGGGATCGTGACATATGCCTTTTTGCATGGCGACTTCATGCATCTCTTGGGCAACATGCTGTTTCTTTGGGTGTTCGGCGACAATGTGGAAGATGCGGTCGGCCATATCGGTTACCTGGTCTTCTATCTCTTGTGTGCAGCTGCCGGTGGTTTTGCCTACGCAGCCCTTGATCCAGGTTCTGAAATCCCGTTGATCGGCGCATCGGGCGCCGTATCGGGTGTGGTGGCGGCTTATTTGATGCTGCACCCGCGCGTACGCATCTGGGTGCTCGCGTTCGGCCGTGTTCCGTTGAGGCTACGTGCGGTCTGGATCTTGGGAGCGTGGGTCATTTATCAGTTTGTCCAGATCGCGACATCGATCGACAGTCAAGTCGCCTGGATTGCCCATATCGGTGGTTTGGCAGCCGGCGCCGTCCTCATTTTGTTCATGAGGCGACGCGGAGTGGTGCTGTTTGACCGGGACCTCGCGTGACGGTGATTGTTTTAAACACGAGTACGAGAGCCTAAATCCTCACGCTGGATCTCAAGCAAGCAGCCATTTGCCGGATTTGTTGCGGCACGCCGTGCCGTTGTCTTGTCGCCTCGTTCCGGACGCGAGCAGGATATTTTCCCGATAGGCCCGACAATAAACGCCGCTTCGGGTTTTCCATGTGCGGACCGGGGTTACAGATCCGCTGGCGCCGGTTTCCTGGTTCCGCCAGGAGCTGGTTTTTCCCGACAAGGATTTTTCAAGAGCATTTTGGAACGTGGCTTCGGCCATCGTTTGATCGGACCGCGCAAGACCGCTGCCGGTACCAGGCCCGACAAGTGCCGAGGCTGTGCATCCGCTGATAGCTGTGACCAGTGTCAGGACCGGGAGTATACGTGCCGCCCTTATATCCACCCGAATTCGCAACGCTTAACCTCTCCCGCTATTGCCACCCCCGGTCGATCGCCTCTCTCTCCTCGCTGGCGGACAAAGGTTCGCCGCCAGGCGCGCTGTTTCCCTGGAACTGAGATCGACCTGGAACCAAACCCCTACTTTGGGAAGCGGGCGATTGTGCGGCAGGAGTTGGTGCAGGCGATTGCTCCGGCTGATTGTCGTCGTCATTGTCATCTGAAGGCGCCCGTCCACCCTCAGCAGCATCTGAGCCTCCGCGATTGCCGCCGTCGTTGTCATTGTCTCCGGAATCGCTCTGGGATTCGCTTTCAGTGTCATTTCCCCCTCGATCGCTGCCACCACGGTCACCACCGCCGCGTTCGCCGCCGCCTCTTTCGCTGCTGCCGCGACCGCCATCGCCATCACTGTCGCCGTCGTTGTCTGAATCGGAGCCGCCGCGCTCACCGCCGCCACGTTCGCTACCGCCTCTTTCACTACCACCGCGACCGCCATCACTGTCGTTGTCGCTGTCGTTATCTCCGTCGGAGCCACCCCGTTCACTGCCGCCTCGGCCACCGCCTCCGCGACCATTGCCGTCGTCGCCGCCCCGGTCACCCCTCTCGCTGCCACCGGGGCCTCCGCCACGGCCTTCACCGCCACCGCCGCCCCGGTCACCACCTCCGCGGCTGTCGGATTCCGCGACTGCGGCGATGGTCGTTTTCTGGTCAAACAAGGGGCTGAAGTAGACACAGGAAAAAACCAGCGCCGCGGCCACCACACCGGGCAGACGTCGGACCATCGCAGAGAGGCGGTCATGCAATGGCGTCTGGCGGGTGTGTTCCATGTAGTCGTTGTCTTTCAAGGCTTGCGCGCGCCTGACAATCTGAAGATTGTTTCGGCTTTCCCCTTTAGAACCCTCAAGTGGGTACATTCCTTCCTGCAATGTAGTCAAAAAATAGCCGGGATCAAAAGTCTAACTCCCGTGTTGTAAAGTTTGAGAGAGGCGTGGCGGAGAACTTCTTGGCCGATGAACCACTGAAAGCGGACATGATCCGTTTGATACCGAAACTGAGAAGTTTCGCGCTGCGGCTATGCCGGAATCCGGATCAGGCAGACGATCTGGTGCAAACAACGTGCGAGCGGGCCATTCGGTCGCTGGATCAGTTTGATCCTGCAACCCGTCTGGACAGCTGGATGTTTCGGATCCTGCAGAATCTTTATTTCAACATGCAGCGGGACACGGCCAACCGCGCAAGACTGTTTGAGAAAGCGATGTTCGATTATGACGACACGTTTGACGGCCAGCGGGCGGCAGTTTCCAGCCTGGAATTGCAACAGGTTCGCCGGTTTATCGAGCAGTTGGACGACGACAACAGAACGGTCTTGATGATGATCGCCATAGATGGACGCAGCTACAAGGATGTTGCCGAAGAGCTGCAGGTCCCGATCGGCACGGTCACGAGCCGGCTGGCCCGCGCACGGTTGAAATTGAGAGACTGGCTGGAAGCCAGAAAGTCGCCGGATGGCGCATCGCAATCGGCATCTACGGGGGTGGTGTCATGACGTTTGATGAAAAGAAAAGCCAAGTAGACTTGGCGCAGGATATTGGGCTGATCCTGGACAATGAAATGTCGCCCGAAGCGCGGGATGAATTGCTGATCCGTCTTCAGGCTGACGCCGATAGCGCACAAATGATGCAGCAAATGGCAGCAGATCAGGCGCTGCTTCAAGAGGTGCTGCCGCCGTCTGTTCCGGACGCCACCATGAAGCGGATTGAGAGCGTCATTGAACGCGAATTCGACCGCCGGGCGCCGAAAGCCGGATCTGACAGGCACTGGAGCCGCGCCATCGTATATCTGGCGGCCTCTCTTGTTTTGGTGGCCGGGACGTTTGCCGTCACGAATTTCTGGATGCAGTCCCGGATGGATCAGGTCGTTGCCTCGCTTGCGGTCCATATGGAGACGGAACGCCTTGTCCTTGCTCAGACCGTTCAGGAGGCCTTGGAAACAAAGGTCAGTGGAGAACCGGTCGCGATCGGACAGGATGGAGACTGGTCGGAAATCCTGACGCCAATCAAGACCTACAAGAGTAAGAGTGGGCATTGGTGCCGACAGTATTTGCGGGAAACCCGGTTTGGGAAACTGGACATGACCATTCGGGGCACGGCATGCCGTGATGAAAATGGTGTCTGGACCACGGTTTTTGCCGAGCCCGTGTCAGATAATTTCTCTCCACAAACCAACGGGATCTGATTTCTCCTATCACTTGCTGGGCGTTGATTGCCTGCGCCTGCTGCATTTTGCCGCGCTGCCGCAATGTCATGTTTGCGACGCAACTTTTGCAAAGCACGGCAAATTGCGCCTTTAGCCCTTTTGCTGTCATTGACAGGTGCCGCACAGGTCAGTACCGTCCCGCGCCATGCGCCACGGTTGGCTTGTTTCCGCCGTTTGTGACGAAGCGTTACAGGGCGGGCGCAAGCCCTTTAATGCGGTGCGGTGAAAGCCGGCCCAGCAAGAGGTTGAGACCAAATGAAAATCCTCGTACCCGTAAAACGGGTCATCGATTACAACGTGAAAGTTCGCGTAAAAGCGGACGGTTCTGGAGTGGATCTTGCCAACGTCAAGATGTCCATGAACCCGTTTGACGAAATCTCCGTGGAAGAAGCCCTGCGCTTGAAAGAAGCCGGCAAGGCGACTGAAGTTGTTGTTGTTTCCGTTGGTCCGCAGCAGGCGACCGAAACACTCCGCACCGGTCTTGCCATGGGCGCCGACCGCGGCATTCTGGTCAAAACGGACGAAACAACCGAGCCGCTGGCCGTTGCCAAGATCCTCAAGGGCATTGTTGAAGCTGAAGAGCCGGGCCTTGTGATTGTTGGCAAGCAGGCGATTGATGATGACTGCAACCAGACCGGCCAAATGCTTTCCGCCCTTCTTGGCTGGAGCCAAGGCACGTTTGCATCCAAGGTTGATCTTGGTGACAGCACCGTTGATGTGACCCGCGAAGTCGACGGCGGCCTTCAGACCGTCAAGTTGAAGCTGCCTGCGATCGTTACGACCGATCTGCGTCTTAACGAGCCGCGCTATGCATCGCTTCCGAACATCATGAAAGCGAAGAAAAAGCCGATCGACGAGAAGACCCCGGACGATTACGGCGTCGACATCACGCCGCGTCTGACGGTTGTCACCACGACTGAGCCGGCTGCTCGTGAAGCTGGTATCAAGGTTGGCTCCGTGAGCGAACTGGTCGAAAAACTCAAGAACGAAGCTGGTGTCCTTTAAGGACCGTCGCAGGAGGAAAGAAAATGACAACACTTCTTGTGGCTGAACACGCTGGTGGCGATCTGAACGATGCGACATCAAAGGCTATGTCCGCTGCCGCAGCTCTGGGCTCCGACGTCCATGTTCTGGTCGCCGGTAAAGGCGTTCAGGCTGTGGCTGAAGCTGCGGCGAAGCTCTCTGGCGCTGCCAAGGTTCTGGTTGCTGAAAGCGATGCACTCGAGCACCAGCTGGCAGAGCCGATGGCTGACCTGATTGTTGGCCTAGCCGGTGACTATGATGCGATCGTTGCTCCGGCAACCGCAAACGGCAAAAACACCTTGCCGCGCGTTGCAGCCCTGCTCGACGTCATGCAGATCTCAGACGTTACCGCAGTGATCGACGCTGAGACCTTCGAGCGTCCGATCTACGCAGGCAACGCGATCCAAACTGTCAAATCCGGCGATGCGAAAAAAGTCATCACCGTGCGGACATCCACGTTCGCAGCAGCTGAAGAAGGCGGTTCTGCCGCCATTGAAACCGTTGCTGGCACAGATGGCTCCGGCCTGTCCGAATTCGTTGGCGAGGAACTTTCCAAGTCCGACCGTCCGGAACTGACGTCCGCCAAGATCATCATCTCTGGTGGCCGCGCGCTGGGCTCCGAAGAAAAGTTCCAGGAAGTCATCATGCCGGTTGCCGACGCACTCGGTGCAGCGGTTGGTGCATCCCGTGCGGCTGTTGATGCCGGGTATGCCCCGAACGACTGGCAGGTCGGTCAGACCGGTAAGGTTGTCGCTCCGGATCTTTACATTGCCTGCGGCATTTCCGGTGCGATCCAGCACCTTGCCGGCATGAAGGATTCCAAGGTGATCGTTGCGATCAACAAGGACGAAGAAGCCCCGATCTTCCAGGTCGCGGATTATGGCCTGGTCGCTGACTTGTTTGACGTTCTGCCGGAATTGAAGGCGTCTGTCGAATAAGACCTGCGGCAAATTGATCACGGACCCCGGGGTGAATGTCAGTTTTCGCCCCGGGGTTCTTGCTGTTCGGCGAAAGACTTGCCAAAAATAACGGCAATAAGCCCAGTCGGGCATTTTATTCAGATCGGATATTCAGATGGCAGTCGAAATCAAGAAAATCGGCGTGATTGGCGCGGGTCAGATGGGCAGCGGGATCGCACATGTGTGTGCGCTGGCCGGCTACGAAGTGGGATTGAGCGATATTTCCATGGAGCGCATCGAATCCGGCCTGGCATCAATCAACGGCAATATGGCCCGTCAGGTATCCAAGTCGATCATCACTGAAGAAGAGCGCACGGGCGCTCTGGCCCGCCTGAAGCCTGCCGAGGATGTAGATCTTCTGAGCGATGCGGATCTGGTGATTGAATCGGCTGTCGAGAACGAGCAGGTCAAACGCAAGATTTTCTCCCAGCTCTGCCCGATCCTGAAGCCGGAAGCGATTCTCGCGACCAATACATCCTCGATATCCATCACGCGCCTGGCGGCGACAACCGACCGCCCGGAACGGTTCATCGGAATTCACTTCATGAATCCGGTGCCGATCATGGAACTGGTAGAACTTGTTCGCGGTATTGCGACCGAAGACGAGACGTTTGAAGCATCCAAGAAGTTCTGCGACCGGTTGGGCAAGCAGATCGCTGTTGCTGAAGACTTCCCGGCCTTTATGGTCAACCGTATCCTGTTGCCGATGATCAACGAGGCGATTTACACGCTTTATGAGGGCGTCGGCTCGGTTGAATCCATCGACAAGGCTATGAAACTTGGCGCCAACCATCCCATGGGCCCCCTGCAACTGGCGGATTTCATCGGTCTCGACACCTGCTTGTCGATCATGCAGGTGCTCTATGAAGGTCTTGCCGACACCAAGTACCGTCCGTGTCCGCTTCTCGTAAAGTATGTTGAAGCTGGCTGGCTTGGCCGCAAGACGCAGCGCGGTTTCTACGACTACCGCGGTGAGGTTCCGGTCCCGACACGCTAACTGGTTCCGTTGTCGTGAATCTCGCCCGCTATTGTCTGACCAACGCCAGTCCCGATCCGGACAAGGTCGCTTTGGAAGTCATCGGTACTGCGGGCGAGCGTCTGGAAACTCGGACTTACGCAGATCTGACGCGATCAATTCTTTCGGTTGCCAATGGCTTGAGGCTTGAGGGCTTTGAGCGTGGTGACCGCGTTCTCTTGCGCATCGGACACTCCAGTGACTTTCCGCTGCTCTTTTTCGGGTCTATTGCAGCTGGCCTGGTCCCGGTTCCGACCTCTGCGCTGCTCACGAGCACCGAAACGGATACAATTCTCTTTGACTCTGGTGCTGCAGTTGTTCTCCATGACGGCAAAACGGCCTTGCCGCAGGCCGGGACCGCGCGGGTCATTGGTCCCGAGCGGATCGCTCAGCTCAAACAATCTGATCCCGGAGAATTTGAAAATACCGCTGCTGATGACCCTGCGTTTCTGATCTACACGTCAGGCACCAGCGGAACTCCGAAAGGTGTCCTCCACGCGCAAAGGGCTGCTGCTGCCCGGGCGCCGATGTATCTCGGCTGGTATGGCATTCATACTGACGACCGCTTGCTCCACGCCGGTGCCTTCAACTGGACCTACACGCTCGGTGTCGGGCTGATGGATCCATGGGCCAATGGCGCGACGAGTGTCGTATATGACGGCCCGCGCGATCCTCAGATCTGGCCCGAAATTCTGACTGCGAGCAATGCGACTTTGTTTGCGGCGGTGCCTAGCCTTTATCGGCGGATCCTGAAGTATGGTGAGGTTTCAGAAGGATCTTTTCCAAACTTGCGTCATGGCCTTACAGCTGGAGAAGCTCTTCCTGCAGAGCTCTATCACGCGTGGAAGGCGCGCACCGGACGCGAGCTTTATGAAGCGCTGGGCATGAGCGAAATCTCTACATACCTCTCCAGCAGCCCAATCGTGCCCGTGAAGCCAGGTTCGCCAGGTCGGCCTCAGGCCGGCCGGAAGGTTGCGATCCTCGATGAAACTGTAGAAGGCGAGGAGTTTGCGAGGCCGGATACGGCCGGCCTTTTGGCGGTTCACCGTGACGAGCCTGGTTTGATGCTCGGGTACTGGAACCGGCCAGAAGAAACACAGGCCGCTTTCCGAGGCGATTGGTTCCTGACGGGTGACCGGGCGCGGGCGGATGCAGATGGCTACTACTGGTATGAGGGCCGGGCCGACGACCTCATGAATGCGTTTGGCTATCGCGTTGCGCCGGAGGAAGTGGAACGCACCCTGGTTGCGCATCCGGAAGTTTCTGAAGTTGCCGTGACAACGGTTTCCTCCGGGTCCGGGGTCGACTTGATCACTGCTTTTGTTGTTCCCGTGGACCCGGACAGTTTCGATGAAACTAATCTTGCTGCTTTTGCGGTCGACCGATTGGCGGACTACAAACGTCCAAAGGTTTACTGGATTATTTCAGAACTCCCGCGCACACCTTCGGGCAAAGTGCAGCGCAAGGCGCTTTCTAAAACTTAAACTCGGAAAAAATGCCTTAAGTTTTTGTTAACGTGTGTTTAAGGCGGCGCGGTTAGTGTTTGCCAATCACTAGGAGACCGAGATGGACAGCGTTGGGATCGCCAACACATTTGTAGCCATGACCCAGGCCCAGACCGGCCAGGCGCTTCAGGCTGAAATGATGAAGATGGCAGCCCAGCAAGATGCCAATCTCGTGGCGCTTCTCCAGCAGGGCGCTGAGAGCCTTCAGGCCGCCGCCCCGCCCCCGGGTCTTGGAACCCAGGTGGACGTCAGCGCCTGATCAGTTCTCCATTGCAGCCTTGTCCGCGCGTCAGCGGTCATTCTTTAACATTTTTGAAGAAACTCCCCATTCGGAACCGGAACCATGCCGGTTGCGGTTCTTGAGTTCCTTATCTCCCGACACGTGTCGGCTAGCACGGCTTCTGATAAATGCAAATCAAGTCAATCGCTTAGATCCGATAGCTAAAGTTTTAATCAATTTGTCTTGGCTTTAGTAGGCCTTCATAAGGCTTCATGCCAAGTAACTTATTGTATTTACTTTTATTTTCCTGACTTCGGCACAATATGAGCTGTCGTGTTTTACGTAACGAACGGTGCCATCATGCCAGAAGGAATTGGATATGGGGCGTCCCCGGCATTCCAGCCTTCGCTGGCGGTGCCGAGAGGCGACCAGCTTGCGCAGCAAGCACAACAAATCAACGCGCGGCAGTCTGCAGTCGTCGCAGAGACAGTGCAGCGGCAGGCGGATTTCAGTTCAAACCGGGCCGAAAGTCTTGCCCGGGTCGCTGAACAAATCGAGCAACGCGCGCAGACAGATGCCGGCCCAGGGGTCGGCGATGTTGTGGACATAACAGTTTAGAACGCAGAGCGTTCGCCCATACAACGCCAAAGGAGATCCGATATGGCGAGTGTATCAGACAGCACCTCTTCATCTGCAGCCTACAGCGCTGCCGCTGTCCGCAGTGAATTGGCAACCAACGCGGTTCGTGATCAGAACGAACAAGAGCGTCAGGTTGCGCAGCAGTTGGAAGAGTCACAGGCAACAGACGAGCAGGATCGGCGCGAACAGCGGCAAATCCCAGGCCTCGGCGAAGCTGTCGACATCACTGTTTAAAGAAACAGGCGGGATCCACACCCCGCCGATATGATCATTTGGTCAGACCGGTGGCGGATCACGCCTCCGGTTTTGTCATGGACGCATTGATCAAGGCCTTGGCCTCGCCGGAGGCCCATTCCGCCGGACCGTACATGGTTCCAACCTCGCAGCCGTCCGGGCTGATGAGGATTGTTGTTGGAAGCCCCGTGGCACGGGCGACTTTCCGCAAGTCTTTCAAAAGACCATTCTTGGCATCGTGGTAGTAGGCCAGGTTGCCGACCCCGATTTCTTCCAAAAACGCTTTTGGCTTTTCAGGACCGCCGCGGTCAAGATTGACCGCCACCACTTCAAAATCTGCGTTACCGAGCTCGGCCTGCAGCTCATCCAAGGCGGGCATTTCCTTACGGCACGGCGCACACCATGTGGCCCACAGGTTCATAAGCACCGTCCGGCCCTCGAAGTCCGCCATCGTGATGGGCTGGTCATCCGGACCCAGGAACGTCAGGTTGCTCAGGTCCAGCGGCTGACTGGCCGGAAGGAAGGCCGCGACCTCTCCTTTGGCATGCGGGGCCACCGCTTCTGCAGAAACAAGGGCGGCCGAACAGCTTTCGCCGCTGCCAATATTGCCATTTTGGCCGTTGATCACGTATAGAGCCGCTACAGCAGCCACTGCACCTGCGAGCCCAGCGGCATAGAGTTTCCGATTGGAGGACTTGGCAGGTTCGGTTGGCTTCGTCATTCGTTCACACCTCGCAAGGGGCGCCTTTCAAAGGACAGGACATGAGCAATCGCATGTGGGGAGGCCGGTTCGCTGAGGGACCGGACGCCATCATGGAGGAAATCAACGCCTCCATCGACTACGACAAGAAGCTATATAAGCAAGACATTGATGGCTCAAAAGCCCATGTGCGCATGCTCGCGGAAAAAGACATTGTGACGCGGGACGATGCCGACAAGATCGTTCAAGGTCTAGACACAATCCTGTCAGAGATCGAAAACGGCGCGTTCAAGTTTTCGCGGGGCTTGGAAGATATTCATATGAATATCGAAGCCCGTTTGGCGGAGCTGATTGGTCCGGCGGCCGGCCGTTTGCACACGGCACGCTCGCGCAACGACCAGGTTGCCACCGATTTCCGGCTTTGGGTCCGCGACACGCTTGACACGCTGGACGCTCAGCTGACGGAACTGATGCAGGTTTTGGCCGAAAAGGCCGAAATCCACGCTGGCGACGTCATGCCGGGGTTCACGCACTTGCAATCTGCTCAACCGGTCACTTTTGGTCATCATCTGCTGGCTTATGTCGAGATGTTCGCCAGGGATCGCGGCCGTGTCCGGGATGCGCGTAAGCGGATGAACGAATGCCCCCTCGGATCTGCAGCGCTTGCGGGAACGTCCTTTCCGATCGACCGGAAAATGACGGCCGAAGCGCTTGGTTTCGATCGTCCGACCGCAAACTCGCTTGATGCTGTTTCCGATCGGGACTTTGTCATTGAAGCGTTGGGTGCCGCGTCCCTCACAGCCATGCATCTGTCCCGGCTGGCGGAGGAAATCGTTGTTTGGTGCTCGGCTCAGTTCGGCTTTGTGAAGCTGTCTGACAAGTTCTCGACCGGCTCTTCGATCATGCCGCAGAAGAAGAACCCGGATGCCGCCGAACTGGTGCGCGCCAAGACCGGCCGGATCTATGGGTCATTGCAGGCGCTTCTCGTTATGATGAAGGGTCTTCCGTTGGCTTATTCCAAGGACATGCAGGAAGACAAGGAACAGGCTTTTGACGGGCTTGCCAGCATCTCCCTCGCTCTGGCGGCAATGACCGGCATGATGCGCGATCTGGAACCAGTCACGAAGGCCATGAAAAAGGCCGCCGGCTCCGGTTATTCCACGGCAACCGATCTGGCCGACTGGCTGGTGCGGGTTCTGGGCCTGCCGTTCCGGGACGCCCACCACGTGACCGGCGCAATTGTTGCGATTGCGGTCAGCAAAGGCATTGAATTGCATAAGGTTTCTCTGGAAGAGATGCAGGGTGTTGAACCGAAGATCACCCAAGAGGTCTTTTCGGTACTGTCGGTCGACAAGTCGGTCCGCAGTCGGGTGAGCTATGGCGGCACATCGCCGGTGAATGTGCGCAAACAGGCGCGCCGCTGGCTGAAAGAGCTGGCCAAGGGCTGAACCCTATCTCCGTTTGTCGCATGACAGCCAAGACTGGTCTTGCCCAATCGGGTCTGTCATGCGAGGAGAAAGCAACAGGAACTCTCCGCCAGAAGGGCTGTAATGGTGACCACGCGCCGCATGATGACTTTCGCGATGACAGGACTATGTCTTGGTCTGCTGCTCACCGGTTGCGGCCGAAAGGCGGCCTTGGACACGCCCACGGCCGCTGCACAGCCGAGCGCGGCGGAGGTTCAAGCCGAAACACAAGGCATTTATACGCCTGAACAACCGGCACCGACGGCGAGTTCCGGTGGCTTTATCCTCGATCCTCTGATCGGGAATTGACGGCCAACACTGGCACTAAGTGAACACAAATCTGCATGAGTAAAACCCTTGCATCATTTTGATTATAAAAGCGGTGCCCTGTTCGCAGAGGACGTGGCCATCGAGGAAATCGCCCGGGAAGTCGGAACGCCGTTCTACGTCTATTCGACGGCGACGCTAACCCGGCACTATGAGGTGTTTTCGTCAGCCTTTGCCGACATCCCGTCGCTCGTCTGCTATGCGATGAAAGCCAACTCCAACCAGGCGGTTCTGGCAACACTGGCCCAATTGGGCGCAGGAATGGACGTTGTATCGGAGGGTGAACTGCGCCGGGCGCGGGCAGCAGGTGTTCCGGCGAACAAGATCGTGTTCTCCGGCGTCGGCAAGACGGAAAACGAGCAGGCTTATGCGCTGACCGAGGACATCCTTTGTTTCAACGTGGAATCCGAGCCTGAACTGCATCAGCTTTCCCGCGTCGCGACCAAGATGGGCAAGACAGCCCGGGTCTCCATGCGCATCAACCCTGATGTGGATGCAAAGACCCACGCGAAGATTGCGACCGGCAAGGCGGAAAACAAATTCGGTATCCCGTGGCAGCGCGCCCGTGAGGTTTACGCAACCGCTGCAAGCCTGCCGGGCCTGAAGGTCACCGGCATCGACATGCACATCGGTTCGCAGATCACCGAGCTTGAGCCATTTGACAGCGCTTTTGCGCGTTTGGGCGAGTTGATCACGGATCTGCGTGGCCAGGGCCATGCCATCGACCATGTCGATCTTGGTGGCGGATTGGGCATTCCATATGTCACCGACAACGACCCGCCACCGCATCCGGATGCCTATGCGGAAGTCGTGAAGAAGCATGTTCGCGAACTTGACTGCAAGGTGATGTTTGAGCCGGGCCGCATGATTGCGGGCAATGCCGGGATCCTTGTCACGGAGGTCATCTATGTGAAGGAAGGTGCCGACAAGAACTTCATTATTGTCGATGCGGGCATGAATGACCTGATCCGGCCGACCCTTTACGAAGCCTATCACGAGGTCCGCCCGGTTTCAGAGCCGGATGTAAATGCTGAACGATTCACGGCAGATGTTGTCGGTCCGGTCTGTGAAACCGGTGATTTTTTGGCCCAGAACCGGGATATGCCCAAGGTAAATGCCGGTGACATGCTGGCTGTTTATTCTGCAGGGGCTTACGGATCGGTGCAGTCGAGCACATACAATTCACGCCTTTTGGTACCGGAAGTGCTCGTAAACGCTGATCAATTCGCGGTTATCCGTCCGCGACCGAGCTACGAAGAACTGCTCGACCTCGACAAAATTCCCGATTGGCTCAAGACTTCTTGACATAATTCTCCGGCAATTAGTTGTTTCAGCAACTTGCCGGAGCGCCCCTGATGCCTCACTCTTATAAGGGTGGACAAAAGCTAGGAGCAGCAGGACGCTATCCGGCGGCCTTGCTTCTGTGAGCATCTGGAGGTGCCTTTGCACACCAATGACGACAAGCCGGATCCGATCCGGAACGAGTCCGTGGAACATGCCGGTTGGCCTGCCCTGATCCGGTCACGGCTGAACCGTCTTGTTCGGCACAGCACATGGGCGCTGTTTGCCGAGCGTTGCTGGCGCGCTCTGTTCCCTCTTTTGATCGTCGTTGTTTTGTTTGTCGGTGTCTCTTGGCTTGGGCTATGGCTGGTCCTGCCGGTCTGGATGGGGCCAATTGGTGTTGTCCTGTTCTTAGGGGCCGCCATTTGGGTGTCTCGTGATCTGTTCAAGATCTCCTGGCCGACCCGCGGCGAAGCTTTGACCCGGGTTGAACAATCCTCTGACTATGGTCACCGACCGCTGACCACGCTTGAGGATGAACTGTCAGTCGGTGCCGGCGATCGCCAGAGTGAAGCGATCTGGATGCTGCATTAGCGGCGCACGGCACAGGCACTGGCCGACATCCGCTCCAAAGGGCCGCAGCCCAAAGCCTACCGCCGTGACCCTCTCGCCATTCGCGTTGTCGCGGTGTGTCTTGTTCTGATCGGCTTTTTTGCAGCCGGGCCGCAATTGAATGAGCGCTTGGGGTCTGCGTTCCGCAATCCGTTTACGACCGTTGAACCGCCCAGCCGCCTGGATGCCTGGGTGACGCCGCCGCTCTATACCAGCGAGCCACCAATCTATCTGACTGGTGAAAGCGCGCAGTTGAGAGATCCGGGCGCCCCTATCTCGGTCCCGGAAGGTTCTGTTCTCGTTGTTCGCACACAAGGTGCGAAAGAGCTTGTGATGACCTTTTCGGAAGGGGCTGAGGGGGAACCTGAAGTCATTGATCCCGCAACGGATGGGCCTCAGTCGAGCGCGGAGGCGGGGATGCTGCTTCCAGAAGAACGCCGGTTGACGCTTGAGGCGACCGGTATTGTCGATCTGAAGTCTGGTAACGATCCATTCCTCACATTTGTCTTTGCCGTCCGCCCGGATGATGCTCCGGTCATCCGCCTGACGGACGACCCGGAAGAGCAGTTGAGCGGGGCGCTGAAGTTTTCTTATCTCGTCAATGACGACTACGGCGTCGTTTCGGCCGAAGCCCGTATTACGCCGTTGCCGGATCCCAACCGGGCTGACGGTCATGTGCCGCGCCCGTTGGTGGATGCCCCTATTTTTCCGCTTTCCCTGCCTCCGCAGGCTGGGACCGCGAAAACAGGCGAAACAATCCGGGATCTGACATCTCACCCCTGGGCCGGGTCTGAAGTGGATTTGAACCTTCTGGCGCGTGATCAGGCTGGACAAGAAGGCATCTCACCACACTACCGGATCACGTTGCCGCAACGCCGGTTCAGCAAACCGCTTGCACGTGCAGTTGTGGAACAGCGGCGCAATCTGGCTCTGGATGCGCAAAACCATCCGACGGTAATCACGTCGTTTGACGCCTTGATGCTGGCCCCGGATGTCTTCGACGTCCAGGCGCGCACTTATCTCGGAATGGACTTCGCCTATCGCCAATTGATCAAGGCGAATACGGACGAAGAGCTCAAAGCGCTTCTGCCGTTGTTGTGGGATCTGGCGCTGTCCATCGAGGACGGCGATCTTTCGATGGCAGAGCGGAAGCTGCGCGAGGCACAGGAGGCGTTACGCAAGGCGTTGGAAGAAGGGGCGAGTGACGAGGAAATCGCGCGGCTTACCCAGGAACTACGTCAGGCGCTGAGCGAGTATATGCAAGCGCTCGCCGAACAGATGCAGCGCAATCCGCAGGCCATGCAGCCCTTCAACGGTGACCAGCAATCCCTCAGCCAGCAGGACTTGAGCGAGATGCTGGACCGCATTGAAGAACTCGCCCGCACCGGGTCACGGGATGCTGCCCGTGAACTTTTGGCTCAAATGCAGCAAATGCTGGAAAATCTGCAGGCCGGTCGGCCGCAGATGATGCCAAATAACATGTCCAGCGAAATGATGGAGATGCTCAATGAGCTTGGCGAGATGATCCAACGCCAGCAGCAGCTCATGGATGACACCCATCAGTTCAATCAAGACCAGCAGCAACAGCGTCAGGGTGAGCGCCAGCCCGGTCAGCAAGGTCAGCAACAACAAGGGCAGCAGCAACAGCTCACGCAAGAGCAACTACAGCAGATGCTGGATCAGCTTCAGCAGGGCCAGGGCGAATTGGCTCAAAAGCTCCAGGAACTCATGGAGCAGATGAACCAGAATGGCATGGGTCAGAACCAGGCGCTCGGTGAGGCGGGTGAATCCATGGGACAAGCCCAGGAGTCGCTCGGCGAAGGTCAGGGACAACAAGCGCTCGGTCAGCAGGGTGATGCGCTGGATGCTTTGCGGCGCGGCGCGCAAGGCATGACGGAACAAATGATGGGCCAGGGCGAAGGGGCTGGAAATCCAAGCGGACCGTCGCCGATGGACGAAGATCCGCTCGGCCGTCCGCGCCGAACCGAGGGTCCTGACTTCAATAACCGTGTTCAGATCCCTGACGAGATTGATGTTCAGCGGGCCCGGCGGATTCTCGAAGAACTGCGCCGCCGGTTCTCAGATCCGTCCCGCCCGCAGCTTGAGCTGGATTATCTTGAGCGTCTGCTGAAACGGTACTGACATGAGTTCGGTATAAAATAAGGCACAAAAAACCCCGCTCCTGGCGGGGTTTTTTATTCGATCATTGCTGTAAACGTTTAGGCGTAACGGCGGTTCGCCTGTGGCTGCACACCTGAGATTGCACCACGAACCGCAGCGCGAATATCTGCAAGAGAAAACGGCTTTGTGACCACGTCATGCACGAGAGCATCGAGCCCGCTGGCGCGCTCCCGCTGGTCTGCAAAGCCTGTCATCAGGAGAATTGGAAGGTTTGGGTAGTCTCGCGCAGTGTGAAGCGCCAATGCGATCCCGTCCATCACAGGCATTTTGATGTCGGAAAGGAGCAGGTCGTAGCTGCCCTTTTCTCTGGTCAGGATCTCCACGGCTTCGCCGCCGTCCTCTGCCGGGTCCACAGTGTGGCCGTCGAGTTCCAGCGCTCTTTTCACGAAGCTGCGCACTGCTTCATCATCTTCTGTAAGAAGAATGCGAGCCATGCTCACTCTCCCGTCTTGCCGTCCGTTGCCTCCGCCTCTGGCGGAATCACGTAACCAATGAAGGGCAATTGCCTCCAGGCGTGCCCCATATCCATACCGTATCCGACGACAAACTTATCAGGACAGGTAAAGCCAACGTAATCAGCAGATATGGCAGCTTTGCGGCGCTCAGGCTTGTCCAGCAAGGCTGCGATCTGTACCGATTTGGCGCCCCGATTGATCAACCGATCTTTCGCAAACGCCAGTGTCCGACCGGATTCCAGGATATCATCCACGAGAATTATGTCCCGGCCGTTAACGTCACTTTCGACATCGCGCAATATGCGGATGTCCTGGCTTTCGGTGCCAGCTCCATAAGAAGATAGATGGATGAACTCCATCTCCGGTTCAAGACCCACACGGTGCATCGCGCGCACCAAATCGGCTGCGAAGATAAAACTTCCCTTCAAAACGGCGACCACCAGCAAGCGGTCCGGATCGGCTTTGGTGATCTCCCCCGCGAGCGAGGCGACCCGCTCTGCAATGGTGTCTTCGTCATAAAGGGTAAAAATGTTGGCTGTCATGGTCACTCGAGAACAATATTGCGCTGGTCGCGATCTACGAACCGCACCTGAATGTCGGAAGCCCCGTCCGGCGGATCCGCCAAAATGGTTCTGAACCGGGTTTCATCAAGGGCGTTCAGGTTTTTGGTTCGGGGTTCGACGGTCCAGGCATAAACTTCCTGAAAGTCTGCGCTTCGTATGGACAATCGGACCGCGGGGACGCTGTTTCTTTCTTTCTGTAGGTTTCGAATGGAGCCTTCTACTACAAGAACACGCCGCCCGTCTTCTACTTCCATAAATGTTCTGAGATTTCTGAATTCCAATCCGCGCAAGTTCACATCCAGGCCGACCATGCTGTACAGGCTCGCAAGGTCCGGGGATTGTTTGACCAACGTATCGCGCATCAAGACCAGCATTACAGTCATGGCGAGTGCTCCGCCGAGCAGCAAGACACCTCCAATGCGCCGGTAATTCCGCCGCAAGAGCCAATCAATGATTGCGCCAATTCTGTTGGTCCGGAACTTGTCCGGATTGACTATGATCTTGGGCCGCTTTGCCAGCGTCTCGATATCTGCGGATTTGGGATCGACGTCTGGTGCCGCTTCTGCGGCTGATTTTTGAGAGCTGGCCTCAGCCTTGGACGGCGATGTGTCCTTTATCGGTGGCCTGACGTCCGCAACCGGCTCTGGGTCGTCCTCTGCGGCAAAGTCATCCTGATCGCCTTCGCCAGCATCATCATCGGCGGCCCAATCTTCTTCGTCCTTGGCGCTGTCTGTTTTGTTGTCAGCCGCCGGCTTGCCGGGGCTATCGTCTTCCGCGGCATCCGCTTCGAATGCAGCCGTGTCCTTGTCCTCATCTTTGGGAGACACGAACCACCGGTTGCCGCACTTGGCGCATTTCACACTGCGACCCTCTGGCCCAAGGGCTTCAGGTTTAATTCCATAGGAGGTATTGCAGTCCGGACAGGTGATCTTCATCTGAGAAGACCTTTCGCCATGGCATCTTCAAACTGTGTCACAGTGTAATCGATCAGCGTGGATTCCGGCATGAAATATTGGACAACGGCCAGTGCGTTCGATCACGGACTTTCCACCGCATAGTGGACCTTTATATGTTTAATGCTTCGTTAACGGCGCGCGGTTAGCGTGCAGCCCATCAACAGGAGTCGCGGGCGTGATCCGTTTCGAAAATGTCGGATTAAGATATGGCATGGGTCCGGAGATCCTGCAGGACCTCACATTTCAGATCGAGCCGCAATCCTTTCAGTTTCTGACCGGCCCGTCAGGTGCCGGAAAAACCAGCTTGATACGGTTGCTGTTCATGTCGTTGCGCCCGACGCGCGGGCTGATCAACGTGTTTGGCCGCGACATGAGTGTGATCAGCAAGCAGGAACTGCCAGCCCTCCGGCGCAAGGTTGGGGTGGTGTTTCAGGACTTCCGCTTGCTGGACCATCTGACGACTTACGAAAACGTAGCCTTGCCGCTTCGGGTCGCAGGAAAGGATGAAGCTGAATATCGCTCCGATGTGATCGACCTTCTGAAATGGGTTGGGCTTGGCGACAGAATGCATGTATTACCGCCAGTCTTGTCCGGCGGGGAGAAACAGCGCGCCGCGATTGCCCGCGCCTTGATTACCCGGCCAGAAGTTCTGTTGGCCGATGAGCCGACCGGCAACGTTGACCCGCCCCTTGCCCGGCGTCTATTGCGCCTTTTTATCGAACTCAACAAACTTGGAACGTCCGTTGTCATTGCAACGCATGATATTGCACTCTTGGAACAGGTGGATGCCCGGCGGATGGTCCTTGCCGAGGGTCGCCTTACCATCTTCGATTAGGCAGGCAATGGCAGGGTCCAAAAAACAAGACGGCAAAAAGGCTCCGGAAGTCTCAGTCCGGCCGCAGCGGAAGACGGGCCGGCCCAAGAAACCTGCCCGTAAGCCCGCGCCGAAATCGAAATCGGCCCCCAAAGGGGATGCTGCAAAACTCCGCCCCTCCGCAGCGATTGTACCACCGCAGTCGGTGGCAGGGCGCGCGCTCACACTCGTTGTTGCGATCATGAGTTTCCTCGCCTGTCTGACAGTTGGCGCAGTATCGATCGTCTGGGATGCCGCCGACGCGTGGCAAAACGACCTCGTGCGCGAGATTACGATCCAGATCCGCCCGACGGAAGGCGTCGATATGCTGCGCGAGATCGACAAGGCGGTTGCGCTTGCACAGGAATTCTCCGGAATAGATAGCGTGCGCGCGCTTTCAGATTCCGAAACAAAAGCGCTCTTGGAGCCGTGGCTTGGCGATGGCTTGCAACTCGACGGCTTGCCCGTGCCGCGGCTTATTCAGATTACCATTGCAGATCCATCCCTTTTGAATCTTGAGCAACTCCGGGCGACCATCCGTCAGAATGTGACGGGCGCGAGCGTAGATGACCATTCCGTCTGGACATCCAGACTATCTGCGATGGCTGGAACAGTCGTTGCTGGTGGATTTGCGATCATGCTTCTTGTCTTGGGATCCATGGTCCTCAGTGTTGTCTTTGCAACGCAGGCAGCGATGGCTGGAAACAAGGACGTTGTCTCCGTGCTCCATTTTGTCGGTGCAGAAGACACCTTCATTGCCCGGGAATTCCAGCGGCACTTCCTTGTGCTGGGCCTAAAGGGTGGCGTTTCGGGCGGCCTGGCGTCGATCGTTTGCTTTGTGCTTTTGGATATGATGACCCGCCAGGGAACTGGACAGGCTGGTTCCGACCAGCTCTCCGCCCTATTTGGAACAGTATCTGTCAGTTTGCCGGGCTACTTTGGCGTCTTTGGTGTTGTGTTTCTGGTCGCCGTGTTGACAGCATTGACATCCGGCCTCGCGGTGAAGGCACATTTGGCGAAAGTGGATTGATTTTTGCGTGAAAATGCCGCGAAATTGGCCGAATCATCTTCTACGGTCTCCTTATGACACAGGCAGATCCCGCGATTGATGCGGGCGGCAAAAACGGGACAACCCTGCCGGTCACCCGGCTCGACCCTGGCGGACATGCTCCGGGGAGTTCCCCTTCTTGCGCCTCTGTGACCGAAGATGCGCGGGTAAAACGGCGCTTCGCTCTGCGAACGTTTCTTGTGGCGTGTGTCACCGTTTTCGTCGTTGGAACAACGATCCAATTTGCGAACTTTGCCAACAGGGTCTCAACGGCAACCGTTCCTTTGAGCCCGCAGGCTGATGCGATCGTGGTTTTGACCGGCGGTCAGGAACGTGTCAGTGAGGCCGTCCGATTGCTCGAAGAAGGCCATGCCGGACGCCTTCTCATTTCGGGCGTGCATCCTGGAACCACGCGGAAACAGATTGCTGTCGTCACCGCATCTGCGAAACCGCTGGAAGAAGGCAGCGTGGAGCTGGACCGGGTTGCCTTGAACACGGCTGGCAACGCGACCGAGACTGCAAACTGGGTTCGCAAGAACGGGTTCGATTCTCTCCTTGTGGTCACAAGCGCGTATCATTTGCCACGCGCAACTGCAGAACTGTCCGGTGCGCTGCCCGATGTGACGCTGATCGGCTACCCGGTCTTTGCAAAGGATCTTCAACTTGAGGCCTGGCACACCAAGCCCGCCACGATCCGTCTTCTCATCCGCGAATATGTGAAGTATACCGTCGCACGACTTCGAATTGCCGTGCGCAGCATGAGCTGAGCTCTTAACCTGCGGCGTTTCAGCGGCGGTTGATCCTTACAAGCTTCACAGGTCCCATGCTCGTACTGCGCTCAACGGTTTTTCAGATCCTGTTTTATTCAGTCACGCTGGTTCAGATGCTGTTGTATCTGCCGGTTCTTCTGTTGCCCCGCAAATGGGGCTGGTGGATCCCGCATGTCTGGTCCAAATCGTTGATCCTTCTGATGAAATATGTGGCGGGACTCAACGTGGAGATCCGCGGCCGGGAAAACCTGCCGAGTGTTGGTTACATCGCGGCGATGAAACACCAGTCCGCGTGGGAAACCGTGGGCCTTATTCCGTTGTTTCCAAGGCCGGCATTCATCCTGAAGCGTGAACTCAACTGGCTGCCTTTCTTCGGCTGGTACACAATGAAGTTCGATCAGATCCCGATCAATCGCGGCAAACGCTCCGAAGCACTCGCTGCTATGATGGAAGCCGCGAAGGAAAAGATTGCAGATAAACGCCAGATTCTGATTTTCCCGGAAGGCACGCGCCGTCCCGCCGGTGCGGAGCCCAAATACAAGTTCGGGATTGCGCATCTTTATAAGAACCTGGAGTGCCCTGTTGTCCCGATCGCTCATAACGCGGGCGTTTATTGGCCGCGGGCATCCTTCATGGTTCACCCTGGAACGGTCATTGTCGAGATCTTGCCGTCAATCCTGCCGGGTTTGGAAGCGCAAGAGCTCTACGACACAATGATCGAAAAGATCGAAACCGCCAGCAATCGCTTGATCGAGGAAGCCCGCTCCGCCGATAACCCGTCGCCGGTATTGAAAAACATTCCAGCCTCGACAGATGCCTAACCCTAACGTTTCGTGACTGTTTTTAACTGCTCGGCGAGCCAAGTCAGCCCGGTATCGGTGATCTGCATCTCATCGAGGTGAGCCGCCGTGTTGATGACGTACTCCGGGTTCGGTCCGGATTTCCCGACGGCGCCATTGACTATTTCGAGCTGTTTCTCCAGGGGCAAGGCACCGGCATATTGCGGATGGCCATGATCGACCATGTAAACCAGGGCTTCCACCTTCTGGCCACTATCCAGAGAGATGTTGTGCCAATGTTCCTTGTAGACCATGGTCGTTTGCTCGCGGGCACGGAGGTATTCGAGCGTTGTCGGCCAGTTCTCCGTTGCGACCCGATATGCCATGCCCCGGCAGGTGCCGCCATTGTCGAGGCCGAAGACAAGCCCAGGCCGGGCTTCGGTACCCCGGTGGACCCACGAATAAACGCATAAGGACCGATGAGCGCCATGCAGAAGAGCAGGTTCGGCATGCAAGTGGTCAAATCCCGGGTTCCACATCAATGACCCGTAGCCAAACACCCAAAAATCGCTCATATCATCCTGTCTCTTCGCTTGCGCCCGGTCTCAAGCCATGTGGTTACGGACATGCCGGGATACCAAGCGTTGCCGGTCGTTTCAATGCTGCCGCGATTTGTTTGATGTCTGAAGGAGAATTCATTCGTGTCTTCTGATACTGCCGCCGGAAAAACACCAAGCAAACGTAAGTATCTTCTTCTGATCGGGTTCATCGTCATCGTGGTTGCCGGTTGGTCCGGAGCCTGGGCTTACGGACGTACTGTCCTGGCTGATCAACTGGACGTGCAATTCGGCCGGTTCTCCGAGCAAGGCACAGAAGTCACGTGTAATGACCTGACGATCGGCGGCTATCCATGGCGCTACGAAATCCGCTGTGATGATTTGAAATCACTTGATTTGTCCGGCAGCGAAAGTGCCGTGGGCGGTCTGACCGCAGTCGCGTTGGTCTACAATCCCTGGCATGTCATTTTCGAGGCCGCAACACCGGCAGCCCTATCGTTGCCTCTGGCGGGTATTTCCGGCGAATTGACCTGGGAAACAGCTCGAGCCAGCGCCAGATATTCCACCGAAGCGCTCGGAAAGGTCGATGTTGTTGTTACCAAGCCGGCTTTGAGAGTTCAAAACCCTGCCGCTGAAGCACGGGTCGTGTCCGAAAAGGCTGAATTTCATTTGCGTCCATCGCCAGAGACGACCGGTGCAGTCGATGGGTTTTTCTCCATTGATGGCCTGATGGTGGAACAGCTGCCGTCACTGACCAATCCGGTGGATGCACGGATGCATCTACAGGTCCTCAATGGCGCACCGTTGTTGTCTGGTGCCGACCTGCGCTCGCTTGTGCTGGCAAATGGCGGCGAATTGCCAGTGCGATTGGTCCTGGCCGAAGTGGCGCTTGGCGCGAGCCGTTTTGGCGGCAGGGGCGATCTGACTGTGAACGGGGCCGGGGCTTTGTCCGGCACATTGACGCTTACCCTCGTTCAACCCGGCGACATGTTGAACTCCATCCGGCCACTCTTTCCGCCGAACAGCAATGAATTCAGTATTGTAGAAAGCATGTTGTCCAGTCTTCAACCGACTGGAACGGACCATCACGGTGATCCCGCGATCGAGATACCGCTTTTGATCGACAATGGTCTGATGCGAATGGGATTTGTCACGCTTGGCCGGATCCCACCCTTGTTTCAGGCGGGATCCTGAGGCCGATGGATCAGTCGCCGGCAATCCGGTCGATCGGAATGACGTAGCTTTTGCGGTGATCCGGTTCTGCGATCTTTTCATAAAGTGCGACCGCAGGCGTATTCTTACCCGGCACAATCCAGCGCAGGTGTAGCCAACCGCGGCTTTGACCTTCACTCACCAGTGTTTCGATGAGTTTCCGGCCGATCCCCTGATTGCGATGGTCCGGATGGACATAGATGTCATCCAGCTGGCCGATCCGGAGGCCTGTGATCAGTTCCGGCAGGTCGAAATAGACCGCAAAGCCGATCAGAGTGTCGCCGTTGAACGCGCCAAGGACCTCTGCGGTTTTGTCGCCAAGGATCCGTTCGGCATAGAACTCGTCAGGCCGGCGCGGGGCGCCGCGTTTCAGGGCCTGTGCATTTTCGGCAATGAGCGGGGCAAGCTGATGGGCGTCATCGAGCCCGAGAGCCTTGATTTCCGTCTTGCTCATGAAATCTCCGGAGATAAGGAACAGAAGCGACGCCCACCATGTCCAAAAGGCGTTCGGGGATCAAGGACTTGAATCAAAATTGCCTGGTGGTCGTTTGTTTTTCCGGAGTTCATGATTTCATCCGCCCAAATCAAGAGGGCGAAAGGAAGGCCTCAATTCGGAGCCGACGCTCTGGCCTCTCAATCTGTTCTTTTAGAAATCCGCGCCGGGTACCGCAGCGGAGTGAGCCAAAAGGCGAGTGGATTCCGTGGATCGTTGCCGTTAGCGTGCTGCGCAGCAACAAGAACCACGGACGCCTTTCATGAGTGAGACCTTCAAGCCCCGCCGCTCCGCGCTGTACATGCCGGGGTCCAATGCCCGCGCGCTCGAAAAAGCCAAAACCCTTGATGTCGACTGCCTACTTCTGGATCTCGAAGATGCAGTGGCGCCAGATGCAAAGGAAATAGCGCGTCAGCAGATCGTGACTGCGGTCTCGGAAGGCGGATATGGCGAGCGGGAAGTGGTTATCCGGATCAATGGCCTAGACACTGTCTGGGGCGATGACGATTTGAAGGCTGCCGTCAAAGCAAACCCGGATGCGATCCTCGTTCCCAAGGTCAATGGCCCGGCTGATCTGCAAAAAGTCGCGCATCTTTTGTCGATGCATGGCGCGTCGAGCTCAATCCAGCTTTGGGCGATGATGGAAACGCCGGAGGCCATGCTGAATGCTGGCGCCATTGGGGCCTGTGGACGGGATCCGGAAGTCCGCCTGTCCTGCTTTGTCATGGGCACCAATGATCTGGCCAAGGAGACCCGTGCGCGGTTGGCGCCGGGCCGGGCGGTCATGATGCCGTGGCTGATGACCTGTGTCGCGGCTGCGCGGGCTGGTGGCATCGACATCCTAGATGGCGTCTACAACGCATTTCAGGATGAGGAAGGTTTTGCCGCCGAATGTGCGCAGGGGGCTGAAATGGGGATGGACGGAAAAACCTTGATACATCCGAAACAGATCGGGTCCTGCCACGCGGCGTTCAGCCCGACTGAGGACGAAGTGGCCTGGGCACGCAAAATCAACGAGATATTCGATCTTCCCGAAAATGCATCGAAAGGCGCAATTCAGGTGGACGGAAAGATGGTCGAACGGCTACATGCGGACATGGGCAAGCGGGTGATTGCGATTGCAGACGCGATCGCGGCCCGCTCGTAGACAATTCAGAGAGTACCGCATGAAACTTTATCGCTTCATCACCAATGTCGACAGCAGCGAGTTCTGCCACCGGGTCACCGAAGCGCTCAACAAGGGCTGGGAACTCAGCGGGTCCCCGTCCCTGACCTATGACGCGACCAAGGGTGAAACCATCTGTGGTCAGGCCGTAACGAAAGAAGTCGACGGCGAGTATTCCCGGGATATCAAGCTCGGCGACTACTAAGTGCTTTTGCCTGTGAGCGCGTCGAGGACGCGCTCATAAACACTTGTAACCTTTGCAAGTTCTTCAGTGCCCTGGGCGGCATACCGGTTGAGCCCGGGCGCTGCATTGACCTCGAGAACCGCGTAACGGCTTTCGGGCTTTTTTGGGTTTTCTGCGATCAGGTCGATGCCTGCATAGCGCAGCCCAAGGCTTCCGCAGATCGAAACTGCAGTCTCTTTCAGATCATCCGCAACGCTGTTCGTGATGTCCCTGGCTTTTGCTCCAGCGGACAGATTTTTGTTTGGCAAAAGCTCGACAATTTGTCCTTTCTCCGGAATGGACGCGGAGCAAAGACCTTGCCGTGTGAGTTCAGGTTCAACACGCGGATCGCGGAAATTCAGGCCGGCAACACCGAAGGCAAGTTGTTCGACCGTCTGTTCGCCGTCTCCTTCCACCTGAACTGGTTGGCGATCCAGTACCAGTAAGACGTCTCCATCCATAACCAGGATCCTGAGATCTGCACCCTCAACGGCTTTTTGGACGAGAAGTGAGGAATGCTGCATCAGGAGATCGGTCAGGGCGTGCTGAAGGTCTGCCTGTTTGCCCAGGCGCACCACATCCTCTCCTTCCTGTCCGCTGTTCGGTTTGACGAAAACCGGATATCCAACAGCTTCTGCGAAGTGCAGCGCGTCTTCGGTCGAGTGCATCTTCGCGGCAATCCCGGGCTTATGAACCCGCAGGCTTGCCAAGACGTCAGAGCCATGAACGAGGATGCTATCCGGGACAGTGAAGCCATCCCGTTTCAAAAAGCTGAGTGTGTAAGCCTTGTCGCCTGCGATTTCGGCAGCGCCGAGCGGGTTGAGATCGAAGTGGGTTCCGCGAAAGAAGCGGCGGCGTCCGTCGGCAAGCTCTATATAGCCCGCCTGCCCTGATCCTTCGTCACAAATGAGCGACAAGCCATGCCGGTCGCAGTAGTCGGCAAAGATCCTGCGGACCAAAGGAAGGGACGGCGTTTTATCCATTGTCCTGCAGGACTGCGCTTTGTTCGAGTTACTGGCGGGAATTTGCCAGGTAGTCGATCTTGAAGAGATCCGGATTGGTTGGACCGTTGGAGACGACATTGTAGACGGCAACCGACGTGTCATAGCCCTGTTGATCGGTCACGGTCCATTGCTTGAGCGCATAGTCTTTTGCGTCAAAGATCAGGGTCAGGGTTCCGGAGTTGAACTTGGTCTTGTCGAAAATGGTCACCGTGACGAGATCTTCCTCGACGAGCACATTCGTCACGTTGGTGTCTTGTTGGAGATCAATGGAATCCGACAGAAGAAAGCGCAACGGCGTTTGTCCAAGCGGCCAGATATCCTGCGTATTCAGCTTGCGGTCACGCACCGATACCGACTTGCCGTCGGCCACAATGTCCAGAACCGAAGGCTTGTTATAATAGAACCGGACCTTGCCGGGGCGCGCCATATAGAACTTCCCGTCCGACTGGCTACCGTCCGGACCAAACTGGATGAAGTCGCCGTGCATGGTCTTCACGGAGTTGAAATAGGCGTTCAGGTCCTGAAGGGTCTGCTGCTCCTGATCGCTCAAGGCCAGAGCCGGGGCGGTCATGGCAGCGGCCATTGCCAGAGCGACGACCGGCCGGATTGTTGACTTGGCGATGCGGGAAACGAAGCGTGTCAGCATGATTCAAAGTCCTAATCTGGTGCTAGGTTCAACCGTTTCATCTTAACTAGGAAGTGTCTATGGCAAACCTTGGGCGGACGAGGATCAGAAATCCTCATCCAACCCGTTTTGCACCAGAATTTCACGTTTACCGGCATGGTTGGCAGCGCTGATCAAGCCTTCCTGCTCCATGCGCTCGATGAGCGACGCAGCCCGGTTGTAGCCGATCGACAGGCGCCGTTGGACATAGGAAGTAGAAGCCTTCTTGTCTTTCAGAACAATTGCAACGGCCCGGTCATAAAGATCGTTGCTGTCTCCGCTGCCGGAGGCCGCACCGCCATCATAAGGACTGTCGGCAGATTCATCTTCTTCCGTCACGGCTTCCAGATATTGCGGCGTACCCTGAACCTTGAGGTGTTTGACCACCTCTTCCACTTCGTCATCGGAGACAAAAGGCCCGTGAACACGCTGGATCCGGCCGCCACCGGCCATAAACAGCATGTCGCCCATACCAAGCAGCTGTTCTGCACCCATTTCGCCCAGGATCGTGCGGCTGTCGATCTTCGAAGTGACCTGGAAGGAAATCCGGGTCGGGAAGTTCGCCTTGATGGTGCCCGTGATGACATCGACGGACGGACGCTGCGTTGCCATGATCAGGTGGATACCTGCGGCACGGGCCATCTGCGCAAGGCGCTGGATCGCGCCTTCAATGTCCTTGCCGGCCACCATCATCAGGTCGGCCATTTCGTCGACGATGACCACGATATACGGCATCGTCTCCAGCGGCAGCTGTTCTTCCTCGTAGATCGGCTCTCCCGTATCCCGGTCAAAGCCTGTCTGGACGGTACGGGTCATCTCTTCGCCCTTATCCAGGGCTTGCTTGATCCGGGTGTTGTAGCCGTCGATGTTGCGGACGCCCATCTTGGACATCTTCTTGTAGCGGTCCTCCATCTCGCGGACGGTCCACTTCAGGGCAACAACGGCCTTTTTCGGGTCGGTCACAACCGGGGTCAGAAGATGCGGAATGCCGTCATAGATCGACAATTCCAGCATTTTTGGATCGATCATGATCATCTTGCACTGATCCGGTGTCAGCCGGTATAGCAGCGATAGGATCATGGTGTTGATGGCGACCGATTTACCCGACCCGGTTGTACCGGCAACGAGCAAGTGTGGCATGCGGGCAAGATCGGCAACCACACCTTCACCGTTGATTGTCTTGCCGAGGCCAAGTGCCAGCTTGGATTTCGATTTTTCAAAATCCTGAGCAGCGAGCATTTCGCGCAAGTAAACGGTTTCGCGGCGTGCATTCGGCAGTTCGATGCCGATGGCATTCTTGCCGGGGATGACCGCAACACGGGCAGAAATAGCACTCATGGAACGGGCGATGTCATCTGCCAGACCAATAACTCGGGACGACTTGATACCGGGTGCGGGTTCGAGTTCGTAGAGTGTGACAACCGGGCCCGGGCGCACTTCAATGATTTCGCCGCGTACACCGAAGTCTTCCAGAACCCCTTCCAGAATACGGGCATTTTGTTCCAGAGCATCCGCAGAAAGACCTGGAACCTTGCCGGCGGCCTTGGCTTCTGCAAGCAGGCGCAGCGGCGGCAATTCGTACTCTTCCGGGGCACCGAGGAAAGAGGGCTGCGCTTCCTCTATCGCGCGTTTGCTCTGTTTCGGTTTTGGCGCTGGTGGAATGACGCGGCCAGTCGGCGTAGGCTGCGCAGCTGCTCGTCCCGAAGGTGCTGGAGCTGGTTCAGGGGCTGCAATACCAACCGGTCTTGGTGTATCACCCGGCAACGGCTCGCCGGAGACCGGGCCTTTGTCGATCAGGAAATCGTCCGGGCCGAAGTCCTCGCCCTCCTCGCCAAAGGGATCATCCAGATCATGGGCGTCGGGCTCAGTCATGTGGCCGCGCTCGTAGAACTCGTCCAGACCGTCATCGTCTTCCGGCATCAGGCGGCCGGTCAGTGCCCTGCGGAACGACTGCAGACGGCTCTTCTGAGCAGGTTCTTCCGGCTCGTAGTCATCGTGCTCGTCAATACCGTCCCAGTCCTCATCGTCGTCATGGACGGGCGCGCGCTTCAAGCCGGTCATCCGGCGGACCTGTGTCACCGCCAAAAGCCCGATGTGGCTGACTTGTCCCGCAAAGGCCGTCGCCATCAGAGACAAGCGGCTTTCGCCTTCCTCCTCATCATCAAGGCCGAGATCGTCTTCGATGGATTTGCCATGCCCGGCCGGGGTCCGACGCGGCTCGATATGCTCTACAGGTTCACCTGCGCGGCCCAGCCAACCGGCTGAAGCAAGGAGGAGAAGTCCAGCTGGAACGCCGAGGCCAAGGCCGCCAATGATCGTTGCAGCGCCGCTCGTCAGGTTGCTGGTTAAAATAGCCGGGACACCGTGGATCATGTCTCCCAGAAACCCGCCAAGGCCTGTCGGTAACGGCCAGCTTTGCGGAACGGGAAGCGCCGCAAGCGCGCCAGCCGAAAGCCCGGATCCGAGAACCCAGTAGAAAAGACGCTTGCGGCCGATGCCAAGAGCATGGCCGGTCAAGAGCCGCCAGCCCCATAACACCAGGGGAACGAGAAAAACAGCCGTCGCAAGGCCAATCGTCTGCATCAAGACGTCGGCAACAATTGCGCCTGGAGCGCCGAGCGCATTGCGCACAGGTCCACCTGTCGCATGGTTCAGGCTCGGATCATTGACGGACCAGGTGGCAAGGGCGGCTGCGAGGGCCGCCGCAATGGAGATGATCCCGAGACCGGCCGCACCGGTTAGGTTCCGTCTTAAAAAACGCTTGGCCGGACTCTCTGTGTCCAGAAGATCGACCGCGGCCCGGCGGCCCGATCCGCGCACTGCACTGGCCCGTCTCATGCCTTGTCTCCCAACCAGTTTGCCACACGCTCAAGAGCGATCTCTGTCTGCGCAAGGGGCGCCACCAACCCTGCGCGGATGTAATTCCGGCCTGGATTGCTGCCATCTGATTGATCAGATGCCAGATAGCTGCCCGGCAGGACCTTCACGCCAGTGTCGCGCCAAAGGGCCTGTGTGACGGAAACACCGTCTCCCCACTTTTCGACATTGAGCCAGAGAAAGAAGCCTGCCTCGGTTGTTACAGGGCCGAGGATTGGACCAAGGAGGCGCTCTGCGGCTTCATATTTCTCGTTATAAAGCCGCCGGTTTTCCTCAACATGGGCTTCGTCGCGATAGGCGCGGACCGCGACGGCCTGCGCGGGCAAGGGCACTTGCGGCGCTGCAAGGCCGCGGAACTTTGCCCATTTTTTCAGGAAAACAGGATCGCCGGCTGCAAATCCACACCGCAATCCGGCAAGATTGGAGCGCTTCGACAGGGAATTCAGAACAACGATATTGGAAAAATCCGTGCCCATGCGATGCGTGGCTTCCAGAACGCCCGGGGGCGGGGTTGTCCGGTAGATTTCCGAATAGCACTCGTCTGCGAAGATCATGAAGCGGTGCTTGCGGGCCAAGCCGATCAGTTTCTGCCAGTATTCCAGCGTCGCGACCGAGCCTTCCGGATTGGTAGGCGAGGCAACATAAAAGGCGACAGTCCGGTCCAGAAGCGCCGGTTCCAGGCAGTCCAGGTCCGGCAGGAACTGGTGCTCGGAAACCGCATCCAGAAGAACGGTCTCGCCATCTGCGACATGAGCTGCGGCCGCGTAGGTCTGATAGAAAGGGTTCGGCAGAATGACAGCCGGATGGTCCAGTCCCTTGTCCAGTTGATCGCGGGCGGCAATTGCCCCGAATGAAAGGCCTTCACGGGAGCCGTTCAGCGGCAGGACGCCAAAATCCGGGTCAATGGTGCCATTCAGGCCATAGCGCTTGTCGAGCCAGTCCGCGATCGTGCTGCGGAACTCCGGTGTGCCGTTAATCGGCGGATAGCGGCGGAAGTCAGCCATGTTTTCCGCCAGCACTTCAGCCGTGAAAGCGGGTATCGGATGCTGGGGCTCACCGATCGTCATCATTATCGGGTCGAGGCCCGGAGTTTGCCCGTCAAGCAAGTCGGCAAGGCGTTGGAAAGGGTTGGAACCCGGCAGCGCGGCGCCGCGCTTGTAGGTGGTCTGGCTGGCAGTCATTCAAGATCCGGCAGTCGTTACGCAAAACGTTTGCCCGACCCTATCCCGTCCTTGGTAAATCTCTTATTAACCAAGCAGAACATCACCGCCAATCTGCATGCGATTGCCACGCTTTTAAGGATCCACTAGGGTCCAATGCTTGGATTTCACACGCAGGTCTATGGATTTAATATGTCGGGAAAAGATCCCCTCTCCGTCGTTTGTTTCGGTGATTCGCTCACCTGGGGGTTTGTGCCGGGAACAAAGACCCGCTACGGCCACGACGAGCGCTGGACACGCCTCCTGCAAAAGGAACTTGGCTCTGATTATTATGTCATCGAAGAGGGCGTCAACGGGCGGACAACTGTTTTCGAAGACCCTGCCCGCGGCGACAAAAACGGTCTTGAGCACTTGGCAACCGTGCGAAAGACGCACATGCCAATCGACATTCTGATCATCATGCTCGGAACGAATGATCTTCAGGACCGGTTTCAGATGAGCGCTGATGCGATCGGTCTTGCGATGGGCCGGCTGCTGTTCGCCGCGACGCAAGCGACCGATGATGTCGAAGGCCGCGCTCCAAAAGTACTTTTGATGTCGCCGCCGCCGCTTGGGGATTTTACGGGCAAGGAATATGCCGGCCTTTTCTCAGAAGACCACAGTGTGGCCCAGTCCAAGCTTCTGGCGGGTGTTTACAAGAACCTGGCAGAAACCTACGGCGTTGCCTTTTTCGATACGGGCAGCGTTGTGTCCGTGAGCGACGTGGACGCGGTTCATTTGGAAGCGGAACCGCAAAAGGATCTGGCCAAGGCGATTTCGGACGAAGTGCGGAAGCTGGCAAAGGCCGCCGCCTAGAAATCGACTGTTAAACCCTTGATTTCCCAGTCATCATAACGCGTTGGCTCCAGGCCGCCGCGGCCGTCGACTTCCGGTGCCATGGCGTTGTGTTTGGCGTCGATTTCCTTGCGCCGGTCTTCGGCTTCTTTCAGGGCGCGCTGGGCCGCAGGCGGCAGGTCCTCGAATTTGCGTTTTGGAGCTTCGGCCACGTCTGTCTTCAGGGAGGGTACTTCGGTTGCCGTGAATTGCGCCGTTTCCGTATCTTTCGTGTCGGTCATGGTTTCCGCTGTCAGCCAGATTTCAAAACTTTCGCGTTATATAGGATAAACTTGCCAAGAATGGCAGGCATCCCCATCTTGAACGTTGAGAAAAGACTGCGGCAACTTTCGTCCGCAGCTTCAAACGGAAACGGATAAGGCACCGATGAATTACGTTCGCACAGCCATGTTGCTTGCAGGCATGACGGCGCTCTTCATGGGCCTTGGGTTCATGATCGGCGGTCAGTCGGGCATGTTGATCGCGCTCGCGATTGCGGCCGCGATGAACGTGTTCAGCTACTGGAATTCAGACAAGATGGTCCTGCGCATGCACCATGCACAGGAAGTCGATGAGCGCTCGGCGCCCGAATATTACGGCATGGTTCGCCAACTGGCGCAAAATGCCGATCTGCCGATGCCGAAGGTCTATATCATCAACAACCCGCAGCCGAACGCTTTTGCGACCGGACGGAACCCGGAAAATGCAGCCGTTGCAGCGACCACCGGGTTGTTGGACATGCTCAGCAAGGAAGAGGTGGCCGGCGTGATGGCGCACGAGCTGGCGCATGTGAAGAACCATGACACCTTGATCATGACGATCACGGCGACCATTGCCGGTGCGATCTCGATGCTAGCGAACTTTGCCTTCCTCTTCGGGGGCAACCGCAACAATCCCCTGGGCTTTGTCGGCGTCATCTTGATGATGATCGTTGCGCCGATGGCCGCGATGATCGTGCAAATGGCGATTTCCCGGACCCGCGAATATGCTGCCGATCGCATGGGCGCCCAGATCTGCGGTGAACCAATGTGGCTGGCGTCTGCCCTGGCGAAGATATCCGGCGGTGTCGAGCGCATCCACAATCCGGATGCTGAGGCCAATCCGGCGACAGCGCACATGTTCATTATGAACCCGCTGTCCGGCGAGCGCATGGACAATCTGTTTTCCACGCACCCGAACACCCAGAACCGGATTGATGAGCTGCGCAAATTGTCGGAAGCCGGATTGGGCACCGCAGGACGCGGGACATTTGCTCAATCCCGCGCTCCGCAATCAGGCCCCTGGGGCGGCACAACTGGTGGCCGGTCTTATGAGGAGCCGCCCCGCCCAAAGGGCCCGTGGGGCTAAAGCTTGAAAACACCTTGGCGTTAGCCGGGGTTGGATCTAGAATGACCGTCAACGCGCCGCAGCCGGAAGCCCGGACTGCGGCGCTTGATTTTGACACCCGATGAAGTGTGCGGGTCTGCCCATCAGGACAATTTCGTGAGCAAGTCACCTAAAAAAAATAACAAGCCTTCGACCGGTGCTCCGGCTGAAAGGTTAGAAAAACCAGGTTTTGCGGCTCGCAAAGTCGCCGCCGATATCCTGGGAAATGTGGTGCACAAGAAGCGTCCCTTGGATGGCGAGCTTGATATGGCATCCGGACATTCCGGTTTCCGGGCCTTGGCCGCGAATGACCGGGCCCTGGTGCGCGCCATCGCGGGTGCTGCCCTCCGTCACCGCGGTGAAATTGCGGAAATCCTGGCCCGGTTGCTGGATCGCGATATTCCGGAAAAAACCGGCCGGGTGCTCGACATTCTCCATGTCGCCATCGCGCAGATGCAGTTTTTGGACATTCCCGATCGCGCTGCCGTGTCGCTCGCCGTTGACCATGCCTCCATGGATCGCCGGGCCCGGCCCTACAAAGGCCTGGTCAATGGCGTTCTGCGCCGTCTTGGGCGCGAGCGCGAAGAAATTGCGGCGGATCTCGATGCCCCCCGGCTCAACACTCCGGATTGGCTTTGGGAAAGTTGGCAGGAGGCTTATGGCGAGGAAGGTGCACGCGCAATCGCAAAGTCGCATGAGAGTGAGGCCGCGCTTGATTTGACTGTGAAAGCCGATCCAGCAGCATGGGCGGAAAAGCTCGATGGTGTGGTTGTCGGCGCTGGCAGTGTTCGGCTCACCAAAAAAGGTGCCGTAGATGCACTGGAAGGGTTCGAAGAGGGCGCATGGTGGGTACAAGATGCCGCTGCGTCCCTGCCGGCCAGACTCCTGGGCGATATCTCGGGCAAGCAGGTTGCCGACCTCTGCGCAGCGCCCGGTGGAAAAACAGCACAGCTAGCAGCTGGCGGCGCCGAGGTGACGGCCATCGATATTTCAAAAGCCAGGCTCAAACGGCTTGCGGAAAACATGACTCGTCTGGGATTGTCTGTGACAACTGTTGCAGCGGATTTGCGGGAGTATGAACCGGAGGCATTGTTTGACGCGATCTTGCTCGATGCACCGTGCAGCGCAACAGGGACCATCCGGCGTCATCCCGATGTGCCTTGGATCAAGAAGCCATACGACATTGAAAAACTGAGTGAAATTCAGATAGCTCTTCTGGATCGCGTCATGTCTTGGCTCAAGCCGGGCGGCGTTCTGGTCTATTGCACCTGTTCCTTGGAGCGGGCCGAGGGCGAAGGCCAGGCAGAGGCGTTTTTGGAGCGGAACAAGGAGCGCGTGGCGTTGGTGCCGGTCGACGCAAATGAAATTGGCGGCCTTGCCGAAAGTGTCACGCCAGAGGGATATCTTCGCTGCCGGCCGGATCAGTCTGCGGGGCTTGATACCGGGCTTTTCGGCATGGATGGTTTTTTCGCCGCGCGGTTCAGGATCTCTTAACGCGGAATAAACTCTTCAACTGTCATGATTCTATAAATGATTTGCTAACCTTAACGGCTGAGCTGGAACGATGGGCCCGGCAGCTTGAATGGAGATCGTTATAGATACGCATAGACCATCGATGTTGGAGATGGTCCGGTGAGCAACGCCACCCTCTCGGAGCGCGGGCGCATTTGGGGCCTGGTGGCGCTGTATATCTGGCAACGGACCCGGAAATGGATGCATGGCGGACCGATCTCCCGCTTGCAGCCCTTTTCGACCGTGCCCGAGCGCTTGCTGATTGCCCCGCAGGATCTCAGAACGGCCGATGCAACAAACGCAGCCGATATCTATGGCGGGCGTTTTTTATTCTCAGGTCATCTTGTTGAGACGCAAGGGCGCTCACCCTTTGAGCTTCAGGCCGTGCATGAAGACTGGCAGCGGGAGCTTCACGCCTTTGGATGGCTGAGGGATCTGCGAGCTGCCGACAGCCAGATCGCGCGTCAGAATGCCCGTGCTCTGGCGGAGGACTGGATCAAGTATTGTGGCCGCTGGCACCCGATTGGGTGGGAAGCGCCCATTGTTACACGGCGTATCTTGTGCTGGCTTGCGCACTCTCCGTTCATCCTGCAGGACGGCGATCACAGTTTCTACCGCACCTTCATCAAGTCTCTGGCGCGCCAGGTGCAGTATCTCCGTCAGACGATCAATGAGACCGAAGATGGGGTTGAGCGGCTGCATGCAGCGCTCGCCATCGCGTCAGCCTGCATTTCCATGGCGGGACAAGGCCGTTTTGCGCGGCAAAGCATTCGCCGGCTCGATCAGGAATTGTCCCGTCAAATACTACCAGATGGCGGGCATATCTCCAGAAACCCGCGGGCCTTGATCGACATCCTTGCCGATCTTTTGCCTGTGCGTCAGGCCTTTGTGGCGCAGGGGCTTGAAGTCCCGGCAGCCATGGTTCAGTCGGTCGACCGAATGATGCCGCTGATGAAGTTCTTCCGCCATGGCGACGGAGCGCTTGCCCACTTCAACGGCATGGGCTCTACACCGAGCGATCTGGTCGCAACGATCCTCGCATACGACGATGCCCGTGGGGCACCGCCCACCAATGCGCCGCATTCTGGATATCAACGCTTGAGCGGAGGATCATCGGTCGTCTTGGTCGACACAGGCCCTGCCCCGGAAATTGCCCTCTCCGGAAACGCTCATGCCGGCTGCCTGTCGTTCGAGTTTTCTACCGGCACCCATCGTATGGTGGTCAATTGCGGGGTTTCGTCAAAATCGAACCCGGTCTGGCGTAAAGTGAGCCGGTCCACCGCCGCCCATTCGACCGCGTCGATCGACGACACGTCCTCTTGCCGGTTTCTCTCTGAAAGGCCCTTTGGTCATTTGCTCGGCGCTCCGATCCTGTCCGGGCCGCGCGTGATCGACATTTCCCGGGAAGATGACGCTGCGGGCTGCCGGGTGATCGCTTCTCACGACGGTTATGCGGCGGATTTCAACGTTTTGCATCAGCGGGATTTGCGGTTGTCGGCCGACGGAACCGTTCTCGACGGCATCGATACGTTCCAGGCTGTCGGCTCTGTCGATCCGGATACGCTCTATACCATCCGCTTCCATCTTCATCCGGCGATCAAGGCATCATTGATCCGGGCTGGATCTGCCTTGCTGCTTGTATGCCGTGACGGCGAAGCGTGGGAATTCGAGGCACCGGGGATCGAGATCGCACTGGAGGAAAGCATTTATCTTTCAGATGTTTATGGCCACAGGAAGTCTGAGCAGATTGTCATCTCCGGTCCGTTGGAAGAAGCGCCCTCTGTCGGGTGGCAATTCCGGCGTACAGCCACGGCCAAACTGAGCCGGCGCGGAACCAGCGATTTCGATGAGACGGAAGAACTGCCGCTCGAAAATCCACCCGCGGACGCAATCGAAGACGCTGAGGCAGGCGCAGACGATACGTCTTTGGACTGACTTTATTCCCCAGGATGATCTGAAACCTTCCGCTTTCCAGTCAGACGTGTTAGGGGGCGCCACGCTTTCCCGCCCCGTTCCAGCTGAGAGGCAGTCTTCATGGCAATTGTGTCCAAAGCCGTACCCGTTCCAGAATTCGTCCCTGTCAAACGTGCCCTTTTGTCTGTCTTTGACAAAACCGGTCTTGTCGACTTCGCAAAGGCGTTGGCGGACCGCGGTGTTGAGCTGGTGTCGACAGGCGGATCCTACAAGGCTTTGAAAGACGCCGGACTGACCGTTCTTGATATCTCCGAAGTTACCAATTTCCCGGAAATCATGGATGGCCGTGTAAAAACACTTCATCCAAGTGTGCATGGCGGTCTTCTTTCGATCCGCGATGACGAAGATCATCAAAAGGCGATGGCCGATCACGGCATCACCGGCATCGATCTTTTTTGCGGCAATCTTTATCCGTTCGAAGAGGTGGTTGCGTCCGGTGCGGACTATGCAACGGGGATCGAAAACATCGATATTGGCGGGCCTGCCATGACACGGGCAGCCGCGAAAAACCATGCCTATGTCACGGTGGTCACTGACCCGGCCGACTATACATCTGTCATTGAGGCGCTCGACGCGAATGGCGGCAAGGCCCCGCTCGACTTGCGGAAGAAACTGGCACTAAAGGCATTTGCGCGCACGGCCGCCTATGATGCCGCCGTTTCAAACTGGATGGCAGATCAACTGGATGAGGCGACACCTGCCCACCGGGCTGTCGGCGGCGCGCTCTCAGAAGTCATGCGTTATGGCGAGAACCCGCACCAAACTGCTGGCTTCTATAAAACGGGCGAAAAGCGGCCGGGCGTGGCAACCGCAACGCAGTTGCAGGGCAAGACCCTCTCCTACAACAACATCAACGACACCGATGCGGCTTTTGAGCTGGTCAGCGAATTCGACCCGGCGCGCACGAGCGCAGTTGCGATCATCAAGCACGCCAATCCCTGCGGTGTTGCGGAAGGCGGCAGCCTTAAGGATGCTTACGAAAAAGCGCTCCGCTGTGATCCGGTTTCGGCCTTTGGCGGCATCGTTGCCCTGAACCAAAAACTGGATGCTGCAGCGGCTGAGGAGATCGTCAAGATCTTCACCGAAGTCATCATTGCACCAGATGCCGATGAGGCAGCCCGCGAAATCATTGCCTCGAAGAAAAACCTTCGGCTTCTGGTGACCGGTGGACTTGCCGACGCACGGGCTAAAGGGCTTTTTGTGAAATCAGTTGCCGGGGGTCTGCTGGTCCAATCACGCGACAACGGCGTTGTTGATGATCTTGATCTGAAAGTCGTGACCAAGCGGGCACCAAGCGATCAGGAAATGCAGGATCTCAAGTTCGCCTTCCGGGTTGCCAAGCACGTCAAATCCAATGCAATCGTCTATGCCAAGGACGGCGCAACAGTTGGCGTCGGGGCTGGTCAGATGAGCCGGGTTGATTCGGCGCGGATTGCTGCCCGAAAGGCGTTGGATGCGACGGAAAATGCCGGATTGTCCGAGCCACTTACCAAGGGCTGCGTCGTGGCTTCAGATGCTTTTTTCCCGTTCGCCGATGGATTGCTGTCTGCCGCCGAAGCGGGTGCCACGGCGGTCATTCAGCCGGGTGGGTCCATGCGCGACGATGATGTGATCAAAGCGGCTGATGAGGCTGGTCTTGCGATGGTGATGACCGGTATGCGGCACTTCCGGCACTGATTAAACAAACTGCATCTTTTACTGATGGTAGGAGATGCATTTCTTCAGCTTCCGAAATAACGCCTAGGCTTTTGAATACCTTGTTAATCTCCGCAAGCTAATTTGTTCGCAAATGCAGCAGTGCGACTGCTGCGGCGAATCGATTGGCTAACGGAGAAGATCCGGTGTTTAAAAATGCGAAGGTCACTACAAAACTCGTAGGCGTTAGTGTTGCAACGCTTGCTTTGGCCTTGGTCGGTGGGATCGGGGTCATTGGCTGGCAAGCCTCTCAGATGACGCAATCTCTTGCTGTCGCTCAAGCAGATGCCGTTGCTGAGGATCAAGCGGAATTGGTCCAGCGGACCATGGAGAACGGCCTTGTCACCGCTCAATCGCTTGCAGCTGCTCTGACCGGCCTCAAAAGCACAGGAAATCAGGATCGCAATCAGTGGATGGCGATCGTTGAAGAGACGTTGCACAAGAACGTCGACTTCTCTGGTACCTGGGGTGCTATTCCGTTCGATGGGCTGGACGGTAAAGATGCGGAATATGTCAGTGCCGAAAAGCACGACGAGAGCGGCATGTGGCGGCCGTATTTCTTCAGGCTCGCCGATGGCAAGCTCGGGTACCGCCCGATGGGTGATCTGGAAATGGATCAGCCTGGCAAGAGCCTTTGGTTCAATGTCCCTTATGAAACAGGCAAGGACTATGTGACAGAGCCATACAGCTGGGAAGCCGATGGAAAGACTGTAACCGGCGTGTCCTTCGGTATTCCGGTGAAAGAGGGCTCGAAAGTCATTGGTGTCGCCGGTGGGGACATCATGCTGACTCCCTTGTCGAGTGCTTTGGGTGAACAAAAGCCGCTTGGTACAGGGTCTGTCCATCTGATCTCTCAAGACGGATCCTGGATCGCGCATCCGGACGGTGCACTCCTCGGTAAAGAGTGGAGCGAAGGGCGGTCCGATACCGATCTGGCGGTCAAGGATGAGTTGCTTGCAGCCATCAAGAATGGCGAGAGCTATGTGTATGAAGGCTACTCAAACACACTCGGCACCAATGTTTTGCGGATTGTAAAACCGGTCAGCATTGGCCGGACCGACGCCAAAATGGCCGTGGTCGTGAACGTACCGGTATCGACTTTGAACGCAGCTTCAACGCAGATCATAACGATGATCGCGGTTGTTGGTCTTGTTCTGCTGCTTGTTGTGGCAACCTCGATCTATATCGTGGGTACGAACATTGTGCGTCGCCCGCTGGAGCGTGCAGTCGGCAGCATTCAGGCCTTGATTGACCGCCGCTATGAAGAGCCGATCCATGACACGGATCGCCAGGATGAAATCGGAGAGATCAGCAAGGCTCTGGAAGTCTTCCGCGACAAGGCACAGCAGGCGGAAGCCTTGGCAGCCGAACAGGAAGAGACCCAGCGGCAGCAGCTCGCCCGCGCTCAGAAGATCAGCGAAATTTCGCAAGACTTCGATCGGAAGATCACAGAACTGACCGCGACAGTCATGTCCCAGGTCGAGGATCTGAACGGCGCTTCCGTGACCCTGACCGCAGGCGCAGATGATACCAGCGAGAAGAGTACGACGGTGGCCGCTGCGTCCGAGGAAGCGTCCTCCAATGTTGAAACAGTTGCCTCCGCGGCTGAAGAGTTGATGGCGTCTGTTGGCGAAATCTCCCGTCAGATGACGCAATCAACCGAGATCGCGTCTCATGCCGTGGATCAGGCGCAGTCGACCAATGCCAAGATTGAAGGTCTGGCGGAAGCAGCGCACCGCATCAGTGAAGTGGTCAAGCTGATCACGGACATTGCCGAACAAACCAACCTTCTCGCCCTGAACGCAACGATCGAGGCAGCCCGGGCAGGGGAAGCGGGCAAAGGCTTCGCCGTTGTTGCAGCCGAGGTCAAGGAACTCGCCAACCAAACGGCCAAGGCGACCGAAGAAATCTCCCTGCAGATCCAATCGGTTCAGTCCGAGACCGCAGGTTCAGTGGATGCGATCAAGGGCATCTCGGAAACGATCGAGAAGATGAACGAGATCTCCTCCAGCATTCAGTACTCTGTCGAACAACAGGGGCTGGCGACCGAGGAAATCGCGCGGAATATTCAGGAAGCCTCCAACGGTACGCAGGAAGTTGCCCAGAACATCGTCAAGGTGGCAGCGTCCGCGGACGATACCGGCAACGCGGCTCGTCAGGTCAGCCAGTCGGCCAACGTCCTGCAGAGCGAGGCTGTGCGCCTGAAACAGGAAGTCGACAACTTCCTCGTAGGTGTTCGCGACGTCGCTTAAGCTTCAGTATTTTTGGATTGAGGAAACGCGCCGGGTCATCGCCCGGCGCGTTTTTCTTTGACCATCATCAGCAGACCAAGGCCGACGGCAAAGAACACCAGAATGACGGACATACCGGCCCGCTGGCTGTCAACTGCAGCTGTCACGACCGCGACGGCGAGTGGTGCCAGGAAGCTGGTTACCTTTCCGGAGAGAGCCAGCAGACCAAAATACTGGGTCATCAAGTCTGTCGGTGCCAACTGGATGAGAAGGCTCCGGCAGGACGCTTGCAGCGGACCAGACACAGCGCCAATGATTGCGCCAAGGGTGATGAAGATTTGTTCCGGCAGGGACGCGAACAACGCACCTTCCGGCGCGGCTGGTGTCTGAATGAAAAAGAACACCGTCGTTCTGTCGACGGAGATCATGCCCAGTCCACAGATCATCAGAACGATCAGCGAAAAGGCGATGACGATCTTGGGCCCGAACCGGTCGTCCACCTTGCCACTGAGCAAGAGGCCAAGTGTCCCGGTGATCGTCAAGATGATGCCGAAAGTGCCGATCTGGATGGATCCCCAGCCGAGCTGGCCAGCCGCATATATCCCGCCAAAGGCAAACAAGGCGACCAATCCGTCCTTGAAGACCATGTTTGCGATCAGAAACATGAAGATATTGCGGTTTTCCCGTGCGTGCCGAAGGCTGTGACGCAGATCACTGAGGCCTTTGGAAACAGCTGCTCCGATCTTTCCGCGTGATGGAGCGTCCGGAACGAACAGAAACATCGGTAAAGCGAAAATCACGTACCAGATCGCAGAAAACGGCCCGGATGCCCGGTCGCCTTCGTAGGTCACAGCATCAAGGCCAAACAGGGGGGTGAACCCGAGCAGCGTGCGTCCGGTGTCAGGGTTCGCGGCCAAAAATCCAAGCACGATAACGAGTGTCACAAGTCCGCTTGCATATCCGAGAGCCCAGCCAAAACTCGACAATCGGCCGATATGTGTCGATGGGACCAGCTGGGGCATCATTGCGTTGTTGAAGACCGCTGCGATCTCGATCGACAATGTTCCAATCGCAAAGGCAAGAAGGGCAATCATGACGCCATGTGGATTGCCCGGAGCGGCGTACCAAAAGGCCCAACAACACACGAGAAAGGGGATCGAAAAGCAGAAGATCCAAACCTTTCGGCGGCCGGTTGCATCGGCAACGGAGCCAAGGATTGGGGCCAACAACGCAATTCCCAACCCTGCCGCAGCGGTGGCATATCCCCAAAGGCTCTGGCCTTGCGTGGGATTGTCGGCCAATGCGGACGCAAAATAGGGTGCAAACACAAAGGTGGTAATAAGGGTGAAAAAGGGCTGTGCGGCCCAGTCAAAGAAACCCCAGGCTACGATTGCGCGCCGGCCCGGACCTACAAATGCTGTATCAGATGCTGCGGTCATCAGATATTTGCTCTCCTGGGATCTCTGAGAACTTAAGCGTCAACCATGGCATGGCCCAGAGCCAAGCGCACTCATCAAACAAGAAGGCCGGTAGCGAAACTCCCGGCCTTATACATTATGAGGCCGGAGCATGGTTTGATGCTCCGGCCTCTTTGTCATTGAGGTATGGCCTTACCTTTATGACGGTGTGTGAAGTGGTTGAGCCCTTGCGGGCATGAACCTTGCGTTCGCAAAAAAGCAGAACCCTTCACACACTTGAGGCTTCGTCGAACCGTTGAGAGAGCTTCGCGCTCGCGTATAAGGGAGACCAAGCCATGCCTTATGCTAGCCGTTTTGTCGGCATCGACATATCAAAATCCACGTTTGACGTTTGCGTTCTGCCCGATGAGCAGCGTGCGAGTTTCACCAACACGGAGGAAGGGATCGATGCATTCCTGACCTTTCTCATGCGGTTCAACTCGATAGAACGGCTGATCCTGGAGCCGACCGGCGGCTATGAGCGTGCCGTTGAGGCTGCCCTTCTGGCGGTTGGCCGGCCAGTTGCCAAGGTGAACGCCAAGCAAGTCCGGCAATTTGCCCGGGCCTGTGGCCAGCTCTCCAAGACCGACAAGATTGATGCCTTCATTCTGGCCGACTATGGCCAACGCCTGGAGACACGCCTCCTCACTCCCAGCTCCGCGGCCCAGACCCTGCTCAAGGAGCTGGTTCAAAGATACCGGCAACTGAGCCATATGATCGTTCAAGAAAAGAACCGCAGGGAAAAGCAGACCGGCAGGACGATAGCCTGGATCGAAGAAAGTCTGCGCTTTTTGACCAATCAGCGCCAGGCTGTTATCGACGACATGGAGCTTTGCATCAGGTCGGACCCGGCACTTGCCCAAAGGGCCAATGTTCTCATGTGCCTCAAAGGCATCGGTCTAAGAACAGCTTGCTTCCTGCTGGCCGACTTGCCGGAGCTGGGGAGCTTGTCCAAAGGACAGGTCGCCAAGCTCGTCGGCGTGGCCCCGCTCAACAAGGATAGCGGCCTCATGCGGGGCAAACGCATGATCTCCGGTGGACGGCGGCAAATCCGAGATGCTCTCTACGTCGCAGCTCTGCCAGCCATCCGCTTTGATCCGGTCATGAAGGCCTTCTACAAACGCCTCAAAACAAATGGAAAACCGTCAAAGGTCGCCCTCGTCGCCGTCATGCGAAAAATGATCATCATTCTCAATGCAAGGCTAAAAGAAACGATGATGGTCTCCGCTTGACTACCAACACCGTTGCTTTTTTATCAGTTAGTCTGCCTCTGGTGCGGTTATGACCGCCCAGATCATGTCCGGTCGCTGATCTCGGCAAGAAGACTTGCTGCGACTGAGAACTTGGACACGCTCAATCCACCATCGAGAATTTCGGCGACTGCCTGTGTGGTCCGGTTCACAACCGACTGCTTTTTCTCCAGCCAATTGGCAAAACCGTCCGTCTGAATCGCAGAGATGGCGATCGCGCGATGCGCCGATGCAAGCGTTGCCCGGGCGCGGTCGAGCGCAAGTCCATCGTAGTAATCATGGACTTCCAGATCACCCGCCATTTCGCTCATCGCGCCGAGACGGAAATGATGCGCCACATCGAAGAATGCAACCGCGGCCTTATCGAGATCCGCTCCGGTTTCTTCCGCAACGATCACGATGTCCGGAATGGCGCCTTCCACCGGTAGCCAGGCAATCCGGCGTGCCAGGTCTTCAGGTACCCCTTTCGAGACGTAGGTTTCCACGCGGCTTTTGAGCTCTGCCGCAGGTTCTTCCGGAAGCAAGCTCTCCAGCCGGTCGCGAAGGTCTGAAATACCAGCGTGGAACCGCTCCACGACGGCTGCCAGTCCTTGTTCAAAAGACACATTCCTCTTGAACCAGACGACGCGTTCCAGAAGCAGGGATTGGACCTCTGAATAGAGTTCCAATTGCAACTCACCGTCGATCTTGGTGTCCAGACGGTCGATCTCTCCATTAAGTTCGGTCAGTCCGTAGCTGTTGCGCACGGCGACGAATCCTTGGGCGATTTCTGTCGTTGTCGCGCCCGTCTGATCCATCAGGCGGGTGATAAAGGTCGCACCACCTCTGTTGACCATGGAGTTCGCGAGCATGGTGGAGATGATTTCCCGACGTAGACGGTGGCCGTTGATTTCGCCCTCGTAGTCGGCGGCCATTTCGTCCGGGAAGTACCGGAACAGCTCGCGCGCCAAGTAGTCATCATCGGGGACCGAGCTCTCCAGGATTGCGTCGTACAGGGTGATTTTTGCGTATGCCAGCAGGACGCCGAGTTCGGCGCGGGTCAGCAACTGCCCGGCATTGCGCAATTCATCGAGTTGTACATCATCTGGCAACTGCTCGACGACGCGGTCCAGAAGACCCTCACGCTCCAATTGGCGCATCATGCGGACCTGATAGCCGAAGTCTTCCATTCCCTGCAGATGCGTCATGGAAATCGCTAGCGTCTGCAAATAGTTGTTTCGCAAGACCAGGTCGGCGACCTCATCGGTCATGTGGGCCAGCAGTTCATTTCGCTGCTCGATGTCGAGTTTACCTGCCTTTACAGCAGCTCCGAGGGCGATCTTGATGTTGACCTCCATATCCGAGGAATTCACCCCGGCGGAATTGTCGATCGCATCGGAGTTACAACGGCCGCCCCTCTTGTTGAATTCGATCCGCGCAAGCTGGGTCAGGCCAAGATTGGCGCCTTCGCCGATGACCTTTGCGCCAAGTTGTGGCGCGGTGATCCGGATATGATCGTTCGCCCGGTCGCCGGCGTCGGCATCTGTTTCGGTCGTCGCGCGGATGTAGGTGCCGATGCCGCCAAACCAGAGCAAGTCCACGTTCATTCTCAGGATTGCCATCATGACTTCCTGAGGCGTTGCCGTTGCCTTGTCGAGGTTGATAAGGGCGCGGATCTCTGGTGACAGCGGGATCGACTTCAGCTGCCGTGAGAAGATGCCGCCGCCCTTTGAAATCAGGCTCGTGTCGTAGTCTTTCCAGGACGAGCGGCCCATATCGAACAGGCGTTTCCGCTCAACCCAGGTTGTTTCCGGATCCGGGTTCGGGTCGATGAAAATGTCCCGGTGGTCGAAGGCAGCAACCAGTTTCGTCGCTTTGGAGAGCAGCATCCCGTTGCCGAAAACATCGCCGGACATGTCGCCAACACCGGCGGCGGTGAACGGCTCGGTTTGGATGTCCCGGTTCATTTCCCGGAAGTGGCGTTTGACCGCCTCCCAGGCACCCCGGGCTGTGATCCCCATCTTCTTGTGGTCATATCCCGCAGACCCGCCGGACGCGAACGCATCGCCGAGCCAGAAATCCCGGCCCTCCGAAATCGCATTGGCCGTATCGGAGAACGTTGCGGTCCCTTTGTCCGCGGCCACGACAAGATAAGGATCGTCGCCGTCAAATCGGGTAACCCGGTCCGGTGGCAGGATCTTGTCTTCATCCAGATTGTCGGTGACATCAAGAAGCGCATTGATGAAGATCTTGTAGCTCTCCGTGCCCTCCTTGAACCAGGCCTCGCGGTCGCTCGCAGGTGGCAATTGCTTTGGAACAAAGCCGCCCTTTGCGCCGACGGGAACGATCACTGCGTTCTTGACCTGCTGCGCCTTTACGAGGCCAAGCACTTCGGTGCGGAAATCCTGCGGTCTATCGGACCAGCGCAATCCGCCACGCGCAACCATGCCGAAGCGCAGGTGAACCCCTTCAACACGCGGGCTGTAAACGAAAATCTCGCGAAACGGACGTGGTTGCGGCAGTTCGTCAATCTTCCGGCTCTCAATCTTGAAGGCGAAGGTTGCCTTGGGCTGGCCGCCCTGATCAAGCTGATAGAAGTTCGTGCGCAGGATCGATTCAATCACATTCTTGAACCGCCGCAAGATGCGGTCGTCGTCCAGACTGGAAACATCTTCCAAAGCTGCAGAGAACTCGCCTTCAAGCCGCTCCTCGCCTGCGTCGCGGTCTTCTTTCGATGTGTTCGGGTTGAAGCGCAGATGGAACAAATCGACCAGAGTTGAGGCGATGGCTGGGTAGTTGTTCAGCGTCGACCACATGTAGTCTTCGGAGAACCGAATACCGGCCTGCCGCAGATATTTTGACAGGGCGCGCAGGATCGCAACATCGCGCCACGCGAGACTGGCACTCATGACAAGGCGGTTGTACCCGTCATCTTCGGCCCGTCCCGTCCAGACAGCCATGTACATGCTTTCCAGCCGGCTCTGCAGAGCATCGCTGAAATCGATACTATCCCCGGTGTGCGCCTCAAGCGTCATTTCATGGAGGTAGGAAAATGGTGCGTTGGTCGGCGTGATCCGGTACGTTCGTTCATTGATGACCTTGAAGCCCATGTTCTCCAGCAGCGGAACACGGGCGGACAGCGGGATTGGCGCACCGCGGTGATAGACTTTGAGCGCCAGCCGGTTGTCCTTTGTGCCGACCGGACGGTGGAAAGTAATTGTGGTGCTGCGGGTGTCGCTCAGCGTTTCGAGCTGAACGATATCGAACAGCGCGGACTGAGCGTTATAGACTTCCTTGTAGCCGCCATGGAACGCGAGCGCGTAGCGGTCGGCGAGTTGGCGGGCCTGGGCGGGTGCAAATTCTGCGGCAAGAGCACCCCGCACTGCATCCGGCCAGTTTCTGACCATGTCTGCAACCGCGGCTTCAAGTTCTTCTTGCGGTGGAGTTGGCGTTTCTCCCTTGTCGCGGCCCACAATATAATGAACCCGCGCAAGCGGACCTTCCGGATAAGTTACATACCAGGCAGACAGACGCCCCTCATAGACCGAGGCCAGATATGTCCCGACGTTCAGCCGGACTTCGGTCGTGTAGCGGTCCCTGGGCACGAACACCAGGATCGACACATAGCGATCAAACTTGTCCGGGCGCGACAGAACACGGATGCGCGGCCGTTCGTCCAGTTGAAGGATGGCTGTTGAGAAGTCAAAGAGACGGTCGCGGTCGATTTGGAACAGCTCATCGCGCGGAAAAGCTTCCAGAACGTTTCTGAGTGCCCGTCCTGAATGGCTTTCTGAATGATAGCCGGCTCGCGCCAATACACTCGCCACCTTGCGGCGCAAGAACGGGATGGTGCTGACAGGCTCAGTGTAAGCAGTTGATGCAAACAGGCCAACAATGCGGAGCTCTCCGATCATGTTGCCATCGTCGTCGTAGAGCTTGGCCCCGACATAGTCCATATGAACCCGGCGGTGCACCGTGCTCTTCACGTTGGCCTTTGCGATGATCAGAGGTTCGGGTTTTTTCAGGAATTCGCGGATTTCCGGGGTGATCTGAACAAACTCGGAGCCGCGGCGCAGGACCCGAACATCGGGATCCGTGAGAAGGCCGAGGCCAGTTCCCTCGTGAGGAGAGAGTTCACCTTCTTCAACGCCGCCTTCGAACTTGTATTCGCGCATGCCGAGGAAAATGAAATTGTCCTTTTCCATCCACTCCAGGAAATGGATGGCTTCCCACAATTCATCACTGCTGCCGAGGATTTGCGTGGTTTTGTAGGTATCAATCGCTTCGCCGAGGCGTTCCTGCATCGGTTTGAAATCGTTCACAACAGAGCGAACGTTGTTCAGAACCGTGTTGAGCCTTGTTTCCAGTGCGTCGCGCTGTTCGGCATCGTCAATACGGGTGACGTGGATATGGATAAGGCTTTCCTGACGGTCTTTCCGCTTCGCCGGTTTCTTCCGGCCGATGGCAGAGATCAGGGCACCCTTCTCGTCCCGCTCAACGATGAAAATCGGATGCAGGACCAAGTGTACTTCCAGCTTGCTGTCCTGCAGCTCGTCCATCACCGAGTCGACAAGGAACGGCATGTTGTCGTTGACGATCTCGATAACAGTAAGGTTTTTGGTTTTACCGCCCTTTGTTTTGAAACTTGGATCGGAAATGCTCACCCTGTGGGTGCCCAGATCGTGCGATTGAAAGTCCTGCCATGCATCCATGGCGAACCCGGTCAGCTCTTCCGCCGAATAGGTCACCAGATCTTCGGCCGCGCCCCGGTCATAAAAGGCGTTCACGAATTCAGCGAGAATGGGATCTTTCTTGGAGAGTTTCTGGTGGACCGCGTCGATCAGCTTGAGTTTCTCGACGTCGTGCTTGTCGGGCATTTTTTTCCCCTTGGGCGGTCATTTGGTTTGGCTCAGCCGCGTGCTATCGTTTTATATTCGCGACACAATTGTTTCAGGACGGGAGGCCCGAATTGTCAAGTAAAGTCACTGCCTTGCAAATCGATTCAAATGTAACATTAAGTGAAAAAACGCAGGCCTATTTCGATTTGTGTCAGGAAAAGCTCGGCCTGGTTCCGAATGTGCTCCAGGCTTATGCCTTTGATGACGCCAAGCTGCGCGCTTTCACCGACATGTACAACGACCTCATGCTTGCGGACTGCGGACTGAGCAAGCTTGAGAGAGAGATGATTGCCGTTGCGGTATCCTCCGTCAATCGCTGTTTTTATTGCCTCACAGCTCATGGTGCGGCTGTGCGCGAGTTGTCCGGCGATCCGGTGCTCGGTGAGCTCATGGTGATGAACTATCGTGTCGCTGATTTGACAAACCGCCAGCGCGCCATGCTCGATTTCGCGGTGAAGCTGACTGAAAAGCCCGCGGAGATCCTGGAAAGCGACCGGCAGGGCTTGCGGGATGCCGGGTTCAGCGACAGGGATATCTGGGACATTGCCTCCGTTGCCGCCTTCTTCAATATGACCAACCGCGTTGCTGCTGCAAGCGACATGCGCCCGAATGATGAGTATCACTCAATGGCCCGTTGAGGTCTTGGGGCGCGCCGAACCGGTGACAAATCCCACGATTGGGTGTATGACCCACTCGTTTTTCAATTCTCGAACTTGAGGAGAGGAGCGGGTCATGACCGCGCGCGTATTTATTGATGGTGAAGCTGGCACGACGGGTTTGCAAATCCGCGAGCGCCTCGCCATGCGCCGCGACATAGAGCTGCTCTCCATTCCGGAAGACAGCCGGAAAGATCCGGCGGCCCGGAAAGATTACCTGAACAAGGCAGATGTTGCGATCCTGTGCCTGCCGGATGCGGCGGCAAAGGAAAGTGTAGCGCTCATCGAGAACGACACGACACGCGTGATTGATGCATCCAGCGCCCATCGGGTCGCCGATGGCTGGGCCTATGGTTTTGCGGAAATGGATGCCGACCAGGCAGACATCATTGCGGCTGCCATGCGGGTTGCCAATCCGGGCTGCTGGCCCCAGGGGCTTATTGCTGCAGTGCGCCCGTTGATTGCCGCTGGCCTCCTTCCGGCTGATTTCCCGGTCACCGTGAACGGGATTTCCGGATATTCCGGTGGTGGAAAGGGCATGATTGCGGATTACGATGCGAAAGCCGCCAGCGCCAACATGTTTGCCCCGTATGCGCTGGGCTTCAATCACAAGCACCTGCCGGAAATGACCGAATATGGCCTTTTGGACAGCGCCCCGCTGTTTACCCCGGCTGTCGGAAACTACTACAAGGGCATGCTGACCGTAGTGCCGCTCAATCTCGCACGTCTGGACAAAGTCCCGACCGGTGAACAGATCCACGCTGCCCTGGCCGATCACTTCGCAGCTGCGTCTGGCGGTTTTGTTGATGTTGCACCTTTGGATGGTCTTGAGCGCTCCGATGATCTGGATCCGCAGGCTTTGAACGACACCAACCGGCTGCGGCTGCATGTTTTTGCAAATGACGCGCGCGCACAGGCCGCCATCATTGCCGTTTACGACAATCTCGGCAAAGGCGCGTCGGGCGCAGCCGTCCAGAACCTCAATCTCATGCTCGGTGTTGATCAGACCACAAGTCTTGCTGCTTGAGGTGATCGGGCCGGAACCCGTTTTCAGGAGAGGAAACCATGGAAAAATTCGAGACCCTGACCGGGGTCGCAGCACCGATGCCGATCGTCAACATCGATACGGATATGATCATCCCGAAGCAGTTCTTGAAGACGATCAAGCGGACCGGTCTCGGCACTGCGCTGTTTCATGAAATGCGCACCAATGACGACGGGTCGGAAAACGTCGACTTCGTTTTGAACAAGGCTGCGTACCGCGATGCCAAGATCCTGATCGCCGGCGATAACTTCGGTTGCGGCTCGTCCCGTGAACACGCGCCATGGGCGCTGCTTGATTTCGGTATCCGCTGCGTGATCTCCACGTCCTTTGCCGACATCTTCTACAACAACTGCTTCAAGAATGGCATTCTGCCGATCCAGGTCTCTGAGGACGAATTGGAAACGTTGCTGCATGCCGCAGAGCGCGGCGCCAACTTCACCCTGACGATCGATCTGGAAAACCAGGAGATCAAGGGCCTGGAGAGCGGCGACATTGCCTTCAAAATCGACCATTTCCGCAAGCATTGCCTGATCAACGGTCTTGACGACATCGGCTTGACCATGGAAAAGGCCGGCCAGATCGACACTTTTGAAGACAAGATGAGCGAAAGCCGCCCCTGGGTCTAACCGCCATCTGGTCTATTCAAATTCATAAGCCCGGTGCTCCGCGTCGGGCTTTTTGTTGGAGTGAGCAGTACTCTAACCCCGCACCGCCATGCGGCAGCCAGGAGAGACTTTCGACAAGATGAGCCGCATGTGCTGCGGAGAGACCGCGACACAACCTTCCGTCGGCCGGTAGTCTTCGCGGGCGATATGGAAAAAGATGGCGCTGCCTTTGCCTTTGACCGGCGGATACATATTGCAATCCAGGACAACGACGATGTCGTACAGCCTGTCCTCACGCCACATTTTCTCGTGACTGGCCTGAAACGGCAAATCCACCAGACGGTTGTAGCGGGGATGGCCCGGATCATCACACCAGCCGAGCTTGGGCTTTAAAACTTCAAGGGGAAGAACCGTTTGCGGCCTTTGGCTTCTGTCTGCACGATAGTAGACCTGCAGAAGCTCGAACGTCCCGGTCGGGGTCGCTCCGTCCCCTTCCCGCTTGCGTGTGATGATGCCGGAACGGCCCAATGCACACGGAACCGTGATCGATCCACATCGTAGAATTCCTTTGGTCCGGTCGCGCGGTAATGCGTGAACCTCGAGGATATCTGCCGATTTTGTGCTCTCCTGCATGGTTCATCCCGCTTGTTTGTTCGGTGCCGTGAAAAGTCTTGATAAACCAGAGCTAAAGCCCGCGTGAAGAAGAATTGACGAAACCCTGCTTGTAAGGCGACACTTTCCCGCGCACATAGAAACAGCAACGCGCTTGTGTAGATTGCACAAACCCGCGTGAACACTAGAGTTTTTTGGCGAGGACCCGACAAGATGACCGCCCGCACCATTTTGATTGTCGATGATGATACTGAACTGCGCGAAGCGCTTGTCGAACAATTGTCCCTTTACGACGAGTTTGAAACCCTTCAGGCCGACACGGCGACTTCCGGAATTGGCATGGCCAAGGAAGAGCACATCGACCTTCTTTTGATGGATGTCGGCTTGCCGGACATTGATGGCCGTGAAGCAGTCAAGCTCCTACGCAAAAACGGGTTCAAGGCTCCGATCATTATGCTGACCGGACACGACGGGGACAGCGACACGATCCTTGGCCTTGAGGCTGGCGCCAACGATTATGTCACCAAGCCGTTCAAGTTCGCCGTGTTGCTCGCCCGAGTCCGCGCCCATTTGCGCCAGCACGAGCAAAGCGAAGATGCGACATTCGCCATCGGCCGCTATTCCTTCCGCCCGGCTGCAAAGGTCATGCAGGAAGACAATGGTTCAAAGGTGCGCCTGACGGAAAAGGAAACTTCTATTCTGAAGTTCCTGTACCGTGCCGGCGAGAAACCGGTCACGAGAGATGTGCTTTTGCACGAAGTGTGGGGCTACAACTCCGGCGTCACGACCCACACTCTGGAAACGCATATCTACCGGTTGCGTCAGAAGATCGAGCGGGACCCGTCCAACGCCGAGCTTCTGGTGACAGAGGCGGGCGGCTATAAGCTCGTCCCTTGAGCCACAGACTTGTTTGTGAAGCGCATATTCGCTTGGACAGACACGATCAATCAGCGTAAATCTTGGGCATGAGCCTTGCCCAAGACATAGCGATTCTCAAAAAGATACCGATGTTTTCGGACTTTCAGGACGATCAGCTTCGCCTGCTCGCCTTCAGTGCTGAGAGCATGGATTACAGCGCCGGTCTGCGCCTCTTCGATCAGGATGAGCGTGCAGACGGCGGGCTTGTGATCACCGATGGTCTGGTGACGCTGTCAACGCGCGGCGAAGACGGCTTTGAAGAAGTCGACAAGGTTGGTCCGGGAACACTTTTGGGCGAAAGCGCGCTGCTGGTGGAAACCAAGCGTCCCTGCCGCGCAGAAGCTGCCGAACCTGTCCGGATCATCCGTATCCGCAGAGCACTCTTCAAGCGCATGGTGTCCGAATATCCGGAACTGGCGCAACGTCTGTTCGATCAGCGGGCCGCCCGGTTCCGCACGACCATGGGTCGTCTGAAGCCCATCGGCGATAAAATGGCCGAACTGGAACAGCTCAATGCGGAGCGCCGGGCAAAAGAAGAGGGCTGAGCCCGCTTTTTGACCCCCGCCTTAAACCATCGCCATGACCCGGCTTGGTCCGCCAGTGCCGCCGCGGTTTTTCGGGGCGCCGACAATGAGTGTTGCGCCGCTCGGCGGCAACGCATCAAGATTGGCGATGCATTCCAGACCCCAGCGGCCGGATGGAAGCCAGGCGTAATGGACAGCAAAATCCTTCGAAATCCCATGATCGAGTGACAGGCTGTCGACGGCAAGCCCGGCAACGTCGGCTTCTTCCATCAGCATTTGAACGGCTTCCAAGTGAAAGCCAGGAAAATGCATGACACCATTGGCATCTGCATTGCGGAACATGTCTGAAGACGCATGTGCACTCCAGCCAGAGTTCATCGCAACACACGCGCCTGCCGGAATGTCTCCGTTTGCCGAAATCCAAGTCTTGAGATCATCCGGAGTGACTTGCGCATCGGGGTTGTCAGCGGCGCGTTCCTTGATGTCTATGATGCAGAGGGGCGTAACCAGTTTGTCGACGGGGATCTCGGCAACGGATTGCCCATCTGCGGAAAAATGCAGCGGTGCGTCGAGATGTGTGCCCGAATGCTCATCGATTGTCAGGCTGTAGAGATTGTAGCCGTCCTTGGCGAAATCGAAGATTTTCTCTGCTCTGTATCCAGACTCACCCCCAAATGTTGGAAAGTCCTCAGAGAGTTCGTGCGTGAGATCCAGGATTTGCGCTGGTGTCTGCGCCATCGTCGGAACAGCGCCTGCAACAGAGGTCGCCGCCGCAACGCCGGCTCCGGCGGCTGCAGCCCTGAAAACATCGCGCCGTGACAGCATTTTGTCTTTCACCGACTTAATGACGCAAAGATCGCACATGGCTTCGTTCTCCGGTTCCGTGTTGGCTTCCTAATCAGTGTGCGAGGGTCCAAGCTTTTCGGCAAGTGACAAGTCCGATAGATACCAACTGGCAGCATGCATAGCCATTCGAACACGCGTCTTGTTCTCTCTTATAAATTGCAATACCGTTATATTAAATTTATAGGAGAATTTAATGGTCAGCCGGGTGACCACGGTGGCCTTCCAGGGCATAGAGGCGGTTCCGGTCGACGTGCAGGTGCATGTCGGCCCGGGCATGGTCGCCTTTACCATCGTGGGCTTGCCAGACAAGGCGGTTGCAGAAAGCCGGGAGCGGGTCCGGGCGGCTCTGTCCGCCTCAGGTCTCGCGCTTCCGGCCAAGCGCGTCACGGTCAATCTGGCACCGGCGGACCTTCCGAAAGAAGGATCCCATTACGATCTCCCGATTGCGCTCGGGGTGATGGCGGCCATCGGCGCAATTCCGGCGGAGTTCTTGGAAAACTACGTCATTCTGGGGGAGTTGGCGCTGGATGGGACCTTGGCTCCCGTTGCTGGAGTTCTGCCAGCCGCAATGGGGGCGAATGCTCTCGAAAAAGGGTTGATCTGTCCGTTTGAGTGCGGGGGAGAAGCTGCTTGGGCGGACGCGGAGATGGATATTCTGGCCCCGCGGTCCTTGATCCAGCTTGCCAATCATTTCAAGGGGACGCAGGTCCTCTCCAGGCCCGCGGCCAAACTCCGGGGCGATCCGCAAGGCATGCCGGATCTTGCAGATGTTAAAGGTCAGGAAAGTGCCAAGCGTGCTTTGGAGATCGCGGCGGCCGGTGGACATAACTTGCTGATGGTCGGACCACCGGGATCCGGCAAGTCCATGCTGGCCAGCCGGTTGCCTTCCATTTTGCCGCCACTCACCCCGCGCGAACTTCTTGAAGTCTCCATGATTGCCTCGCTTGCAGGGGAACTTGCGGATGGCAAACTGTCCGACCGCCGTCCGTTTCGCGCGCCGCACCACTCTGCTTCCATGGCAGCACTTGTTGGTGGAGGCTTACGAGCCAAACCTGGTGAAGTTTCGCTTGCCCACAACGGGGTTCTGTTTCTGGACGAGTTACCCGAGTTCAATCCCCAGGTGCTCGACAGTCTCCGCCAGCCGCTGGAAACGGGTGAAGCCATTATTGCCCGGGCCAATCACCGGGTGACTTATCCTGCGCGCATTCAGATGGTGGCGGCGATGAACCCCTGCCGGTGCGGTCATGCCGGGGAACCGGGGCACCAATGCCGGCGCGGAGAACGATGTGTTACCGAGTATCAAGCCCGGATATCGGGGCCGTTTCTGGACCGCATTGATCTGAGGATTGAGGTCCCCGCGGTTACGGCAGCCGATCTGATCGGCCCGGCAGAAAGTGAGCCGTCTTCAGAGGCCGCCAAGCGGGTTCTGGTGGCCCGCAAACTTCAGGAACAGCGTTTTTTTGATCTCGGGGTTGCGGCGCGGACCAACGCGCAAGCCCCAGCAGCGGTGGTTGAAAAAATGGCGCAACCGGATGACAAGGGTCTGGCCTTCTTGCGGGAAGCTGCCGAGACACTGCAGCTATCGGCGCGCGGCTATCACCGTGTACTGAAACTTGCCCGGACCCTCGCCGACCTGGACGGTCTTGAGACTGTGGCCCGCATCCACTTGGCTGAAGCGCTCAGTTATCGCGGTCAGGATCTGTCACGGCGCGCTGCATAAAACCGAACCGGTTCACTTTCCTTGTATTCATCCGGACGCCGTCCCATGTCATGTCTTGCACTCAGATTTGGAGGATGACGCATGCTGGTGACCACAACGCCGACCATTCAGGGCCAGGATCTCGATTACAAGGGACTGGTGACCGGTGAGGCTATCCTCGGTGCGAACTTGTTCAAGGACATTTTCGCCGGTATTCGTGACATCGTCGGTGGCCGGTCTGCGGCCTACGAAGAAGAGCTTGCCAAGGCCCGCCAGATCGCAGTTGAAGAGATGTGCCAGCAGGCACAACGGCTTGGTGGCAACGCGGTGATTGGCGTTGATATCGATTATGAAACTGTGGGCCAAAACGGCTCCATGCTGATGGTGAGTGCAACTGGCACCGCTGTCACTATGCGCTGATGGCGGACCCCGTAGATCAACAGTTTCAGATTGTGTCCGGCTATCCCGAAGATCAACGGGAGACGGCCGCCGCCTTGTTCTGGCAGGCGTTTTCCGGAAAGCTTGGCAAGATCCTGGCCCCGGATGACAAGGCACTCTCGTTGATTGCCCGTCTCCTTGATCCTGACTTTGCAATCAGTGCGCTGGATGAAGACGGCGGGCTTATCGGAATGGCCGGGTTCAAAACCAAGGAGGGCGGGCTGGTTGCTGGCAGCCTGTCCGACATGACAGCCGTCTATGGTCTGTTTGGAGGGCTGTGGCGCGGGATTGTGCTGGAGCTCCTGGAGAGAGAGCCAGAGCCCGGTCTTTTATTGATGGACGGGATTTTTGTGGGTGCCGAAGCGCGCGGTCTGGGTGTTGGCACTGCCCTTTTGGATGCAATTTGCGACGCCGCTGTTGCGCGCGGCTGCTCCCGGGTCCGGCTCGATGTGATCGACACCAACCCGCGGGCAAGGGCGCTGTATGAGCGGTCCGGGTTTGTGCCGGCAGGCACCGAGGAAACAGGACCGTTCAAATATATTTTCGGTTTTTCGTCTGCGACGCGCATGGAAAAGCCGTTGCTAGCTGCTTGACGCCGCCAGATCCGCACGGGAAGCTCTGAGTTGAAAGACCAACCCGGAGCGTTTCATGACATCTCACGGATATGAAAGCGGGCGGCTCAACCTGCCCTTTGTCGGAATTTGCACATTTGGAAAGTATCCGTACCAGCCGGACTGGGATGCCATTAACGCTGACGTCGCCGTTCTTGGCGCGCCGTTTGATTTCGGAACCCAATGGCGTTCTGGTGCACGTATGGGGCCAAGGGCGATCCGGGAGGCGTCAACTCTGTTCTCCTTCGGCCATGCCGGGGCCTATGATTTCGAAGATGACATTACCTACCTGCCCGCGGAAACCACGCGGATTGTTGACATTGGTGATGCAGATATCGTTCACACCGACACAATCGAGAGCCACAAACGCATCGAGTTTGGCGTTCGCAAAATACTTGAGGCCGGTGCTTTACCTGTGGTGTTAGGGGGAGATCATTCGATCAACATTCCTTGCATCAATGCTTTCGATAGTGAAGAGCCAATCCATGTGGTGCAGATTGATGCCCATCTTGATTTTGTCGATGAGCGTCACGGGGTACGTTATGGCCATGGCAATCCCATGCGCCGGGCGGCTGAAAAGCCTTATGTCACGGGTCTCACCCAAATCGGTATCCGCAATGTTTCGTCAACGGCCCGGGACGGTTATGAGGCCGCACGCCAGATGGGCTCGGACATTGTGTCGGTCCGTCAGGCAAGGAAACTCGGCACAGACGCGCTTCTCGCCAAGATCCCGAAAGGCAAACGCTACTATCTGACGCTCGATATCGATGCTTTCGATCCATCCATCGCGCCGGGCACGGGCACGCCGAGCCACGGTGGGTTTCTGTACTACGAAGTCCTGGAGCTGATCGATGGGCTGTCGCAGCAGGGAGACATTGTCGGAATGGATCTGGTCGAAGTTGCTCCGGACTATGATCCCGCTGGTGTTACCGGTGTTCTGGCGGCTCAAATCCTGATGAACACCATTGGCCGGGTCCTGCACCACCGACCTAAATCATGAGAGAAATCAATGCAGCCTGAAATAGACCTTTAAGCCATTCAACTACACCCGCGTGCGCCAACTTTGTGAAACTTGCTAAGCGTCGTAGTTGGACACAGTGCTGTTTGGTCACACTATTCGGATTTCCTTGATTATCCGACGGAGAGGTGCTTCAAAAACGTAGAAGAGCATTGATGATCCGGAGAAATCATCCATGAGTGATATGGCAGCTCAAGCACAGCAGAGCGCCAGAAGTATGGTCATTGGCTTGATCGTACCGGACATCACCAATCCGTTCTTTGCTCAATTGGCAAAAAGCATCGAGATGGAAGTCGCTTCGCGGGGCGGCATGGTGATGCTTGCCAATTCCCACGACGATCCAGGTATTGAGCTCAAACAGGTTCGGGCCATGCACGATTGGCCGGTCACGGGGGTCATCGTGGTGGCTGGTTCAGATGCCAGTCGTTCCTATTCCGCGGAGCTGCCGATCATTTCTCTAGATCGCCGTTACGGCACATATCCCTTGGTAGCGACCGATCAGCGGGATGGCGCGCGCAAGGTCGTCGATCACCTGCATGGTCTTGGTCACCGGATCATTGCCTATATAGCCGGGCCGGAGAATCTGGAGGTCGCCCGCGAGCGGCGCGACGGGTTCATTGAGCGGGTCAATGAGCTGTCCACGCCGGATGATGAGATTGACCTGACCGTTCACACAGGTGAATTTGATTTTACATCCGGCGAGGCTGTTGCTCGAAACATTCTCTTGCAGCTGCGCAGGGGCTTTCGCATCACGGCCATTGCGACAGCAAGCGACCAGCAGGCAATCGGCGTTTTGCGGTGCGCGCGTGACCTTGGTGTACATGTTCCGCAGGATGTCTCCGTGATTGGCTTCGACGACATCACCTTGGCCTCTCTCGTTGTCCCACGGCTCACGACTCTGCGTCAGCCGATCGAGGACATTGCTTCGGTTGCCGTTGATCGCATCATCGCCAAGATAGACGCACCCTCTGATCATGCGATCCGGGGCTCGCTGATTGTCCGCGAATCCACCGCGCCGGCCAGCCGCTGGGATTAAAACCGCCTCACTGGGCGTGCTGTTGAGATGACCTCACAAGAATGTGGATTGAACGTTAGCAGTGGGCCAAACATCTCCTAAAAAGGAGATACTTGGGAGATTCAGCATGATGAACCGGCGTATTGTACTTGGCCTCGCAGCAGCCAGTGTTGCAGCGATCGCGCTTCCATCCGCCCCGGCTTTTGCAAAAGATCCGTTGGCTCTCACCGGTTATGATCCGGTGTCCTATTTTTCCGGCCGTGCCCCGGAAAAGGGGTCTTCACAATTCACTGCAAAACATCGCGGCAAGACGTATCAGTTTTCGAACGCTCAAAACCGGGATGCGTTTGCAGCCAATCCCAGCCGTTTCGCCCCGCAATATGATGGTTATTGCGCTTATGGTGTTGCCCGCGGTTATAAGGTGGGCGTCGACCCGCTGGCCTATAAGGTCGTCGATGGAAAGCTTTACGTGAACTACTCGCGCTCTGTGCAGCGAACATGGAGCCGCGACGTGCCCGGATTTATTTCCAAGGCCAATCAGAACTGGCCGAGTCTGAATTGAAAAGGCGTCGTCCGGTCGGACTGATCGCGGAGAGTTGCCAAAGGAGACTGCAGCGGTACCTATGATTTGGCGATAAATTGGTGCAGTTGACGAGAGGCTTTTGATGAAAATACGCGGAGCGTCTTTGGCGGTTTTGTTTGTGCTGGGATTGAACGGCGCAGCTTTCGCGGTGCCCTCCGACACTGAGGACTTGCCACCCAAGCCGACACAGACATCGACCGAATGTCCGGACGGTAAAGCCTGGGACAAAGAGAGCAACCGCTGCATTGATATCAAATCGAACCTCTTTGACGACGATGGCCGGTTCCTGGCCGCGCGTGAACTCGCCTATGCAGGACGCCTAACAGCGTCTGCGCAGGCGTTGGATGCAATTCGGGAGCAAGATCGCCCCCATGTTCTCACCTATCGGGGATTTCTTGCACGGAAGGCCGGGGATTGGCCGCAAGCTGAAAAGTATTATCTTGCAGCGCTCGCAGCGGATCCTGACAGCCTGATGACGCGGTCCTACATGGGGATGGGGTTGTTTGAGCGCGGCGACAAAGTCGGAGCGATCGACCAGCTCCGAGAGATCCGGTCACGTGGGGGCCGGGGCGGATGGCCGGAAAGAGCATTGCTCATGGCGATGCGGGCTGGCGGTAAAACCAGCTATTGAGGTTCCGTGAGTTTTTTCAATTGCCGAGGAGATCTTAAGGCTTCAGCCAAGGCGGCGCCTTGCCGATTTTCTCAAGCAGAAAATCAATGAAAACGCGCACTTTTGCAGTTAGGACATTTGATTTCGGGTAAATCAGCCAGAGCATGGAGGGATCGTCGACGATGTGGTTCGGCAGTACCCGAATGAGTGTTCCTGTTTTCAGCTCCTGATGTACACTCCAGAGAGAATTGGCCGAAACACCGGCTCCGGCCAGAGTGGCGAGCTTTTGAGAGAGACCGTTGTCCATCGTTAAACGGGCGTTGGGACCCCGGGTATCGAACACGCCTTCAGGGCCTGTTGGGCTCATCAGAGGTTTCACTGTGCGGGCGGCAAAACCGATCAGTTGGTGTTGCTGAAGCTCATTAGGCGCCATAGGCACGCCGTGCGATGCAAGATATCCCGGTGAGGCGCACAGGATACGCGTGTCATCCGCGAGCTTCCGGCCCTTCAGGCTGGTGTCTTCCATCGCCGAGTTTCGGAGTGCAAGATCGAAACTCCCGTCAATCAAATCATATTTGACGTCCGATAATCGCAGATCGAGACGGATGCCGGGATGCCTTTCCATGAACTCTGGCAACAGCGGAACGATGTAAAGCTGCGCAAAGGTGCTTGGTGCGGTGAAGCGCAAGGTTCCGGTTGCCTCCGGCTTGCCATGCCCGAGTGCGGCGCGTGCCGCGTCCTCCTGCGCTAAAATTTCCCGGGCATAGGGAAGAAACTCCGCGCCTTCTTGAGATAGCGAGACTTTGCGCGTGGAGCGGTGCAGGAGATCCGAACCGAGAGAGCGTTCCAGTTTGGCAAGCCGTGCACTTGCAATGGACGGGGCAAGACCCAACGCCTTGCCGGCTGCACTGATGTTGCTTTTTTCGGCGGCCAAAACGAACAGGCGCAGACATTCGGTGTCCATTTTATTATCCCGAAATTCAGAATAGTGAAGTCTCAAATACGCTGTTTATGAAGAGAATAAAAGTAATATCTTTAATATGAACAATCACTCCATGGGTGAGGATGCACGTCATGCTGAAACGCACCGCAGACGGCGGTTTTCAGTCGCTGAACACCGCCTACAATGCCACCTTCCGGCAGAACAAGATGAGCATCGGCCTCGTCGTGCCGATTGAAAACTATGCCAATAGCGCCGTGCCGACGATGCGGGATCATTTGGATCGGGTACAATTGGCGGAAAAATTGGGCTTTGCTGCGGTTTGGTTGCGCGATGTGCCGTTTGACGTCCCGTCTTTCGGGGATGCGGGGCAAACCTTTGACCCGTTTGTCTATTTGGGAACATTGGCGGCTGTCACAGACCGCATCGCGCTGGGCGTTTCGAGCATCATTCTGCCGCTTCGCCATCCGGCGCATGTTGCAAAGGCGGCGGCGACAGCGGATGTGCTCTCTGGCGGCCGTTTGCTGCTCGGGATTGCGTCCGGAGACAGGCCGGCGGAATTCCCGGCATTGAATGTCTCGTTTGAGGCCCGCGGCAATGCCTTTCGTGAGAGCTATGACTACATTCGCCGTATGGCTGATCCTGCTCCGGCTTTCAACAGCCCGCTCGGCGCACCATCCGGAGGGATGGACATGCTGCCAAAGCCGGTCGCGGGCCGATTGCCAATGCTGATTACCGGTGGCAGCCAACAGGAGCCGGACTGGATTGCCCATAATGCGGATGGGTGGATGACGTACCCCCGAAATGTTTCGCACCAAGCCGAGGTGATCGAGGACTACCGACGGCGCGTTGCCGCCGCGGGTTTGGTGGACAAACCGGTCATGCAACCGCTCTATGTCGACCTGCTTGAAGACGAGGATGCGCCACCCCAGCCGATCCATCTCGGCTTCCGGTCTGGGGTTCGGGCTCTGAACCGCTATTTGGGGTCCCTTGAAGAAATCGGTGTGAACCACGTGGCCCTCAATCTCCGGTTCAATCAAACAAACATCGAAAACACCTTGGCCCGGCTCGCCGATGAGCTGATGCCCAACTTTCACGCGTGAGGTTACTGATGCAAAAGACTATTCTTCTGACCGGGGCCACCGATGGCATCGGGCTGGAAACAGCAAAGCGGCTTGCCGAGGACGGTCACACGCTGTTGATCCACGGACGAAACCCGGACAAGCTGGCCAGGGTGAAAGCTGATCTGGAGGCTCTTCCGGGCGCCATTGAGGTTCAGGCGTATGTGGCTGATTTTTCAGATCTGGCCGATGTAAACAGTCTTGCCGACAGCATTCGCAGCCACCACGATCATTTGGACGTTCTGATCAATAACGCTGGGATTCTCCGCACCCAGGATCCTTTGACCAAAGATGGTATGGATGTTCGCTTTGTGGTCAACACGATCGCGCCGTATCTCCTTACCCGGAAGCTGTTGGCGCTGATGGGGAATGCGGGCCGGGTTGTCAACTTGTCTTCTGCTGCTCAGGCGCCAGTCAATCTCAAGGCCTTGGCCGGTCAACAGCGGGCCTCTGATATGGAGGCTTATGCGCAAAGTAAGCTTGCCATCACCATGTGGACACGGGATTTGGCGCGCGAGCTGGGCCCTGACGGGCCGGTCATCGTCGCCGTCAATCCAGCCTCCCTACTTGGCACCAAGATGGTGAAAGAGGGGTTCGGTGTGTCCGGTAGTGACATCGGTGTCGGCGTTGATATCCTGATACGGGCCTCCATGTCTGAAGAGTTTGAAGGCCGGTCTGGAGCTTATTTTGATAATGATTCCGGTCGCTTCGCAGACCCGCATCCGTCGGGCATGGATCCGCGGGCCTGCGCAGAAGTCGTTGCAACGATCCGCGATGTCCTTGCGCACGCCGGCCTGCCTGCGAGTTAAGGCGCAGGCCGGTCTAGTCCGCCGATCGATTTCTTAAGGGGCTGCCGGACTAGCCGCGGCCCCGGTATGGCTGTACCCCCTGCTCGGGGATCCAGACTCCCTCCGGGGCTGGGCCAGTTTGGTAAAATACGTCGATCGGAATCCCGCCGCGCGGATACCAGTATCCGCCGATCCGCAACCACTCAGGATCCAGCAGATCAACAAGGCGCTTGCCGATTGAGACCGTGCAGTCTTCATGGAATGCGCCGTGATTGCGGAAAGACCCAAGGAAGAGTTTCAGGGATTTGCTCTCAACCAGGAAGTCCTTGGGTACATAGTCGATGACGAGATGCGCAAAATCCGGGGCGCTGGTCAAAGGGCACAGCGAGGTAAACTCTGGTGCCACAAAGCGCACCATGTATTTCATGCCGGATTGCGGATTTGGAACCTTTTCCAGAACAGCGTTTTCCGGGCTGTCGGGCAGCTCTGTCGATGCGCCGAGCTGTGTGAGGTTTTCGTATATGGATTTGTCGCTCATCTCAAACGCCTCTCAAGTTGCCCCAGATCAGGGTATGCAGCTGCGGCAGGACCGTTGGTGTGTACCAGCGGTCACCAGCCACTTTGTCCACCAGCCAACGCATCCGGTCCATGATGCCGGGCATGTCGATCGGAGCATCTGCTGCGGCCGGTGACGGTGGCGTGTGGTTGCCCGGCTGCAGATAAAGCGGCAGCTCCGGATAGCGCGCAGCAAGATCCTTGGCATAGTCGTAGTCCGCGTCATCGAAGATCACGGTTTTCAAGACTGTCTGGGTGTCTGCTCCGGCCGCCTCGACACATTCCGCGAGTTTTTGCCAATCGGTGTCCATGCCGCTGGAGGGCGGCTTGGGGCTCAACGTCAGGACATCGAGCGCCGCAAACCAGTCCTTTGCAATGCTGCCCTGTGTTTCCAGGGCAAAACGATAGCCTTCCCGCCTGCCGAGCTCGATCAACGATCCAAGTGGTTGGATCGCCGGATTGCCCCCGGACAGCGAGACCATCAAAGGCTTGCCGCCGCTGAGGATTTCGATCTGCATCAGGATTGCCTGCGGCGTCATCGGGTGCCAGTCGTCCCGGTAGGCGCTGTCGACGGCGTGCAGTGTATCGCACCAGCTGCAGCGGTAATCGCAACCGCCTGTGCGAACAAATATTGTCGGCTGACCAATGAGGGCACCTTCACCCTGGATCGTTGGTCCAAAAATCTCATTGACCCGAATTTGTCCAATGCTCATTGGCGGGCCTCCACCGGGGTATAGGTCAGTGGCCGGTACTCAGCGCATGTTTTGGGTGTTTCCTTAACCCGGATAGCTGTTGTCTCCGGCCATTTTTCCACGCACCAGTCGAAAAGATGCTTGGCGAGACGCTCCGCAGTGACACTGTCATCGCCAAGAACATCGTTGAGATGCCGGTGATCGAGCGTGTCGTCGATATAGGTCTTCAGGGATTTTAGCTCATTGTAGTCCCGGACGAAACCGATCTGATTGAGCTCAGAAGACGCCAATTCGACTTCGACCACGTAGTTGTGGCCGTGAAACCGGGCACAGGGATGATCATCCGGAAGCCCGATCAGCTGATGCGATGCGGAGAAATGGAATTCCTTGGTGATCCTATACATTGCAGGCCCCTTTCCAGAAGTCGGGGTCGGCATAGGTTGTTGGATCGTCCACCTTGGCAAGGTGGAAGGCTTCCCGCCGCTCGACACAGGTGCCACAGCGTCCGCAATGGATCTCACCGCCTTTGTAGCAAGACCACGATTTGGTGTGGTCTACGCCCAGATTTGCGCCCTCGGCTGCGATATAGGCTTTGCTGACACGCACATACGGCGTGTAGAGCTTGATCTCGCCCATGCCTTCCAAAGCATGGCGCTGCATTTCTTCAAAGCTCTCGGTGAAGGCAGGCCGGCAATCCGGATATATGAAATGATCGCCGCCATGAACGGCCGTTGCGACGGCCTGGGCGCCGCGAGCCGACGCAATACCATAGGCGATGGTCAGCATGATCGCGTTGCGGTTGGGCACCACGGTGATCTTCATGGTGTCTTCAGCATAGTGGCCGTCGGGCACATCAATGTTATCGGTCAATGCCGAGCCGGTCAGCTGGCGGCCGATGTTCGTGATGTCGATCAGGATGTGCTCGGTGTTAAGCGCATCGGCACAGGCTTTGGCATAGTCCAGCTCCTTCTTGTGGCGCTGGCCATAGTCGAAGGAGATCAGGCCGATCAGCTCGTGTTCCTGCGCGATTTTGTGCGCAAGGGTGACGGAATCCATTCCGCCGGAACAGATGACAAGTGTTTTCAACGTATTGGTCCCTTGTTTTCGCTGTGGACGTTCGTTGAAACGTCCGTCACCGGGTAGGCTGCGACCGGTGGCTTGCCTTTGAAGCGAGCGGCGCGCCTTATAACAGGCTTGCGCGAAAAGGGAAGAGATTTTGATTCTGGCACCTGTTGAGATGCCGACAAAACTGGACCGGGTACTCTTGGTTCATTCTGGTTAGAACGCCCAATCAGTAATCCGGTCCTGCATTTTCGGACAACCGCGAAGAGGTCCTGACACTAGATCGCGATTTGGGTTGCGCTTGTTATTTCACGAACCTGGGTCTTGATTGTCTCCCCGCCAAGGCTTTCAACACTCAAAGTCGATAGAAGCGCCTCGTTTTGGGTGATATCAGCGTCCGCATATGCATCAAAGCCAAGTCCTGTCCGGATTTCCAGCTCATGAACAGAAATCTGGAACAATCGGAATGGATCGAAGTCGAGCGTTTCCAGGTCACTCAGCAGGTCGTTCTGGGAAAGCACGAAGCAGGCAGCTGTCGGGTTGCCAGCGGCACCGCGATAGGCGACCAGTTTCCAATAATCCCGCGGGATCCGGGCGCCACGATACTCGATGTCCTCGTCCGAAAAGACGGGACCTGAGATCACCGATACCCGAATGTCCTGATCGGCAGCCTGTTCAAGTATTATGTTTTCAAGTCGTCCCCAGAGCCCGCCAAGGCTGGACCGATTATAGCGCTCGTGTTGCGGGGCAATGTTTGTGTAGTAGTAGGAATCCTTGTTTGCCTGGCGCGCTTCGGGCACCGGCCCCCAGGCCAAATCAGCCCTTCGCGCGATGTGCCCGCGATCCAGCTTGTTGTCTTCATAAAGACTGTTGTTCCACTGCAGTCCACTCTCGATTCTCGGATCTTCCTTGAAACTGTGGCTGCCCAAGGTCACTTTTCGCGCGCCGTCAACGTTCCACGCCACAAAGCGGGCCATGCGCCGTGTGGCGCTCAGGCATACGGAAAAGTGGGTATAGGGGATTGTCTGCTTGCGGCCAAAATTCACCGCGTCCCGTTTGATGGCGGTCGACATGCCGGGCATTGGAGCGTGGAAGCCAAGGAAGTCGGCATCGTAACCAGACCGAGCTCCAAAGGCTTCCGCCGTATCACCTGGAACGAGATTTGTTTCCGGAGGCGTCAGAGAGAACCTGAGCTTGTTCATGACGGAGGCTGGGTAACAGGCAAGCGCATGTTCGTCCGGGTTGTCGCCGGTCTCGCCCGCAAAATGCAGGCCTGCGAAGATGTCTGTTGCCTTTTGTTTGTCGAAGATCATCCATGCACTGCCGGAGTCGCCGCCCATGCTGATCTCGTTGTTCGGTGCGGGTTTTTTGGGGTCCGGTGCGATCTCAAAACAGCCAATTGCTTTTTCGCCCACATGACTGCCGTAATTAATTTTCGCGATGACGTCGGTCCGTCTGACTATTCCGTAGGTCGTATTGGTTGTCCGCCCTGTCTTGACGACTCTGTCGTCGAGCTCAACCTCTGCCATTCTCTGCGGTGCAACCCCGAGGTTATGGATCTCTGGATCAAATTCGCGGTCCCGCAGGCGGGAGATGGCGCAATCGCCCGCGATCCCAAGATGACTCCTTTCCAAGTCGCCGCAATAGTTGTCTGCGATGTTGTTGTCGTCATGCGGCCCGGGCTGAACGATCGGGTCTCCTATCTCGCCCGTGGGTCCGTGAAGTACGTGCCAGTTGGAGAGAATGCATGGAGCCCCGGTTTCGTCGTCGAACACGATCATGCCCAGTGTGCCCGCGGTGCCATCCACGTGAGAAACGCTTGCCCCCGGGACAACCGGATCGAGTCTTGTTTTCAAGACGGACTGGGTCTCCGGACTGATAACCTGATAGGACGGTTTGAACCCGCGTTCCACGACATCGGTCGGGATTGTAATGCCTTCAAAGGCGATTGTTTTTGGCAGTTCTTTTGTGCCTAGGGCTTCCAGCCCCGACACTTCTGCTTTCTGACCAACTGTGAACACAACACTGACTTCGCCGGTGTTGTTTTTTCGACCTATTCCGATGGATGTGACGTTGGGATCGTTAAGGTAATCGCTGCCGCGCGTTCTGATAAATTTGCGGAGTATGTGCTGAGTGGACTCTGTGTCGGATTTACCTGCAGTCTTCCGTTTTTTGGCCATGGTTCACTCCAAAAAAACATAGGAACTCACCCGGTATTTAAACGTGATATTGAATTTTCATCAACTTAAGATATAGGAATTTTGAAAATGTCACGAAATGCAATCATTGATTGATTTCGAGGGTGTGTCAGGCCCAGATCGCCATGCGCAGGCCTTTGCCGTCGCGCTGATAATTTTCAGGAAACGGTTCAGCCTGCCGGTTGAAAATTCGCTCTGCAATCAGGCTGTTGGCCGCCGCGTCAAGGAGATCGTCGCGGCCGCACCCCCTTGGAGGCTTTTGATCCAGGAAGGGTTTTGGCAGGCCTTTGGAGACGAGTAGGTCACGGCGCTGATCCAAACCTTCCGGGTTCGCGCGGCTCGTGACCTTCTTTGGCAGGCTCATTTCGGCCTCTTCGTTCAAACGCCAAAAAGCGAGCTCTGGATGCACTTCATGAATCCGCTCTTGTAGCGCAGGCGTCATCAGGCCGTCGATTTCACGGATTTTGGGGAACAGATAAAAGCATTGTTTTGAGACCTTGCGGGGTGGGCTGGAGGTTTTAAGCGACGTTTCACATGAAGCTCTGTAATCCTCCTCGTAGACCGCAGCGCGCGACGGCACGGAAAACACGGAAGACTGACGCATTCCAAGGTGCTTTCTAGCAGCCTTTTCAGCCCCCCTGCCATCTGGTCCAAGGTGGTCCGGCAACCCGATCGGCATGTCAACCGCAATGATCTTCAAATCGGGCTGGACGGAAAGAAGATCCGCAAAGTGTTCAAAAAGCTGAAGTTTGAGATCTTTGGGATCGCTCACGTTTCGGAGAACTGCGATCCAGCCGGCCCGGCAGCCGTCAACACCGGCGACCCAGGTCCCGGTGCTCTCAGGCACGGGCTTTGGCTTCCATAACACGCCGGGAAGTGACCAGCGCCATGGCTCGGACTACGGACTGTTGTTCATCGGCAAAGAGGAGCTCATCCGCTCCTTTTTTGACGCTGCGCGCGACAAGTTCAAAAACAGAGGCTGAAGCGCGCTTTACGGCCTCCTCATCGTCCAATCCAGCGAGCCGGTTGATCAAAAGCAGACCGGCTATCAGATCACCCGTACCGTGCGGCGGGTTGGTAATTGCTGCATGTTCAGCGGCAACGGCGCCTCTTGGGCCGGCGAGCAGATTGGAGATCGCATTGCGGCGCAAGGCCGGTGCCGACGTCACCAGGACGCGCTCGGTGCCCAAATCCCGGGCCGCTGATAGAGCCTCCAGCTCGCTGGAGATTTCTCTGCCGGTTAACCAGCCAAGTTCAAAACTGTTTGGGGTGACGATATCGGCCAGCGGAACCAGATGGTCTCGAATGGCTTCAGCAGTTGCTTCAGGAACGTAAAGCCCGCCTCCCGAAGCAGATGTGTGATCGCCCATGACCGGATCGCACAGATAAGGCGCTTCTGGGTTGGCGGTTTTGACCACCTTGATCAGATCCGCAATTACCGGAGCCTGGTCCGGGCTGCCGAGATACCCGGTGATGATACCCCCGATCTCGCTGAGCTTCGCCGATCCTGCCAGATCGGAAGCGATTGCGGAAAAATCAGCGGTTGGCGGGACAATCCGCGTTCCCTTGCCGTGTCCCGGGTGCCAAGGCAGTAAGATGGTCGGAAGGAACCAGACATCATGACCGTTCCGCTCCAGCGCAAACGTCAGACCGCGGCCGGATATGCCGCCGCGCACCACTTGAGATGTGATGACAAGGATCGGTTTTGTTACCGGTTCAGATCCGGCAGGCGGCTGCGTCATAGGCGGCTTTCAATTGAGGGTTCGCCGGATTGGCGGTTAGGCAGCATCAGTGTTGGTTGTTTTGCCGTCACCATAGCGCTTTTCGATGTATTCCAGCACCATTTGCTTGAACTCATCCGCGATGCCCTCGCCACGCAATGTGGTTGCCTTTTCGCCGTCAATGAAAACGGGCGCTGAGGGTGTTTCGCCTGTTCCGGGGAGCGAAATGCCGATATCGGCGTGCTTGGATTCACCCGGTCCATTGACGATGCAGCCCATCACGGCAACGTTCAGGCTCTCAACGCCTGGATACTGTTCGCGCCACTTCGGCATTGAGACCCGAATGTGGTCCTGAATGTCCTGCGCGAGTTCCTGGAAGACCGTGGAGGTCGTGCGGCCGCAACCCGGACAAGCTGCCACTACCGGCACAAATGCGCGGAACCCCATGACTTGCAGGAGTTCCTGGGCGACCTGGACTTCACGGGTCCGGTCACCGCCCGGCTCTGGTGTCAGGGACACGCGGATCGTGTCGCCGATGCCTTGTTGCAGCAAAATACCCATCGACGCTGCGGATGACACAATGCCCTTGGTACCCATGCCCGCCTCCGTCAGGCCGAGGTGCAACGCGTAGTCACAGCGGCGGGCAAGGTCGGCATAAACGGCAATCAAGTCTTGCACCTGGCTGACCTTGGCCGACAACAAGATCTTGTCGCGGCCCATGCCAAGGTTTTCTGCGCGTTCTGCCGACAAGAGTGCGGACTGGATAATTGCTTCACGCATGACTGCGTTTGCCGAGACGGGGGAAGCGCTCTCTGCGTTCTCGTCCATCAGCTTTGTCAGAAGCTCTTGATCTAGCGAGCCCCAGTTGACGCCGATCCTCACAGGTTTGTCGTGCTTTTGCGCGATATCGATTATCTGGGAAAACTGCGTGTCGCGCTTGGCCTTGAAGCCGACATTGCCCGGGTTGATGCGGTATTTGTCGAGAGCTGCGGCGCAGTCTGGATAGTCGGTGAGGAGCTTGTGGCCGATATAGTGAAAGTCGCCCACCAGAGGAACGTCCACGCCAATCCGGTCCAAACGTTCCTTGATATGCGGGACCTGGGCGGCTGCTTCTGCACGATCGACAGTGATCCGAACGACTTCCGAGCCTGCCCGTGCGAGCGCCGACACCTGCGCGACCGTAGAATCCGCGTCTGCAGTATCCGTGTTGGTCATGGACTGAACCACGATCGGCGCGCCGCCGCCAACCATCACTGAGCCAACCTTTACCCCAACTGATTTGCGGCGCGGTAGGGGAGTTGCGAAATCATCAATCATGGCAAGGCCAACCGGTTGTCGTTCATGCGTCCCATATGTGGGAGTGTGCCTGGGTTTTCCAGCGCATCAATAGGGTGTCTGCAAAAAAAGGGCAATGGCAGCGCGCTCAGTGGGGGTGGAACTTGCGCTTGTTGTCATTGCGCGCGTGCCGTTTGCCCCATATGACAAGCGAGATTTTAGCGGGGCATTGGTCCCAACAATAGTAACGTGGCGGGTTCGACAATGCTCAAACGGTTGCTGAGTGATGCGGCATCACTGGTCTTCGGACATCTGGAAACAGTCTTCAAGGTCTGCGGAGCCTGGTTTTTGATCCAGTTTTTGATTTCTATTCTTATCCTGACTGCGACCGCCGGTGTTCCTGCCGATGCCGAAACATTGCCACCAGCTGCAGGCTTGTTGTTGATGACGAGCACTCTCGTCGCGCTGATCTCGTCGGCATCCATATCCGTTGCGTGGCACCGGTTTGGCCTTCTTGGCGAAAGGGTCGGCAATATCTATTTGCGCTTTGGCAAAATCGAAGTCCAGTTCATCTGGCGGATGCTTCTGATCGGTCTGTTTGGGTTCGCCGTTTCCCTGCCTCTCGTTTTTGTCGCATTCATGCCGTCGGAATCGGCATCTGGCGTGGCAATCATTGCGCTTGTTTTGGGCTTTGCCCTCGTCATCATGCCGTTTTTGATGCGGCTTAATCTGGTGCTGCCAGCGACTGCGATCGAGCGGCCAATCGGATTTGGCGAAGCCTTGCGGATCGGCAAAGGGCTTGGTTGGCGGATGTTGGTGGCCATCGTGGTTCTGTCCCTGCCCTTTGTTCTTGTAACTATGGGGCTTCAGTGGGCACTTACGGTTGTCTCGATCGGCCTGCCTGCCTTGTTCATCCAGATCAAGGTGATGATCTTGAATGTGTTGTTGCAGATCATCGTGACCGTGCTTGGGATTTCGGTGATCACAGCGGGTTATCGCATGGCCATGGAAAGACAGACGCAAGCGCCGCAAAACTAGCGGATCGTCCGAAAAGACCTATCTTGGGTGAGAACCGGAATTCGAGGGGAACCCATGTTTATCACCGTTTTGGAACGGTCACTGTCACTGGCGCAGCACAATATTGGAACGCTGTTCAAGACCGGCTGGGCCTACATTCTGGTGCTTGTCGCGCTCAACTTCGCGATCGGGTCTTCTTTGATGCCGAGCGGTGGGTTCAGCACCATTTCCTATATGACCGAACCGGTTGAGACGGTGGACGAGGGGGCAATGAGAGCACTTGCGGCCCTTGCGAACCTTTTGGTCGGGTTCTCGATTGCCATTGCCTATGTTCGCAAGATCCTGATTGATGCGCGCGACTTCCCTCTGTTTGTGGGGCCCAGAACGTTTAAGGTGATCATCAACATGATTGTTTTGAACCTGATCGGGTTCTTGTCTTTGATCCCGCTCGGGATTGCCGCCAGCATCCTCGCTGCGATTACAGGTGGATTGGGCGCAATCGCGTTTCTCGCGGCGCCCTTCATCGCGCTGATGGTGACCCAGAAGTTCTCTCTCGTTCTGCCGGCTGCTGCCGTTGATGATCCCCTCACGTTCAAGGAAAGCTGGCGCGCCACCAACGGGCTTGGTTGGCCGATGGCGTTTGCGGCGCTGGTGATGAGCTTGCTTGCTGCCGTTCTCGTCGCCGGCGTCGGCCTGGTTCTGAGCCTCATGGAGAACTTTCTTGCCGCCAATGTGTTCTGGCAGCATATCCGGTCAGCCGCTTTTCCAATGGCGACGATGCTGATCACGGTGTGGGTCTTCGCCAATCTCCATGCAACGTTTTACGGCATGGTCCGTGAACGGTTTGCTGTCCGCATTGGCTTGCGGGCCGAAGACCTGAAGCAGGTTGAAGAAACCCGCAGTGCCGCCGACGAAAAAGCGCGATCAAAGGCACGCAAGGCCCTAGCCGGAGCGCAAAAAATGCGCCGCCGTTGAACGTGTTTGACCGAAGTCAGCGGTTTCAGGCGCGAATTTCGATTCTCATGTTGCAGTGCGGCGATAACTGGTCAAAAGTCCCGCCAGACGTTTCATTCATTTCGGGAGGATTTTCTGATGCTCGCCAATAAGACAGCAGTTGTTACAGGGTCAACGTCCGGGATTGGCCTCGGATGTGCCCGCGCCTTCGCTGAAAAAGGCGCCAACGTGGTCATCAACGGTCTCGGCGATGCCGATGAAATTGAAAAGACCCGCGCAGCCATAGAAGCTGATTTTGGCGTGAAGTGTGTCTACTCACCGGCCAACATGCTGAAAGGCGATGAAATCGCAGGAATGATCTCTGACACACAGAAGGAATTCGGGTCTGTGGACATCCTGGTGAACAACGCAGGCATCCAATATGTCTCCCCGGTTGATGAGTTCCCGATCGACAAATGGGACGCCATCATTGCGATCAATCTGTCTTCTGCCTTCCATGCGATCCGCGCGGCGGTGCCGGGAATGAAAGAAAACGGTTGGGGCCGGATCATCAATACAGCCTCCGCGCACGCTCTCGTCGCGTCCCCTTATAAATCCGCTTATGTCGCCGCCAAACATGGCATTGCCGGCCTGACCAAGACCGTTGCGCTCGAAGTGGCCGAGCAAGGTATCACCGTTAACGCGATCTGCCCCGGTTATGTCTGGACGCCGCTGGTTGAAGCCCAGATCCCGGACACGATGAAAGCACGGAACATGACCGAGGAAGAGGTCAAGAAAGATGTGCTTTTGAAGGCCCAGCCAACCAAGAAATTCGTCACCATCGAACAGGTCGCCGGTTACGCTGTCTTCTTGTGCTCCGACACGGCGTCTTCGATTACCGGTGCCATCATGACGATGGATGGCGGCTGGACCGCTCAGTAAGCCAACAGACACAAGCCTGCAGGAGCGAAAAGAGCCATGTCAGATCCAAAAAAGATCAATCTGGCTTTGCAAGGGGGAGGCGCGCATGGCGCCTTCACCTGGGGTGTGCTCGATTGGTTCCTGGAAGACAGCCGGTTCGAACTGGACGGGATCACCGGGACATCCGCCGGGGCAATGAATGCGGTTGTGTTGGCCAGCGGCTTGGAAGCTGGCGGGGAAGAGGGCGCGCGTGCAACGTTGGAAGCCTTCTGGCGCGAAGTCAGCACCGAGGCGCGAACCAGTCCCATCCAGCGCTCGCCGCTGGATGTGCTTCTGGGTCATTGGAGCCTCGATTATTCACCGAGTTATCTCTATTTCGATGTGCTCTCGCGGTTCGCTTCGCCGTATGAATTCAACCCGCTGAATTTCAATCCCCTCCGCGACATCGTTGAACGGACGGTCGATTTTGAAAAGGTGCACTGCTGCTCCGATCTGAAGCTGTTCATCGCTGCGACCAATGTCTTTACGGGCAAGATCCGGGTTTTCAGCGAGAAGGAAGTGACGCTTGATGCGGTGATGGCCTCGGCGTGCCTGCCACAGCTCTACCAAGCGGTGGAGATCGATGGAGAACCCTATTGGGACGGTGGGTTCATGGGCAATCCGCCGCTCTATCCGCTGTTTTATGAAACCGAAACATCGGATGTCGTCCTCATTCAGATCAACCCGATCGAGCGGCGCGAAGTGCCCCGGACGGCTCGCGAAATCGTCAACCGTCTCAATGAGATCACCTTCAACTCCACGCTCTTGAGGGAACTCAGGGCAATCGACTTCGTCACGCGCCTGATCGAAGAGGGCAAGCTGGACCGCAAGGAATACACCAAGGTACATCTGCACCGGATTGCGGCCGAAGAACTCAAACCACTTCAGGCCTCTTCCAAGCTGAATGCGGAGTGGGATTTCCTGACGCACTTGCGTGACGTTGGCCGCCAGACGGCAAAAGATTGGCTCGACCGGCATTTTGACGACATAGGCGAGCGCTCCACCATTGATCTGCGCAAGGAATTCGCTTGATCGCTGGTGAGCCGGTGCGGTTGGTTTGTTAACCTCTCATTTAGAATGTTTGCAACTCGCCTTGCATATTGCAATGCGCGAGGCCTGAACAATATCTAAACAAATTCAGTATCTTGTGATTGCAGATACCGTAGATTCTAAATCTTGCGTGTTTGAATAAAGAAACCAATTGGCAAGCCTTTTGCTGCTTAGTCGGCACGCTGATTGTCAGGTAGTGCGTCGTCAGCGACATTGTGAATGGAAGAAGCAGGCACCTGCGACCCCGCCTGTTTCTTCCGTTCCAACTTTTGCTCCCGTTCAGGGATGCAATTCGCACACAATCTTCATGGTTTTCGGTTTTAGTGATCTCAGCTTACGATCCGGTTTTGGAGATCGTGAAATTCTTGGCCTTTGAACCGCCGCAGATCGCACTTATGTCAAGGGTTATGAAAAAAGGATCGGTTATGAAAAAGTCGGTTTTCAGCTTTTTGGCGGCAGGCGCGGTTATCGTTACCTTGGTGCCGCAGACCAGCGCGATGGAGTTGGATCCGCGCGTTCCACAAATTCTCGAAGACGGCGGCTGCCCGCGGTGTAATCTATCTCTTGCGACCTTGCGTGGGATGACGCTCGAGGGCGCAGACTTTCATCGGGCCAATTTGCGTGAGGTCGACCTCAAAGAAGCTGTGATGCCGAGATCGAACTTTGAACGATCCGATTTCCGGCGCACTGAGGCCGAACGGGCCGATTTTTCGGCCAGTGATTTTGCTGGTGCGTCGATGCGGGCCGTAGATTTGGAAAAATCAAACCTCAACAGTTCGATTTTCCGCGATGCTGATCTTCGCGACGCGGACTTGAATGCAGCTGTCATGACCGGCTCCACATTCGAGGGTGCAGACCTGCGCAATGTGACGTTGATCCGCGCTATTGCTCAGAACACATCGTTCAAATCCGCCAAATTGGACAACGCCAACCTGGAGCGGATGGATCTTCTGAATTCCGTCTTTCAGGGTGCTCGCATGCGCAATGTCAAGCTGGACCGTGCCCAGGCCGTCAATGCGGATTTTTCAGGAGCGGATTTGTCCGGGGCTCGCTTGGTCAGCACCAATTTGAGCGGCGCTAATCTGACAAACGTGGACTTCGATGGGGCCCTGTTGCGGCGGACGCGGTTGAAAGGTGCAGATTTGACCGGTGCTTCAAATCTCGACCCAAGCCGGATCATCGATGCTTGCGGAGATGAAAATACAAAGCTGCCTGACGGCATCACGCTGGAGCCGTGTTCGTACTGAGCACTAAAAGATCACTGGGATGTAAAAAGGCCGGTGTTCGACGCGAACCCGGCCTTTTTCTTATGATCAGTTGGTTTTATCGGACGTCCAGAAAACCAATGATCTTGCGCACGTCCTTCAGAACGGGCTCGGCAATCGCAGAGGCGTTTTCCGCGCCTTCCTTCAAGATTGCATCGATCTGAGCCGGATCGCCGGTCAGCCTCCGCATTTCGTCCGTCATCGGAGCGAGCTTGGCAACGGCGAGATCTGAAAGCGCTGGTTTGAACGCAGAGAACTGCTGTCCGCCATACTCTTTCAGAACGTCGTCTTTAGACATGCCATTGAGAGCCGCAAAGATGCCAACAAGGTTGTCAGCTTCCGGCCGGCCTTCCAGGCCATCGGTCTCGCTCGGCAGCGCGTCCGGATCGGTTTTTGCCTTTTTGATCTTCTTGGCAATCGCGTCCGCATCATCTTTCAGGTTGATGCGCGAAAGATCCGAAGGATCGGATTTCGACATCTTCTTCGTGCCGTCGCGCAGGGACATGATCCGGGTGGCCGGGCCAGCGATCATCGGTTCGGTCAACGGGAAATAGAGCTCTTCCGGCAATTCGGGCGAAGGTGTCGGGTTTGGAACGCCAATCCCGAGTTCCTTGATCCGGGCGCCAAAGTCGTTGTTGAACTTCGCCGCGATGTCACGGGTGAGTTCCAGGTGCTGCTTCTGGTCATCGCCCACCGGAACGTGGGTTGCGCGATAGGCCAAAATGTCAGCCGCCATCAAGTTCGGGTAGGCGAACAGGCCAACAGAAGCGTTTTCCTTGTTCTTGCCCGCCTTTTCCTTGAACTGGGTCATGCGGTTGAGCCAGCCCATCCGGGCAACGCAGTTGAAGATCCAGGCCAGTTCCATGTGCTCACGGACCTGGGATTGGTTGAAGATGATCGATTTCTTGGGATCAATCCCAGCCGCCATATAAGCGGCCGTTACTTCACGCGTTGCGTTTGTCAGTTCACTCGGGTCCGGAAAACCTGCTGTAATCGCATGGGAGTCCACGACACAGAAGATCGCAGGCATCTGGTCTTGCAGCGGAACCCAGCGCGACACTGCGCCAAGGTAGTTGCCAAGGTGGAGATTGCCTGTGGGCTGAACGCCGGAAAAGACACGGGGCTGGAACGCCGTCATTTCATATCCCTTATTGGTGCGGCCGGTTGGAAGGGCGCTGTGAATGTTTTGGGCGCGACGGGTTTAGGCCTCAGCGTGCTTCGATGCAAGCAAAGATGCCGTTCCGACAAGCGTTTGCGCGTCAGGTGTTGCGCCGCTTCAACGATTTCACAAGACCAACCAGATCGCTGCCACCGCTGATCTGCGCAAAAAGGGCGAATACGGCGATACCGATCAGCACCAGGGCGCCGAGGCTGGCGACCCTTATCAAAAGCCATCCATCCTTCAGGTAAGGCGCAAGAGCATCTGCTGCGAAATGAATGACAAGCCCCATCAACAGGCTCGCCAGAAGCACCAGCATCAGTTTTCTCAAGACCGTGGAGTCCGGGGCGAAATGTCCCCGTTTCCAAAGCACGATGACCAGGAAACCGGTGTTTACCCAACCGGCAATCGTGGTTGCCAGCGCGATCCCGACATGCTGCAGGAAGGGAAAGAAGGCGATCGACAAGGCAACGTTGACCACCATGCCGATCGCCGCAAACTTCATCGGAGTTTTGGTATCTTCGCGGGCAAAGTAGCCTGGCGAGAACACCTTGTTCAGGACAAAGGCAGGCAAGCCGAACGAAAATGCCATCAAGGCTGCTGCCGTTCCTTCTACGGCGGCCTCATCGAACCGGACTCTCTGGAACAGCACCGAGACGATCTCGTCAGGAATAACCGCCAGCGCGACAGCTGCGGGCAAAGTCAGAACTAGAGAGAATTCCAGCGACCGGTTCAGGGTCTTTTGGTAAGCGGCTGTTTCGCCGGAGCGGAGCTGCCGGGTCAGGCTTGGCAACAGCACCACGCCGAAGGCAATCCCGATGACACCAAGCGGCAGCTGATACAGCCGGTCAGCGTAGTAGAGCAAGGCATTCGCCCCGTCCTGCATCGAGGCAATCACCTGTCCGACGGCGATGTTGATCTGTGTGACGCCTCCCGCAATCACACCTGGAATGCCAAGCACCAGCAGGCGTTTGGCCGATTTTGTATAGCGCGGCCGGTAAACGGGAATGCGGAAGCCAAGACGCTTCAGATCAATCACCACCACGGTCAGCTGAACGATGCCGCCGAACGTGATGCCGAGTGTCAGGATGATGCCAAGAGTTGTGCTGTCTTCGACGCCCCAGAACAAAACTCCGCCGAGCACCAGTCCCATGACCACATTCAGCATGACCGGCGCAAAAGCGGCGGCCGCAAAGCGCTGATAAGTGTTCAAGATGCCGCCAATGAAGGCGAGCATCGACATGAAAATCAGGTACGGAAAGGCGATCCGCGACATCAAAACTGTCAGATCGAACTTTTCCGGATCAGACACGAAGCCCGGGGCCAAAGCCCAAACAACAAAGGGCATGAAGATCTGGGCGAGTGCGGTCAGAGCCAGAAGGCAAAACAGCAAGGCCGAACCAATTTCACCGGCAAAGCGCCGGGCACCCTCCTCGCCGTCTTCTTCGACAGTGCGCCCAAAAAGGGGAATGAAGGCGGAGTTGAACGCGCCCTCGGCAAACAACCGGCGGAACAGGTTCGGCAGCCGGAAGGCAACCACGAAAGCATCGGCCACCGGACCCGCGCCGACTGCAGCGGCGAGCAATACGTCCCGGACAAAACCGAGAACACGGCTCATCAGGGTGGCGCCGCCCACAGTTGCGAAATTCCGAACCAGGTTCATGCCAGCTGGGCTCCAGACACGGTGTACTTCTTTCTGAGATAGCCGCTCAGGACGCCTGACGGCGGACTTTGCGTGCAACCGGTGCAGCCGGATCCAGTTCCACCTGGCCTTCGACAGCAGCTTCTAGGCGTTCGCGAATGATTTCCTGGCGGCCGATATTAGCGATTTTCTGGCCTGTCAGATCGGTCACATAAAATACGTCGACCACTTTTTCTCCGAAGGTGGAAATATGCGCCGAACCGATGTTGAGATTGAGTGTCGCGATGGACCGGGTGAGGTCGTAAAGCAGGCCTGGACGGTCAAGGCCGGACACCTCCAGAACCGTGTAGTCATCGGACAAGGTGTTGTTCAACAGCACTTCACTGGCCACCTTGAAGGCCTTCATCCGGCCTTTCACCGATCCTTTTTTCGCCACCGGTTCCGGGATTCTTTCATCACCGCGCAGCGTTTTTTCGATCAATGCGGTAATGCGCTCGCCGCGGCGGCGTTCGTCATCATCGCCCGGAAGCTCGCGGCCTATGAAAATCGTATCAAGGGCAAAACCGTCTGTTGTCGTGTCGATTTGTGCATCAACGATGTTCGCGCCGGTCGAATAGCAGGCGCCGGCAATCACCGAGAGAAGACGCGGATGGTCCTGCGCCATGATGGTCAGTTCGGTGACCCCCTCGAAAGCGCGCGGCGTCACATCGAATGAGAGTTGTTCGCCATTTTTATCTGCCTTGTGAAGCAGTTCGGCATGGGTCTCCAGCCGGTCCGGTTCTGTTCGTAGCCAATATGCCGGATAATGACGGTTTAAATAGGCCTTCCGGTCTTTGTCCGTCCAATGCCCGAGCCGCGAGACCAGTTCTTCCTTGGCTTGGGTGATGGCTTGACCGTGGGACATCTTGGAATGCCCACCTGTCAGGTGCGGTTCGGTGGCATAGTAAAGTGTCCTGAGCAGCTGCCCCTTCCAGCCATTGAAAACACCCGGTCCAACGGCGCGAATGTCCGCGACGGTCAGGATGAGGAGCAGTTTCAAACGCTCATGAGATTGCACGGTATGGGCAAAGTCGGTGATTGTCTTGCGGTCCGACAGATCGCGCGACTGGGCAATCGTGCTCATGTCGAGATGGTGTTCAATCAGCCAGGCGACAGTTTCGGTTTCCGCTTCGTTCAACCCAAACCGCGGGCAGAGCTTGCGTGCCACCTTTGCGCCGGCAATGGAGTGGTCCTCAGGGCGCCCCTTGGCGATGTCATGCAGGAACATCGTGACATAAAGCAGTTTGCGGTTTTGCAACGTGCGGATCAGGTCCGTGGATAGGGGATGATCTTCGCCAGAGTCGCCGCGCTCGATCTCGGCCAGAACGCCGATTGAGCGGATCAGGTGTTCGTCGACCGTGTAGTGGTGATACATGTTGAACTGCATCATCGCGACGACCTTGCCGAACTCGGGTACGAACCGGCCGAGGACGCCGGTCTCGTTCATCTTCCGCAAGATCTTTTCCGGATGATTGCGCGATGTGAGCACGGACAAAAACAATCTGTTCGCTTCGGGGTCTTTGCGCACATCGTTATTGATCAGTTTCAGCGAATGGCGGATGAGCCGGGTCAGGCGCGGGTGCATGTTGTAATCATGCTTGTCTGCAAGCTGAAACACCCGCAGGAGGTTGACCGGGTCGGTCTCAAAGATGGTGTCCGCAGTCACACTCAGCCGGTTGTTTTCAACAACGAAGCCGGGTGCACCCTTGACCGGTTGCGGCGCGTTGTTGTCCGCCCGGCCAACACGAAAACGCCGCATGATGCCCGAAATGCCGCGCCCGCGCGGGTCTTTCACATGTTCGTCTTCCAGGGCGGCACACAGAATGCGCGTCAGGTCACCAACTTCTTTGGCGATCAGGAAGTAGTGCTTCATGAAGCGCTCGACATCCTTCATGCCTGGATGCTGGGTGTAGCCGAGCCGCACTGCGATCTCGCGCTGGACATCGAAAGACAGCCGCTCTTCCGGGCGGCCGGTCAGGAAGTGCAAGTGGCACCGGACTGCCCACAAAAAGTCTTCGGCGCGCTTGAAACGGCTCGTTTCTGACCGGTTCAGAACGCCGATCTTTACCAGTTCTGACTGGCTCGACACCTGGTAGTGATATTTGGCAATCCAGAACAGGGTGTTCAGATCCCGAAGGCCCCCCTTGCCCTCCTTGATATTCGGCTCGACAAGATAGCGGGACGTGCCTTGGCGGCGGTGCCGTTCGTCCCGTTCCTGCAGCTTGGCCGCAATAAACTCGGAGCTGGTGCCTTCCACCACTTGCTTTTGGAAACGGGCAACGAGGTCCTCGAACAGCTCTTCATCGCCCCAGATGTGGCGGGCTTCCAGAATGGCCGTGCGGATCGTCATGTCCGCCTTTGACAACCGGATGCACTCGTCGATGTTGCGCGTTGCGTGGCCGACCTTGAAGCCCAGGTCCCAGAGCATGTAGAGGATGTACTCAACGATCTGCTCACCCCAAGGTGTCTGCTTGTACGGCAGGACAAACAACAGATCGATATCGGAACCAGGCGCCAGTGTACCGCGTCCGTATCCACCAACTGCGACGACCGACATGCGTTCGGCTGCCGACGGGTTCTTGATCCGGTAGACGTGGTAAAGCGCGAAATCGTAGATAACCCGGATGATTTCATCCTGGATGAAAGACAGGCGCTGGGCGCACAACAGTCCGCCACCATCATCGGCGAGTTTGTCTTCGGCAATTTTCCGGGCATCCCGAACTGCGGTTTTCAGCTCGCCCAGAACGGCGTTGCGGACCTTGGGATCAGACCCCTCACCATCGGTCGCCTCAGTCAGCGCTGTCAGGCGCGTCCGCAGCGCATCGGCATCGATCAATCCGGAGTGGTCGTCTTGGGTGGATGTCATACCGATCTCAAACTTCCAAAATAGGTCATTGCCGAATTGTGGCGCGCGCGGTTTATAGCGCCTTGATAATAAGGACGTGTAAATACCGATGCACGTCAGATGTCGTCTTTTACGGCGGCAACGCGCAGTTGGTGCAGCAGCCCTTCGAGAGAGGCATCGGAAAGGCCGCCGATTTTCAGCGCGAGTTGATTGGCAAGTTCCGTTGCCTTGGGGTTCATGCCGGCAGTGTCGATGGTGATCCGCGGGTCGGAGAGCTCAGCAAGCCGCTGGATTTCCTCAGCTTCATCCCAGATCACGTTGAAGTAGGCAATGATCCTTTGCACCAAGAACCAGGTTGGTTTGCCGCGCTTGCCATGTTCCAGCGCAGATAGATAGGCACTGGAAACGGACAGGGCCGCTGCCATTTCTTTCAGGGAAACACCCTGTTTTGCTCTGAGTTCACGAATTTTGGCCCCAAGAGGTGTCACGTTCCTACCTGCGTCTTCTTATTCGCACATAAAGCGCGCCGGATCCGCCATGGGTCGTGTGGGCTTCTTCGTAGCCGACGACAAGGTGGCGAACATCCGGCATTGCCAGCCATTGCGGTACCATTCTGCGCAAAATTCCGCGTTCGTCCATATAGGCATAGCCGGGCCCGCCGCCTTTGCCGGTAATCACCAGCACGACCTTGTGTCCGCGCGCCTGGGCTTCATAGAGAAACCCGCGTAAGCGGTCATGGGCTCTGTCCTGCGTCAGGCCGTGCAGGTCGATCCGGGCGTCGATTTGTTTGACACTGCGCACCAGCTTCTTGCGGTACCGGTGCTCAAGCTGCCGCAATGGTGGCGATGCCACAGGTTTCGCCGGTTCTGGTGGATGAATTGCGGTTGATGTTTTCGGAGATTTTGCAGCCGCCTTGGGTGTTGCATCTATGAACTGTTCCAGCTCTGCCATTTGAGCCTTGGCGCGCTCTGTATCAAGCGGTGTCGCTGTTTTGGCGACCTTACCCCAGAGTTCCCGGTCTTCGGGAGACAGCATGCCCTTTCTGCCGCGCTTGCTCATGCCGTCAGTTCCCGAGGCCAGTTGAGCGCCTGGGCAGCAACACAGTAAAGGTGGCTCCATGCCGGATCTCACCGGCAATGCGTCCGGCATCGTCTCCGGAGCCGACAAAGATGTCGCCTCGGGATTGACCCCTGATTGCAGAACCTGTGTCGTCGGCCACCATCAGGCGGCGGTATTGCTGACCGGGTTTCTGTGGATCTTCAAACTCCGTGGAGACAAAGACAGGAACCCCATACGGCATGGCGCTGTCGTCAATTGCCAGACTTCGACCGGGCACAAGAGGTAGCCTTGCTGCGCCGATCGGCCCTTCGTTTGGTGCAGCTTCAGTGACTTCCCGGAAGAAGATATAAGACCGGTTTTCCTTGAAAAGCGGGTCCCGGTCATCCGGGTTTTGTTCCAGCCAGCGGCGCAAGCCGGACATCGTGAAATCTTCCGGAGTGCCTTCACCGCGCTGAACCAAAAGCCGGGCTATTCCGGTGTAGGGGTGCCCGGTTTTTCCCGCATACCCGACCCGCATCGTCGAGCCATCAACGAGTTTCAAGCGCGCGGAGCCCTGGACATGGATGAAGTAGGCGTCGATCGGGTTGCGAAGCCAGATCAGTTCCAGACCCTCGCCATCAAGGGCGCCATCCATGATGGCACCGCGGTCGGGCATTTCGGTCACCTGGCCGTTGATCCTGCGGCCATGTGTCAGGTGAGTTGGCCAACCAGTCGGACGGGCCTTTGCTGGCACGTGAACGAGCCCATCGGGTTTTTTCAGAAGGGGCACGTTGAATTCGGCCGTTTTTTCCCGGGACGCGGCCACCTCAGGTTCGAAATACCCGGTCACGAACCCGGGCGCTCGAACCTGAAATGGCGCGAAATGGGTTTCAAAAAACGAACGCGCATCCTTTGACGCTTGCGCCGCCTTGCACAGCGCGTTGCGATGGTCTTTGGAAAGCTGGAATGGTCCCCGGTTTGCAACTGACGGCGCACCAGACCCACAAAACCGCTTGAACGCAACGAGTGCGTCCGCGTGCCGGTCTGTTGACCAACCGCTGAGATCGGCGAATTGGACTGGTATAAGATCGGCAGATCGGATCGGGCCTTGCGCCATGGCAGTTAAAGGTCCTGCAACAAAAAGAGACGCGGCAAAAGCCGCGCCCTTAGATACTATTGCCAAACCAGACGGCCGCGTTGATCCGCGCATGCCTGCCGGGGCACTCACGAATTTACTCGGCGGATTCGGTCGCGACCAGCTTCCAGTTCGGATCCCGCGTAGCGGTGTCACGGGCGAAGGTCCAGATATCAATGACTTCCGTCACTTTAGCGGGGTCACCATCAACAACTTCGCCGCCTTTGTCGCGTGTTGCTGAGATCAGCTGGCTATGGATCCGGACAGTAACCTGTGCGGTGGTGTCCTTGAGGGCCGCTTCCACGATTTCGGCTTTGTCGATGCCAACGAACGTGGATTCAATTGTTTCGCCGCGTTTTTCACGATCGTCAATCGCAGCGCTAAAGCCTTCAAACACGTCACGGGACAGAAGATTTTTGAGAGCCTTCTTATCGCCATCGGCAAACGCCATTACGATCATTTCGTATGCGGCTTTTGCACCTTGCAGGAAAGGTTCCGGCTCGAAGCTTCGGTCAACGGACAGGATTTGCTTCAGCGCGTTGTTCAGTGCAGAGCCAGCCGGTGCGACCTTGTCGATGACCACTTCACCATCTTCTTCCTGCCGCGCCGGAGCCATGTCGTCGTAACCGTCCGGCGATTGTTGCCCCTGATGCGGCAGCGGAATGACATTGTCCTGGCCGTTGGCCTGACCATTTTGCTGCTCCGGCTTTGAGTACGGGTCAAACGGTGGTCGTTCCTCGCCGGTGCGTTTGCCGAGAACAGAGCGCAACCGGAACAAAATGAACACCGCCAGTCCAAGAAGCAGCAGATTTAGGGGATCAAAAATTTCATTCATCTTCTATTCCGGCTACCCTTTCAGAGGCTGGTAGGCTGCCTCTGACTTGTTTTGCAAGGCCCGTGCGACGCACGTTTAGGTCAGATATGTTCTATTTAGTGGGTTCTTCAACCAGCATCCAGACCCAAGAGCAAGACTGAATTTGATCGAAGTGCACATTCCTTGCGACCGGCCGCTCGCATTTTTGTGACAGAGTGTCTACATCTTTGGGTCAGATAGTACAGATTTCCACCCTACCAGACGATGGAGCCTCCGTGGGACTTTATATCATAGCAGGCATTATACTCCTGCCTCTGATCGAAATCTCGGTTTTCATTTGGGTTGGCGAGCTTCTTGGGGTTCTGCCGACGATCCTTTTGACCGTGCTGACGGCCATGGCCGGTACGCTCATGCTGCGTCAGCAGGGGCTGTCGCTTTTGATGCGGATGCAGAAGGAGCTCGATGGAGGACGAGCGCCGGGCAACGAGGTCATGCAAGGCGCCATGATTGTGCTGGCGAGTATTCTGCTTTTGATCCCGGGGTTTGTCACGGACGCCATTGGTTTGCTGCTGTTTATTCCGCCGGTCCGCGAAAGTCTTGCGAAGTTCATCATCGCGCGCTCCAATGTTGTGATCATGGAGGGTGGAACCATGCGTCCGCGGAACGAGGATGGTGTTGTGGATCTCGATGAGGAAGACTGGAAAGAAACCAACCATGGCCCGGATGCCGGAAGCCAAACGTCCGGTCAGCCGCGCATCAGTCCCTGGAACGATGGGTCGGAAAAACCGAACTCATAGATTGTTTGCCATTTCCGCAAAAAATCACCGAAACGTGACTTTGCTTTATGCGTAATTTTTACCAGTTGCGCGCTAGACCTGCCCGGATTGGAGATTTCCGAAGCAGGTAAACGGTCATGGTACAGGCTCCGCGCGTTGATTGGGTAGATACGGCAAAAGGCATTTGCATCGTCTTTGTCGTCATGATGCACGCCGTGCTGGGTGTTGAAGCGGCCGCTGGTGAAACCGGCTGGATGCATGCGGTTATCGCCTTTGCCGCGCCCTTCCGGATGCCGGACTTCTTTCTGATCTCCGGTCTTTTCCTGTCAAATGTCATCACGCGGGATTGGAAGCTCTATCTCGACCGGAAAGTCGTTCATTTCGCTTACTTTTATGTGCTCTGGATGACCATTCAGTTTGCCGTCAAGGCGCCGGTCTTTGCCGGTGAAATGGGCTGGGCGGGAGCTTTTCAGTTCTATCTGGTTAGTTTCTTTCAGCCCTTTGGAACGCTGTGGTTCATCTACATGCTGCCGATCTTCTTTGTCGTGTGCAAGTTGGCGCATGACAAAGGCGTGCCCTGGCAAGTGATGCTCGGGATTGCGGCGCTTTTGCAGATCGCACCGATCCATACCGGCTGGCTTTTGGTTGATGAGTTCGCATCGCGTTTCGTTTATTTTTATGCCGGCTACATTTTCGCGCCGAAAATCTTTGAGCTTGCAGAGTGGGCACGGGACAGGGTCTCTCTGAGCTTAGCGCTCCTGCTCGTCTGGGGCGCCATCAACGGTGGTCTGGTCTTTATCGGCTGGTCTGAATTGCCACTTGTGTCGCTGGCACTCGGAGCAGCCGGCGCGGGTGCGATCATTCTCACCAGCGCGCTCATCGTCAAAGCCGGCAGCATGGACTTCCTGCGCCACTTCGGCGCGAACTCCATCGTGATCTATCTGGCGTTCTTCTTCCCGATGGGCCTCACGCGGGTGATCCTGCTGAAACTCGATATTCTTGATGTTGGCACAGTGTCGCTGATCGTCAACATCGTCGCCGTCATTGCGCCGGTGATCCTGTTGTGGGTCATCCAGAAAACCGGCATTGGCTGGTTCTTGTTCAAACGGCCGGAATGGGCCTATCTCGGCGGCACCTATGGCCGGAAAACGGCCCCGCAAGCGGCGGAGTGACGGGAGTAAAATCGCACGCTTCAAGCCTTAGTCTTAGATGCCTTGGCCCTTTTGAGCCTAGATGCATTGCGATATGGACCGAACAAAAAGCGGTCTAGAAAAAACAAGCAAACAAAAAGAAGCATAGCCACAGGGCCGATCTTACTAATGAGATCATAGCTATCGTTCTTGATTGCCATGAACACAAAGATCGAAATAGCCATAAATGCAGCCGATAAAGCGCGGTATGAATACGCTTTAATCAGAGATATCCACTCCCGGTCAGACCTAGTTTCTTCGAGCTTTTCGATCATAACGGCGTACCTGTCCAACACGCGATATATCGCAATCCATAAAAGGGACAGGACAAGAACGGTGGATGCCGTGGTGAATTCAAATGTTTTTATGTCGAGCAAGAAAACATAGACGCCCGAAGCAACGATGATAGACAATCCAATATCGCTTTTTGATAAAGGCGCAGGAATTGATGCGGTTTTATTCATCAAATTTCGTCCATTAATTGTATGTTTTTAAAATACACCCATTCTGGAATTTTTAAATAGACTATTGCTCAACAGCGCGTTCAAGGGCATCGTCCGCGCCATGTCGACACAAGAAACTTCCGCTGCTCTCACCGCTGACGACCACCTGATCCTGGTTGATGGCTCGACCTTTATTTTCCGCGCCTATCACGCGCTGCCGCCTTTGACGCGCAAGCCCGATGGCTTGCCGGTTGGTGCCGTCTCCGGCTTCTGCAATATGCTGTGGAAACTGTTGCAGGAAGGCCTGACCCCGGAAGAAGGCGATGAGCCGACCCATTTCGCGGTGATTTTTGACCATTCCGCACAAACGTTCCGGTCCGACATTTATCCGGAATACAAGGCGCAGCGCCCGCCCCCGCCGGAAGACCTGGTGCCGCAATTCGGCCTGATCCGGGAAGCCACGCGCGCGTTTTCCACACATTGCATCGAGCAGGAAGGCTTTGAGGCAGACGACCTGATCGCGACCTATGCCCGGCAAGCCGCCGAACAGGGCGCGCGCGTGACCATTGTGTCCGGCGACAAGGACCTGATGCAGCTGATCGGCCCGAAGATCGGCATGATCGACACGATGAAAAACAAGACTTTTGGGGAAGCGGAAGTCTTTGAAAAATTTGGCGTTGGCCCGGACAAGGTGATCGAGGTGCAGTCGCTCGCCGGCGACAGCGTCGACAATGTGCCGGGCGTTCCGGGCATCGGCCTGAAAACCGCAGCGCTCTTGATCAATGAATTCGGCGATCTGGAAACGCTGCTGGAACAAGCCGAAACCATCAAGCAGAAGAAGCGCCGGGAAAACCTGATCGAATTCGCCGACCAGGCCCGCGTCTCCAAACAGTTGGTGACGCTCAAACAGGACGTGCCGGTCGAAATTCCGGTTGCAGATCTTTCGGTTTGTGACATCGACGGGCCGAAGGCCATCGGCTTCTTGAAGGCGATGGGCTTTTCGACACTCACCAAACGCGTTGCGGAAGTGACTGGAGCGGATCTTGCCAATGTAGAGGCATCCGACCTTGAGGTTCCTGGCTGGGATGTGCCAGACCACAAGGGCCGGATGATGGACCGCCCGGGCGGCATGGCCGCGCCTGATACAGACAGCAGCGGTGCCGGCGAAAAAACTGCGCCGGACGGACTGATGGTGCCGCAGACCGTGGCAGATGAACGTGCGGCCAGGATCGGCGCGATGCCGGTTGATTCCAGTGTCTATGAGACCGTCACAACGCTGGAACAGCTGCAGCCCTGGATCGATGCGGCCTATGAAAAGGGCTATGTCGCCTTTGATACGGAGACCACCTCGCTTGATGCCATGCAGGCGGAACTTGTCGGGATTTCACTAAGCTGCGAACCGGGCAAGGCCTGCTACATCCCGCTGACCCACAAGGACGGGGAAGGCGATCTTTTGGGTGGCGGCGGTCTGCTGCCAAACCAGATCCCGATGGACGACGCGCTGAAAGCGCTGAAGCCGATGCTGGAGGACCGCGGCGTTCTGAAGATCGCGCAGAACCTCAAATACGACTGGCTGGTGATGATACGCCATGGCGTTGATGTCGGCCCTTATGACGACACCATGCTGCTGTCCTACACCGTGGATGCGGGCAAAGGCGGCAATGGCATGGACGAGCTTTCGGAACGCTGGCTCGCTCACAAGCCGATCCCGTTCAAGGAAGTCTGTGGCTCGGGCAAGTCGATGATCACCTTTGACAAGGTGGCGATCGACAAGGCAACTGCTTATGCCGCCGAGGATGCCGATGTCACCTTGCGCTTGTGGCTGATTCTGAAACCGCGGCTTGCCAGCGATCACATGGCAACAGTCTACGAGACGCTGGAGCGGCCGATGGTGCCGGTGCTGGCGCGGATGGAAAGGCGCGGCATTTCCGTCGACCGCCAGATGCTCTCCCGTCTGTCCGGTGATTTTGCCCAAGGCGCGGCTGCGCTTGAAAGCGAGATCTACGAGCTTGCCGGCGAAACCTTCAACGTCGGTTCACCGAAACAGCTCGGCGATATTCTGTTCGGCAAGATGGGTCTTCCCGGCGGCAAGAAGACGAAGACCGGGGCCTGGTCGACCTCGGCGCAAGTTCTGGAGGATCTTGCCGCCGAAGGTCATCCGCTGCCGTCGAAAATCGTTGAATGGCGGCAGCTGTCAAAGCTGAAATCTACGTACACGGACGCCTTGCCGGGTTACATCAACCCGGAAACAAAACGGGTGCACACGTCCTATTCACTGGCGGCGACAACCACCGGACGGCTGTCCTCCTCAGAGCCGAACCTGCAAAACATACCGGTCAGAACAGAGGCTGGCCGCAAGATCCGCCAGGCCTTTATTGCTGAAAAGGGTCAGAAGCTGATTTCGGCCGACTACAGCCAGATCGAGTTGCGTGTGCTCGCTCACATGGCAGATATTCCGCAGCTGAAAAAGGCCTTCGAGGACGGGCTCGACATTCACGCGATGACGGCAAGTGAAATGTTCGGCACACCGATCGAGGGCATGGACCCGATGGTCCGCCGTCAGGCCAAGGCCATCAACTTCGGCATTATCTATGGCATTTCCGCCTTCGGCCTTGCCAATCAGCTGGGAATCTCACGCGGCGAGGCGGGCGACTACATCAAGACCTATTTCGAGCGTTTCCCGGGCATCAAAGAGTACATGGAAGCGGTCAAGAAACAGGTCCACGCGGATGGTTATGTCACCACGATCTTTGGCCGCAAGGCGCATTATCTGGACGTGAACACCAAGAACCCGAACATGCGCAACTTCTATGAGCGGGCGGCGATCAACGCGCCGATCCAGGGCTCTGCGGCCGATATCCTGCGCCGTGCCATGGTGCGTATGGAAGATCGCCTGGCCGCTTCAAAGCTGGACGCGCAGATGTTGCTTCAGGTGCATGACGAACTGATCTTCGAAGTGCCGGAGGATCAGGTTGAGGCGACCATCCCGCTCATCAAGGACGTCATGGAAAACGCCTGCGATCCTGCGCTGAAATTGTCAGTGCCGCTCCAGGTCGACGCCCGCGCCGCCGACAACTGGGATGAAGCGCACTAGGGACGCACGACAGTTCAGCACTGCCATGCCGTCATTGCACATCTGCACTGCGAACCCTTTGGGGGGGAGAGATCTGGTAATTTCTTCACAAATCCGCCATATAAGGCGGACTATGGCGATGAAATGCGCCTGGATCTCAACACCCAAAAGATAAAGTGCACCCGGTATGGCGTCTGAAACCAGACCCTTTTTGAAGATGAACGGCCTTGGCAATGATTTCGTGGTCTGGGACGCGCGGGAAAAACCGCTGCGCCTTACCAAGGATCAGATTGCCAAATTGGGCGATCGGGAGCATGGCATCGGCTTTGATCAAATGATCACGGTTGAGCGGTCCACGTGTGGTGTCGATGCCTTCATGCGGATTCACAACAGTGATGGCGGTCAGGTCGACGCCTGTGGCAACGCCACGCGCTGCATTGGTCGCCTCCTAATGGAAGAAAGCACCAAGGATCTCGTCACAATCGAGACCAATGCCGGTCTTTTGAATGCCTTTGACGCTGCCGGTCTGCGAAATGTGACCGTCGACATGGGCAAGCCGCGCCTCGATTGGGATCAGATCCCGTTGGCTGAAGAGTTTGCCGATACACGGGCGATCGAACTGCAGATCGGGCCGATCGATGAGCCCATCCTGCACACACCGGCCGTGGTCAACATGGGCAATCCGCACGCGATCTTCTGGGTCAAGGACGTCGAAGCTTACGATCTGGCGCGGGTTGGCCCGCTTCTGGAGCGTCATCCGATCTTTCCGGAAGGCGCGAACATCTCGCTGGCGCATGTTTTCGATGACAACCAGATCCGTGTGAAGGTCTGGGAACGCGGGGCAGGTCTAACCCTTGCCTGCGGCACAGCCGCGTGTGCTGTCGGGGTTGCAGCCGCGCGAGACGACAAGACTGAACGTAAAACCACCATTCACCTGCCCGGCGGCCCGATCGGCATTGAATGGCGGGAAAGGGATGGTCATGTGCTGATGACCGGCCTGACGGAAGTTGAATTCGAGGGTGAGGTTGACCTCGAGACGCTCACCTGGCGCAAGACGGCCGGCGGAGACGCGCCCCTGGAAGCTGGGGCCGCGTCATGACCATCGACGTCGTAACTTTTGGCTGCCGGCTCAATTCCTACGAGTCGGAGGTGATGAAGCGTGAAGCCGAGGCCGCGGGTCTCAAGAACGCCATCCTGATCAACACCTGCGCGGTGACGAATGAAGCCGTGCGCCAGGCGCGCCAGGCCGTGCGCAAGGCCAAGCGCGACAATCCGGACGCCAAGGTCATTGTTACCGGCTGTGCGGCGCAAACCGAGACCGATACGTTTTCGGAGATGACCGAGGTTGATCTGGTTCTCGGCAACACCGAGAAGCTGGAGCGCAAGTCTTACGCCGATGTCGCCGCCTTTGGTGTTTCCGAAACCGAGAAGGTGCGCGTCAACGACATCATGAGTGTCGAGGAAACGGCCGGTCACCTCATCGATGGCTTGACCGGCCGTGCCCGTGCCTTCGTTCAGGTCCAGAACGGTTGTGATCACCGCTGCACGTTTTGTATCATCCCCTATGGCCGCGGCAATTCGCGTTCCGTGCCGATGGGCGTTGTGATCGATCAGATCAAACGGCTGGTTGACAACGGCTACAACGAAATTGTCCTGACCGGCGTCGATATCACGTCTTACGGCGCGGATCTGCCGGGCGAGCCGAAGCTCGGCACTTTGACGGCCAAGATCCTGAAGATGGTGCCGGATCTCAAGCGGTTGCGCCTGTCCTCGATCGATTCCATCGAGGCGGATGAGGATCTGATGCAGGTGATCGCCGATGATCACCGCTTGATGCCGCATTTTCATTTGTCCCTGCAGGCGGGCGACGACATGATCCTGAAGCGGATGAAGCGGCGCCATCTGCGCGCCGATACGATCAAATTCTGCGAAGATGTCCGCAAGATGCGCCCGGATGTGGTGTTTGGCGCCGATATCATCGCCGGTTTTCCGACAGAAACCGAAGAGATGTTCTTGAATTCGCTCAAGATCGTCGACGAATGCGGTTTGACACACCTCCACGTCTTCCCGTTTTCACCGCGGCCGGGAACACCGGCCGCGCGCATGCCGCAGCTTGACCGGAGCATCATCAAGGAACGCGGCGCGCGTCTGCGCGAAAAAGGCGCGGAAGTTCTTGCACAGCATTTGGCGATGGAAGTTGGTAAGGTCCGGCCCGTTCTCATCGAGAAAGAAGGCCTTGGCCGCACGGAACAGTTCACCCAGGTTGAACTTGCAGGCGGAATAGCCGGAGAGATTGTCGAAACGAGAATTATCGGCCATACCGGACGCCATCTACTGGGCGAAGCCCTTTCCAAGGCGGCTTGAGCGGCGGCCGAGTTTTTAAGGCGGATTTATGAGCGAGAAGAAGCGCGGGTTTTTTGGGCGGCTCTTTGGCGGCAAGGATGCGCCGGACGAGCCTGAAACCCCAGCTGTTGATGCGCTAGAGGAAGCTTCTACAGCTGCGGAAATGCCGGACGAAACGCCGACCCCGGTTGAGATGGAAGTTGCGCCCGTTGCCGCACTGGGCAGCGAGCCCACTGTCCTGTCTGCACAAACCGGCCCGGATTTGTCACCGCAGATCGCACCAACCGTTCCGCCTGTGCTGCCTGAGGTCGATATGTCGGCTGATCTTGGTGCAGATGAAAAAGAACCCGACCTTCCGGACGCACCAGTTGAAAGCCCTTCGGACGAAACAGCGACCGAAGAGGCGCCGGAAGTTCTGGAACCCGTCGAGACGATCAAACAACCGGCGGAGATCGAACCGGACGCAGAGCCATCTGCACCCGCCGTACCGGTCGTGGCAACGTCTGCTCCTGCACCCGTTGAGGAAGAAAAACTCTCCTGGTTCCAGCGGCTGAAAAAGGGTCTTTCACGGTCCTCTTCCGCATTGACGGACGGCATTTCGTCCATCTTCACCAAGCGCAAGCTTGATGCTGCGATGCTCGAAGAGCTGGAAGATATCCTGATTCAGGCGGATCTCGGCGTTGATACGGCGATGGCAATCACAGAGCGCCTGTCCGATGGCCGCTATGACAAGGAGATTTCACCGGAAGAGGTTCGTGAGATCCTCTCAGAGGAAGTCGAGAAGGTTCTGGCACCTGTCGCCGAGCCGCTGGATCTGAATTCGGGCAAAAAACCGCACGTGGTCTTGATGGTCGGCGTCAACGGCACCGGCAAGACCACCACCATCGGCAAACTCTCCAAGAAGCTGCGCGAAGAGGGCAAGACGGTCATGCTGGCCGCTGGCGACACATTCCGCGCGGCTGCTGTCGAACAGCTCAAGATCTGGGGTGAGCGCACCGGCGCTGAAGTCATTGCCCGCGACACCGGCGCAGATGCGGCCGGCCTTGCCTTTGACGCCATGAAGGAAGCGACCGAAAAACAAGTCGATGTTCTCCTGATCGACACCGCCGGCCGCCTTCAGAACAAGGCCGAGCTGATGGATGAACTGGAAAAGGTCATCCGCGTGATCAAGAAACATGACCCGGACGCGCCGCACACCTGTCTCCTCACCCTGGATGCGACAACAGGGCAAAATGCGCTCAATCAGGTCGAGATATTCGGCAAGGTCGCAGGCGTCACCGGCCTTGTCATGACCAAGCTGGACGGCACGGCCCGCGGCGGCATTCTGGTGGCCATTGCCGCCAAGCATGGCCTGCCGGTCCACTTCATCGGGGTTGGTGAAGGCGTTGAGGATCTCGAGCCATTCTCGGCCAAGGATTTTGCCTCAGCTATTGCAGGCTTGGCTCAACTGATCTGACGAACCGTCCGGCAGTGCCGGGCGGGCTTACGTCACGCCGGCTTTGGGCCAACGTACAGGGACTCCGGGCGGATCAGTTTTCCGGTTGCCTGCTGTTCCATGACATGCGCGCACCAGCCCGGCGTTCGCCCAACGGCAAAAAGTGGCGTGAACAGCGTGCGGTCTATACCAATCGCATCAAGCAGGACTGCTGTATAAAACTCAACATTGGTATCCAGCGCCCGGTCCGGCTTGGCCTTGCGCAGAGCGGTCAAGGCGGCTTCTTCGATCTTTTCGGCAAGGCTAACTTTTGGATTTCTAGCCTGAAGTGTTTTGAGGCCTGCCTTCAAGACATCTGCGCGCGGGTCCCGTGTTCGGTAGATCCGGTGCCCAAACCCCATCAAACGCTCCTTGCGGTTCAAGGCTTTGGAAATCCAGTCTGCTGCGTTTTCCGGGGCTCCAATGGCATCAATCATATCGAGCACCGGTCCCGGTGCGCCGCCATGAAGCGGGCCGCTCAAGGCCCCCATAGCGCCAAGCACGGCTTGTTTCATGTCGGCTTCCGTCGAGCCTATGACCCGGGCGGTGAATGTTGACGCGTTCAATCCGTGATCCAGAATGGTGACCAGATACCGGTCAAGCGCAGCAATGTGCTCTGCGTCCGGCTCCTCGTCTCCCATCATGCGCAACAGATCTTCCGCTGTCGTGAGGTTCGGATCTGGTGCGATCGGGTGTTCACCTTCAGAAACACGGAAGGCGGCTGCAAGAAACACCGGCAGGGCACCGCTGATTGTCACGGCTTGCGGGCGGCCCGGAGCAAGGGGCAGAGCGGTAAGGCCGACTTGCATCCGTTCATAGATACTCAGCTTTTCGGAAGACGCTTCGATCAACGGCGCACTGGAAAAAGCGGCTTCACGGGCCGCGCCCAATGCCTTTTTGATTTCATCGACATCGCAAAAGACATAACTGTGCCAGAGATGAAGGATGGCGTCCTCGAACCAGACATTGCCGGCGAGGTCTTCGATCCGTTTGCCGCGCAGAACCAGCTGGCCGTTCTGACCATCCACATCGCTCAGGCCTGTGTGGGCCGCGACAACACCTTCCAGACCTGAGGCCGGGTCTGCGGTCAGGGTTCCGGGATCGGGCGCTTTTGTCATGATCATCTCCTTTTTCTCGAAAGCACCTAAGAAGAAGTCATTGCATTGATCAATCTTGATAAATACAATCAATATATGAACACGCCGATCTATCTCTCCGCGAAAGAAGCTGCCGCTGAACTCGGCGTTCAGCCGGCCACCCTTTATGCCTATGTCAGCCGAGGGTTGATTGAGTCTGTCGCCGGTCCGGGAAAACAAAGGCGCTACGATGCCGCTGACGTGCGCCGTCTTAAGGGCCGGAGAACGACGGAGGAGGTCTCCGGAAGCCGCCCGTTAACCGGTGACCCGGTGCTGGAAACCGAGCTCACGATGATTTCTCAGGAGGGCGCTATCTACCGTGGGCGTCCGGCTGTTGATCTAGCCGAAAATGCCACTTTGGAAAGCGTCGCCACACTTCTTTGGGATTGCGATGATGATCCCTTTGCCGAACCTGCGCCCTTTGCGCCGCCCGAACTCCCCGATGGGCTCGGGCCGCTGGACAGGGTGATGATGGCGCTGGCAGCCTGGCCCCTGCAGGACCGGGCAGCCCATACGCAGGCCGTAAAACTGCTGCGGACAAAAGGGGCTGCTCTGTTGCGCTACGGTGTTGCCGCTCTTCTCGAAACCGAACCGAAAACCCTCCCCGTTCACACCCAGATCGCGCAGGCCTTTGACGTTTCATCGCGCGCAAAGAACCTGATCCGGGCGGCGCTCGTTCTTTCTGCCGATCATGAACTGAACACAAGCACCTTCGCTGCGCGCTGCGCAGCATCTACGCGGGCGCCTTTGCATGCGGCGCTCCTGTCCGGACTTGGTGCGTTCACGGGACCACGCCATGGCGCGGCGTCCGGCCGGGCGAATGCCTGGATGGCCGAAATCGATGCGGATACGGATGTTGAGGCCTTGATTGCCGACCGGCTGGGACGCGGTGAAACCCTTCCAGGGTTCGGCCATAAGATTTATGTCGACAAGGATCCGCGCGGCCACTGGCTGATTACAAACCTCATGGCTTCAGAACCGGATCATCCCTTCGTCCAGAAATTGCCGGCAATCCTGAAGGCAGGCCATGACCTCTTTGGCCTCTTTCCCAACATCGACTTTGCGCTCGCCGCCATGCAGAAGGCCTATGATTTGCCGAAAGACAGCGGCAAGATCATTTTCTGCGCCGGGCGGATGGCCGGTTGGATTGCGCACGCGTTGGAACAATATGGCGCGCAAGAACAGATCCGGCCGCGCGCAACCTATGTCGGAATTCGCGATAGTTGATGGCTATTCGATTGAACAGGTGCCGTTGACGCGGCTAAGCTTTTAAAATTGTTGGGTTCGCCGGAGCGGATGCTGTCTTGGACGTAATCTTCGGACATGTCGTTACTGTCATGCTGCCCGTGCTTTTGTGCGTGCTGTTCGGATATGGCCTGGCGGTTCTGAGAGCGCCTTTTGACCGGAAAATGTTTGGCAGCCTTGTCGCCAATGTCGGCTACCCGGCCTTGATCCTGTCTCACCTTGCCAAAGACCACATCGAGCTCGGCGCCTTTTTGAATGTGCTGCTGGCCGCTGCTTGCATGATATTGATTTTCGGTGTTCTAGGCTTCGGGATCCTGAAGCTGCTGGGTTTGCCGGTTCAGGCCTATTTATCTCCCATGATGCTGTCGAATGTCGGGAATATCGGATTGCCGGTTACAACGCTGGCTTTCGGCGCGGAAGGCTCGGCGGTCGCGTTGGGTTTCGTGGTCGTGGTGCTGGCTGCGATCTTCACCATCGGGGTTGCGCTACCTATTGGCAAACCCGACTTCAAAACCCTTGCCAAGCAACCGGTGATTTATGCCGTCATGGTAGCTTTGGTTCTCATGGAGACGGGTTGGAGCTTGCCCGGCCCGGTGGATCAAAGCCTCAGCATTCTCGCCGGGCTTGCCGTTCCCATCATGCTGTTGACGTTGGGCCACAGTCTTGCGACGCTGAAATTCGGCAATCTCGGCCGCGCAGCCACGCTATCCGTGATCCATATCTGTTTTTCTGTGGTCGCCGCTTTGGCGCTTACAAGCGTATTTCCGTTCAGTGGGGCACAGCAAAACGCGGTCATTCTGCTCTGCTTCATGCCGCCATCCGTTGCGACCTATCTGGCGGTATCGCAACATCGTCCTGACGACGCACCTGCTGTTGCAGGCTTCATTTTCCTGTCGACGCTGATGACAATGCTGACGCTTCCGCTTGTACTGACCTATTGGGCAGCATGAGCGGAAAGATCAGGGTTTTGCCTTCATGAAGTCTTCGAAATTGACAGGCATTTCTGCACTTGGGTCCCGATCGAAGCAGCCGAACGAGCCGCCGTCCTTCATGTCTTCTGCCGCAGCCGTAAAGGCGCCGTAAGCTAGCCGTGCCAAGCCAGCGCCAATCGAGATCCGGGCAACACCGAGATCTCCGAGTTCTTTGCGCGTGAGATGAAAATTCGGGCGGCCGGCCAGGATGTTCAATGGGGCATCGACGGCGCCTAGGATTTTGGTAATTTGTGCCTTGTCCTTGAGCATCGGGGCATAAACACAATCAGCGCCTGCGTCTTTGAAGGCATTGAGACGTTTGATGGTCTGTTCCAGCTCATGCTCCGACTTTACCGGGCCTTCACTGCGGGCCGTCAGGACAAACTCAGGCGCATTTTCCTTAACGTAGGCGCTGGCCGCCTTGATCCGTTCAACGGCCAAGTCCAGCGGGTAAAAGGGGTTTTTGGGATTCTGCGAATAATCCTCGATGGAGCACCCGGCAAGACCAACTTCGATCGCACCCTTGATGGTTTCAACAACGTCTTCAGGGCTGTCGCCAAACCCGTTCTCAAGGTCGCCGTTGACCGGCAGGCTGGTCACGGAAATAATATCAGCGGCGTGAGCCAGCGCATCATCCCGTCCAATCAGACCTTCAGCATCCCGAACACCCCGGGCCCAGGCGAACCCGGCACTGGAGGTTGCCAACGCATCAAAGCGCATACCGTCCAGAATTCTGGCGGAGCCAATGTCGAATGGGTTGGGCATTAAAAAGGCTTTGCCCTTCACATGAAGCGCCTTAAAGGCGGACCGGCGTTGCGCAGCAGTGACCATCAGTGTTCTCCCAAACAGATTTGAGTTTGAGTATAGCTCAACATCTGAAAAACGAACGTGACATCGGCTAAATTACCTAAACGCGACGCCGGTCATTCGGGCCCTATGCCTTTGGTTCGGGCCGGGCAACGCGGGCCGCGAAACATCCGCGGCGTGCATAATGCAGATGGATGTAGTCCACAGCGGTATTTTCAAAGAACCTCGCAATCAGATCTTGCACCTCGGTTCCCTCGATGATTTCCGCATCCACGATTTCGTGCGCTTCGTTAAAGGCGCGGACGGACAAAAGCCGGCTTGTGATTGAGGCCGGGATTGCGCCTTGGTCCGGATGCGCTTCTTCAGCGCCTTCTTTCACAAAGATTGCGTGCCGGGATCGATAGGGTGAATTTCCCGGCTGGTGCTCGTAATTCAGAAGAAACACACGCTCGCCCGCCGTAACGTCTTCAAGGGACACACGGCAGGGAAAGCCGCCATCTGAGATATGAACCTGAACGCCGCGCTCCGACAATTCTGCGTCAGAAAGACCATTCAGGCCGGAGAAATGTTCAGCTTGTAGTGGATGGATTTGAAACATGGACCTCGTCCTCCGTTGTTGTTGGAAGGACGATAGGCGGCGGTGCTACCGGAGACGACCCGATTTGCGAGCATGCGAAACCGGCATCCCTAGACTGGAGAAACAGTATCAGGGATACGTCCCAACACGGCGCGCCATTCCAACAGACCGCGGCGCTGTCTCGCGAAAGCCGAATTTTTCATAGAGCGTGTTTGCTGGCACATCTGCGATCAGGCTCATATAAGCCGATACGGGCAGTTCTGCCTCAGCCCAGGACATCAGACTTTCCATGATCAATCGGCCCAAGCCTTTGCCTTGGTATGCAGGCAACACGGCGATATCGGTCACCTGAACAAACAGGCCGCCATCTCCGACAAGACGCCCCATGCCGATTGGAGTGTCACCGTCAAAAACCATCACGGCATGCAGGCTGTTCTTCAGTCCGAGTTCTGCGGCTTTCAATTCATAACCACCAAGGCCGCAGTCTTTGCGAAGTTGCAGATATGTCTCGGGCTCTGGGACTTGGTTCTTAATCTCAAATGTCAAAATATACCCCGGGAATCATGCGTTTATGTCTGAAGAATGGGTCTCATGATGGTCTAACAGCAAGGCGCAATGGGCTCAGGCGACATCAACAAAGGTTGAGATCAGGCCAGAACACTCAAATTTGGAGCACTTAAGCTGTGTTCTGTGGTGTCACGTTCGACCTACGCCAACGAGTGAATCGCTCTGGCTTTGCTTGTGCCAGGAGATCAGCAGGATCATTCCCATAATGATGAGGTACGGCACATAGAACCGTGTCTCATAGTGTGGGAACACGACATACTTGGCGCATATTGATACGAAAACCGCATAGAGCAACACACGGGTCCGTTCTGCCATCTCTGTCACCCGAATGAGTTTTGCAAAAAACAGGACCTGCGCGATCAGGACCGCGAGCCAAGTCTCACCCATCAGTGACCGCACTGTCGCGCGAACGAGCATCTGGACATAAGCGGTTATTGAAAACGGCGGATCAAAGCCTTCGAGGGTTGGAACGAATTCAATGTGCGAAAACCACATATGCACCCACCAGCCCGGGTGGTTTGCACCTTTTGTCAGCCAGACATAAAGACTGAAGCACACTGCAAAACAGCCGGTCATCCACCATCGTCCCGGACCGTATATCGCTGCGAATACGAAAAAGACGCCAATGAAGGCCAAATGATCGGGGCGGACCAGGAAGGCACATAAAAGACTAACAGCTGCCAACCAATCGAGCTTCTCCAGATAGCTCATAGCTGCAAGGAGCAGGAAGACGGTGCAGTAAAGGTCTGGTGTCACCAATTGTGCCGCTTCGGTGAAACCGGAAAGGGTCAGCAGCACCGCGACCGGCAAACCATACGACAGCGCCTGATTGCGGGCCATCCAGACAAGCAAAAGTCCCCCGATGGCGAGTATGGATGCCTTGGAAATAAGCCGCAGCGCCTGAACTGGATCCATGAAGCCGGTCAGCAGTCTTGCTGTTTCGATGTAAAGGATCTTCAGGCGATAAAACCCAAGCATGGTCATGAAGGCATCGGGGTTTTCTGCCTGATGGATCCGGTAATCCCGGTCCTGAGTCAGGATCAGATATTCGCCAGGCGAAACATTCTTTTCAACGAAATCATAGCTTTGCCGGTGCAATTCAGCCGGGTCGTCAACAGATGGCTCCAGAACACTTGCCGTGTAAGCGAACATGTCCCAGTTGGAACCCGGAAAAACGTGCACAACAGCCGTGGTCATGGCGATAAAGAGCACAAAAATTAAAGCACCAATCCACTGCCGCAACGGTCGATAGAGCGTATTGGCTGTTTTGAAATAAACCAGGAAGCTTTGTTCCAACAGGCGTTGAGCAGGATTAGACACGAAGGGCCCCTTCGGCTGAAAGCAGCCTGCAGCTTAGGTGGGACTTGTGAGAAATACGTAAACAGGTGACGTTCGGCCTCTGCGCACTTAGGCCGCTTATGCCCTCTGGCTGACTTGACCAGTTGGTCGGACCGTGTCTCCATCATGCTCAAATAAAGGTGCGGGAGGAACGATGCGCGACCTGGGTGATTGGGATTATGTAATTGTTGGCGCGGGAACAGCCGGGTGCGTCCTTGCCAACCGTTTGTCAGAGGATCCAAGCGTCAAGATTCTGCTTCTGGAAGCGGGAAAGCGTGACAATTACATCTGGGTTCACATTCCCGTTGGCTATCTCTATTGCATCGGCAATCCGCGCGTTGACTGGGGTTTCAAGACCGCACCCGACAAGGGGTTGAACGGCCGGTCACTGGTCTATCCGCGCGGCAAGGTGCTCGGCGGTAGTTCGTCCATCAACGGCATGATTTACATGCGCGGCCAGGCTTGGGATTATGATCATTGGCGCCAGCTCGGACTTGCCGGTTGGGGCTGGGATGACGTTCTGCCCTATTTCCGGAAATCGGAAGATCATTATGCGTGGGACGACGAGCTCCATGCTCAGGGCGGCAACTTGCGCGTTGAAGAGCAGCGCATTTCCTGGGAATTGCTTGATGCCTTTCGGGATGCCTGTGAAGAAAACGGCATTCCCAAGATCCGGGACTTCAACAAGGGTGATAATTTCGGATCTGCCTATTTTCAGGTGACCCAGAAATCCGGCATGCGCTGGAACGGTGTGAAAGCGTTTTTGAAGCCGGCCGAGAACCGGCCGAACCTCAACATCGTTACGGAAGCTCATGTGGCCCAGATCCGTTTCGAGAATGGCCGGGCATCCGGTTTGGATCTGGAGATTGCGGGCGAACCGGCAACGGTAGCGATTTCCGGGGAGCTCTTGGTGGCTGCCGGCGCAATTGGATCACCGCAGCTGCTGGAGCTCTCAGGCATCGGTAATCCGGAGGTCCTGTCGAACGCAGGGATTGAAACACGGCACGCGCTGCCGTCCATTGGCGAAAACCTGCAGGACCATTTGCAACTTCGTCCCGTGTTCAAGGTGAAGAACGCTAAATCCCTGAACAAGATGGCAAAGACCTGGACCGGTAAGGCGAAGATTGGTCTGGAATATCTCCTCAAGCGATCCGGGCCAATGTCGTCCGCGCCGAGCCAGCTTGGTGTGTTCGCCAAGACCGATCCATCGTTCGAGACGGCGAACGTGGAATATCACGTTCAGCCGCTGTCGTTGCCCAAGTTTGGCGAACCGTTGCATGATTTCCCGGCGATGACGGCGAGTGTCTGCAACCTCCGCCCTGAAAGCCGGGGCCATGTGCACATTACGTCACCGGATAAAGGCGCGCAGCCGGAAATCCAGCCGAACTATCTCTCTGCAGAAGCCGATCGCCGGGTGGCAGCCGACAGTATCCGGCTCACGCGCAAACTCATGGCATCGCCTGCCATGGCACGGTTCGAGCCGGAGGAATATCTGCCGGGTCCCGATCTCACCAGCGAAGACGAGTTGATTAAAGCCGCGGGAGACATCGGCACCACGATTTTCCACCCCGTCAGCACGTGCCGGATGGGTGTCGATGAGAAGTCTGTGGTTGATGACCGTCTGCGTTTGCGTGGTTTTGAAAACATCCGGGTGATTGATGCATCTGTGATGCCAACCATCACCTCCGGCAACACAAATGCTCCGACTGTCATGATCGCGGAAAAGGGCGCGGACATGATCAAGGCCGACCGGCGGGCAGGATGATCTGTGTCTTGATCTGACCGGTTGGCAACGTACCTAGCAAAGGCTGTAAAGCGAAAGGACATTGCTGTGCGCTTGAGCCTCATTGTGGCTGCCGTTTTTGTTCTCGCTCAGATTGTTTTTGCTGCTGCAGAACGACCTCTGACCGTTTTTGCCGCCTCGAGCATGAGCGAGGCGATGGGTGAGATTGGCGAAGCATTTGAAGCTGAGAGCGGTGTGCCGGTGATATTTTCCTTTGCCGGTACGGGTACACTCGCCCGGCAGATTGAGGCTGGCGCGCCCGCTGATGTCTTCGTTTCTGCCGACACGCTCTGGATGGGGTACTTGACGGACCGGGCGATTGTTCAGACGGAAAGCGAAACGGTTATCGCTTCGAACCGGATAGTCTTGGCTGGCGCGCGGGATAGCAATCCATTGGATCTGTCTGCTGACGCAATTGCCGCGCGGTTGGGCGACGGGCGGCTGGCAATTGCGGATCCGGAAACCGTTCCTGCCGGGCGCTATGGCAAAGCGGGGCTAACAGCACTCGGGCTTTGGCCTTCGGTGGAAAGCCGATTGGCGCCGATGGAAAACGTTCGCGTTGCGCTGGCCGCGGCGGCGCGCGGTGACACGCCTCTAGCGCTAGTCTATGCAACGGATGCTGCAATTGAGACGAATGTTCAAGTGATCGCGGAACTACCGGCGGAAAGTCATCCAAAAATCGAATATCCAGCCGCGCTAACGACGGGTGCCAATCACCCGCAGGCGGCGGCCTTTCTGAACTTTCTGACTGGTCCCGAAGCTGTGAAGATCTTGCGTTCCTTTGGCTTTGTGACCCATAAGGAAGAATAGCCTTCCAGGAGGAAGGTCCAACGGCAAACCGATCTGAGCGCGCGTGGATTTTCTCACCCTTCAGCCCGTCGAATGGCAGGCGCTTCTTCTCACCTTGAAGGTTGCAGCAGCAGCCTTGCTTGTGGCCCTGCCGCTTGCAGTGATGGTTGCATATGGCTTGGCCCGGTACAGATTTCCGGGTCATGGTGTTGTCAATGCGCTGGTGCATTTGCCGCTGGTCCTGCCACCTGTCGTCACCGGTTATGTTCTATTGCTTGCTTTTGGCCGGAATGGGCCGATTGGGTCCGTGCTGCAAGACACCTTCGGCATCACGTTTGCCTTTAACTGGACAGGGGCCGCGCTGGCCGCCGGAGTCATGGCGTTTCCCCTGATGGTTCGTCCGATCCGCCTGTCTTTTGAGGCCGTGGATCCCAAACTGGAGGATGCTGCCCGGTCCTTGGGTGCGCGGCGGCTGGTTAGTTTTTTGACAGTCACTTTGCCGCTAGCGCTCCCGGGCATTCTCGGAGGTGCCATCCTCGGCTTTGCCAAGGCCATGGGTGAGTTCGGCGCGACCATCACTTTCGTCTCCAACATTCCGGGGGAGACACGAACGCTCGCCTTGGCGCTCTACACAGCCACCCAAAGCCCAAGCGGTGACTTGGCAGCCTTTCGCCTGACCATCATCGCAACCATCGTCGCCTTCGGCGCCTTGATTGCTTCTGAATTGCTCGCTCGTCGCCTCCGGAAACGTCTTGGAGGCGCGGATGCTTGACGTTGATATCAAGGGCCAGGTCGGTGCGCTGCCGCTGACTGCACGGTTCAAAAGCGAGGGGGGTGTCACCTCCCTGTTTGGCCAGTCAGGGGCCGGGAAAACAAGCCTCACCAATATGATTGCCGGTCTTATCCGCCCGGTATCCGGCCGGATTACCGTCAATGGCACAACGCTTTTTGATGCAGACAAGAACATCAATCTTGCGGTTCAGGCCCGGCGGATCGGGCATGTTTTCCAGGATGCGCGCCTGTTTCCTCATATGAGTGTGCGCTCCAATCTGACTTATGCGCGCTGGGCCGGCCGCCGGAAAACGACACGCTCGATGGACGAGGTGGTGCAGCTATTGGGTTTGCAGCCGCTCTTGGCCCGCAAACCCGCAACGCTGTCCGGCGGTGAGCGTCAGAGGGTCGCAATCGGACGGGCGCTGCTGTCGGATCCGCGGCTCTTGATCATGGACGAGCCCTTGGCCAATCTGGATCAGGCCCGGCGCAATGACATTCTCCCTTATTTGGATCGCCTTTGCGCGGAAGCCGGGATCCCGATCCTTTACGTCAGCCACTCGATCGAAGAGGTGGCTCGCCTGTCCCAGACCTTGGTGATCCTGTCCGATGGCCAGACACCGGCCTTTGGACCGGTTGCCGAGATGCTCGCCAGAACGGATCTTGGCAAGGCAACGGGCCGGCATGAGGCTGGGGCGCTCCTGGAAGGCACTGTGAGTCACACGGACAGCGAATGGGGGCTGACGCATATCGACATTGGCGGTGCGACCATTCAGATCCCTGATCTTGGAGCTGCGCCAGGCGAGCCAATCCGGTTGCGTATTCGGGCACGAGATGTCGCGCTTGCGACAGAGGTTCCAAATGGGCTTTCGATCCGAAACAGGCTGAAGGGAACGATCCGCAGCATTTCGGAAGAAAGCGGACCTTATGCAGAAATTCTCTGCGGCGTCGGCGAGCAGACGATCCGTGCCCGGATCACGCGGGCATCGGTTGCCGATCTTGGTCTGGTAGTTGGAAAAACGGTGACGGTCCTCATCAAGAGTGTCGCCATCGACAAACGCCAGCGCGCTCCGGTGCCGGGGTAAGAGGCTGAAATCTCTGCGGTTTCATGTGAGGCGATGAAAAAAATTTAGAGCATGTCACAAGCGGCAAAGCTGGGTCGTCATTTGAGTATGGAACCAATTCAGGTTCTGAATAAGGAACTTCAAATGACTGCGGCTACTGCACCTGTAAACCACCACCAGCAGATTCCTGGAATTGCACAGACCCTCGGCGGCGTTTCGGCGTCCTTTGCCAAGGAAGGACTGGATCCAAAGCTTCAACATCTGGTCGATCTGCGTGTTTCACAGATCAATCAATGCGCCTTTTGCGTGAAGATGCATATCAAGGAAGCACTGGCAGCCGGCGAATACAGTGAACGGCTGGAACGTCTGATCGTCTGGCGGCATGTGGATGATTTCAGCGAGAAAGAAAAGGCCGCGTTGGCGTATGCCGAAGCGCTGACTTACATGAAGTCGGAGCAAAGCTATGGACCGCTGCGCGCGGAACTCAGAAAACACTTTACCGAAGCGGAGATCAGCTTGTTGACCGCGGCGATCGGCATGATCAACCTCTGGAACCGGGTTCAAATCTCGAATTACTGATATGAGCGAGCAATCGAAACTCGAAGTGTTTGAGCAGGCCAGACCCCGTCTTTTGGGGCTGGCCTACCGCTTGCTCGGCTCTTGGGCTGATGCCGAAGATGCTGTGCAGGATACGTTTTTGCGGTGGCAGGGCAGCGACGGTGCCGCGATCCTGAATCCGGATGGATGGTTGACGACCGCTTGCACCAACCGGTGTCTTGATTTGTTAAAATCCGCGCACAACAAGCGCGTCGATTATGTCGGCCCCTGGATCCCCGAGCCGCTGCACATTGAAGCCGGTGAAACACCGGAAGGCGATATTGAGCGGGCTGAATCCCTCACGATTGCATTCCTGCACATGATGGAACGTCTGTCGCCAAAAGAACGGGCTGCTTTCTTGCTACATTCAGTGTTCGGCCAATCGCACAGACAGGTCGCAGGTGTTCTCGGAACGAGTGAATCCGCCTCCCGTCAGCTCGTCTCCCGTGCAAGCCGTCATGTTCAGGGGCCAAGCGCGCGTTTTGTTCCGCCAGCGGAGCATCAGGAAAAGATGCTGACAGCCTTTCTTGATGCCGTGATGACCGGTTCGACGGAACAGTTGGCCGGGCTGTTGTCTGAAGGTGTGCAATATCAGTCAGATGGTGGTGGTAAGGCGACGGCCCTCGGCAGGATCCTTTCGGGCAGCGGAGATGTCTCCAAATACGTTGCAAAGATCATGTCGCGGCTCTGGGTTGGCTCGGGCGGAACTCTGGAGCGCAGGATCATAAACGGAATTGAAGGTCTGGCTCTTTATGAAGGTGGGAAACTGGTGTCAGTCGTTAATTTTGGATACAGCGCGGACGGCTTGATTGATCAGATTTTCATCATGCGGAACCCGGATAAGCTGCGCGGGATGGCGCTGTCGATCCGGCACGACACCGGAAACGGTGCTCTCCAGCCGAACTGATCGCAGTTTCAACAAAGGTTTTCCTTCCTGCGTGTTTAATGTTCGGCAAGAGGCATTGGGTTAGGGTCAACGCCGTTCGACATACGTAATGCTGTTCATGAAAGCCTGGGAGGAGCACATATGAGAAAGATCGCCGGCCTTACCGCTGCGGTTTTGTCCTCCTTCTTGTTCAGCGCTTCGCATGCGTTAGGTGCCTGTGACGACGGCGAAATCGTCATCAAGTTCAGTCACGTCGTCGCAGCGGAAGGCCACCCCAAAGGGGAAATGGCAAGCGCGCTAGCGGACCGTGTCAATGCGGAGATGAACGGCACTGCCTGTATGCAGGTGTTTCCATCATCGCAGCTCTTCGACGACAATCAGGTGATGGAAGCGCTTTTGTTGGGGGACGTCCAGCTGGCGGCCCCATCGCTTTCCAAATTCGAAGCTTACACCTTGAAATACAGGGTGTTCGATCTGCCGTTCGTCTTCTCCAACATGGGCGCTGTGACAGCTTTCACTGACGGCAAAAAGGGACAAGAGCTGCTCGGTGCGATGTCCGATTACGGTTTTGTTGGCCTGGGATACCTATTCAACGGTCTCAAACAGTTTTCGGCGAATAGGCCCCTGATCGTACCAGATGATGCAAAAGGCTTGAGGTTCCGTGTCCAGCCCTCCGATGTTGCGGTTGCCATGGTCGAAGCCATGGGGGGCACTGCGCAACAGCTGGCGTTTAAGGATGTTTTTGAGGCCCTCCAGATGGGCGTTGTGGATGGACAGGAAAACACCTGGTCCAACATTTACACCCAGCGGTTCTTTGAGGTTCAGGACGGCGCAACGGAGACCAATCACCAGCTTCTGGCCTACCTCGCGGTAACATCTCAGGAATGGTTGAACAGCCTGGATGAAGACGTCCGCAAACAGTTTATGACAATCTTCACCGAGGTCTCTGATGACTTTAACGCACGGTCAAACGCGATCAATGAAGACAGCAAGCAAAGGATCATTGAAAACGGTGGAGTTGTGCGGGCGTTGACCCCGGATCAGCGCGATGAGTGGGTCACTACCATGAAGCCGGTCTGGGATATGTTCCGCGATGATATCGGTGCCGATGTCATCGATGCCGCGATTGCATCCAACAAGGCTCGCTGAGCCTGTTCCGCCCATTTGTCCGGCAGGGTGCCAAAAACCGTCGCAATTGAACCCAAATCGGCGGATAGTGCAGTTGTTAGGTCTGGTTTGGTGAGTTGCTGATGCCGTCTGTTTCTGATCCATTTGAAGCTCTTTCCGGGTTCATTACCTCTGCAGAAGAGCTTGAAACCGTTTGCGGACATCCATTGCCGCAGATTGCAGCAAAGGAGTTGCCGGCGCTTGATGAGATTTGCCGGGATTTCATTTCGAAAGCGCCTTTTTGCTTTGTCGCATCGGTGAATCCTGAGGGTCATGTCGATGTGTCACCGAAGGGCGATCCGGCTGGATTTGTAAAGGTTTTGACCCCAAGCCTTCTGGCGATCCCCGACCGGCCCGGCAATCGCCGTCTCGACACGTTCCATAACCTTTTGAAAGACCCTCGCATTGGTCTTTTGTTTCTGATCCCCGGGCGAGGAGAAACCTTGCGGATCCGCGGGGAGGGCCGTCTTACCACCGATCCAAAGCTGCTTGAGAGCCTGTCTGTTCAGGGCAGGTCTCCCAAGCTTGCTTTGGCCGTCCATGTTCAATCCGCTTTCATGTACTGTCCGAAATGTGTCTTCCGGTCCAGGCTGTGGCAGCCCGATGCCTGGCCGGATACCGAGGGCATGGCGGACATGAACGAAGCGATGGTCAAGCACGCCAAGATCGGGCTTAGTCCGGAAGAGTGGTTCAAAACTCTAAGAGAAAAAGGTGAGCTCGATCTTTGGTGACCGGTCGTCTTCAAATGTGAACCCGGGTCCTCGCCCACAAAAAAACCGGCCTTCGAAAAGGCCGGCTGCGAGGTATCTGCTTCTTTGGGAAGAGATGTAATTAGACGACGCTGCCAAGCTTCATGGCAACGCTCATGTCGCCTTCAACTTGCATTTTGCCGCCCATAAATGCGGCCGTCGGGTTGAGATCGCCGGAGAGCATGTCTGCCAAGTCTTCGGCTGACATTTTGATGGTGCAGTCTGCGTCGCCATTGTCGTTGCTGACTTTAGAACCCTGCAAAAAGATCGTACCGTCATCGCCAAGGTCAAACTTGACGCTTTCTTCGATGCCGCCGCCAGAAACCTTGTCACGGATATCGTTGGTGAGCTGTTCCAAGGACATTATGTTTTCTCCCATTGAATGAGGTCGAAGCCGTCTGTTGTCCCTTTGAAGCATGCCGTTTACGTAATCGTCAAGAAATAATCCGTTCCGGTATGTCTTCTCCAGTCGATTCTTGCTCTCTCACACCCCAACACCTTCCCGCAAGCGTGCTTGCAGTATGAAAAAACACGGGGCCCGATTGAGCCCCGTGTCGTGAAAACAGTTTCAGCTTCTGGCGAACTTTATTTGAATACGTCGAACGCAAACCGATACGTGAAGCCAAGGCCGACATTGAACTGGTTCTCGCTGCCGACCTTTGCGATCGGGCTGTCAGCAGCGTCGCCCACGAGGCGGTCATATCCGCCTTGAAGGTGTAGGCGCACATCGTCATTGAGATCGTAGCTAACACGGGCTGCCAAGCCGACAGATTTGAAGCCGGCACTCGGGTTATACTCGCTAAGGCGACCACCACTCGCCGCAGCCTCAGTGGAGGTAACGCCGAAATAGGTATCCATGTAGCTACCAGAAGCAAAGTCTGCGCGAGGTCCGAAGCTTAGCTCCCACTTCTCGCCCGGATAAAGGATGCCATCAAAACCGAATTGACCGACCTGACCATTGTGGCCGTTGATGCCCTGCCTTATTTCGCCAAAGGCGCGCCAATGCTGGGTCCGGAAACCGCCGCCGAGACCAAGCTCTAAGGCCCAATCAATCTTGTCGGTGCCCGTGAGGTCGGTTGTGTCGCTCGCCTTGCGTTCTCCGACAAAGCCAAATGACGGATAGAAGAAAACACCTGTTCGACCGCGGCCTTCAACGACCTGGCCGAGGCCGGGAACATAGAAACGCCCCATCTGGATCAGGGGGAAGGGATATACAAGGTAGGAATCGGAAGCCTCATAACGCGGCTTCACCATGGCCCCAACGCCGAGGTCGATCACGAATTGCCGCGTTGCATCCTCAGCGGACAGGCTCCCGCCCTGCGCTAGTGCTGTGCCTGGCAATGAACCGGCCAAAAGCGCAATTGCAGCGCGCAAAATGATTTTTCTCATGAGACCCACATACGTATGGAATTTTTCGTTCGCGAAGATAGCACGAAGACTGGTAACGCAAAGGCTAAGAGAGTCGGGTTTTGGCGAACTGTTGCATTTTCGCATCTGCGTAAGTGACAGCAGAGCTTCCGTGGTTACCAACCGCCTGCGCTCAGCGGGTTGCAGGCGGCGGTTCAGAAAGCTACATGAAGAACAACACCTGCTTCAAAAGGCAACGGACCGCACAATGACAGCCCTTTTCACAGTGATCCTCATCGCACTGCAGCTCTATACCTACGTGGTGATCGCGAGCGCGATTTTCTCCTGGCTCTATGCCTTTAACATCGTCAATCCGAGAAACCAGATAATCGGCATGATCGGGCAGGTGCTTTACAACCTTACTGAACCCGTTCTCCGGCCCATCCGGCGTTTCATGCCGGATCTCGGCGGTGTCGACATCTCACCTGTCGTTTTGCTGCTGGGTATCATCTTCATTCAGATGATCATTCAGAACAACCTGATGCCTCTGTTCCGCGGCTTCTAGGCGCGCAAACAAAAACCCGGGTCTCAGCCCGGGTTTTTCAGTTTCAGTCTTCGAGTTTTCTTGCCTCATCCGGCAGCATGATCGGAATTCCGTTTCGGATCGGATATGCCAGTTTGGCTGTCCGGGAAATCAGCTCTTGCGCTTCCGCATCATATTCCAATGTTGCCTTTGTCACAGGGCACACCAGAAGTTCCAATAGCTTCCGGTCGATCGGCCGGTCGGTTGTTTCGGTCATTGTCCAGTTTCCGCCAGTTTTGGCTTATTGAAGAGTTGCGCCGCCATCATTGTCGTTTCTGGCGAGGTCCATCTCGGTAATGGCAATCAAGGTCTCGGCGCGGGTCTTGAGGTCCTGCGCTTCCAACAGTGCCTGTTTTTCCTGCGGACCGTAGGGGCACATCATGCACAGTGCGTTTACCAGAACTTCCGTCTCAGCTTCTTTGACACTGTCCCAATCTGCTTCCAGATTATTGGCGTCCAGATAAGCCCTCAAGGTTGTCAGAAGTCCGTTCCGATCGACGTCGTCTTCGCCTTGACCACATCTGAGATCGGCAGCGAACGGGGCAAAATCGACTTCTGCCTGCCGGAAGCGTGTCAACGCGGTCAGTTCCTGTGCGACACGGAACCGTGTCACACCTTGGAGTGTGATGAGGTACCGGCCGTCGCCGGTTTCTTGGAACCCGGTCAAGCGGCCCGCACAGCCAACTCCTTCCAGCAAGGGTTGATCCGGGTCTTTCGTGTTCTGCCGTCCCGACGGTTGCACCATCCCAATGAGACGGTTGCCCGCCAAGGCGCTATCAATCATGTCGATGTAGCGCGGCTCAAAAATGTTCAGCGGAAGCTGCGTTCTGGGAAGCAGCAACGCGCCGGACAAGGGGAACACAGGCAAGACCGGAGGAAGATCAGCAATCGTCTCGTAAATGGCGTTACCAGCCTGCATGAGTGGGCCTTTGTGTTGTTGTTCTCGACCAACCGCTTTGTGCGGTTGTACCGCATAAGTGGGTATGTGTGGCGCGAGTGGCCTATCGTCAAGAAAACAACACGGCAGACAGTTTACGCCGGCCATAGGCGCTTGCTTCATCCTTGAAACCCCAGGCTTCAAAGAACTGCAGCAATTGTTTGCGGGCGCCGTCTTCGTTCCATTCGCGGTCGCGGCGGACGATCTCTATGAGCTGGTCAACTGCCGCTGTTTTGGCACCCTTTGAATTCAGCCCGAGCGCAAGATCGAAGCGGGCTTGATGATCGTCCGGGTTCTGGGCAATGCGCTCCTCAAAACCAGCCAAGTCTCCAAGGGATGCGGCTTGTTCGGCAAGGTCCACAGCAGCTTTGGCTGCCAAATAGGCTTCATCCGAGCGTTTTTCTTCCGGTGCGAGCTCCAGTGCCTGTTTGGCCCGTTCCAGGTCATCGGCGCCGAGGTAGCACTGGGTCAGTCCCGCAATGGCCTGAACATTATCCGGTTCTGCCTGCATCAATGCCCCGAACAGCTGAGCGGCCTGCCCGTAATCCTTATCCGCCAACAATGCGTTTGCTTGTTCCAGGTAGGCTTCGGCAGGATTGGCAGGAGCCGGGCCGCCAAGCTTTTCGATGAACGCCTTGATCTGGCTTTCTGGCTGAGCGCCCATGAAGCCGTCGACCGGTTGACCGTCCTTAAAGGCAATCACGGCCGGGATGGATTGAATGCCCATCTGGCCGGCAATTTCCGGATGGTCGTCAATGTTCATCTTGGCAAGCTTCACCGTGCCGCCAGCTGCTTTCACAGCGGCCTCGATCAGCGGTGTCAGTTGCTTGCAGGGGCCGCACCACGGCGCCCAGAAGTCTACGAGCACCGGCTGCTGGCGGGAGGCCTCCATCACATCAGCCATAAACGTTTGTGTGGTGACGTCGAAAATCAGGTCGCCATCCGGCGCGCCGCCAGAGCCGTTGCCACCACCGCCGCCGAAACCGCCGCCTTGGCCACCATATCCGCCACCCATGCTGGCGCCGAAACCGCCACCGACTTGACCGCCAATGCTGTAGTCGCCGTTGCTCATTAATCTGCCTCTTGCTGTTCGGCTGCTGTGAACGTTGGCCTTGTTGGCCGTCTCGCTGGAAAAACCGCACCTAACATGGCGCGGCTACAATCGGATTACAATTCTCAACCCTGTACTTCGCTTGCCTGTGCCTGCGCACTGACTGCCAGCACTTGCGGATCATGACCGCAGGCCTTTGCGAACTTGAGCAAATCGCTGGAAGAAATCGCCGTCGTCGCGTCATTCTTCAGCGGGTGATAGTTCAGGACGTCATGTGCCATCATCGCTGCATCAAAAACGGGCGTGACACGTTGCGCTTCCCGGTCATTGATCAAGGAAAACGGGGTGACGGACCCGGGCTCAACGCCAAGCACTTCCATCAGAAGGTCAGCATTGCCAAACGACACCCGTCCCTGAGCGCCAATCACCTGGTGCACTTTTTTCAAATCAATTTCGGCATCGTGCAGGGTTGTTATCAGAAACAGCCGACCCTTCTTGTCTTTGACGAACAAGTTCTTGGTATGGCCACCTGAAATGCGGTCGTGCAGGTCGCCGGATTCGGCGACTGTGAACACCGGATCATGATCCACAGTGGTGACAGAGATCCCCAGATCCTGAAAGAAGCGCATGAGCTCGTCGCGGGTGACTGGCATGACTTTTCCTGAAAAAATTAGACTGTTTGCAGCTCTCTAGCGTGTTTTGATGCTGATCCGCAAGGCGAGTGTTGCCTACAAAGCGGCTATTTTCTGCCGTTTTTCTGGGTGTCGAAGCTGTGAAATCCACAAAAAGACAGCTAAAAAAATTTCTGCATTTTCGGTGTTGCATTCTGTTTCGGCTTAGTTCATATACTGCGCCACCAACGACGAGGCAGCCGCCACCGAGTTGGAACACTATGCGGGTGTAGCTCAGGGGTAGAGCACAACCTTGCCAAGGTTGGGGTCGTGGGTTCGAATCCCATCGCCCGCTCCAATTTCACCGAATGGTGCTAAAAGCCAGTTGCAGAAAAGCAGCTGGCTTTTTTGTTGCGCTGATCGTTTGCGACAATTTTCCCTATGATTGAAATAAATCAGCCTTGCAACTTTATATTAGCGTTATTGCCCGGCCGCTAATCTACCTGTGCAAACTGCGGATGGCGAAATTGTCAGTATTTCGTCCCAAGACGCGATTGCGACTGCTTCAGTGACTTTTCCAGCGGGACCACCAGGTTCCGCTGTTTTTTTGTAACTTTGGGCTCCTTTGAAAGGCAAAGGAATTGTCACTTGCTATTTCAAATATCAGTACATACCATAAGGTATGGTATGTAAATTCGAGGATCGAAATGAACGTTTATTTTGCGAGTGCTGGAGGACTGGCCGCCATTGTATGCCTGATCCATACCTTCTTGGGAGGCCGGGCGATCGCTGAGCCGCTTTTGAACGCGCCCGGGCTGCATCCCGTTCCCAAGCTCACGACCTACTACTGTTGGCACATCGTCACCATCACACTCGCTGTCATTGCCGGGATGTTCGGCTATGCGGCGCTTTATATTGGCGGAATGGATCTCGGGTGGGTGGCTACCATATTGACATTCGGCTACTGCGTGCTCGGCCTAGCCGTTCCGGTATTCAAGAACCAGGCATTTAAGGATATGCCGCAAGGGTGGTTGTTCCTGCCGATCGTCATCCTTGGTGTGTTGGGCGGCAGCCTATGACCGAGAAGAAGCGGTTCGGCAAAGAGGACTGGATTACGCTCGGATTTGGGCAACTGGTCAAAGAGGGCATCGGGGGGCTGACCCTCGATGCGCTGTGCCAGACGGCGTCACGGACCAAAGGCTCTTTTTATCATCACTTCAAGGATCATGAGGCATTTCTGACCGCTTTGGCTCATGCCTGGAAGAAACAAAACACACTTGATGTTGCAGAAGAAACGCTTGCGAGTGCGCCCGAAGATCAGGCGCGCACGCTGGCGCTGAAGGCGGCTCAACTCGATCATGACCTGGACCGTGCCATGCGCCAGTTTGCGCAGCTCAACCAGACGGCCCGGCAAACCGTACGCGAGGTCGATGATCTCCGAACCCAGTTCATTGTTCAGTTGTATCGTGCGCAAGGGCTGGATGACGCCACTGCAAACAGCATTGCGAAAATTGAATACGCTGCCTTTGTCGGCGCTCAGGTCATCTGGCCGGAAATGACTGCCGAAGAGCGCCTCAAACTAGATCAGCAGTTTGCAGACCTTGTCTCTCGCGGCACGAAACAGCCTCAGAAATAGAGCGGCTTGTCTTCAGCGATCTTTGATAAGTGGATTTACGGACCGGTTTTGCGCGTTGAGTGTAACCAGTTTTCAAGGACTCGCCATGTATGAATTGACGATAGTTCCGACATTCAAGACAGAAGATAGATATGGCTATTTTGCGCCAACCCGTTACCGCCGTCGTGATCGCTTTCTGGTTTTGCTTTTGGCTTCTGAACGGCCTCGATAAATTTTTTGCCCGTCAGGACATTGGGTTTGTCCATTGGTGGGGCAATCACCGCGTCGAAAAGTTCACGATGTATTTTGATCGCCTGGACATCGATCCAGGTTTCGTAACGGCGACGCTCATATTTGCGGGTATTGTCGAGTTTTTTGCGGCCGCTTTGTTTTTGGTGGCCGGGATCCGGCTTGTCAAAAACCAGCCGGGTGTTGCCTACCGGACCGACCTCGCGATTGCAGTGTCGATCGCCGTTTTTCTTGGGTTTGCAATTTTCGATGTGGTCGTTGGCGACAGGGCTGAGCTGTTGGAGCACTCGACCTATGTTGGCGTCCTGCTGGTTTCTTTCCTTGCGGTCGCAGCTGAAAGTTTCTTTCAGCACCTCAAGGACCTGGACAGCGACAGTACGATCAACCGCCGCTATCCGCCAGAGCCGAACTAAGTCTGCAGAAGCAGCTTGGACCGGAGCAATGAGACCGATGACATGTCATCGGTCTCCCTCACCCTTGTTTCAGTGACCCGCTGTCAGTGCGCCTTGCCGGCGTGGATCGGAAGCACCGGCCAGAAGACCGCCCACTTTCATGATTGATTGGGTTGAGCCCATCACGTTCTTGACCTCGACCTTGTGGCCACGCGCTTCCAAAAGCCGGATCGTGTCCGGGGACAAACCTTCTTCAATTCGAATTTCATCCGGAAACCATTGATGGTGGACGCGCGGTGCGGCCGTTGCCTCGGCGATGTTCATCTGGTGGTCGATCACATTCAGAATGACCTGCAACGTTGTCGTGATGATCCGGCTGCCGCCCGGCGAGCCAGTGACGAGGAACAGGTCGCCGTCCTTAAACACCAGTGTCGGGCTCATGGACGATAGGGGCCGTTTGCCACCTTCGACCGCGTTTGCCGTTCCCCCAATCAACCCATAGGCATTCGGTGCGCCGGGTTTTGCGGAGAAATCGTCCAGCTCGTTGTTCAAAAGAACGCCGGTGCCGTCGGCGGTGAGACCAACGCCATAGGAAAAGTTCAGCGTGTAGGTGTTCGAGACGGCATTTCCGTCCTTGTCGACAACGGAATAATGGGTCGTTTCATTGCTTTCGTAGGGAATAGGGTTGCCAGGTGCAACGTCCTTTGAATCGGTGGCGGTCTCCATATTGATGGTTTCTGCGAGGCTTGCTGCATAGGCCGGATCGGTCAGGCCTTTTACCGGAACTTCAGCAAAATCCGGATCTCCGAGATATTTGGACCGGTCGGCGTAAGCGCGGCGCTTGGCTTCGGCCATCACGTGAATAGCATCGGCAGAGTTGGGGCCGAAATCGGCCATCGGATAGGCCTCCAGCATGTTCAAGATCTGTACGATGTGAACGCCGCCGGAGGAGGGGGGCGGCATGGAGGCGATCTCATATCCGCGGTAGCTGCCGGTCACCGGATCCCGCCAGACGGGTTTGTAGTCGGCAAGGTCGGCTGTTGTCATGCTGCCGCCAGCTTCTTGAACCTTGGATGCGATCTTTTCGGCAACATCGCCCAGATAAAACCCCGCGGCACCGTTGTCGGCGATCAAACGCAGCGTTGCCGCCAGATCGGTCTGTTTCAGTGTTTCGCCGGGCACATAAGGGATCAGACCGGCCTTGAAGAAGATGGCTGCCGTTGCCGGGTCTTTGCTCAGCCGGGCGATGCGGGCTGCCAATGAGGCCGAGAGGTCCGGTGTTACTTCAATGCCGTCTTCTGCGAGCGCAATTGCAGGTGCAACCAGGTCTTCCCACGTCACTTTCCCGCTGCCGTGTTTTTCAAATGCAGCCGCAAAGCCGGCCACCGTGCCTGGAACCCCAATAGCCAATCCGGAAAAACGGGACTTGTCGTTGTCCGGTTCTCCGTCTGGTCCCAAGAACATGTCACGCGTTGCGCCCGCTGGTGCTTTTTCCCGATAATCCAGCGCTTCGGTTTCGCCGGTGTCAGCCTTGTGGATCATCATGAAGCCGCCACCACCAAGGTTGCCGGCACGGGGCAAGGTGACCGCCAAGGCAAACCCGGTTGCGATTGCGGCGTCGACCGCGTTGCCGCCTTTTTCAAGAATACTGACACCCACCCGGGTGGCGACTGCTTCCTGGCTCGCCACCATACCGTTGGCAGCCGTGACCGGGTGATAGCGGTCCTTTCCGGAATAGATCGGCGTTTCTTGAGCAACAGTCGGCGCGCCCGCGCCAATGGCCAGCGCAAAGCTCAGGCTTACCGCCGTCGCTGCGCGGATCAGGCTTTGGTGAATCATCCAGATCTCCGATTATCTTATAGGTTTTCAACTTCAGACTGTGGACGAGGATGCCGGATGCGGCAATGGCGTTTTCTGAAAAGTTGCAGACAGGCTCATGAGCATGATTTGATACATGACAAGGAAGTAGCCGGTTCGATCAGACAGACTGCGAACCGTGATTGAGATGTGGAGAGAGCAGAAATGGTTGAACGGTCCAAAATGTGGCGGAGAGGTTTTCAAGCGCTCGTTTTGGGCTTCAGCCTAACGGCCGTCGTTCCTGTGGCGTCGGCGGTTGCGGCCGATGTCGCCGCAGGAAAAGACTTGGCGCTTCAATGGTGTGCGTCCTGCCATCTCGTTTCCAACGATCAGGCGACGGCGTCCAGTGTGTCGTTGCCGAGTTTTTATGACATGGCCAAGGATCAGAGTTGGGATGCATCGAAACTGGCGACCTTTCTCGCCAATCCCCATCCGCAAATGCCAAACATGACACTCGGCAACATCGAGATTGCCAATCTCGCCGGGTATATTCAGTCGTTGGCAAACGAATAACCGAACCTCTTACGACATGTCGAAGTCCACGCACATTGCGGCGTGGTAGGAGCCGGCATAATCGGGATCGTCACCTTCGAGGATCTCATCCGGCAGAGCCGCGTTGAAGACCTTGATGTGCGCAACCCGGTCCGTCATGGAGCGGCTCGCAAGCACATGGTCAAGGGTTTGGGCCCGGCCCTTGTGAAGTACGGTTTTCCGTTGCTCCAAAGGAAGGGCTGCATCCAGTTGATAAAGCTGCCGGTAGCCAAGGTCCGGGACACCGGTGTCGTGCGGGTCTGCCCGCAATAGCCGCAGCGCCCGGGTTTCGCCGGTCGCGTTGAAGTCGCCGGTTAGAATGATCTGGGCGTCCGGATCCTTATCGAACAGAGCCTCCGCCCCAAGCCGGAGTTCAAGCGCTTGCGCAGTCTGTTTCAAGACCGACAGATGATACCCCTCTGCCCAGGCAGAGACAGAGGCCCAATTGTGCTCCGCATCCTTCCCGCCCCGGATTTGGGCTGCAATGGGCGCGCGCAGATGCACGTTGAACACATGCAAGGGGCGTCCTGTGCCAATATCGATTTGAAGCTGCTGAACCGGCCGGTCGAAAGCAGTCGCCTGCGGTTCTTCATATCCGGGATCCGCAGTTCCGGGCCGCCACAACGGTGGCTCCGCATTGCGATGATAGAGGCTCTCTCCCGAAAGAACCGGATACCTCGAAAGCACAACAAGATTGTGCCGGTCGCCAGGCCCTTTGCCGGATGGGCGCAAGCTGCCGGACATGAAAAAGTCCTGATAAGGCGTGCCTTCAATCAGACGTTCAAGATCATGAAACTGCCGGCTGGAGTTGCCCTTGATTTTCTGGGCGTTGACCTCCTGAAGGCATAAGATGTCAGCCTCAAGCTCCAGAAGCTTTGGCCTGAGCGCGTCGATCCGCCGGGCCAGCAGATCTTCATCGATCCTGTCTGTGCCAAAAGATTCCAGGTTAAAGGTCGCAAGTTTCATGGCGCCGCCGCAGTCGATCTGATCAAGTTGGGAGCAGCATAGCGTCCTGTTATAGGTGGTGATAGAGACTGCGATCTATAGAGTGAATTGGAACGGAACTTGGATATGGCGGATACGGATTGCCCCTGTGGATCTGGCGCTGCATTTTCGGCTTGTTGCGGTCCTTATCTGGAGGGACGCCAAACGCCAAAGACCGCAGAGGCTTTGATGCGGTCGCGTTACACGGCTTATGTGCGTGAGAATATTGCGTACCTGAAAGAGACACTTTGGCCGAAGTATCAGGCAGGGTTCGATTTTGCGGCGACGGCCCGATGGGCGTCGGAAAACCACTGGACGGGCTTGAGCGTTCTTGAGACCGGCAAAGGTAGCGAAGATGATCGCGACGGGACGGTGCTCTTTGAGGCGAAGTATCTGTCTGGCGGAACACTGCACACCCACCGGGAGAATAGCCGATTCCGGAAAAAATCCGGCCGCTGGTATTATGTGGAAGCGATCTGAAAACAGGGCCACCCGATTTGGGCGGCCCCTTGTGTTTCAGTTGACGCTTAGCACCGGCCGGCCATAACACCGCCGTCAACATCCCAGACTGCTCCGGTCACCCAATCGGCCTGATCGGAGAGCAGAAAGTCCACGGTCGCGGCAACATCGTCCGCCGTGCCGATCCGTCCGATCGGATGGAATGCGTCGAAGCCGTCCTTCAGAGTTTGCGTGATCTGGTCCTCCGGGATAAACGCGCCGTAAATCGGCGTTTCGACAACAGCCGGGGCAACGGCATTAACCCGGACCCCATAATCTCCAAGCTCCATGGCCAAATGCTGTGTGAGAGCGTGCAAGCCGGCCTTTGCCATGGAGTAGGCGGAAGACGGCGTCGCCTTCACGGCCTGGTGTGCCCACATCGAGCCAAGATTGACGATAGATCCGGCTTCACGCTCTACCATTTTCCGCGCAACGGCCTGGGTGATCTGAAACGTGCCGCGGTTGAACGCGTGATACAGGTCATAGTCCTCCGGCGTATGGTCGAGGAACGGTTTCGGACTGAAGGCACCAGCTGCATTGACCAGATATCCGATCGGTATTTGCAGACCTTCAATACGCTCAACGAGCTCAGCAACGTCGTTTTGATCGGTCACATCGGCTTGCCATGTTTGAACATTGACCTCGTATGCAGCTTCAATCTCTGCCTTTGCGGTTGAGAGTTTGTCAGCGTTCCGCCCGATAAGAACAAGGGGCACGTTCCTGGCGGCCAGCCGTTTTGCAGTGGCAAGGCCCATGCCGGACGTTCCGCCTTGTATGATTGCTACTGTCTCAGTCATTTCAGGTTCTCCAAGTTATCTATCTACTGATAGGTAGATTGCGATGACCGGGATATTGGGATTGCGAAAGCTGGTGTCAAGACCTATCTACTGATTGATAGATAGCGAGGGTGTCATGAGCCGGAATGCTGCCGAAACAGAAGGAAAAATTTTGGACCTCGCCGAGAGCCTCATTCGTAAGAATGGCTATAACGGTGTGAGTTTCCGCGATCTTGCGTCCGGCGTTGGGGTGAAGAGCTCAAGTGTCCATTATTATTTCCCGACGAAAGAAGATCTCGGCGCAAAGGTGGCGCGCCGCTATACGGACCGTTTCTTAAACGCGCTCGGTGACCCTGAAGATGGGCCAGCGACCGCGTCTGAAATCATGAAAAAGCTCCAAGACCTGTTTGTCTCCGCACTTGGTTCAGATGGGCAAATGTGTCTTTGCGGAATTCTGGCAGCAGAATCCGCAGGGCTGCCGGAAAGTGTTGTCACCGAGGCCAAGTCGTTTTTTGACCGTGTTTCAGAGTGGATGACCGTGAGCCTGAGCAGAACCGAATGGGCCCAAAATCGGTTAGAAGAAGAGATCAAGGCGCAGGCCTTGTCAGCTCTGGCGCTTTTGGAAGGAGGCATGATCATTGCGCGGGTTCGAAATGACCCGGCACTCCTGACAACGCTGAGACCGCAACTCGCAACGTGATCCGGCGCGAAAGTTGGTGAATACGCCCCGCTATTTCCGCGGTGGTTCCAAAACGGTTCATTTGACCGGTCTGCAAATGGGTGCAAGTCTAGGTTCAAGCCGCCAAACGGCAGGAGCCTGACTTCATGAAGTTTTTCGCCTCAGCTTTCGTTTTTTCTATTTTCGCATTTGGTTTAATCCCGGCTCACGCCGACGATCCGGCGCCTGCGGTTCTGGTGGAGCGGGCGTCCAACACCAAGCCTGGAATGGCCGATGTTTATGTTGGCCGCGTCGCAGCCGTGAGCACCGTCAAAGTGGAAGCGCGGGTCGAAGGCGTTCTGGAAAGCCAGAAATTCACCGATGGGGGGCTCGTCAAAAAGGGTGAAGTGCTCTTCCAGATCGAAAAGGATCTCTATCAGGCAAGTGCCGACAAGGCACAGGCGACGTTGGACGGGGCGAAGGCCACTGCCTTGAACGGCAAAATCAACCTCGACCGGCAAAAGCAGCTGCTGGACCGGGGCGATGTTTCGCAGGCGGTCTACGATTCAGCTGAAGCGGATTATAAGGGTGATCAAGCGGCAGTCGGAGAGGCTCAAGCAGATCTCGATACAGCAAAAATAAATCTGGGCTTCACGACCATCACCAGTCCGATCGATGGCCGGATCTCCGACTCGCCCGTCGATGTGGGCAACCTCATAACGCCGAACACCGGCGTGCTCGCGACGATCACCAGCATAGACCCGATCCATGTGAAGTTTTTTATCAGTGAACGGGACTTGATCCTGAAGCGTCAGGAAGGGCTCGTCTCTGAAAACTCTTCGACACTTGATGTGAAACTGCAGCTTTCAGATGGCGCCACTTACCCGGCTGCCGGGAAGATCGACTACATCAGCAACGAAGTCGAAACAGCCACCGACACGGTTGAAATGCGCGCAGCATTTGACAACAAGGATGCACTTCTGGTGCCCGGCCAAGTGGTTACCGTGACATTCGAGGACCCGAATGCAAGCGAAGTGGTCGTTGTTCCGCAGACCGCTATTCAGCTCGATGCAAAGGGGCACTTTGTGTTTGTCGTTGGAAAGGACAATGTCGTTGAACGGCGGGATGTAACCCTCGGCAATCAGATCGGGCGGGACTGGGTCGTCAGCAAAGGCCTGCAGGCCGGAGATCCGGTGGTTATCCAGGGACTGCAAAAGGTCCATGAGGGCGTCAAAGTCAGCCCAACTGAAACGCAATCCTGAACCGGGGCGGTCCGATGCTTGCAAGATTCTTTATCGATCGGCCCAACTTTGCCATCGTCATTGCGGTCCTCACGGTCCTGGTTGGCGCACTCGCCATCCGGTTTGTGCCAATCGCCCAGTTTCCGAACATTGCGCCCCCGCAAATTCAGGTGACTGCGAGTTTCCCGGGCGCCAACGCAGCCCTCATTCAAAATGCCGTAGCGACACCGATCGAGGAACAAGTGAATGGTGTCGATGGGATGATTTACATGTCGTCCCAATCGTCCAGTGAAGGCACCTTTCAGCTGACCGTCACATTCGACATCGGCACGGATCCCGACATTGCCGCGGTCAATGTTCAGAACCGGGTGGCGCTCGCCACGCCCCTGCTGCCCGAAGCCGTCACAAAGCTTGGCATTTCCACCTCGAAGCAGAACAGCGACATGCTGCAGGTGATCAATCTGCTGTCACCGAACAAGACGTTCAGTCAGCTCTATTTGAGCAACTATGCCGCTGATTTCATTCAGGATCCGCTCAGCCGGATTGATGGTGTCGGGCTGGTCAATCAGTTTGGGCCGTTGAACTACAGCATGCGAGTGTGGCTGAACCCGGAAAAAATGGCGGCACTGAATTTGTCCGCGTCGGATGTCTCCTCGGCCATCGAGGCGCAAAATGTCGAAGCTGCTGCAGGTCAGATTGGCGCCCCACCTTTCAGCGACGCGCAGACGTCTTTTCAATTCACATTAGACGCTCAAGGGCTGCTGGAGACTGCAGAGCAGTTTGAGCAAATCATCCTGGGAGCGCAGGATGATGGTTCTTTCATCCGACTAAAAGACATCGCGCGGGTGGAGCTTGGCGCTGAGAGTTATGCGGCGACATCGTTCTACAACGGCGAACCGTCTGCGATCATTGCGATTTTTGAGGAAAGTGGGGCAAACGCCCTGGATGTTGCGGACGCCGTCCGCTCCCAGATGGAGGAGCTCTCAAAACAGTTTCCGGAGGACATGGAATATGTCCTTGCCTATGACGTGACCACGGCGGTTCGAAAATCAATCGAAGAGATCGCTTCGACACTGGCGATTACGGCGGCCCTGGTCATCTCGGTCACCTTTTTCTTTCTCCTCAGCATCCGGGCAACCTTGATCCCGGCGATTGCAATTCCTGTCTCCCTGCTTGGGACCATGGCGCTCATCTATGTGATCGGGTTCAGCGCCAACATGATTACGCTCTTTGCAATTGTGCTTGCGATCACGCTGGTGGTCGATGATGCGATTGTCATTATCGAAAACACCGAACGGATCATGGAAGAGGATGGACTTGAGCCGCGCGAAGCCACGTTGAAGGCGATGAGCCAGGTGACGCGGCCGATCATCGCAACCACATTCGTTCTGGCGGCGGTGTTTGTCCCGGTGTGTTTCTTTCCCGGGATCACGGGCGAGATCTATCTTCAGTTCGCTTTGACGATCACATTTGCCTTCGCGCTGTCAGCCATCAATGCCCTAACGCTTGGGCCGGTGCTCTGTTCGTTGTTCCTGTCGCGCCGGACCGGGCATCCGAAAGGTCTTTTCCGCCTGATACCAAAGCTGATTGACAAGCTGCGGGATGGCTACGTTGCCATTGTCAGGCTCATGCTCCGGTTCATTCCGGTCTCCCTGGCTGTGTTTGCGGGCGTTATTGCTGCCACGGTCTACATGTTTGAAACCACGCCGACCGGCTTCATTCCGCCGGAAGACAATGGCGTGTTGTTTGTCAGCATTGAGCTGCCGGATGGCGCTTCGCTCCAGCGGACCCAAGAGGTGGTGCAAAACATCAGCGCAGAGGTTCAAAAGCACCCGGGCGTTGGAGCCATCACGTCTGTCGCCGGGTTCAGTTTGCTCGCCGGCAACAGGTCGAACGTTGGAATTCTGGTGTTGTTGCTGGACCCTTGGGATCAACGCAAGACGCGCGACACCCAATGGTGGGCCATCATGATGTCCTTGAACCGGTCCCTGGCCGCGATCCCGGAAGCAACGTCCTTTGTGTTCCCATTGCCGACGATCCAGGGCGTTGGGTCAAGCGGCGGCTTGTCGGCGCAGCTCTTGGACTACAAGGCCAACAACATTGAGGATTTCGACGCCGTCAAAACAGCATTCCTGTCGGCTCTGATGAAGGAGCCGGAATTCCAGTCGGCCTTCAGCAGCTTTTCGGCCACGGCTCCGCAATACAGCTTGACGATCGACCGCGACCGCGCCGAAGCTCTGCAGGTGAAAGTCAGCGATATCTTTACGGCGCTGCAGGCGAGTTTTGGTTCTCTCTATGTGAACAATTTCGTCAAGGACGGCCGCGTCTACTGGGTGGTGATGTCGGCCGATGCGCAGTTCCGGCAGACGACCAGCCAGGTTCGGGGCATTTACGTCAAGAACGCTGCCGGTGAAGCCTTGCCGCTGAGGACTTTCATCACGGCGGAGCCTGTGTTGGGCGCCCAGACGATCTATCGATACAACCTTTTCACCTCGGCCTCGATCAACGCCCAGCTTCAACCGGGCTTCAGTTCCGGCACTGGCATCCAGAAATTCGCAGAGGTTGCACAATCAACCTTGCCGGAAGGCTATGGTTTTGACTGGACGGACATCACGCTTCAGGAGGTCGATGCCGGTGGTTTGGTCACCTACATTCTGATCCTGGCGGTGATTTTCGCCTATCTCTGCCTGGTGGCCCAATATGAAAGCTGGGTGTTGCCTCTGTCTGTCATGGCATCGACCGTGTTTGCAGTGTTCGGCGCTCTGATCCCGCTGCAATTTATCCCGAATCTCAACAACAACATCTACGCCCAGATCGGCATGGTGTTGCTGATCGGGTTGGCCGCGAAGAAGGCAATCATGGTGGTTGAGTTCGCCAAGAATCTTCGGGAAGAGGGGCACAGCATTCAGGAGGCCGCGATTGAGGCAGCTCACGTGCGGTTCCGGCCTGTGACCATGACAGGGTTGTGTTTCATTCTTGGTGTTCTCCCGCTCGTACTGGCAAGCGGCGCGGGAGCTGCCGGGCGTGTGTCGATCGGCTTTCCGGTGTTCGTGGGGATGATCATCGACAGCACCCTCGGGCTTTTGATGATCCCGGTTCTTTATGTTGTCTTCCAGTCGATCAGTGAGCGGATCGCAGGATTTCGCGGCAAGCCTTCGATCAAAAAAGAACCAGCCTGATCTAGTGAAAATTCCGCCCGCCGGGCAGGGCTTTCACTGTTTGCCGCTGAAGGGCGGCGGCCTTGTGTGGTTTGATCTGTGCGACATCCTTTCGAAGTTCCGGAACATCGCGGATCAGCTGGACCAGGCGGCTGGCCGGCTTGATCTTTTCGGTCAATTCAATCACCGGCCGTTTGACCTCATCCGCACGGGCCAGGCCGGCATCGTCCAGAGACTTGTCGGACAGATCGGACAGCAGCGCGGTGACGTCCTCGACATGATCTGCCACCACGTGAATGACCCCGGCTTCATTCTGGACGCGTCCTGAAACCTTCAAGAAGCGGGTTCCCATCACCAGTGGCCGGTATTTTTCAAACACCTTTGGCCAGACGATGATGTTGGCGATGCCGCCTTCATCTTCCAGCGTGAGAAAAATGACGCCTTTGGCCGAGCCGGGCCGTTGGCGGACCAGCACCAGTCCGGCCACGGAAATCTGGCGACCCTGGCGGATATCCGGCAGGTGCATGCAGGGAACAACGCGCTGACGAGCGAGCGCGGGCCGAGCAAAAGCAACCGGATGGGCTTTCAAGGACAAGCTCAGGCTTTGGTAATCGGCCATGACATGGGCGCCCGGCAACATCGGCGGCAGGTCTGCGTCCGGTTCTGGCCTCAAGTCTCCAAAATCGGCAACATCAAACAGCGGGAGCCGGTCGCGCTGATTGCCAGCTTCCAGACCTTGCGCCGCCCAGACCGCCGCGCGCCGGTCAAGGCCGAGTGAGCGGAATGCATCGGCCTCGGCAAGGCGCAGGATCACCGGGCGGCTGAGGCCGGATCTCAGCCAAAGATCCCGGATGCTGTCATAGCCGTCGCCGCGGTGTTCGATCAGCTTGTCCATATCGTCCTGCTTGAGGCCTTTCACCGTCCGGAAGCCGAGCCGGACCGCATGATTGGTACGGACGATCTCTCTCATCTTCCGGTGGCGGGGGTGAAGATGCCGGGCTGCCTGCCATCCAGGTTCCAGTTTCGCATCCCACTCTGACAGGTTGATATCAACCTCGCGCACATCCACACCATGTTCGCGCGCATCGCGGACCAGTTGTCCGGGGGCATAAAACCCCATGGGCTGGGAATTCAAAAGCGCGGTGCAAAAGACATCCGGGTAATAGGCCTTGATCCAGGACGAGGCATAAACAAGGAGCGCAAAACTTGCCGCATGGCTTTCGGGAAACCCGTATTCGCCAAAACCCTCGATCTGGCGGAAGCAGCGTTCGGCAAAGTCCCGGTCGTAGCCGTTTTTTGCCATACCCTCGATCATCTTGGTCTGGAACGTGCCGATCGTGCCGACCCTTCGGAAGGTCGCCATGGCGCGGCGCAGCTTGTCGGCTTCGCCTGGCGTGAACCCGGCGGCCACAATGGCGATCTTCATGGCCTGTTCCTGAAACAGCGGCACACCCATGGTCTTGCCGAGGACGGCTTCCAGCTCCTTGCTCGGGTAACTGACAGGCTCCTTGCCCTGACGGCGGCGCAGGTAAGGGTGAACCATGTCGCCCTGGATTGGGCCGGGCCGGACGATGGCAACTTCGATGACGAGATCGTAGAACGCCCGTGGTCTGAGCCTCGGCAGCATGGTCATCTGGGCCCGGCTTTCCACCTGGAAAACGCCGACAGAATCGGCCCGGCACAACATGTCATAGACGGGCGCCTCCTCAGCCGGGATGGTGGAGATGGTGAGATCCTGGCCATAGTGTTCCGACAGAATGGTGAGGGCCTTACGGATTGCGGTCAGCATGCCAAGTGCAAGGATGTCGATTTTCAGGATCCCGAGCGCATCCAGATCATCCTTGTCCCATTCCACCACGGTGCGGTCTTCCATGGCCGCGTTCTGGATTGGAATGACCTCGTCGAGCCGGCCACGGGTGATGACAAAGCCGCCAACGTGCTGGGACAGGTGCCGGGGAAAACCGATCAGCGTGCGGGCCAGTTCCAGCATTTGTGTGATTAAGGGATCTGACGGGTCCAGCCCTGCCTCGCGCACCTGGGCCTCTTCGGTTCCGGCCGAGGCGCGCCCCCAGACCGTCCCGGCAAGGGACGCTATCGCGTCTTCTGAAAGGCCGAACACCTTGCCGACCTCCCGAAGGGCGGAGCGGGACCTATAGGTGATGACGGTGGCCGCAAGCCCGGCGCGTTCGCGGCCGTATTTGGCATAGATGTACTGGATGACCTCTTCCCGCCGCTCGTGTTCGAAGTCGACATCAATGTCCGGCGGCTCGCGCCGTTCGGGTGAGATGAAACGCTCAAACAGGAGATCCGCTCTTGTTGGGTCAACCTCGGTGATGCCAAGGCAAAAGCAGACAACGGAGTTGGCGGCTGATCCCCGGCCCTGGCATAGGATGCCGCGTGTGCGGGCAAACCGGACAATGTCGTAGACGGTCAAAAAATACGGCGCGTAGTCGAGGTCCGCGACCAGTTTCAGTTCATGATCAATGGTCGCCCGGATCTTGTCCGGAACGCCTTCCGGGTAGCGCCGTTTGGCACCTTCCAAGGTCAGCCGCTCCAGTTCGGCCTGCGGGCTGGCACTCTCCCCGGCCGGTTCTTCCGGGTATTCATACCGAAGGTCATCCAGCGAGAACTGGACCTCGTGGAGGATCTTCAGGCTTTCATGCAAAGGCGTCGGATCGTTTTCAAAAAGACGCAGGATGTCCTCTGCCGGTTTCAAGTGGCGTTCGGCATTTTGCTGCAGTTGGCGGCCGGCACTCTCCAGCCGCTCATGCAGGCGGATGCAGGTTAGAACATCCTGCAAGGGGCGCCGGTCCGGCGCATGATAGAGCGTGTCGTTGATGGCGAGCATCGGCACACCCGCCGTCTGCGTGATGTTGCGGGCAAGGGCGAGCCGCCGCCGATCTTCCGCTTTCCGGTGGAGGGCGACGGCAAGCCGGAGCGTGCCTTCAAAGTGGCTTTTCAGCTGTTCCAAAACCTGCAGGACCGGGGCCGGATCCGGCAATCCCGGCGGCAAGATCAGGGCGGCTGGAGAACCCGGGCAAAGCAGGCTCACGTCATCCAGGGTCAGATGACAGGCGCCCTTTTCCGCCCGCCGGTTGCCGATGGTCAAAAGCCGGGTCAAGGAGCCATAGGCCTCACGGTCTTTCGGCCAGTAAAGAAGATCCGGCGTGCCGTCGAGAAACGCCAGACGGCAACCGGGCACGAACTTCAATCCGGTCTCTTTTGCTGCCATATGTGCCCGAACCACACCGGCCATGGAATTGCGGTCACAAATGCCAAGAGCGGCCAGCTGCAAGTGCGCGCCTTGAAGCGCCAGTTCTTCCGGATGGGAAGCGCCGTGAAGAAAGGAAAAATTGGTCGCAGCGCACAGCTCCGCATAAGCGGGCGGCTCCATGATTGAAGGGCGCCATGTCATGCGAACAGGCCCTGCAGATACCAGCGCGGGCGGCTGGTCTCGCGCTCATAAAGACCTTCCCGGTAGAGCCAAAACCGCCGGCCTTCGGTGTCTTCAATGCGGAAATAATCCCGGGTCACGCCCTCCTTGGCCTCTGAGGGCCGGTCGTGCGCGCCAATCCACCAAGGCGGGGCAATGCGTTCCGGACCTTCAGAGCGGACGACCTGGTAGATGCCGCGGCGCCAGCGGAACCTTAGCGGCGGTCCGTCCGGCACCATGGCCAAAGCCTCGACTTCTTCTGCCGGTTCGATCAGCCGCAAGGGACGTGTCATCAGACCTTCCTGCCAGCTGGAGGCCTCTGTCCCGCCAGCCGGACGGGTGTCTTCAGCAAACCCGAGTTGAGGACTGGATGAGGGGTGCGCATGGTGCAGATCGGGAGCGGCCGCGCTTTTTGAAAATCCGGACCAGACGAGCGCGTCTTGTTGGGCGAAGGCTGCCGGTACATACCCGGTCTGGCTTTCCGGCAGATGCCGGTCGACCGGCAAAAGCCGGGTAACACGCTCAGGGCCCAAGCGGGCACCCAACCGGTCCACCAGATCGTCCAGGCTCGCATCGGCTTCCGCTGCACCGTGTGCTGTCAGCGCCGATTGAACGGCCGGGGCCTTATCGGCGACCAGAACATCCAGGCGGACAAGATCGTAGCCAAAGCCTGCATCGATTGCCCCTTCATCGGCCTTCAGTTTTTCGGCAAACAGCCGGAGAACGCGTTTGGGGTCGCGCAACGGGCTGCTGGTACCGACACGGAATTTTTGAACCGCGCCATCAACCCGGAACAAGCTCAATTCAAAGACGCGCCCGCCTTCGACCCGGCGTTCCAGCGCCTTGGCGGCCTGACCGGCCAGGGAGAGGGCGACCGCCTTAACGTCATCGAGTTGTGAGATGGGATCGAAGAACCGCCGCTCTGCGGAAATCAGCGGAGCTTCGAACCGGGGAGAAATCGCTTCTCCTTGAAGCCCCAACGCCTGATCAAGCCGGAGGATGAGGTCTGCACCAAAACGGTTGGTGAGCGGTGCGCGCGGCCGGTCATACAACTGACCAATGGTTTTCAGGCCAACCTGGTTCAGGCCGGAGACAGCTTTAGAAGGTACCCGAAGAGCTGCAAGGGGCAAGGGGGCAAGGGCTTGCCGTTCTTGGCTGTCCGCCAAAACACCGCCGGAACCGAAGCGGGCGAGCGCCCAGGCCGCCCCTGCGCTTCCAGCGATCGCACCGGCAACGCAAAACCCCTGCCGGTGAAGCCGTTCCAAGGCATCTTTCAAAAGAGCTTCCTCTCCTTTGAAAAGGTGCGCGCAGCCCGTGATGTCGAGAAACAGCCCGTCCTTGCCGTCGAGCGCCACCAAAGGCGTGTAGCGGGCGCACCAGTCCGCGACAGCGCCCAGCAAGGCAGCGTCCTTTTCCGGATCGGCGTCTTCACACAAAAGATGCGGGATCCGGGCCCGCGCATCGGCTTCCGCCTCGCCGAGACGCAAGCCGCAGGCCCTTGCGGTTTCATTCAAGGCGACAATCCGGCGGACGCCCCGGATTTTTTCCAAAACGGCGAGCGGCGGTTCAGCCTGCCGGGCGGAGGGTGTGGAGCTGACCCGCAGCCGGCGCAGGATCCGGTCGCAGGGAAGATCCGCGATCCAGAGCGAGAGGATGCGCTGGTGCGGCAAATGTTTGTCTCGCATGGTCCCACTCCACGGTCAGGCGGCCGGGACGGCCCTCCCGGTTCCGCGTCAGGTCGATGTGCCATGCTGGCGCTCCCAGGCCCGCATGGGGTGCTTTTTCCAAGAACTCCGGAGCCTTTGAGGCGGCCGGAGAAATCTGCCAGCGGGTGACGGCTGCGGTCGGTTCCTGTGCTGCTCCATGACGGAGCAAGATGACCGGGACCGTGCTGCGGCTGGCCCGCAGGGAAATACGGCGGCTTGCCGTGAGATCCACGAGACGTTCCCCGCCCTGGATTTCGCCGGCAACGGCGGCAAGGGCACTGCAGGACGCGCCTTCCTCAAGGCACCACAGAACGTCTTCCAGCTTTCTCGCCCGCACCACGATCAGCCGGGCCGGATCAATGCCGAAGTCCAGCAGCCCGGCGCCATGAAGCCGGCCGGATTCCTGAGTGGCCCGGATATCCTGGACCACCAGAACCGGCCCGGACCTTATGGCCAGAAGCCGTGCAAGAAGCGCAAGGCCGAAGCCACTGAGTGCCCCGGCATTGCGGCTTTCGGAGCTGACCACCTCATGCAAGGCCCCCAATTTCAGTCCGCTGCCCGATAAGCTGTTGCCGGGCTGAAACAGCCGGTCGAGAGTCTCCAGTCCCAATGGACACCGGGCGGTGAGGTTATCTGGTCCGCCCTTTCCGGGCGGTTCAGCTTCGAAACCCTCAGCCTGCGTCTTGCCGTCCGCCGGACGGTCTTTCAAAAAACTGTCCGGCCCCTGCGGGTTGGCGGCGGTCGCAGGGGCCGGACCAAACTGCGTCTTAAAGGGGAGGCGACCCTCAAGATCCGCAATGCGGCGACGCAGCTCGGCAAGAGATGTGCTATGTTCGGATGCGGCGGACATTGTGCACGTTGATTCCAATCACGCTGGTTTTTGTTCTCTATTTGTTCTTATTGATTCCGGAGAACGGTCAGAGAGTCAAGCAGCTTTTTGAAAAGCCGTGCGTGTCCTTTGACCTAGCGTTAGTTTTCAGCGCCTTGTGTTGTCCTGAAGGTCCGGAAACACGCAAGTTAGTGACGCAGCATTGTCGAGTGGTGAGTGATCCTGAAATGCGGTCACCAAAGAACGCGTATTCCGGACAGATGGTTCCTTTGGGGTACAATGCGCAGACCTCTGCGGGCTTCTTCCGAGATAAACGGCAAGAATCCGCATGACAACGGCCTGAAAATCCTGTATACGCCCGCCCAAGTTGGATGAATGCGTGTCTTCCGGCAGGAAGCCTTGTGTTCTGGGCGATGCTTTTACCGGGCACCGAACTCCATAAAATCCGGCGGATATGCAACATGGCCCAAAGCTGGTGAACCCGTTCTTGGCACCTTTGATCCCAAGGACGCTCTGACCGCTTTGTAATTGAAAAGGGAAACATGCCATGAATATCATCGAGCAGCTGAACGCTGAAGAAATGGCGAAAATCGAAGCTCAGCGTAAGCTTCCTGAATTTTCTCCGGGCGACACCGTCCGCGTTCTGGTGAAGGTCACCGAAGGCAACCGGACCCGTACACAGGCTTATGAAGGCGTATGCATTGCGCGTTCTGGCGGCGGCATCAACGAAAGCTTCACCGTCCGCAAGATTTCCTACGGCGAAGGCGTTGAGCGTGTGTTCCCGATTTACTCTCCGATGCTGGAAGGCGTAGAGGTTGTCCGCCGCGGTAAAGTCCGCCGTGCGAAGCTCTACTACCTGCGCGACCGCCGCGGTAAGTCTGCCCGTATCACCGAGAACACTAACGCCCGCTCCAAGCGTCTCAACGAAGACGCCCGCGCGGAAGCTGCTGCTGCAAAGGCAGCCAAGGCTGAAGCCAAAAAGGCCGAAGCAGAAGCAGCTGCTGCAGAGACCGCTGCCGAATAAGCAGCTCTCAAGACCCGTTTCGCAAGGCGGCTTCTGGAGTGATCCAGGAGCCGTTTTGTTGTTTTGGAGCCATGGGGCGGTTTGTTGCGTGGTGTTTCTTTGTCTAGACCAGCTTGATGCCGGAAAGGCAGACGGTGTCTGGCGCTGATAAAGACCAGAAATCCGCAGCCTTCCTTGACTCTCTTTCCTCTTTCCGGCATAAGCCCGCGGACTCCATATGAGTGACTGACATTTCAATCCGCCGACCGGGACCCGCAAAGGTATAAAGAGCGCCCGGAGGTTCCCACCCGACAGCGCGATGCGCCCTCGGGTGTCAAACTGCTTTGCGCCCTCGCATTCGGTTGGATTTCAATGATGGTTCCCCATATGGTTCGGGAGATTTCCCGAAACGAATTGAGCCAAGGACCCTTTGATGTTTGAAAGCCTGTCCGATCGACTAAGCGGTATTTTCGACAAGCTCACCGGCCGCGGTGCGCTGTCGGAAAACGACGTCAATGAAGCGCTGCGCGAAATTCGCCGCGCGCTGATCGAGGCCGACGTCGCCCTGCCGATCGTTCGTTCTTTCACCGACAAGGTCCGTCACCGTGCCGTTGGCGCGGAGGTCGTAAAATCCGTCACCCCAGGCCAGATGGTGGTGAAGATTGTTCACGACCAGCTTGTCGAAATGCTCGGTGAAGAAGGTCAACCGATCGACCTGAACGCACCGGCGCCGGTCGCGATCATGATGGTCGGCCTTCAAGGTTCCGGTAAGACCACCACCACGGCCAAGATTGCCCGCCGTTTCACCCAGCGCGACAAGCGCAAGGTGTTGATGGCCTCGCTCGACACCCGCCGTCCGGCCGCGCAAGAGCAGCTGAAAATCCTGGGTGAGCAAAACGACGTCGACACCCTGCCGATCATCGAAGGCCAGGGCCCGGTCGAGATTGCCAACCGGGCCATGTCTGCAGCCAAGCTCGGCGGCTATGACGTGGTTCTCCTCGACACCGCCGGCCGGATCCACATCGACGAGCCGCTGATGGTGGAAATGGCCGAGGTTAAGGCCGCCGCCAATCCGCATGAAATCATTCTTGTTGCCGACAGTTTGACCGGTCAGGACGCCGTCAATCTGGCCCAAAACTTTGACGAGCGCGTTGGCATCACCGGTATTGCTCTGACCCGTATGGACGGTGACGGGCGCGGCGGTGCGGCCCTGTCCATGCAGGCGGTCACCGGCAAGCCGGTTAAACTGATCGGTACGGGTGAAAAGTCCGACGCACTGGAAGACTTTCACCCGAAACGGATCGCCGACCGGATCCTCGGCATGGGCGACATTGTTTCGCTCGTCGAGAAGGCAGCCGAAGCTATTGATGCGGAACAAGCCGCAAAAATGGCGAAGAAGATGCAGAAGGGTCATTTCGATCTGGAAGATCTCGCCGAGCAGCTCAAGCAGATGGAAAAGCTGGGCGGAATGTCCGGCATGATGGGCATGTTGCCGGGCGTCGGCAAAATGAAAAAGCAGATCGACGCTGCCGGTCTCGACGACAAGATGTTCAAGCGTCAGATCGCGATCATCCAATCGATGACCCCGACCGAGCGCAAGAAACCCGATCTCCTCAAAGCCAGCCGGAAAAAGCGCATCGCCAGTGGTTCCGGGGTTGAGGTGGCCGAGGTCAATAAGCTTTTGAAAATGCACCGCCAGATGGCGGACATGATGAAAAAGATGGGCAAGGGCAAAGGCATGCTCGGCAAGCTGATGGGCGGCATGGGCGGTGGTATGCCGGATGTCGATCCGAAGCAGCTGGAAGAGATGGCCAAGTCCGGCCAGATGCCAAGTGGCATGGACCTGCCAAAAGGTCTGCCGGGCGGAATGCCGGGTCTCGGTGGTCCGGGCCTGCCGCCAGGAATGCCGGGCCTGCCAGGCCTTGGCGGTCCGAAGATGCCGGGTCTTCCCGGCATGGGGAAGGGTAAGAAACGATGAGTCAGGCTGAAACCCAACTGGGACAAAGCGCGGCTCTCGATGAGCTGAAGTCCTTGCGCGGTTCGATCGACAACATCGATGCGGCGCTTATTCACATGCTCGCAGAGCGTTTCAAGTGTACCCAGAAGGTGGGTGTCTTGAAAGCCACAAACGACCTGCCGCCGGCTGATCCGGCGCGGGAAAAAATTCAGATCGAGCGGCTGCGGAAACTCGCGGCCGATGCCAATCTCGATCCTGACTTTGCCGAGAAATTTCTGAACTTCATCGTTCGCGAAGTGATCCGGCACCATGAAGCCATTGCCGCTGAAGCTGGCAACTGAAACACACTGGAGAAATAAAATGGCTACGAAAATTCGCCTTGCACGTGGCGGTTCCAAGAAGCGCCCGTACTACCGCATCGTTGTTGCTGACATCCGCGCTCCGCGTGATGGTCGCTTCATCGAAAAAGTCGGTTCCTACAACCCGATGCTGCCGAAGGATTCCGAAGAGCGCGTTCAGCTGAACGTTGAGCGGATCCAGTACTGGCTCGGCAACGGCGCACAGCCGACCGATCGTGTGCACCGTTTCCTCGATGCTGCCGGTCTCCTGAAGCGCGAGCCGCGCAACAACCCGAAAAAGGCCCAGCTCGGCCGTAAGGCGCAAGAGCGTCTCGACGAGAAGAAGGCTGCTGAAGAAGAAGCAGCTGCCGCTGCTGCCGAAGCTACAGAAGAAGCGGCTGCCGAATAAGACTGCATACGCCGCGTAGATATCCGGCTTGAGGGCCTTTTGAGATGAGCTCCAAAGAGACACAAAAGGTGCTGATGGCCAAAATCGGCGCGGCGCATGGCGTTCGCGGGGAAGTGCGGGTCAAGCCGTTCGGCGATGACCCGCTTTCCTTCACCGACTACGGTGTGCTGACCACAAAGGACGGCAAGCAGTCCTTTGAAGTGGTGAGTGCGCGAGTGCAAAAGACGGTTGTCGTCACGAAATTCAAGGAAGTGACCGACCGCAACAGGGCAGAAGAACTCAACGGTACCGAGCTTTACATCGACCGGGACCAGCTTCCCGAGACAGACGAAGACGAGTTCTATTATTCCGATCTGAACGGGCTGGATGTGAAGGACCCGCAGGGTGAGCCGCTTGGCAAGATCGTGGCGGTGCAGGATTTTGGCGCAGGCGATCTCCTGGAGATCCGGCCGAAACGCGGCAAGACCTTCTATATTCCCTTCACCAGGGACTTTGTTCCGGAGATCAATCTAGACAGCGGCTTTGTGGTTGCCGATCTTCCGGAAGATTATTTGTCGGATGAAAAGCCGGATCCGGAATCATCGACCGATTCGCCGGATAGATAACGGGTCGGCACGGGTTTCAAACCCATTTCCCCAAGATCAATGTCATCGGTTTCGTCACTCAACGCCTGTCGGGTTTCTGAGCGTATCAGAGCGATCAGAGCAACCACGAGCGACACGCCGATCGCGTTTGCGACAATATCCGGCACCGACATTTGGTGATGCGGCAGCATGCCCTGTACGATTTCGCCCAGGATGCCGAGGCTCATCGCGATGAAAGCTGAGATCCGCAGCCGGCAGCAAAAAAGGGCATGGATCGATAGGGTCAAAAGCGCGAAAAACGCGATATGGAGAACTTTATCGTACGGGTGGCTGACGCCGGTCTCAAAAACGAGGCCGACCAGAACACCAAAAGCGATCAGGGCTGCAAGCGGGAGAACCCGGCCGATAGACAGCTCAATAAAATGCGGGTCTTCCCGAAGAAGAAAGATGTCTGGAAGCTTGAATTTTATCCTCGGAAAACGGCGCACGACAGACCACCTGATTGTTATCTCCTTGTCACTTAGCACAAGGACGATTAATCAGAGCTTTCAAACTCCTAAAGCGGGTAAACAGCAACAGAAATACCAATTTACTTGGTAAATGGATCGTTAAGGCTGGCCCGGTGTAATCTTGGCCCACTGCGGCAAACACACGGTGCTTCCATGACCTTCAAGGCAACCATTCTCACGCTCTACCCTGACATGTTTCCAGGGCCACTCGGACAAAGCCTGTCCGGCCGTGCGTTGGAGAAAGGTCTGTGGGACATTGAAACCAGCCAGATCCGGGATTTTGCGACCGATAAACACCGGTCCGTCGATGACACTCCTGCAGGTGGTGGTGCCGGCATGGTGCTGCGGGCCGACATTCTGGCGAAAGCCATTGATGCCGCGGCTCCGGCTGAAGATCCGCGCCCCCGCATTCTGATGAGCCCCCGCGGAAAACCGTTTACGCAAGCAAAAGCACATGAGCTGGCAGAAGGGGCTGGTGCCATCATCGTGTGCGGCCGGTTTGAGGGTATTGATCAGCGTGTCATCGATACGCGGAACCTGGAGGAAATCTCCATCGGGGATTACATCCTGTCGGGCGGAGAGGTCGGTGCCATTACCATGCTGGATGCAATCGTTCGCCTGATCCCGGGTGTGATGGGCAACATGGAAAGCGCGGATACGGAAAGCTTCGAAACCGGTCTTCTGGAGCATCCTCACTACACACGCCCGGCGGAGTTCGAAGGCCTGACCATCCCGGATGTCCTGACCTCCGGCAATCACAAGAAAATCCACGAATGGCGTCTCGCCGAAGCTGAGCGCTTGACCCGCGAACGGCGTCCGGATCTTTGGGATGCCTACATGTCTGACGATGACGACGTGGATTGAGTGGTGCTTCCAGAGTTTAAGTCACCGGTGTCTGCCGATAGATACCACAAATGCCTTTGCGGTGTAGAAGCCCTTGTAATTCCATAATGAATATACATCTCCATCGGAAACGAGGTCCTGTTTCCTAAAAGGGTCTGCCGGGCGGAGATAATGCATTTTTGAACCCGTCTATTGCCCTGGGTGTTGTGCCTGTTCTGGTGAAACCGCTCGGAATTTTGTATAGGACTCTCGCGAGTTTCTTAGGGACAAGAATGGGGGAGAGGCTCTGTTCGCGTCCATTGCGGAACCTTTTGGGATGAAATGGCTTTTCTTCTCAAGGCGCCTGCAAAATGTGTAGACCGGCGGCCGGCAAGACGCGGCGAGGCTGCCATGGATGCGAAGGAGACCACACGTCGTGACCCAGTCCCTCGACAGTTTCAACTGTAAGAAAACCCTCACCGCCGGTGGCAAGACCTACACCTATTTTTCCATTCCCGAGGCTGAGAAAAACGGTCTTGAGGGTGTTTCCAAGTTGCCGTTTTCACTGAAGGTTGTCTTGGAGAACCTGCTGCGTTTCGAAGATGGGCGCACGGTGACGAAAGACGACATTCTGGCCTGCGCCGAGTGGCTTAAGACGCGCACATCAACGCACGAAATCTCTTACCGGCCAGCGCGCGTCTTGATGCAGGACTTTACCGGTGTTCCGGCTGTCGTTGACCTTGCCGCCATGCGCGATGCGGCAGTGAAGCTTGGCGGGGATCCGCAGAAGGTCAATCCGCAAGTGCCGGTGGATCTCGTGATCGACCACTCGGTCATGGTTGACTATTTCGGCACCGGCGACGCGTTTCAGAAAAACGTGGAACTGGAATACGAGCGCAATGGTGAACGCTACGAGTTCCTGCGTTGGGGCCAATCCGCGTTTGATAACTTCCGCGCTGTGCCACCGGGTACCGGTATCTGCCACCAGGTGAACCTGGAATATCTCGCCCAGACCGTTTGGACGAAACAGGAAAACGGCGAGGAAATCGCCTATCCGGACACGCTGGTCGGCACAGACAGCCACACAACCATGGTCAACGGCCTTGCCGTGCTCGGCTGGGGTGTTGGCGGCATCGAGGCGGAAGCGGCCATGCTCGGCCAGCCGATTTCCATGCTGATCCCGGAAGTCATTGGCTTCAAGCTGACCGGAAAGCTGAACGAGGGCATTACCGCCACCGACCTGGTTCTGACCGTGGTGCAGATGCTGCGCGCCAAGGGCGTGGTCGGCAAATTCGTGGAGTTCTATGGTCCGGGCCTCGACAACTTGTCCCTGGAAGATGCAGCGACCATCGCCAACATGGCGCCGGAATACGGCGCGACCTGCGGCTTCTTCCCAGTGGACAGTGACACGCTGAAATATCTGGAAGCTACCGGCCGTGACAAGCACCGCGTCGCGCTGGTGGAAGAATACGCCAAAGCCCAGGGCATGTTCCGCGAGGGCTCGGAAGAACCGGCCTTCACGGACACCCTGGAGCTTGATATCTCCACCGTCGTGCCCTCGCTTGCCGGCCCGAAACGCCCGCAGGACCGGGTGACCTTGTCCGACGCTGCACCGGAGTTTGCCAAGGCGCTGAAAGACATCAAGAGCGCAACAGCAACTGCCGGTGATGTGGCCGTGCTGGACAAGCCGGGTCAGCGCTATGCAGTTGAGGGGCAGGATTTCCATCTCGGTGAGGGCGACGTGGTGATTGCCGCGATCACTTCTTGCACCAATACCTCCAACCCATCTGTTCTGATCGGTGCCGGGCTGGTTGCCCGAAAGGCGCTGGAAAAAGGTCTCAAGGTGAAGCCTTGGGTAAAAACCTCGTTGGCCCCAGGCTCGCAAGTGGTCACCGACTATCTGGAAAAGGCCGATGTCCAGAAGGACCTGGATGCGCTCGGCTTCAACCTGACCGGCTATGGCTGCACAACCTGCATTGGCAATTCCGGCCCACTCGATCCGGCGATTTCCAAGACCATCAACGACAATGACCTGGTCGCCTGTTCTGTTCTGTCCGGCAACCGCAACTTCGAGGGCCGGGTGAACCCGGATGTGCGCGCCAACTATTTGGCCTCGCCGCCGCTGGTGGTCGCTTACGCACTGGCCGGATCTATGCACATCAATGTGGCAGAGGACCCGCTCGGTGAAGACCGCGACGGCAACCCGGTCTATCTCAAGGATCTGTGGCCGACCACGGAAGAGATCACCGCGCTAATCCGCTCTTCGATCACCGAGGAAATGTTCCGTGAGCGCTATTCCGACGTCTTCAAGGGGGACGAGCACTGGCAGGCGATCAAGGTCGAGGGCGGCATGACTTATGGCTGGCCGGCCGGGTCTACCTATGTGCAGAACCCGCCTTATTTTGAAGGCATGACCATGGAGCCGAAGCCGCTCGAGGACATCGAGAACGCGGCGGTCATGGGGCTGTTCCTGGATTCGATTACCACCGACCACATCTCGCCGGCCGGTGCTATCAAGGAAAACAGCCCGGCAGGTCAGTACCTTTCCGAGCATCAGGTCGCCCGCAAGGACTTTAACTCCTACGGCTCGCGGCGCGGCAACCATCAGGTCATGATGCGTGGCACCTTCGCCAATATCCGCATCAAGAACCAGATGGTTCCGGGCGTCGAAGGCGGCGTCACCATGAAGGACGGTCAGCAAAAGTGGATCTACGACGCCTGCATGGAATACCAGGAAGCGGGCCGTCCGCTGGTGGTGTTCGCCGGCAAGGAATACGGCACCGGCTCATCCCGCGACTGGGCCGCGAAAGGCACCAAGCTGTTGGGTGTGCGTGCCGTCATCGCCCAGTCCTTTGAGCGCATTCACCGTTCTAACCTTGTCGGAATGGGCGTCATCCCGCTGACCTTCAAGGAAGGGGAAAGCTGGCAGTCGCACAACATCACCGGCAAAGAAAGCGTTACCATCAAGGGCATAGCCGACATCCAGCCGCGTCAGACGATGGATGTGGAAGTGACCTACGAGGACGGCACCACCAAAACCATTGAGTGCCTGTGCCGCGTCGATACCGAAGACGAGCTGGAATACATCAAGGCCGGCGGCATACTGCACTATGTCTTGCGGAACCTGGTAACAAACTGAGATATCTGCATCCGGAGCGATCTCAGGGTCGCTCCGGCTCTCATAAATCGGACATGAAAAAAACGGGCGCTTTGAAGCGCCCGTTTTTATTTGTTGAGGGTTAATGCGTCAGAATCAGGCTTATTGGTCGATCAAGCCAGCCGCATAGGCGATGGCGCGTTGATAGTTGCCGCTGTCATTCCATGTTGAGAGAACCCGGAAATTGGCTGACCCGTCCGCAAAAGACCGTCCGGCTCGCCACCCATTGCGGCGAAGCATGTTTGCTGCCGTTGCAAGCGCGTCGGCTGCATTGTTGGGATCTGCACGGCCGTCGCGATTTCCGTCGACGGCAAAACGCACCCAGTTGCCTGCGAGAAACTGCATATGCCCGAGTTCACCTGACGGTCCGCCACGGCTGTTGCCGGTGATCAGGCCCCGATCAACCAGTTGGAGCGCAGCGATGGCATCGTCCTCAAAGCGCGGATGACGGCGGCAATAGGAGGCGAGGGTAACAGCACCGCTGACAATGGGCGTGTTGCCGGTATACCCGCCCCAATTCGTTTCATATCCCCAGATTGCAACGAGGATAGATCCCGGGACCCCGTAACGTTGCTCAATAGACTTAAACAGTCTGGCGTTCTGCTGGAGTTTGCGTTTGGCGCCGGAAACAAACGTGTTCACACTTGAGAAGCGGCTCTTCAGGAACTGTTCAGGACTGCGATAGCGCATGCTGGATTGTGAAGCCGGGTTTGATTCAAACCGCCATGTGATGCCGGACAGCTTTGCCTGTTGCAGCGCTTGCAGACCGCGTTTCTTGACACCTGACGCTGCGGCTTGTTGGGCGAGTTGCTGTTTGTAGGCGCCAAATTGCCCCTTGCTGGTGATACAAGATGCGGCCAAGGCCGGTGTTGCCATCATCGCACCGGCAACAATCGCCACCATTCGCAGTGCGGCCCGTTTTGGTGTCATATCAATCTCCATCAATCCGAATGATCCAAGGTCAAACTGCCAAACACGCTTACGTCATCGCATAAATATCACTGATACCATACTTGAAGCTGACTTACCCAAGTCTGACAGGAGACAATTCGCGATCGATTATTTGCGATGTTCCTTGACCGTCCGAGAGCCGACGTATTTTTTGGATTGCCGAGTTCGAAAATACTCCGATCTGTCCAGTGGATACAGATACTTACCGGTGTTTCGCAACGTCGGGATGACGTTGGTTAAAATCGGCAGGAACTGTCCGGTGCCTGCCGGTTTTTGGCCAGATCAGGGGACACATACTGCTGTTCACCCCGAGCAATACTCTAAAAGTTACGCGAATCAGATCGCGTTCTTCCAATCAGGCTGATGGAGGAGCGGTTCGCAGGAGCGATTATGGTTGGTTGATCGTTATGGTCGTGCCGTTGCTGTCCCGGCCTCGAGCCGGGACCAATTTATGGGGTGCTGATCCCGGATCGGGTCCGGGACGGCAAAAGCACAGATCGGATGTGTTTAAAGTCCAAGACAACCGTCAGGCTGGTTCGCCAAGAAGGTCCAGCCGCTCCTGGCGGGAGTGCGCCATGCGCTTTCGTGCCTCGGAAACGACTTCCGGTGCCGCTTCGTCCGGAGTGCCGGATGAAAAGGGCGGGGCCGGGGCGTATTCAATCGCGAGCTGGACGGTGCGTGCCTCTTCTTCTCCGAGCAGCTCGGCAAGGATTTCCAGTCCGAAATCAATTCCTGAGGTGATGCCGCCGGCTGTATAGAGGTTGCCGTCTTTCACCACCCGTTCCCGGACCGGGATCGCGCCCAGTTGCGGCAGGAAGTCGACTGCGTTCCAGTGGCTGGTCGCGCGCTTGCCTTTCAAAAGCCCGGCCCGGCCAAGCACCAGCGAACCGGTGCATACGGAGGTTATGTATCGCGCGTTTGCCGCCGCGCCGCGCACAAAGCCGAGCACCTCTTCGTCCTGCAGCAACGGATTGACGCCGCCGCCGCCCGGAATGCACAGGACATCAAGGTCCGGACACTCTGAAAACGTTGTATTTGCATGGATTTCCATACCGCTGGTCGTTGTGACCGGGTCACAGTTTTTCCAGATCAGATGAACCTTCGCGCCCGGCACGGCTGCAAAAGCATCGTTCGGTCCGGCAACATCAAGCAACTGGACATTTGGAAAGATCAGAATTCCGAAAGACAGGGTCATGAGAACCTCCATGTTGACAGGCCCGTGATAGCAGCCCACCATCTGGCGATCTGGACAATAATCCCAAGGATTACGCCAAATGACACGCCGCATTGAAATCCTTGCTTATGACGCGGTCCAGGTGCTGGACATCACCGGGCCGATGCAGGTGTTTGCCTCGGCCAATGAACAGCTGGTCGCGGCCGGAAAACCCGCAGCCTATGAAATTGAAACGGTGTCGGCGACTTCTCCGGTGAAGAGTTCCAGCGGTCTTGCCCTTCTCGCAAATCCGTTGCCGGACGACGTCAGCGCCATCGATACGCTCCTGGTTCCTGGCGGATACGGGATTGACCGCCTGTGTGAAGACGCGGATATTCTCGGCTGGCTGACCGCTCGGGCCGCGAATGCCCGGAGGATTGCTTCCGTGTGCAGCGGTGCGTTTCTGCTGGCGACAGCCGGATTTTTGGATGGCAAACAGGCCGCAACGCATTGGCAGCGCTGCGCCGAATTCAAACGTAGGTTTCCGGAAGTCCGGTTGAAAGCCGATCCGATCTATGTTCAGGACGGCAGCATTTGGACGTCTGCGGGCGTGACGGCCGGAATAGATCTTGCCCTTGCTCTGATTCAAGAAGATCTCGGCCGGGAACTGGCGCTGCAGGTTGCCCGGCAGTTGGTCGTGTTTTTGAAACGTCCCGGCGGGCAATCCCAATTCAGTGCCGCGTTGACACTTCAAAACGACAGTGGCCGCTTTGACCAGCTGCACTCCTGGATGATCGAGAACCTTCAGAACCCAATTACCCTGAATGACATGGCCGAACAGGCGGTCATGAGCCCGCGCACACTGTCCCGTCACTACAAAAAGGAAACCGGCCGCAGCCCGATGCGCACTTTAGAAGAGTTGCGGCTCGATCAGGCCCGTCAGCTGCTTGAACAGGATCGCCCGGTTGCGCAAGCTGCAAGCCGCAGCGGTTTCGGCACGGAAGAAACCTTACGGCAGGCGTTTCAGCGCCGGTTTGGTGTCAGCCCACAAGCTTACCGAGAGCGTTTTTCGGGATAGACGAACGGTGCGCTGTGGCCGCCATCTTGGACACGCCACCGCGCGAAACCTGGAAAACACAGGTTTTCCAACTTGAGAATCAGTGCCGGAAAATCGAAACGCAAAGTTTCAAGACGGGATTGATGTTTCCACCACAATCCCCGTATTCCGGCCAAAATGTCCGAAAATTGATCAATCCGTTAACTTTTTGAGGGCGGAAATGGCCGATTTCTGAGGACAAAAGGTTAACGCCTCGTTAAACTGGCACATGAGTTGCGAGGTCAGAGGGAGAGCCGCGGTAAGCGTGCCATTCTGACACAGTGAGGCGTCAAAACGTGCGAGTGAACCCTGTTACATCAACCGGCCGTGCCAATGTGAGGCGCAAGCGTCCCTCTGTCGGTGAGACGGAGAGCGAACGCAGAACGGCCTTTTCTTCGCATGTGCCGGTTCCGCTCGAGCCGGTTCTTGAACGCAAGCAGGATGCTTTTGCGGGCCGGTATCGCCCGAATTCTATTTTCCTCGCTCATTTGATCGCCACCCGCGATGGTGAGCTTCAGGCAAGGTCCGGCAGGCAGACAGAACCCCTCACCGGGGTCAACACCTACCGGGCGACCGCTGCCCTTCCCCGCCAGCGGGGGGCCGGTCACGTCCTGAAGACGGAGCGGTGAGGTTTGACGTTTCCAGACGTACCACTGGACACCTTGGCCCGGAGCTTTTGTTTCGGGCCTTTTTCGTTTTTGGGGCGCGTGCGTGTGGATCTCAGCAGAACGGTAAACTGTGACTGAAAACACAGTTTCATTTCGGGACAGGGTCTATTGTGACCTTGGTTCCGGACAAAGCCCGGACCTCCGAACAGATTGGCCATGGACTGGCCCAAACCGGAGAAGATGCAAATGCAAGTACAACCGATCATCGCCATACGGCCACCGAAAATCCGCCAGCGTCCGGCAGCGGATGTTCCTTCAGCCGGCGATAGTGAGACCCGCTCGCAGCCGGAATTTGTTCCAACCAGCACAGAAGCTACGCCGGTGGCTGTTGCCACTCCGGTCGAAACCAGGCCCCATGCTTATTCCGAGCGCACCGCGCATCTGCTGATTACCCATCAGGCATATGCCCAAACAGCGCTTGACCGGTCGAACCAGATGGAAAGTTATGCCGCCGCCAACCGCTCCGCGCGTTCGGTGCCAAGCGTCTCTTTTTCTGTCTGATCTTTCAGTGATCTAGTCTTCAATTCTCAAGAAGCCGGCAAGGCCGGTTTTCTGGTGTTCGATCACGTGGCAATGAAAGGCCCAGTCGCCGGGATTGTCCGCAACAAGCGCGACCTCCATCGTTTCTTCCTCAAGCAACAGAGCCGTATCTGTGACGAGCGGCGGAAGTTTGCGTTTGTTGGATCGAAGCAGCTGAAACGAGACGCCGTGCAGGTGGATCGGATGCGCATTGGGCGATTCATTGCGCAACCGCAAGACATAGGATTTGCCGAGTTTCATCCGGGCCAACGGGTCTAGCGGCCCCGGCACATCGCCTGGCCAGGCCTCGCGGTTGATTGACCAGAACGTATAGCCGAGAGACCCGCAAATGCTGGCTTGAGGGGCATCCCCTTCCGGTGACCAGCCGAAGACAAAGTCGATGACTTCTGCATTGGCAAGGTCCGGTTTCGGGACCGGATTGGCAGGTAGAGCTTTGAGATCTGCCACCTGGCGGTTAGCGCTTGTGCCTGTCGCCCTGAAACGCGCCAGTGCCTTGTCTCCATTTGGCCGGCGCAAGAACAGCGTGACGTCTTGTCCCTCCTCATCGGGAACCCTTAAGGCGACGTCAGCCCGCTGACCTGGAGACAACAGCATATTTTCTGCGGACATTGGTCCGGGGAGCGGATTGGAATCAAGCGCGATCACTTGAGCCACACCGCCTTCAACGCCGAACGTTCCGACGCGCGTGACATCGGTCACGGCCAATCTCAGCCGGACCAGACCGCCTGCCGGCACCTCATAGACCGGATCAACCTGCCAATTGACCGTGGAGACTGTCCCATAGGTGCCGCCGCGCGCGGCGTTGCGGGCCTTGAACATTTCAATAAATTGACCATCACCGCCAAGACGGAAATCCCGGATGTTGAGCGGAAGATCCAGATCAAATCCCGGGTCTTCGACTTCTTCAACGATCAGGACACCGGTGAGGCCCCGGCCCATTTGCTCCAATGTGTTGCAATGCGGGTGATACCAGAAGGTGCCGGCATCCGGCGGGGTAAAGGCATATCGAAAGGATTGCCCCGCTTCGATCGGATGCTGAGTCAGATAGGGCACACCGTCCATCGCGTTGGCTATCCTGAGGCCGTGCCAGTGCACGACGCTTGCCTCATCCAAAGTGTTCTGGACGTCAACAACGGTCGTCTCGCCCCGTCGCATCCGCAAGACAGGCGGCGGACCATCCGGAGCAAAACTCATCATGTCACGGGTGACGGTTCCCGGCAGAAGGCTGTGTTCATAGGGAGAGATGGTCAGCGTGTGATCTGGGCTACTGGAAGCGCGCGCTGCCAGTCCGCCAGCTGCAAAGGCCGCACTTGTCGCCGCTGATCCAAGCAGCAGCTCGCGCCGGGAAAGTCCCAACATCTTAGAATCTCCAAAAGTCATTGGCGCGTCCAGGTGCAGTTCTGCACCCGGACCGTGTTTCGCTCAAGGAGATTTACTGACGCAGGCCGCCCAGAGACATGCTCTGGATCAATACCCTGCCGCGTGACCGTCTTTCCGCGGATCGGATCCTGCGGTGAGAACATGGCGTGCCTTGTCGATCATGATCGCCTGGCTGCCGCCAATCGCGCCCCGCGCTGGCACAACCGTATGTCCAAGCGCCTTCAGGCCTTCAATTGTGGACGGCGGAACGAGGCGTTCGGCTTGCAAAGCATGGGTTTCCAGATCGAAGAACATGCGCGGGAAGTCAATCGCCGCCTGCACATCCATGCCGTAATCGATGATGTTGGTCAGCAAATGCGCATGACCGCAGGCTTGATAGTGGCCGCCCATGACGCCGAACGAGAGCCATGGAGCACCGTTTTTCAAGGCCACGGCTGGAATGATCGTGTGCATCGGACGCTTGCCGCCAGCGATGGAGTTGGCAAAGCCTGGTTGCGCTTTGAACGAGCGGCCTCGGCAATGCAGAAGGACGCCGCTTTCCGGTGCGACGATGCCGCTGCCGAAATCGCTGAACAGGGAATTGATGAAGGAGACCGACAATCCGTCCTTGTCGACAATGCTGAGGTAGATCGTGTCGGTCTGCGGCGCGAGGCTGGTCTCGGCAATGTCGGTCTGTCGTTTGTCGATGGAAATACGCTGCGCAAGCTGATCGATGTAGTCTTCACCGATTAACCGGGTATGGCAGATGTCCATGTAGCCCGGGTCGGTAACATAGTGATCACGGACCGCATAGGCGAGGCGGGCGGCTTCCATTTCCAGGTGGAAGCGCTCGGTCCCGAACGGGTCGAGACTTTCAAGATGAAAGCGCTCCAGAATGCCCAGCATGATAAGCGCGATGACGCCTTGACCGTTGGGCGGCAGCTCTGCAATCGCGTGGCCCTTGTACTCGCGGACAACCGGAGAAACGGCCGTTGTGTGGCAGGCGGCAAGGTCATCGGTTGTCATGATGCCACCCTTGGCGGCTAGTGCACTAACGATGTCTTCTGCAATTGCGCCGGTATAGAAGGCGTCTGCCCCCTCGTCGCCAATGGCTTCGAGTGTCGCCGCAAGATGCGGGTATTTCAGAACCTGGCCAATTTCGGGCGCGGCGCCCTTGACCAGATACCGGGCTGCGGAGACCGGATCTGCTGCCAATTTGTCAACGTTCTTTGCCCAGTCGCTTGCAACGCGCGGTGCGACGGGGAAGCCATCCCGCGCGTAATCGATCGCCCGTTTGAACAGGGATTTGAATTGGCGGGTGCCGTGGGCTTTCAGCAGCGTTTCCCAAGCCCGGATTGCGCCCGGTACCGTGACTGCATGCGGCGAGGTGTCGGTGATTTCAGAAACGCCCAGCTCTGCAAGTTTTTCAGGGCTGGCTGCGCGCGGCGCCGCGCCAGAACCGTTGAAGCCGGTGAGCCGGCCGTCCGGCTCGGTGACGAGTGCAAAGCAATCACCGCCAATACCGGTCATATGCGGTTCAACAACAGCTTGTACGGCCGCAGCCGCAATGGCTGCATCAACGGCATTGCCACCATCTTGCAGCACTTCGATCGCGGCGCTTGTCGCCAGCGGATGGGAGGTCGCAACAGCAGCTTCTCGTGCAAATACCGGTGATCTGCCTGGTGCTTGAAAGTCCCGCTTCACTGAATTCCCCCCATGGCGGCTGGCGATTGTTTCCTATTGGCCGCAAATGCTTGTTGAATAATCACTCTATTCCATGCCGGGCTGCTCTGTTAGCAAGCTGGCAATCTTGGCCCGCACCTTAAGGAGAACGAGCTCAATGCGCAAACTCACACTTTCAACCGCAGAGACCATCATTTCTGCCGCATTCGAAAAAGCAGCAGAACTTAGCCTGAAGCCATTGACGGTGGTGGTTCTGGATGCGGGCGGTCATGCGATTGCGCTGAAACGCCAGGACGGGTCTTCCATCATGCGTCCGCAGATCGCAACCGGCAAAGCGGTTGGTGCACTGGCGGTGGGCACAGGCACACGCTGGCTCAACGCCAACGCAGAAACCCGTCCGCATTTTGTGAATGCCCTGAACGGAGCTTCCGGCGGAGCGATCATTCCGGTGCCGGGTGGGGTACTGGTGAAAAACGAAGAGGGTGAAACCCTCGGCGCCGTCGGCATCACCGGTGATACGTCCGAAAATGATGAAGCCTGTGCGGTCGCCGGCATTGAGGCCGTCAAACTCGTCGCAGACTGCGGCTGATCAGATAAGCAAAAAGCGGCAGTCCCGATGGACCGCCGCTTTTTCGTTTCAGAAAGAGATCCGATCAGGGCTTGTCAGTCAGTTTGCTGATCGTCTTCTGCATTTCTTCCAGCTGCCGTTTCATGTCGTCCAGGTCGCTGGATTCCGGCTGCGCGGGTTTCTTGTCTGAACCCGCCGCTGCAGCTGCCGAACCTTCACCAGTCGGAAACGGCATGAACATTTTCATCGCCCGCTCAAACATTTCCGTGTTGCGCTTTACCTGATCTTCAATGGCGTCGAAGGCGGTCGCGCCGAAAGCTTCACTCATCTGGGCGCGGAGTTTTTCCTGTTCCTTGGTCAGCGAAGTCATGGAGTATTCCAGATAACTGGGCACGAGGCCCTGCATGCTGTCTCCATAAAATCCGATCAGCTGCCGAAGGAAGGACACAGGCAGAAGGTTCGTTCCTTTTGCTTCCTGCTCAAAAATGATCTGGGTCAGAACAGACCGGGTGATGTCGTCCCCGGACTTGGCATCATAAACGACAAAATCTTCCTCCCCCTTCACCATCACCGCGAGATCCTCAAGGGTCACATAGGTGCTGGTGCCGGTATTGTAGAGCCGCCGGTTGGCGTATTTCTTGATGATTGTCGGCTCGCTGGTCTTGGCCATCGGATGGTTCCGCCTTTCATTCCGCAGCTGCGCGCCTGCAGTGGCTGTTTATCTATTGACGACAATGTCTTCGCAGACCTGTCATCTCCTCCGACTATGAGACTAAGCCAATCGTATTGTCTCGTGCCAGCCTTTTTATGTGCAGTGACGAAAGGATAATGCCGCAACAGCGAAAACAACACCGTCATAGGGGTTGTCACGGTTGACACACTACCCGCTGCAAGTTCTAGTCCCTCCATCGTCACGGTTCAGGGAGGCCGTGAAAGAGGTCACCCATCCAAGGCCAACAGACGGCCAGAAGTTTGGAGAGTAATATGAGCGCTTCCACCGACGTTGTTATTGTCAGTGCGACCCGCACCCCGGTTGGGTCTTTCAATGGATCTTTCGCAAACACGCCAGCACATGAGCTTGGAGCGCATGTCATCAAGGCTGCTCTGGAGCAGGCCAAAGTCGATGGCGCGGATGTGGATGAGGTTGTGTTCGGACAGGTTCTGACCGCCGGACAGGGCCAAAACCCGGCGCGGCAGGCTGCGATTGCCGCTGGCATTCCCGACGGCGCAACAGCGTGGGGCCTCAATCAGGTGTGCGGTTCAGGTCTTCGCACCGTTGCGATTGCAGCGCAGCAAATCCAGACCGGTGATGCGACCGTCATGATCGCAGGTGGTCAGGAAAACATGACCATGTCGCCGCACTGCGCTCCGATGCGTGCCGGCTACAAAATGGGCGACTACAAGATGGTCGACACCATGATCAAGGACGGCTTGTGGGACGCGTTCAACGGCTACCATATGGGCCAGACCGCAGAGAACGTTGCCCAGAAATGGCAGATCACCCGCGAGCAGCAGGACGAATTCGCCGTTGCCTCCCAGAACAAAGCGGAAGCTGCCCAGAAGGCCGGCAAGTTCAAGGACGAGATCACTCCGTTCACGGTGAAGACCCGCAAGGGCGACATCGTTGTCGAGGATGACGAGTACATCCGCCATGGGGCGACAATCGACGCCATGCAAAAGCTTCGCCCGGCCTTCAACAAGGAAGGCACTGTGACCGCTGCTAACGCGTCGGGCATCAATGACGGGGCCGCAGCCCTTGTTGTCATGAGCGCTGCGGAAGCTGAAAAGCGCGGCCTCACCCCGCTTGCCAAGATCGCCTCTTGGGCCACAGCCGGTGTTGACCCGACCATCATGGGCTCCGGTCCGATCCCGGCCTCGCGCAAAGCGCTGGAAAAAGCCGGCTGGTCCGCGGAAGAGCTGGATCTGGTGGAAGCCAATGAAGCGTTCGCTGCTCAGGCGTGCGCGGTCAACAAGGACATGGGCTGGAACCCGGACATCGTCAACGTCAATGGCGGTGCCATCGCGATCGGTCACCCGATCGGAGCGTCCGGTGCCCGCATTCTCTGCACCTTGCTGCACGAGATGGTACGCCGCGACGCCAAGAAAGGCCTCGCCACGCTCTGCATCGGCGGCGGCATGGGCGTTGCCATGTGCCTGGAGCGCTAAGGCGGCTTACCCGAAAGTCTGAAACCATAGAGAGGTTTCTTTGACATTGGTCATGGTTGGGCAGGAGGCGCCCTGCCATGACTACATCCCGGAATAGACTTGTAATGAACTCAAACGTGCCGGAAAGGCCGTAGAGGGGAAACCAGGAGGGGAATACATGAGCAAGGTGGCATTGGTTACCGGAGGCACCCGCGGTATTGGCGAGGCAATCTCACGCGGATTGAAGGAAGCGGGTTACACCGTGGCGGCCACTTACGCCGGCAACACCGAGAAGGCTGAAGCCTTCAAGGCAGAGACTGGCATTCATGTTTACAAGTGGGACGTTTCCGATCCGGACGCTTGCGCTGCCGGCATTGCCCAGGTGGAAAGCGATCTCGGTCCAGTTGAAGTTCTGGTCAACAACGCCGGTATCACACGTGACGGCATGTTCCATAAGATGGACTTCGATCAATGGCGGGCCGTGATGTCTACCAACCTTGATTCCATGTTCACCATGACGCACCCGGTGATCAACGGCATGCGCAGCCGGGGCTCCGGACGTATCATCAACATCTCGTCCATCAACGGCCAAAAGGGGCAGATGGGCCAGACCAACTACTCCGCCGCAAAAGCCGGTGTGATCGGCTTTACAAAGGCGCTGGCTCAGGAAAACGCCTTCAAGGGCATCACCGTCAACTGCGTGTGCCCGGGCTACATCGGCACCGATATGGTTGCTGCCATGCCTGAGAAGGTCCTGGAATCCATCGTCGGCGGTATCCCGGTCGGCCGGCTGGGCAAACCGGAAGAAATTGCAGAGACAGTCGTCTACCTGGCTTCTGACAAAGCCGGGTTCATGACCGGTGCGGTTATGACCATCAACGGTGGCCAATACATGGCTTAAAGCCTGACGGTTCAATCTGACGAAAAGGCGCCTGCGGGCGCCTTTTTGCTGTTAAGGCTACCGTGTGAAAGAGCGAAAGCCGCGGTCCCCGACATCTCTTTTTTGCGGTTCCAGCGCCCGGATATCGGTGACGTCCATGTCGAAGGATGCGGTGATTGTCACATCGCCATCCAGAAGATTGATCGTCTGTCTTGAGACACTCAGATCCAGGCGGCCCTGCAGAAGAACGGGTTTGTAGAGTTCGGCCTCCGCCCAATCTTCTTCGAGCCTGTAGAAGATGATCTGGTTGGGCGCAGGTGCCGGGACATGACTGCACATGCCATAGCCAGAGACGAGATAGCCGTATTTCGCAGCGCCCGTTTCATCTAGGACCGGGATCACGTAGCCGGTGATCGCAACATCTTTGCCTGCGAGATCCGAATTGCCTTTCAAACGCGCTTCGGCTCTTTTTTTCGCGACCTCATCGCGCTGGGCGAGAAGCTGATCGGTCTGGATCCCTGCGGCGGCAAGTTTGGCCTCCTCATCCTTCAGGCGGCGCTCCAGCTTGGCGCGCTCCTCAAGGGTCAGCCCACCGCTCTTCAGCCCATTTCGGATCCTGTAAACTGCGGCAAGTGACCTGAGTTCGGAAAGGTAGAGGTTTTCGAAAGGATCCTCATACCGGGCGGCAGCCGGGTCCTTGAGATCAGGCCAGTCAATCGGTGTGACGGCCGCTGCCGGACCGACCGCAATCGCAAAAGTCAGCGCCGCGTAGACAAAGGCAGTTGCAGGGCGGCGCAAACCTGTTGGCGTGCTCCCAGCCATAAGAAGATAATCCCTTGCGCGCGCAACTCTCACTTGCAATGATCGACTTATACGTTTTATGTGCGGCGGTGATTTATGAAATTCCTTGCGCAAGCTTACCAGAATGCAGACGCGTTTTCCGGTTCGGAGTTGGAAAATCTGGAAGGCCTCTTACACCTGATGGCTGCACATCAAGGTTTTCAGGCCTACAAGGAGGTCTCGTATGGACTTTTGGAGCTGTTGCCCGAGAGCCACGTTGCAGATGTTGCCTGTGGCCTTGGTTTCGACTTGCCGCACCTAAAAGCGCTGGTTCCAAGAGGAGCGGTGACAGGGTTTGACCTGAGCGCCAAGTTTCTCGCCTCGGCAAAGGCGCGTATTCAGGCCGGTGCCGGCGGTACTGATGCCTCCATCCACTTCCAGCAAAGCGACATCAAGGCCTTGGCCGCTGACACAGGTGCTTTCGATGCCGTTCGCATTGACCGGTCTCTGCAGCATATCCCGGAGCCCGAGGTGGCGATTGCCGAGATGCTCCGAATTGTCAGGCCCGGCGGCATCCTTTGCGCGGCCGAGCCGGATTGGGGAAGTTTTGTGATTGCCTCGAGCGCCCCGGAGATCGCAACAAAGGTTGCCGCAGTTTATGCCTGTGCCCTGGTCAATCCGCGGATTGGCCGGGACCTTGTGGATTTGATCGGAACGCAAACAGAGTTGACCCACCACAGTGTGCATTCCCTGTTGTTCGAGAGTTTGGCCGACCTCAACCGCATGTGCGTCCTTGGCGATATTACGGCCCGCAGTGTCGAAGCAGGCGTCATCACGTCATCGGAAAACGCAAGGTTCTGGCAGGATCTTGAAGAGCGGGACCGTGCTGGCCGGTGTTTTGCCAACTTGAATATCCATTTGGTTTCGGGGCGAAAACCTTGACCATGGTGTCTTTCCGGACGGTTTGAGCGCTTTATCGCACCCCAAGCCTTGACCGGCCGCCCCGGTTATCCCTATTTCCGGGACAGCTGAGCACCGGAGAGACTTTATGGAATTGGAACGCGCCCCGAATGACCCGTCCCGCAAGGAACTGTCGCCGCTCTTGAAGCTGGCCTTGGAGTTGGGACCGCTCGGCATTTTCTTTCTCTTCAATTCCAGGGGTGAACAAATCGCGGAGAGTTTTCCGGTCCTCAAAGCGGTGGGTGAACCGATCTTTCTGGCAACGGCCGCATTCATGGTGGCGATCACCATCTCGCTGGTTGTGTCCCTCTCTCTGACGAAGCGTTTGCCGATCATGCCGCTGGTCTCCGGCGTGGTCGTGATCGTGTTTGGCGCACTGACCTTGTGGCTTCATGATGAACTTTTCATCAAGTTGAAGCCGACCATCGTCAACAGCCTGTTCGGGGCCATCCTGCTTGGGGGTCTGTTCTTCGGCAAGGCCCTGCTCGGGTATGTGTTCGACAGCGCGTTCAAATTGACCGACGAAGGCTGGCGCAAGCTGACCTTCCGCTGGGGCGTCTTTTTCTTTGTCTTGGCGGCGATCAACGAGATTGTGTGGCGCAGTTTTTCGACTGATTTCTGGGTCAGCTTCAAGGTTTTCGGCGTCATGCCGATCACCCTGATTTTTACCCTCACCCAGCTTCCCCTGATCCAGAAACATGCAATTGTCGAGGACGAAGAAGAGGCTTGATCAAGCCTTCGATAATCGTTGCTGTTTCTTGTTGAATTAATGCATCTCACCGTGGCCAAAAGCGACATCGCGGCGGGCGCCGGTGATGGAGATTGAAAAGCCTGCGATCACGTCGATCAGGGCAATCACCATCAGGATGAAGAACACGGACGTCGCCGCCTGTGGAATGATCAGGAACTCCACCAGGAAAGCAACGAACACCAGCACGGACAGCATGTGATCGACAACCGCGGCCTTGCCGATCCGTGTGGCTTTCAGGATTTCGATGAACAAGAAGAACAGGCCCGCCGTGATCAGGAGATCGCTGGCGAGCAGCTGAAAGTCGGCACCGGAGACCATTGCAATTGAGAGGACCGGCGTTGACCAGAAATCCGGGTCCGCCGCGCCGGCAGTGAACGCAAAGCCGTTGTAGATCAAAAGGGCGAACAGCGTGAACGGAAGAGCGGATAACAGGCGCATCAGGCGGCTCCGGTGTGAAACAAGAAAATCCTCGCAGAAGGTCTAGCAACTTCGGCCCGGAAAGTCTCTGTGGAAGTCTGTGGGCACGCCTCTTTCAGTTGGTCCGCGCTATACTCAGCAAGAAGCCACCAACAGCATTGTTGTCGTTTGGAGTGAAGTGTTGTCTAGATCAGCGGACGTTAAACCGGCAACGGTGTCGCGCCCAAAGCTGATCGCTTTTGAAGTGGTCGAGTATCTTTGGGCGTTTGTTCTAAAACGAGCCATGAAGAAACTCGAGTGTGTGGCGGGAGGACGTGACCCCTCGCGGCCGCATTTGGCCGGCACCACCGATTTTGCGCCGCCACAGCGGCACTCTAGTGTTTTTTGCGGTATGCCCCAAAAAGAAAAAGGCCGACCTGTCGGAACAAGGTCAGCCTCAATCTTGTTTTGCCATACGGCGATCCAGCCTGATCACGGCTGCTTTCAGGACCAGCCCGAAAGCATGTCCGTCTTAGGCGTCGTCCTTAGCGGACAGGATCTGACGGCCCCGGTACATGCCAGTCTTCAGATCAACGTGATGCGGGCGACGCAGTTCGCCCGAATCCTTGTCTTCGACATAGGTCGGCTGTTTCAGGGCGTCCGAAGAACGGCGAAAACCGCGCTTCATGCGCGAGGTTTTTCTCTTTGGAACGGCCATTTTGTTTTTCTCCGTGGTCCATACCCATGCGGCCCGGACCGGGAAAGCCCGGGGCGTGGCTGCACGCAGGTGTTCGAATGCGCGGCGTTATACAGGCAACGCCGGCGTTTTGCCACCCCATTGATGAAATTTTCTTTTGACCTGATAGGTGGGATACCGGCCAGCGGATAGAGGCTTGTGATTATTTCCCCAGAACACATTCGAAAATTGGCCCGGCGCTGCGGACCCGGGCGACGTTCTTGGACGCCAGACGCTGGTGTCCTGCTGACGGTTTAGCTGGGTTGCGGCCAAGCGGATTGGGCAGAGCAGTTGCCAGCCGCGCTGCTTCCCGGCTGCTCAAGTCTTTGGCAGGTTTGCCAAACCAGGCGTGGGCAGCTGCTTCGGCCCCAAAAATGCCTTCACCCCACTCGGCGACATTCAGATAGATTTCCAGGATCCTTTTTTTGGTCAGGATCGCGTCCAGCATGAGCGCGAGCGGAATTTCCATCCCCTTGCGGATGTAGGACCGGTCATTCCACAAAAAGAGGTTCTTGGCGGTCTGCATTGTGATGGTGCTAGCCCCACGCGGACGCTCACCCTCACTCAGCGCCTCGACCTGTTCCCGCAAGGCGCCCCAGTCCACCCCGTGACTGATGCAAAACCTGCCGTCTTCCGACGCAATAACCGAGCGGATCAGATTGGGCGATATGTCTTCCAGCGGAACCCATTGCCTGTCCACCCAGAGAAATTGCACATAACGGGCGAGCATCAAGGTGCTGACCGGTGGCACGACAGAGTAAATCACGGTCAGGATCGGCGGCACCAATAAGAGAACCACGAGAAGCTGCACCAGCCGCCTGCGGAAACCCTTCCAGGTCAAGATCCCATGTTTGGACCTTCGGGTCTTGTCCGTTTTGGCCTCAGCCCGTGGCATTCATTTCCCGTTCGTTGTCGACGATAAAGTCCCGGATGATCGGCACGGCGTCGCGCTCTTTCGACAAAAGCAACTGCATCACCATGTTCGATCCGTGCAGGAACCCGAGCTCCGCCGCACACAGATAGAATTCCCACATCCGGCAGAAGCGTTCGTCGTAAAGATCGGCTGCCTCTTGCCACTTGTCCAGGAACCGCACCCGCCAATCCCGGCAGGTATAATAGTAATGCAGACGCAGGATTTCTGCGTCGCACACCCATAGCCCAAGGCGTTCGGTCGATGCAAAGACTTCCGAAAGCGCGGGCACATAGCCGCCGGGAAAAATGTACTTGCGGAAGAACGGACCGGTGGTTCCTGGCGGGGTCATGCGGCCGATCGAGTGGATCACGGCAAAGCCGTTGTCGGTCAGGCAGTCCTTCACCTTGGCGAAATACTCATCCTGGTGACCGATCCCGACATGCTCCATCATGCCAACGGAAATCACCCGGTCGAATTGGCCTTCAAATTCCCGGTAATCCTTGAGGACAAACGTGACCTTGTCTTCAACGCCGGCTTCGCGAACGCGTTCCTCGGCGATCTTTACCTGCTCAGGTGATACGTTCAGCGAGGTGACTTTGGCGCCGGCCTTCGCCATTTGGATCGCGAGAGATCCCCAACCGCCGCCGATTTCGAGAACCTCCATGCCCGGCTTTAAGTCGAGCTTTGCGACCAAATGGGTCAGCTTGGCCGCCTGGGCGTCCTCAAGGCTGTCGTCCGGGCTTATGTAATAGGCGCAGGAGTAATTCATCCCGTCATCGAGAAACAGGCGGTAGAGGTCGGTTGAGAGATCGTAATGATGCCGTGCCTGTTTCTTGGCTTTGTCGACGCTGTTGGCTTGCTGGCGGCGGCGGAAAGCCTTCCAGCCCTTGCGAAGGAGCCCCTGGACCGGATGCGCTCCCAATGGTGCCCGGTTGATCGAAAACAGAAACAAGAAATCGTAGCAGGTCGACCCTTCCTCCATTGTGAGTGTGCCGTCCATGTAGGCTTCGCCTGCTGCCAGCTCCGGATTGAGAAACAGCGACGTGTAAAGTTTTTTGTCATGCAGCCTGATTGTGACAGTCGGTCCGTTCTCGCCGGATCCGAATTCATGCAACGCACCGGACACATCATAAACGCGCATCCGTCCGTTCTTGATGAAGGTGCGGAGCAAGCTGGACAGCAATTTCATATGTCAATTCTCCAAGGGATTGCGGCCGGTGCGGCGGGTAGGCAAAAGCGGACTAATTCCAAAGACAAGCCTTGACGATACAGCGATTTCGCTTCAGGGAAACCCCATTGGCAAAGACTGTAAACCCGGCTCGGGAGCCCTTGTGTGACATTTGACCTGAAATCCCATCTGGCGGCGCAGGCCGGACTCATCGAGACGGCTCTTATCAGCCTGCTTGAGAACCGCCCGAGCGATGGCGAAATTTCCCGTCCGGAGCGGTTGATCAATGCCATGCGTCATGGGGCGCTCAACGGCGGCAAACGTCTGCGCCCGGTGCTGGTTATGGATGCGGCAGGGCTTTTCGGCCGGGCGGATGACGGGGTGGTGCAAGCGGGTTGTGCCCTGGAACTCATCCATTGTTACTCGCTGGTTCACGACGACCTGCCAGCCATGGATGATGATGATCTGCGCCGTGGCCAGCCGACGGTGCACAAGGCCTATGATGATGCGACCGCCATTCTTGCAGGCGATGCGCTTTTGACGCTGGCTTTTGATGTCATCACCGATGAGGCGGTGCATCCGGAGGCAGGAACCCGGCTGAGATTATCCCGCGAGCTTGCTCGGGCGTCCGGCATTGGCGGCATGGCCGGGGGGCAGATGCTGGATTTGGAATCGGAGCACCGGGACCGGTCCGAAGCTGAGATCCGGCACCTTCAATCGATGAAGACCGGTGCGCTTTTGCGCTATGCCTGCCGGGCAGGCGCCATTTTGGGCGATGCTTCAGATGCCGATGTGGACCGCTTGACCCGTTTTGGAGAAATTATCGGCCTCGCCTTTCAGCTGGCCGATGATCTTTTGGATGTGGAAGCAAGTCCGGAAGCCATGGGCAAGGCAACCGGCAAGGACGCAGAAGCGGGAAAGGCAACGCTGGTCGGCCTTATGGGCAAACACAAGACCCGTGCAGAGCTGCAGGCGCTTCTTGAGGAAGCCCATGGCCTGATGGCGCCTTATGGGAACAAGGCCACTGCGCTTAACGCATTGGCGGAGTACATCGTCACGCGCTCTAATTAATGGGTCCTGATCCTAAAGCCCAGTCAGTCGCCCGAGTGGCGGCCGAAGTCTGGTGCATCGGTTTCCTGACCTGCCTCGATGATCGAGCGGCGGATGCTGCGGGTTCGCTCAAACATATCGAACAATTTGTCGCCGTCGCCCCAGCGGATGGCCCTTTGCAGGGCTGACAGGTCTTCTGAAAACCGTGCCAGCATCTCTAGAATTGCGTCCTTGTTGTTCAGACACACATCCCGCCACATGGTCGGGTCAGACGCTGCAAGACGGGTGAAGTCCCGGAAACCAGAGGCCGAATACTTGATCACCTCCGACTTCGTGACCGCTTCCAAATCGTCGGCCGTGCCAACGATGTTGTAGGCGATGACATGAGGCAGGTGAGATACGATCGCGAGCACGAGGTCGTGGTGCTTGGGATCCATCAGATCGACGTCAGAACCGCAGCCCTGCCAGAACGCCTTTAGCTTTTCCAGCGCGTCCGGGTCGGTGTTTTCCGGCGGTGTCAGAATGCACCAGCGCTGATCAAACAGGGTTGGAAAGCCGGCATCCGGGCCGGACTGTTCGGTACCCGCTATCGGATGGCCCGGGATGAAATGCACACCTTCCGGCACATGCGGCGCGACCTGCTCGACAACGGACCCTTTGGTCGAGCCGGCGTCTGTCAGGATTGCCCCCTTTTTCAAGGCGGGAGCAATCCACTTTGCGATCGCTTCATTTGCCCCAACCGGCACGCAGAGGATGACAAGATCTGCCCCTTCAACCGCAACAGCGGCATCGACCGAATAGCTGTCGCCAAGCCCCAACTCCTCAGCCCGCCGAAGCGTTGCTTCGGAGCGGGTGGAGATGGAGATTTCTTTCACAAGGCCGCGCTGGCGGGCGGCCTGGGCAAGGGACGACCCGATCAGGCCAATCCCGATCAGGGCCATGCGCTCAAAAATGGGGGCGTTGGTCATAAGGTCTTTTTATTTTAGGCTTGCGCCAGAAAATCCTTCAGGTGCGCAACCACTGTGCGGTTGGCCTCTTCGCTGCCAATGGTCATGCGAATTGCGTTCGGCAGGCCGTAATTGCCCACCAAGCGCAGAACACAGCCGCGCTCCAGAAGATACGCATCCGCATCTGTTGCCCGTTTGCCATCAACGTCCGGGAAATGGACCAGAACGAAATTGCCAACACTTGGAGTGACCGTCAGGCCGAGTTTTTCCAATTCGGACGTCACCCACGGCAGCCATTTTTCATTGTGCTCGACCGATGCGGTCACGAAGGACCGGTCGCGGACAGCCGCTGCGCCTGCTGCAATCGCAACGCCGGAGACGTTGAACGGCCCGCGTATGCGGTTCATGGCATCAATCACGTGCGCCGGGCCGAAGCCCCAACCAAGACGCAGATTGGCAAGGCCATAGATCTTCGAAAAGGTCCGGGTCATAACAACGTTGTCGGCAGTCGCGGCCAGCTCGATCCCGCTTTCATAATCGTTCCGTCGGACATATTCACCGTAAGCGGCATCCAGCACGAGTAGAACATGTGGCGGCAGAGCTTGATGCAGGCGCTTGACCTCCTCAAACGGGATGTAGGTGCCGGTCGGATTGTTCGGATTGGCCAGGAAAACCATCTTTGTCTTGGCGGTCACCCGTTCCAGGATCGCGTCTACATCGGTGGTGAAATCTTCTTCCGGCGCAACGACCGGTGTTGCCCCAGCGGCGCGGATGGCGATCTCGTAAACGAGGAACCCGTGCTCCGAATAGATCGCCTCATCACCTTCATCGAGATAGGTGTTGGCGAGCATGCTCAGGATTTCATCCGATCCTGCGCCGCAAATGATGCGATCCGGATTGAGGCCGTAAACATCCCCGATCGCGGCCCGCAATTCGGTCGCCCCGCCGTCAGGATAAAGCTCTAAGGACTTTGCAACGCCTTCGATTGCTGCGGACACCGTGTCACTGAAACCAAGCGGTGTTTCATTTGACGAGAGTTTATGAAGTGTCTTGCCATGAGAGCCCTTGGATTTGCCCGGCACATAGGGGGCAATATCCAACACGCCTTGTTTCGGCTGCGGGCGGCTCTGAACGGCCGTCTGATCGACTTCAGTCACTGCAATCGTCATGTCATTCATCCCAAGTCCCCTGCATCTGCAGGGTCAAACACATCATCTGGATCGCTTGCCCCGTCAATTGGCGCTGCATAACCACCAACTGCTCTCAATACGTCTGGTGCGGCGCCTGCTTCCAGGCAAGCTGCCAAGACAGCGTCCTCCGGCAGATCGCCGGAAACGGCAAGCAGTGCATCCACGCCGGTTGCCGAGCGGTAGAAGCTCAGAACTTCGATCCCCTGGTCCATCAATTTGCCTGGCAAACGGTCAGACCAACGCGCGTCATAAACCGCAATTTCCGGCTTGTCGATGATCCTGTCGGATTTGGCAAGAACCAGCGCCGGCAAATCTGCCGGTCGTTCATCAACAAGAACGAGGGGCAAGCGCGCCCGGATCTGAGCACCGCTTTCATTCAACCCGCGCCACCAGGGCAGATCCGCCCGGTCGGTCAAGGCCACAAGTCCAATGTCTGAGACGGCATCGCTTACAGCGCCAGCAACATCCGCAGCATCGCTTCCCGGCACAAGGTCCGCCGAAAACCCGAAATAATAACGGGCAAGATCCAGCATGCCCACGAGATCACCGCTGCCGTCCAGATGAATCGCGGACCCAGCGGGCGGGTATAAGCTTGTTGAGAGGATTGCGCGCCAGATTTCTTCAAGGGCAACTAAGGGCAATGCGCCTTGATTGAGCTCTGCCAATGACCGGATCAGGTCGGTGTCACGGTCAAAGTCTTGGGCTCGGGAGGAGGTGTCTGCGCCCTCGTGCAGAGCGGCGAGATTGGTCTCTGTTTGGTGACGTTCCACCAGCGCATCGTGAATGCGCGCATCGATTTCAGCGAGACGGGCGCGGGCGGTATCGATTGATGCGCCGTTATCCGGGCTCCGGGTCATTCAAAAATCCCTCAAAACAAGCGTGTGCAGACGCGGCCCAGTCATAGGCATCTGTCAGGGCAAAGGCAAAAGAATTCCGGACCTGGCACTACTGCTCCGACCGTTCCCGGCGCACTGGTTTCAACCCGGTCGCTGCACCGTCCGGAATGAACACGGGGCGCAGAACCCGGAGGCGGCTCTTCTTGCCATCGACCGGCAAACTGCGGAACACCAGCTTTTCCGCTTCAAGGATCAGGATGCCGGCGAATGCCGGCCAGAATCGGCGCCCAAGGTTCTCCCAGGTCCGCGCCGTTCTCTGTATGCTGACCGCCCGCGATGGCGGCATGAAGAGGGCTTCAGAATCGCTCAAGACATTGAACTGGCAGTTCTTCATGAGTTCCTTCAGCTGGCTTCCCGAATACGGCCGGCCATAGCCGAATGGGGAGAGTTCCGAGCGGGCCCACAAACCGCGCCGATTGGGCACAACAACGATCACTCGGCCGCCCGGGGCGAGCACGCGCCACACTTCCCGGAGCATCGCCGATGGATCGGAACAATGATCCAGTGCGTGCACCAGCATGATCCGGTCGAATGTTGCGTCGGAAAACGGCAAAGCCTCATCTTCGACCAGGGCGCAGGAGTTGGCATGTTCCCGCGGCCAGTGGATGGCGCCTTGGGGGGCGGGCATGGCGGAGATTACCCGTTCGGCCGATCCGTGATACCGGCGCATGAACGGACCGGCATACCCGAGACCCAACAGGCTTTGCCCTTGAATATCCGGCCACATCTGCGCGACCGGTGCGCCGATCAAGCCTCGCAGCAACTGCCCAAGTGGAAGATCATAAAAGGCCCGCAAATGAACGACGTCGAGATACATAAAATTCGCCTGATGGAAGCTTGGACGGCGATTGAACAGGGAACTGTAGTGGAGCGCAAGACTTGAAATCCCGCCAAGCGGATACACCTCAATGGCTTGCCCGCAGCGCCGGTCTTTGCCACTGTGGCGCGCATTCCGATCCCCGGCCGAGGAGCTTCTCATGTCTTTAAGCGACACCACCGAAATTCATCAGTTTGCCTGCCTGGACGACAATTTTGGTGTCCTCATACATGACCGCGAGAGCGGCACGACCGTGGCTGTCGATGTGCCGGATGCGGCAGCCTATGAGGCGGCCTTGGCGGAAACCGGCTGGAAACTCAGCCATATCCTGATCACCCACCATCATTGGGATCACGTGCAGGGGCTGGGAGAGTTGAAGACCAAAACCGGTGCGGTGGTGATCGGTCCAGAGCGGTCACGTCAAAAGATCTCCGAGCTCGACCGGACCGTCGAGGACGGCGATGATGTCTTGTGCGGGCCTTATGAGGTCAAGGCCATTGCAACGCCTGGCCACACGCTGGATCAGATTTCCTGGTACATTCCCTCAATCAAGGTTGCCCATACCGGCGATACACTGTTTGCGCTGGGCTGCGGCCGGGTGTTTGAAGGCGACAAGGAGATGATGTGGGCCTCGCTGTCTCATCTTATGCACCGGCTGCCGGACGACACCACGATCTACTGCGGACATGAATACACCGAGGCCAATGCGAAGTTTGCCTTGACCATCGAGCCGAGCAATGAAGCCTTGCAGGCGCGTGCGAAGGAAATTGCCGACATCCGCGCTCTGGGCAAGCCAACACTCCCGACGACAATGGCAGCGGAAAAGGCAACCAACCCATTTCTTCGCGCAGGTGAAGCGTCGGTCGCGGACGCGCTGGGCATGGCGGGGCAGCCGGCAGAGGCAGTGTTCACTGAAATCCGCACGCGCAAAGACAATGCCTGATCGTGGTGCAGTGTCTTGACGCTGCATTTACCACCCGCCTGATGGTGCGGCTCGATCAAGAAACTTTGACCGGACCGCTAAAAACGCAGGCCAACCGCTCCTATATCCAAGTCGTTATGATCCTGTAAGGGGCAGAAACCATGACGACTGACAGGTCTTTAGACCCATCCGGACGGACTCCGGAACAACGCGCCCAGGATGTGGTGCAGAGAATTGCAAGCCAGGCCGAACCCATTCCACTCACCCACGGCGGTGGCCACCGCCTCGATATGCAAGTGCTCTACGAAGAAATCGTCGCCGCTCTCCGGGAAACCGTCGATGACATCGCGTTTTGCACCGAGTCCAAACCCAATCACTGACATTATTGTCCAACTCCCAATAAATCTCCGGCGCGGATTGGAAACACCTGTTATTCAGGTGTTCCAATTGCCTTAGACCACGGGACAGGTATGCCGGTTGATCCAACTCTTTCCGCCGACAACATCGTTGACCTCCTGAAGATGCAGCCGCATCCGGAGGGCGGGTTTTATGCAGAAACCTTTCGTGATGATGTCACGGACGCGCAAGGACGTGCGGCCTCCACGCTGATCTATTTCCTGTTGCCGGAAGGCGTCGTGTCCCGCTGGCACAGGGTGGACGCTGTGGAGACCTGGCACTGGTATGCCGGTGCGGCGCTGGAACTGTCCATCAGCTTGGATGGCAACGACAAGCAGGTGATCCAGCTTGGCAATGACTTGGCTGGCGGAGAGCGCCCGCAGGGCATCGTGCCGCGTGAGGCCTGGCAGCAAGCCCGCTCACTCGGAGCATGGACACTCGTCGGCTGTACCGTCGCGCCGGGATTTCAGTTCGAAGGATTTGAAATGGCGCCTGAAGGCTGGGAACCGGGGGCGTAACCGCTTCCCGGACCCCGTAGCAACTGAAGGTGTTACCCTGCCATCTCCGCTTCGCGGACCGCCATTTCAATTTCCTGCACCAGACCCTCTTCGAGGCCAAGCCGGGCGGCCAGCATCTGGAGATAGGCTTTTTCCGCCGGATGGTCCGGGTCAATGGCGAGCCGGGACGCGGCGTAGATCTCGGCTGCCGTTTCCGGGCAAGTTGCGCTGGCGACGACCTTGTCGAGATCAAGCGGCGAACGCAGCTCATCCATCAGGAACGCTTTGGCTTCGCTGTCGAGACCGGCTTCATCGATCTTTTCAAAGATCCTGTCTTGCTCGTCCCGGTCGATATGGCCGTCAGCCTTGGCGGCTGAAATCATGGCGGTCAGAAGGTTGACTGCGAACTGGTTTTCGCCGCCCGGCTGCTGTGCCGGGTCAAAGGCGGTGCCGCGCGGGGCTTCCAGCGGGATCGGCTCGTCTTGCGGATAGTGTGGACGTGGCGCGTTTTGCTTGTTGGCCTGATGGCCCTGATAAGCTTTGTACGCAAGACCGGCTACCAGCGCCAAACCGCCATAAGTGACCGCTTTTTTACCGATCTTCCGGCCGGACTTTGAGCCGAGCATCAAACCGGCAAGGCTGCCAAGTGCCAGGCCGCCACCTTGTGAGGACAGAAAATCCTTGCCTTGGGAGAGAAGATCACCGGATCCGCCACGCTGGTTCTGACCAGGATATTGGCCGCCTTGCCCGCCGGGGGCGCCGCCCTGGCTACCCAAAAACTGATCCAGCAAGGATTTTGCATCAAACATGTTTGGCTCCCTATGTCCGCAGAGGACGAAATCATCGTTCTTCAGATGGGAATTTTGCGCCCGGTCGCAAGGTTATGACGTAATTCATGACGGTTTTTCATCAAACAGTTTGGGTTAGCGACCGCTGTGCCGATATTCACGTCAAAGGTAACAAGTTGTCGTCCTTCAATGTGTCCATTGCAATGGAGGACTTCACGTGCTGGACAGCTTCCTGCGGCAAGAGTTCGTCGTTGACGATCCGGCTGAGAGCTTTCAGGTCCCGGACGACCACTTTCAGCATGTAATCGACATCCCCGGTGAGCGTATGGGCTTCCTGAACTTCCGGCATGGCGGTGACCATGTTGCGAAACTTTCGGGCGTTTTCCCGGCTGTGGGCGCCTAAGGTCACGCCGACGAAGGCTGTCACGGTAAAACCCAGGGCCTCTGGATCCAAGGCCGCCCGGTACCGGCGGATGATGCCGTTGTCCTCCAGCTTCTGCCGGCGCCGGGAGACCTGGCTGGCAGAAAGGCCGATTGTTTCGCCAATCTCCGCATTGGTTGCGGCTGAATTTTCCTGAAGGGCGGCGAGCAACTTCACATCAAAGCTGTCCAGTGCAATTTGCATGCTGATTTTTCTCTAACTACGCACGAAATACGCATCACTATACGGTAAATCACGCAGATTGCACACACCCTGCGCGCAGTCCCGGGCATTCTAGACGCTAAGTTTGCACTTTCCAGGAGGATCCGCCATGGGACCGTTCCCGCATAATGCGCCGCCGGCGCAAATCACCCCGCAGAATCCGGCCGGCACGGACGGTTTTGAGTTTGTCGAGTTTGCACATCCGGAACCGGAGAAGCTCGATGCTCTGTTCCGCAAGATGGGCTATGTGCCGGTCGCGAAACACAAGACCAAAGAGATTACGCTCTACCGTCAGGGTGACATTACTTATGTGCTGAACGCCGAGCCTGGCAGCCACGCCATGCGTTTCGTTGAAGATCACGGACCGTGTGCCCCGTCCATGGCATGGCGGGTGGTCGATGCGCAAAAGGCTTATGACCATGCCATTTCCAAAGGGGCGGAGCCCTACGCGGACAATGACAAGACGTTGAACGTTCCCGCCATCAAGGGCATCGGCGGCTCGCTGCTGTATTTCATCGAAGCCTACGGCGACAAGGGATCAGCTTATTCAGCGGAATTTAATTGGCTTGGGGACGTGGATCCGAAACCGGAAGGGGTCGGCTTCTATTACCTCGATCACCTGACGCACAACGTCTACCGCGGCAATATGGACAAGTGGTGGGATTTTTACCGCGATCTCTTCAATTTCAAACAGATCCATTTCTTCGACATTGATGGCCGGATCACAGGCCTTGTCAGCCGGGCGATCACCTCGCCGTGCGGCAAGATCCGCATTCCGCTGAACGAATCCAAGGATGATACCAGCCAGATCGAAGAGTATCTGCGCAAGTACAAGGGCGAAGGCATTCAGCACATCGCGGTCGGCTCGGATGATATTTACACCAGCACCGACAAGCTGGCGGACAACGAGCTGAAATTCATGCCGGGCCCGCCGGACACTTACTACGAGATGTCTCGTGGCCGGGTGCATGGCCATGATGAACCGATCGAGCGGATGAAGCGTCACGGCATCCTGATCGATGGCGAAGGCGTCATCGATGGCGGCATGACCAAGATCCTTCTGCAAATTTTTTCCAAGACCGTCATCGGGCCGATCTTCTTTGAATTCATTCAAAGAAAAGGCGACGAGGGCTTCGGCGAAGGTAATTTCCGGGCTCTTTTTGAATCCATCGAGGAAGATCAGATCCGCCGGGGCGTGCTGGCAACAGACGCTGCAGAATAACCGCGGCACCTAAAGAAAAGCCCCCTCAGGCCAAGCAACTGAGGGGGCTTCTTTGTCCGATATCCAATTAAAAACGGTAGTTCACGCCGAGGCGGGCAAGAAAGCCTGTGTTGTCGGATTCTGCAGCATAATCAATGCCATCCAGCGCTCCGACCGATCGTACGGCCGCATTCCCGGTGGCTGTGATATTGCTGTCTTCCAGATCATAGTAGAGGCCATCGAGCTTCATTGAGATGTTGTCGGTGACTTTGACTTCCGCGCCGCCGCCAAGGGTCCAACCGAATTTCAGCTCATCGTCGCTGCCGTTCCATGCAAGTGCGGGCGCATCGACACCGTTGACCGACGTCTCCAGTTCAACCTGACCCATGGCCAGACCGCCTGTTGCAAAGACCATAAAGCGGTCGGACGCGGCATAGCCGAGCCGTCCGCGCACTGTGCTGAAGAAGCTCATCCGCTTCTTTGCGGATGTGGTAAGGCGGGTTCCAAGAACCGCAGCACCTGTAAACGAGCTGCTTTTGTTGATGTCAGCCCAGGAAATATCGCCTTCGAGACCGGCCACAAAACTGTTGATCTGATAATCATAACCAGCGGTTAGACCGCCCAGGACCCCATTTCCCGAGAGGCCAAGGGAAGAGGGAACAATCGTGCTGCCAAGGGATTGAAAGCCGCTGGTGCCCGTTGTGGTCGCATCATCATCTGACCATCCCCAGCCCAAGAATGCGCCAGCATAAAAGCCCGTCCAGCTGCTGACAGGGCGTGCTTCAATGATCGGATCGAGTGTTGGCAGGTCTGCAGCTGTTGCAGCGAGTGGCAGTAAGGAGCCAATGCCGACGACTGCGGTGCTCATAACTTTCAAGGGATACTGGCTGGGCATGGTGCCTCCAATAGTCGGTGAATTCGGTGTCTCCCAAGCCAAAGAAATGCAAATCTTCCTTTGCGTTATAATTTCAAAAGACGCTACTTTTTCTTGGTTAACGAATTACTGTACGTCTCAGTAGAGCGACAAGACTTGTCTTGAAAAGAAAATATCCTCAGTGATTTAATTGGTTAAGGGGCGAGAATGATAATCAATTATTAACCAATTTATTTTGGATGCCTAAATACCGTTGAGGCTGTGGTTGTTGCTTGAACCTATCGTGCTTGTCTTGAGGATTTCGGCGTTTGTCACGCCAAATACCTTTTGCTCGCAGGGGAGGCTTGAGACTGTTTTTGAAGGTTTAGAATATTTTTTGAAACGGTCGCGGAAGATTGGACCTATCCGGGTGTTCTAAATACAGAGGCTGCTGAATAGGCCCTCTATTGCATTGTCTAAGCACACACTTCAGCCCTCACACCTCGGTGTGAGGGTTTTTTTCTGGCTGCTGCAGCCCCGAGCCACGGTTCAGCCCTTGATTTTTTGCTCCAGAACATCCCAGACCTTTGCCGCGACATCGGGTCCGCCGAGGTTCTGGATGGCGCGGATGCCGGTTGGGGCGGTGACGTTGATTTCCGTCAGCATGCCATCGATCACATCAATGCCGACCAGGATCAGGCCTTTTTCACGCAGAGACGGTCCGAGGCGGGCGCAGATTTCCCGTTCCCGTTCTGTCAGATCACTGTCTGTCGGCGCGCCGCCACGCACCATGTTGGAGCGGAGATCGCCCGCCGCCGGGACACGGTTCACCGCACCGGCAAACTCACCGTTGACCAGGAGAATGCGTTTGTCGCCGTGTTTGACGTTCGGCAGGAACTGCTGAATGACCCAGGGTTCGCGGAATGTGGCGGCAAAGAAGTCGTACAGCGATCCGTAGTTCAGATCATCTTTTGTGATCCGGAACACCGCCGCGCCGCCATGGCCGAAGAGCGGCTTCATGACGATATCGCCGTATTCTTCCCGGAAGAGATCGATCTCCGAACGGTCCTTGGTGATCAGAGTCGGCGGCATCAAATCCGGAAATTCGGTGACGAACAGTTTTTCCGGCGCGTTGCGTACTTCCGTTGGATCGTTCACCACCAGAGTGTCCGGGTGGATCTTGTCCAAGATGTGCGTTGCCGCGATATAGGACAGATCGAACGGCGGGTCCTGCCGCATCAACACCACATCGATCTCGCGCATGTTTGTGCGTGTTCGTTCGCCGAGCGTGAAGTGGTTGCCCTTTTCATCGCGCACTGTGACAGGCTCAAGCGCGCAAAAGACCTCATCACCGCGCATTGCCAGCCGGTCCGGTGTGTAGTGATAGAGCTCGTGGCCGCGCTTTTGGGCCTCCAGCATCATCGCAAAGGCGCTGTCGCCGGCAATGTTGATGGATTCGATATGGTCCATCTGGACCGCGACTTTTATCGGCATGAGGCCACTCCCGGCGGGGCGCCATCCGTTTGAAACGGTGCGCTTGGGACAAAAGACTGTTCGCGGCAGATATGCGGTCCGTGACAGGGTTTGTCTAGAGGCCTGGTGTCAGTCTCTCGCCTCAAAGGCGTTCACGATCCGCTCAGGCAGTGCCCACGGGCGAATGATCATGACGTCGAACCGGAGCGTGAAAAAGCCGGCTTTCGGATGTTCTGCGACGAAGATCTTTGCGGCCCGGCCGATCCTCTGTTGGCTGGCCGGGGTCACTGCTTCAAGCGCGGCTTGCCTGGATTTACGCGCTTTGACCTCGATAAAGGCGACGGTCTTGCGTTTCTTGGCGATCAAGTCGATTTCGCCCGCCTTCGTCTTGTAGCGTTGCTTCAGGATGCGCCAACCGGTCAGGCGCAAATACCAGGCCGCATAAGTCTCTGCGGAAAGGCCGCGGGAATGAGCCTTGCGGCGGTGTTCGGTAGTGCGGCCGTCGCCTTCTGCCATGGTCAGGTGCCAGCCTTGAGTTCGAGCGCCCGTTTGTAGACCTCGCTGCGATCCAGACCCGTTGCCTTGGAAACCTGTTTAGCGGCTGTGCTAACGGGCATATCCGAGAGCGCTTCCCGGAGCAGGGTGTCGAGGTCTTCTGCATCTGCTTCCGGTTTTTCCTCTGGCGGTCCCACCAGAATGACGATCTCACCCTTCACGGTTTGATCTGCGAACCGGTTGCCCAGCTCTTGCAGCGTTCCCCGCTCAAAGGTCTCAAAGCGTTTGGTGAGCTCGCGGGCGACCACCGCCTCTCGCGTTCCGCCAAAAACCGTTGCCATGAGTTCCAGGGTTGCCGCAGTCCGATGGGGCGATTCAAAGAAAATCAGTGTCGCCGGTGTTTTGGCAAGCTCTTCAAGGCGCTTTGTCTTGGGGCCGCCTTTTTGCGGCAGAAAACCTGCAAACAGAACCGTGTCGCTGGGGAGCCCGGATGCAACCAGACCTGCGAGGGGGGCGGAGGCGCCGGGGATCGGGAACACCTTGTATCCTGCCGCAACAACGTCCCGGACCAGCCTGTAGCCCGGATCAGACACCAGCGGCGTGCCGGCATCGGATACAAGGGCAACCGCGTTGCCGGCTTCAAGTTCTCCGAGAATTTTAGGCCGCTGCTTATCGGCGTTGTGCTCGTGGTATGGAAGAAGCGGGGTCTTGAGGCCGAATTTTTGCGTAAGCGTCGATGTTATCCGCGTATCTTCACAAGCGATCATGCTCGCAGCCGCGAGTGTTTCCAGCGCGCGCACGGTGATGTCACCAAGGTTTCCGATCGGCGTGGAGACAATGTAGAGCGCCGGTTCCAGATTGGGCGCCGTGAAGGCGTGTTCCGACAAGCTGTAACGGTTTTTGGAACCTGTTTGTCCGCCGCCTGGCTCTGTCATCACGGATCCCTTTACCACAATTCAAACACTCGGTTCCGACCTCAAGGATGTCCCGATTTTCTTGCGCTACCTGCCCGAAACACGCAATGCAAGGCAAATCCACCATTCATGCCGCGTTGCGCGGCTGAAAACTGGACAGCGCATTCGTTAATCCTTAAGTCTGTGGCAAAGGGTGGATGGAAATCAGACACATGGACGAAACGGACGCCGTTGTTCGGCATCGCCGACGCACATTCTTGAAAACCGCTTTGGCCGGTGCCAGCACATTGGCGCTCGGGGGCTGTTTGGGCTCATCCCTTGGAACGTTGCCCGGTGAACAGATCCAGCCGGGCGCCCAACCGCAGGTGAACGGTGAAACAATCGGCACTGGCGCGGTCCGGGTCGGACTTATGCTGCCGCTGTCCTCAAGTGGGGGCAATGCGTCGATTGGAACCGTTTTCAAAAACTCCGCTGCGCTGGCGCTTCAAAACTTTCCAAATTCGGATGTGCAGCTTCTGGTGAAAGACACCGGAGGGACGACGGAAGGGGGCCGCGCTGCCGCGCAACAGGCGATCTCTGAGGGTGCCGAGCTGATCCTTGGTCCCGTCTTTGCGCCGGCAGTGTCGGGTGCCGGTTCCGCTGCAAGGGCGGCAGGTGTTCCGGTTATTGCGTTTTCGACAGATACGTCAGTCGCCGCGCGCGGCATCTACCTGTTGAGCTTCCTTCCGGAAAGCGATGTGAAGCGCATCATTGGCTATGCCAGCAGCCAGCAGAAACGTTCTTATGCAGCCCTCCTGCCCAACGATTCTTACGGCAGTGTGGTTGAGGCGGCGTTCCGTCAGGAAGTTGGTCGCACCGGTGGACGGATTGCAACGATCCAGCGCTACAACGTCAGTGGTTCGGACACGTCGGACCTGGTCGCCAAGGCCAACGCCCTTCAGTCGTCTTTGACCAGCATCGACGCTCTCTTTGTCCCGGCGGGCGGACCTGTGCCTGGCCTGGTGATGCAGACCCTGATGGGGCTGAATGCCGAGATCGGCAACATCAAGTTGCTTGGCTCGGGCCAGTGGGATACGCCGCAAGTCAAGAACAACCCCACTCTGACCGGATCCTGGTTTGCAGGTCCTGAAGACAGCGGGTTCCGCGGGTTTGCGCAGCGCTATCAACAGACCTACGGCGCGCCCCCGCCGCGGAACGCCAGCCTTGTCTATGACGGCGTTACACTCGCGGCCGGCCTGATCCGCTCCGCTGGGCCGCAACGGTTCCAGCAGAGCATCCTGACAAACCGGGACGGGTTCCTTGGAATTGACGGCTTGTTCCGGTTCAAGCCGAATGGCCTTAATGAACGTGGGCTTGCAGTGTATCAGGTGACGGGTTCCGGCAGTCAGGTTGTGTCCGCTGCTCCGCGCGATTTCCGTTCCGGTTTCTGACCTCCATCGCCTCCTGGGAGTATAGTTCCGATGCTTGCCGGCAAAGAGATTGTGCTGATCATTAGCGGCGGCATCGCCGCATACAAATCTCTGGACCTGATCCGGCGGCTCAAAGAACGGGGCGCTCGGGTTGTCCCGATCATGACGGATGGTGCGCAGGAGTTCGTGACGCCGCTGGCGGTGGGGGCCTTAAGCGCTGAGAAGGTGTTCACCAACCTGTTCGACCGGGAGGCGGAGCATGATGTGGGTCACATCCGCCTTGCCCGGGATCATGATCTGATCCTTGTCGCGCCCGCAACGGCCAATCTGATGGCCAAGATGGCCCATGGCATTGCCGATGATCTTGCGACGGCCGTTTTACTTGCGACTGATAAACCGGTTTTGCTGGCCCCGGCGATGAACCCGAAGATGTGGCAGAACCCGGCAACACTGAAAAATGCCGACACCTTGCGTCAGCGCGGCATTGCGTTCATCGGCCCTGCCAGCGGTGAAATGGCGGAAAAAGGCGAAGCCGGGGTTGGCCGCATGAGCGAGCCTCTAGATATTGCCGCAGCAGCTAAGCTTCTCTTGCGGGATCAGGCGATTGCAGCCGGGGAACTGCCGTTGGCGGGAAGGCATGTCCTGATCACGTCCGGGCCGACACATGAGCCGATCGACCCGGTGCGCTACATCGCGAACCGGTCTTCGGGCAAACAGGGTCATGCACTTGCCGAAGCCGCATTCGCAGCTGGTGCGCGGGTCACACTTGTTTCCGGCCCGGTGACGATCCGTGATCCGGACCATGTCACGACGATCCACGTTGAATCCGCGGCGGAGATGATGGCAGCTGTTGAGCAGAACCTACCTGCGGATATCGCAATCATGGCTGCAGCTGTCGCTGACTGGCGCGTTGTCTCGGAAGGCGATCAGAAGATCAAGAAAGACGGCAGTGGCAAAGCGCCTGGCTTGGAACTCACTGAGAATCCGGACATTTTAAAGACCGTCGGGCACCATCAAACGCTGCGGCCGTCTCTGCTGATTGGCTTTGCCGCCGAAACTCAAGATCTCATCAAAAACGCAACCTCGAAGCTGCAACGCAAGCGCGCTGATTGGATCGTCGCCAATGATGTCAGCCCTGCAACGGGTATCATGGGCGGCGACGCCAACACCATAAGGCTGGTCACCGCCAATGGCGTAGAAGACTGGCCGGCGATGGACAAGAAAGAGGTTGCCCACCAGCTGATTGCCAGGGCTGCGGAGAAACTGGGTCGTGAGCCAGACTGAGGGCGGCGGCAGTTCTATTCAAGTACAGCTGTGTAGGGGGCGGATCACTGGAACCGATAGTAACTCATGCTGATTGAGCCGTATTCGTAACTCCGGTGCAGGAGCTCGGGTTTTCTTCCTTCGCCTGCAGCGCCAAACGGGAAGAACAGCGGCAAAAGATGTTCTTCTGTCGGGTGGTTTTGACGAAAATCCGGCGCTGCTTCCAGATTGTCGAAGTAGTTCAATTGCCCTGCATCCAGTCCCTTGTCGAGCCAGGCATCAAACCCCGTTGCCCAGACCGGAACCTGCGATCCATCCGGCCCAATGGCTCTTAAATTGTGGGTGGTGCTGCCGGAACCGGCGATCAGGACACCTCTCTCCGCCAATGGTGCCACAGCTGCCCCGAGTGCGTAGATCGTTTCCGGAGAGCTGTTGTTTGGGAGCGAAATTTGAACAACCGGGATGTCTGCGTCAGGGAAGGCCAGTGACAAAGGCACCCAGGCCCCATGATCAAGACCCCAGTCCGCGTCTTGTTCAGGATCCAATCCGGCAGCGCTTAGAATTGAAACCACCTCTTCAACTGCACTGGCGTCTGCCGAAGCGGGGTAGGAGATTTCATAGAGTTCGTCTGGGAAACCTCGGAAGTCGTGATATGTGCGCAAAGGGCCCGGAGCCGAGATCTTCAGTCTTTCTGTTTCCCAATGAGCGGACAAGATTAAAATGAAGCGTGGCTGCTCCATATCCTTGCCGAAATGTTTCAAAAAACGGCTCGCCGGTGTGTCCCGTACGGCCAGTGTCGGCGCGCCATGGGCGAAGAAAACAGGAGGAATTGGCGTTTGATCATCCGGCATTGGTCTACTCCATGCTTACGGCCAAGTGGGCCTCAACATAGAAATAAACCGTTCGGGATTTTTCTGAAGATCAGAGCTGTTTGACACATTGTTCAATGAAGTTAAACAACGAGTGCGAACATATCAAAATTGGCTATTTTGGGTGACGTAATCTGACGTGTGACACATGGTAGTGCGGGCGCTCAGCACCCGCACCACAATAACTTAGTTATAGCCCATATTGATGAGCTGTACCCGACGGTTCACGGCGGCAAACGGGTCGGCCGGATCGCGCAATTGCTCTTCGCCAAGACCAACCGAGAAGAGGGTGGAGCCCGGCACCTGGAAAGTCGTCACCAGGGCCTCACGAATGGCTTGAGCGCGCCGCTGAGACAGCTCCAGATTATATGTCCGATCCCCTTTGGCGTCGGTATGACCGACGATGAAGAACGTCTGGCCTTGAAGGTAGGGTGTGTGAAGTGCATCGGCGATCAAGCCAACGGCTTCATAGGATTCTGGCCGGATGCGCGCTGAATCGAAGTCAAACGTGATTTCGATGTTGAACTGGCGCAAGGACGCGAGCTGCTGATACATCGGAATGGTTTGCGGCGAATCGGCGCCCGGATACTTCTGAATGTTTTCCAGAGCGGCGCGCTGCAGCGCATCCGCGCTTACTTCCACTTTTTCCTGAGCGCCTTGTAGTGAGTTGATGATCTGATTGCGGCTCAGTTCAGTTTGGGCGCTGGCAAGTGTTGCCGAAAAGCAGAGTGCACATGCGGCAGCGCTGGCAAAAAACAGGTTTTTCATAAAAAGTCTCCTTAACCCGGCTTAGCGGTATCCAGCGAGGTCAATCGCAGTGTTGCATTTTGCGCTGACCGACGGCTGCGCCTTCAGGAGGCATCGCAGGATGTGACCGGCACCAGGTTTGACGCCTTTGCAGAACTGGGTGGCGTCTCGAGCGCACAGATCCGGCGCTGCCTTTTGAGCTGCGAGACGTTCGGCAATCAAGTTTGCTACAACGACGCGGTCTGCATTGCATTTCTGCGAAACCTTGGCCTGGTTTTGATCAAGGCACTGACCAATGCCGTTATTGGCGAGAGTGGCTGATTTGCAATACTTGTCGATGTCTGAACCGCAACTCCCTGCGAGGATCTTGATGGCATCGGCAAACCCGACGGTCTGCGCCTGTGCCGTCATGCCGGCAGCGAAAATCATTCCCGCCGCAACAGCGCTTAGCAAATATTTCATTTCTTAGGGTCTCCCAGCTCGAAGAACTTTCCGATACGGCAGATAGTTTCAGGACAACGTGGCTGCTGCAAGTAGCCTTTTGATATTTTTCGCATATCCGGTTCATGGCCGCGTTGCGCTTGACAGGTTCTCTCGAATGTCGTCAACCGTTCTTAAACGGACCGGGACGGCCTCATGACCATCAAACTTGAACTCAAACGCCTCGACCACGGGCAGGGTTTGCCCTTGCCGGCCTATCAAAGCGCATTGGCGGCAGGTCTCGATCTTGTCGCAGCTGTGGACGACGGTCTGACGCTGCAACCTGGAAGCCGGGCGCTGGTGCCTACCGGCTTGGCGATGGCGTTGCCGGTAGGTTACGAGGCCCAAGTGCGGCCGCGTTCGGGCCTTGCCGCGAAACACGGCGTCACAGTGCTTAATACGCCTGGTACGATCGATGCGGACTATCGCGGCGAAGTTAAAGTGATCCTGATTAATCTCGGTGATACGGCCTTTGAAATCTCCCGTGGCGATCGCATTGCCCAGATGGTGATTGCGCCGGTGCTGCAGGCTGAGATCGAGGAAGTCGAAATCCTGTCTGAAACAAGCCGGGGAACCGGCGGGTTTGGATCTACTGGACAGCGCTAAGGCCTGAGCACAAAGGGTTTTTCCATGGATCCAAAACTTGTCATTTTCGATTGCGACGGCGTTCTGGTGGACACCGAACGGATGGTCAATGCCAGTCTCGCAGAAATGGTGACTGAACTCGGCTATCCAATCGCTGGGCTAGAGTGTCAGCAGCGCTTCATGGGCCGGACCCTCGAAAACGTTAAAGAGATGGTTGAGGCGTTGACTGGCCGGAGCCTTCCAGACGATTGGCCCGATCAGGTTCGAAAACGCGATCTGGAAGTGTTCGCCGCTGGTGTTCCCGCCATTGCGGGCATTGCAGAAGTTCTGGACGAGCTGGACCGGCGCAACCTGCCTTATTGTGTCGGCTCGTCCGGCAAATACGCCAAGATGCGGACTACACTTGGCAGCTCGGGGCTTTTGCCCCGCCTTGAAGGCAAGCTGTTTTCCGCAGAAGACTGCGCCAACGGCAAGCCGGCACCCGATGTGTTTCTTCTTGCGGCAAGCACGATGGGATATCCGCCGGAAGATTGTGTTGTCATTGAAGACAGTTTGCCGGGCGTGCGGGCGGCGCGGTCTGCCGGTATGGCTGTTTATGCGTATGTCGAAGATCCAGCCTGCGACCGTGAAGCGCTGTCTGATGCCGGTGCGCATCTCTTCGACGACATGTCCGCACTTCCAGGTTTGCTGTTTTCTAAGCCGTGAGCCTTTCGTGAAAAGGCATTTTACAGAGGGTGCTCTCTCTAGGGGTTCTTCCCCTTATATCTCCCGCGGTGCCGTACTATCTTGAAGTCACAATTTAGAAAGGTGCGATTGGCACTGCATTCGTTTTAGCTGGGAGACTTCCATGACAATCAAGACGCACGGGCGCGGTAAGATCTACTCCTCGATCACGGACACCATCGGTGACACGCCGTTGGTTCGTTTGGATCGTCTGGCGGATGCTCATGGTGTCAAGGCAACCCTTCTCGGCAAGCTGGAGTTCTTCAATCCGATCGCCAGCGTCAAAGACCGTATTGGCGTTGCGATGATCGATGCCATGGAACGCGACGGCAAGATTGAAGCGGGCAAGACGACCCTTGTGGAGCCGACGTCCGGAAACACCGGGATCGCGCTCGCCTTTGTGGCGGCGGCCAAGGGATATCGCCTCATTCTCGTTATGCCGGAAACCATGTCCGTGGAACGCCGCAAGATGTTCAAGATCCTGGGTGCAGAGCTGGAACTGACGGAAGGGGCCAAGGGCATGAAGGGTGCAATCGCCCGGGCAGAGGAACTCTTGTCCGAGATCGATGGTGCTGTCATGCCGCAACAATTCGAGAATCCGGCCAACCCGGAAATTCACCGGAACACCACGGCGGAAGAGATCTGGAACGACACCAGCGGTGCGGTTGATGTCTTTGTATCTGGGATTGGGACCGGCGGCACTATCACCGGCGTTTCGCAGGTTTTGAAAAACCGGAAGCCGGACCTACATGTCGTGGCTGTCGAACCGGAAGACAGCCCGATCCTTTCCGGAGGCCAGCCGGGTCCGCACAAGATCCAGGGCATTGGCGCGGGATTTGTGCCGGGTGTGCTGGATACAGGTGTCTTCGATGAGATTGCCAAAGTGAGCAATGAGGACGCCTTTGCCATGGCCCGCGAAGTCGCGAATACCGAGGGCATTCCGGTCGGCATCTCTTCCGGCGCGGCACTCTCTGCAGCCATCAAGGTCGGTCAGCGGGATGATATGGCTGGCAAAACCATTGTTGTCATTATCCCCTCTTTTGCAGAACGCTATCTCTCAACTGCGCTTTTTGAAGGGCTTTGAGCGTAGCGCCCCTTTAGCGTCATGTCCGGAAGTATTCCGAACATCCATAAGTTATCCGAAACATGGCTCCTCGGCATTTTGCCGAGGATGACGGGGGAAGGAATGAGACTTTTCTTCAAAAGAAAAGCGCGGTCCCGAAAGGCCGCGCTTTTTTTTATTCCGTTTAAGTTCGATAGAACTTATGCAGCCAGGGCGCCCTGAGCCTTGTCAACCAGTGCCTTGAAGGCATCCGGCTGGCTGATGGCGAGGTCAGACAGAACCTTGCGGTCGACTTCTACGCCAGCCTTGTTCAGGCCGTTGATGAAGTTGCCGTAGGTCATGCCGTGCTGGCGGGTTGCCGCGTTGATGCGCTGGATCCACAAAGAGCGGAAATTGCGCTTCTTGGCCTTACGGTCGCGATAAGCGTATTGACCCGCTTTCTCGACGGCCTGCTTGGCGACGCGGATGGTGTTCTTGCGGCGGCCGTAGTAGCCCTTGGCAGCCTTCAAAACTTTTTTGTGACGAGCGTGGGCGGTAACGCCCCTTTTGACGCGTGACATCTAGGTGATCTCCTTAAAAGGCTGGCGTTAGGCGTATGGCAGGAACTGCTTCACGATCTTTGCATCCTGATCGCTCAGCGTGGTGGTGCCACGGGCGTTCCGGATGAATTTGTTCGTGCGCTTGATCATGCCATGGCGCTTGCCGGCCTGTGCGGTTTTCACCTTGCCGGTTGCAGTCACCTTGAAGCGCTTTTTAGCGCCGGACTTCGTCTTCAACTTGGGCATTTTGCATCCTTTCTTTGGTGTGCCTGCAAGCAGACACTTCATTGTTGGTGCATTCAGAGCCGACACGGCATGCCCTTGGTTGTTTCGGAAGGTCCTGCGCATGAACGCAAAAATCCAGTCCAAAACGAGCCGGACGACTCTGGACCGGGCGCTTATATGGGAGGTTTCTGGGAAAAGCAACCGGAAAGGGTTGCTGTCTTCGCAAGTCCGGCGAGGACAATTTGTGCCATCTCAGTCACGTACCTTGGCCACAACTATTCACAGAAAGAGACTGGCGATAGCCAAATAGGAAAGAAGAACTCTACACATAGTTGAAAAGAACGAGTGTTCAGATATTTTGCAATATCGTAATTAATATCAATATTATAATATTTTTTCTTCTATAGATTGTTTATATTGGCTGAAAAAACTATCATAGGTGGTGTTTAATTGTATTTTGTACGCATGTTGATCAAATTGGTGATTCATAGATATGCCGCAACCAACACTTGCTTTTAAATCACTCCGAAATCCGAACATCTGTGACAAACGAAAACTGATTTTTGTCCATAACCCAAAGGCCGCAGGGAAGAGTTTTCGAAAGTGGTTGGGGTTTGAGGGCCGAATAAATCATGGGTTTCCGAGTTATGACACACCGGTCAATCTTTGGGACGAATACACAGTAATTGTATGCGTCCGTGAACCGATAAAACGTGCATTGTCACTCTATAAATTTATGACGCATGAATCGTATCAAGGAACAATGTTGAAGGCGTTCCCCGACATCCATTCCTATGATCCGCTAACTTTTTTCACCACGATATTGGCCCGTCAGCGACTGTTTCTAGCCAAGCAATACAAATACACTCATCACTTTGGATCGAACAAAGAGCCAGACTACGTTTTGCGAGTCGAAGATCTGGATGTCAGCGAGATCGCCGAGCGTTTCGGCATTTCCAACCCCTTCCCATGGGAAAATTCGGGCAAGAACTCAGAGCCAGTTGAGCTTGGAGAAGATCTGTACTGGTATTTAGTGAACCATTTTAAAGCTGATTATTTCTTCTTTGGGTATCAGCCGAAACCGTATGACGAATTCATGGACACTCAAAAACTTGCCGCCTGAGGTTAATGGGTTGGGCATTAGCAGTTGAGAGTTTGCTCGTCTTCCTGCGACTTTCCAGCAAAAATTTAATTGCTGCGAAGACTTGTACAGACATGAGACCAGCTTGGGTTTTAAACAATACGTTGCGTGCCATCCTGGCGTTGTTTTATGGCTCTTCGACATCGCCAGGAGCGCTTGTTGCTGTGCCTTGGACATTTATGTACTCGACATCTTCAATTCCCAGAAACCTCAGCAGGAATGTCAGATAGGGCTGAACGAAGTTCGCAGCTTCGAACGGTTCACCAGAGAGGTAGCCTTCCGCACCGTATGTGCAGATGACAATCGCACGTCTTGCTGTCACCAATCCCTGGAATCCGTTTTCGTCCATTGCGAATGTGTGACCGATGCCGCAGATCTGGTCCACCCAAGCCTTGAGGACTGCTGGAATGGTGAAGTTGTATATCGGAACCGCAATCAACAGCGTATGAGATGCTTGAATTTCGGCGATCAGCTTATCAGACAAGGCTGTCGCCGCTTTTTGATCTTCCGACAGATTTTCTTGAGGAGCATAGAACCCTTCTATGGTTGATTGGACGACGAAAGGAATGGAACCATCTGCGACATTTCTTGTGATAGCAGTGCAGGCCGGATGTTTCGCGCGAAAACCGGCTTCAAATGCATCGGCTATCGCGGCTGAATGAGAACCGGCTAAGCGTGAACTGGAGTTGATGCGGAGCAATTGTGTCTTGACCTTGCCTCCTTCTTGTTTGGCAAAGGAGACTTAATTTCATGCGCGATCTCGAAAAATAGGTCGCTGATCACTGAAGTCGTGCGTATTGTGCATGAATGGATCTCGCAGCCCTTAAAACCGCATTGCTCGTTCGGGACCTAGGCAGTTTTGCAGCTGCCGCCCGGCTGTTGGATCTCGACGCCTCCAGCGTGTCTCGTGTCATTGCTCAGCTGGAACAGGATATTGGATTCCGTTTATTCCAACGCAGCACCCGCAGTCTCGCGGCAACAGGTGAGGGTGAACTCTACCTCAATCGGATCGCGCCACTGGTTGAAGAGTTGGAGGCAGCGGGCGATGAAGCTCGGACAACCGCTGTGTCGCCACGTGGCACTTTGCGAATGACAGCAAGTATTTCGTTCGTACAAGAGTGCCTGGTGCCGGTCCTCCCGGAGTTTCGGGACAGATTCCCTGATATTGACATCGAACTCCTGGCTTCTGACGCCAATCTGGATCTTCGGGCCGACAGTATTGATCTGGCCGTCCGGTTCGGATCCATGCCGAAGGGCGACTGGATTGTCAGCAAGCTGATGACGACACGCTACCGGGTCGTTGCGTCTCCGGAATACCTGGAACGTGAGGGGCGCGTTGGTGATCCAAACGATCTCTCCGACCGGGATTGTATTCGGTTCGCTATTCCCGGTTTCCGCACGTTGTGGCAATTCAAAAAAGATAACGATGAGCCGTTCAATGTGCCGGTTGGCGGTGCAACTGTGATTTCAAATGCCTTGTCGATCCGGTCTGCAGCGCGTCTGGGAATGGGGATTGCGCTGTTGCCGATCATGCTCGTTGAGAGAGATTTGAAGCGGGGGAGGCTAATCGATCTCTTTCCGGACTATGCCTGTGCAGCGGCATCCTTTGAGACAGCGGCCTGGCTGGTTTACCCGAGCCGCTCGTACCTGCCTCAAAAGGTTCGGGTGATGATCGACTTTCTACGGGAGAAATATGGGCGGCCAGAAACCTAGCCGCCCGATGTCTCTTATGCGTTCACGTCGACGACAACACGGCCTTTGACCTGGCCTTTCAGGATGTCCTTGCCGAGACCTGGCAAGTCTTCAAGGGTCGCCGGGTGGATCATGCCGTGCAGCTTGTCGAGCGGCAGGTCCTTGGCGATCCGTTGCCAGGCGCGGACACGGTCATCATAAGGACGCATGACGCTGTCGATGCCGAGAAGGTTGACACCGCGCAGGATGAACGGGATGACGCTGGCTGGAAGGTTCGCGCCACCAGCCAGACCGATGGTGGCGACCGAGCAGCCATACTTCATCTGTCCGAGGATGCGGGCGAGCATTTCACCGCCAACGGCATCAATCGCGCCGGCCCAGACCTCTTTCTCCAGTGGACGCTTGATGGTTTCGGCAACGTCGTCCCGTGGAACGATGGCACTGGCGCCAAGAGACTTCAGGTAGTCCCAGGTGCTTTCGCGGCCGGTGACGGCATGCACTTCATAGCCAAGGTTGGCCAAGATCGCGACAGCGACGGAGCCAACACCACCTGCTGCGCCCGTGACCAGAACCGGCCCGTTTTCCGGCTTCAAGCCATGGTCTTCCAGTGCCATGACGGCAAGCATCGCGGTGAAACCGGCGGTGCCGACCGCCATCGCATCGCGGGTGGTGAGGCCATCCGGCAACGGCACCAGCCATTCGCCCTTGACGCTGGCCTTTTGGGCATAACCGCCCCACCAGACTTCACCGACACGCCAGCCGGTCAGGACCACCTTGTCGCCCGGTTTGTACCATTCGTCAGAGGACTCCTCGACAGTGCCGGCAAAGTCGATGCCCGGGACATGCGGATAGTCCTTGACCAGACCGCCGCCCGGTCCGACACAAAGGCCGTCCTTGTAGTTCAAGGTCGAGTACTCAACGGCAACCGTGACATTGCCGTCCGGCAGTTGGTTCTCGTCGATTTCCTTGACGGCGGCGCTGGTTTTGCCGTCTTCGTTCTTGTCGACAACAAGTGCTTTGAAAGTCATGTGAAATATCCCTGTTATGCGGTTTCACTTGAGAGTGTCCGGGCCTCTTGCCGCAGGACGAATTTCTGGATTTTCCCGGTTGCCGTCTTTGGCAACTCGGTAAAGATGATTTTCTTGGGCCGCTTGAAACCGGCCATGTTCTCCCGGCAAAAGGCGATCAGGCTGTCTTCGGTTGCCTGGCTGCCTTCTTTGAGCTCGACGAAGGCGCAAGGGACTTCGCCCCATTTCTCGTCGGGCAAGGCGACAACAGCCGCAAGGACCACATCCGGATGGCGGTGCAGTACTCCTTCGACCTCGACGGACGAGATGTTTTCGCCCCCTGAAATGATGACATCCTTCAGCCGGTCGCGGATCTGCACATAGCCGTTTTCGTGCCGAACAGCTGCATCGCCGGACTTGAAATGACCACCGGAAAAGGCCTCATCCGTCGCGTCCCAGTTCTTGTAGTAGCCTTTCATGACGGTGTTGCCGCGAATGACGATCTCGCCCTGCGTTTCCCCATCCCAGGGCACCGGTTCGCCGGTCTCGCGATCAACGACATCGACGCTCTCGGTCATTGGGAAGCCAACGCCTTGCCAAGACTGAAGCTCGGCTTGCTCGTCGGCGGATAGGTCGTCCCATTCCTCTCGCCACAGGCATTGGGCGACATGACCATAGGTCTCGGTGAGGCCATAGACCTGCATCACTTCAAAACCGAGCGCCTTGGTGGCGGCAAGAACCGCTGCCGGCGGCGGCGCGCCGGCAGTCATGATTTTCACTGGGCCAGGCAAGGGTTTGCGGTTTTCTTGTGGTGTGTTGACCAGCATGGAGAGCACGATGGGCGCACCGCCCAAATGGGTCACCTGATGCTTGGCGATCAGGTCGAAGACGGCAGCGCCAGTCACCTGCCGGATGCAAATGATCGTGCCGGCCATCAAGGTCATCGTCCAGGCATGACACCAGCCGTTGCAGTGGAACATGGGCACGGAATAGAGATAGACCGGATGGCGCGGTAGCTCCCACGCGATCGGCGTCCCCATCGCCATGAGATAAGCGCCGCGATGGTGATAGACGACGCCCTTCGGCCGGCCCGATGTGCCGGAAGTGTAGTTCAGCGCGAGAGCTTGCCATTCATCGGCTGGTCCTTGCCAGGGAAACTCCGGATCGCCCCCTTCGACCAGGTCTTCGAATACCGCGTCGCCGATCAACGCGCCGCCGGGGCCGTCCGGGTCGGCAATGTTGATGATCGGCAGAGCCTTGCCGTTTATGTCGAACGCTTGAGAGATCACGCCGGAAAAGGCGGTGTCCGCGATCACCAGTTTGGCATCGCTGTGCTCAAGGATATAGGCGACTGTTTCCGGTTCGAGGCGGGTGTTGATCGTGTTAAGTACCGCGCCTGTCAGCGGAACCGCATAGTGAAGCTCAAACAGTTCGGGCGTGTTGGCTGCCATTACTGAAACCGTATCGCCAAGCCCGATGCCGCGCTGCTTGAGGCTTGAAGCGATCCGGCGTACCCGCCCCAGAACATCGGACCAGGTGTAGTGGCGGTCGTTGTATACAACAGCCAGCCGGTCCGGGAACAACGCTGCTGTCCGCTCCAGAAAAGAGAGCGGTGACAACGGCACGTGGTTGGCGGTCTGCGGCGGCAGGGCCTCGTAATTGTCTCTCACGCTAGCCCCCCTGGTTGCAGAACGGGGTTTCCCAGACGGTCGCGCTGCGCATACCGTGCGGCGTGTCGACCTGAACCTTCGTGCCGTCGTCCCAATGGGTCATGCGGACCATGCCGATCGCGACATTGGTTCTGAAATCCGGGGAGTAAGCGGCCGAACTGATCGTTCCAACCTGCCGGCCACCACCGATGATGGGCCATAACTCGTTACAAGGCGGAACGGGATCGCCATCAATCGCCAAACTGCGGATCTGGCGGACAGGCCCTTCGACCGCAACACGGAGCAACGCGTCCCGGCCGACACAGCCGATCGCTTGCTGTGTCTGACAGAACTTTCCAAGTCCACATTCGTGCGGCGTGTTGTTGCGGGTCATGTCGTTGCCGTAGGACAGAAGTTGCCCCTCGATCCGCTCGATCAGGTTGGGGCAACCGGCCCGGACATCCATGTCCGCTCCCGCTTCCATGAAGGCATCCCAGACGGGTTCGCCCCATTTGCTGCCATCGACATAGAGCTCAAACCCGCCCTGCTTCGAGTAGCCGGAGCGCGCCAGCACCATGCGCTGCCCCTCAAACTCCACATAGTCATAGTGAAAGAACCGGATGGACCGGATGCGTTCGCCGAAGACCCGGGCGACCAGGTCCTCAGCTTTGGGGCCCTGGATGGCAAAAGGGGAAACGTCCGGCTCATCGACATCGACCTCCAACCGGAACGCGTGTGCAAGCCCCTTGATCCAGAAAAGCAGATCGCTGTCGGCAACCGAAACCCAGTACTTGTCTTCGGCGAGTTTCGTTGTGACCGGATCGTTCAGCATTCCCCCGGTCTCATCCACCATCGGCGTGTAGTAGCACCGGTTGAGTGCCATGTCCGACAGGTCCCGCGGCGTCAGCATTTGCGCCAGACGTCCGGCATCCGGTCCCCAGAGTTCGACCTGGCGTTCGCAGGACACGTCCCAGATCTGAACTTTTGATTTCAGATGCTTGTAGTCCTCTTCCACCGACTCAAAGACAGTCGGTAGAAGCATATGGTTGTAGACGGTGTAGGCTTTTACACCGGCTTCCTGGACACGGCGCGAGAATGGTGTCTTGCGCGTGCGCCGGGAGATGGACAGAGACGGGACCTGCATGCCGGGTCCTCCCTATGCGGCCTGTTCGGCGGCCGGGCCGGACCAGTCTATCTGACAGATTTCGGCGCTGCGGCCGTCAAAGTCCCAAACACGGCCATAGGCACGGACACGGCCCTGCGTGGCGGTTGCGACCGTGATGTCCGAGCCCATCCAGTACTCGGTGTTAGTGACCACGATATCCTGGTCCGGATCAGATCCGCCAACCGGAACGACTTCGCCCTTGATTGCCTTGCCAACAATCAGGCGGCGCTTCTTGCCTTCGTTTTCGTAAGTCACGGGCGCGCGTTCAGCGCCGAGGAATTCGCTCACCAGGACCTTGAAGAGACCTGTTGTGCCCTTGGCCTGACCGGAGAAGATTTTCAAAAGGCCATCATAGGCGGCTTCCGAAGCGCGTTCGTCGATATAGGCAGCGGCTTTCCAATTCCCGCGGGCCATCAGACCAGGGATTTCGAGGACCAGGCCAACGTTCAAGCCGGACAGGTCTTCGCCCATATAATGTCCTTTATCGATCCGGACACCGGCCCAGGCCTGGCAGTAGCCCTCTGTCGGCGCGTGTTTGCCAAGCGAAACGACACACGGGCAGAAAACGGTGCAGTTGCAATTGAGGATCAATTCCCCACGGATGGCCCATCCAGTCATTCTTGTCTCCGTTATAGATGTTTTATGAGTTCGATAATGAGGATTGCAGCGGCAGATCCCAGAAGTGCAAAACCGACAGGCACGGTCAGGTAACGGCCGAGCTGCGGGAGTTTTTCAAAGGTCATCAGCAGCATTGCGAGGCCCATGAAGGCGAGGTTCATGGTGCCGGCAACAAAGGCGAGCAGCATGAGGGCCCAGCAACAGCCGAGGCAGATCGCGCCAAGGTGCAATCCCATCCGGAAAGCGCCCGAAAGCCCATCTTGCCATTTGCCCATGAAGAACAACAGCGGGCTCTGGCATTGGTTGAGACAGGCTTCTTTTAGTCGGCTGAACTGGTACGCTCCGGCAAGCGCCAAAAGGCCCGCGGTCAAATAGACTTCGGAACTGCGGCCGAAGGGGTCCAGCCAGCCTTGTGTGTCCAGCGCAGCCTGCAGAAGAGCTGCCGGAACCGAAAAGCCGATCCAGACGAGCAGGTAGCCGGCAAGCAGCGCTGAGAAACCGGCGATTGTGGCGCCTTGCGTATGGGTGAGATCGAGATAGGTTTTCAGTGCGGGCGCAACGGTTGGCGCCATCATTGCAAGGGACATCAAGCCCCACATTGCGATCAATCCGGCAAGGCTTGTGTCTGCGGCCGGACGGCAGAGAGATGCCAGGTAATCCAGGCCAAGCGCTTGCCAGCCCGCGGGCAGATCGAGATCCGGTTGCATCAGGAAAAGAGCTGCCCACGCACCAAGAACCGCGACAAAGAACGCGATCCAGGCGGCCTGGCGCCGGTCAGCTAAGTGAAGGGCGATCTGCACCCAATGTCCTCCCATATCGTTGAGAAAAGGCTGAGCGCATCTGTTGAAAAAGTCAAATAATTAATTGTCTGACATTTAAATATTTGCATTGACCCTGTTCCAGAGCCGGGCCTAGTCTTGTAGAGAGGCACCGTGGACGGGTGCGTGCAAAGGAGACACCATTGGCAATCGAGTATCAGGCGATCCGCAAGGAGGGTTTGTCGACCCAGATTGCCAATGCGATCCGTAAGGCCATTCTCGATGGCGCGTTGAGCGTAGAAGAACGTTTGCCGAGTGAAACAGAGCTCGCTGATCGGTTCGGAGTGTCCCGGGCAACTGTGCGCGAAGCGATGAAGCGTCTTGCGGCCCAGAACCTCATTCGCTCAGAAAGGGGTGCGTCCGGCGGCGCGTTCGTCAACCGTATTACTTTTGATGAAGCTCGAGGCGACCTGGTGGGCACGACCCGGCTTCTTATCGGCATGAACAATATCCCGTTTGAAGATGCCATCGAAGCCCGTTACCTTCTGGAGTCTTCTTGTCTGGCACTCGCTTGCGAAAACCGCAGCGAAGACGATCTGACCGCAATGGCCCGGGAGATCAGCCTTCAAAGTGGGGATCTGTCCGACGAAGACTTCTGCGATTCAGATGTCCGGTTTCACTCGGTCATTGCCAAGGCAACAGGGAACCCTTTGCTGATGTTTCAAGTCTCGGGCGCGATCGAAGCTATGCAGCCCTTGATGAACATGCTGGTCTACCGGCTTCGCGACAAGAAGCACATTGCCGGCCTTCATGACCGTCTTCGCGACGCGCTGGGCAATCGGGATAGTGTGGCGGCGCAGACGGTTTTGGAGGAAATCGCTGCCTATACCCGGCAACTGGCGGAATTGCGGCGTGCTCCAAAGGAAGATCCGGCAAACTGACTGTAATACTCTTGACGAAGGTCGAGCCTGAGTTGGAAGTTCAGGGAATGGGACATGCCGCCGGCATGCCGATTTCCTGAAAGGACGGTCTCTTGAACAACGCGCATATTCCGATCATCGACTTGGGCGGTTTGGTGGACGGTGCGCCCGGTGGGCTTGAACAAGCCGCGCAAGAGATCGGTCAGGCGGCACGGGAGACCGGGTTCTTCTATGTAAAGAACCATGGCATTGATGCGGACCTGATTGCCGGGATCAATGCGGCTGCCCACGCCGTGTTTGCTTTGCCTGACGCCGATAAACTGGCGCTGACAAAGGACTTCCATAAGACCAACCGCGGCTATGTTCCGATGGAGGGTGAAAACCTTGACCCATCCAAACCGGCGGACCTGAAGGAAGCTTTTAACGTCGGCCTAGAACTCGCGCCGGATGATCCGCGTATTTTGGCCGGAGAGCCGTTTCGGGCACTAAACCAATGGCCGAATGTGCCCGACTGGCGGGACATAGTCCTCAGATACTTCAATGCTGTTTGGGGGCTTGGCCGGACGATCCATCAGGCCATCGCGCTTGATCTGAAGGCAGCACCTGATTTTTTCGAAGACAAGCTTGACGCGCCAATGGCTACCCTGCGCCTGCTCCACTATCCGCCCCAGCCTGCCGATGCTGCGGCCGGTCAAATTGGGGCCGGGACCCATACGGACTATGGCAACATCACCATTTTGCTCCCCGACGAGGTTGGCGGACTGGAGGTCCGGCGCCGGGACGGTGAATGGATCCAAGCCCCGACAATCGACGGCACATTCATCTGCAATATTGGCGATTGCCTAATGCGCTGGACCAACGATGTCTATGTTTCTACGCCGCATCGCGTCGTGAACAGTAGTGGCCGCGAACGGTATTCGATCGCGTTTTTCCTCGACCCGAACCCGGATGCCGAAGTCTCCTGCCTTCCAGGATGCGTCAGCGCCGACAGGCCGCCTCGATATGCGCCAATCTCCGGGGCTGATTATCTCTGGTCTCGTCTGGATGCCACCTACGAACACACAAAGAAGGGCAGCTGAGACGAATCCGCACAGGTGACGGTGCCCTGTGCCAAACCCAATCCATCCTGTTTTTGCGCTCGTAGACAGATCAGCCAGAAACAAGGAGTGGGTTGGTGATCTCGGTCTATTACGATGGAAAATGCGGCTTGTGTTCCAAGGAAATCAATTTCTTCAAGCGGCGGACCCCGAAGCACCCAATCTTGTGGCACGACATCGCCAACGATCCTGCGCAATTGGAAGGCACGGGCGTTTCCCAGGCAGAAGCTCTGATGTTCATGCATGTTCGAGATGCAGAGGGAGTGATGCGGACCGAAGTTGACGCCTTTATCGCGTTGTGGCGTCAATTCTCCGGCTGGTCGCTTCTCAGCCGGTTTGTGTCCCTTCCGGGAATATACCAGCTTGCGGGCATGCTTTACCGCATGTTTGCGAAAGTCCGCTTTAACCGCTACCCGCATTGTCAGGCGAGTTTGGAAAAAGCATGACCGTCCATCAGGAACTTTGATCAGCCGGAAGTTGGTCGAGATGTTTCTCGATTTCGGCCATGACGGCCTTGGAGGTTGGTTTTGCGGGAGTTCCAAACCAGGACACCAAGGACCCGTCCGGACCAACGAGGTATTTGTGGAAGTTCCAGTTTGGCCGCGCGAGCGAGCCGAGCTCCTCAACAGCCCATTGATAGAACGGGTGGGCGGTGTCCCCACGCACGGACGTCTTCGCAGTCATCTGGAAGGTTGCCCCGTATTTCGCTTCGCAATAGGCGGCAATTTCGCCGTCCTTGCGCGGTTCCTGACCGCCAAAGTCGTTCGATGGCACGCCGAGCACGACAAGGCCTTGATCAGCGTATCTCTCGTGCAGCTCTTGAAGTCCGGACAACTGGCCACTGAAACCGCAGGCCGTTGCCGTGTTGACCACAAGGACCACCTTTCCCTCGTATTCCTTCATCGGCAGGGATAGTCCGTTTGCAAGTTCAAAGCTGAAATCATGGGCGCTGCCCGTCTGTGTCGCAGGATCAGCCGCGACAGCGTGGCCGGTTGCAGCGAGGATACCGGAAATGACAACAGCGGCAGGGGCGAAACGCGGCATTACAGATCTCCGAAGCAATTTGCTTTTGTTGCTTACGGAGGTGAGCGTTTACCAGTTCACTGTTCAGCGTGCCGGGCGGATTTAGCGGACGCCTTAATCGCGAACCACAAAGACAGAACATCCGGCCCGGCGAACCACGCGCGATGCGGTCGATCCGAGGAAATAGTCCTGAGCTGTCGGGTGATGCGATCCGACGATGACGAGATCGACATCGTTTTCCTCGGCAAAGGCTGCAATCTGCACCCCCGGCTTCCCGCTCACGACCTTGCACTGGATGCTGTCATCGCCGCCGGTTGCTTCGCGCAGTTTGTTTTCGACCTTGGTTGTCAGATGATTGTCGACCTTCATGGTCACGAATTCAGAAACGAACCCCGGAATATTCTCAAGGACGGTCAAAAGCGTGATTTGCCCGCCGTCCGCCAATAGATGGCGGGCGTTTTCCAGCTTTCGGGCGATCAATGTCTCATGATCAAGAGCGACCGGTATCAGGACATGCTTGTACATCGGATCGAAATCCTCCCTTTCTGAAACTTCTGCAGCCGTGCCTGACTTCGCCACTGGTCAGGGTCAGGCATGACCTTCTGCAAGCTTTCGGACCGCATCGACATAGCGGGCCGGTACATCAATGCCTTCCGTTCTAGCCTTGGCGATGGCGGCAGCGCGGCGGCTGCCGGGCAGGCGCGCACCCTCCATTGTTTCAATTAGGCTGAGCAGAGCGTTGATGCGGGCAGCGAAATGTTCTGTATCCATCGGCTTCATGGCGATCAGGAACTGACCGACTCCGGGAGGTGGTCCGTCGGCGGAAAAGAACGAGGAGGCTTCGGTGCTTTTCGAAGCGCCAGTCATGACCGAAGCCAGGATCTCTACCATCAGGGCCAGCGCTGTACCCTTGGCTTCGCCAATTGGCAGCATGGTGCCTTCGAGCGCAGCTTCGGCACTTGTGGTTGGGTTGCCATCCTTGTCGAGTGCCCAGCCCTCCGGAATGTCTTTTCCGGCTTTGCGCGCATTCATCACCTTGCCGCGGGCTACCCGTGACAAGGACAAGTCCACAACAAGCGGATCCTTGCCCGGCCGTGGGGCGGCAAAGGCGATTGGGTTTGTTCCGAAAACGGGATCCTTGGCTCCGAACGGCGCCATTGCCGCCGGAGCATTGGCCACCATGATCGCCATCAGTCCCCGTTTGGCGAGTTTTTCGACCTGAACTGACAGGGCGCCGCAATGATGCGACCGCGTGATGCCCATGGTTGCGCAGCCATGTTCCAGCGCCACCTCGGAGCCTCTTTCAATAACAGCGTCCAGTGCGGGATAGGCAAAGCCAAAGCCTGCATCTGCGAGGAGGCTGCTTGTTCCCTTTTGAGAAATAACAACGTCTGCAGAGGCAGCGATTTTCCCGGACTGGACTTGAGCGGCGTAGTCCTCCACCCGCGAAAATCCGTGCCCAACTTGACCTTCCGCTTCTGCGGCAACAAGCGCATTCGCAACGGACTGTGCGGCTATGTCAGGCACACCCACGGCTAGGAAGGCGGACTTGATCAAAAGTTCTGCATTGCACAGGCTGAGGCGTTCGGTCGCTTCCATCGGTGTGTATGCTTTCAAAAAACAACAGATCGCCGACACTTATTGCAAATTTTAGGGCTTGGCGATGCCCTATCCGTATGGCCGAGAATCTGGTGGCTGGTTTCCAGCCACCAGACCAGTCGCTTTTAAGCGCTACGGTAGAGTTTGGTCATCGAGAATTCCCGGTGACCAAGCGCTTCGGCAGCCGTGTTCCGGCCATTGGCGGTGCGGCAGATCATTTCAATCAACGCATCGCCGGCCTCATCGATGGTCATTTCCCTGCGTAAAATGCCGGAGACATCAACGTCAACGTGTTCGCTCATGGTGCGAACCGTACGCGGATTGGCCGTGATTTTGATCACCGGCACGATTGGGTTGCCAACCACATTGCCCTGTCCTGTCGGGAAGGTGTGGATCACGGCGCCGCCGGCGGCCATCAAGGTCACGCATTCCGCAGCAGCGGACGATGAGTCCATGAAGTAGAGGCCATTGCCCGACTTCGGCGCCTCGGCAGGGTCGAGAATGTCGATGTACTGCGAGGTGCGCCCGATTTTTTCCAAGTTTCCAAGAGCTTTTTCCTCGATGGTGGTCAGGCCACCTTCGATGTTGCCTTTGGTCGGCTGGCTGTCGGAAAGGTCATCGGTCTGGTGCGCGAAGATCACATCATCCTGATAGGCCTTCCACATATTGTACCAGCGCTCACCAACTTCCTCGTTGATCGCGCGTTTCTGGCAGATGTGTTCCGCGCCGGTGATTTCGGAGGTCTCACCGAAGAACCCAGTGATGCCTTCCGGCAGCAATTTGTCGTACATGTTGCCGACGGTCGGGCAGGAGCCGAGACCTGTGGTTGTGTCGCTCTCGCCGCATTTGGTGGAGACCCAAAGCTCGGAGATGGAGCACTCTTCGCGCTGATATTCCGACGTCTTGTGAACGAACTCCTTCGCGGCCCATGAGGCGCGGCGAATGGTTTCGAAGTCACCGTTCTGTTCGATGGAGAACTCGGCGACCGGTTTGCCGGTTTCGCGGATCCCGTCGGCGATGCGCTTGGTCCAGCCCGGCTCGATGCCGATGACCACAACGGCAGCGACGTTCGGGTTGGCGCCAGTGCCGATCATGGTCCGGAAGTGCAGTTCCAGATCTTCACCGAATTGCAGACGGCCATAAGCATGCGGGATGGCCAGCGTGCCCTTGACGTTGTTGGCAACAGCCTCACAAGCAGCGTTGGAGATGTCGTCGACGGGCAGAATGACAACGTGGTTGCGGACCCCGACCCGGCCGTTTTCGCGCCGGTAAGCCTTCACCGTCATGTTCGAGTATTTGGTAGACATTTCGGGCGGCTCCTTACCAGCGCTTGGTTTTGCAATTGTGGGTGTGGACGTGGGCGCCCTTTGGGATGTCGGCAATGATCTTGCCGATGTCTTCACCGTATTTGATGGCTGTGTCGCCGTTGTTGAGATCTTTCAGCGCGATCTTGTGGCCAATCGGCACGTCCGCGCCGGCGGTCAGGCGGAAAGTGGAATTGTCGTGGGTGACACAGCACAGCATGTCGGTGCCGGCCGTCAGCCCTTCCACAACCACCACACCGACGTTGTCGGCATGTTCGTGGACGAGAAGATGGGGAATTTCAGACATAATTGTCTCCTCAATTATCGGGTGTGAGTAGTATTTTAGGAACAGCGACCGCACCTTGGCGCAGGTCGTTGAAAGCCTTGAGGCCGTCGGACAACGGCCGGATTTCGGTCCAGTCGAGAGCGCCCAACCGGCCATCGAACATGGCTTTGGTGGTCTCGCGGAAATCTTCAGCGGTGTATGTGTAGGTGCCAATGAAGGTGATTTCCTGCAGCGTCATCCGCCGGATATCGAGACCGCCGTCAGACGACCCAAGCCCGATGTGACTGATAACCCCGCCTGGCTTGGCCAGTTTGGTTGCCGTTGCCCGTGTTGCGGCATAGCCGACGCCGTCGACGATCAGGTCATACTGCCCGCTCGTCTCCGCCTGATCAGGGGTCAGTACCTCAATTCCGCAGGATGACTTGAGAAACTGAGCCCGCTCCGCATTGGGTTCGATCAGTCGGACTTGAGTGATGCCCTGCGCCTTCAAGGATAGAGCTGCCCCAAGACCAATGGCGCCGCCGCCAATCACCAGCGCTTTTGCCTCTGACGGATCTGATATCAAGGCACGTTTGGCGAGGCGCACGGCATGCCAGCCGCAGGCAATGGGTTCGGCCAGTGCCGCCTGGGAATCCGTGATGTTGTCTGGCACCACGACAAGGTTGTCTTCCGGCATTGCGAGGTAATCGGCAAACCCGCCTTCGCGTGGCGGCATGGAGATGATCTGCCTTTCCGGGCAAAGATTGTCCCGGCCAGACCGACAGGCCTCACAAATCCCACAAGTGACCAGTGGGTTGACGGTCACCCTTTTTCCTTCAAGCGGGCCCGATACAACGGTTCCGGCAACTTCATGTCCAAGAATGAGCGGTGCCGGGCGGCGTTCGTCATGGCCGAGGAAGGCATGCATGTCGGAGCCGCAGATGCCGGTGTGGGCCACCTTGATAAGTGCATCGCCTGTTGACGGCGCCGGATCAGCAACATCCCGGTAAGCCTGCGTTTCCGGACCTGTGTAGACAAGGGCTTTCATTTTGCGGTGAAACCCCCGTCGACCATCAGGACTTGGCCTGTGACGTATCGGGACGCATCCGAGCACAGAAAGAGGATTGGCCCGTCGATGTCGTCGAGCGCTCCGTTGCGGCCGATACAAGTCTGGGCAGCATTGCGTTGCGCCCGTTCTTCGTCGCCAAAAACGGCCGCCGTCAGCTCTGTCGGGAAGAAACCGGGGCCAATTGCGTTTGCCGTGATGCCGTCTTTCGACCAGGCCTCGGCCATGGCCCGAGTCAATTGGCCGATACCGCCCTTGGAGGCTCCGTAAGCAATGCCGCCCGGGAACGCCCGTGTTGTCTGAAGCGAAGCGAAATTGACGATCCGGCCCCAACCCTTTTCCTTCATGGCAGGCGCAAAGGCCTTGCTCAGGAAGAAAGGCACTGTCAGATTGAGCATCATGGTGATGTCCCAACCGGCATCCGTCACATCATCTGCGGCTTCGCGGGTGTTGATCCCAGCCGCATGTACCAGAATTTGAGGCGGGCCGAATGGCTCGGCGATACTCTCTACAATGCTGGTAAGGCGCTCGCGATCGCTCAAATCGGCCGCGACTGCTGCGGTCGAGCCGCCGGCCTCCTGCCGCCACTCCTCAAGGTCGGCCGCACGGCGGGCAACGCCAACCACGGATGCGCCCGCCTGAGCAAGCACCGTGGCAGCGCGCCGGCCGAGACCTGAACTGGCCCCGGTGACGCAAGCAACTTTTCCGGATACGTCAAACAGACCGGACATGGCCTTACTCCGCTGCCTCCGCGCTCAAGTCAAAGTTTTCACCTGGGAAATACTTCCGCAGCCGGATGTCAGCTGTGCGGGCATGCCCTTCCATGCCTTCGAGGCGTGAAATGCGCGCCGTTGCCTCGGCGACTGGCTTGGCGCCGTCGCGGGTGGCCCGTTGCCAGGTGACGATCTTCATGAATTTGTGGACCGACAAGCCGCCAGTATAGGACGCAGCGCCGGAAGTCGGCAACACATGGTTGGTGCCCGATGCCTTGTCGCCGAAGGCAACAGTGGTTTCTTCGCCGAGGAACAAGGATCCGTAGCAGGACAAACGGTCCAGCCACCAATCCAGATCTTCGGCCTGCACCGTCAGGTGTTCAGGAGCATAAGCATCAGATGTCGCCGCCATCTCCTCGCGGGTATCGCACAGGATCACTTCGGCATAATCGCGCCAGGCGGCAGCCGCGTTTTGGCTGTTCACCTCGGGCAGGTCGTCAATGAGTTTTGGCACCAGCGCCATAACCTCTTCGGCCAGAGACCTTGTGTCGGTGACGAGCCAGACCGGTGAATTGTAACCGTGTTCTGCCTGACCGACGAGATCGGCGGCCACAACTTCTGGATCCGCTGTCTTGTCGGCAAGGATCAAGCTGTCGGTCGGCCCTGCGAACATGTCGATGCCGACCCGGCCAAACAGGATCCGTTTGGCTTCGGCAACGAACTGGTTGCCCGGACCTACGAGGATGTTGGCCTTTGGCAGACCAAACAGGCCGAAGGTCATGGCGGCCACACCCTGGACCCCACCCATGGCGACAATCTTGTCAGCGCCGCACACACGGGCCGCGTAGATGATTGCCGGGTTGATGCCGATGCCAGGCCGTGGCGGCGAGCATGCAACAATGTTCTCACAGCCCGCGACCTTAGCAGTCGTGACAGTCATGATCGCGCTGGCGATGTGGCTATAGCGGCCACCAGGAATGTAGCAGCCAGCCGTGTTGACCGGGATGCTTTTCTGGCCGGCGATGAGGCCCGGAACGACCTCAACCTCAATGTTCTGGCAGGTCTCGCGCTGGGCCTCTGCAAAGCGCTTGACGTTGGCGTGGGCGAACTCGATGTCGCGTTTCAGCTTTTCCGGGACCTTGGCGCTTGCTGCCTCGATTTCGGCATCGCTCAGGATGATTTCGCCGTCATACTTGTCGAATTTGGCGGCATACTCCATCGCAGCGGCATCGCCACCAGCTTCGATCGTATCGAGGATCTCCTGAACGATCTTTGTGGTCTCGGACGCATCGGTCTTTGAGGTGAGATCTGCTTTCTTCAGATATTCAACGGTCATGGCAGAGCCTACTTGTAAATTTCAGGCAGCAGCGTGGTTGAGATTGCCGGCACGTAGGCAATCAGCAAGGTCACGGCGAGCATGAAGAGGACGAAGGGAACGGCCCGGGCGGCGATTTTCAATATCGACTCACCCGTAAGGCCGGAGACGACGAACAGATTGAGACCGAGCGGCGGCGTGATGAACCCGACACCAAGTGCAGTGATCATCATGATGCAGAACTGGATCTCGTTCATGCCGATGTTGTCGGCGAGAGGTTTCAGGATTGGCGCCAGGATCACGATATTCGGCGTGGTTTCCATGACGCAGCCCGCGGCGATCAAAACCAGGATCATCATCATGATGAGCACCCAGGGCTCATCGCTGATGCCGGTGGCAACCGCCACAAAACCCTGAGGCACACCAATGATGGCAAGGGCTTCGGCAAGGGGGATGGAGAAAGCGATGATCGGAATGATCACACCATTGACCTTGGCTGAACTCACCAGCATGGCCGGGAAGTCCGAGAACCGCAGGGTTCCCAGGATAAAGCCCATGACGATGGTCACGACGACAGCGGTGGCGCCGGCCTCAGTCGGGGTCAAGCGGCCGGAAAAGATGCCGTAGAAGATGATCACCGGAACGATGAAGGCATACCAGCCCGATTTGATGGCAACCCACAAACGGGAGAAATACTCGTTCATGCTGATGTTGCCGCCACCTTCCCAGCCATAGAGCCGGTTCATGATGATGTTGGTGGCCAGGATCGAAACGAGAATGGCAAGGCCTGGAATAACGGCTGCAAGGAACAGCGTTGATGCGGAGATACCCAGTACCAAGCCGATGATGATGTACGCGATGGATGGCGGGATCAGAATGCCGGTACAAGCACCGGCTGCGACCAGGGCACAGGCATAGGGGCGCGGATAGCCGCTTTCCACCAACCGGTCGATGGTCATGCGGCCAACAGCTGCTGCACCTGCCGCATCCGAGCCGGAGATCGCCGCAAACATGCCGCAGACAAGGACGGTTGCGGAGCCGAAGCCACCTTTTGCGAATTGCGTGAGTGCTTCCGCCACGTCGAGAAATTTTCGACTGAGCCCGGTTCGGACCAATGCATCCCCGGTCAGGATGAATAGTGGCACCGCTGTCAAAGCGAAGGCGTCAATACCGCTGAAAAGTTTCTCGCCGACCAGGGACAGGGGAAGTGCGCCCGACCAGACGAGCATGAGGCTCGCGGCGGCACCGATGGCCGCCCAGACCGGTACGGCAAGCGCGACTAGCAGAACGAACAGGAGAACCGGACCGTAGAAATCCCAGCCAAGCTCAATTGTTTGCGGTTGCATATGTTGCCAAAGCATAGCCGCCCCCTTTAGTCGAAGAGTTTGTCGCCTTCGTAGACGGGATTGCCATCACGAAGGTCGCGGAAATCGCGCAGGAACGACTGGGCGAGACGGAAAAGGATGAGGGCGAAGCCGAGAGGCACGGCGCTGAGGAACCAGACTTGCGAAATACGCAGGCCGTGTGTCACCGACCCAAACTTCGCCGAAACAAGCACGGTTTCCAGCGACCAGTAGAATGCAATCACTGCAACGATCGCCATGATAATGTCGCCGAAGATGTAGAGCAGTGCCTTCACCCTGGGGCTAACGTACTGCATCAGAACATCGATGCGGATATGGCCGCGCTCTTTGACAGCAGCCGCGGCCCCGATCCAGGCAAGGTAGATGAAGGAATAGCGAACGATCTCCTCGCCCCAAATGGACGAGTAGGCGAAGACTTCGCGCCGGACCACTTCAATGAACATGGTCAGCACCAGCATGACGTAGAACAGGAGAAGCAGCCAGCGCTCGCCGTTCTTGTCTATAGCTTGAAGGACAGATGACATTGGCACTCCTCGACCGCTCCCATCAGGCGGCATGCCTGATGCGGTGGTAGCGTGAACAGGGAATTGGAAAGCGCACAGTGTGGGCCGCCGGCGCTCTTGATGGCGCCGGCAGGCAATTCGCCCTTAGGCGTCGTGGACGTAGAGACGGCCTTGCGTATTGGCCGCTTCTTCCAGGCGGCCGAAGGCCTCCATGGACCCCGCCAGTTCAACCTTGAACTGATCCCATTCCTCGCGCTGGTAGCCGCCGGCGGCTTGCCACTCGGCCAACTGGTCGTCTGTAAGCGAGTGGAATTCCACGCCGGATTTGGCCAGTTCTGCCATTGCGTAGGAGCGAGCTGCCGGAACTTTTGCAAGGTTCTGTTGAGCCGTGATTTCACCAGCAAACTCGATGCCTTGCTGAACATCGGCCGGCAAGGAGTTAAACCACTCCAGGTTCATGGAGTAGACTTGGCTGTCCGGTACAGCCTGCGTGAATGTCACATGGCTCAGAATATCTTTGAAGCCGAAGACGTAGAGCGCACCGACGGATGGGTCGAGCGCATCGGCAACGCCCTGCTTGATCGCAGATGGTGTCTCACCCCAGGCAACCGGTGTCGGGTTTGCGCCAACCATGCGGTAGTACTGCTGAAGCATGGCAGATCCCGGCACACGGAACTTCACGCCATCGAGATCAGCTGGGGTGATGACCTTGTTTCCACCTTTGCGAACTGCAACAACTCGAGGATCAATCACAACGTAGAAGAGAGCCTTGAAGCCGGAGGCCTCAACCTTCGGGTGGACTTCCTTTTTCCAGGCTTCAGATGTCACGAGGTTGGTGAAGCGCTGGTTGGAGCCGCAGAAATACGGCATGTTGATCAAGTCAACTGCGGATGCGAACGGAGCGAAGTTGGACAAGGAGTGCTGGGCTGCCTGGATGGTGCCGCCCTGAACCGCTTGGGCAAGTGCGCCGCCGGCGCCGAGCTGACCGCCCGGTGCGAGTTTGACGTAGACTTTGCCGTTTGTAGCATTCTGGATGTTTTCTTTGAGGTCCAGCTGCATGATCGGATAGCTGCGGGATGCGCCGAGAACATAGGCGGTTGCCAGTGTCATCGTGTGGTCGGCAGCCTGCTCCCGCTCGCGCTCCTCCTGCGCGGTTTGGGCGACAGCTTCGTCGGACCAGAGAGTGCCTGCTGCGCCAGCCACCACCGCAGCGGTGAACGCGCCAGCGCTGCTGAGCTTCAAGAAATTGCGGCGCTCATGTGAGGCCAAGTCTTCCGTCTTTTTCATGATTTCCTCCCAAGAAATCCTGTCTGAACCTGATGATGCCGGTTACTTTTCTGCTTCCTTCTTGAGCACAGCTGCGGTGAACGCCGCCGAGACAGCGAACAGGCACAGCATTTCTCCGACATTTCCGAAAAACGGTGTTCCACCAAAGGAACCGATCGATACATTGATCACGAAGACGGCAAAGAGACCGCCTGCCAACGCCAAAAGCATGATCACCTCCCAACGACCAATTCACCCGGCTCCGAAAAATGTAAGCGCTTACATTTTCCATTGCAAGCACAAAAATGGTTTTGTTTAATGCGCAAGCCCTGTAAGGCGGGTCCAACGTTATGTGACTAAACGGTTTCCGAGCGGTTTGACCGATGGAAGAAATTTCGAAATCACCTGACACTTCAGTGCCAACACTTGCCGATGTCGCGGCGAGAGCAGGTGTGTCGACGGCAACCGTTTCCAGATGTCTTAACACACCGGACCGCGTCACGGAAAAAACGCTCAAGACCGTCATGGACGCCGTCAATCATCTTGGCTATGCGCCAAATTACAGTGCGCGCGCGCTTGCAGCCGGCCGGACCAACATGATCGGCGCCATCATTCCTACGATGGAAAACGCTATTTTTGCGCGCGGCATCCAGGCTTTTCAAGAAGAGCTGCAAAAGAATGGTTGCACGCTTCTCGTTGCCAGCTCCTCCTACAGGCAGGATCTCGAAGAAGAGCAAATCCGGACACTGACCGCCCGCGGCGCGGATGCCTTGCTCTTGATTGGGTATCAGCGGGATCCGCAGATTTATGAGTTTTTGAAAAAACGCAAAATCCCGGCGGTTCTGACCTGGGCATCGGAACCTTCGCAGGACTTTTTGTCTGTCGGCTTTGACAACCGGAAGGCCATGAAAGAGCTTGCCTCAGACGTCATTGGCAAGGGGCACCGGACACTCGGCTGTATATCTGCAGATACCGCGACCAACGACAGGGCACGGGAGCGCGTGGAAGGCATTTGGGCCGCAATGCGGGATGCCGGTCTTGACCCAGACACTCTGCAGGTTGTCGAGACGGCTTATTCAATCGAAAACGGGGAGGCGGCGTTCCAACAGTTGATGTCCGGCGCGAATCCTCCGACCGCAGTTATGTGCGGCAATGATGTCTTGGCCGTTGGCGCTCTGAGGGCCGCAGCCAACCTTGGGCTCAAGGTTCCCGGTGATGTCGCAATCACAGGTTTTGACAATATCGAGCTGGCGTTCATCGCGCCTGTTCCGCTGACCACTGTCCATGTCCCGCACCGGCGCATGGGCCAGTTGGCGGCCCGCGCGCTGATCGAAGCATTGCTCGGCCGGTCACCGGAGAGCGTCGAACTGCCAACGGAAGTCCGCCATCGCGACACCTTGTAAGTCCGGCCAGCTAATCTCACGTGTTTCCAATTAGATACGCTGACATTTGTAAATCCCGACCTGCAGCCCTAACTGTCCAGTCTGTGTGTAGAACGTGCCGGCGCGTTGCAAACGGCATGGCTGTCAGTTTGGAGAATGTTGTTGAGCGATCCGAAGTCGCAGAAATCTAATGTGCTTCCCACTGTATTAGCCGGACCCATCATCCGCCGCATTCAATCAGACCGGTTGGCAATCTGGCTCGCAGTTCGAGCGCAGAGCCCGGTCAAACTTGAGCTTTTCCCGCCAGAAATGGACGCGCGGATTTTCGAATTGGACCGGTCAGCACCAGAATTGTTGTGGTTAAGGGCCGGAGAGCAACTCAGTTATCTTCTTATCGATCTCGTCCTGTCTGATCCCTTGCCGGAAGAAGTGTTGATACCCTACCGGCTAAGTCTTTTTGTTGAAAAGCCAGTGGGCGACGAGGGCCAATGGGAAGACCACACGCATTGGGCAAAGGATCTTTGTTATCCGGGCCGCGAACTCCCGTTCATTCGGATCCCGAAGAAAGTCTCTTCGGTCATGCACGGCTCATGCAGGAAGCCGCACAGCTCCTGCGCAGACGGACTGGTTGCTGCCGACCGGGCTGTTGAGCAGGCGATTTCCGACAACGAGGCGCAACACCCCATGCCGGAGTTGCTGGTCCTGAGCGGAGACCAGGTCTATGTGGACGATGCTGCTGGTCCGATGGTGCAGGCCATCACCGCGCTGGTCCACGTCCTGGGCCTGCCGGATGAAACCCTGCCCGGGATTGAGCCTGGGGCACCGGCTAGTGGAACTGATCTGCGGGATCTAGGCGGCTTTTTGTACAAACGGGACCAGCTCTTGCCGAAGATCGATCAGAATGCCTCGGTCTTCGATGTCCTGTTTGGCGGAACGCAAAAACCGATCTTCACATCCCTGCACGCCAGAAACCATCTGATGACCCTGGCTGAAATGCTGGCGATGTACCTGCTTGTCTGGTCACCGGCCTGCTGGGATGTGCTACCGGGGCGTGCCGCGCCAGAGGATCTCTCGGATAAAGACCAGCGGATGTATGACCGGGAAGACCAGGATATTGATGGATTTGTCAGCGGGCTTGGCAACGTTCGCCGGTTGCTGGCCCACATTCCGACAGCCATGATTTTTGATGATCATGATGTCACAGACGACTGGAACCTCTCGCTGGCCTGGGAAGAGGCAGCTTACGGTCATCCGCTCGCCCGGCGGGTCATCGGCAATGCGCTCATTGCCTATGGCATCAATCAGGGCTGGGGCAACCGGCCGAAAACCATTCGGGAAGATCTAAAGACCGTATTCGAGGCTGCCTTGCAGTGGCCCGGAACCGAAGACCATGAAGCGGCGATTGACCACATTCTTGATTATGAGAAGTGGGATTTCGAATGGCCGACTGATCCGCCCTTGATCGCGCTGGATACGCGGACCCGCAGATGGCGTTCTGAGCGCAACAGCCACTTTCCGTCCGGCCTTCTCGATTGGGAAGCTGCAACGGAATTACAGGCCCGGCTTCGAAACAAGGACGCGGTGTTGCTGGTTTCGGCTGCGCCGATCTTCGGGGTAAAGCTGATCGAGACCGTCCAGAAACTGTTTACGCTCCTTGGCAAACCGCTGATGGTGGATGCGGAATACTGGATGGCCCATCCAGGCACGGCGAGCGCGATCCTCAACATTTTCCAGCATCGGAACACGCCGAAGCACTTCGTCATTCTGTCCGGAGACGTACACTACTCCTTTGTTTACGATGTGGAGTTGCGCAACGGGCGGAAGTCGCGCACCCGGCAATCCGGTCAGAACCCGGAGATCTGGCAAGTCTGTTCCAGCGGCATCAAGAACAAATGGCCGGACCGGTTGCTCGCCGTTCTGGATCATGGAAACCGTTGGGCGTTTGCGCCGCGCTCACCGCTCAACTGGCTAACTAAGCGCCGCGGCATGCGCATCATCCCGCGCAAGCCGGAAGGCACACCGCACGGACGGCGCATTTTGAACGCCCCGGGGATCGGTTTGGTGGAACTCAATGACGACGGAGCCCCCGTTCGGATCAGCCAGCTGGCCTCAACCGGCGAAATCTACGACTTTGAACGCCGGGAAGACGAAGCGCATTACGGTTGACGTTCACAGGCCCAAAAATGAGTTCCGGGAGCGGGTGTTCCGAAATGCGCTTCGATTTTATGCTTTAAAACAACTCCCGGAGACTATCCGCGCCAAACCAGAGGCTGAAACTGGCTCCGGGATATCGGTTTTAAGCCCTCCTTATTGTGAGGTTGCAGCTACCACTATGATTTCCACCGTGTATTCGGGGGTTGCCAGTTTGGACTCTCCGCAAGCGCGGGCTGGCGGATTGGCAGGGTCTACCCAGGCATCCCAGACTTCGTTCATTTCGGCGAAATCGTCCATGCTTGCCAGCCAGATTGTGGCCTGCAACAGACGAGATTTATCGCTCCCGGCATCCGCCAACAACTTCTCGATCTTCTGCAGAATGACCTTGGTCTGATCGGCGACGCTCTCGCCCGGATTGCCAACCTGGCCAGCTAGCCAGACAAGGCCACCATGCACGACAGCCTGGCTCATCCGCGGACCAATTTGCAGGCGTTTGATATCGGACATTGAAATTCCTTCACATAATTTAAGGCTGAGATGAGCAGCGGCGAATTGAGCGCTGTGACCGCATCAGGCGGGAGAACCGGACCTTCATTGGAAAACAGGTCCGCTCTATCCGTTGAGATAGCTCAGCGGCGGTTTGAATGCCATAGCAAGCTGACTTGGCAAGCAATGAAACGCGGTTCAACCGTTAAAAAAGACCGATGGATCGGGAGGCATTTCGTCGAAGGTTGGGATCTCGGCCCCCTCAATTGCAGCGGGGAGTGCCCGTGAGGCATAGATATTAGCGCGCGGGACGACAAAGCTTGGGTCGTCGATGGTGCCCGCCCTTATCACCTTGATTGCCGGGCGTCCGGAATTGCCGTTAAAGAGCTGCGAACCACAGTTGGAGCAGTATTCCTTGCTCATGGTGTTGCCGCTGTCCGCCTGGTGCTGGAACCTTGCGGGCTCACCCTTAGTGATTGTCAGGTCCGCAACCTTCACAAACACATTTGTTGCATAGCTGGCCCCGGAAGACTTTTGACAATCGGTGCAGTGACAGTTCCACATGTTGACCGGTTTGGCCGCCACTTCGTAACGGATCGCGCCACAAAGGCATCCGCCTGTAAATTCGGGCATTCCTTTTCTCCCGCGTGTTCTACTGCTCTGTTGGCATGTTGTTTTGTCGAACCGTAACGGCGGAGATGTGCTGCTCCGCCCAGACGCCGGCAGCTTGCAGCGGGTCATTGACAAACATATCTTTGATCTTTTCGCGGTTTTCGGCTTCAAGCAGGAAGAAGGAACCGCGCATGGTGGACCCATCGTCCTCGGTGAGGGGACCAGAGAGCAGAACCCTCACACCGTAGTTTGCCGGTTCTGTTCCCAGAAAACGCCGATGCGCTTCCAGAACCTCCAGACGAAGCCGGAGGGCATCGGGTTTGTCGATTGCGTAGACCACGAACTGCATGGTGGATCCTATTCAAAAACCAGGCTGAGCGCGGGGATGAAGGTCAGCAGCAAGGTGACAAACGTCATCATGACGACAAACGGAAACGTGCCGATGAAGATGTCGCCAAGTGTCGTGTTCCGGTCTGATATTGTGGCTTTCACCACGTAGACGGTGAGTCCGAACGGCGGCGTCAACAAACCAATTTCCACGGCAATGACCGTTACAATGCCGAACCAGATCAGATCCCCGCCAAGGCCGGTGACGATCGGCAGCGACAGCGGCAGCAGGATCAGCATGATCGAGGTGGAATCGAGGATCATGCCCATCACGATAACCAGCAGCAGATAGATCATCATGAAGCCCATGAGGCCGAGTCCGGCGTCGGAGAACATCATGGTGATTTCCTGCGGGATCGTCGAAAGGGTCAGCATACGGGAATACATGGACGCCGCGATAATCAGGAGCAGGATCGAGACGGAGACCAAGCCTGTGTCAACCAGAACCCGCCAGAACCGCGCCCAGGTCAGGCTGCCCTTCAGCAATGCCACGACAATGGCAGCTGCCGCTCCGGCCGCGCCTGCCTCGGTGGGTGTAAAGACCCCGGAATAGATCCCGCCAAGCACGATGACGACCAGCGCCGTGATCGGGATCAGCTTGACAACGGCCGTGCCCCAGGTCTCCCCCTCGATGACAGCCGGGCGGTCGCTTTGCATGACCATCTTGGGCCGAAAGCGGGCCATCAGATAGATCCCGACCCCGAACACGAATGCCAGCAAAGCGCCCGGAACGATGGCGGCCAGGAAGAGGGCACCGACGGATTGCTCTGCCAAAACGCCATAGATGATCAAAAGAAGGCTCGGGGGGATCAACATGCCGAGAACCGAAGATCCGGCGACGACCCCAAGGGCGAAGCGGTTGTTGTAGCCGTTGGCCACCATTTGCGGGACGGCGACACGGGAAAAAACCGCTGCCGAGGCGATCGAGATCCCGGTGATGGAGGCAAAGACCGCATTGGCGGCCACCGTTGCCATACCAAGCCCGCCCTTGATCTTCTGCAGCATCCACGCGGCCACGCGGTAGGCATCACGGCCGATGTCCGCGGTGTCGACAATCAACCCCATCAGAACAAACAGCGGAACGACGCCGAACAGGTATCGATTGATGGCCCCGTCAGCAGCGAGCGCCAGCGAGCGCATGGCGACATTCGGATTGTCCCGGATCAGCCAGATGCCCAAGAAACTGAGCAGGATCAAAACCACGGCGATGTGAGCGCCCGAAAAGATCAGCAGCAACATGAAACCGATGGCTGCAAAGCCAATCTCAATGCGCCCGAGATCTGCAAAAAACAAAGCGTAACCAAGGACAAGGACCAATCCGAAGGCGATCAGGAATGGTATGCCGCGCGGCTCGACCGTGACCGAGTGCCGGATTGTCAGCGGTTCAACGCGGGTGGAGTTCAGAATTTCCTTAATGTCTTTGAGAACCTGGGTGGCGAAGGCAAGACAGGTCAGAACGGAGCCGCCGAAAAGACAGGCCTTGATTGGCCAAACGGGAGCGGTGAAAACCCCTTGAGCGCCAAAGAATTCATTCTCGACCCAGGCATCGACCAGCTTCGGCCAGGTGCCCCAGGCAATCAGCGCAAAGACGAAGATCCCCGCGAGATGGAAGAAAACCCGCATGACTGCGGCTGCAAAGGGCCGGTTTTCCTCGATCGCACCAATCAGGATATCGGTGCGGGTCATACGCCCACTCATAACGGTGTGTGCTGCTTGAAGAAAAACGATCGCAACGATCGAATTGGCCACAATCTCGGCCACACCCTGGACGGGTGAGTTGAAGAAGGTCCGTCCGATGATATCTGAACAGATCAGAAGCATCAGGCAAAAAATCCAGACCGAAGCAGCCGCACTGACAGCGCCGGTGAGCGAGGAAACCCCGGTCACCGTCCGGTCTGCGCCGTGGCGGAATTGTCTGAGTGTTATCGCCACGGCGAGGCCCCCGCTTACCGTTGTGTCCAGTCAATGCGCGGCTCAAGGCCGGCATCGCGCACTTTCGCCATGTAAGCCTCGAGTGCTTCCTGAGCGCCTTTGCCTGCATTGGCGTCTGACCAGTCCTTGGCGAGGTTTGGCAGGCCGTCGGCCCATGCTGCAATGTCTTCCGCCGGCAGCGTGGTGACAGTGGCGCCAACTTCCGGCAGCTTGCTCAGGAAGGTGTCATAGCGTGCCATGACTTCTTCGGCGTGGGCGACTGTGTACTCCTCACCGAGTTCGGTCAGGACTTTTTTGACGTCGTCAGACAATCCGTCCCAAACATCCTTGTTGATGCCAAGACCGCCGGTCATCTGCGCCCCGATTCCGACAAGGGTGACATATGGTGCAACTTCATAGTGTTTGTTCGGGAACGCGCCGGTCAGGATGACTACCATTCCGTCTGCCACACCGGTCTGGATCTGGTTGTAGTAAGTCGGCAGCGCTCCGTTCACGGGCACGGCACCGAGATGCTTGATCCAATTCGCGGACGGTCCAGGTGCCAGGATCTTGCGGCCTTCCAGATCTTTGAGCGAATTAACCGGGAAGTTGGTCAGGAGGTGGTAGGTCTCCACGCCGCTTGCGCCCAGGAAGACAACGTTCTGGTCGTCCCAGGCTTTCTGTAGCGCTGGAACTTCACGGTGAAGTTCGTTCATGATCTTGAGCGTTGCAACGAGATCATCGGAAACGAACGGCGTGAAATAGGTCATGTTCTGGAGCGGCATCTTTGAGCCTTCCCAGAGCGTGCCAACCCATCCGGCATCGGTCAGGCCATCTCCCACGGCCTCCAGCGTATCCTTGAAGCCATAAAGCGAACCGCCATAGGCTTCCGTCCATTCAATGCGGTCCTCGGATCCCATGGCTTCGAGACGTTTGTTGGATTCACCGACAACCAATGTAGACAATTGCCCGACCCAGGGCAGAACAGTCGGGTGACTGGATGCCATGGTGAGGTTGTAGGTTTCAGCTTGTGCCGCGGCGCTGAAGGCGACGGCAGCAAGGGCTGCAAGCATGCGTTTCATGGTACTTCCTCCCAAAAATGCGGTTCTCAGCTCACCGCGTGCCGTCCGGTCGAGAAATTCACCTCCACCGTGATGCGTCCCTCATTCAGTAACCATGGCCGCACAGTGAAACTGCGGGCGCCTGAGGAATGCATCGGATCCGTTTCTGCAATCTGGCGGGCATGCTCCAGGCTGTCCGCCCGAATGATCACCATGCCTTCGCCATTCCAGGTGTGTTCGTCATCGGCCCAGAACGGGCCAGCGCCAAGCATGATGCCGCGTTGTTCCAGATCGACCTGAAAATTTAGGTGCTCTTCAATGTTCTCCATAACCGGTCCAAGTCCATTGGTCGGTGTGGTGAAGACCACATAGAGCTGTTTTTGAAGCATCCCGGCGGATGCTTTCAGGATGTCGTCTTTTGTGACTGTTGGGCCGGACATGGCTTCCTCCTCCTAAAGCGTCTGGCAGACGTCCGTGTAGTCGAACCGTGGCAACCGCCTGAAAATACGATCCGTATCGGCGTAGCCCAGGTTCACCAGGAAGTTCGACTTGAGTGACGTTCCGTGGAAGAACTCTTCATCCACTTTCGCGTTGTCGAAGCCCGACATGGCACCCACATCGAGACCGACGGCTCGGGCAGCCAACATGAAATAGGCGCCCTGAAGCGTCCCGTTTCTGAAGGCATTGACCTGTGCGGCTGTGGCATTGTTCTTGAAGATGTCCTGAGCAGCCGGATTTGGCGGAAACACCTTGGGAAGCTCTTCCCAGAAATTCAGGTCATAGGCGATGATTGCTGTTACCGGAGCCGATCGCATCTTGGGGCGGTTGGCTTCCATCAGGGCCGGTTCCAGACGGTCCTTGGCGTCGTCTGAACGGATGAACACAACGCGCATGGGCTGCTGGTTCATGGACGTCGGGCCCATCTTGGCAATCTCATAAAGATCTTTGAGGACCTCGTCCGGAACCTCCCGGTCCTGCCAACCGTAGTGCGTCCGGGCTTCGGTGAAGAGCAGGCGCAATGTTGGTTCGTCGGCTCTGAGATTTTCAAGCTGCAACGCCCTGGCGGCCTCACGGGCGGCGGCATCGGCGGCGAGATCTGCATCAGACATCAAAGGTCTCCAGTCTAAAGGTTCAAGCGTGTTGCGGAAGGCCGAGAATGTCCCGGGCCTGAACGGGCGTTGCCACGGGCCGCTGATTGGCAGCGCAGATCTCGGCCGTGCGTTTCACAAGCGCTGCATTCGATGGGGCAAGGCGGTCCTTGTCGAGACGGATGTTGTCCTCTAGACCTGTCCGGGCATGCCCTCCGGCGGCAATCGACCACTCATTGAGAGTTAGCTGACTTGCTCCAATACCAGCAGCACACCACTCTGCTTCCGGCATCAGGCGTTCGACGGTCTTGACGTAGAAATCGAAGACAACCTTGTCTGCCGGCATGGCGTTCTTTACGCCCATAACGAACTGGATGTAGATGTTGCCCGGAATGCGACCGTCCCGGTGCATGGCCGCAGCTTGCAGGATATGGCTGAGATCAAAGGCCTCGATTTCCGGTTTGACACCATAGGTCCGCATCTCGCCGGCGAGCCAGTCCACCAGATCCGGCGGGTTCTCATAAACCCTAGTCGGGAAATTGTTCGAGCCGACGGAGAGCGACGCCATGTCGGGTTTCAGTGGCAGCATGCCGCCACGCGTCTTGCCCGCTCCCGATCGTCCGCCGGTCGAGAACTGGATGATCATGCCGGGGCAATGCTTTTCCAGTCCCTCCTTGAGGCGTGCAAACTTCTCCGGATCCGAGCTGGGTGTCTGGTCCTCGTTGCGCACATGAGCGTGACAGATCGCTGCCCCCGCCTCAAAGGCTTCCTGTGTGCTCTCAATCTGTTCAGACACGTTCACCGGAACCGCCGGGTTGTGCTCCTTGCGCGGCAGAGAGCCCGTGATCGCAACACAAATGATGCAGGGTTTGCTCATGACTTTGCTTTCTTCGGAGCCAATACGAAATCGAACTCGACATCCCAGTAAGTTGAGCCATCGAAACCGGCGGCCGCGATCTTGTCCGGATCGTTGGTTTCCCTGAAATCTGCGATGAGGCTTTTCTTGACGCCGAACACGCTGTCGGAATCGATGTACGGATCATCCGGATCGAAGATATGCGTCGTCAGCTCGTCGTAGCCGTCCTTGGAAACGATGTAATGCAAATGCGCCGGCCGGAACGGGTGACGTCCAAGACGGTTCAGGAGATCTCCGACCGGTCCGTCCGCGGGGATCGAATAATGTTTCGGCTTGACGGCCTTGAACCAATATTTTCCATCTGGTCCAGTGCGGAAGACGCCGCGCAGATTGAACTCCGGCTGGATGCCTTTTTGCTGTACGTCGTAAAACCCTTCGTCGTTGGCCTGCCACACATCGATCTTGACGCCTTCAAGCGGATTGCCCTCGACATCCGTGACTCTGCCCCAGACGAGCATGTCCTCGCCTTTTTCATCGAGGCAGATGTTGTGGCCCATCTCGTATTCAGGCGCGTCGCCGAGGTGGAACGGGCCAAGGACCGTGTTCTCCGAAGCGCCATTTGGCCGGCGTGAATTGACCGCATCCACCAGCATGGAAACCCCGAGCACGTCGGACAGCAGGATGAATTCCTGGCGCCAGTCGTCACACTTGTGGCCCGTCTTGGTCAGGAATTGAATTGCCTGGAACCACTCTTTCTGGGTTGGTTCTATTTCCTTTACCGCTTCATGGAGTTTGCGGGTAAGGACCTCCATAATTTCCTTGAGCCGTTGATCCGAGGCGTTCTTGTTCCGGCCGGTAACAACTTCGGCGGAGTTTTCTTCGGTGAAATAACCAAGCTCGTGCGCTTCCATAAGGTCGTCCTTTATTCAAAGCAGCTTTTGTGCGCGGCAGGATCATGCGCCATAACGAAGATCTTCCGATCAGCTTCGGAAGGCCGTAAAGATCCGTATCGGTCAGTCATGAAATCTCCTCCCAGAACAACAGGGTTAAAGTGCCGGACGGGATCCCTCCCAGGCATCCTGAAGCAGACGGCGAATGGATTCCCGGTCGATGGGGCGCGGGTTCCAGTACGGGTTCTCTGTCGCGATATCAGATGCCCGGTCCAGATCGGCCTCGGTTAAGCCGAGGTCCTTGAGCGCCTGTGGGGCACCGATTTCCTTTGAAAAGTCAAAAAGACCAGCCCCCGGTGTTGCGCCGAACAGATCGGCAACCGGTTGAAGTTCGGCGGTCATCGCGCTGGCATTAAAGCCAACGGTGTGCGGCAGCATGATCGCGTGGGTCTCGGCATGCGGGGTATCAAAACTGCCGCCGAGGGTGTGGCAAATCTTGTGATGCAGCGCCATGCCGACAGTGCCAAGCACGGTGCCGCACAGCCAGGCGCCATAAAGCGCATCCGCGCGGGCCTCTGCATCCGAACTATCGGCAACGAGTGCGGGCAAGGACCGCTTGAAGGCGCCCAATCCCTCGGCAGCCATCAGGCTGGAGACCGGATTGCGGTCTTGCGCATAAAGAGCTTCAGCTGCGTGGGCCATGGCGTTCAGGCCGCTTGTCAGGCTCATACCAAGCGGAAGGCCCATGGTCAGCTCAGGGTCATAGATCACCACTTCCGGCAGGATGCTGTCCCCCCGGACGGTCGTTTTCCGCCCGCCTTCGGTCTGCCCCAGGATCGGTGTAACCTCCGATCCGGCATAGGTTGTCGGGATCACCACTTGCGGCAAGTCGGTCCTGTACGCAATCGCCTTGCCAAGGCCGGTTGTAGATCCGCCGCCAAGAGACACGACACAATCAGCACCGGTCGATTTGACCGCCTCCATTGCCTCATCGGTCACGTCGACAGGGGTGTGCATGGTGGCCTTTGAAAAGACGCCTGCGCTCAAGCTTCCCAGTAGATCGGACAAATGTGTGGCATCGCTCTTCTGGTTGGGTGTCGATATAACCAGAGCGTTCGAGCAGCCGAGTTTCTCGAGCCAGGCGCCTGTTTCGGCTCGTCTTCCTGCGCCAAAGACTATGTGGGCTGCGCTGCCCCGATAGGTGAAGGCCCGGGTCATGAGCACAGCTCCTGCGGCAAAGGATTAAGACGAAATTCAACGTCGAGACGCAAAGCGGCCTTGCCTGTGGCATCGGGCTTGAAGCAGCCAATCAGGCCAGGCTTGACGCTGAAGAGGGGATCGGTTCCAAGATTAGGGTCGTCCCCATCGAAGATTTGGGTGGTCAGCGTTTCGTAGCCGTCCGCTGATACCTGAAAATAGATGTGCGCGGGCCGGCACAGCGGCGCTCCCAATTTTTCAAGAAGATCGCCGAGCGGACCGTCCTTTGGCACATCGTAGCCGGACGGCCGAATCGTGAGATAAGACACCTTGCCATCGTCGCCGGAAAGGAAATGACCGCGCAGATTGTGTTCAGGTTGCAGATCCGGCTGCTGGTTTTCATAAAACCCTTGAGCATTGGCTTGCCAGGTTTCCAGGCGTGCGTCTGGAATCGGTGTTCCGTTGAGATCTAGAATGCTGATCGTTACGGCGACGGCATTTCCAATTCCGTCCAGGCTGATGTTGTCGCCATGTTCCATCAAGGGGACATCACCTCGATAGAACGGCCCGCGCATTGTGTTTGGCGTGGCTTGCTCCGGGCGGTCCGAGTTGAGCGCATCTACAAGGGTCGACGTTCCGAGCAAATCCGACACAAGGACCCATTCCTGGCGGCGCTCATCGCACAGATGACCCACTTCGGTCAGGAACTCTATGGCCGCGCGCCAGTCACTCAAGGATGGGCGTGTTTCGCGAATTACGGCATGGACATGTTCGGCGACCTTGCACAGCACAACTGCGAGCCGCTCATCTGCGGCACCGCTGATCCGCTCTGCGAACAGACGGTCCGATGCATCGGCCTGGAAAAAGGCAATGTCAGACATGCCAGCCATGGTTCCTCCCACCGGTCGTTAACTGACCTTGAGAGAAGCTTATCGGGCGAACCAGAACGGTTGATGATTTGTGAGCGCTTCTTTATAACAAATTGCTATGAAGTTAGATGAGCGACATCTCATTCAGTTGGCTGCAGTGGTTCAAACGGGCAGCGTCACCGGGGGAGCAGACCTCCTCGGGATGACACAGCCTGCGGTCTCCAGAACCCTTTCAACGCTGGAAAAACGCCTTGGCGAACCGCTCTTCTTCAAAGGGCAGCGCCCACTGCAGCCAACGCCTTTGGCCCGGGCTTTGGCGGATCAGGGCAACGCGATGCTGGCGGCCTCGCGCAAAGCCTCAGAAACCGTTCAGTTTTTCCGCGAAGGCAAGGCCGGCAGCGTGCGCGTGGGCGGAACACCGTTTTTCATGGATGCGCTGATTTCAAGCATGACCGCCGAGTTCCAAAACTCCCTTCCCGAGATCCGGGTCGACCAGAGTTACGGGTATGTCAGAGACCTGCGGGAGGCGATCCACGCCGACCGCATAGATCTTGCCATCTGTCCGATCGACATACTGGGCGAAGGGTCGGGTCTGGTTTTTGAAGAAATCCTGCCAGGGCGCAATGTGGTTGCCTGCAGTGTGTTGCATCCGCTTTTGAACAAGCGCAAGCCGACTGCTCGAGAGTTGCTGGAGTACCCCTGGGTGGCTCCGCCGGAAGGCAGCCCGCTTTACGCGGACTTGCATTCCATTCTGTTGTCGCTGGGTGCAACGGAAATCAAGATCCGCTATTCTGGCGGGTCTCTTGCAAGCGTGATCAACTATATGACACGCACAAACGCCTTGACGGTTCTGCCGCACAGCGTTGTCTTTGCTTATAGGAAAGACCGCACTTTGACTGCGCTGCCCTTCAAGATCCCGCATCCTGATCGCGCACTTGGAATCCTACGCCCGGCGGATGCGCCCTATCTTCCGGCGGTCGACAAGTATGCGCAGCACATCGCGAGCGGTTTCAAGGACTTGCGCCATCTCATCAAGAGACATGAAGATGCTGTTGTATGGGGTGGGTAGCATGCGGTCGGGACACCACGTATCAGCCAACGATTTGCCCCGGCCGTTAATGAGACCAATTAAACACCACTGAAATCAAAACCGTCACGATCGTCCAGGAAGGCTTCGAAAAAGTCCGTGAAGGTGGCGACCAGCGGCGGCAGCGCTTCATAGGGCGGATAGTAGAGCGACAGCCAAAGCGACGGCAAGGACCAGTCTGGCAATACCCTCTCGACCTCTCCGCTGCGCAGGCCGTCCGCAACGATAAACTCCGGCAAAACCGTAATTCCGGCGCCTGAGCGGGCCATGGCATAGAGAAAGTCTCCATTATTGGAGTGCATGCCGGCTCCTGTCAGGGTTGTCCGTTTCAGGCCACCTTTTTGAAATCGCCAGGTCTCCAGTTCCTGTCCAGCGCCGTAGGATAGGCACATCTCGGGTGTCAAATCTTCTGGGGCCTCGGGCCTGCCGACGCGTTCCAAGAAATCAGGGGACGCGACGGCGCATCTCGGCACCTCGCAGATCTTCCGCCATATGGTTGATTTGTCCCGGGGCGGTTCCGACAAGCGGATTGCCAGATCGCACTCCTCGGCAACAACATCAACCAGCGTATCCGTCAGCATCACAGTCAGATCGATGTTCGGATAGGCCAGCTTAAAGCTGTCCAAGAGACCGGGGAGCAGGCGCAATCCGAAAGACATCGGTGCGTTGACCGACAAACGGCCGCGATGCGGTTGCATCTCCCGCTCCAGATCACGCTGAATACGATCAAACGACTCCACCACCGGCTGGTACCGGGCGGCAACCGTCGCGCCGACAGATGTTAGCGCCACCTTGCGCGTGGTGCGCACCAAAAGCTGGTGACCCAGATCCTGCTCCAGCCGCGCGATGACCCGGGTGACTGAGGCGGGCGTCATGCCAAGTGTTTTGGAGGCGGCTGCGAAGCTTTGAAGCCTTGCAACTTCCAGAAAGACACGGATTGGTTTGAGCTCTTGCATGCTTTTTATTGCCATTAATGCAACAGTAAATGCAAATCTATTATCATTCTCATCAAGTTGGCCGTCTCCTATTTTTGATCCTGACACAGGAAACAAAACTGCGAGACTGGCATGGACAAGCTCATCAAGGGGCTCCACCACATCACGTCGATGGCTGCGGACGCCCAGAAGAACAATGATTTCTTCACAAAGGCCTTGGGACTGCGCCGCGTCAAGAAGACCGTGAACTTCGACGCGCCCGACGTCTACCATTTGTATTACGGCGATGAGACCGGGACGCCGGGCTCGGTAATGACCTACTTCCCGTTTGGCCAGATGCCGACCGGCACCCGCGGCATTGGTGAAGTCGGTGTGACAGAATTTGCAGTACCCCGCGGATCACTAGGCTTCTGGACGGACCGGCTGGCGTCTCATGGCGTTTCCGACCTGCGGAAAGAACGCTTTCTCAATGAAGACCGGCTGACGTTTTCAGGGCCGGACGGGGACAGCTTCGCATTGGTTGAAACGGAGGATGAGGGGCGCGTTCCCTGGACTGGCGAAGGCGTTGCACAGGATGTCGGCATTCTTGGCTTTCACGGCGCGCGGTTCTGTCTACGTGATGCAGCGGCCACTGGCGAGCTGCTGAGCTTCATGGGCTACCAGAAGGATGAAACCGAAGGCGCGGTCACGCGGTACCGGATCGAGAACGGCAATGCCGCCCGGACCATCGATCTGGAGGAAGCCCCGCAAGCCGCCCCAGCCCGTCAGGGGGCAGGCTCTGTTCACCACATTGCGTTTGCCGTGGAAGACCGAGATGCACAGCTGGCTGTTCGCAAGGCGCTCATGGACACCGGTTATCAGGTCACACCGGTGATCGATCGCGATTACTTCTGGGCAATTTACTTCCGCACCCCCGGCGGCGTCCTGTTTGAAGTGGCCACAAATGAACCTGGTTTTGACCGGGACGAGGACACCGCTCACCTCGGTGAAGCACTGAAATTGCCCACACGGTACGAACCTCATCGTGCGCAGATCGAGGCGCAGTTGCCGCCGCTTGATCAGTGACCGGAGACGAAGAATGTTGACCAATCTCTATGAAACCTTGACCAAGGCACCCGAGCCGGGCCGTCCGCTGATTTTTGCTTTCCACGGCACAGGTGGTGACGAGCGGCAGCTGTTTCAGCTTGCTACCCAGCTGGCCCCTGGAGCCGGCGTTGTCTCACCACGCGGTGATGTCTCTGAACGAGGCGCAGCACGCTTTTTCAAACGCACGGCCGAGGGCGTCTACGACAGTGAGGACCTGTCTCGCGCGACAGCGAAGATGGCGGATTTCATATCGGCTCACCGTGCCGTTTACCCGGACAGTCCAGCCTATGGGTTCGGATACTCCAACGGTGCCAACATTTTGGCGGCTGTCTTTCTGAAGCAGCCATACTTGTTTAACCGTGTGGGCCTTCTGCACCCACTGGTCACTTGGGAGATGCCGCAAGACCTTGATTTATCGGGGCGCAAGGTCGTGTTGACTGCAGGCCGGAACGACCCGATCACGCCTTGGCCAAAAAGCGCGCACCTGATCGAAGACCTGCAACGCGCAGGCGCCGATGTCGAGACTGATGTTCATGACGGCGGACATGAGTTGCGTGACAGTGAACTGGCAGCACTGGTGCGAGGCTTTGCAGACTGATGCGGTCAAGATCCAGAATGCAGGGCGTTCAGCGTTGTCAAAACGGCGGCTTCGTGCATTGCCCAATCGAAAAAGGCGGCTACGTCGGGGGTGCTTTCCCGGCCAGGCCGGCAGCACAGATAATAAGACAGTCCCGAGGGTATGACCGGTCCGAAGGGGCAGGTCAGCCGTCCATCGGACAGCGCGCCGTGGGCAAGCAGGGATTGGGCCAGCGCGATGCCGACACCAGAAGCCGCGGCGTCGACCACCTGGTCGGCAGCAAGAGGTTCGAACATTACCGAGTCTTGCCGGGTCGATTGGTCGGCAAGGCCAGCAACGTCGGACCAGCGTGCCCAGGCCGGCCGCTGGCGCATCCGCATCGGGTTTGCAACATGCAAAATGGGCGCTTTGTGCAGATCCTCCGGGCTGCGAATGCCACGCGCTGCGAGAAGTTGCGGGCTGGCAACGGGGATCAGAAGTTCAGTGTGCAACTTGATGCTGTAAAGATCGCTAGGAGCCGCATGAGCGTAGCGGATGACGATGTCCGGTCCGTCCTCGGTCATCGCGTTCACACCCCCTTCAGTCTCGATGTTCACGAAAGTATCGGGTCTGAACTCGGTGAATCGATGCAGTCGGGGCAACAGCCATTTGCCGATGATCGGCCCGCTGGAATTGATGCGCAGGCGCGGGGGCGTCTTGCCGGGACGGATCGCGTCGACCGCCTGGCGTATCGCCAAAAAGGCATCGCTCAGGACCGGTTGCAGCGCTTGACCATGGGGTGTGAGATGAACCGCCCTGATCTTGCGGGTGAACAGGATCACCCCAAGATCCGCCTCAAGTCCTTTGATTTGCTGGCTAACTGCTCCCGCCGTCACATGAAGCTCGGCGGCCGCGGCCTTGAAAGATCCCCGGCGGGCCGCAGCCTCAAAGGCGCGCAGACTGGACAGGGAAGGCAAACGGCTCAGCGGCATGGCGGCGGCTTTCATGGGTTAGTTAAACTAAACTGTAAGCCCAAATCTTCTGCTTTGTCCAGAAAAGATAGCGCTCCACTTATGCCCCAGGCGAGTACGTACAATTACGTGAAAAACAGGGTTTCCAGCTTTCAGCTGCCCGTTTCAGGAGAACAATGCGAATGACCTGGCAACCTTATGTCCTGTCACTGGCCGCTGGCATCGGAATCGGCGTGATCTACGGCCTTATTGCCGTGCGCTCTCCCGCCCCACCCATCATCGCCCTGCTTGGCCTCCTGGGCATGCTGGCAGGCGAGGCCGCCGTCCAGTGGGTACGCGGCCACAACGATATCCTGTCAAACTGTCTTCACACGAAGAGCTTTTCCGTCGCGGATCGCGACGCTTCCAGCGACGATAAACGTGAAAGCCAATCCTGACCAAACTAACGGAGTGTTTCTATGTCTAAGCTTCAGGTTCTAACCCCGGAAAACAGCCAGTTGATCTTCATCGACCACCAGCCGCAGATGGCATTTGGTGTGCAATCGATCGATCGACAGGTTTTGAAAAATAACACAGTTGCGCTGGCAAAATCGGCAAAGATTTTCGATGTCCCGACCATCATCACCACCGTCGAAACGGACTCCTTTTCCGGTCACACGTATCCAGAGTTGCTTGATGTGTTCCCGGATGCGCCGCTGCTCGAGCGGACATCGATGAATTCCTGGGACGATCAAAAAGTGCGGGATGCTCTGGCAGAAAACGCCGCCAAAGGCCGAAAGAAGATCGTCGTCTCCGGTCTTTGGACCGAGGTTTGCAATCTTACCTTCTCGCTAAGCTGCATGGCTGACACGGACTACGAAATCTACATGGTTGCTGACGCGTCCGGTGGCACCAGTGAAGATGCCCACAAGTATGCCATGGACCGCATGGTGCAGGCTGGCGTTATCCCGGTGACATGGCAGCAAGTGCTTCTGGAATGGCAACGTGACTGGGCCCGTCGTGACACCTATGACGCCGTCATTGCAACCGTCCAACAGCACTCTGGCGCCTACGGCATGGGCGTCGATTACGCCTACACCATGGTGCACAAAGCGCCCTCTCGCACCTCGCACACCGGCGAGACACAATCGCCTGTTCCGGCGGCCACGCAAATCGCGGCCGAGTAATCCGGCAAGTCTTTTCCGTCCCGGCGGATGCCGGGACGGTCTTCTCTCATAATAGTTTTCGAAAGGTGTGGTGATGGCGGACATGATCCTCTTTAACGGCAAGGTCACGACGATGGATCCGGAACAACCGGAGGCAACTGCCATCGCTCTCAAGGATGGATTGATCCTGGAGGTTGGCAGCGATGCCGATATCCTGCGGCTGAAGAGCGCCGGAACCGAGGTGATCGACCTGAATGGCCAGCGTGTCATCCCCGGCCTGATCGACAGCCACACCCACATCATCCGTCAGGGTAACAACTTTGCGATGGAGTTGCGCTGGGACCACGTGCCGTCCCTGGCTGATGGCCTGGCGATGCTCAAAGCCCAGGCGCAACGCACGCCTGCAGGCCAGTGGATCCGGGTGGTCGGTGGTTGGTCGGCCGATCAATTCGCTGAAAAGCGCCTTCCGACCATCGACGAGATCAATGCGGTCGCGCCGGAAGTGCCCGTTTATGTTCTGCACCTTTATGACCGGGCGTGGCTCAACAAGGCGGCGCTGCGTGCCCTCGGCATCGACAAGCATTTTTATGAACCATTCGTCTCCGGCCGTTTGGAGCGGGACGATCAGGGCAACCCTACGGGCCTGGCCATGGCGCGCCCGAACGCGCAGCCGCTTTACGCTTTGCTCGACATGGCGCCGAAGCTCGACTTCGAGCAGCAGATCACGTCGACCAAGCACTATTTCCGGGCCCTGAACGGGCTTGGCCTGACCTCGGCACTCGACTGTGCCGGCGGCTTTTTGAATTACCCGGATGATTACGGCGTTATCTCCGAGCTGAACAAACGCGGTGAACAGACCGTGCGCATTGGGTATCAGCTGTTTGCGCAGCGGCCGCTGTTTGAGCTCGACGATTTCAAGCGCTGGAACGACATTGTCAAACCGGACCAGGGCAACGACTATCTAAAATGCGTCGGTGCGGGCGAAATGCTCGTGGCATCGGCCTACGATTTCGAAGACTTTTCCTACCCGCGCCCCGAATTGCCGAAACGCATGGAGGGGGATCTGCGGCCGGTACTGGAATTTCTCCTGGAGAACGGTTGGCCAATTCGCTTCCACTGCACTTACGAAGAGAGTGCACATCGCCTGCTGACCATTTTGGAAGAGGTCGGTCGTGACAAAGGTCTTGAGGAGCTCAACTGGATCTTCGATCACGGTGAGACCATTTCAGAAAGCACCATGGAGTGGGTGACGCGTTTGGGCGGCGGGATCAGTTACCAGAACCGGATCGCGTTCCAGGCCACGGCTTATCGCGACCGCTATGGTGAAGCTGCACTGAATGATGTCATGCCGGTCAAGAAGATGATGGCCTCCGGGGCGCCGCTTGCGGCAGGCACCGACGCGACGCGGGTGTCGTCTTATAATCCGTGGCTTGCGATCCACTGGGCCGTGTCCGGAAAGGGCCGTGGCGGCGATGTTATCTGGCAGGCCCAAAACCGCTTTTCGCGGCAGGATGCGCTTCAGCACTGGACTGCGGCCGGGGCATGGTTCAGCCGCGAGCAGGGCAAGAAAGGCCAGATCAAGGCCGGTCAGTTTGCCGATATTGCCGTTCTGGATCGTGACTATTTCGCGATCCCGGAAGACGAGATCATTGAAATCGAAGCTGACATGACCTTCTCGGGCGGCAAGATCGTCCACGCTAAAGGTCCGTTTGCCGACCACGCTCCGGCGCCGCTTCCAGAACTGCCCGACTGGTCACCCGTCCCCGTCTTCGGTGCGCCAGGGGCGCCCAAAAGTCGGTTAAGCGGGTCGTCGCTTGTCGCTGCGGAATAGGCTTTCGGTGTGGGAGAGCGAAAAATCATGGCTGTTTTTCGGATGCATAGAATGGGAAAGGCTCGAGCTCTGTTACTGGCAGGGCTCTGCACCATTGGCTTTATGGTGTCTGCGGATGCTGAAACGCTCGAGTTCGATGGTCAGGTCGAGGCTGTTCATCAAGCGGACGTCTACAGCCGCGTCGAAGGGATCGTTGCCGAAGTACTGGTATCGCAAGGGGATTTTGTGGATGCAGGAACGGTACTTGCCCGACTGCAGCAAGATGTGCCGAGGCTGAAGGTTGCTGTGTCACAAGCCAGGCTTGCGCGGGCGAATGCGCTGTCTGAGCAGGCCCACGGTAGGTTGGCGAGAATACAACGCCTTACGACATCCGGAACTGCATCAGATGTTGCACTCACGGAAGCGAAGACGGATCTCGTGTTGGCCGAAGCGGCTCAACGCGCTGAAAGCGCGGAGCTTTCACTTGCTCGTACGGCGCTCGACGATACCGTGATCCGAGCGCCAATAGCCGGCTTCGTTGAAGATCCAAGAGTTCGGGTGGGCGCGTTGTTGGAGTTCAGCTCTGGAGACCCACCGATCTTTCAAATCGTGAATTTAGACCCGGTTCGGATTGTTTACGAAGTTCCATACGAAATCCGCTTGCGCCAAATGAAGGAAACCGGGGCGTCTACCGCGGATGAATTTCTTCAAAGTGTCCGTTTGCAAGTCATGACGACTGATGGGGAACTTCTAGCCCGCGGTCTTACTCCCACCGCGACAGCCGTCTGGGTGGATCCTGATACTGGGACAATACGCGTTTGGACCACTCTGGAAAACAGTGCGGGGGTCTTGCGCCCGGGTATGCGGGTCCGTGTTTTGTCAGAGGTGATCAGAAGCGGATCGGCAACGCAGTAAGCCGATTGCGAGCATCTAGAAAACCGAAGTTCTCAAGCGTTTAACAGGAACAGGCCGCTTGCCATGTCAACACTCACTGATGCCAAACCGGTCGTATCTGCATGGTCACCATTTGGGTATCGTGCTTTTGCGTTGCTCTGGGTCGCCACCTTGATCTCAAACATCGGCACCTGGATGCACGATGTCGGAGCTGGCTGGTTGATGACGACGCTGAATTCCAGCCCTGCGGTTGTCACACTGGTGCAAGCGGCGACGACGCTGCCGTTTTTTCTGTTTGCTTTACTGGCAGGTGCCTTGGCAGACCGGCTGGACAAACGGCGTATGCTGATTACGATCAACCTCGGGCTTTTCGGAGTAATTTCCGTGCTTGCCTTGCTTGTGTGGCAAGAGCAGATGACGCCCGTTTTGTTGATTGTGTTCACCTTTGTGATCGGCACCGGCGCGGCCTTTATGGCACCGGCCTGGCAGGCGGTCGTGCCGCAACTCATCCCGCGCGAAACCCTTAAGCCAGCGATCGCACTTAACTCCATGGGTATCAACATCAGCCGGGCCATCGGCCCGGCGCTGGCCGGTATCCTGATCGCCGGGGTTGGTCTGGCGGCACCTTTCGCACTGAATGCGGCCACACATCTGGTGATCATCGCGGCTCTTGTTTTCTGGCGGCCCGAAGCTGCGCCCAAACGAACCCATCACGGATCCATTCTGTCCGAAATGGTGACCGGCCTGCGTCATGTCCGGTACAACGGCCCGATGCTCGCCACTCTAGTCCGTGCGGTCGCCTTCTTTGTGTTCGCATCGGCGTATTGGTCCCTGTTGCCGCTCATCGCTCGGGGTGTGGCTGACGGGGGATCAGAACTCTACGGAATGCTTATGGCCTTGATCGGTGCAGGAGCTGTCACCGGTGCCCTGTTTCTACCGCGTTTGACGGGCAAACTAACATCCAATCAGACAGTGCAGCTCGGCACGCTCGGTACAGCGGCTGCCCTTGCAGTACTCGCATTGTCGGCAGAATCCTTCGCCCTGATGGCTGCGGCTTTCCTTGGTGGTCTCAGCTGGATTGCCGTGCTCACCTCGTTCAACGTGTCTGCCCAATTGGCATTGCCTGACTGGGTCCGTGCCCGTGGTCTCGCCGTTTTTCTGATGGGGTTCTTCGGGTCCATGGCCCTGGGGTCCATTCTGTGGGGACAGATTGCGACTGCGACTTCGGTACCGATCACGCTGCTTATCGCGGCGACAGGATTGATCGCCGGAATGATCCTGACGCGCAAGGTGGAGGTCGGACAGGCCGAATCCCTGGATCTGTCGTCCGCCAACGTCTGGCCGCAGGCTCCAGCCTTGGATCCCGGCAGTTCGGTGGATCAGCCTGCCATGGTCACGGTTGAATACCGAATCGCCGAGGCGGATCGTGCCGGTTTTACAGCCGCCCTTCAAAACTTTGCAAAAGAGCGCCTACGCAATGGGGCCACGCGATGGGATCTACACCAGAGCGTGGAGGACCCGGAGATTTGGATCGAAAGCTTCCATCTGCCGAGTTGGGCCGAGCACCTGGAACAACACGCCCGCGTAACGCGTCATGATGCTGACTTGCAGCAAAGCGTGCGCACATTCGATATCCGCGAAAGCGGTCCCGTGGTCCGGCATTTTGTCGTGCCCCAGTCCGCAACACCGCAGCCAATCTAGGAGATTTTGGAATGACAAAGTTTATCCTGAACGGTCGTCCCGTTGAGTACACCAATCCGCCTGAAGAAATACTGCTTCTGATCCTGCGCGATACGGCAAATCTGAAAGGGACCAAATACGGCTGCGGCGCAGCGATGTGCGGTGCCTGTACTGTCCACGTCGACGGAGAAGCCATGTTCTCTTGTCAAATGTCGCTTGCCGATGTTGAAGGGGCTGAGGTCACCACGATCGAGGGTCTGTCCGAAGATGGATCGCATCCTCTCCAGAAGGCCTGGGTCGAAGAGCAGGTTCCCCAGTGTGGCTACTGCCAGTCCGGCCAGATCATGCGCGCGGCTGCCCTGCTTGCGGAAAACCCGCAGCCAAGCCGCGAAGAAATCGTCGACACGATGAGCGCGAACCTGTGCCGGTGCGGGACCTACAACCGCATCTTCAAAGCTGTCGAACGTGCTGCGAAGGAGGCTTGATCATGACCAAGGCGAATGAAGCTCTGACCATATCCCGCCGACGGTTCGTGCAAATGGCCGCTGGACTATCCTTTGCCATCGACCTGAGCGGTGTGTCCGCGGTGCGTGCGGCCACCTCCGCCGGGTCGTCTCTGGATGTCAATCATTGGCTGACAATCAGGCCCGACGGCACGATTTCCATCGTCTTTCCGTCAACGGAAATGGGCCAAAGCAGCTACTCGACCCTACCGCAAATCCTGGCAGAAGAACTTGATGCCAATTGGGATGATGTGGTCATCGAACAACTGAATGCTGATGACCGCCGGTTCGGCAATCCCCTGTTCGGCAATGTGCTTTATACGGCCGGCAGCACGGGTGTGCAGGCCTATTTTGACCCGATGCGCCGCGCCGGTGCGCAAGCGCGCGACGTCCTTCTGCAGATTGCCGCGCGCGAGCTTGGCGTTTCAAAAGAAGAACTGCGGACCGAGCCGAGCGCCGTTGTGGCGCCGGATGGCACCCGCCTTGGCTACGGCGAGCTGGTCGCCCGCGGTGCAGACGGCACGTCTGTCCCGGAAGCCGATGCGGTCAAGCTGAAGGATCTATCCGAGTTCCGGATCATCGGGCATGATGTGCCGCGTCGGGATGTGGTGGCAAAGTCAACTGGAAAGGCGGTCTTTGCCATCGATGTGGATCTGCCGGACATGGCGTATGCCACGGTCTTGCGAGCCCCAGTGGAGGGCGAGCGCCCCTTGACCATCAACGACACGCAAGCGCGTGCCGTTCCGGGGGTTCTGGATGTCGTCGCGCTGCCGGATGGCGTGTCGGTCGTCGCAGAGAGCTTGTGGAGTTCCTTGGGCGCGCGGTCCATGTTGGAGGTGACCTGGAGCGAGGACGCACCGGCGCGAGCCTTCAACAGCGAAGAAACGCTCCGGCTTTACGCCGAAGCTGCGGGAGATCCCGAGGCCGAACAGGCTGTCTGGGCGGAAAAAGGAAATGCGCCAGCAGCCATTGCAGCTGCAAATCAGACCTATAGCCAGCTCTATCTGTCGGACTACGCCTATCATGCGCAGATCGAACCGATGGCTGCCGTCGCAAGTGTTGATCCTGACGGTCAGGGAGCCGAAGTCTGGGCCGGGACCCAAACCCAGTCCTGGACAACCCGAACGGTGATGGACGTCCTGGGCATCGAGCAAGACAAGGTGCGGCTCAACATGATGACCATGGGCGGCAGCTTCGGCCGGCGGACTGCCTTCGCGCAAGACTATGTGCGCGACGCCGTGCTCAGCTCAAAGGCGGTTGGACGTCCGGTGAAAGTTATCTGGACCCGGGAAGATGATGTCAAGAACGGTACATTCCGTCCCGCGGCTGCCCAAAGGCTGGAGGCAGGCCTCACGGCCGACGGGAAACTGGATGGCTGGCATCACAAGGTGGCAACGCCAACGGTGATAGGGTTTTTCAACCCGGTGCGCTGGGATGCGGTCAAACCAAATGATGTGATCTCCATGCGCGGTGCGGAGAGCAAGTTCTACGGGATCAAGGATTTCCGGGCCGATCACATCATCACGCCGCGGCAGGCGCGTCTGGCACCTTACCGGGGGATCGGGGCAGCCTATACCAGCTTTGCCGCCGAAGCCTTCATGGATGAACTCGCGGAGCAAGCAGGCCGCGATCCACTCGACTTCCGGATGGATCTTGTGGCTGACAATGCGCGGGGCCGCCATCTTCTGGAAAAAGTCGCCGAGATGTCGAACTGGTCCAATCAGGATGGCCGTGCCCTCGGACTGTCCTTTGCCGGCTACAGTTCTTCGATGGCCGCGGGTGTCGCCGAGATCGAAGTGGATCAATCCACGGGCGATATTGCCGTGAAACACTTCTGGGCTGCGGTCGACGCGGGTCTCATTGTCTCTCCGGACAACGCGCATAACCAGATCGAAGGCGGCATCATTTTCGGCATCTCAATGGCGTTGCGCGAAAAAATCGATATCGAAAATGGCGAAGTCGTGCAGAACAACTACTGGGATTACGAGATTGCGCGGGCCAACCAAATCCCTCCGATCGAGATCTATATGGCCGAGGTCGACGCCCCGCCGATCGGGGTTGGGGAGGTGGGCACGCCGATGGTGTCGGCCGCGATTGCCAATGCCTTCCACCGGGCAACCGGGCGGCGTTTGCGGCATATGCCGTTCACGCCGGATCGTGTGCTGGAAACTATCAACGCATAGCTCAAGCTGGGCCTGAGTGTTGCTGAAAACATTTGCCGGGACTGTGCATCGTAGAAGGCGCGGTTCCGGCAAGCTCTGTTTGACACAGTCCCACTCGCAAATGCCAGGATCTGCGTTTAGACCGAGCTCGCCAATGCTTAGTCAGTGTTAGCGTTTGCAGACTTCTTTGTGCGCAGATTCTGCGAGGTTTAGTTGCCTCGGCTACAGCAGAAGGACATCCTTTTTGCGCATAAAACGTTGGGGCTTTTGCCCGACCTTTCGCCTGCAGTCCACGCACATGCCTGACCAGACATCAGTCTTCCGTGACGATCATGTCGGCGGAGACGCCGAGTGTTTTCAAGTTTTCGATTACAGCGTCGACCATTTTCTGCGGACCGCAGACATAGAACATTTGATCCGTGGTCCCGAGAATGTCCTTCAACGCGGCTTTGTCGAAATGCCCTTCACGCATGCCGTCTTTGCTCTCGTCGCTCAGCGCATAAATGACCTCAAGACCGGCCATGTCATCCAGTTCATCCCTCAAGATGATATCATCTGACGTCTTGTTGCCGAACAACAGCCGATGCCCGGACAGTTGGCCCTTTTGCTTCAGGTCCCGGAGGATCGCCAGGAACGGCGTAATTCCCGCACCACCTGCAATGAATGTCCCTGGTCCCTTGTAGGTGATTGCGCCCCATGGATCATCAATCAGAAGTTTCTCGCCAACTTTTACATCATCGAGCTTGTTGGTCACGCCATCATGGTCCCGATATGCTTTGATGGTGAATTCCAGAACGTCGTCGTCCGGCAAGGAAGTGAAGGTGAATGGCCGCGGTTCTTCCCGCCACTTTTCACGGTCAATCCGCACTTCGGTCGCCTGACCTGGTTCAAATGAGAACCCATCAGGGCGGGCTGTCGTGAGTGCCCAAACATCATGAGTGACTTTGGATTTCTCCAGGATTTCAACCTTATCGGTCATTAAATTCTCCTTCTATGCCCGGCCAGAGTGGGTCTGGTCCAGGCAGGTGTTTGTTTCGGTTCAGATGGTTTGCCGGCAGATCAAGCGCGCCTGTCAGGCCGCGAGTTCGAAATATTCGCCGGTGTCTTTCCGATTTTTTGCGGCCTCAACGAGCCATTGGAACAACCGTTGTTGTGTCTTCGAGAACGGCATCAATTCCGGATGCCATTGGACACCGATCACGGGTTTTCCGGATCTGGCTTCGATCGCTTGCACGATCTCGTGGTCGTCCAAGGCTGAAACCCGCAGACCACGCCCTGTCTTCTTGATGGACTGATGATGGAGCGCATTGACCCGGCACCGCCGCGTTTGAAGGACAGATGCAAGCCATGCATCACTGGCAATACCAATTTCCTTTCGAGGCAACACCGTGCGAAGTTTGGGCGCGGTCTCAAAGACTTCCCAAATATCCGTGTGCAGCGTCCCGCCCTGGCTCACATTGATCATTTGCGCGCCGCGGCAAATTCCAAGTACCGGGATTTCCAGTCTCACAGCCTCGGGGATGAGCTCTGTCTCCAAAGCGTCGCGATCCGGATCAAGGCGCACATTCGGGAGCAATTCCCCACCATAGACAGAGGCGCTGATGTCATCGCCGCCGCCAGCAATCACGCCGTCCAGCTCAGTGATCGAATACCCGGTTTTCGGGGTGATCCGTCGAGACTGCCCGCCGGCCCGCCATATCGCGAAAGATATGGCAAGATAGGATCGCCAGCCGCCGGTTGCCGATGTCGATACGCCAATGAGTGGTTTCATGAGCTTTTTACCCGGTTGATCAATCGTTTGGCAGCCCCCAGAAGCCCGTCCGGCTGTTCGTTTTCAGCACGCCAACTTTCCAATTGGTTCATGAGTTCCTGCTGGTCGGCTGCCAGCTCTTCGACGCGCTTCCATCGTTTCCATTCCTCGGCAACGGACCATGTGGCGTCTCCAATGCGTGCGTCGGGTAGCCGGTAATGAAATGCCGGACGGACGGCCTTCGGCTCTTTGCCAATCGCCTCCTCCACGCATCCTGCATTTAGCGACGCCAGAAGCGGCAGGAGATCCAACTCCCTGTTTTTGTTGGGGTTGGCTGCGCAATAGTCGCGTATGAATGTTTCCAGGTCCGGCTGATAAGCCGGATCAAGAACAGTCCGCTCATAGTCAGACGGGAACCTTGCAATGAACGGCAAAAGCTTTCGGGTCGGATCCGGCTCAATTTCTTCGCGCAACTTCGGGGCCATAAGCAGGTAAGCCTGCAGGACCCTCAATAGGGCTTCGACGGATTCGCTCTTCCATTCGATGTTCAGGTGCAATCCGCAAGCCAAGTGTGGCTGCTCATTACCCATTGCGCCTGCATTCGCGAGGGCCCGTACAAGCGTATCCACGGTCCCGAGATCGGATAGGAAGATGGGCGCGGTGATGAGTTCGGTCGGCACAATTGATGTGCCGAGGTCACCAGCGATTTGGCGCGCCTTTTTCTGGGCGTCCGTATCGTCTTTGCTGGTATGGACATACTTGCTGTCAAGCTCGATCGTGACGGTGCCGAGAGACGTGCCATGGATTTTATAACGATGGGCGTCTACTTCCTTGGTATCTCCGCCGACGATTTCGTGGACCACTTTTGCCGCTTTTGAGGCAGACAATCCGCCGAATTCGATTTCGACGCCTACGCGGCGATCGCCTGAATTCAATTCGGCAAAAACCGCGTCTGCATCATGGTCATTGTCTTCACGCATATCTGTCATCATCGCTTTCGTCATTTGACCAGTTAACGCGCGAGGATCGATTCGGTTCCAAAGAGACCTGGCTTAATCAGGTTCGGATGGAGCAGGTTTTGGGCTTTGCTGACGGAAAAATTTGGAACGGATATGCTTTCCGACCGTTTCTTCAGGTGTTTAACTGACCTATTCGCAATCCCGACTGCGCCGTATGACCGGTCAAGGTGCTCATAAAGGTGTGGGGGCGCGATCCACGGGATGCGGAGACCAACCAATGACGGACAGCATGAATTTTCAAACAAAGTGCCATGCATGCCCCCTCAGGCAAAAGAACGTTTTCCGCCCGTTTGAAGACAAGGAACTGGACTTCGTCACCAAATTCAAAACGGGCGAACTTCAGGTCGAGGCCGGTTCAACCATCATTTTGGAAGACAACAAGACGCCCCACATCTACACCCTCCTTGAAGGGTGGGCCTTCCGGCACACATCGCTGGCAGATGGTCGGCGCCAAGTCTTGAATTTCGCCCTGCCAGGCGATCTTCTTGGGCTGCAGCTCGCTGTCTTGAATGAAATGCAACACACAGTTACGGCGCTGACTGACACGACGTTGTGTGTCTTTCAAAAGGACAAGGTCTGGTCGGTTTTCAAGGATTATCCCGGCCTTGCATTTTCCATGACCTGGATGGCATCGCGCGAAGAACAGCTGATTGACGGCCACCTTCTGAGCCTTGGCCGTCGCAACGCTCAAGAACGGCTCGCCTATTTGCTCCTGCATCTCCACGACCGTGCAGAAACAGTCGGATACGCTCAGAACCAGTCGTTTGATGCACCCTTTACGCAGGCACACCTTTCAGATGCACTCGGTATTACACCGGTCCACACCAACAGAACCATCCGAACATTGCAGAGCGAAAACTATTTCAGCTGGAAACAGAACCGGATCCGTATTCTGAACAGGGAAGGCTTGGAGGATCTTGCTGCCTATGAACGCGATGTCAAAACACTCCGGCCGTTGATTTAACATAGTGGCCCGAGCAGCTTTCCCCTACAGCAATTCCAGAATTTGTTCCTTTGTGTAGGGCTTGCTGAGAAGAGCGTGGCTTTTGAACTCATGCGGCAGAGTATCAGTATCGCCGTAGCCGCTGGCGAAAACAAATCGCGTCCCGCGTTCAATCAATAGCCGGGCGAATTTTAGGCTCGTTTCGTCGCCCATACGCACGTCAAGGATAACGAAGCTGAAAAGGTTGCCTGTCAGCGCGTCCAATCCATCAGACAATTTGTTCAACACAACCACAGGCGCAAAGCCGATTTCTTCCAGCATCATTTGGGTGTCGAGCGCGATGATTGGATTGTCTTCAACAATCAACGCTGCGCCGCTCGGCTTTACGTCAGATGCTATCATTTCATCGGTCATTCATGTGCTCGCCATACGCCCGCTGCCAAGACAGCAACGTTGCACAATGCCTCATATCGCGCATTAACATAAGTTATATGCGCTTGATAAATCACCTCTTTTCCACTTATGGCGTGTCAGAGTGATCTGAGTGAAACTTTATCTTAAGTTGTGCGTTTAATAAGCGGAGGTAGTGATATGATTACTTTTCGCAAGCGAGTTCTTACGCTCAGTACACCTGTGGTTATTGTGGGAACTCTATTCACCAGTGCTCTTGCTGCTACAGAATACCTTTATGAAGACGAGGGTGTTGATACAAACCCAGTTATTGCAGCTGCGGAGGTGCAAGACACGTTCTCTAGCGGGAAAGGTGACTTGAAGATTTCCCTCGACGATGTTCACAAACGCCCGGTCCGCTGTGTGTCCAGCATGCAGCAGACAACATGTATCGGCTGGCCGCTTGCAAATGGTATGATTGCGCTAAACTCAGATTGATTTGCGTGCACACTGAATAAAAAACAGCTGCTCGGAAAAGTCCGAGCAGCTGTTTTTTTATTCTAACGATCCGCCTGTCATTCAGACGGATCATTCGAAATTTCATATAGCGTTACCCCTGCCAAAAGGGCTGGAACGGCAATGAAACCACCGATTGGACCCCAAAGCCAAATCCAAAATGCGATTGTCAAGAATACGAGAAATGGGTTGAGCGTCATTGTCCGGCCGAGAACCGTTGGCGTGACGAACTGCGCCTCAAAAAGATTGATAAGCAGATAGACCATTGGCGGCAGGAGAATTTCCGGAATTGAGTTTCCAATCGACAGCCCCACACCTGTCATGATCAGCACCATGATGGCCGGGCCGATGTAAATTACATAGTTAAGCACACCCGCCAGAACGCCCCACAAGACCGGTGACGGCACACCGATCAGCCAAAGAGCCGCTGAAACGGCGGCTGCCAGACCGACATTCACGCAAGTAATGGACAACAGGTAAGTCGAGAGCCGCTTTTCGATCCGTTGAAACGCAATTGCCATGCGATACCGTTTTGTTGCCGGAGTTGACCAATCGACAGTAGATCGGAAAACTCGCGGCCGGGTCAGGACGAAGAAATAAAGGCTAGCGAGAAACAATATTATCTGTGCCATGAAAGTCGGGGCGAAGTAGAAAACGCTCTCCACCGGCGACGTTTCATCGACGCTAACCTGCATGTTTCCGGATTGGCCCATCGCATTGCGGAGTTCTTCCTGCAGACTGCTGATGGAGGCAAACAACCCCTGCCAGGAAACGAGCTGGCTTTGCAGCTTGGCCCAGATCAACGGCAGTTTGTCGAGCCAGTCAGACAACGGCACCATAAATGCTGCGCCGGCGGTCGTGATGAGCAAGATAAACAAAACCACCATTAAGGCCGCCGACACCCATGACGGTATGCCAAGACGGCCAAGACGATCCGCCGCAGGTCCGAACAAGGAACCGACCACGATCGACAAACAGACCGGCGCAAGAATGACCTTGCCCACATCCAGCGCAAACACAAGAGCCAGACACGCAAGTATGACAAGGGACATACGCGTGGCTGGATCTGCAATCCCAACTGGTGAGGCTGATACATTTGCGTGAGCTTCGGGTGGAGCGTGGTGTGCCATATCAGGTCCCGTCATCTCCGCCGCCCCGCGCTGCAAAAAGCGCAAGTCCACCCAATGCGGCAAGGGCGATGATGCTCTTTCGATTGGTCAGTTGTGGGAGGACTGAAACTGCTGCTGCTATGGCCAGCCTTTGAGCCGCGCGGCGTTTCGCGCTGCGCCGCTCGTCGATTTTCTTCAAGACCGCTAAAACAATGAGAAGGCCGAGACCGACGCCAATCATTCCCAGGGCGATGGCCAAAGCAGCGCTCAAGGCTCCGAGCTGTTCAGAAAGATAAATGCCAAGTGCGGCAAGACCGGCCAGATAGGCCGTGCCAAAAGACGCGGCAGCAATCGCCATTATAACGATGTTGCGCTTCGTCCGGCGCACCATCCCGCGCAGGTCGCGGGATGCCGCCGAGAAGGCGAGGGGGACCGACCGCATGATCAACGGCGGATCAAAGCTGCAATCAGGAAACCGACACCGGCCGCAATTCCCAGGGATTGCAAGGGGTGGCGGCGGACTTCATCGGTCACGGCCCGCTCATAGGATTTCAATTCACGGGTCAGATCATCGAGCGCGTCCTGAGACATTTGCGTTAGATCTTCACCTGCCGCGGTCGCACGCGATTTGTATTCCTGGCTTTTACCAGACCCGTAATTTTTGAGTGAGCCGGCAAGCGCGGCAATGTCCTCGCGGATGCGCTGAATGTCGGCTTCAATATCACTGGCATTCACCGCGTCGTTTGCAGTCTTGGTCGAAGAAGTGGAAGTGCTTTTGGCAGTTGCCATGAAATGCCTCCAATTAGCTCCGGAAAACCCGGGGAATGTCCCCGAACCGCCGGTGGGAAATGTTGTGTTCAAGCAGCTCCATGCTGCTCGATTGGGGCTGGAGCGCATAGGTCCAACCCTCTGTAAACTTGGAGGTCAGACAAAAGTTCCCAGCACTTGGGAAAATTCAATTGGAAACATCAATCAGTCCCGAAGGGCGCCAATCAACTCGTCTTTGGACATTTCTGATCGGCCTTCGATTTCCAGTTCTCTCGCCCGCTCGTAGAGCTCTTCCTTGGTCCAATCCTCAAAGGGTCGCTGTGACCCACCCTTTTCAGAAGGCGATTGGTTTTCATTCGCCTGTGCGTTGGCGATACGAGCCGCTTTTGACTTTCCGTAGCCCTCACGCCGCAAGGCGTCATAGGTTTCTTCGTCCTTGATGCTCGGGCGATCCTTGCTGCTCATTTTCCATCTCCTTTCTTGATCAGCGTCAGTTCACTCGCGGATTTGAGAACCCTGTCGCCATCATCCTGTCGCAGCGTGTAAGCGGGGTCTTCAGGGGTCGCGCGCCGCTTCACATCCGTGCCCTTGATGTTGAGACAGATGTCCTCCGTGTGCGTGTCGACCACCGTGGCCTCACCCGTACCCTCACCCCAGTTCCAAGCGACCCGGTCTCCCTTGCTGAACGGTTCGTGCTTTTCAGTCATTGTTTTTCACTCTCCTTTTCACAGCCGCACTGGGTCAGAAACTTCCGAATGAATGAAACGCATGTGCGACACGTTTGAATGCAGCCAAATTGGCTCCGTCGACGTAGCTGAGCTGCTTTTGGCCCGTATCTGCAGAAACGATCTCGCCGTGGATCTGCTTCATGATGTCCCGAAGCTCCTGGTCGACCTTTTCCGCGCTCCAGCTTTGCCGCATCGCATTTTGGCTCTGCTCCAAACCACTGACGGCGACACCACCCGCGTTTGCGGCCTTACCTGGTGCGTGGAGGATGCGTTTTAGTCGAAAGATCTCCGAAGCTTTTGCAGTCAAAGGCATGTTGGCGCCTTCGCAGACAGCTGAAACGCCGGCCTCTACGAGTGTTTTGGCCGCATCTTCGTCCAACTCGTTCTGTGTTGCGCAGGGCATGGCGATGTCGCATTCAAGGTTCCAAGGTGTTTTGCCTTCGTGGAACTTGCCAATAGACAGATCCGACAAGCGTCCACCCTTGCCTTTGAGGTTTCTGACCTTGCCGAGATCTTTTTTAGTCAGGCCGTCCTTGAATTCCAGCACCCCATCGGAGTCGCTCACACTCAATACCGTGGCGTCCATATCGATGGCCTTTTCCGCAGCATGAAGCGCGACGTTGCCAGAGCCACTGATGGCGATCCTCTTGCCCTCGATTTCCATATCGTTGTGGGACAGCATCTCACAGCAAAAGTAGACACAGCCGTAGCCGGTCGCTTCCGTTCGAACAGCGCTACCGCCGAAATTGCAGCCTTTCCCAGTCAAAGCGCCATGCCATGTGTTGGAAAGGCGGAGATAGTGGCCGTAGAGCAGGCTAATTTCCCGTTCACCTACGCCGATATCGCCCGCCGGCACATCGATGTCCGGGCCGATATGACGTGATAGCTCCGTCATGAAGGATTGGCAGAAACGTTCGATTTCGGCCGGGCTTTTTCCTTTGGGATCGAAGTTTGAGCCGCCCTTCGCCCCACCCATTGGCAGACCGGTCAAGGCGTTCTTAAAAATCTGCTCGTAGCCGAGAAACTTCAGAATACTTTCCGTAACGCTCGGCGCGAACCGTAATCCGCCCTTATAGGGGCCGAGAATATGAGAAAACTGGACACGCCAGCCTCTGTTATGCTGGAGCACGCCTTTGTCATCGCGCCAGGAAACGCGAAACGAAATGACGCGATCCGGTTCCGCGAGCCGCTGAAAAATTCGTGATTTTCGAAAGTCTTTTTGCTTTCCGTACCAGCCACCGATGGACTGAGCCATCTCGTCTATAGCCTGCAGAAACTCTGGCTGGTCAGGATTTGCGCTAGTAATTTCATCTAACAAATCATCAATCACACTGTTTTTCTTCAATCTAACCTCCATGCGTTTAAATATAAGAACGCGCGAAGTTGTTTCCGGTTCCGTATATCCATTAAATGAGACGGCGTCTATGTTGTGTAATTCGCATCTGATGCCGTCTTCTTTCGATGCGAACTAGATATATTTTTTCATATGAATTCAAAAAAACTTAAAATTTTTTCCGGAACGCTTTTCGTATCTTTGCATTTACACACCGAGCCCGTTCTAGAAACTCACGCTTAGGAGGTGGTCGAAATGGTCACAGAACACACGAAGCGAACTGCAGAAGAAGCCCGTCAGGGTGAACGCGGGCGGCCGGTCGTAAAAGTACTCGCCGCAAGCCTGTTCCTGGCTGTTGTGACGTTTGCCGGTCTTGGAATTCTTCAGACCGCAGGTGTGGTCCCGACAATCGGTGCCATCGAGTCGCCCGAGAAATACTAATGCGGCGAACCACTGCGATCTTGTCTAGAGCGCTGAAATTACAAGGGAAATCAAATGTCTAACGTATTGAAGGTTGAAACACCGAAAAGTGAACCCATCAAAACCGGCGTTTCCGCTGACGTACGCGCTCAACTTGCCAAACACTTGTCGGTAATGCTGGCGGAAACTTACATGCTGACGGTGAAGTCTCACCTGTATCACTGGAACGTTGTCGGCCCGCTCTTCAAGTCGATCCACGACCTGACGGAAGAGCATTATGAAGACATGTTTGCGGCCACCGATGAGCTTGCGGAACGCATTCGAGCCCTTGGGCACCGGGCTCCGGTAAACGTTCAGGATGGGAAACTCAACCTCACCATCCAGTTGCCATCTGGCGGCATGCCGGACGCCCATGACATGATTGCCGACCTTGTCGAGAGCCATGAAACGATCTCCGCGGAGATGCGGGATATGGCGACTTACGCGGGCGACAACGGTGATGTTGTCACTGAAGACCTTTTGACGGAGCGGATCACGTTCCACGAAAAGTCCGCTTGGATGCTGAGGGCACTCATCACCGAATAAGCTGTGCGTTCAGATAGAACGAATTAAAACCCTGCCGCCATCCGTTTTTCCGGGTGGCGGCAGGCCCAGTTTAGAACTGCAAACAAATGTGCGATGTTATGAATTCAGTTCCCCAACGTTTCGCCGGTTTCCGGTCTGTCGAAGGCCTTCTGAACGATCTGGGATTGAACCGAGCTCAAAAGAAATCAGCCCTTTTGTCTTGGCGGACCAGACTCCTGCAATCCCCCAACATGACTGAAGGTGCCGTAGACCGTCAGGCAATACTGCACGATATCGAAGACGCGCTTCAGCGGCTGAAGACGTAGGTCTGTAAGTCGGCCCGAGCCGTCAGCGTCAGCATAATCGGCTCGTTGCTTCAATTGACAAGTTGTTTGGCAGGAAAGGTGATGGTGCATTTTACACCGTCCGAGGCAAACTCGACTTTAACTTCCCCATCCAGCGCAGGCCCAACGAGTTGTTCCAGTAGCATACGGCCGAACCCATTCCGCTTTGGGGGCACAACTTCCGGGCCGCCAGTCTCTTCCCATTTGAGTTCGACCACACCCTCATTTTCAGCCCAGGTCACTTTCAGCTTCCCATCTAGCACGGACAATGCTCCGTATTTCGCAGCATTTGTGGTTAGTTCGTGCAGGGCCAATCCCAGATTTTGAGCCGCATCCGCTGTAATGGATTTTCCAGGGCCTTCAAGAATGATTTGCGGGCTTTGCGGATCTATGGATTGAGAAAGATGCGCGACAATCAATTCTTTAATATCCGCCCCATACCAGGACTGTGAAACCAACAGATCGTGGCTTGCGGCCATGGCCTGAAGGCGCGCAGAGAACACTTCGACGAACTCGTCGGGATTATCGGATCTTGCGGCAGTTTGCCGGGCCATCGCCTGAATGACGGCAAGCAGGTTCTTGGACCGGTGAGTCAACTCCCGCATGACCAAGTGCATCTGGCGTTCATTGTCCCTCTTGTAGGTGAGGTCGACGGCTGTGCCGATTACGCCCGTTATTGTTCCTTCTGCATCCCGCGCCGGATCGAAGCGGACATTGTAGAACTTCGCGGTTCCGTCCATCGCGATATCAACTTCAACAACGGCGCTTTCTCCGGTTTCCAGCACCTTTTTCTTGACCGGAATAAGTTTGAGCTGATCGTCTTCGTTGAAGATCTCGTCATCTGTCTTGCCGATGAAAACGTCTTCTTTCAATCCGTTCGGTGGATTGACCATATGAACGTATTTGAGGTCGCGATCCTGCTCGAACACGGTGATGATTGAGCCATCCAAGGCTGTTTCGAACCGTTTGTTCGCTTCCGCCAATTGCGCGGCCATGGACGCAAGCCGGATCTCGTAAAAATTCTTCTCCGTCATGTCGACGGCCGTGCACAACACGCCATCTACTTTGCCGTCCTCACCAAAGGTTGGGTGGACGATCAGGTCGAAGTAAAGGGGCTCAGTGTCTTCCCGCTCTATGCCGATATAGGTTGAAGAGGGTTCGCCTGTTTCGACGACCCGGCGTTTTACGGGTACGACCTGATCGGCAGCTGCATCCGGCAACACATCAACATCTGATTTGCCAAGAATTTCGGACTTCTCAAGCCCGAAACGCGGATTGTGGATCCATGTATACTTGAGGTCCCGGTCTTGAGAAAAAACCGAAATATTGCTTCCGGTAAGTGCCGTTTCGAAGAGCTCGTTGGTTCGGGCAAGCTCAGCCTTAGTCCGGCCGACGGCTGTGTTAAGCGCGCGGTTTTCTTTTGTGAGCAGTTCGTTTGCTTGTTCCAGCAGTTTGACCGAGGGCATGTCGATCAACTGGCTCAGCAAACGCCACACTACAAATGCTGTCGCTACGGAGATGATGGCTGTTGTCGCTTTTATGAGCCCTTGAGCGCCATAGGCCGGAACCCAAAGCGTTGCCAGAGCGGTGAGATGTGTCAGTGCGCAGGCCAAGATAAACGCAACGAAGAGATAGGCGGTTCTGCGCGGCGTTCCCGTGATATCCGGCCGTTGCCGCAAGAACGTCAAAATCGCCATTGGAATAGCGATATAGGCCAAGGCGATCAGACCATCGGAAATCGCATGCAGTGCGACCAGGTCAGGCCGCCATAAGAGGCAATATCCATGAGGCATGAAGGATGCGGCCCCAAAGAGATAGTTGATGATGTCCTGCATGTCGGGCTTCCGTTTTGTTCACCGGATGTTTCTGGAGCGCCGGCTTGTGAACCTTTTGATCTACACCGTCCGCAGCCATGTGCTGTTTTGGAGCAGTTGGCTGATTTCTTCGGGAACCAACCAAGCTGAAATTCGTTTTCTAGTTGTCTGACACCAAAGGGAGTTTCAAAAGATGAATTGGGATCAAATCGAAGGCAATTGGAAAGAATTCAAAGGGAAGGCTCAAGCCCAGTGGGGCAAGTTGACCGATGACGAGATTGACCGGGTTGACGGCCGTCGAACGGAATTGGCAGGTCTGATACAGCAGAAGTACGGCAAAACACGCGAAGAGGCTGAGCGCGAAGTCGACCAATGGATGTCCAAGCACTGAGCTCTTCGACAAGGCGGGGACACTCCCCGCCTTTGTCTTCCATAAACTTCGCCCTATGCTGCAACCGCATCTGTTCCTTTGAAAAACAGAGCCTGGCTGATGCCCGCTTTCACGGTATTGGGATTAAACGGCTTGGTAATGAGGAACGTCGGCTCCGGCCGCTCTCCGGTCAACAGGCGTTCAGGGAACGATGTAATGAAGATAACCGGGACCGACATTTCGCCCAGGATGGCCTTGACCGCATCAATCCCGGACGAGCCATCCGCCAGCTGAATATCGGCAAGCACCAACCCCGGAGCGTTGGCCTTCGCTGCCTTTATGGCGTCGTCTGCGGTCCGCGAAACACCTTGGACAGTGTGGCCTAGCGACTCAACGATCTGGGTGATATCCATCGAGATCAAAGGCTCGTCCTCAATAATCAGGACATTTGTTTTCGTTTGACGATCAATTTCAGCTACGGCGTCTTTGATCAGTTCAGTGACCTCTTCCGGGCTTTTCTGAATAATCCGCGCGGCTTCGGGCACCGAGAAACCCTCGAGTGTCGTCAATAACAAGGTCTGCCGGCTTTCCGGCGCCATGCTGGCAAGGCGCTGTTGTGCGGTCTGTTCAAAAATTGATGCCGCGCCGTCTGTGGTTGGGGGCGGAACGACGGACGCATTCCACAGAACATGGAACAGCCTGTAAAGGCCAATCTTCACGCCGTCGCCTGTATCGATGATGCTTTGATCCGAAACCAATGCCTGCAAGCATGCGCGAACATAAGCATCTCCGCTTTGCTGGGTTCCTGCGAGCGCGCGAGCATAGCGGCGCAGGTAGGGAAGCAAAGGTGCAATATCTTGAGAAAGACTCGTGGCCATTCATTTTTTCCTTAATGAAATGCCGCATCTACGCGGCCATCCAGATGACGTGAACCGTCCCCTTAACCAGAAAATGCGCCAGGCAAAAAAAAGTTCCAGCCAGATGGAACTTTTTTTTGCCTGGCACGTTTCTGCTACAATTCACATGCCACTGAAGCTGCAAATATCGGGAATTAGCCATGCCAACCAAAAACTTACCGGATCAGGCGATTGCCGGCTCTGGTATCATCCGGCCGAACATGGGCGCAAAGACCAAGGAAGACTGGATCGGTAATCAGCTGAAACAGGTCTACGACGAAGCCCTTTCGGAAGACGTTCCCGATGACATGCTTGAGCTCCTGTCCGCGCTTGATGATGCCGATCAGTCTGATGGCAACTCCGGTGGGGAGGCGCAGGGATGAACAATGCAAAGTTCAAGCAGGACCTGGTTGATACCATTCCGCGCCTGAGAGCGTTTGCCCGTTCCATCAGTGGCAACCGGGACCGCGCAGACGATCTCGTCCAGGAAACTCTGGCCAAAGCGATTGCCAACAAAGACAAGTTCACCGAAGGCACGAACCTGACGGCTTGGCTGATTACCATCTTGCGCAACCAGTATTATTCGGTTGGCCGGAAAATGCAGCGCGAGGTCGCTGATCCCGATGGCGAACATGCCGCAAGCCTTGAATCAAAGCCGCAGCAGGCAGGCCATTTGGAGATGAAGGACTTCCTGAGTGCATTGCAGGTCCTGCCCGATGATCAGCGCGAGGCGCTCATTCTGATTGGGGCGAGCGGCTTCTCATATGAAGAAGCGGCGGACATCTTGGGTGTGAGGCCAGGCACAGTCAAAAGCCGGGTCTCACGGGCACGTGCTCGGTTAGAGGAATTGATGAGCGGTCAGGAGAGCTTTGAGCGCTCGGAGCTCGCGGTCGCTGAATCTGCCGAACTGATCCAAAACGCTCTCTCGGCCCAACCCTAACTTCAAAAAATTCTCTCAGTTTCGCGCTACGGACAGGAGGAAAGCTATGGCTCGCCAACCGGAGCGTGTTGCCGGCGAAAAGGCAGACAATAAAAGCCCGATTACCGAAGAGAGGCTCGACAACGAAGGCACGCGGCTCACCTCGGACGATCTTGCCGAGGTGGATGACCGGCTTCGTTTGAAAGCCGCCGTTGTTTACGAAATTATCCGTCAAGAAGGCGAAGAAGAGCTCGCACGGGGACCGAAAAGCCTTTGGTGGTCGGGCATTGCAGCCGGACTCTCGATCGGGTTTTCCGTGCTCGGCGAAGCGTTGTTCCGGGCCTATCTGCCTGATTCTCCTTGGCGCCATTTGGTTGAAAATCTCGGGTATGGCGTAGGTTTTCTGATTGTTATCCTCGCCAGACAGCAACTCTTTACAGAAAACACGCTAACGGCGGTCCTACCGGCAATCAGCACAGGCAAACGTCACACCTATCTGTGCGTCGTCCGTCTGTGGGCCATCGTTTTCTGTGCGAATATGATCGGGACCTTTGTCTTCGGCTCCGCGATCGCAAGCGGCTTTTTTCTGCCGCCCCAGGTTTATGACGCGGTTGGATCTCTTTCCATACACATGATGGAAATCCCGCAGTATGAAATGTTCCTGCGTGGCATACTGGCCGGGTGGATTGTCGCAACCTTGGTCTGGTTGCTGCCAAGCGCTGAAAACTCGCAGGTCGCCATCATCCTTCTCATGGCCTGGCTGATCGCAGCTCTTGATCTCACACACGTGGTCGCCGGATCGGTGGAGGCGGTGTTTGCCGTCTGGATCGGTCATTCCAGTGTTTTGGATGTTGCAGCTTTCCTGATCCCGACGCTCTTGGGTAACATCGTTGGTGGAACCGCGCTCTTTGCTTTGATTGCGCATGCGCAGGTCCGAAAAGAAATCTGACATCAGGAGCACACGGATTGGCGCTTGCCTACCAGAATAACGCGAAGGAGCAGGCGCTTTACCGCCTGATCAAAGGGTTTCTTTTCATACCGGTCTGCATTGCGCTTCTTGGCGCAGTGCTTGCCCCAATCACCTTGTTTATCGACGATAACGAGCTGCTTGCTAAAGTCTTCGATAGTCTCCGATACAATACACTGAGTGTCGAAGGAGCGCGGAGCGTTCTTTCGACAATTGCCGGCGCGATGATGTCGGTCATCAGCTTGGTCTATTCGCTGACCTTGGTTGTCTTCACTCTGGCGGCCGGCAACATTGCTCCCCGTTTGCTGGAGACCTTTGCCAGCAACCGCACAACCCAGATCACCATCGGTCTTCTGGGCGCCACCTTTTTGTACGCCTTGCTTGTACTATTCGTTGTCGAGGACGGGAAAGAAGTTCGATTTTCCGTTGGCGTGTCAATTTTCTTGGCGGCGGCGAGCTTTTTCTGGCTGGTCTATTTTGTAAACGACGTGGCGGGCCGCATTCGGGTGGATGCCGAGATTGGGCGTATTCAAACGTCGTTGCGCCAGTCCATTGACGCTCTTCTTGCCCATGAGCCACTTGAAAAACCGTCAGACCGTCAGGAAATCCCGGACTTGCCGGTGACCAAGGTGCACGGCAAACGAAGCGGTTATGTGACTGCGATTGACATCGATTATCTGATCGAAACAGCCAAGCATTACAATGGGTTCATTGAGGTGCTTGTGACGCCCGGAGCATTTGTGATCGAGGGCATGCCGATCGCCGAGGTGAGATGTCAGGATGACGGCTGTGACACCGATCCCGTTCTTTTGGCGTTTCAATTCGCCAAAGCCCGGGCCCCGGAGGGAGATATTCAGTTCTCAGTTCATTTGCTGGTGGAAATCGGCCTGAGGGCGTTATCTCCCGGCATCAATGATTCCTACACGGCAATCAGCGCGATCGACCACTTGTCGGCGAGTTTTGCGCGTATCTTGCAACGCGGTGCGCCAAGTTCCTTGTTGTGCGATGAGGATGGCACTCCGCGTGTGTGGCTGGATCTGATTTCCGTGAAGGACATCCTGCACACTGCGATGGCCCCGCTGCGCCAATGCGCAAGATCCAACGTACTGGTTCTGGACCATCTCATTTCAGCGCTTGGGAAAATGGCTATCGTCTGCCGTCCAGAGCACAAGGCTCTGATCAAACGCCAACTCTATGATATTGCCCGGGATGCAAATCTTGAGTTGAACAGCCCTGCCGACAGATCCCAGATTGCAACCAGCCTCTGGCGAGCACAGCAGCTAAGTCAGAGTGTTTCACGAAGATCATAAATGGCACAAAAAAGGGCGCCAGTGGCGCCCAGTTTTTGCTTATGCGCTTCTTCCGCGAACCACGTGCATGATCGCAGAGATCAAAAATAGTGCGATCGCGACAAAGAAAATCAGTTTTGCAATTGATACCGCAGTACCGGCAATACCGCCGAAGCCAAGTACTGCTGCAACAAGTGCAACGACGAGAAACATGAGTGCCCAAGAAAGCATTGTATCCTCCTGTTTGAGTAACAGTTCTTAAACGCTCGGGAATGAATTAAGTTCCATTTCTTCTTTCGAAAATTGTTCTCGTCTTGCTCAAACCGCTTCGGAGATTCCTTTCCAACAGCAGGTGTGATGGAACCAAAACCTCTATCGGACCGTTTCCAACATGACAGAACAAGGAGTTTCAATCATGGAATATGGTCTTCTCGGTTTGCTGGTCCTGATCGCGAACATTTATGCAATCATAAAAATCATCCAGAGCGGCGCTTCTACCGGCGCAAAGATCCTTTGGATCCTGGGCATCCTTTTCTTCCCTGTGGTGGGTTTCATTGTCTGGCTGCTTGCCGGGCCCCGGGGTAGCGGACAGCTTGCTTAATTAGAAAACGCGCCTTACCGGCGCGTTTTTTTTGGAACCATTCCCAACTGATGATGTTTACGAGATGCCAATCACGGCCACCTCATTTTTACAAGTGAAGGAGAAGACTATGATCCGCAACCTTCTTGCCTCTACAGCTGTTCTGGCCGTTCTGACTACGCCAGCATTGGCTCAGGACACCGGTACTACTTCAAAGGATTTTCAAAACGATCGCGTTATTTATGAATTTGACGTGTCGAGAGTGAAGCCGGACACGGCAACAGGCTTTCTCGCCTCCAACATGATTGGTAAATCGGTCTTGAACACCTCCACTGGTGAGGCGTTTGAAATTGGCACCGTGAACGACCTGGTCTTGAGCCGTGATGGTTCGATCCGCGCGGCAATTGTCGGAGTTGGCGGGTTTCTCGGTCTCGGCGAAAAAGATGTCGCGATCGACTATGATCGCCTGTCTTTCACAGCAAAATCAGACGGTGAGTTTGACGTTGTCAGCGATGTCACCCGCGCAGAGCTGGAAAACGCCGATGGTTTTGAACGCCCGGATTATATTCCGGACTGGATGACGGTTTCTGCGGTTCAGACCGAGATCGACAACATTTCCGAGAGCGCAAAACAGACCTATGAAACGGTCCGGACCGAAGCGATTGATCCGGCGAAAAAACGGCTCAACGAAACGATTGCGTCATGGACGGCTGAAAAGACCCGTGTCCAGAGCACCACGGTGTCATCTGAAGCCTTGATCGGATCCTCTGTTCATTCCAGCGCTGATGCGAACATCGGTGAGATATCGCAGGTGCTTTTGAACGAAGACGGCAAGGCCGAAGCTGTTATTATCGACGTTGGTGGCTTTCTGGGGTTCAACGAGAAACCTGTCGCCGTGTCTTATGACAGCCTTCAGATGTATGAATCTGAAAACGGCGCGCTTTTGGTCGTGGCACCGTTCACCAAATCTGAGCTTGAGAACGCCAAGACTTTTGAACCCGCCGCCTACAAGAAAAATCCCGACGCTGAAACGCTGAACGGATAACCAAGATTGCCAACGAAAGAGCGGGCCGCAAAGCGGCCCGTTTTTCGTTTCCGTTCCTCAACATACCGTCGCAAATTCTGTTGAGCGTTACCTCAAGTCGATATGCAAACAAACGCTCAAACTTGCTGGCTGCTCTAGGCCGGAGGAGTGCTGGTCACGTGAACAGAAATCATCGTCAATCGGTCAGCCAGGGTTTTGGGTCCAAGAATTGTTTTTGCGGAACGAAAGTGCTCCGGCGGCGTTCTACGCACATGAACAATCGCGATCAAACCCATCGCTCAGAGCGCGGAAGCTGCGCGCGCTCGGTACGAGACATGCCGTTGAAAGGCTGGATTGACATTCTTCGGCGGACCTTCACCCAGGTTCAAGCTGACAATGTATTTCTGATCTCTGCAGGCGTTGCCTTCTTCTTTTTGCTGGCTCTGGCTCCGGCCTTGACGGCTTTTTCGGCGATTGCCAACCTCCTGATCCCTCAAGCGGCCGTGCAGGACTTGGTAAACGAGGTTGGACCGATCCTGCCTGAGAGTTCCAGCCAGCTCATCAAAGACCAACTTGAAACTGTCCTGGATGAACATGAACGGCAGACGGCTCTGACGTTGAAGGCTGTCTTTGGCTTGGCCCTGTCATTCTGGGCGGCGGCGGCCGCTGTGCGGGCGATGATGACGGCAATCACCGTCGCCTACCGGGAGGACGAGGAGCGGCCGCTTTGGGAGTTCCACCTCACGGCACTTGGTTTGACGATCGCGGCATTGCTGATTGGTTTGGTGGCTGTAATTGCGTTTCTTGCGCTGCCAGTCGCCTTATCGCTGTTGCCGCTGTCAGGAAGCAGTGAGTTAATTGCGCGGTTCTTGCGCTGGCCGTTGCTGATCGTTGCGGTCATTGCCGGCCTGTCGATCACCTACCGGTTCGCCCCGTCGCGCCGGCAGGCAAAAGCACGTTGGGTCACAGTTGGCGCTGTCGCCGCCGCGCTGATGTGGATTGCCGGCTCTTTGCTCTTTACGACCTATGTTGAGAAAATCGCCAATTACGAAGAGATTCACGGCGCGCTGTCGTCAATCGTCGTTCTCTTGCTGTGGTTCTGGTTTTCCGCAGTGGTCGCCATCTTTGGCGCCGAACTCAATGCCGAGTTGGAACACCAGACGAGCGTTGACACCACAGTCGGCAAGGACCGCCCAATGGGTGAACGTGGCGCATACGTCGCCGACCACCTGGCATTGGATCATGAGGCGTGAGGGTTGTTTCCGTTTCCGATAATCGATCGGCTCACTAAGTGATGTAGTTTGGAGATCAAGGCCCTCGCTGACATGAAACGGCATCGGGTGTAGGTTCTGTGCGATCGTAGTTTGCTGAACCGAGCGCTTACCAAGGCGCCATTTTGGAGTGAAAATTCACTGTGGAATACTATAAGTCATTGAAATAATTGGTGACCCCGACAGGATTCGAACCTGTGACCCTCAGATTAGGAATCTGATGCTCTATCCTGCTGAGCTACGGGGCCTATCGCCTGCTCGAGTATCATGAATTGTCCGGCATGGCGAGTGTTAAGGCAGGTGGGTCCGGATCGGCAGATATTTCTGCCCGAAATCCGCGTCTGTCTTAGGTGCGCCGTATTTCCCGCTTAGCCCGAAGGAAGGGCTCATCGGTAGGGTGCGCTGTCAGAGTTTTCTGCCTGTCTTTCAGGTCAGAAAACGGGGGCGCGGAAGTTTAGAGAACAAGGGAGGGCGAATCGTCGTGGCTTGCTGGCAACGACAAATGTGGATGGTTGCCGTGGTTGCCGCGTTCTCTGTCTTCCTTGCCACCAGCGCTCATGCCGAGCTTGGCTCCTGTGTCTCAGAAAACGTCGTGCCTGTCCCGGTCGTTGAGAGCGGAGAAACTGGTGTATTTTCAGATGCTGCTGGGCAGCACTACTACGCCAGTGAAGTCTTGCCGGTTCTGATGGGAAGTCGCCAGAGTATTGGAACGACCGCCAATGAGGCCAACTTTCAGGCATTGCCGATTGGTCCTAAAAACCGCTGGCAAATGACACCTGCGATGATCGTGAGGAATGCGAACTCAACTCCGACGTTGTTTCAAAAAGAACTTCTGGCCGCGGGCGAGGCGATTTTCATGCCGCAAGCCTCCGGTGCTGCGTGCGCAAAGCTCCTTCGCGAGAGTGAACAAGCTGCGCGCCAGGCTGGGCATGGTCTGTGGGGGCAGAACCGTGCTGCGCCGGTATACTGGGCGGGCAATCCGAACCTGCTGCTGGAAGCTGCTGGAGACTATGTCATTGTCCAAGGCCGTATTGTTTCCCTTGGAAAAACCCCGCGCACCCGCTATCTGAATTTTGGAAGACATTGGAAAACGGATTTCACGGTGACGATCGCGCGCAGCGAAGAGGACGCGATTGCCACGCATCTGTCTGAGATCGGATTGTCATTTGAGGACCTTGCTCAGAAGGCTGTCGAAATTCGCGGTGTTTTGGATGTGAAAGATGGGCCGCTCATGGCGTGGGATCATCCAGAGCAGCTGATTGTTGTCGAGCAAAAAAGGGCAGGTCGTGACGGCCAAAACCGGGACTGAAAACTTGGCTGATATACCGGCTTCTGTTCCAATAGGCAGCAGGCTTGGTAAGCGTTTGAAGGCGCGTTTGCGGATGGCTGTCCTTGCCGGCGCGGCCCTTGCGCTTGCCGGATGCCAATTGCTTGGCGATGGAACCTCGGTTGGAACTGTCGCGCCTGGCACTCTTCGGCCAAGCCTTGCAGCAGACATCGGGGCGCGGGAACACCCGCGGGTCGTGGCGACCTATGGTGGCGTCTACGAAGACCCCGGGGCGGAGCGTGCCGTTGCCAGCGTGGTCGGCCGTCTGGTTGCTGCTTCACAGGATCCGTCGCAAAGCTACAAAATCACTATTTTGAACTCCCCGGCGATCAATGCCTTTGCGCTTCCGGGCGGGTATCTTTATGTCACGCGAGGGCTCTTGGCCTTGGCCAATGACACGTCCGAAATGGCGGCGGTGCTGGCTCACGAAATGGCGCACGTGACCGCAAATCACGCCATCAAACGCCAGCAACGGGCAGAAGCGCGGGAACTTGCAGATCAAATCCTAACTGATGTGGTTCAGGACACGGAAGTGGCCCGCAAGGCCATTGTCTCCTCCCAACTGTCTTTCGCGCGTTTCAGCCAGGTTCAGGAGCTTGAGGCGGACGCAATAGGTGTCAAAACTCTGGCAAAAGCCGGGTTTGATCCGTACGCGGCGGCCCGCTTTCTGCGGTCCATGGCGAAATTTGCGCAATACCAAACGGCTGGAAAAGAAGGCAGTTCAGCACCCGATTTCCTGTCTTCGCACCCGTCTACGCCCGAACGGCTTCAAATCGCAGTGCGCTCTGCGCGCCAAATCGGCGCTCCTGGTATCGGTGAGCGGGATCGCACCCGGTACCTCAGCCAGATCGACGGTATGTTGTATGGAGATGACCCCCTTGAAGGGTTTGTGCGGGGCAGATCCTTCCTGCACAAGGCGCTTGGCATCGGTTTCACGGTGCCGTCCGGGTATATTCTGGAGAACTCGCCGGAAGCCGTCCTTGCAAGCAACGGGTCTGGTACAGCAATCCGCTTCGATGGGGCTGACGTCAGCACTTATTCCAGTCTTGCCGATTACATGACGTCCGGCTGGATCAATGGACTGTTGCCGCAAAGTGTGCGCGAAACAACGATTGGTGGTCTGCCGGCCGTGACAGGCGCTGCCATCACCCAAGGTTGGTCCTTCCGCATTGCTGTGGTCCGGATCGGCAAGACCGGATACCGGTTCATCTTTGCAAGCCGGTCTCCGTCGGATCAGTTTGACCAGGATTTCCGGAGAACGATTGAGAGCTTTCGGCAATTGACGCCGACAGAACGTGCGCGCCTGCGATCTCTCAGGATCAAGGTGGTGACCACTCAGGCGGGCGATACGCCGCGGAAGCTCGCCGTAGGCATGAGCGGTGTCGAGCCGTCCCGGCGCCTGGAATTTTTCTCAATTCTGAATGATCTGAGCCCGAATGAGCCAATTCCGGCAGGGACTTCGGTCAAGCTGGTTGTAGACTGACCACCTCGAGAAATACGATCAAAAAAGCCCGGGCGATGGCCCGGGCTTATCTTACATCGAAATGGCGTAAACCGACTTGTCCGGTTGGTTTGCCAGCAGTGCAGACTTCAGCTTCTGAAGTGCACGGCTTTCGATCTGGCGCACGCGTTCCTTGGAAATGCCGAGCTTCTTGCCGAGTGATTCAAGTGTCGCACCGTCTTCAGACAAGCGCCGTTCGCGGACAATTTTGAGTTCCCGCTCGCTCAAGACGTCCAGCGCAGATGCGAGCCAAGTGTTGCGCCGTTCTGCGTCGATGTTCTCTGTGACGATCTCATCCGGTTGCGGTGCATCAGAAACGAGGAAATCCTGACGGTCGGCGCTGGACCCTTCTGTATCTGTTACCGGTGCGTTCAGCGACGTGTCGGGTCCGGACAAACGCGCATTCATGACAGCAACATCAGACTGCTTCACGCCAATGGCGTCTGCGATCTTTTGATGCAGCTCGCTGTCTGTCAAAGGTGTCTGATTGCTGGACAGCTTCGCACGCAGCCGGCGGAGGTTGAAGAACAACGCCTTTTGAGAGGAGGACGTGCCGCCCCGAACGATGGACCAGTTCCTGAGGATGTAGTCCTGGATTGAGGCACGGATCCACCAAGTGGCGTAGGTCGAAAAGCGAACCTCACGTTCTGGTTCGAACCTCGCAGCTGCCTCCAGCAGCCCAACATGACCTTCCTGGATCAGGTCACCGAGATTAAGGCCGAAGTTCTTGAACCGCGAGGCAACGGCAATGACCAACCGCATGTGGGACAGAGAAAGTTTCTCCAGAGCCTTTTCGTCTTTGTTGTCCCGCCACTGAATGGCGAGCTCAAGCTCTTCCTCACGGGTCAAATACGGCGCTTTCATCGCCGCTTTCACCAAATGCCTTCTTTCACTCATAGACGTGGACATATGTAGCACTCCAGGCGTGACGTTAGTGATACTACGGACCCAAAGTCAGAATAGATCACTTCGAAAACGCACGGACGCACGAATACGCACAATGTCGTGACAGGAGGGGAGAGAATTGCTGCGGTCTAGATCAGCGGGCGTGAAAGCGTTTCGATATGACTGCCCGTTGATCTCGAAGAGGGGTGCTCGCCGTTGGACGTAAGAAAAAGGCCCGGATTGCTCCGGGCCTTTTCGCAAATGAAAGATCAGCGATCAGCAGCCTTTCAGGCGGCCTCTTCAGTGTCGTCGCCATCTTCGCCATCTTCTGCCGCGGCAGCAGCTGCGGCGGCTGCTTTAATGCGGCTTGGTGACTTCGCGAGGTTCTGCTCGATTTCCTTGATTGCTTCGGTTTCCGAGCATTTGTTCACTGCGGCAATTTCGCGTGCCATACGATCCAGGGCAGCTTCGTAAAGCTGGCGTTCGGAGTAGGACTGCTCCGGCTGGCTCTCCGAGCGGAAAAGGTCCCGGACAACTTCCGAAATTGCAATCAGATCGCCGGAGTTGATTTTCGCTTCGTATTCCTGGGCACGGCGGCTCCACATTGTCCGCTTGATGCGCGGACGTCCCTGGACTGTTTCGAGTGCCTTCTTGACAGCAGCCGGGTCGCCGAGCTTCCGCATTCCCACAGATGCGATTTTCGCGACCGGGACGCGAAGTGTCATCTTATCCTGTTCAAAAACGATAACGAGCAACTCCAAAGAGTGACCTGCTACGTTTTGTTCTTCAATGGCGGTAATCTGGCCTACGCCGTGAGCCGGGTAAACGATGTACTCGCCAGTCTTGAAACCTTGACGCTGCGCGGTCTTTTTGGTGTTTGTTGCCATACTCGTAGTTTCTCCTGCGCAGTTAGCGGTCTATATCAGACCAGAAATGGACCGCTGAAACGGTCCTTGTTTGTGCGGCACGCAATCGCTTTGACGTCCAAATCTTGGAACGCCTGTTGATATGCGGCGTGTCGGGCTGGTCAGTCGTCGAATTCCACTCTAGAACCTTGCTTGTATACATAAGCTGTCGGGATCACTCGCGGCCCGGAAGATCAAGATCACGGGACACGTAAGCACGACTCCGTTTTTGGGGTTATTCTCGTGGTTGGCGACTATCGAAACAATGTAACATACTCTTGTGGAAAATTAAAGAGGAACTCTTTCGCGGGCGCGAAACGGCATTAAGGCCCGAGCGAAGTTTCCGCTCAGGCAGCTGTAGTCAATAGTGTTTTGAACTTATCTCAGGTTGCGGATATCGAGATTTACGAATTTATCGCAACTTCAGATAAGCGAATCATGCCGGCGGATTTGGAGAAAAGTACTTCTCCAGTTTGTTCTCCTGCCCGTCAAATTTATCTGCATCGGGCATTGGATCTTTCTTTTCCGTAATGTTCGGCCATTTTTCCGAATATTCGGCGTTGATTTCGATCCACTTCTCGAGACCTGGTTCCGTATCCGGAAGAATTGCTTCAGCCGGACATTCCGGCTCGCAAACACCGCAGTCGATGCATTCGTCCGGGTTGATGACGAGGAAATTTTCGCCTTCATAGAAACAATCAACTGGACACACCTCAACGCAATCGGTGTATTTGCACTTGATACAGTTGTCTGTGACGACGTAGGTCATCGCAATCCTCTTTAGTCAGAGCATCGGGTACGAAAGTTGTAACCGGATGCAGTCATCTGGCGTCGGTTTGATGCGCAGGCTCTGACCTCTGCTGCCTTTATTATTGCAGTTGGGTATCGCTTTTGGCAGGCGGGTGCAAGCGTTCAACAGGTCGCATCGCAGCTCTGTTTGAGAAAGCTATTTCCTTTTTTTCAAGATTCATAAAACGGATCAGGCCCATAGAGCTTTTAGTGTTCATCCTCTTGCCTGAAAGCATCCATTTTGCGCCGGTCACGTTTTGTTGGCCGCCCGCTGCCAGGCTCCCTCTGGCCAGGGGGGGGAGGTGGCGCTTCGGCCTTTGGCGGCGGTGGCGGAGACAGGTCTTCGTAGAGTTTTTTTGCTTCTTCGTAAGGTCCGCGCCGGGAGCCAAGTGCAACCACTTTCAAAACAAGAATACGGCGTTCCAAGGCAATGGTTAAAACATCGCCGGTTTTGATGGTCTTGCTGGCGGAGGAAATCTTGTCCTTGTTGATCCGGACATGTCCGCCTGCAGCCAGTTTCTGTGCAAGGGAACGGGATTTTGTGACCCTGGCATACCAGAGCCACTTGTCGACACGCAGGCTCCCCTGATTTGAGGCGGCAGCCGACTTTTGATCGTCGCCCGGAATTACTTCTTGTCCTTGTCGCCCATGTTCTCCTTCAGCGCCATCAAGGCTGCAAAAGGCGAGTTCGGGTCGATCGGCTTGTCTTTCGGTGCTTTGTCGCGGCGGTTGCCCCCATCAAAGGGTTTCTGACCGGCGCGCCCCTTGTTCGGACCGCCTTTGCCAGGTTTACCGTGGCGGCGTTCTCCTGGAGCGCCTTTGGGACCTTGCTGCTTGCGATTGTCACCACCCCGGCGTTGGTCCTGACGGCCGCGCGGGCGGCGGTCGTGACGGCCTGGGCGCCAGATTTCGATGGTGACAGTTTCCATTTCCGGTTCGCCGGCCGGCGTTGGTTCTGCCGTCTGGACATCCTCGGTTTCTGGAGTTGGTGCCTCTGCGGACGTTTCAGCGTCGGCAGTCGCAGGCACTTCTTCGGCAGCTTGTTCTGCTGCAGAAGTGTCAGAGGTTTCTGCTGTTTCCGTTGCAGCAGCTTCGGTCTCAGCACTTTCGGCAGGCGCCTCTTCCTCTGTCGCAGGTGTGTCCTCAACTGCAGCGGGTTCGGCTGTGTTTGGCGTCAGTTCTGTCGCCTCGGCTTTTGGTGCTGCCGGACGCTGCACTTCCTTGGTCTCAAGACGGTAGCCGAGGGACTTCAGAACAGCGGAAAAATCTTCGCCGGCACAGCCCAGCAAAGACGTCATCGCAACCGTCACGGTAAAGCCGCCACCGGTTTCGATTGCCCCTTCCGGGGGAGCGACTTCACTGTCGAGCGGTTTCCAGGCAATCAGCGGCCGGATGAGATCGGCAAGACGCTCCAGGATGTCAACACGCACAGCCCGCGGGCCGCACACGCGAAACCCAACGACCTTGTAGAGCGCCGGCTGGATTTCCGGGTTGACCGGAATGGATGTCCGGCCTGAAGCGGACAACTGCGGCAGCTCTTCCATGCCGTTCATGTCCAGCTCGCCGTGCTTCAGGGCCCAAAGCTGGGCAAGCAACTGGCTTGGAGCCGGTTTTAAAAGTGCCGGAACAAAAATTGTGTAAGCGCCGAAGCGAACACCGTGCTTGCGCAAGGACGCGCGCATGTCCTGGTCCAGCTGACGGATTTCGTCAGACGCGTCCTGACGCTCCAGGATGCCGAGGCCTTCGACAATCCGGAACGCAATACCGCGCGCCAAGCCCTCAAGCCCTTCACCTGACTTCAGGTCCATCAGTGGTTTCAAAAGAGTATCAACCTGGGCCTTGACCCAAAGATCCAGGCGGTTTTGTACGGTATCGCGCGCCGGGCCTGTCAGGTGCTCGTCGGCCAAGAGCAGAGCTGCCGGGGCCAGAACATCGTCGGTCGGGGACAATTTGGCCACCGGTTCACCGCGCCAGCGGATGGCGCCATCCGATGTCAGGACAAAATCACTGTTCTCTGATTTGCCAAGCTTTTCCGCACGGGATTCGATTTCCGTGGTCAGGGCTTTTTGTGCGGCAGCACGGACCGTTTTTCCGTCCGGGCCTTCGGCCGCCGCATCAGGGGCAAACCGGAAGCCAAGCAGATTTCCGATGTGCTGACCTTCGACGAGCACATCCCCACTCGATGTAATTTCCGCTTCCAGCATTGCGTTCTCTCTCAAACGTCGCATCAATACACTTGTCCGCCGATCCACGAACCGCTGTGTCAGCCGGTCGTGAAGGGCGTCAGATAGTTTGTCTTCTATGCCGCGGGTCACGTCCTGCCAATGGGCCGGATCGGCCAGCCAGTCAGGGCGGTTCGCAACATACGTCCAGGTCCGGATGTGAGCGATCCGGTTCGCGAGTGTGTCGATATCACCATCTACACGGTCTGCGAAGGCCAATTGACGGGAGAACCAGTCATCTTCAATCGCATTGTGGCGCATCAGGTGGTTGTAAATGGTTGCCAGAAGGTCCCCATGATTGGCCGGGGCGATCTTCCGGTAATCGGGGACCTGACACACATCCCATAGCAGTTCTACTGATTTTGCGCCCTTTGCCATGTCAGAAATTGCGCTATCGCGCAATAAATGTTCAAGCGCCGTGATGTCGTCGCCTGTAGGCGCGCGGGCCAAACCCTCTTCCCGAGGCGGCAAGTCAAGGCTGCGGCGCAATGCATTGGTGGATGAAAAATCCAAAGCACTGTTGCGCCATTGCAGCACTTTCAGGCTGTCAAAATGGTGGCTTTCGATCTGTTCGATCAAATCATCGTCCAGCGGATCGACGCGGCCGGTGACCCCAAAGGTGCCGTCTTTTGTGTGGCGACCGGCCCGTCCGGCGATCTGACCCATTTCCGAAGGCGTCAGCTGGCGATACTGATACCCGTCGTATTTCCGGTTGCCGGCAAAGGCGATGTGATGGACATCCAGATTCAGGCCCATGCCGATTGCGTCAGTTGCTACCAGATGATCGACATCGCCGTTCTGGAACAGGTCGACCTGCGCATTCCGGGTTCTTGGGCTCAGCGAGCCAAGGACGACCGCCGCTCCGCCCCGCTGGCGGCGCAAAAGTTCGGCGATCGAGTAAACCTCATCGGATGAAAACGCGACGATTGCTGATCGTGCGGGCAGGCGGGAGACCTTTTTCGATCCGGCATAGGAGAGGATCGACATGCGCGGACGGGTGACAACATTCAGCCCCGGGATCAGCCTTTCAAGAAGCGGGCGTGCTGTGGCAGATCCCAAAAGGAGTGTTTCGGAGCGGCCGCGCAAGTTCAGGATCCTGTCCGTGAAGACGTGGCCGCGGTCGAGATTGCCGGCCAGCTGCACTTCGTCGATAGCAACAAACTCGGTGTTCAGATCGAGTGGCATTGCCTCAACCGTGGACACCCAGAACCGCGGCTGTTTCGGAATGATCTTCTCTTCGCCGGTGATCAAGGCAACGGCATCGGTTCCGGCGCGTTCGGCAATCCGCCCATAAACCTCCCGTGCCAAGAGCCGCAACGGCAGACCGATCAAGCCCGACGGCTGCGCCAGCATGCGCTCGATCGCAAGGTGCGTCTTGCCGGTGTTGGTTGGCCCAAGCACGGCTGTGACCGTGCGGGAGCGGGCGCTCGGCGGTAATTGCAGGGTTTGGGGGCGGGACATAGAGGTGATGCGGTCAGAAATCTCAGTGTTTGGCGCGCCGTTCTGGCGGCCTGCTCTCCCAAGGCACATGCCCTGAACTCGGATGCGCGTGTCTAGCATAGGGGTTGTGGCTCTGTCCTGCCCTTTTTCGACGCGCTCTCGCTATTCCTTCGTTGGATCAATGTGTATCTAGAAAGTTGTGGAGAACGACTCTGGAACAAACCGAAACCGAATCGCGGACTCTTGGGGATTCAGGATTTGTTCCCTACGAAATGTGGATTTGAATCCATCTTTCAGTACGAAATGCTGAATCTGCTCAGGGATTTGCGCCAAATCACCTTGAGTCTGAATTTTGGGGCAAAAAGCCTGTCAATCTCCAAACCAAAAAAAGATTCGTTTTTTGGGCATGCTGCGCCTTTCGCCATTAACCATGGACACATGCAGAACGAATCGCTGACGAATCGGTGTTTTGATCATGTTTTTGATTTGTTCCTACCCGATCTGGTAGGTTGTCTTCTCGAAAGACCAATTGGGCGCCTAAAAAATCTCCCGGGTGTTTACGATTTTCCGCGTCGGTGACGGGAGAGTGTTTCAGATTGGGGCGTGGTTTGGCGCTCGCACTGCGAAGTGAGGCGGGCCGCCAGCAGAAAAATCTCCCATAAGTGCTCATCCCCTGGCGTAGGATTTGTGCCCATTTTTCCAACGTTTATCGCCGTCAGAGCAAAAATATTTCACTTTCTGGAAAAAGGACAAGCATGCTGCCCCTTTTCAATTGGCTTCGACGTAAGTAGAAATCTTGCCGAAATGTGCCTTGCATGTTGCGGATTATTAGGGGGAGTGGGCGTTTGGCGATAAGAAAAATTCTCGTTGCGAACCGGTCTGAAATTGCAATCCGGGTTTTCCGGGCTGCCAACGAACTCGGTCTGAAGACCGTTGCGATCTATGCCGAGCAAGACAAACTGGCTCTGCATCGGTTCAAGGCCGATGAGGCGTATCAGGTCGGCAAGGGGCTTGGCCCGATCGAGGCCTATCTGTCCATCGACGAGATTATTCGTGTTGCCAAACATTCCGGCGCTGATGCCATCCACCCGGGCTACGGCCTGTTGTCGGAAAGCCCGGAATTCGTGGACGCCTGCGAAACGGCCGGGATCACCTTTATCGGACCGAAATCCGAGACAATGCGCCGTCTGGGCAACAAGGTGGCCGCCCGCAACCTGGCAATCGAGGCTGGCGTGCCGGTCATGCCGGCAACGGACCCGCTTCCTGACGATTTGAATGAGATCAAGAAACAAGCTCTGGAGATCGGCTACCCGGTGATGCTGAAAGCGTCCTGGGGCGGCGGTGGCCGGGGCATGCGCGTCATTCCGGATGAAGCGACCCTTGAAAAGGAAGTGCTGGCTGCCAAGCGGGAAGCCAAGGCCGCCTTCGGCAAGGACGAGATTTATCTGGAGAAACTGGTTCAACGGGCGCGCCACGTCGAAGTCCAGATCCTTGGGGACGGTGAAACCGTTGTTCATCTCTTCGAGCGGGATTGCTCGATCCAGCGGCGCCACCAGAAGGTGGTCGAGCGGGCACCAGCGCCTTATCTCGATAATGCCAAGCGCACAGAGCTTTGCGAATACGGTCTGAAAATTGGCCGGGCGGTGAACTATCGCGGCGCGGGCACTGTCGAGTTCTTGATGGATGCAGACACGGGCGCGATCTATTTCATCGAGGTCAATCCCCGGGTGCAGGTCGAGCACACGGTGACCGAGGAAGTCACCGGCATCGATATCGTCCAGGCACAGATCCACATCGCCGATGGTGAAAAGATCGGAACGCCGGAGAGCGGTGTCCCGGCGCAGGAGAACATTCGCCTCAACGGTCATGCGCTGCAATGCCGGATCACCACGGAAGATCCGGAGCAGAACTTCATTCCGGATTATGGCCGCATCACCGCGTATCGCGGCGCGACCGGCTTCGGTATTCGCCTCGATGGCGGGACCGCCTATTCAGGGGCGGTGATCACCCGGTTCTATGATCCGCTTCTTGAAAAAGTGACGGCCTGGGCGCCAACGGCCGAAGATGCGCGCAAACGCATGGACCGCGCCTTGCGTGAGTTCCGGATCCGCGGTGTTGCGACTAATCTGGTGTTTTTGGAAAATATCATCGATCACGCCGATTTCCGCGCCCAAACCTATACGACGCGCTTCATCGACGACACACCTGCGCTGTTTGAACAAACAAAGCGACAAGACCGGGCAACCAAGCTGTTGACCTATATTGCTGATGTCTCGGTCAATGGACATCCGGAAACCAAGGACCGGGTCCGGCCGGTGAAGGATGCGGCTGCTCCAGTCGTGCCGGATTTCGGCGACGACAAGCCCAAGGGTACGCGCCAATTGCTGGACGAGCTTGGTCCGAAAGGCTTTGCCGAGTGGATGAAGTCGGAAAAACGGGCGCTTCTCACCGACACGACGATGCGTGATGGCCACCAGTCGCTGCTGGCGACGCGCATGCGCTCCCACGACATTGTCAACATCGCTGATGCTTATGCGACCGGTCTGCCGACGCTCTTTTCCCTGGAATGCTGGGGCGGTGCGACCTTCGACGTGTCCATGCGATTCTTGACGGAAAGCCCCTGGGAACGGCTGCATCAGATCCGCTTACGTGCGCCGAATATCCTGCTTCAGATGCTGCTGCGGGGCTCCAACGGGGTTGGTTACACAAACTATCCGGACAATGTGGTCAAGTTCTTCGTCCATCAGGCGGCCGAAAACGGCGTGGATCTCTTCCGCGTCTTTGACTGCTTGAACTGGGTTGAGAACATGCGCGTTTCCATGGATGCGGTCCAGGAAACCGGAAAACTCTGCGAGGGCGTGCTTTGCTACACTGGCGATATGCTGGACAGTGCGCGTCCGAAATATGATTTGAAATACTACGTCAATCTGGCGAAGGAACTGGAAGCAGCCGGTGCCCATATCCTCGGCATCAAGGACATGGCAGGGTTGTTGAAGCCGCAGGCGGCCAAGATCCTGGTGAAAGCGCTGAAAGAAGAGGTCGGCCTGCCGATCCACTTCCATACCCATGACACCTCCGGCATTGCGGCCTCCACCATTTTGGCAGCCGTCGAAGCCGGGGTCGATGCAGTCGATGCGGCCATGGATGCGTTGTCCGGTCTGACGTCGCAGCCGTGCCTTGGATCTATTGTGGAGGCGCTGCGGGGCACGGATCGGGATACGGGCCTTGATGCGGCGACAATCCGCCAGATCTCCTTCTATTGGGAAGCCGTTCGCGCGCAATACCGGGCCTTTGAAAGCGACCTTCGCTCTGGAGCTTCAGAGGTTTACCTCCACGAAATGCCAGGCGGCCAGTTCACCAACCTGAAGGAACAGGCACGGTCCCTCGGCCTGGAAACCCGCTGGCACGAAGTTGCGCAAGCGTATGCCGATGCCAACCAGATGTTTGGCGACATCGTCAAGGTAACGCCATCCTCCAAGGTTGTTGGCGACATGGCGCTGATGATGGTGAGCCAGGGGCTCAGCGTTGCCGATGTTGAAGACCCGGCCAAGGATGTTGCCTTCCCGGACAGTGTTGTGAAGATGCTGCACGGTGATCTCGGGCAGTCTCCGGGCGGATGGCCGAAGGCAATTCAGGAAAAGGCGCTGAAAGGGGAAAAGCCGATTACCGTTCGCCCTGGGTCCCTGCTGGAAGAGGCAGACCTTGAAGCTGAACGGGCAGCCGCCGCGACCGCAACGGGTCATGACATCGATGATACGGAGCTGGCATCCTATCTGATGTACCCGAAGGTGTTCACCGACTTCGACAAGGCGCAGCAGCAATATGGACCGACTTCCGTGCTGCCGACGCCGGTCTATTTCTACGGTCTTGAATCAGGCGACGAGATCTTTGTTGATCTGGAGCCAGGTAAAACGCTTGTGGTCCGCTGTCAGGCGATCGGCGAAACCGATGAGAAGGGCGAAAAGAAAGTCTTCTTCGAGCTCAACGGCCAGCCGCGCAACGTCAAGGTTCCGGACCGGGCGCATGGTGCTGTCGGGGCTGCTGCCATGCGCAAGGCCGAAGACGGCAATGCGGCCCATGTTGGTGCACCAATGCCGGGCGTCATCTCCACGGTTGCGATTGCTGCCGGACAGGAGGTTAAGGCCGGAGATGTGCTCGTCTCGATCGAAGCCATGAAGATGGAAACCGCCCTTCACGCCGAGCGCGATGGCAAGGTCTCCGAAGTGCTCGTCACGCCAGGTGCCCAGATCGACGCCAAAGACCTCCTGGTGGTGTTCGAGGCATAAATAAAGGGCCGCGCAAGCGGCCCTTTTACTCCTCAAAGCGATGCAAAGAGCGGCTTACTCGGCTGCTTTTAAGCGGTTGTGCTGAACAGGGGCTTCGGCGGTGCCGATCCAAAGGTCCAGAAACCGGTCCAGCCAGGCGCGAACCGCGGTGTCGTAGACGAAGCGGCCAGCAAAATGGTCGCGGCGTTGCTGTGCGCCGGGCAGTTCCATCCTCGGAGCGCCCTTTGTGGTCCATTTCACCATCATCTGGTGGGTGAGTTCCGGGTGGAACTGAATCCCGTATGCCGCCGGCCCAACGCGAATGGCCTGGTTGGGATAAGTTGGGCTGGTTGCCAGCAGATCCGCGCCCGACGGCAGATTGAACCCTTCCCGGTGCCACTGGTACACTTTCTTGGGCCAATCCATCAGGTCTTTGCCCGCATCGGTTGGTTTCAGCGGGTAGTAGCCGATTTCAACCAGCTCATCCCGGTGACCGGAAACGGTGCCGCCAAGCTGCTTCACCATCATCTGCGCACCAAGGCAAATGCCGAGAAACGGCGCTTCTTCCTGAAGCGGAACCTTGATCCAGTCGATTTCCTTGTGAACGAACCCGTCCGGATCATTGGCGCTCATCGGTCCGCCAAAGATAACGGCGCCGGCATGGTCGCGCATGGTATCCGGGAGGCTGTCACCGAAGCGGGGTTTACGAATGTCGAGTGCAAAACCGCGTTTCACCAGCTCGTGCCCCACCCGTCCGGGCGAGGAATGTTCCTGGTGCAGGACAATCAGCACTTTGGGGCGATACGTTCCGTGGTTCGAAGAAAAATCCATAGATCCAATATTAGCGAGCAGCTTGAAAAAATCGAGTCTCTTGCGCGGTTTGGTTGCGCCGCGATTGTGATAAAGCCTTAAGATTTGTGAGCCTCAAGCCTCGTCAGCTTCCGGCGCGGTTTTGGCCACCTTGTGGCGCAGTGTCATCCGGTCCCGGGACGAAACTCCCAGCAGCTCGGCAACCCGCCAGATAGTGTTGTCTTCAAATTCATGCACGTGGCCGTCCGCATAAACGATTTCCCACATCATCTCGATGATGGCGAGGCGTTCTGCTTCGTCTGTCGTGCGTTTCAAAACGGAGGTGAAGCCGTAAAGGTCGACCGCCTCTTCATCGCGCTGTTTGGCCGCTGCGATCAGTTCGCTGGTCTCTTCGTCCGAGAGCTCATAACGCGCCTGCAGGATCTGCCGAAGTTTCTCGCTTTCGCTGTCTTCGATGATGCCGTCGATGTCTACCAGGTGAAACAGCAGTGCGGCTGCTGCGAGCCGCTTGTCGTCCTCGGCAAATGTTTTCTTGCCACTGTCTCCGAACGTGATCTCCCGGACGAAACTCTTCAGCGCGTTCAGCATACGGTCAGTCCCTGTTGTTTGGCCGGCGGACCAGCCATTCGGCAGTGCACTTAGGTGTACTACGTAGTCTCAAACTCTCTCTTTGCCCGACTGGGCTTATTCCATGTTTAGCATCAAACAGTTGGGAAGCGGTTTAAAACTTTTGAATAGTGCAGAAAAGTGGGTTTTGACCTTCAACTTTTTTGGAATCATTCTAATCTATTGATTTTTCTCAAGTTTATAACTTGACTTTTTTATTCATGAAATGTTTTTCACTGTCCGGGCGGCGCAGGATTGCGCTGCGGATTTTTCAAAAAAGCATGCAGATCGGGTTTCCGGCCGGCTGCATTGCCCCGGATTTAGGAACACTCCAATGAAATCCTTCACGCGCGCGCTTCTTGCGGCAACAACCCTTCTGGCAACGCCTGCAATGGCCGCAGCGCCTGCCGATGTGCTCGGCACATACAGCGATATTGCCTTTGCCAAGTATTCCGACTCTCTTGAAACAGCAAAAACGCTGCAGAGTGCGATCGACAAGCTGATTGCCGAGCCGACAGACGCCAACCTTGTCGCGGCGCGCAAAGCCTGGATCGAAGCTCGCAACCCGTATCAGCAGACAGAAGCCTACCGTTTCGGCAATGCCATCGTCGACGATTGGGAAGGCAAGGTGAACGCCTGGCCGCTGGATGAGGGACTGATCGATTATGTCGACGTTTCCTATGGAGAGGATTCAGAAGAGAACGCGTTTTATGCAGCCAACGTGATCGCCAATCCGACACTGAAAGTTGGGGGCGAGACCATCGATGCCAGTGAGATTACGCCGGCCCTTCTGGCCGAATCCCTGCAGGAAGCAGGTGAAGTGGAAGCCAACGTGGCCACAGGTTACCACGCCATCGAATTCCTGCTTTGGGGGCAAGATCTCAACGGCACAGATGCGGGTGCCGGAAATCGTCCGGCCAGTGATTTCGATGCAGCCAATTGCACGGGTGGCAATTGCGAGCGTCGTGCGCAATACCTCAAAGCTGCGACGGAACTTCTGATTACCGATCTTGAGGAAATGGTTGCTGCCTGGGCACCGGGCGGAGCTGCGCGCGAAGAACTGGGCGGCAAGGGGGAAGCCGGCGGTCTGGCGACCATTCTGACCGGAATGGGCTCTCTTTCTTATGGCGAACTGGCCGGTGAGCGGATGAAGCTTGGCCTCATGCTGCACGATCCGGAAGAAGAGCATGACTGCTTCTCCGACAACACGCACATGTCGCACTACAACGATGTTGTCGGCATCCGGAACGTCTATTTCGGTGAATACAAGAGCCCGCTCGGCAACGATGTGAAGGGCGCATCCCTTGCAGAGATGGTCGCGGCGAAAGATCCGGCTCTGGCCGAAGAAATGCAGGCTAAGCTGGACGCCACGTTGGCTGCATTCGAAGCGATGAAAGCACGCGCCGAAGCTGGTGAAGCGTATGATCAGATGATCGGCGAAGGCAACGACGAGGGCAACGCCGTCGTTCAGGCTGCTGTTGATGCGCTGGTTGACCAGACCGCGTCGATCGAGCGTGTCGTGAAAGTTCTCGAACTTGATGAGATTGCTTTCGAAGGCTCCGACAGCCTGGACAACCCGACTGCAGTTTTTGAGTAAGACCCTAATGGCGGGTGGCTCTGCTGCCCGCCATTATTGCCTGCCGGAATTGGGGCTCGGGCGGGCGTAAATCAGGATGCGAACCTTATGACTGTCCGAGGACAAAGTGCCATTTTGGGCGCTGCTGTTTTATGTGCGGGCCTGATTGGCCAGACCGCCTTGGCCGATGGGCAGTTGAGCCATCGCGATGATCTGTCAGAGCAAGACCGGGCCAAGGTTTCAGACGTACTCCCTTTCCCCGACGATTTTTCCAAGGCCGAAGCGTTTGAACAGATGCAAGGCGGGGCAGGCACGTCCCGAAAGCGCATCAACCGCGATGCTTTTTCTCATGCCACTGCAAATCTGACGTTCGAGCAAGAGCAAAATTTCAAGGTTGGCAACGGGCTTTTCAAGAAGCTCTGGGCCTCGTCGCCCGCGTCGACCAAGGCGTCCGACGGTTTGGGGCCCCTCTATAATGCGCGCTCCTGCCAGGGCTGCCACTTGAAGGATGGCCGCGGGCGGCCGCCGCGTCCGGGCGATGAGGCTGTTTCCCTCTTTCTGCGCATTTCCATTCCGCCACAAACCGATGAAGAACGGGCGGCCCTTCAGGACAAAAGACTGCTCCGCATCCCAGAGCCCACATATGGCGGGCAGTTTCAGGCATTTGCTGTCCCAGGCCTTGCCGGGGAAGGGCGCTTCGATATTGAACATGAAGAGATCGTGGTGCCGCTGAATGGCGGCGAGACGGCTACTTTGCAAAAGCCCTTCTACAGGATCCGGGATCTCGGATTCGGCGACATGCATCCCGAAACCTTGATCTCGCCGCGGGTCGCACCGCCGATGATTGGTCTCGGATTGCTTCAGGCGATTCACCCCGGGGATATTGAAGCCCTGGCGGATCCTGATGATCTGAATGGAGACGGAATTTCCGGCAAGGTAAGCCGGGTTCGAGATGGCCGGACAGGCGAGCTGGCCATCGGCCGGTTCGGCTGGAAGGCGTCCAACCCGAACATCCGTGATCAGACGGCTGGCGCCTTTTCTGGCGATATCGGCATCAGTTCGCCTGACAAGCCGGACAATTATGGCGATTGCACACAACGCCAGACCGAATGCCAGGTTTTGCTGCACGGCGAACAGGCGCATCTCGGAGTGTCGGAAGCGCCAGATCCGGTCATGGAATTGGTGACATTCTATTCGGAGAACCTGGCAGTTCCGGCCCGGCGCGATGTATCTGATCCGCAAGTTCTGCGCGGCAAAGAGCTGTTCTACGACGTTGGCTGCGCCAAGTGCCATCAACCGAAGTTTGTCACGAGCCGTGATGCAGAAACAAAGGCGCATCAGTTTCAGCTGATCTGGCCCTATACGGATCTCTTGCTGCACGACATGGGCGAAGGTCTGGCCGACAACCGCCCGGTTGGCGATGCAACGGGCCGCGAATGGCGGACCCCGCCGCTCTGGGGCATTGGCTTGACGGAAACGGTCAACAATCATACCCGTTTCCTGCACGATGGCCGGGCGCGCAATTTGCTCGAAGCGGTTCTGTGGCACGGCGGGGAAGCGGAAGCTGCCCGCAATCAGGTGGTCGCTATGGAGCCGGACGACCGCGTCTCTCTCATCCGGTTTCTGGAGTCCCTGTAATGAAGCGAATTCTTGTCTCCGCGGCTGCGGCCCTGATGACATGGCCGGCACTTGCTGCTGATCTTACGCAGCCGATCGAGAAGATGATTGCCGGTTACATTCAGCCTGAAGCCAGGATTTTTGCTGATGTTGCAAGCCGCTTGCCGGAGGCGGTCAAAGAGGTCTGCCAAGCACCGACGGATGAGGCGAAGTCGGATTTCAAGGTTGTGTTCTCAGATGCTGTTAGTCAGTTTGCCCGCATCCATTTCCTGCGGCTTGGCCCCCTGATTGAAGACGACCGCATCAGCCGTCTCGCCTTCCAGCCGGATCCACGCGGCATTGCGCAAAGGCAGATCCGCAAGCTCTATGGCGGTCAAGATGAGAGCGTAAGGACGGCGGAAAGCCTGTCGGAAAAAAGTGTTGCTTTGCAAGGGCTGACAGCGCTTCAGTTGATTGCATTCGACAAGACCGGCGCCGTCGTGCTGGGCGAAGAGGGGGAGCGCGGGGACTTCACGTGTTCTTATGCGCTGGCCATCTCCGAGAATATTGCCGACATTGCCCGGGACGTCATGCTCTCCTGGCTCGATGCGGATGGTTTTTCGAAAACTCTTCTGGAAACAGGCGGCAACAACGCCCGTTATCAGACCGATCAGGAAGCCTTGGAAGATGTGTTTCAAACGCTGTCCACGGCGCTGATCGTCGTTCGGGATCAAAACATTGCACCTGCGCTTGGAAGCTCGGAAGAGAAGGCGAGGCCGAACCGGATCCCGTTCTCCCGGTCCGGCAATGGCGTTGTATTTCTGACATCCGAAATGAACGGCATTCTGGACGCGATCCAGAGCATGGATCTCGAACCCATGATGCCGGAGGAACACGCCTGGCTGATCGGGTCGATGACCTTTGAGTTCGAAAACGCCTTGAAAACACTCAATCAGCTCCAGTCGCCTTTGCGGGAGACGTTTGAAGCATCTGGTGCCCATAGCCAGTTTTCGCTCTTGGTCATCTCTTTGAATTCCCTTCAGCGGCTTGTTGGTGAGCGTGTCGCGGGCGCGTTGGGACTGGCCGGAGGGTTCAATGCCCTTGATGGCGACTAAGCCGGTCGAGTTTACCAGGCGCGGGTTTTTGTCCGCATTAGGCGGACTGGCTGCGCTCCCGGCCTTTTCTGGATCCAGCCTCGGGGCGAGTTTGCTGAGTTCTTCAGATACACCGCTCTTTGCCAGCGCTTTCAAAAAGTCTGCGGGCGGATATGGCATAGCCGTGCTCGACGATCTGGGCCAGATCCAGGCGGAAATCTCACTGCCCGGGCGCGGTCACGGCATTGCGGTGTCCGATACAGAAGATTGCCTAGCCGCGTTTGCCCGCCGTCCGGGAACCTTCGCGATCGTTGCCTGGCCATTTTCCGGCAAGCCAATGCAGACAATCGTTGCTGCGCCCGGCCGGCATTTTTACGGGCACGGCTGTTTTTCAAAGGACGGGCGAATTCTCTACGCGGCGGAAAATGATTTTGCGTCTGCTCGCGGTGTTGTCGGCGTCTATGACGTGAGCGGAGAGACCATTACCCGGCTGGGCGAATTCGACAGTCACGGCATCGGCCCGCATGAGGTTCTGTTGAGCCCGGATGGCAATGCCCTGATCGTTGCGAACGGCGGGATTGAAACGCACCCCGAACACGGGCGCGAGAAGCTAAATCTGGAGACAATGTCGCCATCCGTGGTGTTCCTGGATGTCAAAACCGGAGACCTGCTGGCAGAGCATCGTTTGGATAAATCCCTGCACCAGTTGTCTTTGCGTCACATGGCTTTGGACGGGGCAGGCCGGGCCTGGGTTGGTGGGCAGTTTGAAGGCTCGAAGACAGACACTCCGCCGCTGGTTGCCGTCATTTCAAGGGATGAAGCGCCGGTTTTGTTGGACCTGCCCGGGAAGCTTGTGGGCCAGCTTGAAAACTATATCGGGTCTGTGACGGCGACCACGGATCAAAGTGTCGTCGCAACATCAGCGCCGCGTGGCGGCAAGACCTTGTTCTGGAATGCGGAGACCGGAGCCTATCTTGGCCACCAAAACATCGCTGATGGGTGCGGTGTCGCACCTATCGATCAGGGAAGTTTTCTAATCTCCGATGGAAATGGTGGCGTTTCTTATCTCTCAGATCCAGTAGAGCGGGCGGAAATACTGGCCCGGCCTGCCGGTTTTGCGTGGGACAACCACATGACGGCTTTCCGGATTTAAGCAGACCAAATCGGTCCTGCCAAACTTGCCTTACAACGGAAATTCCTGATAAACCGCCGTTTTTCCACCTTTTGTCAAAATCTACCGGCATGTTGTCGGTCGGTTTGGTCTACATTGTGGCGATTCGCCACGAGGAGACATTGATATGCAACGGCTTTTGATCGGTCTGGGCAGCTTCCTGTTTCTGGTTGTCACCGCTCTTCTTGTGGTTCCGTTTTTCCTGCCTAAGGATCAGATCAAGCAGCAGGTGGTCCAACAGATAGACAACCGCTTCGGTTGGCGCGTGCGGCTCGATGGCCCTGTTTCCTTGTCACTCTTTCCCGGCTTTCAGTTGACGGCGGAGGATATTGGTATTTCCGGTGCCGCTGGCGCAGATGGCATTGAGTTCGCCAAAGCCAAACGCATGGACTTCGGTCTCGCCTGGTCCGGTCTGCTGTCGGGCAATGTGAAAGTCACCGGCATCGCGCTCGACGAACCGCTGATTTATCTCGAGAAGAACGCAAACGGCGCCACCAGCTGGGCACCGCGCCGGTCATTAGAAGTTCTGACCGGCGAAGCTGAAGAAACCAGCGCTCTGGCAAGCGATAGTTTACAATCCGCGCCGGACAGCGTTGCAGAGAACAACGCGGCCGGTTCCGGCGGTGAGGGATATCTGGAGAGCATTGGTGTCGATAGTCTCCAGATCACCAACGGTCAGCTGACATACATTGATGCCACGGCAGATCAGAAATTTGTCATTCAGGCCCTCAACCTTGCACTCGCTGCACCGGACTTAACCGGGGATGTCCAGCTTACCTCCGATTTCCAGTTTCAGGACGTTCCTCTCGAGATTTCCGGCACGTTGTCCAACCCTCTGGGATTGGCGTCCGGCGACCAGGTGCCGGTCGATTTGGCTTTGACCTCGTCGGAAAACTCCATCACTCTCAAGGGGACCACGGGGCTGGAGCCTGTGCGCGCTCAACTGGAAATTGCGGCGTCAGGGCCCTCGTTGAAAACCCTGGCCGCGCTGGGCGGTCAGTCGCTGGATGCGGATCCAGGCGCCTACCAGTTTGATGCACAGGTGCTGGGCTCTGAAGCAGCCGTTTCAGTATCAGATCTTCATTTGGAATTGGGACAGCTTTCCCTAGGCGGTGCGGCCGATGCGGATCTCTCTGGATTGGTGCCGGAAGTCTCCGGCCGGCTTGTCCTGAAAGACGGGTCGATTGCGGATTTGTTGCTTCTCGCCGGTCAGGAGCTGCCGGCAAGCGGGCTGTTGAGCGCCGATCTGGCATTTCAAACGGTTGGCCTGACAGGTGAAGAAATGCTGGCCGGACTGGACGTCAACGGATCGGTCAACATCTCCGAAGGCGAAATTGGCGGACTTGGCTTGGCAGATGCTGTGGGCGGCGACCCGGAAGCCGACCGGATTACCGGACTGTCTCTTGCTCTAGAGATGCAAGGACTTGAAGCCCCACTGTCTGCAAGCGGTGCACTGACCTGGCGCGGAGAAGGGTTCAGTCTGACTGGTGAAGCCGATACGTCCAAACTGTTGGCAGGCCAATCCGGCGGAGTTTCTGTCTCTCTCAAGGGCAATCGGCTGAGCGTTGGATTTGATGGTTCCGCTCAACTGCCAAGCACCGTGGATGGTGCAGTTCGGATGCAAACGGCCGACCTTCGAGGTTTGATGGCCTGGATGGGGCAGCCCTTGGCGGCTGGTGGTGGCTTGGGGGCGTTCAGTGCGTCCGGAATTTTCGGGTTTCAAGGGGACACGATTTCGTTTGAGGAGACACGCTTCACGCTGGATGAAACCTCCGGCGAAGCCAATGGCCGTGTGACCCTGGGCGGCAAGCCGACGGTGACGGCGCGTCTTGATTTGCGCGAGCTCGTCTTGGATCCTTACCTTGGCGGTGGATCGGCCGGCGGACAACCCGCGGCTCAATCTGGCAGCGGCAGTGGTTCGGCACCAGCGGCGGCGGCACCTCCGGCGAGCAAATCCTGGAGCACTGAGCCCATCGATTTTTCGGGCCTGAGAGCAGCGAATGTCGACTTCAAGGCAACTGCAAACGAGATCCGTATGGACAAGATCCGGATTGGACAAAGCGCTCTCTCGGTTGCGATCCAGGATGGAGTTTTGACGGCGGATCTTGAGAAACTGTCGCTTTACGACGGCACAGGCACGGGCTCCGTCAGGCTGAATGGCGCAGCTGCAACACCTGCATTGTCGGCAAAGTTTGACCTCTCCGGCCTCAATGCCTATCCGCTTCTTCGGGACGCGGCGGACTTCACCTGGATCGAAGGCAAAACGCTCATTGGCCTGGATGTAACAACGTCAGGTGCCAGCGAGCAGCAGATGGTTCAGAACCTCAAAGGCACTGCCAGCTACATGTTTGAAGACGGCGCAATCCGCGGGATCAATATTCCGCAGATGGTGCGCAGCCTCTCAGTTGAGACCTTGCTTGGATGGCAGGCGAGCCCTTCCGAGAAGACGGATTTTTCTTCGCTCGGGGCTTCTTTTCAGATCGAAAACGGAATTGCGACCACCAGTGACCTGTCTCTGATCGGGCCGTTGATCCGCATGAGCGGCGGCGGCACCACGGATATGCCGAATCAACGGCTGTCCTGGCGTGTGGAGCCAAGAATTGTGGCGACACTGGAAGGCCAGGCTCCCATGCCGCGCCCGAAAGGCACCGACAAGAAAATGGCTGGGCTGGGTGTACCGATCGTGGTGGATGGGTCCTGGAGTGATCCGCGCATTTATCCTGACATTGCGGGCATCTTGGAAAATCCGCAGGCGGCCTACGAGCAATTGGAACAAGTCGGTGGTGAACTGATCTCGATCCTGAAGGGCGAAGCGGATGTGCCAGAAAGCCTGACCGATACCGCCAATCAGGTGATCCAACGGGCGACTGGTGGTCAAACCCAGATCGACATCGAGAAAGTGATCGAAGGGGACGTTAACGACGAAGACGTCCTGAAGGCCGTCGAAGAAGGCTTTGGGCTGCCACCCGGCTTGTTGGGCAACGTTTTCGGGCGCCAGAAATCGCAAGAGCCGGAGCAAGGCCAGGGCCAGAACTAACTCTGGATCTTGAGTGCCGTCATCATTGCGGAAACCGCCGTCTCTATGGTGCCGGTGTTTTCGATCCGGATGAGGTTCGGAACGTTCTGCGGTTCCAGATCCGCCCGTTTCAAACGGGCCTCGATGTCTTCACGGCTTTCCCGGCCCCGGGCGGCAAGGCGTCCGGCCAAAATCTCGACTGGGGCGGTGATCAGAAGGACGACCGCCGTTTCATATTTGTCTGAGGCTTCTTGCAGCACCTTGCGAGAGCCATTGGCGATCACCGTTTTGCCGTCCTGAATTGCATGGTCAAAAGACTGGGGTATCACATACCCCAATCCATGGGCTTCCCAGGACAGTGCCACGTTTCCGGCTGTGACAAGGGTCTCGAACTCCGACCGGGTCAGTGTGTCGTGATCCTCTGAGCTGGCGTCGACATCCCTGGTGACCGCGCGGCGGGCAAAAACAACGCTGTCGTTGCCCTTCAGGCGGTCCTTCAAGGCGGCCATGAGCGTGTCTTTGCCTGCCCCGCTCGGGCCTACAACGAGAACCATCCGTCCCGGGCCGAGTTTGTCCTGCGCGTGCATTTGAGCGTTAGGCAACACGGCGGCCTTCGCGCCAGACACCGCGCACGATCGGTACATTGCCAACCAGCTTGACCTGAATGAGATCTGCCCGTTTGCCGGGCTCCAGTATTCCGCGGTCGGAAAGACCAATGGCAGTCGCCGGTGTTGAGGTCACTGTTGAAACCGCCTTTGGCAGGGTGATGCCATCGATCTCGCCCGCAAGCTGGAACGCAGCCTGGAGGAGGGATGCCGGGATATAGTCTGACGACAGAACATCCAGATACCCAGCTTCTGCCAGTTCACGGGCCGATACGTTGCCGGAGTGGGAGCCTCCGCGCACAACGTTCGGTGCGCCCATCAAAACGGCCATGCCGGCCTCATGCGAGGCTTTGGCAGCTTCCACTGTGGTCGGGAATTCCGCAATCTTGGTGTTCAGCGCAATCGCTTCATCAACATGGGCAATGGTCGCGTCATCATGGCTGGCAATTGCGATTGTATTTTTGTCCGCATGTGCGGCAATCGCCTTACGGTTGCCCGGGGTGTTCTTGTCGGCCCTGGCTTTGCGCATTTCAATGAATTCGGCCATCTGCTCGTCGGTGAAGCCGCGCTTGCCCTGATAGTAGCTGATGTAGGAATCGAGCGACACGAACTGGCGCTGACCGGGTGTGTGGTCCATCAGGGAGACGAGCCGGACGCGGTCATCCCCATCAAAGTAGTTGTAGGCCCGGATGACATCCGGCGCGGAGACTTCGCAGCGCAGGTGGATATAGTGATCGGCCCGCAGTCGGTTTTCCTTTTGACCCGTTTCAATCGCATCTGCGAGGGCCCGCATGTCCGCAACCTTCATGGTATCGTTGCTGTCGTCATCCTCATCCATGCCAACGCGAAGGGCGTCAAACACGGTTGTTATGCCGGCACAGGCGATCTGGGCATCATGTGCCTGAACGGCCGCAACAGGGTTCCACCGGACCTTCGGCCTCGGAGCATAATGAACTTCGAGGTGATCGGTGTGCAGCTCGATCAGGCCCGGCAGAAGGAAATCGCCTTCACAGTCGTGCCCCACGGCCTCAGTTGCTGATCCGATATCGGAAATCAGGCCGTCCTGATCAACGGTCAGAGAGCCGTTGATCACGTCTTCCGCCAGAACCAGCTTGGCATTTTTGAAGAGTTTCGGATGCGTGCTCATAAGACTTCCTCGTTGGAGTTTGCCAGCGTGTTTTTAAGCGCAGAGATAGGGCTTTGCGGGCCCATCAGTTCAAATATGCGGTGGACCTCAAACGCGGCGCCGCGCTCTGGTTCGACATAAAGACCGAAGTGGCGGCAGGTAAGTGTCGTTGCGGTGACGGCTTCAAAATGCGTTTCCGCGGTTCGTGCCAAGAGCGAGGCCTCCTCGTCGCTCTCCAGTTTGTTGGACAGCGTCATGTGGAAGCGGAACTCGTCGAAAACATATGGATAGCCCCAGGCCTCGACATATGCGTCCTGTTTGGGCGTGAGGTTTGCCTGGCGCCGCCGGTCCAGATCCTCGGCGCTCAAAGGCGCGCGGAACGGTTCAAACTGGCGCACGCAAAGAGACGCAAAGGCTTCCAGATCTGGCTCTGCCTGCGCCGGGGTCAGCGCGAGGAACTTGCCAAGTTGATTCACGCTGAGTCCCTTCAGATCGAAGGGAGACACTGTCTTTGCAAAACCCGTGCAGGCAGCGATCAAGGCGTCTTCTGTTGCATCTTTTGCAAGCGAGAATGGGGCTTTCAACGTGCCATGAAATCCGTACCGCCGGGGGCTGGTTGTCAGATATTCGAAGCGAGCGGGATCCAGGCCCGGAATGGAAGGTTGCTGCAGGCGTGATCCGGTGAAGGGATCACGGCCCAACCAGGTGTTGCCCAGCTGCATGAGCGGTGCGTCAGCGTCGGCTGCGAAATAGATGGCGTAGCGCATGGAAAAAGTCGCGAATTAGGAGACCGGACTTGGCCGAAGCAAAGCCCTTAACCAGAAGCGATGACTGTTCTGTGACATGCCATCGCTCCGGGCAAGTTATTTCGGTTGAGCAGCCACGTCGGCGCTGAAGCTGGTGACGTCGATGATCCGGTCGGCAATTTCCTGCCGGACATCCTCATCGTGCAAGATCCCTACCATGGCAACGCCTTTGGCCTTCTTCTCTTCCACCAGGCGAACAACAACGGCGCGGTTCGCGGCGTCCAGCGAGGCGGTGGGTTCGTCAAGGAGCAGGATCGGGTAGTGCGCGATGAAACCGCGAGCAATGTTCACCCGTTGTTGTTCGCCACCGGAAAAGGTTGCTGGTGGGAGCTTCCATAGCCGCTCGGGAACATTCAGCCGGGAGAGCAGGCTGCGCGCCGTATCGAGCCCTTCCGCTTCGCTTGTGCCTTGGGCAATAAGTGGTTCAGCGACCACTTCCTCAGCAGACACGCGCGGGATCGTGCGGAGGAATTGGCTGACATAACCGATTGTGTTGTCCCGTAGCTGCAAGACCTGGCGCGGCTCCGCATCTGCAACGTTGATGATCTCATCACCAACAGTCACCAGGATCTGACCCTGATCACAGCGGTAGTTGCCGTAGATCATTTTCAGGATCGAGCTTTTGCCCGCTCCGGAGGGGCCGCCAAGGACTACGCATTCGCCGGCCTCGACAGAGAATTCAACGTTTTCGACAACCGGGATCACCGTGCCGCCCTGAAGGTGCATGGTGAAGGACTTGCCGACACTGTTCAGATAAAGACGCACTGGCATGATCAGACCTGCAAAATGGAGGAGACAAGCAACTGGGTGTAAGGCTCACGCGGGTCGTCCAGAACCTGATCGGTCAACCCCGCTTCAATCACCCGGCCGTGGCGCATCACCATGATCCGATGCGACAGCAGACGGGCGACCGCCAGATCGTGGGTCACGATCACAACTGACAAGCCGAGATCAGCCACAAGGCGGCGCAGAAGATCGAGCAGCCGTGCCTGGACGGAAACATCGAGGCCGCCGGTCGGTTCGTCCATGAAGACCAGCCGCGGATGGGTTACAAGATTTCGGGCAATTTGCAGACGCTGGCGCATGCCGCCGGAGAACGAGCGCGGATCATCATCGATCCGGTCACTTGCGATCTCAACCCGGCCCAGCCAATCATCTGCCGTCTCGCGGATCTTGCCATAGTGCCGATCGCCGACCGCCATGAGCCGTTCGCCGACATTGGCACCGGCCGAGACGTTCATGCGCAGGCCGTCGGCGGCATTCTGATGCACAAACCCCCAGTCGGTGCGCATCAGCAAGCGGCGTTCGGCTTCTGACAGCTGATAGAGGTTGCGCATCGATCCATCGCGCATGCGGTATTCGATAGCGCCAGCAGTCGGGGCAAGGCGTGTCGACAGGCAGTTCAAGAGGGTTGTTTTGCCTGAACCGCTTTCGCCGACAATGGCCAGTACTTCGCCGGGCCAAAGATCGAAGGAGACGTCGGTACAGCCGATCCGGTCTCCGTAATAGCGGGTTACGTTATGGACCTGCAGCAGCGGGTCGTCAGCTTGAAAGACGTTCATCGGGACGCCTCCTCTGCGTTTGTGCCGTGTCCGCCGATTTGCTGGGCCGCCGGGTTTGCAGCCATCGGTCCGACATGCCCTGCGGCGCGCCGTTCTTCGCAATAGTCGCTGTCTGAGCAAACGAACATGCGCCCGCCCTTGTCATCGAGAATGACCTCGTCGAGATAAACATGCTCTGCGCCGCAAAGGCCGCACGGCTTGTCGAACTTCTGGACCTCGAACGGATAGTCCTCAAAGTCGAGGCTTTTCACCTTGGTGTAGGGCGGGATTGCGTAGATGCGTTTTTCCCGGCCCGCGCCATAAAGCTGCAGCGCGGCCATTTCGTCGATCTTCGGATTGTCGAATTTCGGCGTTGGTGAGGGGTCCATCACATACCGGTCATTGACCATTACCGGATAAGCGTATGTGGTGGCGATGTGGCCGTTCTTGGCGATGTCCTCGTAGAGTTTCACGTGCATGAGACCGTAGTCTTCGAGGGCATGCATCTTGCGGGTTTCCGTTTCCCGCGGCTCCAGAAACCGGAGCGGTTCAGGGATAGGAACCTGGAACACCAAGACCTGGTCCTCGCGCAGTTCCTTTTCCGGGATCCTGTGGCGGGTCTGGATGACGGTTGCCTCAGACGTTTCGTAAGTCGTGCGCACATTCGCGGTCTTTTCAAAGAACCCGCGCAAGGAGACCGCGTTGGTCGTGTCGTCCGAGCCTTGGTCGATCATCTTCAGGCAATCATCCTTGCCAAGGATCGAGGCTGTGACCTGAACCCCGCCGGTGCCCCAGCCGTAGGGCATCGGCATTTCGCGCGAGGCAAACGGCACCTGGTATCCCGGGATCGCGATGCCCTTCAGGATCGCGCGGCGGATCATACGTTTGGTTTGTTCATCGAGATAGGCGAAATTGTATTCACCCTGATCGAAAATCTGAGCCGTGGCGTTCATTGTGCGGCCCTCCGTTCATCGAGAATTTTGCGATAACTTTCGAGCCGCATTTCCAGTGTGCCGGTGTGCAGCTCGAACAAATGATTGTCGGCGTCGTAGAAGTAGATGGACCTGCCTTCACCTTCGACGCGGTCGCGCGGCGGCTTGAACTCAAGGCCGAGCGATTGGATCGCAGCGAGCCGGGCCTCGAAATCCTGTTCTTCGATCTTGAAGGCAATGTGATTGTAGGTGCGCTCGGAAAGTGCCGTGCCTTTCATGATTGCGATCCAGACATCGCCGACCAGGAAGAATTTTTCCTCCGACAAGGAGAAGGTTTCCTGGCCGCTGTCGTAGACTTCTTCTGCTTTCAAGACATCCGTCAGGATGCTGGTCATCTTGTCCAGATCACTGACGATGAAGGTCATATGGCTGAGGCCACTGCTCATTCCGCAGCCTCTTTGGCAGCGGTTTCGGCTTCTTCGCGCGCCCGTTTTTCGAACCACTCGCCGCGCATGCGGCGCACCAGATCGAGTTCGGCCTGGAAGTCGACATAGTGTGGGAGTTTCAGGTGTTCGACGAAACCGGTTGCCTGAATGTTGTCGGAATGGGAGAGAACGAATTCACCGTCCTGGGCCGGGGCAACCTGTTCTTCGCCGAGTTCTTCCCAGCGCAGAGACCGATCAACCATGGCCATGGACATGGCCTTGCGTTCAACCTGTCCGAAGACGAGGCCGTAGCCGCGTGTAAAGGCGGGCGGAGCCTTCGCCGATCCAGCAAACTGGTTGATCATCTGGCACTCGGTCACCTTGATTGTGCCAAGGTTGACGGCAAAGCCGAGTTCTTCCGCGAAAAACTCCACTTCGACCTCACCGTACCGAATTTCACCGGCAAAAGGGTGCGTGCGGCCGTAACCGCGCTGCGTGGAGTACGCGAGCGCGAGCAAGAAGCCCTCGTCGCCCCTGGCCAGATTTTGTAGGCGTAGATCCCGATCTGCCGGGAAAGACAACGGGTCGCGGGTGAGATCGCCCACTGGCGCGTTCTCGTCGGCGGCGGGATCCGGCTCGATTAGGCCTTCATCCCCAAGGAGATCGGTGACGCGCGGCATCGGTTCGTCTTCGACCGGAGCCGTTTCCGCATCAAGGTCCCCGCCTTCCCCTTCAGCGGCGAGCGCAAAATCCAGAAGCCGGTGGCTGTAGTCGAATGTCGGGCCAAGCATCTGGCCGCCCGGCAAGTCCTTGTAAGTGGCCGAGATCCGGCGTTCGACAAGCATCTTGGCCGTATCGACAGGCTGGCTGTAGCCGAACCGCGGCAGCGTTGTCCGGTAGGCGCGCATCAGGAAAGCGGCCTCGATCAGGTCGCCGCGCGATTGCTTGATTGCAAGAGCAGCGAGCGTTTCATCGTAGAGCGAACCTTCCCCCATCACCCGCGCCACCGCGTGTGACAGCTGTTCGGCGATTTGCTCCAATGTAAGTGCGGGAACGGAGGTGTCACCGCGGCGCCGCTTGGCGGTTAGCTTGTGGGCATTGCGGATGGCCTTTTCGCCACCCTTGACAGCAACATACATGGGCTCAGGCCTCCTTTAGAGTGACTGAGGTGGAGCGGGGGAGTGCTGCTATGGTGTCAGTGCCTGCGAAGATCAGGTCGACACCGCGTGGGAATTGGGCGTTGTTTGAAATGACCTGATCCCAGAACACCTGCGGCACTGGGGCTGTTTCAAACGTTTGCGTGTCCTTGATGCCGGGCCCTTCGAGCACAACACCGTCTGCGTTGTTCAGGTTTTGGCCTGTCAGGATGAGTGTCGTGGACGTGTCCGGGTATTCCGCCGAGCCCTGATTGAAGCTTGCAAGCGGCAGCATGTTGGCCGGATCTGCGATCAGGGCAAAGGCTGCCTCGACAGGTTCGCTTACGATTGGTGCGCCCGTGTGAAAGCGAAGGAAGGCCTTTACGCTCTCGGACTGTGCAAGCTGTTTGTCGAGCCAGACAGGCGTGTCATAGTCGAACAGGGTGAGCGCGATGGCTGCGGCTGCTGGTGTCAGCGGTGCTGGTGGTGTGAGATGGGTTTGACCAAGGACCTGAAGCGTTCCCGGTCGCGCCATAGCGTTCATAATGGTCCGGAAACACCCTTGTGCGTCGTGAACAGGATCTGCAAATCCGGCGGCAAGTGCAGCGGTTGCGGTCATCAGTTGTCTCCCCGTACCATCGTGAAGAAATTGACCCGTGTTGCCTCGGTTTCCTCGCGCACCGTGGTTTTGCGCTCTGTTTGGCTGTTTGATAGCGGGGCGAGGATGTCTGCCTCGATTTGTGACCGGGTCTCACCGCGCTGCCATAGGGCATCAATGACGGCCGATTGCAGAGCCTTGGTTTTGTTGCGGCCAAGTGCGTAGGCGCTGCCGGTTTCTCCGCTGTCGAGGCGCACAACGCAGCGGGTCACGGTCACTTCTCCAAGGTTGAAGGGGCTTCCGGTTCCGCCCATCCGGCCACGGACCATCACCAGGCCCGTCTCCGGCTGGCGCACAAGTTCGTAAGATGGTGGCGTCAGGCTATTGAACTTCTGGTCCAGGATTTCGGCTGGAGCCTGGGCGAGAATGGCAAGGTTCTTTTGCCGGGCGGCTTGGTCGCCGGCAATTGTGGAAGACGGTGTGGTCTCGGTCATGAACACGCCTTTGTGTTTGTTGGCCGCTTTGAGAGTTTGAGGCCGGTGCGTGAGCGGGTTGTAGACTCAATTTGTCTATTTGTATAGACAAATAAACTTATTGACTCTTGAGTAGCGAAATTTGATGACGGGCGCATGACAGGACAAAGCAAACTGGCCCGGGCTGCAGGCATTGCCGTTTGGCGCCAGATCATGGAAATGCTGAAGGGTGAAATCGCCGCCGGTGGCTACGAAAAAGGCAGCCGCCTTCCGCCGGAATCCGAGATAGCGTCCCGGTTTGGTGTGAACCGACATACGGTCCGCCGGGCTATTGCTGCATTGACGGCAGAGGGGCTTTTGCGCGCCGATCAAGGCCGTGGAACGTTTGTGGCGAGCGCTCCGCTGAGCTACCCGATCAATGCCCGGACACGGTTTTCGGAGATTGTCTCCGGCCAGGACCGCTCGCCAAGCGGCCGCTTGATTGGATCAGAAATCGAAGATGCGGATGCCTTGTTGGCGCAGCACTTGGAGGTTCCGCTGGGAACACCGTTGATCCGTCTCAAGACCTTACGTGTTGCCGACAGTGTGCCAATGATGGTGGGAACCAGCTGGCTTGAGCAGGCCCGGGTTCCGAATTTGGTGGCCGACTACGCGGAATGCGGCACCATTACCGAAGCTTTGCGCCGGGGCGGCATCAAGGACTACAGCCGGCGGGAAAGCCGGATTTCTGCGGAACTGGTCGATACTGAAGATGCTCAGCAGCTTGGCATCGCCTTGGGGCAGCCGGTTGTGGTCATTGAAAGCGTTAATGTTGATCCTGATGGCCGTCCGCTGCAATACACCCGCACACGCGCCGCTGCTGACAGGATCCAGCTCGTTGTGAATGGGGAATGATGCAAGCGGCTGGCCCGATCAAAAGCGAGACCGTTTTCGTATCGCACGCATCTTGGCCAGATAAAGCGGATAAGCTGCTGTTTCTCGAAGACAGGCATAGAGCCATCTGTTGAGTGGTGTCTTTGAAACGGACCGACCTGGTCCTGATCCCTCAGCTGAAAATCCGAGTGTTTTGAAACACAAAGCCGCCCGAGGCAGATGATACCGGTCGGACACGATCAGAATATTTTTGAGTTTCTCCCGTCGCAAGATACGCGCGGAAAAGACGGCATTCTCCATGGTGTTGCGTGACCGGGTCTCGGTGCGGATCGCGCTTTCCGGGACACCCAAAGCGATCAGCTCGCGTTTCATGACGTCAGCTTCTGCCGGGGGATGGTTTCCAAGCCCGCCACATCCAACAATAATCGGCGCCGCGCAGGCGTGATAAAGCGCGGCTGCGTGTTTGATCCGCCGGAGGAGTGTCGGGCTGGGTCGCCCGCCTGTCCAGACCGCAGCTCCCAGCAGGACAATTGCGTCGGCTGGCGCCTGTGGATGTTGTCTTGGTTGCATCTTTGTTTGCTTACCTTGCTCGCAAACTATGGGCAATTATTTGCGAGGTCAGTCCGCTCACGCTCTTTCGTTTCCCTGAGCTGAAGGGGCTGTTCGACTTTGGCTCACGAAACCGTGAGGCTCACAAATGGCTCAAGTCTTGGCCGTGGCCTCGGAAATGTCCCGATCTGCATTATATCCTTCGGTAATGCGCTGCAACAATGTGCAGCATCCGACTTTTTCCGACCGATAGGAGGATATTCATGGCAGTCGATTTCTCCCGCCGGACCATTCTTGCAGCTGGCAGTGCGGCAATCGTGACCGGCGCTTCCGGACTGATTGTTCCTGCGCAAGCAAAAGGTGTTGCCCCTACACCGTCGATGCGCGGCGGCGCCAACAACTACCGGCCTGGAGCGCCGATCGTAGACCGAATTGGCGGCGGCGGCTTCTGGATGACGGGAACTGTGCGCCGGGCGGGTGACGGCGCGCCATTGGCGGGACAACGGATCCAGATTTGGGCACATACGACGGAAGGACATGAACGGGATCCGGAGAGTCACGGCGCTACTCTAACCGATGAGAATGGCGTGTTCCGGCTTGAAATGCCTCAAATTGTGCCAGCCTTTGGCCAGCCGCACGGGCACCTTGCCTATGACAGCGGTGACTTTGAAGCCGTGTTCCTGCGCCCCGTGATGCCGAGTTCTCAAGACAAGAGCCTTGAAGCACATTTTGTTTTGAATCCGGCATAAGCAGGCCGCGTTTGGAATGAAACCATCCCAAAAGGCCATTCTTTGGGGTCTCATCGGCGCAGTTGTGATTGCTCCGCTGTTGGCGGCCGCGTTAAGCCCTTTGCTAGCATGGCGGGACCCGATTTACATTGCTTCCGGTTTCGCCGGCATCCTGGCAATGGCCTTGATGGTTTTGCAGCCGCTCCTGGCAAGCGGATCGTTGCCAGGGGTGTCTCTTGCAAAGAGCAGGTCCGTCCATCGCTGGGTTGGCGGACTGCTGGTCTTGATGGTGGTCCTTCACGTTGGCGGATTGTGGGTCACCAGCCCGCCGGATGTCGTCGATGCGCTTTTATTCAGGTCCCCAACTCCCTTTTCCGCATGGGGTGTCGTCGCCATGTGGTGCATCTTTGCAGCCGCGCTCGTTGCGGTGCTGCGGCGGGGCCTTCGTTGGCGTCCGAAAACCTGGCAGAAGATCCATTCTACCCTTGCATTGGGTGTTGTGGTGGGCGGCTCGGCTCACGCGTTTCTGATTGAAGGGACCATGGAGCCCGTCACCAAGGCAATCCTCTGTGTTGCCGCGGTTGTCGCCACCCTCAAGGCAATCCGGGATCTCAGGATCTGGTCTGGTCGTGCGGTTGCCAATCCCAATAGGCAGACCGGGCGCGTCAGATGATCCGGTAAAGCGTGTCGTCCTTGCGGATGACATGATGCACCAGCACTGCGCCAATATGGACGGCGAACAATCCAAGCAGAATCCAGGCGCTCCATTCGTGAACTGCTGAAAAGATTGGTGCGATATCCGGGCTTTTGCCAATCGGGTTCCACACCTCAACAATTCCGAACCACTTCAGCGGAAAACCATGAGCATTGGTGGCAAGAAAACCCGAGACCGGCATGAGGATCAAAAACAGATACAAGAGACCGTGGACCGCTTCTGCGGCATACCGCTCAAGCGGGGGAGCTTCGTGGCGCGGCGGTCTGTTCAGCCAGCGGTTCCCGACCCGGATCAGCATGAGCCACAAAACAAGAAACCCGATGCTCTCGTGCAAGAGATAGAAATCGAGCACGACATCTTTCTTGGCAAACCCAATCATCAGCCCCAACGGCCAGGTTAACAGTACAAGCAGCGCAATTGCCCAATGCAACAATCTGGAGGGAGCCGCATAGCGGTTTTGGGTGCCAATGGCTGCCATGTTTCATCAATCCCGTGTTTTGATAGTGCCTATCAAGTCTGGTGTTTGCATATCAAGCCGGGTGCAACACAAATGTGATAGACAACACGTTCACGGGACATGCCTACCGATTTGCGGATGATGCCTTACGACCAGAACTTCGGCACATCCTTGGTGGCATCCCAATAACCCCGTGCGTGCTGCCACATGGCTTGGCTCTGAGCTTCATGCCAGCCGATCGTGAATCCGATGGCTTGTCCGGCGGTCAACGCGTTCTTGCCGGTCACATTGCTCATTTCGGGAAGGCGTTCTGCCATGGCGACATCATTGAGATAGCCGAAGATATCCTGCAGGCGTTTCATCCGCTTGAGCAGCGGTTTGACGGCATCTTTCGGGTAAAGGCTCCCGAAAAACTCAATGCCATAGCGCAGCTTCTTCATGCCCTTGCGCATCTCGTGACGCTCCGGGATGGTCAATTCGTCCAGACGCTTTCCGTATTTGTTGACCTTCTTCCACTGTTTGGCGAGGGCTTGAGCTGCAAAATCCTCAATTGGCTGCGCCAGAAGGCTGCTCTGGTCAAAGTTCTCCGGGTCGAGCCATCCCCGGCCTTCCGTGTATGCCGCCAGATCGAGCAGGAACGCGTTCACCTCTGCGGATTTTAGATGGGTGACCAGTGCGGTGCGGGTGTCCTTGCCGCGGGACGCATGAAGATCGGCGAGCAGGGCGTCGAAGGAAATGCTTTCCGGTGCTTTGTCCACGACCGGTTCGACGATCTCGTCAATCAGAACATCGAAATCGCGCAAGGCACCGGCTTCGGCCGCGATGGTTCTGGCCAGTTTGTCCAGCGGCGTCATGGTCGCCGGATTAAGGGCTGGCTTGAACAGCCGGAATGCACTGCGGAGCCGGCGCAGGCCAACCCTCAGCTGATGCGGCCCTTCCGGGTCTTCACTGGCGAGAACTGCCAGGCGGTTTTCTGCAATCTGAGTGAGACAAGAGCGCAGCACATCTCGGAAGGCATGTTCCACGGTAATGCCTTGCTCAAACACCACGTTATCAGCAAAGAAGGGAACGGCTTTTCCGTCCGGTTGGCCTTCGGCGAACCGGTAGCCGCGTTCAGCCTTGCTGTAAGGTGAAAAGCGGAACGGCACATCATTCAACAGCTGCTTGGCAACATCAAAAAGCGCGGCGCTTGGTCCAGCCTTTAGTTCCATCTCCAGCTCGACCAGCGGATGGCTTTCCGGCCCGGCCAGGATGTTGCCGGTGTCGAAAGCAAGTTCGATATGTGTGCCATCGGTCTCCCGGGTCAGCTGGCGCGTTGTGCGCTTCATGACCGTTTCAAAGCACTCAGAGACACTGGCGTCGCCGATCGTCTCGACAAGTTTTGCGCGCACGTCAGCATCTTCAATCACAGAAAAATCGAGCGCACGTCCGGAAACGGCATGTTCGGCTTCTACTGGGGAGGACAGGCCACCCATGACACCTGTTCCAAGCTTTGCGGTTTGCACCCAGCTGCGGCCGGATTTGCGCACACGCAAGGAGATCTTGGCCTGGCGCAGGGCCTGGTCCGGCGTATCGAAATAAATGGACTGCAGGGTCTTGGTGACCGGTCGGGAGGCGGCAAAATCCTTGAGCGCGCCAGACCGTTTGATTTCGTCCTGCGCTGCCGGGTCCAGTTCGAGTTTGAGCTCGATTTCACGTGCTGATTTGGTCATGGTGAAGATGTAGCCAAAGCCAAAAAGCTTGTCTAGAAAAAGCGCACAATTTGCGCCTTTCTTCGCCGGCAAAATTTCTTAAAGTTGGTCAAGCGCATCCAATCAGCGCAGTGACCTGCGCACTGTTGGATCACCTTGCGGTCCAAGATTGCAGTGTTGGCGTCAGAGCCTGTGCTTGTGTCTGCCTCCGTTTAGGATCTCCGCCCAAGCTGATCCAGCACTTTTGTGCTTTAGATTTGCAGTTCAAACGGTGCAATGATGCCGCGGCTGGTCAGGACATTCGTGACTTAAGACGGCCCTTCGAAATGATCGTGGATAGTTTGCGGATTTGAGGCGTATCTCTGCTTGCATCGGCACGGGGGCGGTGATATTCACGCACCTCGGTGTCAGTTGCCCCTCTGGCGGAACTGGTAGACGCGCGGGATTCAAAATCCCGTTCCTTCGGGAGTGCCGGTTCGATTCCGGCGGGGGGCACCACTTTTTCTTGCTTTCTTTCCTTTATTCGGCTGCTGCCTTCAGGCACATGGGATCGTTTGGCACATAAAGGGCCTAGCCAACCTCGATCTTTGCTCAAATCTTTTACACCGGCTAGCTGACTATCCCCTGAAACAACGCTCATCGCCTGCGGGTGCTTTTTCGAGCTCTCAAGGTGTCCTTCGTTTTTGCCAATTTTCCAACAAACGAGAAAAGGCCGGGCTGTGCCCGGCCTTTCCTGTTCGCGGTGCCAGCGATCTATCAGAGGATAGATGTTCCATCACTGAACCTCAGTTGTTCGATACCGATAAGTGTATCGCTGCCTTCATCACCTACTGTGTCCGTGATGGTGAAACTTCCATCGCCGTTGTTCAGGACCAGGTAATTTGCTTCAGCACCGGAGTAAACCGCTGTGTCTGTTCCTGCGCCGCCAACAATGATGTCATTGCCACCGTTGCCAAAGAACAGATCATTCTGATCAGTCGCAAACGCTGTGAAGTCATCGGCAGTTTCCGTTCCGCGGAGCTGTAAGCCGGCATCGGTATTGAACGTATTGCCAGATAGGTTGAGCTTCGAGAAATCGATGGTGTCGGGCAGTGCACCAAAACCAGGGCCGGTGATCCAGATGGAGTCCGTATTGGTCGAGCTGCCAGTTATAGTATTGTTAGCAATTTCAATACCGGTTGATACGTTGCTACCATCGCCAGTTTGTCCGCCGATATTGCCGTTGATGAGCTCGTTTCCATCGATGGTAACATCGTCCAGGCCGGAGATCCGGATCAGAGACCGGTCTAGGCCGGTTGTGTCGATCCCGTCGTCGGTCCGGTCAATGGAGCTGTTTTGTACAGTCGCATCTTCGCCCTGCAGAACGATACCGAACAAGTATTCGCCTGCCGTATTCCGGCCGAGGTCCACATCCAGGTTCTGCAGTGTCGCGTTGGCGCCTGTCACTGTGATGAGGTTGTCTTCTGGGCCAGAAACAGCACCGGCCGGTGCGAATTGAACGCCATCGATCGTTACATTGTCGGCACTGACTTCGATACGTCCTGTTACGTTGCTTTCCGCTCCACGAACACCGTCAGCTGCGATGCCGACATTGGCACCTTCAATGGTAACGGACTTGTTGATGTTGAGGTCTTCGTTCCAGGTCACGCCGGCTGCGAGAACAATCGTATCTCCAGCTTCGGCCGCATCGATGGCCGCCTGCACGGAAAGGCCGTTAAAGACATAGAACTTGCCGTCGGGACCCTTGACTGCCGATGCAGAATTGTCCGGATCTGTGGCTTCATTTAGCGCAATCCCGAAAGCAAGAGCCTCGGCATCAGTGGCGAAATAGAAGACAAACGCTTCCCCGCCCGCCCGGAAGTCAGAGTTTAGAACCTGCCAATTTCCAGTGTTGACCGCATTGAAGTTGATCGTTCCAATTTCAGCACCTGTCGGGCCGGTTTGCGAATAGATCTTCGTGTCTTCCGCCGCAGTATAAGTGCCCTGGAAAGTGATGTTGTTTGGGGTCTGATCGTAGAAGTTCTGATAGCTGTAGATCGCGACAGACCCCCAGGTGTTGCCTGTGGTCGTGATGTCTTCCAAAACGATATTGGCAGAGTCGGTCAACGAAATTCCGTTGCCGCCGGTGCTCTGTCCATCGGCAGTCACGTTCTTCAGCGTTGCACCGTCAACACCGTTAAAGTCGATTTCGGTGCGCAGTGAACCTTGCACCGTGACATCTTCAAGGGTGAAGTTGAGAAGGCGATCGCTTGCGTCCCCGGTGTCCGGCTGGACCTTGATGCCATAGTTATCGCCAGCTCCGCCAGCGCCGGCTACCCCGGGCCCGTTGATGGTCAGATCTTGAATAGTGACATTATCGGCTTCAACAAGAACGCCGTAACTCTCAAGTGCACTCGCATCAATAACCGTTTGGCCTTCGCCAGCGCCGGTAATGGTAACTTGCTTGTTCACGTTGAGTGTCGAAGGAAGAACAAACGTCCCCGCTGCGACTTCGATAGTTGCACCTTCCGGGGCGGCGTCGATTGCAGCCTGAATGTTATCGTAGTCTGCGCCTGTCGGGGCGACCGTAATCACCACCGTTACATCAATCGCCACTGGAACCGCAGTGTCTGCAAACCGTAGGAATTCGATACCGGTCAAAGTATCTGTGCCATCGGAACCGCCGTTCAGATGTTCAACCGTATAGCTGCCATCTAGATTCTTTGTGACTCTGTAATCCGCCTGGTTGCCAGAATAAGAAGCGGTATCAGTACCGCCGTCGCCGCGAAGATCATCATCTCCGCCGCCGCCAACGAAGAAGTCGCTGCCATCCTTGCCGATCAACAGATCGTTCTTGTCCGTGGCATAGCTGGAGAAGGTGTCGCCTTGATCCGAACCTTGGACCTGAATGCCTTCATCACCAGTGAAGGTGTTGCCAGACAAATCCAGGCCGGCTGCAGGTAGAGTACCAGCATTCACAACCCAAATAGCCTCGACGTTGGTGGAGCTTGGTGTGATCGTATTGTTGGTAATGTCGACATCCGTCGGCGCACCACCCAGCGACGCACCGATATTGCCGTTGATGAGCTCGTTTCCATCGATGGTGACATCGTCCAGGCCGGAGATCCGGATCAGAGACCGGTCTAGGCCGGTTGTGTCGATCCCGTCGTCGGTCCGGTCAATGGAGCTGTTTTGTACAGTCGCATCTTCGCCCTGCAGAACGATACCGAACAAGTATTCGCCTGCCGTATTCCGGCCGAGGTCCACATCCAGGTTCTGCAGTGTCGCGTTGGCGCCTGTCACTGTGATGAGGTTGTCTTCTGGGCCAGAAACAGCACCGGCCGGTGCGAATTGAACGCCATCGATCGTTACATTGTCGGCACTGACTTCGATACGTCCTGTTACGTTGCTTTCCGCTCCACGAACACCGTCAGCTGCGATGCCGACATTGGCACCTTCAATGGTAACGGACTTGTTGATGTTGAGGTCTTCGTTCCAGGTCACGCCGGCTGCGAGAACAATCGTATCTCCAGCTTCGGCCGCATCGATGGCCGCCTGCACGGAAAGGCCGTTAAAGACATAGAACTTGCCGTCGGGACCCTTGACTGCCGACGCAGAATTGTCCGGATCTGTGGCTTCATTTAGCGCAATCCCGAAAGCAAGAGCCTCGGCATCAGTGGCGAAATAGAAGACAAACGCTTCCCCGCCCGCCCGGAAGTCAGAGTTTAGAACCTGCCAATTTCCAGTGTTGACCGCATTGAAGTTGATCGTTCCAATTTCAGCACCTGTCGGGCCGGTTTGCGAATAGATCTTCGTGTCTTCCGCCGCAGTATAAGTGCCCTGGAAAGTGATGTTGTTTGGGGTCTGATCGTAGAAGTTCTGATAGCTGTAGATCGCGACAGACCCCCAGGTGTTGCCTGTGGTCGTGATGTCTTCCAAAACGATATTGGCAGAGTCGGTCAACGAAATTCCGTTGCCGCCGGTGCTCTGTCCATCGGCAGTCACGTTCTTCAGCGTTGCACCGTCAACACCGTTAAAGTCGATTTCGGTGCGCAGTGAACCTTGCACCGTGACATCTTCAAGGGTGAAGTTGAGAAGGCGATCGCTTGCGTCCCCGGTGTCCGGCTGGACCTTGATGCCATAGTTATCGCCAGCTCCGCCAGCGCCGGCTACCCCGGGCCCGTTGATGGTCAGATCTTGAATAGTGACATTATCGGCTTCAACAAGAACGCCGTAACTCTCAAGTGCACTCGCATCAATAACCGTTTGGCCTTCGCCAGCGCCGGTAATGGTAACTTGCTTGTTCACGTTGAGTGTCGAAGGAAGAACAAACGTTTCTCCGTCCAGCAAGAGTTCGTCACCATCAACCGCGGCATCGATAGCGTCCTGGATGGAGGTGTATTTTTCCCCAGTCCGGACATTTTTCACTGCCACATCTTCTACGGTGACTTCGATGTCCTGTGTTGCAGTGTTGCCGGAGACGTCTGTGGCAGTTACCTGGACCAGATACTCATTGGAAGCACCGCCCACATCGGTCGGATTCTCAAAGTCAGGTGCAGTGTTAAAGCTCAGTACGCCTGTCGTGTCGTCAATGGTAAAGGCGGCCGCGTCTTCGCCGCCGGTGATCGTGTACGTGACAGCTGCGTTGTCCGTTGCCACAACAGTGGCGACAGTTGTTGTGTTTTCATCGACGCTAAATGTATCATCAGACGTGAAAACGGGATCGGTCGTGTCTACAGGAGCGCCGCCGCCTCCGCCGCCTCCGCCGCCGCCGCCACCACCTGGAGCGCCTGGCGCATCCGGGTCTGCAGGGGAGTCGTCCGGGTTGTCGGCCGGCGTGCCGTCATTGCCGGGCTGATCGAGCGTCTCGCCAGCCAGATTTTGAGCACCTTCCCGGCCCTCATCAAAGCCGAAAAGCAACCAGTGCTGATAGCCGCTTGAGAGGTCTCCGTTGCCAATCGCTGCGGCAACATCTGGGTTTGCGCCGAGATACGCGGATTCATCAAAGCCTTCGCCAATTTGGGAAGCGACAGATGCGTTCGGAGCACGGCCTTCAGCAGCGCCATTGTTGATGAAGTGCAGGAATGGGCTGATGCCCGAAGCGGCAACATCCGGATTTTGCGCCAGATAGTAAGCCGGGTCGAAAATCGCGTTCGGAGCGCGGCCTTCCGCTTCGCCAAACTGAGTAAAGTGGTCAAACGGGTTAATGCCTGCCGCAGCAACGTCGGGGTTTTGTTCCAAATAAAACGATGTATCGAAGTACGGGTTTGGATCCCGTCCCTCAGAAAAGCCAAATAGATTGTAGTGCTCTTCCGCGCTCCCAATCAAACCTGCTTCAATTGCAGCTGCAACGTCTGGATTTTGAGACAGATAATATGCGGAATCAAAAGAAGTGTTAACAGAAAAAGCCATGATAACCCCTTACTAGCTTTCGCTTACTCGTAAAACTTTTCGTCAATGCGTGATGGTTGCGGTCGCCTGAAAATAAATTTTTTATTAAAATTATCAATATATTTATTAACACGGTAATTATTGTTAATTTGATGTAAGAAAATAAATATCTGAAATTATTGACAAAAATTACTGTCTTCACGTAAATTAATTTACTGTAAAGGTTAACAGCAAGCAACTTTTACGCGCAAATCAGAAAGAAATAAGCCCGATTATGTCACTAGTGACAATAATCGCGCGCTGCTTGAAGTGTTCATCAAAATACTAAGTTTTCTTCTGTAGTTTATTAGCCGGAGAATAAGTAGCCATCCTTGGTTGTCGGAACTGGCTGCCGGCAATCATCTCATTGATTTCGAAAGATTGGACAAAGTGCCAAGCACTGAAATCCTTGGCCCCTGTGATGCGAATGTCCCGTTGAAGAAAAAAGCTTTGTTTTTTTGTTTGATGTAGCAACCGGGCCCTGTCGAACCCAACCATCCCGTCTACCAGTAAATATCCCATCACGCTCGCGCTGGCCGCCACTGGAGTTTGGCGGTCAGGGTTGTGCTTATGCCTAAGCAATTGTTAATGTAAATAACGAAATTTTAGTATTAATTTCAAGTTAATTGCATGTTCAAAAAATATTAATGACGTTCCAACAAACAAAAAATACTAAGAATTCGATTCAATAATTTTTACCAAGTGCCGCGCATACTGCCCTCACAAGCAAATAACAAACTAATGCGTCAAACAATCAAATAAACAGGGGCGGTGTATTCATTTCACCGAATGAAAACCTATGTGCGGACTTTGTCACAGTGCTCTTTGTGACGGGATTGAGCATGCCCAAGACGGTACATTTGCCGCCGCTGCAGCATCGGGTCCCGGTGGCACCACTTCCCTCAACTATATCATCGGGCAGTTGAACCGCGGCGATTACAGCTGGGGCGGTATTGCTGTTGTGACCTATTCTTTCGCCAAGGTACTTCCAAGTTATGCGAAGGGCCTGGACGAGTACGACGGGTTCAATAGTTTCAACAGCCAGCAGATGGACATGGCGCGGCTAGCCCTGAAGGCATGGTCTGATGTTGCCGACATAACCTTTCAGGAAAGCAATTCGTATTTCGCGCCGATCCGGTTTGCCAACTCCGATACGTTGGCGGACTATTCGGCGGCCCATGCCTACCTTCCGGGATTTTCCTCTTGGGCCGGTGATGTCTGGGTGAACAGTGACTACGCTTATAATACGGCTCCGGAAATCGGGAATTATGGCTACAAAGTCCTGGTTCACGAGATCGGCCACGCGATCGGCCAGCCACACCCGGGTGACTACAACGCCAGCGGCGGAAAGCTGAGCTATCAAAACAACGCCGCCTATGCCGAAGACAGTGCTCAATATTCGATCATGTCATATTGGGATGAGAGCCATACCGGTGCTGATTTCGGAGATGCTTTTGCCCAGACCCCGATGCTTCACGATATTCTGGCTATCCAGGCAAAGTACGGCGTGAACATGTCGACGCGGACTGATGACACGGTTTACGGGTTTAACTCCAACACAGAGTCACCGATCTATGATTTCAGTCAGAACACAGCGCCGGTCTTTTCGATCTGGGACGCAGGTGGAATAGATACGATCGATTTCTCTGGCTATTTCGTCGATACGGTCATCAATCTGAATGAAGGTGGTTTCTCAAGCGCTGCCGGCCTCACAAACAACATCTCGATCGCCTATGGCGCTGTCATTGAAAACGCAATCGGTGGCGCGGGAGATGATGTCGTTATCGGCAATCAGTGGGACAATCTGGTCGACGCCGGCGCTGGAAGTGACGTGTTCGTCCTTAACCAAAGTCGTTCGTCAGCAGACACCTACGTCTTTGACAATGGCGAGACGATTGTCTTTAGCGATCACGGCACAGACCGGCTGACCAATGTCGAAATCATTTTTTATGCCGACGCTGAACTCGATGTCATCGCGCAAACGCAGGTGTCTATCCTAGAGTATGCAGCGAGTTATGAGGATGTCGAAGAGGCATTCGGCACGGATGAAGAGGCACTCTTTGACCACTTTGTCGAGTTCGGTTTGACCGAAGGCCGGACGATCGATTTCTCCGCGCTTGATTACATTGCCTCGCATGAGGATTTGATCGAGGTCTTCGGGGCAGATGCTGAAGCGGGCGCCCGGCATTACATTGAGTTCGGCCGCGCTGAAAACCGGGAAATCACCTTTGACAGCGCGGCGTTCCTGGAGGCAAACCCCGAGTTGGTTCCGCTTCAGGGACAGGAGATCAATGCAGCGAAAATGTTCATAGAGCTGTAATCACCAGACGGGTGCCGCGATTGGTATTCGTTGAGATCCGAAACGCAGCTTGCACTATGTCGGTGCTGGTTTGTTTACCCTTGGTTTCGAACCCTTCGCGGGCCGAATTTCGTTAGGTGACTTTTTGCGTTGCAGCAGGTATGGAGGCGTCATGATCAGACGCCTCTATGACTGGACCTTGTCCCTTGCTGCCGGACCGCGCGCACCTACAGCGCTCGGGTCGGTTTCGTTTGTCGAAAGCTCGTTCTTTCCGATCCCGCCGGACATCTTGTTGATCCCGATGGTCATCGCCCGGCGCGAAAAGGCCTGGTGGTATGCGCTGCTGTGCACGCTGACCTCTGTGGCCGGTGGTGTATTCGGCTATTTCATCGGAATGTTCCTGTTCGAACAGGTTGCACAGCCGGTGCTCGCATTCTATGGCAAACTCCACTACGTCGAGGAATTCCGCCATATCTTCGCCGAGTGGGGCTGGTGGTTCGTGTTTATCGCCGGTGTGACCCCGTTTCCCTACAAGGTGATTACAGTTGCCTCCGGGGCTGCAGGCCTAAGCCTGCCAATCTTTATCCTTGCAAGCATTGTCTCCCGGGGGATCCGGTTCTTCATCGTCGCTGGGCTCTTGTATTTCTTTGGCCCGCCGATCAAGGACTTTATCGAAAAACGCCTCGGTCTTATGTTCACCGTGTTCGTCGTGCTTCTGGTCGGCGGTTTCGCCGCGCTGAAGTTAATCTAAGCAAAGAGGATCCGATGTCCGCTGAAAAACTGGCGCAGTCGTTGACACTCCTGCTATTGGCCGGTGGCCTTTTTGTGATTGGAACGGCTTGGGGCTATCAGCTGATTGGCGGTTATGTCCCCTGCAAGCTGTGTTTGGAGCAGCGAATTCCTTATTATGTCGGGTTGCCGATGGCCCTTGTTGCATTGGCTGCCTTGGTGTCCGGTCGCAAAGGGATTGCCGCGATCCTGTTGCTGGCAGTCGCGGCCGTGTTCGCCTATGGAGCTGGCCTCGGGATTTATCAGGCCGGAGCGGAGTGGCAGTTCTGGGATGGCCCGAATGATTGCGGCGGGGGCGCTGCTGCTCCGGCATCCGCTTCCAACATGCTGCAAGCCTTGCAATCGACCCGGGTTGTCAGCTGCACGGAAGCCAGCTGGCGGATGCTGGGCCTGTCTTTTGCCGGTTGGAATGCTGTTGCATCTGCCGGGTTGGCCGGACTTGGGCTTTTTGCTGCCGGAATTTTGAAATTTCGGGTTCCCATGGCAAAGTCACCGGCATGAGCACGTCAAAACACAAGGCCGATCAGGAGAGGCGCGACGAGGCGCTGAGAGCGATCGATCGCGCGCAAGCGGAAAGCGAAACGGTTGTTGGCTCGACCTTTGTTCGCATGGCCGATCGTGCGCGGGACCATATGAGCGCGGCCGATAAGGATGCCGATGACCACATCGAAGTCTGGGGCACGCGCATCGGCCGGTCGCTTGGGTTGATGTTTGCAATTGGTCTGGTGATTTACCTTGCCGTTACCTACCTGTAAGTAATCTTCCAACTGAGTTGGGAGGCTCGCGAAAAAGGAAATACAGCGCTCACTGGAGCCTGGAACAAAATATGGCGTCAATTCATCCAATCAGCCGAAGCCACTGGACCGACCTCAAAGCGCCGGACCTGAAAGACTTTGAGGCAATGGCCAGCGAAACACTGGCCACCATGCCGGATGATCTGTTGCTTCGCTGCGGTAATTTGCAGATCACGCTTGCCGAATACGCACCTGATGATGTTCTCGATGCACTGTCGATCGAAGATCCGCACGATCTGCTTGGATTGTTTGAAGGTGTCGGCTTGGACGAGGGCGAAGAGCTGTCCCATACCGGGCAAATGCCAAATCGTATTTGGCTCTTCCGTCGGCCCATTCTGGATTATTGGGCTGCAATGGACGAAACGCTCGGAGATGTGGTCGCCCATGTGCTTATCCATGAGATCGGTCACCATTTCGGTTTGAGCGATCAGGACATGGAGCGTCTCGAGGCCGCTGCCGACAGGTGATGCAGCGGCGGCAGCCTCAAGGATAGTCAAGCTGCGTTTATTCGGCAGCTTCCGTCTTGGCGCGCTCGATTGATTCCACAATCATGCGTTTTGCAGCTTCTGCGCCTTCAACACCCGTCACTTTCACCCATTTGCCGGGTTCCAGATCCTTGTAGTGCTCGAAAAAGTGCTTGACCTGATCGATCGTGATTTGCGGCAGGTCGGTAATGTCCGAAACATTATCGTAGCGCTTGGTGATCTTGTGGCTCGGAACTGCAATGATCTTCTCATCCTGGCCGGACTCGTCTTCCATCAGGAGAACGCCAATCGGACGGCAGGTCATGATGGCGCCAGGTACAACAGGGCGCTGGTTGACGACAACCACGTCGATCGGATCGCCATCGCCGCAAAGTGTGTGCGGGACGAAGCCGTAGTTCCCCGGATAGCGCATGGGCGTGTAGAGGAAGCGGTCGACATACATCGCGCCTGCTTCTTTATCCATCTCATACTTGATCGGTTCACCGCCAACGGGGACCTCAACAATTACGTTGATGTCTTCCGGCGGGTTTTTGCCAATCGGCACGGCGTCAATACGCATCTGTGAACTCCTGTTGGATCGTTGCGCCGTCTATCGCAATCCGAAGGCAGAAGTTCAAGTCTTTAGTTTTGCATTGCACCTAATTGATTAATGGCCCGGAAGTGGCGCGGGCGTACCAGATCCTCAACTTGGAAAGTATTACGGTGAAGTTGTCAGAGCGTTCGCCTCGGCCAGATGTAGATGAGCAATTCGAGTCGTCTACCGCCGATCCGGTGCCATGATTTCCCGGCGATTTGGCCTCCCACCGCACGATAGAACTCCCGGGCAGGCGTGTTGTCGCTGAGCACCTGGACGGCAAGCCCTGAGCCATGTTGCTCGAGGAATGATGCCCGGATGTCTTCAAAAAGCCTGCGGCCGAATCCCAGGCCCTGATACTCCGGTTTGAGATAAAGTTCGTATATCTCGCCATCCATGCTGGTATTCGTTAGCCGGCACGGGCCAAAGGTGGCATATCCGGCCGGAACATCAGCAACGGATAGGATCTTGATGTTGACGCCGCGCGCCAGAGCTCCGCGCCACCAGTTTTCACCCCGCCTTGAGACCATTCGCTGAAGGTCAAGGCCATGTAACACGCCGCGATAAGCGCCGAGCCAGGCTTCGCTATGGATGCTGGCGAGCGCTTCGCAGTCTGCCGGTCTCGCCGCACGAAGATCAATCAGGTCAAGAGTCATCTTGGGAAAAGAATACTACAAGGCGTCCGCAGGGGAAGCTTGAAACGTTTTCGGTTCGGGAAAACTGCCGGAATTCTTGAGCCTTGCCGCCAAAGGTGTCCGGTAATGAAAAGGGCCGGCGTGTTGCCGGCCCTTCAGTTGCCCTGATGTTTGACTCAAAAAATCTGGTCGCTCTACATTCACCACGGGGGGCTGGGGGGCTATTGCATACCGCGGTGCCCGTAGACCGTTCCCATCAAGGTATGATGCTAATATGGGTGTGCTTTTTGGCTGGCCAAGGGCTGGAATGCGGCGAAAACATGAAAATTTTGGTATTCTTTCTTGAAAAGTTGCCCATGCGTCAGTTTTTGATGTTTTTCGGTCACGATTGATGAATGAAAGCAACAGTTTCTCAGCTTTCTACCGGCCTGCACTTGCAATTCGCGGCGAACCACGACCATCATGACATCCGGATGACATGCGCCAAGCAAATGCTGACGGCAGCGCAAGGTGCAAGGCGGTTCAAGAGGGAGGCGGAATGAGCGAAGCCGATGATAGCGCATCTCAGCACAGCCGGAGCTTGAGCCTCAACGGACCTGGGCATAAAGCTCCTCCCTCCTTACCAGTGGTGTCCTTCAACCGCCGGGAACTCGATGTCATCCTCAGGCTCTATGGCCGCATGGTCGCCGATGGTGAGTGGCGGGACTATGCAATTGATATTCTGAATGACAGGGCTGTTTTCTCAATCTTCCGCCGCGCCTCTGAAATGCCTCTCTATCGTATAGAAAAGGATCCTAAACTTGCGCGGCGGCAGGGTGTATATTCGGTCGTCGCGACTGGTGGCATGATCCTGAAACGTGGCCACGATTTGGCGCAGGTTCTGAGGGTTCTGGAAAAGAAAAAGCATCTTCGGGTCGTCGACGCCTGACACAGGGGCGCACGGATCGAAACCCGGAGCGGTCTTCACTGAACTCGAGGTCGCCGCTGAGCAGTTTTTCACGTCCTGACCATCTGAGATTTGGAAGCGACATCTTTTGTCGGAAGACAACAAAAAGCCCGGCGCAATGGCCGGGCTTTCTACATTTATGATGACTTGCGGATTATTCGCGGTTGCCGAACAGCTGCAGCAGCATCAGGAACATGTTGATGAAGTCGAGGTAGAGACGCAGAGCGCCCATCACGGACTTCTTGGTGGCAACTTCACCGGAGTCGCCCTCGTAGTACATTTCCTTGATCTGCTGTGTGTCGTAGGCAGTCAAGCCAGCGAACACGAGGACACCAATCACGGAAATCGCGAACTGAAGCGCGGAAGATCCGAGGAAGATGTTCACCAGGGAGGCGATCACGATACCGATCAGGCCCATGAACAGGAACGAACCCCAAGCGGACAAGTCCTTCTTCGTGGTGTAGCCGAAGACGCTCAGCGCACCGAAGGACGCAGCTGTAATGAAGAACACGCGCGCGATCGATCCGCCGGTATAGACCATGAAGATCGAGGACAGGGATACACCCATCAGGGCGGAGTAGACGAGGAACATCGTCCGAGCGGTTGACGCGCTCATGGACTGGATCCGGAACGAGAGCCAAAGCACCATGCCGAGCGGCGCCAGCATAACCACCCATTTGAGCGGTGAGGCGAAGATGGCGTTGCCGAGCGGTGTCAAACCTACGATCGAGCCAGCGTCGTTGGTTACGACGGACATCATGTAGGTACCGATGGCAAAGAAACCGGTCAGCGCGAGGCCGAACGTCATGTAGTTGTATACGCCCAGCATGTAGGCGCGCAGGCCCTGATCGATGCCGGCCTCGGCACGAGCGCCGGCAACCGAGTAAGCGCCTTGAGATTGGCGGTCAAAGGTCGACATGGTCTTAAGATTCCCCTTCGTTCAAAACTTGTGCGCGCAGGGAGTCCTGCAGCACAGCTCCCTCAACATATGGGAGAATACGGACCCTAGCACAAGATGACTTTCCTGAAAAAATCGCAATCTTTCTGCTACGGCCCGTATTTCCGGCCCTTATGATTAAGAAGAGTTCTTATTTCATGGCTTTAAGACGGCTTTCGATCTGCCGATCGCAAGTGCCTTGTGGCCAGCGGAAGATTTCTTCTGCCTTGAAATCCATAACTTCTTTTGTGGTGTCGCGCATGACTTCCGGCGTTACGCCCGGCTTGAACCACTGAAGAACGCCATAATCGCCGCCAGCATCCGTGAAAAACGCCAAGGGTTTGCCGTCCTCCATGATCCCGACACGGCCCACGCGAACATCTTCGACGGTCACATTGCGCGCGTTTCCATCAATGGTCAGCTTGGATTTGGTGAGGCGGAGCTTTTTACCGGCAGATTGCGGTGTGCCGGTCCAGGTGCCGCCGGTCAGCCGGCTGCCCTTGTTTTCAACCGAGAGGCAAGAATTCTTATAGTTCGGGATCGACAAGCGGTTTGCGGAAACCTCGATCGGATCTTTGCCCTTTTCGGAGATGGTGTATTTCATCTCATGCTCACCGGTCCGATAAACGCGGATGCCGACCGGCGTGAAACCGCTGTCGCCGATTGAGCGGGTGAAGAAATCAAACTGGTTGGCGTCATTGGTTCCCGCGCGGCGGTAAAGCCAGCGCTTAGGCAGGCCGTCTTCCCAAACCAGCCAGTCGCTGACAACGAGGCCGCGCTTGCCAGCAGGATCATTCAGCTGCCAAACGCCTGTGTGAAACGGGCTTTCAGCTTGAGCGGCCGGCACGGCAGACAGCATGGTCAAAGCTGTGATCGAAGCCGCTAGGGTGGTCTTAAACATGGATTTCAAACGATAGCCCGGCATTTCGGAGTGCCCCTTTAAGAGATAAATCTCTCTTCCGATATCCAAGATAATCGCATGACGCAAGGCGCACCGGTCATGAACCGGCGCACATTTGCGGTCAGTTTGATGAAATTTTTCTGACGGTTAACACCGTCTTTGGCCGTATCAGAGGTTTCTAAGAACCGGTGCAGGTTTTTCGCCAAGAACGCGCCAGGTTCCGATCAGGCCGAACCCGACAGTCAGGACAAGCGCGATTAGGGCAGCACTGAACGCCGTGACCGGCAGCAGCGTAAAGGTTCCACCCATGATCGCAGTGATGACATACCAGGCTGCAATGCCTCCCGCCAAAACGGCAAACACGGCTGTGACAAGGCCAAGGATCGCATATTCGAGGCCATAGGCCAGAATCAGCCGCGTTCGTGTGGCGCCAATGGTCTTCAAGATGACGGCGTCATAGATCCGGCTCCGATGCCCGGCGGCGAGTGCGCCTGCCAAGACAAGAATGCTGGCAATCAGCGTGATGGAGGAGGCGCCGCGGATCGCCCATGCGAGCTGAGCCACGATGTTGTTCACCTGGGAGATCGCATCTTTCACGCGGACGCTGGTGACGGTCGGAAAGCTGCTGGAGACGGTCTTCAACAAGGCCAACTCGGTGTCTGTCTGGACGTTATCATCCCAGCCAAGGGTCATCAGATGCGCATGCGGCGCCCCGGCAAATGTGTTTGGCGAGAACACCATGACAAAGTTGATGCCAAGCGACTGCCATTCCACGTCCCGCGTATTCGCAATCTCTGCGGAGATTTCGCGGCCAAGAACGTTCACAGAAACGGTGTCGCCAATCTTGAGGCCGAGGTCTGTTGCAGCCTCCGCGTCAAAGGAGACCAGTGGAGGCCCGGAATAGTCCTGCGGCCACCATTCACCGGTCGCCAGTTCCGAGTTCGGCGGGAGCGTAGCTTCATAAGTGATGCCGCGGTCGCCGCGCAGAACCCAGTCGGACCCTTCTTGGGCGGGCACGAAATCATCGCTGCTGATGCCGTTGAGGCTAACAATCCGGCCACGCAACATCGGCACACTTTGAAGGTCCGCGTTCGGCGCTTCTTCGTGTAAAAGGGTTTCAAACGCGTCCCGCTCCTGGCTTTGAATGTCGACAAAGAAGAAGCTTGGCGCTTCACCTGCGATGGTCGCGGTGAGCTCCCGGCGAAGGTTTCCGTCGATCAGGGTCAGTGCGACAAGCAGAGAGAGACCGAGACCGAGAGACAGAACGACGGACGGCGTCAGGGCACCAGGGCGGTGAATGTTGGCGATTGCCAGCCGCAGCTCGGTGGAGCGGACCGGAGGCAGGCGTTTGGCGAGCCACATGATGATCCGCGCCACAACCACCAAAAGCACAAAAGCCCCGGCGGACGCTGCGATATAGATCGTGGCGATCCGCTTGTCATAGGCCAGCAGTATGGCGATGGACGCAAGGACGACCACGGTGAGAGCCGTGGCGAACAAATAGCGTTTGCGGGGCCATTTGGAGCCCGCCGCAACAATATCTCGGAACAGGGCGGTGGGTGGAACGTCATGAGCCCGGCCAAGCGGCCAAAGCGCGAAAGCCAGCGCGGTCAAAAGACCATAGACGAGGCCCAGGCCCAGTTCGCTTGGATAGATGCCGACCGCAAGTTTGACCGGAAGAACATTGGAAAGCGCAGCACCAGCGGCAAACGGGATCATTGCTCCTATGACCAGCCCGATGCCAATCCCGATCAGGGCAAGCGCCAGCATCTGAACCAGATAAATCTGGAAGACGAAACCGCCAGTTGCGCCCAGGCACTTGAAGCTTGCAATGACTTCCCGCTTCGTTTCCAGGAAGGCCCGGACCGCATTGGCAACGCCAACGCCGCCCACAACAAGAGCTGTGAGACCAACAAGCGTCAGAAATTGTGCAAACCGGTCGATGCTGCGCTGAAGGCCGGGAGATGCGTTGGCTCTGGAGCGCACCCGCCAACCGGCATCAGCTTCGGTTTGTTCCGCTTCTTCCTCGATCTGTTTGAGCTCGCCGATGCTCGGCGCGGGATCCATACGCACCCGGTAATGCCAGCGGACCAAACTGCCCGGCTGAACGAGACCAGTTGCGCCGATGGCCTCGGTGGAGATCATCAGCCGGGGGCCGAACTCCATCCCGCCTGCGAGTTTATCGGGCTCAGTTTCAATGACGTCTGTGATTTCAACACTCGTGCGGCCAAGCTCAAGTGTGTCACCAACTTCAACATCAAGACGGGCCAGCAGGGCTAGTTCGGTCACAGCTCCCCAGCGACCGTTACGCTGTTCCAGTGCGTCCACAAGGCTTTGCCCTGATTGCAGCTCGAGTGCGCCATAGAGCGGATAAACATCATCGACCGCCTTAAGCTCTACAAGCGCCTGGTCTGCCGTGTCTGCGCGCCGGGCCATTGCGCGCAATGTCGCGACTTCCGAAACTGCACCGAGACTGTCGATGTAGCTCCGCTCGTCCTCATTCACTTGACGATGAACCAGACGGAAGGACAGATCGCCGCCCAAAATGGCTTGGCCTTCCTGGGAGATCCCTTCGGTCAAGGCTCTGGAAACCGAGGTCACACCGGAAATCGCGGCAACCCCAAGCGCGATACAGGCAATGAAAATGTAAAAGCCCTTCAAGCCACCGCGCAGTTCGCGCAGGGCAAACCGGAGGGCGAGGCGGAAGGTCTGGTTGTTGCGGCCAAGCTCGCCGGACACAAATCCGCTCATGCGGACACCTGTTCTTGTGTTGCGGCCAGATTTTGGGTGGTTTCTTCTATTTCGCCCGAGCGGACGCGGATGACCCGGTCACATTTTTCGGCAAGGGCCGGATCGTGCGTAACAAGAACCAGCGTGGTTTTGCGGTCGCGCTGCGCTAAGAACATCAGGTCGACGATCTGTGCGCCGGTGCTTTCGTCCAGGTTCCCTGTCGGCTCATCTGCGATCAGGATTTCCGGCTCCACGACGAGCGCGCGCGCAACGGCGACCCGTTGTTGCTCTCCGCCGGACATCTGTGCCGGATAGTGGTGCATGCGTTTTCCAAGACCAACGGCCTCAAGCTCCGCCTGGGCTTTTTTGAAGGCGTCCGCATCGCCTGCAAGTTCAAGCGGCACTGCGACGTTTTCCAGCGCCGTCATATTCGGGACAAGGTGAAACGACTGAAAGATGATGCCGACATTGCGGCCTCTAAACAGCGCTAGCTGGTCTTCTGAAAGTCCGCCGAGTTCTGATCCGGCAACGACAACGGATCCCTCATCGGCGCGTTCCAGTCCGGCCATCACCATGAGGAGGGTCGATTTACCCGAGCCGGATGGTCCGACCAGGCCAACGGATGTGCTCTTACCGATCTCCAGATCAATACCCTTCAGGATGTGAACCTGTCCGGCCCCTTCTCCAAGGGTCAAGTGGACATTTTTCAGGGCAATGGCTGGTGTCGTCGTCATCTTTGGGCCTTTATAACGGTCATATGTTGGCCGTTCTGGCCATCACATGCCCTCGACAAGTGGTCACTTTGCGACCATATGGGCCTGTTGTGCCAAGTCTTCCAGTCAGGAAAGTGTATTAGAGTGTATCGTTTCTTTCTGTTTTTCATGCTGCCTCTGTTGTGGTTGGGAACCAGCACTGCAAATGCCGCTGATATAAAGCTCGTTGTGCTGGGAGACAGTTTGTCCGCCGGTTATCAGCTGCAGGCCGGGGAAGGCTTTCCGGAACAGCTGCAAAAAGCGCTGGATGCACGCGGGCATTCTGTGGAGGTCGTCAATGCCGGTGTTTCCGGTGACACCTCCTCCGGTGGACTGTCACGGCTCGACTGGTCGGTAGGAACTGACGCTGACGCTGTCATCGTTGAGCTCGGAGCCAATGATGCCTTGCGCGGCATTCAGCCGGACCTGACACGCAACAACCTCACACAAATCGTGAAACGCCTGACCGACAAGGATATTGCGGTGCTTGTTGCGGGTATGCTCGCCCCACGCAATCTTGGCGAGGACTATGCTGCCTCCTTCGACCCGATCTACAAAGACATCGCCGAGGCGCATGGCGCATTGCTCTATCCCTTCTTTCTGGAAGGTGTTGCGCTGAACCCGGATCTCAATCTCGCCGATGGCATTCACCCGAATGCGGAAGGCGTTGGCGTTATTGTTGAAAACATTCTGCCGACAGTCGAAGAGTTGCTGGTACAAGCCTCCAAAAAGTAGCATTCAGGCATCTCTGATCCTGCCGAACACAAATTACCTGTAAACAAGGATATCCCTCATGGAACTGCGCACGCTTGGCCGCACGGATATAAAGGTCAGCGCATTGTGCCTTGGCACAATGACCTATGGCGAACAAAACACGGAAGCCGAAGGTCATGCTCAAATGGATTATGCCCTGGAAAAGGGGATCAATTTTTTCGACACCGCCGAGCTCTATGCAATCCCGCCAAAGAAGGAAACGCAGGGGCGGACGGAACGCATCATCGGCACATGGTTTCGAAAAACCGGAAACCGGGACAAGGTCGTTTTGGCGACCAAGGTTGTCGGCCGGACCGGCATGGATTGGTTCCGCGAGCACGGCAAAGGCGCCAGCCTGACACGTGCGGAAATCGAATTTGCGGTCGATCGGAGCCTGAAAAACCTTCAGACCGACTACATCGACCTTTACCAGATCCACTGGCCGGATCGGAACATGAGCAACTTCGGCGCCAATCCGGCGCGCTGGGCTCCGCCGGAGTTGCATGAAGACGAGAACAGCATCGAAAGCACGCTGGAAGTGATGGCGGACCTGGTGAAAAGCGGCAAGGTCCGCCACATCGGGATCTCCAATGAGAGCTCCTGGGGCACCATGCGCTATGTTGCGGCCTCCGAGCACCTTGGTTTGCCGCGGGTCGCCTCGATCCAGAACACCTATAATCTGGTCAACCGCACTTTCGAAACCGGATTGGCAGAGATCGCGCAACGCGAAAACGTTGGTTTGCTTGGATACTCCGCGCTCGCGCAAGGCTATCTGACGGGCAAGTACAGGAATGGTGCAATGCCGGCCGGCTCCCGCAAAGTGCTGTTTGACCGCCTGCAACGCTATGAGCACCCGCGGTCGATCGAAGCCTATGACGCTTATTTCAATCTGGCAGATGAAGCCGGTCTCGATCCGGCACAAATGGCGATTGCCTTTGCCAAGTCCCGTGACTTCATGACGTCCGTCATTCTTGGGGCAACGCGCATGGATCAGCTGGAGAATGACATTGCTGCCGCCGATGTAACGTTAAGCAGCGACGTCCTTGAGAAGATCGACGCAATTCATCAGGAATTCGGCAACACCGCGCCGTAACTGACGTCACGTTTTCAAAAGAATCAAACTACAGTCTCCCCCTCGAGCCGGGCAAGGAATTGCCCGGTTCGAAATCTCTCTCCACACAAAAACTGCATTGTCTTCAAAGTGTTGGTTTTTTGTCTTGCCAATTTCATCAAGTTGATTCCTGATGGGGATATCAGCGTTTGGCGGAGGGAACACCTATGCCGCGGCTTTTTACAGGCCTTGAGATTCCGTCTGAGACGGCCCTCATGTTGTCCATGCTCCGGGGAGGCCTTCGGGGCGCCCGCTGGATCGATCCGGAAAACTATCACATCACTCTGCGCTTCATTGGCGATATCGATGATCGCACGGCGGATGAAGTGGTTGATGCACTCGACCGGATCCGCCGCGATCCCATTGAGATCAGACTTGATGGCCTTGGGTCCTTCGGCAACGGCAAGCCACACGCGGTCTGGGCCGGTGTGCAGCTGACATCGGCTTTGTCTGAGCTTCAAAGCGAGCAAGAGCGCATCCTGCAACGGCTTCACTTGCCGGCAGAGAGGCGCAAGTACGTGCCTCATGTTACTCTCGCCCGCTGTAAAACATCCAATAATGAAGATGTTGCCAAGTGGTTGTGCGAGCGCGGTAACTTCCAGGCTCCGCCATTTATTGCAGGCCGGTTCGTCTTGTTCTCTGCAAAATCAAGTGTTGGTGGCGGGCCATACTTGGTGGAAGAAGCTTACCCACTGGCAGCTTGAGTGTTTCGCGAAGGTCCGATCTGCGGGTTTGCGGATCTCATGACCAGCGGACGCGCGAGATTCTACCTCGACCCTATGAGGTCGTATCAGTGACGAAGCTTCAGTGGACGCGAATTGTGACCGTCAGACATTTTCCGCTGAGTTTCTGATTGATAATTTGAAATTTTGTTTGCTGGCTTAGTATTTAGCCGTATTTATCATCTCTTGGTTGTATTTCTCAAGGGGATTCAATCGAAATACCTTCAAATTTCCAGTTTTCAGAGATCGGTCGTAAAGGAAAATTAATTCGTTTTGCTTCTTCTGTACTTACCTTTCGTGAGTTGTGTAATGCATCTTACGGTAATAAAAAAGAGTCTGTGCAATCATGAAGTCAATCACCAATCTGTCGATCGCCGCTCGTGTGGGCAGTCTGTCGGCCATCACCGTTGTTGCAATCGTTCTGCTGTTCTTTGTCGCACGGCATAGCCAGGAGCTTGTCAGCAGCGAAAATGATCGCCTCGCTGAATACTCCCAGATGGACTATTACGTGTCCCAGGTGCTGGCGAAGGCGCAGGACATGCGGCGGTTGGAAAAGGACTTCCTGCTGACGAAGGATGAAACGTTTATAGCCACCTATGATGAGCGGTACGGCGAAGCTGTTGAATTCCTGAAGCTCACCGCAGAAAAACCGGAAGCTGCCGATCAGATGCCATTGATTGAAGGCCTGAAAAACACATTGGCACTGCATAAGGCGGAATTCGACGGGATCGTTGCTCATTCGACAGAAATGGGCTTGGACGAAACGCTCGGTTTAAAAGGCGAACTGCGGTCTGCCGTGCAAAAAGTTGAAGAGCGCCTAAAAGCAGCGAACCTCGATGCACTGACCGTCAAGATGTTGATGATGCGCCGCCACGAAAAGGACTTCATGCTGCGCGGCGCCGACAAATACATTGGCCGGATTGATGACCGGCGCAATGAATTTGCAGATATGCTTCCCAACAGCGGTTTGCCGGACGCAGAGCAAAAAGAAATCAGCGCCCTTCTCGATACATACCAGGCGGCTTTCAAAAAATTTGCCGAGAAGGCCCAGTTCATTGATGCGCAGGTTGCGGCCGCGGACGAGACATTCGCGAAGATCATGCCGGATTGGTCAAAGCTGTCCGAAGCCGCTTATCTTGGCAAGCAGGCTGCCAGTGCCGGCCTCGAATCTGCGCGCAGTTTCTCGAACAACCTCTTCCTTGTGATCGGGTCGATCAGTTTGATCCTGGCGATTGGGCTTGGTTGGCTGATCGGACGTAGCATCACACGCCCGATCAACGACCTCACCGGAGTGATGAACGAATTGGCGGGCGGCAACAACGATGTGACCGTCGGCTATGCTGACCGCGGCAATGAAATTGGCAGCATCGCGCGTGCCGTAGAAGTCTTCCGTGCAAACGCCATCCGGACCTTGGAGCTTGAACAGGAGCAACAGGATCGCACGGCGCGGGCCGAAGAAGAAAAACGCGCATTAATGGAGAACCTGGCAAGCCAGTTCGAAGCTTCCGTGGGTGCAATCGTGGAGCGTGTTTCCAGCACCGCTGCCAATCTGGATCAGAGCGCACAGACCATGGCACGTGTATCGGAAAACACCAGCGAACGCGCTGAAGTGGCAGCGTCGGCCTCTGCGCAGACGACAGAAAATGTCTCCGTCGTTGCGTCCGCTGCTGAGGAAATGACCGCGTCAATCAGCGAGATCAATGAGCAAATCATCCGTGCGTCCGCTGCTTCCAAGAGCGCGGCACAGGATGTGACCGGCACCGCGACCCAGATGGAAACACTTGCCAACATGGCCGACCGTATCGGTGAAGTTGTGTCGATGATTTCCGATATTGCCGAGCAGACCAATCTCCTCGCACTGAACGCGACCATCGAGTCGGCCCGCGCCGGTGAGGCCGGGAAGGGGTTCGCGGTTGTTGCCAGTGAAGTGAAGGCACTCGCAAACGAAACGGCCAAGGCAACGGAAAACATTTCGGAGCTGGTGACGGAAATTCAGGCGGAAACCAAGACCGCGGTTGGCTCTATCGCAAAAATCGGCGATGTCATGCGCGATCTGGAACAGTCTTCGACCGCGATTGCGTCCGCAATGGAAGAGCAAGGCGCGACGACCCAAAGCGTTGCGGAGAACGTTGCTCAGGCTGCGAACGGTACTCGGGACGTCTCGGACAGCATCGCGGTTGTGAAAGACGCATCAGTGGAATCCAGCCATGCCACGCATGCGGTTCAGTCCAGCATCAATGATCTGACCGAACAGTCTAATTTGCTGCGCGATGAAGTGAACCGCTTCCTCGGCCAGATCCGGGCGGCTTAAACGGAACGGTCAGCGATCCAGCAGCTTGCCATAAACGTCGAGCGTCTTGGCGCACATTGTTTCAACGGTAAAATTCCGGCTCGCATGGGTCAGGCCTCGGCCTGTCAGTGCGAGCCGGTCTTCTGCTGATAGTGCAAGCGCAGTCTTGATCGCCGAGGCCAGCGCATCGCTGTCACCAGGCGGAACGCGCCATCCGGTGCGGTCTTTTTCTGCAGCATCGGGCGGTGCCAGCACGGTTTCGGGCACCGCGCCAAGGTCAGAAACGATGACTGGAACACGGGCAGCTTGTGCTTCAACAGCGGCTCGGCCGAAGGCTTCCGGTTCGATCGAGGCAACAACAGCCAAATCGGACAGCGCCATGGCCGCCGGCACGTCCGCGCAATGGCCGACCAGCCGGACCTGATCCTGCAGGTTCCAATCGGCAATCAACTGCTTCAACTCTGCCACATAACCGTCTCGGCCTTGAGCATCGCCGGCAAGGATGGCAATCGGTGCCGTTACCCCCGAGGCCTTCAGCGCGCCCATGGCTTCGATCAACACCTTCTGGCCTTTCCAGCTCGTCAGGCGGGCCATGTTCATGATGATCGGGCGGCCAGTGGGAACGCCCCAACTGTCTTTCAGGGCCTGCCGGCGCAAGGCACTGACATTTTCCGGCGCGAGACCTTTCAAATCAGAGCCGCGATGGATCACGGTGATGCTGTCTTTCGCAAAGGGGTGCCGGTCGGAAATGAGATCGGCGATGTATTTTGAGTTCGCAATGACGGTGTCGCCGCGGGCCATGATTGAATTGTAAAGCCCTTTGACCGCATTCGATTGGCTGTAGCTGCCGTGATAGGTGGTGACGAACGGAATGTGTGTCCGCCGGGCGGCAAAGAGAGAAGACCAGGCCGGAGCCCGGCTTCGGGCGTGAATGATGTCAACGTTCTGCGCGCGGATCAGTTCGCTCAACAGGCCCGCATTTTTCCAAAGAGTGACCGGATTTTTCGATTTGACCGGCAATGTGAAATGCTGGGCACCGATATCTTCCAGCTCGCGCACCATCTGCCCGCCCTGACTGGCGACAAGCGCTGTTCCACCTGCAGCGATCAGAGCGCGGGCAATGTCAACAGTGGTGCGTTCCGCGCCTCCGGAGTTCAGGTCAGGGATCACTTGCAGTACGGTTGGGGCGGTGGGGAGGGACACCAGCAGGGCTCCGGGCGGTCTTTTAAATGACGGATGGCTGTGCCAAAGGACATCAGCAGAAGAAACTGAAAGAGAGCCATAGTATGGGCGCGGCGGAACCGCAATTCATTGAGGTCGGAAAAAACGGTCAGAGGCGGAAAATCGCTGTCCGGAAAGATCCAGGAAGATCGCCCGGTCTCATGTGGCTGTCGGGTTTCAAGTCTGACATGAGCGGAACCAAAGCCGAGGCCCTGTCTGCATTTGCTCGGGAGCGAAGGCAGGAAGCGGTTCGCTTTGACTATTCCGGGCACGGACTTTCAGAAGGCGCATTTGAAGAGGCGTGCGTGTCCGATTGGCTGGAGGAAGCCGAGGCGGTGTTCGACACCTGCACGGGCGGCGAAACCATCGTTGTTGGCTCGTCCATGGGCGGCTGGATTGCTCTTCTCCTGGCCCTCTCACGCAAGGAAACAAACCGGATCAAGGGTTTGATATTGATCGCGCCAGCGACTGACTTCACAGAAGAGCTGATGTGGAAAGAGCGGTTCTCGGACGATATACGCGCGGCGATCCTGCAGGATGGGCGTTGGGAGCAGCCGTCCGACTACAGCGATGATCCCTATGTCATCACCCGCAAGTTGATCGAGGACGGGCGGTCTCATTTGCTGTTCGGCAGCTCTCTTCAGATCGGGGTGCCGGTGACGATCCTGCAAGGTGCACGGGATCCGGATGTTCCACTTGGTCATGCGGAACGACTGGTGCAGGCTCTGCCGCAGGATGATGTCACGTTTACAGTCGTGCCGGACGGTGATCACCGTTTGTCGCGGCCAGAAGATATCGAGTTGCTAATCCGGTCTGCCGCCTCCATGAGTGGGTCCGTGTCCTCCTAAAGGCCCTTGGCAAGCGGCTTGCGGATTGCGATTGGCGGCGCCTTAACGGCCTTGAATGACTTCCTTCTCGCAATCCAGAAGGTGAATGGTCATCTCTGTGTAGAGGCTGAACTCGCTCACCTTCGATGCACGCCCGCGCAGGAACATTTCAACATCATTGGACGCGTAGTTGGCCGCGGTGGTTTTTCGCAAGAAACAGCTGCAACGGGGCCCGTCCATATTGCTTTTACTCTCACACAAGGCGGTGTGTTCACTTGGCTGACCTGAGCCGCCGGCCGTCCCGTCTGTTGTGCAGATTTGACGTAGTTCATCCAACTTGGCGCGTGCCTGCGCAGACAGGCGGCCCGGTTCGTTGGCGTAGTAAAATGAGAGATCGACGTTGGAAAGATTTGTGTCCAGTGACTTGGTGAAAATGCAGCCGCATTGGTCTGCCGAGAGGCCCAGCTCAGTCTGGCAGGCGTTCGACATTCGTGCCCATCTGTTTTCAGTCGCTGAGAGCGGTTCGCTGGCAAAAGCGGGTGTCAGGACAAACCCAAATAGAATCGCGAAGAAACAGACAACAGTTCTCATTGCACCACCGAAATCGCTCTAGAGTTCTTGTCCTGAAGCCTTAGCGCAGAAGTCTTTACGGGCGATGTATCTCAGATCGATGGTTTTCGATTAGACAGGGAGGCTTTCCTTGCCCTGCTTCTGAACACGATACCAGGCCCAGAACAGCCGTGCTGCCACGCCTCTGTTCGGTGCCCAATCCAAGGCAATCCGGTCAAGTGTTTTTAAATCCGGCTTTTCACCGAGTTCGAAGGCATCGCGAACGGCGATTTGAAGGGCAAGGTCTCCGCTTGGAAAAATGTCCGGGTGACCTGCGCAAAAGAGAAGAAATATGTCGGCAGTCCATCGCCCGATCCCTTTGATCTCACACAATTGGGTATGCGCGTATTCGGCTGGGGCAGTTGCCAGCCCCGCCAAATCGAGGCCGTTCTGGCACGCTGTTGTTACGGCGCGCAGAGTTCTGATTTTGGGTTTGGACAAGCCAACTGCGGCCAGATCCTCATCGCTACAGCAGGACAGGTTCTCAGCGGTCAATGGCGTGACCAAGGTCTGCAAGCGGGCGAAGATTGCGCTCGCGCTGGCAACGGAGACCTGCTGGCCGGTGATGATGTGCGCCAATCCTTCAAAGTCAGCTGGCCGGCGGCGCAGGGGCAAAGGCCCTGCCATCTCAGAAATGCTCTGCAAGCGTGGATTTGCAGTGAGAAGCTCCGAAAGCCCCCGGTTCAAGTCATCTTCTGTGTGAATTGGCTTCATCACGGGACTTCGACGATCTCCAAGCTTGCGCAAGGGCTTTGGAATGATAGGAACGGTTAGCCGTAAAAGACCCGCAGCCTCCAATCAACCGTTCTCAAGCTTCATGACAGAGCCCGTCTTTCGTTTCGCGCCTTCTCCGAATGGACATCTGCATCTTGGCCATGCCTTGTCGGCCTTGCTGAATGCCCGGGCGGCTGTGGCGTTGCATGGCCGGTTCCTGGTGCGCGTTGAAGACATCGACCAGACCCGGTGCACGCCTGAGCTGGAACGGGATATGTTTGAGGATCTGGCATGGCTTGGTGTGCCGCTTGATGAGCCGGTGCTGCGTCAGTCGGAAGCCTTTCCGCACTACCGGTCGGCGCTGGAAAAGCTTCAGGATCTCGGGCTGGTCTATCCGGCCTACCTGACGCGGGCCGAGATCAAACGCTTCGTCAAGGATCACGAAGAAAAGGGCGGCCTTTGGCCACGGGATCCGGATGGCGCGCCGCTTTATCCCGGAGACGATGCGTTTCTGAGCGAAGCGGAAAGACAAGAACGGTCTCAGAGCGACGCATCGTTTGCCCTCCGGCTTGATATGAAGGCGGCTCTGAGCCGGATCGGAGAACCGCTCACCTGGCAGGAGTTTGGGGCGGAAGGTCCAGCGTTGTTCGAACCAGCGAAATCCATCGCCGTTGATGCCGCTGCCTGGGGCGATGTGGTTCTGGCCCGGAAAGACACGCCGACCAGCTATCACCTCTCCGTTGTCGTCGATGACGCGCGCCAGGGAATCACGGATGTGCTGCGCGGCCAGGATCTTTATGCTGCAACAAGCGTCCACCGCGTTCTGCAACATTTGCTGGACCTGCCGGAGCCGCGCTACCGCCACCACCGGCTGATCCTTGGAGACGATGGCCGTAAGCTGTCCAAGTCAAACCAGGATACAAGCCTGCGATCCTTGCGGGAAACCGGCGTGACCCATGCGGATCTTCGCAAGCGTATTGGGCTCTAACGCTTCGCCCCATTTACTACATCCCGAGGACATACTCCAGGAACCAGATCCAGAGACTTGTCGTCAAAACGGCGAGCGCTGTTGTTACGGTGATCGCGTTCGCTGACATGGCGTGACCGGTGCCGTATTTGTTCGCGAAAACATAGGCGTTGATGCCGGTTGGGCAGGCAGCCGTCAAAGTGGAGACCGCCACCCAGAGCGGTGGCAAGTTGAAAACGAAATACCCCAACGAGAACACGGCTGCCGGCATGATGACGATCTTGATCGCTGACAGAACCAGCCCGGGCAGTATGTTGCCGCGCATGCCGTATTGAACAAGGCTCATACCCAGAGAAATCAGGGCGAGAGGCAGTGCGGTTGCGCCGATCCGGTTCAGCAGATCACTTGCCAAAGACGGCAGGTCAAACCCGGTCATGCGCCAGCAGAACGCGGCGATTATGGTGATCACAAGCGGATTGCGGATCAGGCTCTTCGCGGCGCTTTTAATCAAGGTCAGTACCGGTGGGCTTTCCCTGCCGCTGTCATGGGCAGCGGCCCGCTCCATAACAATCGCCATCAAAACGGTCATGAAAGCCAGGTGGATGGAAACGATGAGCAGCAAGGGGACCAGGCCGTCATCCCCGTAAACCGCTGCGACCAGCGGCAGGCCGACCAGAATTGTATTTGCAAAGGCCGCCGAGATCGCTCCGATCGCACCGGCACGGGCATCGCGCCCGAAGCCTTTGCGAATGACGAGAGTTCCAAGTGTCCAAGCGCACGCGATCCCGAGAAAATAACTCGCCCAAAGCGCCCATGGCAGTCCTGCCGACAGATCTGCTGTCACAAGCGTCCGGAAAATCAGGATCGGAATGGCGACAACATAAACAAATTCGCCGAGCGCTTCGCTTACCTTCATGCTGAGGATTTTGGTTCGGGCCAGGCCGTATCCAAAGCCGATCAGCAGAAAGACAGGGGCGACGATTGTGAGTGTTTGAACAAACATGCCTTTGACGGGGCTTGAGCATGGCTGGTGGACACCGGCCAGCGGGGAAGGTAAGCAAGTCTGTCATACTGGTTCGCTGGAGATCGGGACGCAAGCCCCTGATGCCATCCGTTTTGAATTGGGGTCGCGCCGCATGGCTGAATACGATGAGGACAGTGTCAATCTTGCGCTTCTGGCGCATGATTTGCGCACGCCCTTGGGCGCCATGCGGCTGACAGCTGAACTGATTGAAACAGGTCCTTTGAACGACGCCCAATCAGAGCAACTGTCCGTGCTCATGAGGGCCATCGACTCTCTCGAGCAGATGACATCGGAATTGATTGCGGATGCAGCTCCTGGGGATACGGGCGAAGATGCAGCCGTTTCAATATCATCACTTGTTCGCGATTGTGCAGATTTGTTCCGTGTCGCTGCGGAGAAAAAAGGTCTGAAACTCACGGTCCGGCTTCAGGACACGGCTGGCGCGTGCCAGACTGGTGCTGCTGGCCAGCTCCGACGGGCTGTCTCTGCCTTGCTTGACAATGCGATCAAGTACACGGAGAGAGGCGGGATCAGTCTTGAGGTGATTTCCTGTCCGTTTCCTGAAAAGCAGCTTGGATCCTCCGAGCAATCGAATGCGAGCACTGCAGACGCCTACTGGGTGAGCCTCTCCATCACAGACACAGGACCTGGTATTGATCCAACGGAACGGGATGATCTGTTCCGTCCTTTTGTGCGAGGGCGCAGAGCTCGAAAATACACACCGGGCAGCGGTCTTGGACTTTGGGGAATTGCCCAAACGGTCCGGCAAATGGGCGGCGTCTTGAACCACTCCTCCCCGGAGGCGGGCGGCAGCCGCTTCGAAGTGCAAATTCCTGTAAGGCCGGCCGCGCCCGGGTTTAAAGTTGCCAAGATTGCTTCAAAGGCGGGCGCGGAAGACAATGAACTTCCTGACCATGTCCTGATCGTGGACGACAATGAAACCAATTGCCGCCTCTTGGCCGCCTTGTTGGAGTCCTTTGGCGTGACCTCCGACATTGCTCATTCGGGCGAAAATGCGATTAGACTGGCTCTGGAGAAGGAATACGGGGCCGTTCTCCTGGATCTTCACATGCCCGGCATGGGTGGTCTTGAAGTTGCCCAGGAGCTGCGCCGAAACCGGCCGGCAGAGGAGTTGCCGCTCATAGCGGTTACTGCAGCTCTGGAAGCCTTCGGCGATGACTTACTGCGCAAGGCTGGATTTATGGAGGGGTTGGGCAAGCCGCTGGCACCGTCTGCTCTTTACGATGTCCTCGTAAGAGCGCAGCAACTCAAGAGTGTTCACTGGATCTAACCAGTCGTCGAGACGGGCAGCGGTGTGGTCTCTAGGCTTTTGCGATCTCTGTTGCCATTTCGAGCGCATCGGCGAGGCGATCATCGCCCCAGAACAGTTCGCCATTTTGAAGCACGAAACTGGGTGCACCGAAAATACCTTTGTCTTCCGCCTCGCCGACAGATGCGCGCAACGCGTCCTTTACTTCTGGTGATTTAGCAGACTCAAGAACGTCCTTGGCAGGAGCGCCTGCCTCCAGGAGGAGGTGCGCCAAAAAGGCTTCATCGGAAATGTCCTCACCGCTGCCGAACTCGGCAATAAAAACGGCGCGCGTGAAGTCGCCGATCCAAGGCTGTGTCCGCCCTGCCTGAGCAATCCGCGCGGCCAGCAATCCGGCCTGAGGAAATGGATCCGGGATAGTCAGCGGCAGGCCATACCGGGCGCATTGGCGCTCCATATCCCGCCACATGTAACGGCCTTTGGACGGATAAAGGTTGAACGGCGACGTGTCCCAGCCGCTCTTCTTGAAAATCGGGCCAAGCAAGAATGGTCTCCAGGATACGTTCACCCCGGCATCCCGCGCCTGCGTTTCAATCCGCATTGCAGACAAGTAACTGTAAGTAGAGCCGAATTCGTACCAGAACTCGATCGTTGGCTGCTTTGACGCATGCAGTTGAACAACGTTGGACTGGAGTTTCGGGTCAGTGGTCATGGAGCGATCGAGTTTTTCATGAAGCACGCCGGAGAAAACGGCAGGAAAGGATTGGATGGGCAACAGGGATGCGCTAAACAGCGGCCATGATCGACACGCGTTTGACAAAGCATATCCAGAACATTGCCTCAAGCAAAGCTGTTGCCTGGTGCATCGCACATCCGTTCTTGGCCACCATCGCCTATGTCGCGCTGGTGTCTGCGTTTTTTCTGGCCTTTCCCCGAACCGATTTGTGGGTAAGCGGTCTTTTCTACAGTCAGACGGATGGCTTTTGGGCGCAACACAATCCGTTCCTGCAAAAAGTCCGGCATCTTGGACCGTATCTGGTTCAAACGATCGCCATCTGTTCGGTGGCCATTTTGGTGATCAAGTTGTTGCTGCCGGGCCGGCCTCCAATCGTGCCGCTGCGAAAGCCGGTGTTTCTCATCTCCACATTGATCCTGGGACCGGGCATCCTGGTCAACTCGATCCTGAAGGACAACTGGGGTCGCCCACGGCCGCGCTCGATCGAGGAGTTTGGCGGGGAGTTGCCGTTTCAACCGGTCTGGAAAATGACCGATTACTGCGAACGGAATTGCTCGTTTACGTCCGGCGAAGGGGCTGCGGGTATCTGGCTCGTGACGATGGCGTTTCTGGTTCCAGCTTCTTGGCGGAAGGCTGTTCTTGCGTTTGTGCTCCCGCTGTGTCTGATCCTGTCAATCAACCGGGTCGCCTTCGGCGGGCATTTCTTCTCCGACACCATGTTGTCCTGGGGGCTGACGTTTCTTGTGATCCTGAGCGTTTATTGGCTGCTTTATTTGAAGAAACCGCCCCTCATGACGGATCAGGGGCTGGATGAATGGTTCACCCGAAACGGCCGTCGGCTGCATCGTCTGGCAAAACGTCTTCTTGTCCGGCTGCGTCAAGCCCTTCGTGGTTCAGGGAGCGCACAGTCAGAGAGCTAAAGAACCTGACGGGTCACTTTTTTCTCGGCCGTGTGCGTTTGAGGATCCGGGCAAATCGCAATGGCGACCGGTCTTCCACCCAGGTGATCATGCCATTCAGGTGCGGTGCTGACTTGCGGCGTTTGCGCAGGTGGCGGGCTGCGCTCCGGCTTGTGCCGATGATGACCACACTGCCGAGCGCCAAGAGCGGGACGCCAGTCGGGATCGGCAACCATACGGTCGCCAGGCCGAGCAGGATGAGAACAGTGGCCAGTGACCACCACAGGATTTTCATTTCAGCGCCAGAAATTGAAACGATCAATTTCTGAATAGCGCAGCGACTGAGACGGATTTATGACCCTCTTGGTTCGAACGTCACAAATGCGCCTTCAAAGCGGTCAGCAAGGATCGGCTGCCACCATCAATCATTTGGTAGACCCGTTCGAAACCATCCTCGCCGCCATAGTATGGATCCGGCACATCTGTTGGCGGTGAGTTCAGGAACAAACGCAGGCCCGGATAGTCTTTCCTGGTGCGTGATTTCAGTGTGCTCAGGTTGTTTGAGTCCATCGCCAAAATGAAATCGAACTGCGTGAAATCGCGATCCGTCACCTGGCGGGCCCGTTGTGCGGTCAAGTCAATTCCGTGCCGTGTGGCGACCTCAATCGATCTGGGATCCGGCGGGTCTCCTGCGTGCCAAGCGCCCGTTCCAGCTGAATCAATTAGAAAGCGATCGCTCAATCCGGCATTTTCCACTGTGGCGCGAAAAACCCCTTCGGCGAGCGGTGAACGGCAGATGTTGCCAAGGCAGACGAAAAGTACTGAAGTCATAAGCCTATCAACCGGGCACTGACGCCGCTGTCAAGCGGATCGGCTGCAGTCCTGACATTTGCTGGCGGGAACACGTATTGAAGAACATCCCTCTGAGTACCGGGCGCCGAGTTGTGAGTCACTGGCACAGAAGTCGATGAGGGAAAAATGAAGGCGTCGGGTTTGGCGGTGATTGAAAGACTCAGCAAGGTCAGGTGGCCCGTTTGGCTGAAGGGGCTGGCATCCGCTGGCATCACGTCAACGGATCCCTATGTCCGGCGCCGGCAGATGGTCGTGAACGTTTCGGCGCTGGTTGGCATTGCCGACAACCTGTTTCACACGGTGCAGAACCTGACCTATGCATTTCATGAACTTATGCCGCTCAGCATTTATGGGCTCATCATGATCTGCCTGTTTGCCGCGACTTCGCGATTGCATCGCTTTGGCGACAACGTTGCGGCGATCTATTTCGTGATGGTGATCGCGACCGGAAACACATTCGTAGTCTGGTCGCTGGGTTTGGAAAGCGGGACGCAGGCCTATTTTGCCCTCGGTGGTGCGGCCTTCATCTTTTTTGGGGTGGGACATTGGCGCCTTTTTGCCGGCTGTTTCTGTCTTGCTCTGGTTCTTCTGGTTTCTGCGTATGTCTTTGCGCCAAACGTCGGACCTGTGATGCCTCATGACCTTGCCTTTCGAAAGCAATTGGCAGCGCAGGTCATGGTCAATGTTCTGATCATCTCCAGTGTCTTGACTGTATATGCCTTGACGGCGTTGCATCGCGCTGAAGCTGCTTTGGCAGCCGAACACGAGCGGGCCGAAACCTTGATAGAGACCATCATGCCCCGGGCGATCGCGGACCGCCTAAAAAAGGCCCCAGAAACACGGATCGCTGACCGGCATGACGCTGTGACCGTGCTCTTCGCAGATCTCGTTGGCTTCACTCCGGCAGCACGGAACCTTCAGCCGGATGAGGTTGTCGGGTTTCTTGATGGCCTGTTTCGGGATTTCGATCATCTGGTCGAAGAGTTTGGCGTTGAAAAAATCAAGACGATTGGGGATGCGTACATGGTTGTTGGTGGCCTGCAGGGTCCGCCCCACGAGGCTGCGGTTGCGGTTGGTCATCTGGCGCTCAAGATGATGAGTGTGATCCAGTCCAGTGAACCGCTCAGCGGCGTGCATCTGAACCTGCGGATTGGTATTCATACTGGGCCTGCCATTGCCGGTGTAATCGGAAAACGGCGGTTTTCCTACGATGTCTGGGGAGATGCCGTGAACGTTGCGAGCCGCATGGAATCGCATTCCGTGGCCGGAGAGATCCAGGTGACGGACGCATTTCGTAAAACGGTCGGGCCTAATTTTGACTTTCAAGAGCGAGGCGCTGTTGAAATCAAGGGTGTCGGCAAGATGCAGACAGCCTTCTTAAAGGGAGTAAAACATGGTTGAAAAGCTGACGCCGGAGGAGCGCTCTGCTGGTTTGGAGAGCCTAGGGAATTGGCAACTCGTCAATGGCCGGGATGCAATCACCGCAACTTTCAAATTCAGTGATTTTTTGGAAGCCTTTGGGTTCATGACACAAGTTGCCCTGGCCGCAGAGAAGATGAACCATCACCCTGAGTGGTTTAACGTTTACAACACTGTCGAGATCACCTTGGCAACACACGACGTCGGTGGACTGAGTGCCTTGGATTTGAAGCTTGCGAAAAAGATCGATCAGTTCGCGGGAAAATAATCGCGCCGTGACGCATGTTCCGGCGTTTGGGTGCATCCAAAGAGCAGGCTCCGAACTATGCGGTTCGTTTCCGTTCATCCAGTAAAACGGCTTAGCCCTTCCGGATCACGAAGCTGTGCCCTGTTTCGGTCTTTTCTTTGTCGACCAATGTATGGCCCTGTTCCTGACAGAAGTGCGGGATGTCAATCTCCGCCATCGGATCCGTTGTTTGAACAGTGAGTTCTGCTCCGGCATTCAGTCTTGAAAGTGCTTTTTTTGTTTTCAGAACCGGAAGTGGGCATTTCAGGCCCATCAAATCCAGGGTGTTTTCGGTCACGCGCAGAACTCCATTCACAGCACCTTGCTTAACTTGCATATATATCCTGGAAACGGGCGCCGAGAATACCCTGGTGGTGCCGTGAAAAGAGGATCCTTTGATGAGCGATGGTCTGGTAAGTCCGATAGACGTCCTGGACTTTTGGTGGGAAGCGGGCGCAGAGAAATGGTTCGCAAGCGATGATGGTTTTGATGCGCGCTGCCGGGACACGTTCCTTGCTACGATCAAGGCGGCTCAGCAGGGCGACCTGGATGAATGGGCTGAAACGCCGAGTGGTGCCCTAGCTTTGATTCTTCTGCTGGACCAGTTCACCCGGAACGTCTTCCGAGGATCAGCAGAAGCATTTGCCGCCGATCCAAAAGCGGTTGCGATAGCAGAGGCGGCTGTCGCACGTGGATATGACAAGGCCTTCCCGAAGGCGGTTCGGGTATTCTTTTATCTGCCGTTTGAGCATGCTGAAGATATGCAGCTTCAAGAGCGTGCGGTGGATTTTTGCCAGCCGCTCGGAAACATGGAGTTTTACCACTACGCATTGATCCACATGGATGTCATCCGCCGCTTCGGCCGATTTCCGCACCGAAACGACATTTTGGGCCGGGCGTCTACCGAAGCCGAGATCGCCTTCTTAAAGGGCGGTGGATTCTCCGCCTAACCTTACGGCCTTCAAGGTTGCGTTTGCGGCAGATCTTCGGATCTGCCGTTTTTTTATGCGTGTGTGCGCTGCACAAAAAACCTGCCTATTTTTTCGACAAAATGCGGGTAGTTGTATAATTGTTGTGCATTCTTGTTGCCTGAAAAACTATCACGACCTTACCCGGAAATCTGCTCGCCGTTGAAAATCTTGCCCGGTAAACGCCGGAAAACAGCCGTTTATTGAATCAAATCTTCAAGTTGGCACGGTCTTTGTAAAGGAGAGCGCAACACCGGTTCGTGTGCCGACTGTCGGCGCCACCAAGATCCAAGGCCCATCCAGAGGGGAACAACGGACATAGAGGCGGATCGGTTGCGGAGCTTCTTCGCCGGGAAGGGGCGCTAAAGAGGGGAATGGAACGAGCAATGAAAATAGTGATGGCCATCATCAAGCCGTTCAAGCTCGACGAAGTGCGTGATGCCTTGACCGGCATCGGCATCCAGGGGCTCACGGTTACAGAAGTGAAGGGCTACGGCCGCCAAAAGGGTCATACCGAAATCTACCGCGGGACCGAATATGCGGTCAGCTTTCTTCCGAAGCTGAAGATCGAAGTCGCCGTAGACGGCGGATCTGTCGACAAAGTCGTCGAGGTCATCTCCGGTGCCGCCAAGACCGGTCAAATCGGGGACGGCAAGATCTTTGTCTACTCCATCGATCAAGTTGTTCGCATCCGCACCGGCGAAACCGACGCCGAAGCTCTTTGACATTCAGGTAAGGAAACGTACTCATGAAAAAACTTGTCGCTAAGGGCGCGGCATCGCTGGCTCTTTTGAGCCTCTCCGCCTTGCCGGTATTGGCTCAGGACGCTGAAGCAGCTCCGGCCGTCACACCGGAAGTCGCCTACATCTTCAACACCCTGTTGTTCCTGATCGGTGGTTTCCTGGTCATGTGGATGGCTGCTGGTTTCGCCATGCTCGAAGCCGGCCTTGTCCGCTCCAAAAACGTCTCCATGCAGTGCCTGAAGAACATTTCCCTGTACTCCATCGCAGGTTTGATGTTCTGGATCACTGGCTACAACCTGATGTACACCGGCGTTGACGGTGGGTTCATGGGTTCCTTCGGACCGTATTCCTTCGATCCGGTCGGCGGCGATGCGCTGGACACCGGTTACTCCACTGCATCTGACTGGTTCTTCCAGATGGTGTTTGTGGCAACTGCAGCATCTATCGTCTCTGGTACTCTGGCTGAGCGCATCAAGCTGTGGCCGTTCCTGATCTTCACCGTTGTCCTGACCGGCTTCATCTACCCGATCGCCGGTTCTTGGCAGTGGGGCGCAGGTTGGCTCTCTGAAATGGGCTTCTCCGACTTCGCCGGTTCCACGCTGGTTCACTCCGTTGGTGGCTGGGCAGCTCTTGCTGGCGCGATCATCCTCGGTGCCCGTAAAGGCAAATATGGTACGGACGGTGCCGTTCACCCGATGCCGGGTTCTTCCATGCCGCTTGCAACACTGGGTACCTTCATCCTGTGGCTCGGCTGGTTCGGCTTCAACGGTGCATCCCAGCTCGCAATGGGCTCCATCGGTGACGTGACCGACATCTCCCGCATCTTTGCAAACACCAACATGGCTGCTGCTGCCGGTGTTGTTGCTGCGGTCATCCTGACCCAGGTCATGTACAAAAAAGTCGATGTCACAATGGCTCTGAACGGTGCTCTGGCAGGTCTTGTTTCCATCACAGCTGAGCCGCTGGCTCCGAGCGTATGGCAAGCCGTCTTCATCGGTGCCATCGGTGGTGTTATCGTTGTCTTCACTGTGCCGCTGCTCGACAAGCTGAAAATCGACGATGTTGTTGGCGCAATCCCGGTCCACCTGATTGCAGGTATCTGGGGCACGCTGATTGTACCGCTGTCCAACGACGGTGCATCCTACGGCACCCAGATCGTCGGTATTGTCTCCTACGGCGTGTTCACACTGGTTGCATCCGGCATCGTCTGGTTCATCCTGAAAGCTGCCATGGGCATCCGGGTCTCCGAAGAGGAAGAGGCTCTGGGTCTCGACAAGGTCGAGATCGGTGTCGAAGCCTATCCGGAATTCGGAACCGGCTCTCAGCGCATGTAAATCGCACTTTTGGATGGCCGCCAGAAATGGCGGCTATCCGGCCTGGTGGGGTTTGGCTCAACATCTTTCCCCAGCCGGCCAACCGAAATCTCCCAGGCGGTCTATTGGCTCGGACCGCAAACTTGGACCCCCGGGGATCTTCCCCGGGGCTTTTTTTATGAAGATCGGGGCATAATGCCGTCGGGCGAAGGTGAGAGAAGCAGTTGGCTACTTTTCGAAAGCCTGATTTGCGGGCCGCTAGCCGAAAACGGCCTTCAAGGCCTTCGCTTTGCTCCGCAGTGAGCGCTCCAATTTGAGATCCGCAGCAGCGAGACTTGCGAGCGAAGACCCCAAAGGACCTTTTGACAGGACCAATGTTCCAATATCGACCCGGCCGCGCCAAAGCGGTTCGATCATGGTGTGACCGGGGATAGCCAGAGAGTCCGCTTCAAGAATGCCTGGGCTTTGCAGGTTTTGTTTCATGGAGATGGCTGCAATCTGAGCACCCGGTGACATTCGCGCAAATCTCTCATTGAACGCGATCTTCCAGGAAAAGACGTGAGCCCCCTCAATGAAAAGGATGAGCGCGGCGATCAAGGTGTCTCCAGCCCAAAGCTGATCAATGCGAACGCCATTGTTGAAAGAGCGGTTCTTGATCACGTTTTTGGAAAAGAGCGCTGTCTCCGGGTTGCTTGAGAGCGCAGTGCCAGCGCGCCCTTTCCAGCCTTCGGCTTCGAGCTTTAAAAACTCTTCGAAGCCTTCGATTGCCTCTTCACCCACTAGATGGGCGATCCGAATTGGGCCGTGATCCTCCAGCCGGCGCAGTTGTCTGCGCATTTCTTTGCGGCGCTTTCCGGACATCGCTGTTTTGTATTGGATTTCTCCAAGGTCTCCGGAGCTGTGGCCTGCGCGGGAAAGCTTCTCTGCCCAGCGGCTTTCCCAGCCGGTTATTTCCGCAGCCAGCGACGCAACCCGGCTCTTGCAGGGCAGAAAAGGCATGACCATGAGGTTTGCCGATCCGGCCCCAGCCTGGACAAATGCAGCGACATCGTCAGGTCCGCCCGTGTCACGCAAAAGCGGCGTTCCGAGCGGCGCGTAGTAAGAAGTCCATGTCGTCTTGATCGGAACAGCAAGCCCTGCCCGGCGACGCCCGATAGGTGCTGCCATTCGCCAGTCTTGGGAACTCTTTGCCCGTATCACCAGAAGGCGGACCGTTGCTGCCGGAAATGCCTGCAGAAAAGGTTGAAGAAACTCCGGTTTAAAGAAAGGATTTGGATCAACGGAGTTGTCTGCCAGATCCTGCCATTGGTCTAACGGCGTTTCGGGCGCGAGCGGGTCAAGCCAGAGAACTTCCAGCTGATCCTTCCTATCCGATGGATCGGTCAAGCGGCGGCGTTCCTAGCTTGAAACATCAATGGCAAAATGAACGTTGTGATATTGAGCTTTCGTTTGGCGGCAAAAGCAAGAGCGGTGGTTTCAAATAAAATTGCGCAACTCGTGGCAACAGCAGCGCCCATCAATCCGAGCCATGGGATGAAAATGAGATTGAGAACGACGTTCAAGACAAACGTGCTTCCATAAATGACCGCGCAGGTTTTCTGCAGTCCGGTCATGGTCAACAGTGCGTCGGCTGGACCGATAGAAGCACGTGCAAGCACGCCAATCATCAGCACGGCAATGAGCAGATACCCATCTGCGAATCCGGATCCAAACAATTGAAGAAGCCACGGGGCAATGATCAGCAAACCAATACCGGCTCCCACGGACGGCCAGAAGGTCCAATGCACTGCCTGACGCACATAAGCTGCCAGGCCGGTCATGTCATCGCTGTGCAGGTAGCGGGAAAACCTATGCGCCGAGGCGGCGCGTACGGCAAAATAAACAAAATGCACCAGAGCCAGTGTCTTGGAGGCTGCGAAGTAGATTGCGACCTGATCCGGTTCTTCAAAGAAGCTCACCATTATGACATCAGCACTGGTGATCAGCTGGAGAAAACCGTCGACAACCAGCATCGGCAGGGAAATCAAAATCCAGAGCCGAACATCAGTCTTTTTTGGCCCTTTCGGCAAAACCGGCTTTAAACGCTGGTTGAGGTGAACGTGCTGGTAGGCGGCGACCAGAAACGCCGACAAGACAGCTGCCATCGCCGCAGTGGTTGCGGTTGCCTTTCCGGCAAAGACCAGAAAAATCAGAATGATCATCAGGAGTGCCGCTGGGCGCCAGATATAGGTTGGCAGCATTGCCAGGAACGGCCAGTCGTAACTGCGAGCGATACCGTCTTGTGCCATGGCGTAGGAGAAAAATGGCAAGGCGAGCAAGGCAACGGACAACGGAACAACGTAACTCGGATCGATCACCGGCTGCAGCAATGCGATGCCCCCAATCCCGGCACCGGCAATCGTCGATCCGATCAGGAACACCGAACGGCGGCTCGTGCTGATGAAACCCCGAAGGCTGTCCGGATCTCCGGCCTCGCGGTACTTAGGAATGAATTTGCTGGCGGAGGAGGAAAATCCGCCACAGGCCATAACGCCAAGGATAATCACAAACGTCCAGGCGACGGCGAAGACGCCGTAATCATAGGCACCAAGCATTCGTGCGAGGACAACCTGGGACAGATAGGCAAGTGCTGCGCCGCCTACACGAATTCCGAAAGTTGCAATGGCCATCCGCTGTGCGGCTTGATTGTCCGTTCCACCCGCCCCCAATAGGCCGAACGCCCGCGTGGCCAGTTGTTTCAACTGCGCAGCAAGGGTCGCGTCCTGACCGGTATTGGGCGTCGAATTGTCCGGAGACTGCACGAAAAATTCCTTTTGCGTATTCTTCCGTATTTATGACATGGGGACATTAACATTCCGTGGCTTGCAGCGACGGCAAGGCCAAGACGACAACGTACAGATCGCATTGCAGAGCAGTTTGCATGAGAGAGTGCGCTTGCCATTTCCCTCAAGATCGCACTAACAAGGCAAACGAACTGTACGATTTTCCGGAGCGGTGTCCTGACCCTTATTGCTGAGAACCTGACCATTGATCGCGGCGGGCGCCGGGTGTTTCAAAACCTCTCTTTCACTCTCAGCCAAGGCACCGCCCTTGTGGTGACCGGCGCGAATGGTATCGGCAAGTCTTCATTGTTGCGCACCCTGGCGGGCCTGGTTGCTCTGGCGGGTGGCATGATCCGTTACGAGAGCGGTGAAGACGACAGGCCAGCGCATGAACACGCTCATTATTTCGGCCATCAAGACTCGGTGAAGCCAGCATTGTCGGTGCTCGAAAATCTTGAGTTTTGGCAAAGTTTTACAGCATCTACGGCTGCAGCTGTTTTTGCCGGCGAGGCGCGTAAGCCGATGGAGGCTTTGGAACTGCTCGGGATTGGTCATACCGCACACTTGCCCGCTGCCTATCTGTCTGCGGGTCAAAAAAGGCGGTTGTCGTTGTCCCGGCTGTTGGTAACTGCGCGGCCGATCTGGCTGATGGACGAGCCGACCTCTGCACTGGACAAGAGTTCCGAAGCCCTGCTCCTGAGTTTGATGAATGGCCACCTGGAAGCCGGTGGCTTGATCGTGACGGCGACCCATACCGAGTTGGCGTTGACCAAAATTCAAACACTGCATCTGGAAGCTGCACAACCTGCTGAGCAGGCCCTTGAGGAGGGCTTCCTATGACAGGCTGGGCTATGGCGTTGTTTCAACGGGACTTGAGGCTGTCGGTCCGGGTGGGCGGCAGTGCCTTGGTCGGCGTTTTGTTTTTCCTCGCCGTTGTAACGGTCATTCCTTTCGGTGTTGGTCCGGATCTCAATCTGCTGGCACGGATCGGTCCCGCAATCCTCTGGATCGGGGCCCTGCTGGCAACGCTGCTCGGACTGGATCGCCTGTTTCAAGCGGACCGGGATGATGGAACACTTGATCTGATGCTGATGGCGGGACGACCGCTGGAGCTGGTTGTCCTGATCAAATGTTTGGCGCATTGGACCGCGACAGGTTTGCCCCTGGTGGTCGCCGCGCCCGTGCTCGGTATCTTCTTGAACCTCGATCCGGTCTCTATGGCGGCGGTCACCGCAACGCTTTTGGTCGGAACCCCGGCGCTCACATTAATTGGCGCAATCGGGGCGTCGCTGACTGTCTCTCTGCGCCGTGGTGGCCTCCTGCTGGCCGTTCTGGTTGTGCCGCTCGCGATCCCTGTTCTGATTTTCGGAGTCAGTTCGGCTGACGCCGCGATCCGTGATCCTGTGCCTTTCCTGACGCCGTTTCTGATCCTCTGTGCGCTGTCTCTCATTGCGGCCGTTGTTGGCCCGATAGCATCTGCCACAGCACTGCGATTTGCGTCAGACTAACGCCATATTGATCGCCCTCAATGCCTCCTGCGGCAGACTTGTCCATTGAAGCGGGCAAAGCTCTAGATTAGAACGGTTCCATGGCATTCTGGGATTACGCAAATCCGACGCGGTTTTTGAGGTTCGTGCAGGTGGTCCTCCCCTGGTTGACAGGGCTGTGTCTCCTGTTGTTCGCGGTCGGGCTTTACATGAGCTTCTTCGTCGCGCCGGAGGATTATCAGCAAGGGGACACGGTGCGGATCATGTACATCCATGTTCCTGCCGCCTGGCTGTGCATGATGTGCTACTCGGTCATGACCCTGTCGTCGATCGGAACCTTGGTCTGGAAGCATCCGCTGGCGGACGTTTCGGCGAAAAGCGCTGCCCCCATCGGTGCCGCTTTCACCTTTATGGCGCTCGTGACCGGCTCCTTGTGGGGCAAGCCCATGTGGGGCACCTACTGGGTCTGGGATGCCCGCCTGACGTCCGTCCTCGTCCTTTTCATCATGTATCTGGGCCTGATGACACTGTGGCGCACGATGGAAGACCCGATCAAGGCCGGGAAAGCTGCGGCTGTTCTGACCCTCGTCGGTGCCCTCAACCTGCCGATCATCAAATTTTCCGTCGATTGGTGGAACACACTTCATCAGCCGGCGAGTGTGATGCGGTTTGATGGCCCGACCATTCACCCGGATATCTTGTGGCCGCTGTTGGTGATGGCCGTTGCCTTCACACTGTTGTTCTTTGTTCTTCACTTGATGGCCATGCGCAATGAAATCCTGCGGCGGCGTGTCCGCGCTCTGCGGATGCGCGCAGCCAGTGCCGCACAGCCAGGTCCTGCCGGGGCCGCCCAACCTGCGGAGTGACGTCATGGATCTTGGACCACACGCCGGATTTATCCTCGCCTCTTATGGCCTGTGCCTATTAACGGTCCTGGTCCTGATCGCATGGGTGCGATTGGACAAGGCCGCGCAGGAAAAAGCTCTGAACGACCTCGCTGACCAAGGCATCAAACGCGCAAGGCCGGAAGACAGGAGCACTCAGGTCTCATGAGCACACTTGAAAATGGTTCGGGATCTGAGCCCAAAAAACGTGGCTTTCCGGTCCTCGTCCTGCTGCCCTTGATTGTTTTTGCAGCGCTTGCCGGGCTGTTCCTGTTTCAGCTGACGCTCGGAGACGATCCGAGCAAGATCCCATCCGCGCTGATTAATAAACCTGCGCCGGAGTTTTCCTTGGAGCCGCTTGAGGGCTTGTCTGAAAACGGCGCTCCAATGCCCGGATTTTCGCGTGAAGACCTGATCGGTCAGGTTTCCGTTGTGAACATCTTTGCGTCCTGGTGCGGCCCGTGCCGGCAAGAGCACCCGCTCCTGGAAGAATTGGCGAAGCTTGATGGGTTCCAGCTCCTGGGGATCAACTACAAGGACAAAGCCGCGAACGCGCGCCGGTTCCTTGGAAGTCTCGGCAACCCTTATGACCGCATCGGCGTCGATGACAGCGGACGGACAGCCATCAACTGGGGTGTCTACGGCGTTCCGGAAACCTTCATTGTCGATAAGACCGGCACTATCCGCTACAAGTTCATCGGCCCGCTCGATCCGCAAAGCTATGAGACCGGTTTCCTTCCGGAACTGAGGAAGATTATGGCCGAGGGGTGAAACCCTTGCGCTGATCACGGGCTGTCTTACAATTTTCACAAACGTGCGAAAAACCAGCGGTGCGCGCGCTATCACCGCCACGTGACTCGCTCTTTACACGGTGCCTGCCTATCTTACGGAAAACAGTTACGGGACAAGAGCCAATGGTGGGCATCCATACCCGGACAGCAAGACACGCTGTCCGAGCGTGTTTCATTTTTGTTTGCGGATTATTTGCGGCGGGCATTTCCTTGAATGCAGCGAACGCGGGGCCGCAGAAAGTCGTCGAGCTTTTCACCAGCCAAGGCTGCTCTTCCTGCCCGCCGGCTGACCGGCTCGCTGAGCAGCTTGTACAGGAAGAGGGGGATATCCTGACGCTGGTTTTGCCGGTCGATTACTGGGATTACCTTGGATGGAAAGACACGCTGGCGAGCCCGGTTCATTCGCAGCGCCAGCGTGCCTATGCGCAAAAGCGCGGCGACCGGTCGGTTTATACTCCGCAGATGGTGATCAACGGTGAAGAACATGTTGTCGGAAGCCGCGAAGCGGATGTCCGTGCTGCCTTGAAGCGTGCCGAACCGCTGGCTACTGACGTGACACTCAAAATCTCGGATATGGCCGTCGAGGCTAAGGTCAGCGGCGAGTTGCCTGCGGGTGCAAAAATGGCAACCGTCTATTTCCTGCGCGTGCAGGATGAAGCGACAGTGGACATTGGCCGCGGGGAAAATGCGGGCCGCGAAATCACCTATGTGAACGTAGTTCGGGATCTTATGCCGATGGGCATGTGGTCGGGCGGCGAAGAGACGTTCCGCATGGCAAAGACGAAGCTGAACCTTATCAGCGACGCCCGGTGCATCATTTTGATCCAGGTTGAGGATAATGAGGGACCCGGCCAGATCATTGGCGCTGCGGCGATGGATTGGAAGAAGGGTTTTTAGGTGCTGCGTCCAGCCGGTCCGCACAAGTTCTGAGAAATCGCCAACCCGCCAAAACACCCCGGCCAACTACCGGGGTTCTTTTTGAAAGGCTATCAGGCCAACTGCTGTTTGAGCATTGATCGGTTTTAGAGCACGTCGCGTTCAAACGGGTTCAGGTGCCGCTGCCACGCGGCTTTGTCTCGTACGCGAAACCTGAAGCAGCCTGAATTCAATCAAACATGACACGCCATAGGTTCCCGGTTTTCACTTGATAGTCCCGATTGCCGGTTGTCTTGAGGGCAAAACCTGTTACCCCTTGCAGCGCTTAGAAAACCAGCGGGCCGCCGAGGCCTTAGGGGGTCTTAATGGCGGTTGGCTTGCAGCTCCGTATTGCCTTTTTCAGTATTGCAATCGGTCTTGTGGTCCTTGGCCTGAAATTCGGTGCCTACTGGCTGACCGGGTCTGTTGCGCTCTACTCCGACGCTTTGGAAACAATCGTCAATGTAGCCTCGTCCTTTGCAGCGCTCATAGCAGTCTGGTTCGCTTCCAAACCTGCCGACAGCAATCATCCTTATGGCCATGACAAGGCAGAGTATTTCGCCGCTGTTCTTGTTGGCGTGATGATTGTGCTGGCCGCCTTGTCGATCTTCAGGGCTGCCTGGATGGGCCTTGTACACGGCGACAGTCCCGATTTTTCACCGCTCGGCATCGGGTTGAATGTTCTGGCCGCACTGATCAATGGGCTCTGGGCGGCTTATCTGATGCGGGTCGGCCGGAAGGTCCGATCGCCGGCGCTTGTCGCCGATGGCAAGCACCTTTTCACTGATGTTGTCAGTTCCCTTGGTGTTCTGATTGGCGTGGTTCTCGTCCTTCTGACCGGTTGGACGATCTTGGACTCGGTCTTGGCGATTTTGGTTGGCCTCACGGTCTTGTGGTCCGGTTGGGGACTGGTCAAAGAATCTGTCGGTGGCCTTATGGACGAGGCAGCTTCAGCCGATGTTCTCGAAAAGATCCGGCTGCAGATTTCCGAGCAAGGCGAAGGCGCGCTGGAAGCGCATGACCTACGAACGCGAATCGCCGGAAAGACAACCTTCATTGATTTTCATCTCGTGGTTTCCGGCTCCATGACCGTTGAAGCAGCCCATGAGATCTGCGACCGGATCGAGGCAGCCATCAGTGAAGATGTGCCGGGCGCCCGGATTACCATCCACGTGGAGCCGGAACACAAGGCGAAGCATTCGGGTATTGTTGTGCTCTAAGCCTTTTCAATTCGCTGCGAATGGGTCTACTCTCCGCGCTCTTTCTTGTTTTCCGGAACACTCCTGATGCCATCCTGGCGGCGTTTTCGCGCTCAATTTGTTGACCATGTCATTCTGATTGCCGGTGCTTTGTTCATGAGCTTGCCGGTTTACGCCTTGTTTGCAGCAACCACGCATCCGCCTGGCACGCGGATCTCACCGCGCCTGGATATCGGGGCGCATGGTCTTGAGAACTACACCTCGTTTTTCACAACAAGTGCTGGCTTTTCCGGTGATGTGACTGCTGCGCTTATGCTCTGGAACTCCTTTGTTTTCGGGGCTGGATTTGCTGCGTTGAAAACCGTGGTCTCGCTTCTGGCTGCCTTTGCGCTTCTCTATTTCAGGGTCCGGTTTGCGACGTTTATCTTCTGGCTGCTGCTCTTGACCTTGATGCTTCCGCTGGAATCCCGGTTTCTTGCAACCTACGCCGTTGCCGCCGATCTTGGGCTCGTCAACACGCACGCTGGACTGATCCTACCGCTCGCTGCGTCCGGACTTGGCACGCTGTTTTTCCGGCAATTCCTGATGACGGTTCCCGACACGCTCCAGGAATCCGCACGGCTGGACGGGGCCGGGCCATTGCGGTTCCTGGCCGATATCCTGGCGCCCTTGTGCCTGCCCACAGCATCTGCGTTGTTTCTGGTGCTTTTCGTCACAGGCTGGAACCAGTACCTCTGGCCGGTCATGATCACATCCGATGAAGCGTCCTACACAGTTGTCAGGGGAATGCAGTTTTTCGGACAGAACAGCCTGTCCGGGGTCATGCTCGCGGTCGTCGCCGTTTTGCCTCCAGCCATCCTTGTCATCTTGTTTCAAAGACAGGTGGTTAAAGGTCTCTTCGACGGCTCACACTAACAAATACGGAATGACATGACTTTTGAGGCGATCCTCTTCGACTGCGACGGCGTTCTGGTCGATTCTGAGAAAATCTATGTTGAGGTGGAGCGTGAACATCTCGCCCGGATTGGCCTGAATTATAGCCTGGAAGACTACATGAACCGTTTTCAGGGGCTTGGGAGTGCCGATTTCTGGGCCAGGCTGGATGATGATCACCAAGCATTAGGCAAAGGGCCTCTGCCCGAAACGTTTGGCCCGGAACTCGATGCCGCGACTTTGGAGCGGATCAACTCCGAACTCGCAGAAATCGCCGGGATCAAGGCCTTGCTCGAAGCGCATGACGGTCCGCGAGCGGTTGCCTCGTCGTCCCGTCTCCACCGCCTGATTCATAAGCTTCAGCACACCGGCCTCCACGACTATTTTGCGCCGCATATCTACTCCGGTGAACAAGTGACCAACGGCAAACCGGCACCGGACTTGTTTGTGTTCGCGGCTGAAAAACTGGGTTTTGCACCGGCAAACTGTCTGGTGATTGAGGACAGTTCCAATGGTGTTCTGGCCGGCCTTGCCGCCGGGATGACCGTCTGGGGATTTGTCGGTGGTGGCCACAGTCATGATGGTCACGCGGAGCAGCTTAAAAGTGCGGGCGCGCACAAGGTGGTGGACAGCCATGCGGATCTCTCCGCCTTGCTGGCTGCCTGACCGTCCGGACTGAGGTAGCGACTCAGGCGACTTCTTCGCGGGCCTGATTGCGCAGAATTCTGCGGATGACCTTGCCTGTCGTGGTCATGGGCAGGGAGTCGACAAACCCAATTTCACGCGGGTATTCGTGTGCGGACAAGCGATCCCGAACGAACGAGCGGATGCTGTCTTCCAGGGCGGGTGTCGGCTGTTCCCCGGTTTTCAGAACCACATAGGCTTTGACGATTTCGGTGCGCAGCGGGTCCGGTTTTCCAACCGCTGCGGCCAGCGCAACGGCCGGATGTTTGATCAGGCAGTCTTCAATTTCCCCCGGACCGATCCGGTAACTGGCAGAGGTGATGAGGTCATCGTCACGGCCGACGAAATGGACATACCCGTCCTCATCCATCACTCCTTGATCCCCAGTGATCATCCAGTCGCCGATAAACTTGTCCTTCGTCGCCTCCGGTTTGTTCCAGTATTCAAGGAACATTACGGGATCTGGACGCTTTACGGCGATCTGACCGAGCGTTTCTGCAGGCACAGGATTTCCGGCTTCGTCAATGATCGCAACGTCATGGCCGGGCGTTGCCTTGCCGATCGCGCCGGACCGGGTAATGCCAAGGGCCGCGCTGGAGCCGAGGACTGCGTTGCATTCGGTCTGGCCATAGAACTCGTTGACCTTGAAGCCGAATTCATCCGCGAACCAGTCGTAGGTTTCCTTGCCGAGCGATTCTCCGGCTGATCCGACACTGCGCCAGTTCAACTTGAACCGGCTGGTCGGGTTCTCGACGGCCCGCAGCATGCGCAATGCGGTTGGTGGAATGAACGCATTGCGGATCTTCTGTTGCTCCAAGAGCCGGAATGCGAATTCCGGATCGAACTTCCGTGAAGCGTGGCAGACGACCGGAACCCCGAGCGACAAAGCTGGGAAAAGGGCGTTCAGCAGACCGCCCGCCCAAGCCCAATCGGCTGGTGTCCAGAAATGGTCGTCCGGTTGTCCAAGGAAGTTTTGCGAGAGTTCGATCCCCGGCATGTGTCCCATCAGCACACGGTGACCATGAAGTACGCCCTTGGGCTGGCCCGTAGTGCCGGATGTGTAGATCATCAAAGCCGGGTCATTCGGGCTGGTCTGAACTGTTTGAAATGCGTCTGAAGCGCGCTCTTGCAAATCAGAAAATGCTTCAACGCCTTGCTCGGTTCCATCAACGGAGATGACCAACTCCAGACCTGGAAGTTGGTCCCGGACCTCGCTCAGCTTGGCAAGGCCTGCGGTGTCTGTCACCAAAGCTTTCGCGCCGGAATCAGACAGCCGGTAGCTGAGGGCTTCCAAGCCGAACAGGGCGGCCAGTGGAACCGCGATCGCGCCGATTTTATACGTGGCAAGATGCGCAATGGCGGTTTGCGGGATTTGAGGCAGGAGCAGGGCGACCCGGTCTCCGGGCTTTACTCCGAGTGCCTGTAAGGCGTTCGCAAACCGGTTCGCAGCCCGGTTAAGCTCCAGGTGGCTCCAGTCTTCGGTCTGCCCGTCGTCAAACACACGCCGGATCGCCAGCCGGTCCGGCGTTGCAGCTGCCCATTGATCGCTGACAATCGCCGCCATGTTGTACGTCGCCGGCTGAGGCCATGCAAAACTCTGTGTGAGCGTGTCGTAAGTGCTGGCGGGCTGCAGCATATTTCTAGGTCCGGTGCTAAAATTTTAGGCAGCGGAGTGTAGGTGTTGCTTTGCTGCGGCGCAACAGAGGATTTGCGGCCTATTTCCGGGCAAGCGGATGGGCCGTTTCCACCAGTTCCCGCAGCCGCTCATCCAGCACATGGGTATAGATTTGTGTGGTGGAAATGTCCGCGTGTCCAAGCAGTTGCTGGACCACGCGCAGGTCTGCTCCGTTTTGCAAGAGATGCGATGCAAAGGCATGCCGCAAGACGTGCGGGGAGACTTTCGACGAATCCAATCCTGCCGCGGCCGCGAGGTCTTTGAGGTCCCGACCGAAGTGTTGACGCGTCAAATGCCCGCTTCCACCATGAGAGGGGAACAGCCACGGACTGTTTTCATAAGCGCTTTCCGCCGAACGCAGCCCGACATACATCTTCATGGCAGACTGTGCGGCATGAGACAAAGGAACGAGGCGCTCCTTGCCGCCCTTGCCCTTGATCTCAATCAGCCGTGCGTCTCTCAAGGCGGCGGTAACCGGTAAAGATACCAGCTCGGAGACCCGGAGCCCGGTCGCATAAAGCACCTCGATGAGCGTGTACATGCGCTGCGCGCGCAAGGCGGCTGCGGCTGATTTGTGAGACGCTTCTGTTTGCAGACGTGCTGTTTCGATCAAGCAGCCAACATCGTCCATGGAGAGCACTTTTGGCAGGCTGCTGCGTTTCTTTGGTGCCGATAAGGTTCGGGTTGGATCGTCCTGGCGGCTGCCCTCCGAATAAAGAAACTTGTAGAACTGCTTGAGGGCCGACAGCCGCCGTGCCTGGGACGTTTCAGCGTATCCGCGGCGGGTGAGGTCACTCATATATCCCGAGATGTGGTCCGAGTTCGCCTCAGCCAGTTTTGTCCGGCCTAAAAAATCGGAATAATCTTCCAGGTCCCGCCGATAGCCTGCCAACGTGTTTTCCGCCGCGCCGCGTTCTGCGGCGAGCATTTCCAGGAAGTTTTCCAGATCAAACCCGGTTGCCATCAGCGGCCAAATCCATCTTTCTTGACCCGCACAGTAATTTCGCGTTCGCGTGGCTCCACGAATGTCGCGAGTGAATAGACCGCGCCGTAGCCGAGTGCGCCCAAGATGAGAAGCACGATCAAGAGGCGTGTGAGCGTTGGCACGATGGTCTCCGTTGGTGTCGAATCAGACTTCTTTGAATGGTTCCCCAAGCTGTTGTCTGTTGCAAGTTCGCTGCACAGTGCAAGCGTTGATGTTTCCGGCTGTGCCCTCGTGCGTTTTGCCGCGAATATGGTAAAACGCCGCCATGAAGAAACACGAAAACACCCAGATGTCGCCAAATCCTGCCGATGGCAGGGGGGCAGACACGGTTGATCTGAAGCACCTTGTTGCTGCGCTTGGCAAACGGTCGATTGTATTGGTCGGTATCATGGGATGCGGCAAATCAACGGTGGGCAAGCGCCTTGCTCAAAGGCTCGGCCTGGAGTTTGTGGACGCTGACAGCGAGATTGAACGCGCTGCGAATATGACCGTTTCGGAAATCTTTGCGGAACACGGCGAACCTTATTTTCGCAGTGGTGAAGAGCGTGTGATTGCCCGACTTCTGCAGGAGGGCCCGCAAGTGCTGGCCACCGGAGGCGGTGCTTTCATGAGCGACGCGACCCGCTCGGAAATTGAGTCGAATGGCTTGTCGATTTGGCTGAAGGTTGATTTTGAGACTGTCATGGCGCGGGTGCGCCGCCGTTCAACACGTCCGCTTCTGCGCAATCCGGATCCGGAAGGCACCATGCGCAAGCTGATGGCCGAACGCGAACCGGTCTATGCGCGGGCTCAGCTGACGGTAACCTCGAAAGACGTGCCCCACGAGGCCGTGGTTGACCAGATTGTCCTGACCCTCGCAAACCACCTTTATGGACAAGGCTGACTGAGCCTTTCCTGACAACCATTGCAGTTTGGAACCCAAGCAAATGGCAAATCTGTATGCCGCTGACGCCATCTCGTCGCAAGCAATGCAAACCGTTCGCGTCGACCTCGAGGCGCGCAGTTACGATATCCGCATCGGACGGAATGTTCTGGAAACTGCGGGCGCGGAAATTGCCGCGGTTCTGCCGGGCGCCCGGCTGGCGGTGATTGTGGATGAAAATGTCGCAAGACTTCACCTTGAAGCTTTTGGAGCCAGTCTGGAGAAGGCCGGGATTGACTTCACGCCGATCACGGTGCCGGCCGGGGAGAGCACCAAGTGCTTTTCGCAGTTTGAGCGTTTGTGCGATGAAGTCCTGACCGCACGGCTTGAACGCAACGACGCAATCGTTGCTCTGGGCGGCGGTGTGGTTGGTGACTTGACCGGATTTGTGGCGTCTGCGGTGCGCCGGGGGATGGCCTTCATCCAGGTGCCAACGTCCTTGTTGGCGCAGGTCGACAGTTCCGTTGGCGGAAAAACCGGGATCAACTCGCGCCATGGCAAGAACCTGATTGGCGCGTTTCATCAGCCGGCGCTCGTATTGGCCGATACCGCGATTCTGGACACGCTCACCCCGCGCGATTTCCGGGCCGGATACGCTGAAGTCGCGAAGTATGGTCTTCTCGGGGATGCCAATTTCTTTGCGTGGCTGGAAACCAACTGGCATGGCATCTTTTCAGGTGGACAAGAGCGGGACGAAGCCGTTGCGCGGTCCTGCCAGGCAAAGGCCGATGTTGTTGCCGCCGATGAGCTGGAATCAGGCCGCAGGGCACTTCTGAATCTCGGTCATACATTCGGTCATGCGCTGGAGGGCGCAGTGTCCTATGAGACCGAGCGTCTCGTGCACGGTGAAGGCGTTGCGATTGGCATGATGCTGGCGCATGAGTTTTCCGAGAAACTCGGCCTGATTGGAGCAGACACCGTTGGCCGGGTTGAAAAGCACCTAACAGATGTGGGGCTGCCGATCCGCATTGCCGACATTCCAGGGCAACTGCCCGGTGTCGAGGTGTTCATGGATCTGATTGCACAGGACAAAAAGGTGAGCCGGGGCGCTCTGACCTTTGTTTTGACGAGGGGAATCGGGGAAGCCTTTGTCGAAAAGGGTGTTGATCCCTATCTGGTGTCAGAGTTCTTGAAGGAAAAACTGAACCCATGACCGAGACCGCACTTTGGCTCTCAATTGCCGCCATCTTTTTTCTTCTGTTTTTGTCCGGCTTCTTTTCCGGTTCCGAAACAGCGTTGACTGCTGCGTCCCGCGCAAGGGTGCATCAGCTTGAGAAAACCGGAGACTGGCGGGCCCGGGTTGCGGGGCGTTTGATTGCGTCGAGGGAACGCCTGATCGGTGCGCTCTTGCTGGGCAACAATCTGGTCAACATTCTCGCGTCAGCTCTAGCGACGACTGTGTTTCTGGCGTTGTTTGGCGAAGCCGGCGTGGCGATTGCGACCCTGGTCATGACCGCACTTGTCCTGGTATTTGCGGAAGTTCTTCCAAAAACTTGGGCGATTTCCAATCCCGAACGGTTCGCGTTGACCGTGTCGCCGATCGTGCGGGTTGTTGTCGCGGTGTTCGGCCCCGTCGTGATTGGGGTCGAATGGATCGTGCGCATGCTCCTGAAAATGCTCGGTGTGAACATCGGAGATGATGCGTCAATTCTGTCCGCGCATGAGGAACTGCGCGGTGCCGTTGATCTTCAGCACATGGAAGGCGGTCTGGAAAAAGGTGAGCGCGATCGCATCGGTGGTCTGTTGGACTTGGCTGAGCTGGAAGTCTCCGATGTGATGGTCCATCGCACAAACATGGTGGCGCTCAACGCAGATGATGACCCGGCCAATCTGGTTGAGGCAGCGCTTGCCTCCCCTCACACGCGTTTGCCGCTCTGGCGTGGAGAAAGCGATAATTTTGTAGGGGTTCTCCACGCAAAGGACCTGCTGCGCGCTCTTAACCAGGCGAACGGTGACGCCGCGAAAATCAACATCCTCGAAATTGCCGGACCTGCCTGGTTCATACCGGACACGACCAGTTTGCAAGATCAGCTGAATGCGTTCCTGCGCAAGAAAACCCACTTCGCCCTTGTGGTGGATGAGTATGGTGAGGTCATGGGCCTCGTAACCCTTGAAGACATTCTGGAAGAGATCGTCGGCGAGATTGCAGACGAACATGATCTGGAGCTTGAAGGCTTGCGCCCGCAAGCGGACGGGTCCGTGATTGTCGATGGCTCCGTGCCGATCCGGGATCTCAATCGTGCAGCGGATTGGCACTTGCCGGATGACGAGGCAACGACCATTGCCGGTCTTGTTATCCATGAGGCGCGGATGATCCCGGAAGAGCGTCAGATCTTCACCTTCCACGGGTTCCGCTTCACGGTATTGCGGCGAGAGAAAAACCGGATCACACGTCTGAGAATCATGCCGCTAAGCAAAATCCGGGCGGCGGCTTCCGCTTGATCCAATCAGTTGGTTCGGGAATTACGCGGGCTTTTTGACTTCGATGGCCAAGGCGTGAACGCTGCTGGCAAGTTCGTCGGCCAGAACCTCATTGATCGCGCGGTGCTGCCCGACGCGGGACATCGACTGAAAGGCGTCAGCGGCAATCTGAACCCGGAAATGGGTCTCGCCGCCCTCGCGCCAGCCACCATGCCCGCGATGGTTTTCCGATTCGTCAATCACATTGAGGTGGGACGGCGCAAAAGCAGCCGTCAGCTTGTCGGTAATGTTCTGTTTCATGCTCATTTCCGGACTTTGGGGAGCATGGATGAAAAGTTCAAGTCTAGGCGTGTGCTGCACAGGCTGATATTGTCTCAGGCTGTTTGATTTCCTGAGCCCGTTTCAACGTCGAAAAGACTCTGGAAGACCGCCAAATACCACCGTCACCGGCTTGCCCGGTGGATACAAGATCCCATAATCGACCCAATGAAACTCGATTCAAAAATATTCGACAGCATCCGGGTGAAGCCGGACAAAGAGCGCAAGGAGCGGATGACCGAAGACCGGCATCCCGTTTGTGAACACCCGGGGTGCAAACGCCCGGGTACACACAAGGCGCCAAAAGGTCGTGACCGCGAAGGCCAATACTTTCACTTCTGCGTGGACCACGTTCGCGAATATAATAAGACGTATAACTATTTTACCGGCATGGGCGACGATGATGTCCGCAGTTACCAGAAGGACAGTCTGACCGGCCATCGTCCGACCTGGAAAATGGGCGTCAACCGCCAGGCGGCCGATGGACCTGACGGGTTTGACGCAAGGGCATCGATGCGCGGCAATGCGCAACGCCGGGCCGAACAAGTGCGCCGCCCGCGCGAAAGAAAGCTTTTGACGCTTGAAAAACGGTCGCTTGATGTGCTCAATCTGCCGTACACAGCACGTGGAAGCGAAATCAAAGCGCGCTATAAAGAACTTGTGAAATTAAACCATCCGGATGCCAATGGCGGGGATCGCTCTTCGGAAGACCGCCTGCGGGAAATCATTCAGGCGTACAACGTTCTGAAAAAGGCCGGTTTCCTCTAAGCTTGCAGGCCCCTGCTCGCTTTTCCCAAACGACCCATCCCGGCGCTCCGGGACTGCGGAGGACTGATGACTGAGACGACGACTGCGGCCATGGCGATGCCGGACACTGAAATTTCCGTCGAAGAGGTGTTTGGCTTCAAGTCGGACCTGAAGGTGCCGGCCTTTTCCACGCCGTCAGAGCATGTGCCGGAACCGGATCCCGATTATCTTTTCGACCGGGCAACGACCCTGGCAATTCTGGCGGGTTTTGCGCATAACCGCCGTGTGATGGTGACCGGCTACCACGGGACGGGCAAATCGACGCACATCGAACAGGTTGCCTCGCGTCTGAATTGGCCGTGTATCCGGGTCAACCTCGACAGTCACATCTCGCGTATCGACCTGGTCGGCAAAGACGCGATCGTTCTGAAGGACGGTCAGCAAGTCACCGAATTCAAGGACGGCATTCTGCCTTGGGCCTATCAGCACAATGTTGCGCTGGTGTTCGACGAATACGACGCCGGCCGTCCTGACGTGATGTTCGTAATCCAGCGGATCCTGGAGTCTTCGGGCCGCTTGACGCTTCTCGATCAAAGCCGGGTCATCCGTCCGCATGCCGCCTTCCGGCTGTTCGCAACAGCGAATACGGTCGGTCTTGGCGATACGTCCGGTCTTTATCACGGCACGCAGCAGATCAACCAGGCACAGATGGACCGCTGGTCGATCGTCACCACGCTGAACTATCTTCCGCACGACAACGAAGTCGATATTGTTCTGTCGAAGGCCAAGCACTTCCAGAACGAGGAAGGCCGGAACACGGTGTCCAAGATGGTTCGTCTTGCGGACATGACGCGGAACGCGTTTATCAATGGGGATCTCTCCACTGTGATGAGCCCTCGTACGGTGATCACATGGGCGGAAAACGCTGAAATCTTTGGTGATGTCGGCTTCTCCTTCCGCTTGACCTTCCTGAACAAGTGCGACGACATGGAACAGTCGCTTGTGGCAGAGTTCTATCAACGCTGCTTCGGTGAAGATCTGCCGGAATCCGCCGTTAACGTTGTAATGAGCTGAGGTCCCTATGGCGCCGCGGCCAGGTAGCAACTCTCTTCCGGGCAACAAGCCCGCCCCGACGACGGAACCGCTGAAACAGTCCGTCGCCGGAACCATGCGGGCGATATCGGGCGAGGCGGAGCTGGAAGTCACATTTTCCGGCGACCGGCCGGGCTTGTCGGGCCTGTCCGCCCGCTTGCCTGAACCGTCCCGTAAGCTGAATGCGCATGAAGTCGCGGTCACACGCGGCCTCTCGGATTCCATGGCGCTGAAGATTGCCTGTCACAACAAGGCTGTTCACGCCAAGAACATGCCCCAAGGCATGGATGCACGGGCGATCTTCGAGGCTGTTGAGCAAGCGCGTTGTGAAGCGGTCGGTGCCCGCCGGATGCAGGGCGTGGCCGACAACCTGGCTGTGATGCTCAACGACAAGTATCGCAAGTCCGGCGCGCCGGACATTGCGAGCCGGGAAGAAGCCCCCCTTCAAGATGCTCTGTCGCTGATCGTTCGGGAACGCCTGACCGGTGCCAAGCCGCCGGAAAGTGCCGCCAAGCTGGTCGACATGTGGCGCGACTGGGTGGAAAGCAAGGCCGGCGCGGAGCTTGACGGTCTCGAAGCCGAGGTCGAGGACCAAAACGGATTTGCCTCGCGTTTGCGCGACGTCCTGAAGTCCCTCGATATGGCGGATGAATTGGGTGAGCAGGACGAGGACCTTGATCCCGATCAGAACGAAGACGCCGGCAACAACGACGAAGCGGAAACCGGGGACGACACCGAGGAGGACAGCGGCGAGCAGGAAGCCGCGCCTCAGGAAATGGAACTTTCCGGTGAAGAGCAAGATTCTGGTGATACGGAAGCCTCTGAAGCCGACTTCGACCAAATGGTCGACCAGGACATGGCCGACGATTCTGAAGAAGCTGGCGAAAGTGACCGTCAGGATCACCCGTTCTCCAACAAGCCGCCGGAATCCGATTACCGGGTGTTCACGACCCAGTTCGATGAAACGATCACGGCTGAAGAGCTGTGCGACACCGCTGAGCTGGATCGCTTGCGCGGGTTCCTCGACAAGCAGCTGACCCATCTGCAAGGGGCCGTGGCCCGCCTTGCCAACCGGTTGCAGCGCAAGTTGATGGCCCAGCAGAACCGGGCCTGGGATTTTGACCTTGAAGAGGGTCTTTTGGATACAGCGCGCCTGACCCGGGCTGTGACCGACCCGATGGCGCCTCTGGCCTTCAAGCAAGAGCGGGACACCAACTTCCGGGATACCGTCGTCACGCTTCTTCTGGACAATTCAGGATCCATGCGCGGACGTCCGATCACGGTGGCGGCCACCTGTGCCGACATTCTTGCACGGACGCTGGAACGGTGTGGCGTGAAAGTCGAAATTCTTGGCTTCACGACGAAAGCCTGGAAGGGCGGTCAGTCACGAGAAAGCTGGATAGGTGCTGGCAAACCCCCGACACCCGGCCGGCTGAATGATCTGCGCCATATCATCTACAAGTCCGCAGATGCGCCTTGGCGGCGTGCCCGCCGCAATCTCGGCTTGATGATGCGCGAAGGCCTCTTGAAAGAGAACATTGACGGAGAGGCGCTGCTCTGGGCGCATGACCGGTTGATGGCCCGGCCGGAACAACGCCGCATCCTGATGATGATTTCAGACGGTGCACCGGTTGATGACACGACCTTGTCGGTCAATCCGGGCAACTATCTGGAGCGTCACCTGCGCCATGTGATCGAGGACATCGAAACGCGCTCGCCGGTGGAGCTGATTGCTATCGGTATCGGCCACGACGTGACACGCTACTATCGCCGGGCTGTCACCATCGTCGACGCAGAAGAGCTTGCAGGCGCCATGACCGACCAGCTCGCCGACCTCTTTGATGATGAGGTCCAGATGGCGGCGCAATTCGGTAGAGGCCGCCAGCGCCGGGCTGGGCGCCGATGAGTGAGGGATGAGGGCATGAGCGCTTTCTTCTCCAGGATTATCGGAACCGCTGGAGCCGGACTGGCTGCAGCGGTTCTGTCGTTTTCTGCGCCCGTATCGGCCGAAGGTCTCCTGGATGAGGCAAAACAGGTTCGGGTGAAGACACGGCCGATTGAGACCTTCCATATAGGTCATTCCAACACCGAGTTCGGGAAGCTGACGTTTCTAGGCGGATTTGAGATCTTGGCGTCCGATCGCAAGACCGGCGGATTGTCCGGGGTGATCAGTCTTGATGACGGCAATCGCTTGCTTGCAGTGACCGACAATGGCCACTGGGTTGCCGCGACGGTCGAGCAAACGGACGAAGGTGCTCCAACCGGGCTGTCGGATCTGCGCTACGCGGTCCTGTTGGGTGCGGATGGAAAGTCACTCAGAGCCCGCTGGGGACATGACACCGAGGCGCTGACCGTCAATGCCACTGGCCTTTACGTGTCCGCAGAGCGCAATCACGCAGTGTATCACTATGAGTGGCCGCTCCTAACCGGGGATGAAAGAATGCTTGGTCAGTTGGCCTTGCCGAAGGCGCTGGACAGATTGCCGGGCAACACGGGCATAGAAGCGTTGGCCGCAGGACCGGAAGGTGGTGATCTTGATAGCAAGCTGATTGCGATCAGCGAAACAACACCCAGCGATGAGCACGATTTCCTCGGGTTTGTCCTTGGTCCGGACGGTGCTGAAGAGTTTTCAATTAAACGCCATGACCGCTTTGATGTGACAGATGCTGCGTTCTTGCCCAATGGAGACCTTCTCCTGATGGAGCGGCGCTTCAACATGAAAGACCTGATTGGCCTCAGGTTGCGGCGGCTTATAGGCAGCGATCTCAAGGCCGGGGCTGTCTTGGACGGGGAAATCCTTCTGGAGGCGGACTTCAATTACCAGATCGATAACATGGAAGCCCTGGCCGTTCACCAGAATACAGCCGGTGAAACCATCCTGACACTTTTGTCCGACAACAACCGCTCGCTGCTGCAACGCACGCTGCTTTTGCGCTTCCGTTTGAATGAACAATAAAAAAGGCGCCGCAATGGGCGCCTTATGAAATTTTTGTTGAGGGTTGCCTCAGGCGGCTGATCCGTTTGGCTGCGGCTGGACCATGTTCAGCACGATCCGGTACGGTGCAAGCAGCGCGACAGCGACCAGTATTTTCACCATGAAGTCACCAACGGCCAGCGAAGCCCACAGCGGAACCTGGAAGGCATCGGCAATCCCGAGGAACGGAACCGGGAACGCAAGTGAGCCGTCTTCCATGCCAAAGCTGACATCGATGAAGGCGAAGGCCGCAGCAAAGGCAATCCCGAAGAACAGCAGGGTGTCGATCATGGAGCCGATCAGTGACGAAGCGATCGGTGCTTTCCACCAGGTCAAGCGGCGGAGTCGATCGAAAATCGTCACGTCGAGCAGTTGGGCAACAAGAAACGCTGTTCCAGAGGCGACGAGGATCCGGGGGGTCGTGAAGGCTTCATCAAACGTCCAGAAAATCATCGGGACAACAATCGCAATCACAAAACCGGTGAGAACGACTTTCCGGGCTGCGGACGGGCCGAAGCGCCGGTTCGTCAGGTCGGTGACCAGAAACGCGATCGGATAGGTGAAGGCGCCCCAGGTCAAGAGGTCCGCTAGATTAACTCCGGCCAGCGTGTGCTCGACCGGGAACTGGACCAGAAAATTCGAGGCCACAACGACAATCGCCATCGCGAAGACCGCGATGGCGAGATCGGCCACGGAGAAACTCCGGGTTTTTTCCATTTTTGACCCCTTAAGGGTTAAGCAGCAGCAGCTTCTTCCTGCTTACGCTTGATGCTGACTTTGATCTTGCGTGCGTTGTCGGAAAGCTCAGCGTCAGAAGCTTTCATCAGGTACGCGTCAAGGCCGCCACGGTGCTCAACAGAACGCAGAGCGTGGGCGCTGACTTTCAGCTTGAATGTTTCGCCGAGCGTGTCGCTCATCAGGGACACGTTGCACAGGTTCGGCAGGAACCGGCGACGGGATTTGTTGTTTGCGTGAGAGACGTTGTTGCCTGTCATCACGTCTTTGCCAGAGAGTTCGCAACGGCGAGCCATCATATCACCTTTTGTTTTTGTGGCTGGGCCGTTACAGGAACCCAGCAAGACCAACCGGAAGCGGCGCGGACCTGAGGTCCGGCGACATCGTCTCCGGCAATTCTCGGAAAAAAGTTGCCCCGCTATAAAGGGAGTGTGCGCGAACGTCAAGACATCTGCGCGCCTTTGATGCGATTCCTTACTTTTATTCCGCATTCGGCAATGTGTTAACCAGTGAGTTACCAAGATTTAGAAGAATTGACACGGTTCGCAAGGGTGATTTCATGCTATTGTTGACCTTGCGGAACATCCTTGGCGCGGGGGCGCGAACGCCGCCGGCAGTGCGGCGCGGAGGTTTTGAAGTGATTGGTATAAAGTCAATTGGACGGATGGCAGTTCTGCCGTTTCTGGCAGGAGCTCTCCTGATTACTCCGGCGCACGCTAAGAAGAGCACCGTCGGGGGTGTCTATTCCATATCGATTGCCGGGTTCAAGGTTGCTCGAGGGACGCTCTCTCTGGTGATGCAAGGCAACGCCTATTCGGCAAAGGTCGCGATGGCGCCGGCTGGGATCGGAACACTCTTTTCGACCGGAAAGGGCGGCGCTGAGGCATCCGGCTGGCTTGTCGGTTCCAAGGTGGTTCCGTCCAAGTACCGCATGGCATCACATGCGGCCAATCTGGATTTCTATGTCAACCTGAACCAGGGGTCGGGCAACATCCGGTCCATGGAGGTCACACCGAAATTCAAGCCGAATGCGGAACGCATCAAAGTGACAAACCGCCATCGGCGTAACGCGATGGATCCCCTAAGCGCTGCGTTGATGCCGGTCCGGCGGGCAAAGGACAGCCTCGGTCCGAAAGCCTGTTCGCGCAAATTGCCGATTTTTGACGGTTGGACCCGGTTCGACATCAAGCTGTCCTACCAGGGCACCAAGGAAGTTTCCGGCCGCGGTTATGACGGTTTGGTCGTGGTTTGCAAAGCCAAATGGGTTCCGGTTGCAGGTCACCGTCCATCCAAAGAGTCGGTGAAATACATGGCAAAGGCGCCCATGGAGATTTGGCTGGCGCCGATGGGCCGGGACAATGTTCTGGTGCCATACCGGATTTCGATAGCAACGAAGAATGGTCGATTGCTGGTTGAGGCTTCAAAACTCAACATTGATGGCAATGGCAGTGACCGGGCCGCACGATAGCTTCATTTCCGGGATCCAACCTCCTGCGTCCGATGGTCTTCTATTGAATGCCAAGTCAGTCTGTTGCAGAAGTTGATCAGGCTGGCGGGATCTGAGTTGCCGGGAAAGCTTGCACCACTTCCCGTCTCTTGATACAGCCCTCATAACCATGCCGGTGGGACACCTGTGCTGCCGGCTCTTGATTTTCGGCCCCGTAAAAAGCCGCGGGTCCAACATGTTTCAGGTTAGCGAGTACATGCACAGCTATTTGGAATTCGAAAAGCCCGTCGCCGACATCGAAGGCAAGATCCAGGAATTGCGGGCATTGGCCGCAGAAGATGGTGAAGCTGTTCATGTTGAAAGCGAGATCGACCGGCTGAAAACGAAGTCCGCGCAGACGCTGAAAGACATCTACGCGAAGCTGACACCCTGGCAGAAAACACTCGTGGCCCGTCATCCGGACCGGCCGCATGCGATTGAATACATCACCGGACTGATCGAGGATTTTACGCCGCTCGCAGGTGATCGGAATTTCGCTGAAGACCATGCGCTTGTGGCCGGTATCGGCCGGTTTCGTGGCCAGTCCGTTGCCGTGCTTGGCCAGGAAAAAGGGCACGATACTGAAACCCGGCTGAAACACAACTTCGGCATGGTTCGCCCGGAAGGCTACCGCAAGGCTGTGCGCGTCATGGAAATGGCTGAGCGTTTCGGTTTGCCGCTAATTTCTTTCGTGGACACATCCGGTGCTTATCCAGGCCGCGGTGCCGAAGAGCGTGGTCAATCCGAGGCTATCGCCCGGTCGACGGATGCCGGCCTTGGGCTTGGAACGCCGTCTGTCGCCGTGGTGATCGGTGAGGGCGGCTCAGGTGGCGCGATCGCAGTTGCCACGGCCAACAAGGTCTTGATGATGGAACATGCCATCTATTCGGTGATTTCGCCGGAAGGGGCGGCATCCATCTTGTGGCGCGACAGCGCAAAGGCTCAGGACGCAGCAACAGCTCTCAAGATCACAGCTCAGGATTTGAAACAGCTGGGTGTCATCGACAGCATTGTCGATGAACCGGTCGGCGGCGCGCATCGTGCTCGCGAGATTGTCATCGACACCGCCGGATCGGCGATCGAGGAAGAGTTGAAGCAACTGGCCGGGCTGAGCGCCGATCAGCTGCGCAAGCAGCGGCGGGAGAAGTTCATCGCTATTGGCCGGACGCTCTCCTGATCCGTCTTTTCTGACGAGATTTTGATGAAAGGCCGCCACTTGGCGGCTTTTCGCCATTGTGTGGCCAGATTCTGCCGTCACTGAGGCAGAACTGCGAAAAGAGCCAGCGGGATAGCTGTGTTTATCACCGGATTGTGGTTCGCTGCCTTTCTGCAGATACAGTAACGTATCATCAACCATCCTTGCCTAGCTTGGTCTTTGGGGGCGAGATGGGAGTTTTGGCCAGCCGATACGCAAACGGTTGAACAAGATCCGATCAGTTTGGGACAGGTACATGATCTTCGGGCGTTTCTCGTCTTCAGCGGAAAACCGGCAGGCGGACCATCAACGCATGCATAAACGTGCGTACACCCGCGTTGCGGCCGTACTTTTGGCCGGCGTGTTGGTCGGATGCCAGGCCGACGACTTCGCTTCTGGTCCCAACAAGCACAAAGCTCCTGTGAGCGCGTCCATCAAGCGCAAGATGGCCGACCTCAACATGCCGTCCACGTCACCGATCATGATCCGGATTTTCAAGGAAGAATCCGAACTGGAGGTCTGGAAGCAGACGCGGACGGGCAAATTCAAGCTCCTGGAAGAGTTCGAGATCTGCAAGTGGTCCGGCAAACTTGGACCGAAATTCAAGGAAGGCGACCGTCAGGCCCCGGAAGGCTTTTACGAGGTGACGCCGGCCTTGATGAACCCGAACTCCAGTTACCATCTGGCGTTCAACCTTGGGTTTCCAAACCGGTATGACCAAGCCCATGGGAGAACCGGCTCGCATCTGATGGTTCACGGCGCGTGTTCTTCGCGCGGCTGTTACGCCATGACCGATGAACAGGTGCAGGATATCTACGCGCTGGCCCGCGACAGCTTCAAGGGCGGGGCACGGTCTTTCCAGGTACAGGCGTTCCCGTTCCGGATGACGCCAGAAAACCTGGCAAAGCATCACGACAGTGAGCACTTGGCATTCTGGAAGATGCTTAAGACCGGATATGATCATTTCGAAGTAACCAACACGCCTCCGGCAATCTCTGTCTGCGAAAAGAAATACGTCTTCGACGCAACACCGTTGGTCGATGGGGTGCCGTTCCGTGCCAGTGCAAAATGTCCGGCTTATGAAGTTAGCCCGCGTATTGCCATGGCGGTTGCGGCCAAGCAGAACCGCGACAGCGAAAAGTTTGAGACCATCGTGGCCCGGCTTGATGCCCGCGAAGAGCGCAAGCAGCGGTGGGAAGACCGGCAAAGCCAGATTGCCGAAGTCCTGAGCTTCGGTGACGAGGGTACAGAAGAGCCTGTCGCCGCCGCATCAGAAGCTGCACCGGCAGAGACGCCACCAACGGCCGTCGCAAACGCCGAGTCTCCGGCGGAAAATCAACCGGTGGAAGCCGCCTTTGCGGCCAACAATGAAAGCCGGACGAACTCCACAGCCAACTTCTTCAAGCGCTGGGTGCCCTTCGGACCCAAGGCTGCAGAAGCTGGTGTTGGTCCGATCGCGACCGATGTGGTGCCGGCTCAAAAACCTTAAAATCCGCTTCTATCTAATGACCTTGGGCAGCCCGGTAGAAACACCCTCTCGGATGACGGCAGGATCATAGGCCTTGCGGTCAAAGACCTCGCGCACCATCGGCTCGAAAGTCTCCAGCGGTTCGCTATTGTAGCCCGGATCGAAGGACGCCTGATCCCAACGCTCGCAGAAATCCGCGCACGCCTGAAAATGCGGGTGATCCTTGAACTGGTCGCGGGCGTTTTCATCCCAGTTGTAATGCTTTGCGTAATAAAGCATCTGGAAGATGCCATGATGTTCGACCACCCAGGCAACCTCGTCGCGCACGAACGGGCGGATAACTTCGGCAGAAAACCGGTCGTGGTTCTGCGGTGCCAAGCCATCACCGATGTCATGCAAGAGCGCGCCGACCACCCAGTCGATGTCGGCGCCTTCCCGGAGCGCACGGGTTGCCGATTGCAGGCCATGCTCCATCCGGGTGATCTTGTAACCGGTCATGGTGTCCTCGCCCTGCCGTTTTAGCTCTGCGAGGATCCGCTCTGCGGTCGCAGCATGAAACGGCTTTTCGGCCTCCGCCAGAAGATCGTAATCCTCCTTGGTGCCGTCCTTCATCTGTGTGAAAGAGACCGTTTTCATCAGCTCGCCTCCAGTTGGTTTTCGAACCGGAACGCTCGCCGATTTGGTTTGGAAAGTCTATCCCGTTATTTCGGCATCAACGCCCAGTAATCGAAATCGAGAATGACCCCGTCTTCGTATTTGCCGTCGGCATCCTTCAGCGGGTAATCGGCGCAGGCGCGGTTTTTCGTGGCGACGAGCCGCAGCCGTAGGGCGGCAACGTCCGACCGGCCATCGATCTCTGCCTTTTCCAAAACTTCCGACCAGGCATAAACGGTGTCGCCGGCAAAGAGCGGGGCCACATGCCGGCCGCCATTGATTCCGGCAACATGGAAGGCATTGGCAAGGCCATTGAAGGACAGCGCCCGGGCCAGCGAAATCACATGGCCGCCATAGATCAGGCGTTTGCCGAAGCGGCTTTCTGCTTCCGTGTGCAGGTTGAAATGCACCTTGGCCGTGTTCTGATAAAGCCGGGTCGCCATCTGATGTTCGGCCTCTTCCACGGTCATGCCGTCGACATGGTCGATTTTTTCGCCGACTTCGTAGTCGGCCCAGCGGAAGGGCGAGCCGGAGAGGTCATTTTCCCAGTGTACGGTATCAAGCAGCGGCACGGCGTTGCCGAGGGCCTGCGGGTCGATGGCGGCGGGCAGATCCGGCACAACAGCATCGGGCGGCGGGCTGGTCACATCGCGCTTCTTCACCATGACCCAACGCACATAATCAAGCACTTCCGTGCCGTCGTCCGAATAGCCGGTGGAGCGCACGTAAACGACGCCGGTCTTGCCGTTGGAGTTTTCCTTCTTGCCGATGACTTCGGAGACGGTGGACAGCGTGTCACCCGGGTAAACCGGCGCAAGAAACCGGCCACCGGCATAGCCGAGATTGGCAACGGCATTTAGCGAGATGTCGGGAACGGTCTTGCCGAAGACCACGTGAAACGTCAGGAGATCGTCCACCGGAGCGTGGGCATAGCCGAGCGCGCGGGCGAAAGCATCGGAGGACTGGACCGCGAAACGAGAGCCGTAAAGCGCAGTGTACAGCGCCTGGTCGCCGGATGTGATCGTGCGCGGCGTGGCGTGTTTGATCACCTGACCGATTTGAAAGTCCTCGAAAAAATTACCCGCGTTCGTCTTGCTCACCCGTGCCTCCCTTAAGATTTGCGTTGGCCGGATTAAACCTGTTTGCGCCGCACAAGAAAAGGCCCCCAAAAGGCGAAAGGGCGCCGACTATCAGCGACTGCCCGTCAACTGTTGGCGGCATGAGTTTTCCGGACCTGTCCCGGGGGCATGTGAAACACCCGTTTGAAGGCGCGGTTAAAGGCTGGTTCCGACTGGTAGCCGAGACTGGCCGATATGGCGGTGATGGGCTGGCTCGTCTCCAGGAGCCGTGCACGGGCAAGATGCATCCGCCAGACGGTCAGGTATTCGATTGCCGGCATCCCAACGAGTTCGGTGAAGCGGGCAGAGAACGCTGAGCGCGACATGCCGGCAACGTCGGCCAGCGTTTCCAGCGTCCAGCTGTCGGCCGGAGCGCGGTGGATTGCCAGCACGGCCCGGCCGATTTGCGGATCGCGGGCGGCTTTCAGCCAGCCTCTGTTGGCTTCCGGTGCCGTGTTGATCCAGCGGCGGATCGCCTCGATCACCACAACATCGGCAAGCCGCGTGATGACGGTTTCGCCGCCCGGTCTCAGCTCCCGCGCTTCTCTTGCGATGAATTGCAGCGTGCCCTGCAACCAGCTGCCGGCATCTTCGGTCCAGGTGTCGATCTTCAAGACTTCAGGCAAGAGCTGCATCAACAGCCCGCTTGCAGCATGATCAAGGCGGACGATGCCGTACATGATGCTGGTTTCCTCACCGCCGCCGCCAAACTCTAGTGTTTCATAGAGCTCAGTGACCTTCCGGATTGGCAATTCATCAAGTGTCAGAAGAGGGGTATCCAAATCGCTTCGGAAGTTAAGCTTCTGCCCCTTGGTCATCAGCACCAGGTTGCCCTTTTCAACCTGAAACGGGTCAGTGCCGCCGACCGTCATCCAGCAGCGCCCGCCGATGATCACGGCGAAACTCATCACATTGTCAAAACCCGGGATTGCAACGCCCCAGGGGGCGGTAAGCCGGGATTGGCAATAAAATGTGCCGGTGAGTTTTAGAAGGTGCAGGATTTCACCAAGAGGGTCGCCAAGCGGCTGGGCAATGGCATTCGGGTTCGGAACATGTGGGGTTGCGGTCATCATCATGGGCAAGACTGTGCCACGAAGTTTTCTGTTCGTCCACTTTCTGCGGACGATCGGATAAGAAATGAAGACGTTCGAGAATTGTTCGTCTCTTCGAAATCCATATCTTTGGGTCATCGCAACAGTTGATCCGGAGAGGACCCATGCAAGACAAGACCATTCTCGTAATCGGCGCGACCGGCAAGACCGGCTCCCGCATCGCCAAATCGCTTGAAGACAAAGGCATTTCCGTTCGCCGCGGATCGCGTAGCGCGCAGGTGCCATTTGATTGGGAGCAGCCGCAAACCTGGGGTCCGGCGCTTCAGGGGATCTCGGCTGCTTATGTGTCTTACTTTCCTGACATTGCCGTGCCCGGCGCTGTGGAGCAGGTCGAGGCTTTCGCCAAGGTGGCCAAGGAGGCCGGTGTTGAAAAACTGGTGCTTTTGACCGGCCGCGGCGAGCATCACGCGGAACGCGCCGAAGAAGTTGTCCGCACGTCCGGACTTGCCTTCACCATCGTCCGTGCGGCCTGGTTTGCGCAGAATTACTCCGAAGGCGCATTGTTTGAGCCCGTTATGGCCGGTGTGCTGCCGATGCCGGGCGGCGATATCCGCGAACCGATCGTCGATGTCGATGACATTGCAGCGGTGGCGGTCGCCGCGCTGACCGAGGACGGGCATGACGGCGAACTCTACGTGGTCACTGGCCCTCGCCTTTTGAGCTTTGCCGATATGGCGCAGGAACTTTCTACTGCGATCGGACGCCCTGTTCAGCATCTGCCGATCTCCTTCGAAGAGTTCCATGCAGAAGTTGCCCGCTCCAGCGGCGAGATGATCGCCGGTGTCATTACCGAGATTGCCCGCGAAACACTGGATGGCCGCAACGCCCATCTTGCCGATGGGGTGCAGCGCGCTCTTGGCCGCCCGCCGAAAGAGTTTGCGGACTATGCCCGGGATGCCGCGCGCTCCGGTGCCTGGTCGGCAGCTGCCTGACGTGTGTGAAGAAGGAGATCCATCATGCATATCCCGTGGTTTGACAGAGCAATCCTTGGCGTAGCCGGTGTCACGGCGCTCGGCATCGGCCTTGCCATCACCGCCGTACCGGCAGGTTTTTACGCTGCCTATGACATCGTCCTTGGCAGCAATCCGAGCCTTTTGAATGAACTGCGCGCCCCGGGTGCCAACCTTGCAGCGCTTGGGGGTCTCATTCTGGCCGGAGCGTTCCTGTCTGGTGTGAGCCGACTTTCCGCAGCGCTCGGTGCCACCGTATTTCTCGCCTATGCGCTTGGCCGGTTTGTCAGCATGGGTCTGGACGGCGCACCGCACAGCGGACTGGTAACGGCGCTGGTGGTTGAGCTGGTGGTTGGCGGGCTTTGCCTCTTGAGTTTCGTGCGGCAGACCAATGCGGTGCGTTTTTCAACGCTCAAGCAAAGGGCCGCCTGACCGGGAACTTATCCCGCGGGTTGATCCCGGCTCGGAGGCCGGGACGGCACAAACAGACACGGGCAAACAGACACGGCGCAAACAGACTGCGCTAGAACCAAAAGCGCCGCGAGGATCTCCTCCGGCGTTTTTGCTGTTTCGCCGCCCGTTTGAGACAGGAGTGGCGGGGCGCGCCAGGCTTTGCCTTGCGCTACTTGTTTAAATTGTTTCTTCGGCAAAAGCTGTCACGCCCCGCCCGGGCTGTTTCTCATGGCAATGGTGGATCCGCCTCACGAACAGACGCTTGGGTGTTGCCACCCCCGCACCGCGCCCTCCGCAGCCGCACCGCTCCACCCGGGTCTACGGTCCCCGGGATCATTAACCACCGGACCTGCCAGGAAAGAACCGTTACCTCTTTCCCCCAGCCCCGCCCGGCCTGTTCCTTCCCAAGGGACGGTCCCCCGGAAAGCCCGTTGAACAGGCACGGGAGAAGTATACGGGCAGGGGTCAGGGGCGTGGATAATATTTTTACCGTGCTTTATCGGCATTGCCGTCCCGGACTTGATCCGGAATCTGTTTGTCCGGTTTGGGTCCCGGCTCGGAGGCCGGGACGGCGCGGAGAAGGAACAGTCTTTTTCGACACTCCGCCGTCATCCCATGGCTTGACCATGGGATCCATACCGTTTCCTATAGCACATGCAGAAGCGCTATTGGGTCTACATCCTGACAACGCGCAAGGGCGGCACGCTTTACACCGGTGTGACGAACGATCTGTGCAGACGGCTCCATGAACATACTTCGGGCATCGGGGGGCGATTCACCGCCCGCTATGCACTCAAACGGCTGGTCTGGTATGAGGAGCATGCGACCGCCCTTGAGGCAATCACCCGGGAAAAGGCCATAAAACGCTGGCCTAGAGCGTGGAAAGCCAATCTGATCGAGGCTATGAACCCGGACTGGTTTGATCTCGGCCGGCACTTGAATTTGTGAGGTTTATTTCCTGCCTGCAAGGACTTTACCACAGGGAGATGTCACGGAGTGGATCCCATGGTCAGGCCATGGGATGACCGGGTGCGGGGAATGGCGTTTGCCAAGCCCGCTGCGGTTGTTCTGGAGTTGATCCAGGGATTCTCGCTCCGAGAACGCCGCGGAAAAGGTACAGCCGCACCAGACCCATCGGTTGTCATCCCCGCCTAGTGCGGGGATCCATTGGCTCCGGAGTTATCCGGAAGGGGCGTAGACGGAGGGGAGCCCATGATGGTCAAGCATGGGATGAAGGCAGGAGAATTTGATAAAAACAAAAAACCCGGATCTTTCGACCCAGGCTTTTCAAACTCATACCACCTAGAAAATTAGGAAACTCAGGCGCTTTCTTTTTTCAGGGCGCGTTCCTGGCGCTTGCGCTCGTGCGGGTCGAGTTCGGCCTTGCGCAGACGGATGCTGGATGGGGTGACTTCGACCAGCTCGTCATCCGCGATGTAGGAGAGCGCCGCTTCCAGCGTCAGGCGGATCGGGGTGGTGAGTTTTACCGCATCGTCCTTGCCTGCAGAGCGGATGTTGGTCAGCTGCTTGCCTTTCAGGACGTTGACTTCCAGATCGTTGCCGCGGGTGTGCTCGCCCACGATCATGCCCGGATACACCTTGGTGCCCGGATCGATCATCATCGGGCCGCGGTCTTCCAGGTTGAACAGCGCGTAAGCCACTGCTTCGCCCGTGCCGTTGGACAGAAGAACGCCCGTGTGGCGGCCTGTGATCGGGCCCTTGTAGGCTTCATAGGCGTGGAACAGGCGGTTGAAGATCGCAGAGCCGCGCGTGTCGGACATCAATTCGGCCTGGTAGCCGATGAGGCCGCGGGTCGGGGCGTGGAACACCAGACGGGTACGGCCGCCGCCGGACGGCTTCATTTCCAGAAGATCGGCTTTGCGTTCCTGAAGTTTTTGAACGACGGCGCCGGAGAATTCCTCATCGACGTCGATGATGACTTCCTCGATTGGCTCCAGACGATTGCCGGCCTCATCGAACTGATAAACGACGCGCGGACGGCCAACGCCGAGCTCAAAGCCTTCACGGCGCATGTTCTCAATCAGGATCGCCAGCAGTAGTTCGCCGCGGCCGGAGACGATGAAGGCATCCGGTTCGTCGGTGTCTTCAACCTTCAGCGCGACGTTGCCTTCGGCTTCCTTCATCAGGCGCTCGCGGATAACGCGGGACTGAACCTTGGAGCCTTCGGTGCCTGCGAGCGGGCTGTCGTTGACGCGGAAGGTCATGGAGAGGGTTGGCGGATCGATCGGCTGGGCCTGGATCGGCTCGTCAACACCCGGCGCGCAGAGCGTGTCGGCAACGGTTGCCTTGGTCAGGCCCGCAATTGCGACGATGTCGCCGGCTTCACCCTTTTCGATCGGCTGACGCTCCAGACCACGGAAGGCGAGGATTTTCGAGACGCGGCCGGTCTCGATCTGCTTGCCGTCGCGCGACAGGGCCTTGATGGCCATGTTCGGCGTGGCGGTTCCGGAAACGACACGGCCGGTCAGGATACGGCCGAGGAACGGGTCGGATTCGATTGTTGTCGCCAGCAGCTTGAACTCGCCGTCTTCGGCTTCCGGCTCGGCGACCTTGTCGAGCACCATGTCGAACAGCGGATCCATGTTGTCCTGCGGTCCATTCGGCTCCAGCGCCATCCATTCCTGCTTGGCAGAGCCGTAAAGAACCGGGAAGTCGAGCTGGTCCTCATTGGCATCGAGGGAAGCGAACAAGTCGAACACTTCGTCCAGAACTTCGTCGGCGCGCTGTTCCGGCTTGTCGATCTTGTTGATGGCAACGATCGGCTTCAGGCCGAGTTTCAGTGCTTTGCCAAGAACGAATTTCGTTTGCGGCATCGGGCCTTCGGCAGCGTCGACCAGAAGGATCACGCCGTCGACCATGTGCAGGATGCGCTCCACCTCGCCGCCGAAGTCGGCGTGGCCAGGGGTGTCGACGATGTTGATACGTGTGTCTTTCCAGACCAGCGAGGTCACCTTCGCCAGGATGGTAATGCCACGCTCGCGCTCGATGTCGTTGGAGTCCATCATGCGTTCTTCGGTGCGCTGGTTGTCGCGGAACGCACCGGATTGTTTCAGGAGGACGTCGATCAGAGTGGTTTTGCCATGGTCGACGTGCGCGATGATGGCAATGTTACGCAGTTTCATTAGTAGGCTCCAAAAGACATGAAGCGGGTCCCATGGGAACCCGCAGCACATCTGGATATGAATTTCCGGGATCGGCTGCAGTCTGGTTCTGCCGGGCCGAATTTGGCGCCTTTATACGCGCAGTCCTTGAATTGTGCAATGCAGTGGTAGTTCTGCGCATTGACAGAAATGAACCTCCGCCCTAACTAGTAAGGTATCCTTATTAATTTGAGCTGTTCATGACACTACCTCCACCCAATATCGGTGTGACGATGCTGATTGTTGACCTGGCGCGCATGCTGCGCCGCCAGTTCGAGGCGGCCCTTGCCGATGTCGAAACAGGCTTGACCGTTGGCGAGGCGCGGACACTGTTTTACGTCTGGCGGATGCCGGGTCAGCGGCAAGCGGTTTTGGCCGATGCGATGTACGTGGAACCGATGACCCTCGTGGGCTATCTCGACTCGCTCGAAAAGTCTGGCCTTATCAAGCGCCAGCCCGATCCGTCCGACAAACGCGCGAAACTGGTGCTGCTTACCGAAGACGCCGACCCGCTGCTGGAGCGCATCAGCGTTGCTCTGGAAGGTGTCCGGGCGCGAGCGCTGGAAGGTGTTATGGGGGAAGACCGCAAGGTGCTGGAAACCCTTCTTCAAAACATGAAGGATAGTCTTTTGCTGCTTTCGCCGAACGGGAAGGGTAAATGACAGCAATACCCGCCACTTTAATGAGTGCCCGCAGAACGGCACTGCTCGGCGCCGGTCTTGTGGCCGTCGGGCCCATTTCCATGGCGCTTTACACGCCGGCCATGCCGGCGCTGGTTGAGTTTTTCGGCACGACCGACGGTGCGGTGAAGCTGACTCTGACGTCCTATTTTGCTGGATTTGCCGCCACGCAGCTGGTGTGTGGGCCGTTGACCGACGCTTTCGGCCGCAAGCCGATCACAATCCTTTTTCTTGGCATCTATCTGATTTCCAGCGTGCTGGCGACATTCAGCCCCACAGTAGAGTTCATGGTGGCAGCCCGCGCCCTTCAAGGGGTTGGCGCAGCGATCGGGATTTCTGTCTCGCGCGCAATTGTGCGGGATCAATTCACCGGTCAGGCGTCCGCGCGGATTATGAACACCATTGCCATGATGCTGGCGCTTGGGCCGGCGCTTTCGCCAACGATCGGCGGATTCGTACTCGAGCTGTTCAGCTGGCGGGAAGTCTTCTGGTGCATGGTGATCTACGGCGTGGCGCTGGTGGCGGCCGTGACCGTGTTTCAAGTGGAAACGAACCCATCGCCGGGCAAACATCACCTGAACCCGCGTCAGCTCGCCATCAATTACACCACGCTTTTGAAAGATCCACGGTTTCTCGCGCCAGCAATCCTGATCGGCTGTGGCCTCGGCAACATCTATGCCCTCGCAACCGTGCTGCCCTTCGTGCTGATCTACGAAGTCGGCCTGTCGCCCTCTGTCTTCGGCCTCACCATGATCCTGCAGTCCGGGTCATTTATCCTCGGCACAGTGGTCACCGGTCAGCTGTTGAAAGTGACTGACGCGCACAAGCTGGTGCCCTTCGGATTGGTCATGCTGGTTGTTGCCTCTGTCTTGATGTGCGGCATGACACTGACACAAGCGCCCTCCGTGGCGTCCGTCATGGCGCCCGTTGGCTTGTTTGTATTCGCCTTGGCGTTTGTTCTTCCGGCAAGTTTTACAGATTCCATGGCCCCGTTCCCGCACATTGCAGGCGCAGCTTCGTCCATGCTTGGCTTCCTTCAGTTTGGCGGCGGTGTGGCTGCAAGCCTGATCGTGGCCGTTGCCGGTGATCCTGTTCTCGGGCTTGCTTTTGTGCTTCCGGCAATGCCGGTGGTGGGTGTCGGCTGTTACCTGCTGCTCCGCGGCCAGGACACCCAGCACGCCGCAGCCGAATAACTACGTCTTGATTATCCCGTGTCCGCGGGATTCATTTGCTTGACCTGCCGTTAAGAGCGGGGCATCAGACGAGACTTCTGGTCCAATTGGTGGACGATGAAGGACGACTGATGGCCAAAGCTGCTGCCTACACCTTGCCGGAGAGCCGCGCCCACGTGATGGGCATTTTGAACGTGACACCGGATTCCTTTTCCGATGGCGGCCGGTTCGATGCGACGGACAAGGCGCTTGAGCATGCCCGGTCCATGATCGCCGATGGGGCCGACATTTTGGACATTGGCGCGGAAAGCACACGGCCCGGATCTGAACCGGTTGCGCTGGAGGACGAATGGTCCCGGCTTGCACCGATTTTAGAACCTGTTTGTGAGCTTGGGTGTCCGGTCTCGATCGACACCTACAAGGCGGAGATTGCGCGCCGGGCTGGCGCTGCGGGTGCCGCGATCGTCAACGATGTCTGGGGCCTGCAAAAGGATCCTGCGATGGCTGACACGGCTGCCGAGCTCGGTGTGCCGGTCGTGATGATGCACAACAGGGAGGCCGCGGACGCCGGTATTGATATCCTTGCTGACATGGACCGGTTCTTTGAGAGGTCCATGTCGTTGGCTGAGCGGGCTGGCATCGCGGAAAACAAGCAGATCCTCGACCCGGGATTTGGTTTTGGCAAAACCATTGATCAGAATTTTCTCATTTTGAACCGGCTGGAGACTCTGCAGAAGCACGGCTTGCCTATTCTTGCCGGAGCATCGCGGAAACGCATGATCGGTGCGGTTTTGGGTGTTGAAACCGAGGAACGGCTTTTTGGCTCCATCGCGGTGCATATGACGGCTGTGATGAAGGGTGCATCAATAATAAGAGCCCATGACGTACGTCCACATGCCGATTGTGTGCGTATATCGGAGGCAACACGACTGGAACGGAACCCCGTATAAATGACCCTCCATCAAACGAACCTTGTCACGGCCGAAGTGGCAGCACCGACCCGATGTGCCCTCGGCCTCGGGTCGAACATCGGCGACACGGCCGCGCATTTGAAAAAAGCGCTGGAGCATCTGGACGCCAGCGAGGGAATTACCGTTGTCGCCAGATCGTCCGATTACCGCACACCGCCCTGGGGGCCGGTTCCACAGGACGACTATCGGAACATTTGTGCCGTCGTCGATACCACCTTATCGCCTCAGGACCTGTTGGCGCGGTGTCTTGCCATTGAAACCGAGCTGGGCCGGGTCCGCGATGTTCGCTGGGGACCGCGGATCATTGATATTGATGTCCTGATTTACGGGACCCGGACCGTGAATGAGCCCGATCTGGAGTTGCCGCACCCACGCATGGGAGACCGCGCCTTTGTTCTGATCCCGCTTGCCGAAATCTGGCCGGATGCGCCGCTCGCGGACGGGCAGACAGCCGCAGAGGCCCTGACAACCTGCCCCGATCAGGACGGCGTGGTGAAGATATCAGGGTGAACTGGTGCCTGGGGCGTGTGTGGCGCCGACCAATCTGACTTATTTTTTATTTAAGGTTAGTTGGGCATACGCCGATGCTGTGTGATTAGGTGGTCCTGGTTTGACGCGCGTTTGTCGCTAGCGTCCGAGTCTCACACGAACAAAACTGAATTTTAGTAGACTTCCCGTCACGGAGCGGCACTAAGACGTCGTGGATAAATTGGGCATTGTAATTAAAGCCAGACCGTAGATTGCAAATTTACAACCATTGGTAAGGAGTTTTTAAACCTCACTCCTTATGCCGTTGGTATTGAGTTTGCATCTATAGGTTGTTTAATGAGATTCAGCGTTCGTGCCTTTTTGCCGGAAAATCGCCATTGGAGTGCCGCTTCCTGGGAGTTCGCGATTCTTTCGGTCTTTCTTCCAAACGCCCTTTATCTTGCAATGATGATTTACTTTTGCCCGATAAGGAATTTTCAAATCGGCCTGCTTGCAATGTTGGTTCTTCTCGGAACTATATTAGGCAGATGGTCGTTCTATTTTGTCATGATTTTTGCGATGTCATTGGACGCGTTATTAGTCGCCTCAGTCTACTTTCAGATGCCTGTAGCCATGTTTTTCGACGCAACAAAGTTTGTGTCGACGCTGCAAGTGCAGCACTCAGCGATGTACGTCATGGTATTTGGCGCAGTTATCATGTGCTTCTTTGCGACAAATGTTGTTGTTCAAAGAGCAAAACGACGCCGTAGTGAAATGAGCCTCTATCCTTTTGCCTTTTGTGTAATGCTCATGGTCTTCGCTGATACAATAGCGAACACTACGCCCCAGAAGATGCAGGAAGTCATAAGTGTTGCTGTCGAGCCGTTTTCCGCTGTCGATGACACCGCAACAACTTATGCTGATCTGGGAGTTGTCGTAACGTCTTCGGAACAACCCAATCTGTTAGTTGTCATAGTGGAAGGTTTGGGTGCCTTTTCTAACAGTGAGAGCCAGGAATTGGTCTGGGGTCCTTTGTTGGGAAAAAAGGTGTCGTCCAGATATGATGTATATACCGGCAACGTTTTGTATTCCGGATCAACGTCAACGGCCGAAATACGAGAGCTTTGCAACTTGTTTGCAGACTATCGGGATCTGCGGGATATCGAGCATCTTGATTGTTTACCTAACCGGGCCAAAGAAGTGGGCTATGAAACAGCCGCATTTCATGCGTTTACCGGCGAATTCTTCGAGCGTGTACACTGGTATCCAAAAATTGGTTTTGAAAACATTTTCTTTTTGGAAAACCGTGCTGGTTTGAATGAGCACGTGCCGATCTCCCATTGCGGCACCACGTTTCGTGGCATGTGTGATGATGACGTTGCAGGTTCGGTAGAAGCTTTTCTGTTATCTGAAAGCTCCGGTGCCAAGTTCGCCTATTGGCTGACTTTGAATTCTCATAAACCTGTGGGCCGTCATGAAGTGCCAGATCGCCTGAATTGCTGGGATGGCGGTGTATTTGACGATCAAGAGCTGTGCCGGATGGCAGAGCACTGGTTGAACATATCCCATCTCGTTTCTGATATTGCGATGAACCCTTTGTTGCGTGACACAGAAATTCTGCTGGTCGGAGATCACCAGCCGCCGTTGTTTACGCGTCATGGCAGGCGCCAATTTCAAGATGAACGCGTCGCTTGGTTGCACCTTAGTCCGAGGAACTCGAGCGAAAATCACTTTGACCTTGCGACAATTAATGCAGCTTTCTTCATCCATTGAACACTGGCGGCAATTGGTTCGACGCTCACATTTGATGGCCGAATAGCTCAGAGCGCGTATGCCCCTGCCATTGCGACGGAATCGCTTAGAACCGAGCATGATAATGTCAGACCGACCGACGCAGGCGCGCGCATTGGTGTTTCGGGCTGGTGCCAGCTGTTAACCAAAGCGCAGTCACTGTGCGTTTCAGATCTCAGGCTAAGCCTACAAAACTCTTCATATGAAAGCGGCCGTTTGTAGCGTCCGGCGCGTAGTGCTGGCCGACTGGGCAGGCTTTTCGGGCCTGGCACCCGCTCCAGCATCCGGCATCTGGTGTGCAGCCCAGATACTCCAGGCAACGCGCGACGTCATAGCCTGTGTCCAATTGAATGGCGTCGACCGGGCAGGCCGTCAGGCAGGGTTTTTCCTGGCACGTGAGGCAAGGACCAGGAGTGTCTTCGCCAGTTGAAGTGTCTAGCTCATCGGTGGACAGAAAGGCTGCTCTGAGCCCGGCCCAAGGCCCGTAGGTTGTGTGCGCGAGAAGTCCAAACGGGCTCTGGGAGAACCCCCCGCACTTCAAAGCCCATTTCTGAAACGGATGGTAAGGCGGGCCGTCAAACGGAAAGAGTGGCTTGAAGCCGAAGTCAGCGGCAAGTTTGCTCAAAACCCGCCGTGTATACCGATCCATCGGATCAGGCTGTCCATCTTGAGCTTCCGGCGCCGCCTTGAAGGTGGGCCACAATCCAGGGCCGGTGCTGCCAATGATCAGCAGGGTTTTGGGCGCAGAGCCCCCGCCTGTCGCCGGCGCCAAGTCTGTGTCCTCCGGTTTAAAACCGCCGAACAAAAGAAAACCCGCCGCAACAAGCTTTTCGGAAAAGCGGGTTGCGGCGGGTGTGTTCATGGCTCAGCCGAGCCGGTTGCGCTTGGCAAGCGTGCGCAGGCGCAGAGCGTTCAGCTTGATGAAGCCGGCAGCGTCTTTTTGATCGTAGGCGCCGTGGTCGTCTTCAAAGGTTACCAGCTCTTCTGCATAGAGCGAATAGGGCGACGCACGGCCGACAACGATCACGTTGCCCTTGTAGAGTTTCAGGCGAACGGTGCCAGTCACGTGCTCCTGGCTCTTGTCGATCAGAGCCTGCAGCATTTCCCGCTCAGGTGAGAACCAGAAGCCGTTGTAAATCAGCTCGGCGTAGCGTGGCATTAACTCGTCTTTGAGATGGCCTGCGCCGCGATCGAGCGTGATCGACTCCATGGCGCGGTGCGCCTGCAGCAGGATCGTGCCGCCCGGGGTCTCATAGATGCCGCGGCTCTTCATGCCGACAAACCGGTTTTCAACCATGTCCAGGCGGCCAATGCCGTTGTCGCGGCCATAATCGTTGAGCTTTGCGAACAGTGTTGCCGGAGACATTTTTTCGCCGTTCAGAGAAACTGCATCGCCCTTTTCGAAGCCGATCTCGATTTCCGTGACAACGTCCGGGGCCTCGGTCGGGTCAACGGTGCGCTGGAACACATAGTTCGGCGCTTCCTCGTTCGGGTCTTCCAGAACCTTTCCTTCGGAAGACGAGTGCAGCATGTTGGCGTCCACTGAGAACGGGGCTTCGCCGCGCTTGTCTTTCGGAACCGGGATCTGGTTCTTCTCGGCGAAGTCCAAGAGATCGGTCCGGGATTTGAAGGTCCAATCCCGCCACGGCGCGATTACCTTGATGTCCGGGTTGAGGGCATACGCTGAGAGCTCAAAGCGAACCTGGTCATTGCCCTTGCCGGTCGCGCCATGGGCAACTGCATCGGCGCCGGTTTCTTCGGCGATCTCGATCAACCGCTTGGAGATCAGCGGACGGGCAATCGAGGTACCGAGCAGGTAGACACCTTCATAAACGGCATTGGCTCGGAACATCGGGAAGACGAAGTCGCGAATGAATTCTTCGCGCAGGTCATCAATGTAGATTTCCTTGATGCCCATCATCTCGGCTTTTTTGCGCGCCGGCTCCAGCTCTTCTCCCTGACCGAGATCTGCCGTGAAGGTTACAACTTCGCAGCCGAGTTCGGTTTGCAGCCATTTCAGGATGATGGACGTGTCGAGGCCGCCGGAATAGGCCAGCACGACTTTCTTGATGTCACCATACGCCATTGAGGGAGGATCCAGTTCGTGAGTTGTGCGGAGGGGTCCGCTTCGTTGAAATTTGCGGCAATTTAGCCGGTTCTATTCGCCGCGCAAGCCCCAGAAGTGTGCAAAAGACCGCCGTTTCAATGATCCTTCACTTGAAACACGCGTGGAGCGGGCCGCAAGAAGGGTTGCAATTGCCAGCCGGGCGTCTGAGGGTGTCGGAAGGGCGAACCTTAACCATGTGGGGGCTGGCGCGGAGGACCCATGAACCTGATTGACTTCAAGCTCGACGGCTATGATTACCTGACCTTCTTGATCGGTGTTCTGGCGGTTGTCGCATTCTTTTATGTCATGATCACGCTGGGCGGTCTTCCAGGCAAACTCGCGGAAAAGCGCAAGCACCCGCATGCTGAATCCGTGAAACTGGGCGGTTGGATTGGCCTGTTTACGGTCTTTCCCTGGATTCACGCGTTGATGTGGTCCTACCACGATTCCCTGACGATCGACATTCGCAAGCTTCCGAAGGGGAGTGAAATCAAGGCAAACGAAGACGCCGGGGATGGAGGGGCGGATCAGTTGTCAGCGACGCCGGTCCTGTCCAGTGCCATCGGTGAAGCCGAGGCTCAGGTCAGCGCGCAATCGGAAGAGTTGCCCAAGTCCGGGGGCGCGGCATGACGATTGCCCTTCTGATCCTTGGGGCCTATGGCATCTTTGCCTGGCTGGTTTTCTACAAGTTCAAACTTCTGAAGTTTAACGTTGCCTGGGGTGTGGTGACCTTCTGGGTTGGCTTTCACGTCCTGTTTCTGTTGGTTGTCTTCCTGCGTTTCTTCGCGCCTTACACGATTGACGGACATGTGATCCGCCAGACAATCCAGATCGCACCCCGGCTGCCGCATCCGACCTTGTTGCAAGAGGTGTTCGTCACTCAGAACCAGCCGGTGAAGAAGGGCGACAAACTCTATCAGTTTGAATCAACGCTGTATGACGCCCAGCTTGCAGAAGCGCAGGCCAACCTTGTCGAGGCGCAGCAAAATGCGCTGATCCTACAAGAAGATGTCGTTCTCGCGCAGGACCAGCTGGCTCAGGCTGAGGCCAATGAAACTTTTGCCGCTGAGCAGGTCAAGCGCTACACGGATCTTGTTCCGAAAGGCGGTGCCCGCCAGGAAACGCTTGATCAATGGACGGCACAATTGGCAGGGGCTAAAGCGCAAGTGGCCGAGGCCGAAGCGAATGTGACGAAAGCGCAGCTCGCTGTCGCGGCGCAAATCGATGGTGTGAATGCCCAGGTGGCGGCGGCGCAGGCCCAAGTCGACCAGGCGCAGTATTATTTTGATCAGACCACCATCTATGCGCCGGAGGACGGCCGGATCATCAGTCAGCAGGCGCGGCCTGGACTTGTTGTTGGCGGCTTCCGGATCGCGTCCATCGCCGCCTTTGTTGCAGACGCAAATCCTTATTTTCTTGGAACCTTTTATCAGGAACACCTGAAATTCGTGGAGCCCGGCCAGCCGGTTGAGGTTGCCCTCGATATTTATCCCGGGCAGGTGTTTACCGGAAAAGTGAAGGCGATTTGGGAAGGGACCGGGCAAGGTCAGATCAAGCCGAGCGGAAATGTGCCGAACTTCCTGTTCATGCATCCGCAGGGGCGATTTGCGGTTGAGATCGTCATGGATGAAGATCCGGCTCTCAAAAGGTTCCCGGGCGGTGCTCATGGAGCTGCGGCGATCTATACGGGCGGCGGCGGAGAATGGGTGTCCGTGCTGCGCCGGGTCAATATGCGGTTGTATGCCTGGGTGAATTTCATCATCCCGTTTGATGTGTAGGTGATGACGGTGAGCGTGTTTCGACAATTGGGTTTGTTTGCCAGCGTTGCAGGCGCCGCTTTCTTGTCCGGATGTATGGTCGGTCCGGATTTCGAGCGCCCAGAGGCGCCGGTGCTCGACAGTTGGGGCAAGGGCGCAAACCTCACCGTCGATCACCGCACCGGCTTTACCACCCGCAGCGCTGCCTCCGTGCCGTGGTGGCATGTTTTCAAGGATGAAACGCTGAATGGCCTGATCGCGGAGGCCTACCGCCAGAACGTTGAGCTGCAGGCAGCCGGTGTCCGGGTTTACCAGGCGCGCGCCCAGCTCGGCATCGCGCGCGGCGAGCTGTTTCCCCAGGTCCAGCAGTTGAAAGGGAACTCGGAGAACATCCGGTTCAGCACGCAGGATCCGATCATCCGTGATCTTGAGCGGGCAGGTCTGGTGGACAGTCACATCTCGCGTGTTTCTGCAGGGTTTGACGCGGCGTGGGAAATTGACATCTGGGGCAAGATCCGCCGGGACGTTCAATCTGCCAAAGCGAATTTGAACGCCAACCTGGCATCCTACGACGATGCGCTGGTGACGCTCACCGGGGATATTGCGGCGACATACGTCACCATCCGGGAGCTGCAGCAACTCGTCGCCTCGAGCCGGAAGAATGCGGCGCTTCAGAAAAAGTCTCTGAACCTTACTCAGCTCCGGCTGGAAAACGGCGTTGCATCCCAGTTGGATGTTCATGAAGCGACCGTTCTTTACAACAACACGCTTGCGGCCATTCCGGGCTACGAGGCGGAGCTTGCGCAGGCCTACAACGCCATGAGTGTGCTGTTGAGCGAGCCGCCGGGTAAAATGAAAGCCCGATTTTCCGGCCGGTCAGGCTTTCCCCGGGTACCAGCGGAAGTCGCGATCGGCGTTCCGGCGGACATGTTGCGCCGCCGCCCCGACATTCGCCAAGCCGAGTACATCGCAGCTGCCCAATCGGCACAAATCGGTGTAGCCAAGGCAGATCTCTTCCCGGCATTCACCATTGCCGGGGCGATCGGTGTACGGGCAGATGATTTTTCAAATCTCTTTACTGGCGGGGCGACAGCAGCCCTCTTCAATCCCGGTTTTTCCTGGAATTTCCTGAATTACGGCCGGATCCAGAACAATGTCCGGGTGCAGGATGCCAAGTTTCAGGAAGCCTTGTTGAACTATGAAAACACGGTGTTGTCCGCTTATGCGGAAGTGGAAAATGCGCTGACCGGGTTTTTGCGATCCAAGCAGCAGGCGCTTTACCTTCGGCGGAGTTTGAGGGCGGCTCGCAGCTCTGTCGGCGAGGTGGAAGCCCAATATGAAGACGGCACGGCGTCCTACAATCGCGTGGTTGATGCGCAAAAGAGCCTGCTTGTGGCCGAGGAGCGGCTGATTGCTGCGGAAGCGAACGTGCTCACCAACCTCGTTGCGGTTTACAAGGGGCTCGGTGGTGGCTGGGCGCCAGAGAACGTCCGCGGTCTCATATCCGATGAAACCCGAGCCCAAATGGCGGACCGGACACGCTGGGGACAGCTTTTGGATAACCCTGTGGGGCCTTCGGGGAAAAGTTAGGATCAGGACCCGATGGGCTGATCAAGCGGACTTTTTTGCGGCTTCAGTTTCCGGTGCAGCATATTGCGCCAGGAACAGATCAACACTCTCGTTGATGATCTTGTCCATCTCGTCGCGTTCGGCGACCCGGTTGGCATAGATGTTCGGAAAAAAGCTGCGCGACTTGATGAGGCCGAGGAACTGTTCTGCCGCGACAGCCGGATCTTGAACTGAAAGGCGCCCATCGGATGTCGCCCGTTCCATGAACTCTGCGAAAATGCTGAGCTTGGTCATGCGGGCGTTCATGTCCGCCGCCAGTTCCGGGTCCCGGATCGTTTCACTCATGACCATGCGGGCAAGGTTCATGAAGCACGGAGAAACCATGAGCTCGCCCTCGGCCCAGCCGAGTTCGATCAAGGCATCGCGGATCGGTTTGTCCCGGTCATAAGGGACTTCAAGCGCTGAATTGACCTGGTCTGCCAGGCATTGGTTGATCGCTTTGAAAAGCGTTTCCTTGCTTTCAAAGTGATTGTAGACGGTGCGTTTGGAAACCTGCGCCCGTTCCGAAATCCGGTCCATGCTTGCACCGGCAAAACCTTTTTCCTGGAACTCGGCGATGGCCGCTTCGACGATTTGTTTCTTTTTCTGGTCGGATACCGACATTGTTTACCCAGCGCTTCTTATCGCTCTTTAATCCCAAAATTTGAGCCCTATGTAAACTAGGGCGTTTACAGATGCGGATCTAGAGATTACACTGCACAGTGTAGTTTACATCCTTCAGCCAGTCTAGGCCAGCCAAGGGAGACGCCTCCTCATGTCTGTAACTTTGAAAATTAACGGGGAAACGCGCACGCTTGATGCGGATCCCGAGAGCCCTCTGCTGTGGGCTCTGCGCGACGAGCTCGGAATGACCGGCACCAAATTCGGGTGCGGCATCGCATCATGCGGTGCTTGCACGGTCCACTGGGACGGTATGCCGATCCGTTCTTGCCAAACCATGGTCGGTGACCTTGAGGGCGCCGAAATTACCACAATCGAAGGCGTGAACGGAAAAGCTGCCAAGGCCGTTCAGGAAGCCTGGAACGAGCTGGACGTGCCGCAATGCGGGTACTGCCAGTCCGGTCAGATCATGGCAGCCACGGCGCTTCTGACCGATACTCCTAAGCCGACCGATGAAGACATCGACGCCGCCATGGACGGAAACGTCTGCCGCTGCGCGACCTACGCCCGGATCCGCAAGGCGATCCATGCCGCAGCCGACAAGATGGAGGCCTAAGTCATGTTGCATCTCCTTCAAAAACCCCTTGAGTCTCCCAAGCCGAGCCGCCGGACATTTCTGAAAATGTCGGCCGGTGCAGTTGGTGGTCTGATCATCGCCGCCAAGATGCCCAACACGGCGAAAGCCGCTGCTGATGCGGGTGAATTCGTTCAGCCGTTTGTGCACATCCGGCCGGACAACACGGTCGTGGTCCTGTCCAAACACCTCGACAAGGGTCAGGGCACGGCAAACGGTCTGGCAACATTGGTTGCTGATGAACTCGACGCATCTCACGAGCAAATTGTGCTGGAGCTGGCCCCGTCCAACCCGCAGCTTTATGCCAACAGCCTGTTCGGCGTTCAGGGCACAGGTGGCTCCACCGCCATGCCGAACGCTTTCATGCAGTACCGCCAGGCGGGTGCCGCTGCCAAGGCAATGGTTATCTCCGCGGCTGCCAAGGAATGGGGTGTGCCGGCCGGTGAAATCACCGTTTCCGGCGGAGTTGTGTCCCACTCTTCGGGTAAATCGGCAACGCTCGGTGAGCTTGCAGGTTTGGCAGCAAACGAAGATGTTCCTGCGGACCCGGCACTGAAAACACCGGACCAGTGGGTCTATATCGGCAAGTCTTTCCCGCGCAAGGACGTCAAGAACAAAACGGTTGGCGCGCCGAACACCTACACCATCGACTTCAACCGTGAGGGAATGCTGACCGCAACGGTTGCCCGTTCACCGCGGTTTGGCGGCACGGTCAAGTCCTTCGATGCGACTGAAGCCAAGAAGGTCGCAGGTGTCGTCGACATCTTCCAGATACCGAATGGCGTTGCCGTGGTTGCAGAAAGCACCTGGCCGGCCATCAAGGCACGCGACCTTCTGGAGATCGAGTGGGACGACAGTGCAGCTGAGACCCGCTCCACTGACGCAATGATGACCGAACTCAAGAATATGACAACCAAGCCGGGCCTCAAGGTTCGCGAAGATGGCGATGTCGATGCCGCCTTGGACGCGTCGGCGAAGGTCATGGAAATCGACTACGATTTCCCATTCCTTGCCCATGGCGCCATGGAGCCGCTGGATATTGTCGGTGAATTCGATGGTGAAACAGCACAGTTCTGGTTTGGCTCGCAAATTCCGACCATCGATCATAACGTTGCCTCCACCATCCTCGGCATTCCGTTCGAGAAGGTCAGCATCAACACATTGTGGGCCGGTGGATCCTTTGGACGCCGGGCGCAAGGGGATGCGCACCCAGTCTCGGAGATTTCCTTCCTGTTGAAGGCGATGCGGGAAGCCGGCATGGAGCCGCGTCCGGTGAAGATCGTTTGGACCCGTGAAGACGACATGGCTGGCGGTTACTACCGCCCAATGTCAGCCCACAAGATCAAGGTTGGTCTCGACGGCGACGGCAACGTCACGGCGGTGAAATACAACATCGCGGCGAAGTCCATCATCAAGGGCACTGCCTTTGAGCCGATGCTGATGCCGAATGGTGTGGATCACAACATGACCGAAGGGGCATCCGACACGACCTATTCGTTCCCGATGATGAACATGGATCAGGCATTCCAGGAAACGCCGGTGCCGGTTCTATGGTGGCGGTCCGTGGGGCACACCCACACAGCCTATGTCATGGAAACGATGATCGACCGGATTGCAAAGGAAACCGGCAAAGACCCGGTGGCTCTGCGCCTTGAGCTTCTCAAGGACGATCCGCGCAAGACGAATGTGTTGAAGCTGGCTGCCGAAAAGGCCGGTTGGGACACGCCGTTGCCGGAGGGCCGTCATCGCGGCGTTGCCGTTCACAAGTCCTTCGGGTCTTATGTGGCGGAAGTCGTCGAGATTTCCTTCCGCGAGGATGGAACGGTCAAGGTGGAAAAGGTCACAGCAGCTGTCGACTGCGGAGTGCCGGTTAACCCGGACAACATCCGTGCACAGGTTGAAGGCGGAATTGGATATGGTCTCGGTGCAATCCTGCGCAACCAGGTGACGCTCTCCGACGGGTATGTCGAAGAGACAAACTTCGACACTTATGAGTCGCTGCGCATTTCCGACATGCCTGAAATCGACGTGCACATCGTTGCCTCGACCGAATCTCCGACCGGGATCGGTGAGCCGGGAACACCGCCAATTGGCCCGGCTGTGGCCAATGCAATTGCGGCTGCAAAGGACGAGTGGATCACAAGTCTGCCGTTCACGAAAGCCGGTCTGGTCTAGGCCGGATCAGACAAAGAATGCGAAAGGCCGCCCTGGAGGCGGCCTTTTTGCTGTTATGGGATCAGAGCGCTGTTATGCCCTGCGCAGAGCAACGATCCCGGCAACGGCAAGGCCGTACAGCAAGTGCCCAAAGAACGAGGCAAATGCCAGATCCCCAAAACCCAGAAACGCTGGAAAGCCGGCCACCAGGTGCGCCATCACATACATGGCAAAGATCCAAAGGCCGATGCCGAAACCAGCGCCTGTCAGTGACCAGGGAAACTCGACCGGCAGAAGCCGGGCAATGGGTTGCGCGACAAAAAGGTATCCGAGTGGATAGATGATGAGACCGGTTGCTATGTGGATCGTCTCGGCTAGAAAACTGGAGGATATCCCGAAACTGGATTTGATAAGGCCCGCAGGCTCCAAGGGTCCTCCGATCAAAAGAGGTGTTACACCCCGCGCCCAAACTTCCCAGACACCGGTGGCAACCAAACCGGCGAGAAGCAGAGTGATGGCTGTGGCTGGGGTAAGAGGAGGCAGGAGGTGCGGCGCACTTGGCTCGCGGCGGCGGGAGCCGCTGTAATCAATACTTGTCATGACGATCTCCGGGAGTTTCTGTTCGGCAGAAAAGCCGGGACCAACCCCGGCATCCCGTGAAATGGGGATTGAAAGCGTCACGTTCAACTCACAGATGAGTTAGGAACTGATCGGTTTTGCAAAGCACTTATGCGTCCGACGCAGCTCTTCCTGTCATGATCCCAAACTGTACCGCTCAAGTATCATTTGAAGAGAGCCATCGGACCGCATCACGTCAAACGCCTCCCGAATCGGCTGGAGTATTTCTTCAGGCGTTTCGAGAGTTGCAGCTATGGAAACGTCGAACCGGTCCAGAACTTCGCCCGGAACCAATCGCTCTGGATCGAGCCCCTCTCGTTCCATCGACCAGAGTGCCAGCATTCTGAAACTGATCATTGCGTTCGAGTTGCCATACGCCAACATTTTCACCATGGAAAAATTGTCTGGCGCGACGTCCAGATTTTGAAGCCCCAGCCGGATCCCGAGTTCTTCCATAGCAGACCCGCCCTGTACTGTAATACTCGGGAGTTTGCGCGCAGCGTCGAGTGTCAGGATGGGACCGTCATCAATGGTGTAAAGCCGGACTTCTTCAGTGAGGATCGGGACGACCCATTTGTATCGCGTCTCGCGGTCCGGCGTACGGGCCAATGGGGCCATCAGGACGTTTTCGCCTTGTTTCAGGGTCTCCATGGCTCTGCGCCAGGGCAGCGAGACGATTTCCAAAGGAGCGTCCAGACGCGACAAAAGTTCGCGAACCACGTCGATAACAAACCCGGTTCGGCCTTCATCAGATGGCAAGGAGTAGGGCGGCACTTCCGCGGTAACAAATAAATATCGTTGGGCGGCTGTAGACGTCGTCAGCGGACCAAAGCCGAAGCTTGAACAAATCCCGAATACAATATGTCTGCGTGTAACTCGCCTTCCGGCCATATTCTGTCACCCAGCAACCCTATATTGATTGTAGTTGGTGCACGGGCGTTTGCTGGCAAGGTGTAAGTTTACAGGGGTCTCATCTCAGCTCGAAACCTCAGATCTATGCGTCAAACACCGTCTAATTAAATATTGGTGACATCAGCAAGCTAGATACGCGTCGGATCCAAATATCCTGGCCTTGCTGAACAAGCAGTCGAGTTAGAAACGGGTTGGTTTCATGTTGGCCGTACATGACAACAATATGGAAGTTTGGAAAGCAGGGCAGTTACGCCGTCAAAACCGTCTGGCTGCCGGTTTGTTTCAACAAGTTGCACGTGCTACTCGTCTTGGGCTTGATGTCCTGTCTGATACAGCTCTTCGTTCCAGATATTCAACCAGCCTCACTCGGGTCTTAAATTGAACATTAAAACCAAACAGTTAATCGATTTGCGGCATTGGCTGCATGCGCACCCGGAAGTCTCCCGGCAGGAGGTGGAGACAGCCAAATACATGCGCCAGTTTCTGGCCGATCATGCAACACCTGACGCTTTTGTTCCGCTTGCCGGAGCTGGTTTTGCCGCCGTCTATAACGGCGCAAACTCCGGCAAAACGGTGATGCTCAGGACCGAGTTGGATGCCTTGCCAATACATGAGGTGAATCAGGATCTGCCCTACAGATCTGTTTACGACGGCGTGGGGCACAAGTGTGGACATGATGGACATATGACGATCATGGCCGGTGTTGCCCAAACCCTGGAGGAGCGGCCGGACAGTGGCCGTGTTGTTCTGCTGTTTCAGCCGGACGAAGAGACTGGAACCGGCGCCCGGACCTGTTGTGTGCATCCATTTTTTGAATCCATCCGGCCAGACTTTGCGTTTGCCTTGCACAATCTTCCAGGGTTCGCGAAAGGGGCGGTGGTTTGCAAGACAGGGACGTTTGCCTCCTCAGTTAGGTATGTTGCCATAAAATACGCTGGCAAGGAGGCGCATAGCGCGCAGCCAGAAACAGGAGCAAGTCCGTCTTTTGCAATGGCGGAACTGACCCTCAAGGCCCGCGAGATTGAAGCACGCTACGACAAAGCTGATACCTATGCGCTGATTGTGCCGATCTACACCGAAATGGGTGTGCAATCCTCGGGAGTTTGCCCCGGGAGTGGCGAGACACACTATACTTTGAGGGCTGCGGGGAGCGATGTGGTCGAGCGTATGTGGCAAGAATTGTCAGCGGCTGCGGAGGAACTTGCTGAGACCTATGGTCTCACATTCGAGTTCGAAACCAGGGAAGAATTTGCGGCGAATTCCAACAGTCAGCTGGCGTTCGATATGATCAAGCAGGCGGCTACGGGCGCGAATGCAGAGTTCGTCTTGATCGACCGGCCGTTCCGCTGGGGAGAGGATTTTGGCGAGATCACCCAGCGTTACGAGGGCGGCATGTTCGGGCTTGGTGCAGGCGAAAACCAACCGGACCTCCACAACCCGGACTATGATTTCCCGGATGACTTGATCGAGCCTGGAGTGGCCCTGTTCTCAAATCTGATCCGCTTGGCGCTGACCGAACAGTTCAACGCTGCAAATCAATAAACCGCAGCCTTTTTTGCCGCTAATGCATCCCGGTCCTTCTTGCGCATGCGCTCAGAGGCTGACTTCAGCTGCCCGCAGGCGGCAAAGATATCGCGGCCGCGCGGGGTGCGGATCGGAGAGGCATAACCGGCCCGGTTGACGATGTCGGCGAATTCCTCGATCCGCTCCCAGTCGGAACAGGCATATTGGGAGCCCGGCCATGGGTTGAACGGGATCAGATTGATTTTCGCCGGAATGCCCTTGAGCAGCCGGACCAGCTCCAGCGCGTCTTCGTTGCTGTCGTTGATGTCTTTCAGCATCACATATTCAAAGGTGATGCGCTTGGCGTTCGACAGGCCTGGATAGTTGCGGCAGGCATCCAGGAGTTCCTTGATGTTCCACTTCTTGTTGATCGGCACCAGGATGTCGCGATCCTCGTCTCGAACAGCGTGGAGGGAAATTGCCAGCATGCAGCCGATCTCATCACCTGTGCGGAAAATTTCCGGGACAACGCCGGATGTCGACAGGGTAATCCGCCGTTTGGAGAGTGACAGTCCGTCGCCGTCCGAAGCGATGAGCAGGGCCTTTTTGACATTCTCGAAATTATAGAGCGGCTCGCCCATGCCCATCATGACGATGTTGGTGACCAGACGGCCTTCGGACGGCACAATCGCGCCTTGCGGCGTGTGTGCATCCGGAAAATCTCCAAGGCGGTCGCGGGCAATCAGGATCTGGGACAGGATCTCTTCAGATGTCAGATTGCGGACCAACTTTTGCGTGCCGGTATGGCAGAAGGTGCAGGTGAGGGTGCAGCCGACCTGGGACGACACACAAAGCGTGCCACGGCCTTCTTCCGGGATGTAAACGGTTTCGACTTCGACAGGGTTTCCGGCGCCGCGCGGCGGAAACTGGAACAGCCACTTGCGGGTGCCATCGACGGAGATCTGTTCCGACACGATCTTCGGGCGGGCGATCGTGAACGCCTCATCCAGCTTGGCGCGCAGATCCTTGGCGATGTTCGTCATCTCCGCGAAGTCGGAAACGCCGCGCACATAAAGCCAATGCCACAGCTGCGACGACCGCATACGCCATTGCTTTTGCGGCACGCCGATCGTTCCCAGAGCGTCGCCAAGTTCCTCGCGCGACAGGCCGATCAGAGTCGGCTTGTCTTCATCTGCGCCCGGAGTTGCTGCAATGCCTGTAACTGTTTGCGCGTTGGGATTTTCCCGCGCGATGTCGAGCGTAACCGCCATTTTGTGATCCGTTTTTTGTCCGGCCACGAAAGCGTGCCACCTGCCGCGGCGGCGCTGATGCCGGTTCACCTGTTATTGTCAGGGAAATGCTGACGGTCTCAAAACCACAAAGCGCCCGGAAAATCAAGTTTTCCGAGCGCAACGGAGCTATGCGTGAAGCCGTCCGGGAGACGATGCCTACCGTTAGCGGCAGGCCTGACTGGCTGTGTCGATGGCGGCAGTCACGCCGGAGAGCGAAAACTTGTAGGTTGTCCGTGTCCCCCGGCTGGATTCACCATTTACGGACATCTCACGGCCAGCCTTCATCGCTGCAACCAACTGGGCCTCCGTGGCTGCATTTTCGACCCAGGCGCCGTCATTGTTGGTGAACAAGGTAAAGCCTTGTCCGTCCACATCCACACTGACAGACGACTTGTCCTTGAACGGATAGCCGACCAGCAGGCTCGGCTCAGAACTGACACCCTCGGCCGGACGGGACGTCACGAAGAAGAAGACATCGCCGTGGTTTCTGTCGCCGGGAAGCATCGTCGTTGGTTTGGTCAAAGCGTAACAAACTTTGCCGCTGCCACTCGTCAACGCGTAGGCCGCCCAATCCCTGTGCTGTTTCAACAGCGTCGGGGTCTGTGCGAACGCTACCGCAGTTGAGGCGGCGAAACCTGCCAGGGCCAGTACCAGCGTTTTTGCTTTCATGATCTCCACACCGTTTGGTTTGGGGTTCCGGTCAAATTTAATTCAATTGCCGACACACATATAAACGTTGCTTTAATGATAACTTAAAGCGGGTTACGAAAGGGTTGAAGCCCCAAAGCCGACAATTCCTTTCTTTAAAATGCAAAGGCGCGCCCTCGCGATTGTTCAGTATTGCCTCTCGCGAGAAAACAGGGCGACAGTGTGGCGATGTTGCTGTTCCCTCTTCCGAATTGCGCCGAACCTGCTAAACAGAGGGGACTGAAGTGGAGTTGATTGGCCTTTGGCACAAACGCAATATTTTTCCGATCTGATTGTTAAGGTCGCGACAAGCCGGGATAAAGCGGCTTTTGTCGAGCTGTTCGATCATTTCGCACCGCGTCTGAAAGGCTACCTGATGAAACAGGGCGCCGATGACGCCGTGGCCGAAGAAGTCGCACAAGACGTCATGGTGACCCTGTGGCGCAAGGCTGACCTGTTTGACCCACGCAAGTCGTCTGCAAGCACCTGGTTGTTTCGTATTGCCCGGAACCGCCGGATTGACCGGTTGCGGCGGCAAAAAACCGCAGAGCTGGATCCGGAAGAGCCCGCGTTGCAGCCGACGCCGCTGCCAGATGTTGCCGACGAGATGGATGCACGGCTCCGCGAAGAGCGCGTCAGAGCCGCCATGGCCTCGCTTCCTGAAGAGCAAAAAGAAGTCGTGCGCCTGGCGTTTTTCATCGGGCTGTCGCACAGCGAGATTTCCGACCAGACAGGCCTGCCGCTTGGAACGGTCAAATCCCGTATTCGTCTCGCCTTTGGCCGGCTCCGTCAGCTGATTGAGACTGACGAAGCTGTCGACGTGAACTGATCAGTTCCCAGGAACAATCCGCCCGGTCCGGCTGATCGGGCCGCCGCTGACATGCTTTGAGCGTTCAACGGTTGGTGCACCAGACGATACGGCCCTGTCTGCATAACGGCCCATTGCCCTGTGCCGGTCATACATCACGATAGCGCCTGCCATGGCGACATTGATGCAGAACTTCGTTGGAATTTTCACCACGTGATCGCAGCGTTCAAGCATTTGCGGCGACAATGACCCGCGTTCCGGGCCGAGCACATAGGCGGCCTGCAAGGGATGGCCAAAGCTTGGCAGGTCGATGGACTCGTCCGTCAGTTCGATCCCGACTAGCTGGCAGCCGCGCGGAAGATCCATGGTGTCCACGCTGTCCCAGTCAAACGTCGGCAAATGCCCCGGGCTTTTGGAGGTATCCGATTTTGGCGCCCTGCGGATCTTTTGTTCGGCGTCCACGGTGAAGAAGAAGCTCGCACCAAAGGCATGGGCGGACCGCATCAGCGTTCCAAGGTTCATCCGTTTTGACAGGCCTTCGGCTCCGACCGCGAAATATCCGCGCATTTTTCTTCCGTTCTTCGTTCATTATGATGGATTTCCGGTCTCATACCCGAAAGCCGTCGCAGTTTGAACCTTTGCCGGCAGGATCAATCGCCGACCTTGCCAGCCGTTACGACTTTTGAGCCAGTTTCCCTGCTCCTCGCGGCTTGATAAGCATAGACAACGTTTCAGAGTTCCAGATTGAGAGAGTGCCCCGTGAAAGCTTGTATTTGCCCGTCCTACGGCCCGCCATCAAATCTCGTTATCGAGGAACTCGCAGATCCGGTCGCCGCAGCTGGCGAAGTTGTTGTCGCCGTAAAGGCCTGTGCGCTCAACTTCTTCGACACCCTGATCATTCAGGGCAAATATCAGTTCAAGGCTGAGCCGCCATTTTCTCCGAGCGCGGAATTCGCCGGGATTGTCGAACAGGTCGGCGATGGTGTCACGGAATTTGCCGTCGGTGACCGGGTGATGGGCTACATGGTTTTTGGAGCAGCGCGGGAAAAAGTGGTCATCACGCCGGATTCGCTTGTCAAAATGCCTGACGACATTTCGTTCGAGACCGCTGCCGGTCTCACAGTCACCTATGGCACGACCCTTCACGCATTCCGCGACCGGGCCGACCTCAAGGCAGGGGAAACTGTCGCGGTTCTCGGGGCATCCGGCGGCGTTGGTCAGGCCGCCGTCGAGATCGCATCGATCATGGGCGCCAAGGTGATCGCCTGTGCCTCGTCAGAAGAAAAACTCGCTTTTGCAAAATCACTCGGCGCTGATGAGTTGGTCGATTACTCGAAGGCGTCGCTCAAGGACACCTTGAAGGGGCTCACTGGCGGCGCTGGTGTTGATGTCGTCTATGATCCGGTTGGTGGAGATCTCGCCGAACAAGCGCTTCGGGCGACTGCTTGGGAGGGCCGCTTCCTGGTAATCGGTTTTGCTTCGGGGGATATTCCGAAAATCCCGCTTAACCTCACCCTTTTGAAAGGCTGCGACATCCGGGGCGTGTTCTGGGGCGCGGCGATCAAGAAAGATCCGGACGGCCACAAAGCCAATATGCGCCAGCTGCTGGCCTGGGTGAGTGAGGGCAAGCTCAAGCCGCATATTCACGCCGTTTATCCATTTGAGAAGATTGGAACGGCGTTGGATGAAATCGCGGCACGCAAGGTGTTTGGCAAGGTTATTCTCGTGCCGTAGTCTGGCGGAATTACCGTCCATTACTCCGAAAGCTGCCCTCCATGTCTTCCACTGTCGATGTTCGCGTTACTGTCGCAGATCTCTCCAACGGTGCCGCGTGGATGGGTGGCAGGCTCATGCCGGTCTCCGAGGCTGCATTGCCGGTCACCGATTGGGGGCTGATCCATTCAGACATCACTTATGATGTGGTTCCGGTACTGGACGGTGCATTCTTTCGCTTGCCCCATTATCTGGCCCGTTTCCGCCGCTCGATGGACGAACTGCGGCTGGACCCGAAGCTAAGCGATGAGGAGATAGAAGACGCCCTTCAATCACTCGTGGCGGCGACGGGACTGCGAAAGGCCTATGTGGCAATGGTCACCTCCCGGGGCGTGAACCAGGTGCCGGGTTCGCGAGACCCGAGGGACTGCGAGAACCACTTCTTTGCCTGGTGTGTGCCCTACATTCACGTCATCCGGCCGGAGATTGCGGAAAGAGGGGCCCATGTTCATGTTGCCAAGACAGTGCACCGTATTTCGCCCGGCAGCGTCAATCCGAAGGTCAAAAACTACCACTGGGGGGATTTCACCAAGGGGCTGTTTGAGGCCAAGGACAACGGCGCGGAGACTGTCATTTTGCTGGATGATAATGGCAACGTGACCGAAGGACCGGGTTTCAATGTGTTTGCCGTGAAAGGTCGAACGCTGGTGACGGCCGAAAGCGGTGTTTTGGAAGGCATCAGCCGTCAGACGGTGCTGGATATCGCGGCAGAACAGGGGCTTGAGATCGAGATCCGGGCCTTGCCGCTCAGCGAGTTGTTCGAGAGCGACGAGGTTTTCATCACCACGTCCGGTGGCGGCGTCGCACCGGTCACCCGGGTGGATGACCGGATCTTTTCAAATGATGCGCCGGGCCCGATCACGGCAGCGCTGCACAAGGCCTATTTTGAATGGGCCGCCCGTCCGGAAAACCGGACAGAGATTTCTTATCGGGATTAAGCCTCAAACACCGCAACAACAGGCGCGTGATCGGATGGTTTTTCCCAGCCGCGGGCATCGCGCAGCACTTCCGTGCTTTTGATGTGGCTTGATGCCGGTTCGGACACCCAGACATGGTCCAGACGGCGGCCCTTGTCGGCTGCCGACCAGTCTTTTGCCCGGTAGCTCCACCATGTGTAGAGCTTTTCCTCCATCGGTGTGAACTGGCGCATGGCGTCCAGCCAGCCGCCGGTTTCCCGGACGGTTTCGAAAAGCTCGGTTTCGATTGGTGTGTGTGAGACGACCTTCAACAGTTTCTTGTGAGACCAGACATCGTGTTCATAAGGTGCGACGTTCAAGTCACCGACCAGAACGGCGGGTTTGGCGGTTTCGGCGCCTTGCAGCCACTCTTGCATCTCGCCGAGGAAATCCAGCTTGTGGCCGAATTTGTCGTTTTTTTCCCGGTCGGGTTCATCACCGCCCGCCGGCACATAGAAGTTGTGAACCCTTAAGGCAGACCCGTTGAACGGCACGTCGACAGCCACATGCCGGCTGTCGCCGACATTGCAGAAATTCCGCTTTTCAACATTACTCAATGGCAGCTTGGAGAGCGTTGCAACTCCGTGATAGCCCTTCTGGCCATTGATCGCCATGTGCTCATAGCCGGCCGCGCGGAAGGCCTTTTCCGGAAAATTTGCGTCCGGGCATTTGGTTTCCTGCAGGCAAATCATGTCCGGCGCGGTTTCCTCGATCAATTGCTCGACAATCGGCATGCGCAGACGCACGGAATTGATGTTCCAGGTGACGAGTTTGAGCCGGTTTGTCATGAGAGCCTTGTCTGATACGGAGTGGCGGGACCTCCTTCTTAAGTGTTTTTGGATTTGGTGCAATCCGAAAGGCGAGGCCGGCTTGTTTGGTGATCAGTGCCCGATCTCGTTCGCCTTTCGCAGAGCGTGGGCCGTCAGCATTGGACCGATCAGCTCAAATACGATGGTGGAGCCAATGGCAATCGTCAGGATCTCCAAGCGTAGATGGGGCAAGGCTTCCGCGGCGACCAATGCCATGCCGACCGCGATCCCGGCCTGGGGCAGAAGCGCAAGGCCAAACAGGTAGCTCTTGGGGAAAGCCGTATCCGGATGCAATTTACCGCCGAGCCATCCGCCTGCCAGCCGTCCCAGTGTTCGAAGGGCAACATAGACGAGACCCAGTCCGCCAAGCTGCCACAGATTTGCGGGTTCCAGCGACGCACCTGCAAGGACGAAGAAGAATATCATGAAGGGCCATTCGATGTGCTCGATTTCATGAAATGGCTTTGAATGGTGACGTCCGGAATTGATCACAGTCGCGCCGCAGGCAACGCCTGCCAGCAAGAATGACACATCGAGCCACAGTGCGGACCCTGCCGTTAGAAAAACAATTCCGAGCGCTTCTGAAAGTGTCGGGTCTCCGGAGCGCAGCCGCCCCGACAAGTAGCCCGCCGGTATTCCGATCGTAATTCCCAGAGCAATCGCGCCGCCGATATCCCACGCCGCGTGATAAAGTGCATCCAGGTTGCCAGTGCCGACCAATGCCTGCGCCGCCATCAAACAAAGGGCAAAGACAACGATCCCCCATACGTCATCCAGGGCAACGATGCCTGCCAGCGTATCTGAAAATGGGCCTTTTGCATTGTACTGGCGGACGACGTCGTTGGTTGCAGCCGGATCAGTCGCAGTGGCAAGGGCGGCGAGGATCAATGCCAAGGCTGGGGGATAGCCAAACAACACCAGCCCACCTCCGACCAGCACAGCCGTTGCCGCAACAGCCGTGATTGAGACCGTCGCGACGGTACCGCCGCTGTTCTCAAAATGAAGTTTCGACAATTTGCCGCCGAGCAGGAACGCCACCATGGACAGCGCAAGTATCGACAACGGCTCGTACAGCTGCGTTAGCACATGCGGCAAAAGATCGAGAGTGGCTGGTCCAACGACCAGCCCGCAGAGGATCAATAACGTAACCCTTGGAAAACGCGTTCGGTGGCCGACTTCATCGGCCAGCATGCCAATGAGAAGAAGCGCGCCAAGCGCGATGAAGGTGACCGCTGTTTCCATGCGCTAAGCGTTGCGCGTATTACCTCTCCTCGTCTTTGATCTGTCGCATTTCGGCCGCAGTCAGGTGATCGTGATCATTGCTACGTAATTTTGCTTGGATTTTCGAGTTTCGTCCACGTTCCGTTAGGAACTCCATTGCATTTTAGCGGTCGGAAAAACCTTTTCTTAACCCTGCCGAGGTTGCTGTGCTCGCAATGATCAAAACGTTTTGTTCTTTGGTCGGTTTCGCGTTTTTGAGCGCGTGTTCTGCCTATGATTTTCCGGATCCGACGCCAGAGGACTTCGCGGTTCACGGGATTGATATCTCAAGATGGCAGGGCGATATCGACTGGGATCGAGTCCGGCAGTCCGGCGTCGCCTTTGCCTGGATCAAGGCCACCGAAGGCGGGGATCATGTCGATCCTCGGTTTGTCGACAACTGGATTGGCGCCCGGAAAGCCGGCGTACGGCGCGGAGCTTATCACTTCTACTATTTCTGCCGGCCGGTCGAGGAGCAGATCTCCTGGGTCAAGGAAATTGTTCCGGTCGATCCGCAGGCCTTGCCTCTGGTGCTGGATATGGAGTGGAACGCGCATTCCAAAACATGCACCACGCGTCCGCCAAGGGAGCGGATCCTTCCGGACATGAAGCGCTTTCTGGACGAGATGGAGCGTCACTACGGTAAGCGGCCGGTGATCTATTCGTCCGTGGATTTTCACCGGGATCGCCTTGTGGGGGCTTTCCCGGACGAACACTTCTGGCTGCGGTCAGTGGCGACCTATCCGAACAACATCTACGAACAGCGGGACGACTGGGTCTTCTGGCAATACACTGCAGAAGGCCGGATCCCGGGCATCAAGGGTGATGTCGACCGCAATGCTTTCTTCGGCACGAAGTCGCAATTCCGGGACTGGCTCAACGGTGAACTGAAGCGCTAGCGTCATCCCTGTTGGCTAGATCAGTTCACCTTGATCTGGTGGGTGATATCCTTGCCGTTGCTGACGGTGACTTGCTTGAAGCCGATCAGTTTGCAGAAATCGAGGAAGTTCAATTCCTGCGGCTGGTCGGTGCGGGCGAATAGCTCGGTGCCCCTTGCCATGGAGGTCAGCGACGCCAAAAGGGCGCGCATCCGGTAGAGCGTGTCGTACTGACCGTCGCCTGTGGCGACGATGATCAGTTTTTCCAGCTCCGCACCCTTGGCGAACAGGTGGTAGCCGGGGGCATAAGCTTGCTTCGACTGTTGAGCGGCAAGCCCGATGACAAAGGCTGCTCTTGAACGCTTGTTTGCATCAAGGGCTGTTTCGACGTTTGAAATGTAGGGCTCACTTGTCTGAGGAGCTGGATAATAGTAGCCCGCATGCGAATCGAAGGCACTGGACGGCAGCGTGCCCGCCGCCAAAACCGCCGCTATACATGCGCCCTGAAATGCCCGGCGTGCGCAGGCCTTTAAAATACAATCGATCACGTTTTGAGCCCCCCTGAAGATAAGGCTCTATGAAGTCTGGTCTTCTGACCGAAATCAAGGGCGAACATGATACCGTCTGAGGGCGGAAACGCTTGAGGGGGCTATACTTTCGCCACGTTATCGGCTCACATGGTTGATGTCTGGGCAGATAAACAGGAGTTCTGAGAATGTTGAACCGCCTTGCGATGGCTCTGGCCGCTGCGGTCCTGACAATAACACCGGCTCTCGCCCAGTCCGGCGGCCCGGCAATCGCCTACACCACGGCCAATTTGAACATGCGCGCTGGGCCCGGAACCAACTATCCGGTGCTGACAACCTTGCCGCAAGGCGCCGGGGTCACCGTGTTCGGCTGTACCGCCGACTTTCAGTGGTGCGATGCGGCCTTCACGACAGTCAAAGGCTGGGTCTCGGGGAAATATCTCAGCTATGGCGTTCAGGGCCGGTATTACGGCCAGCCGATTCCGCGATCCGGGATCTATGTGGGTGTGCCGCGCTATCAACGGAACTATCCGGTCTATGGGCGTGGTCCGGTAAGGGTTCAGCCCCTGCCCGGCTACCGCCGGTACTGAACCGACGATCGATCCGGCAAAGGAAGGGGCGCCCGTACTTTGGCGGGCGCTTTCGTTTGGCAGCGGCTGTCATCATCCCGCGCCAAGCCGTTCTTTTGAGCAGTTCTAATGGTATATCGAAGATATCGTTTCATTACTGCCTGTATTATATTTAATAACTTCATTAAGTACTTGTCGGCTCTTCAGAAAACTGCGCTGGATTTGCGACATGAACCGTAGATGAATGGTTCTGTTGCAATTGGGCCATCTTGAATCTCCACATCACCGCCGTGTCATGGGCCGTTTTTGGAGAGAAGATCATGTTGAAGCAAGCCGCATTGGTGATGATGGCCGCAGGCTTTCTTGCACAGCCTGCCATGTCCCAAGCGAATGCATCAGTCGCCTACACCACAAGTGGGCTGAATATGCGGGCTGGGCCCGGCACCAGCTATCCTGTCATAACAACCCTGCCGCAAGGCGCGGCAGTCCAGATTTCGGGATGTACTGCTGGATATGGCTGGTGTGATGCGAGCTACGGGAACATGTCCGGATGGGTTTCCGGAAACTATCTGGTCTACGGAACGCGTGGCAGCTACTACCGCCAGCCTATTCCAAGTGCGGGCGTTTATATCGGCGTGCCGATCATAAACCGAAACGTGACCATCTATAATCGGCCGGTGCGCCCGCGCGTTTATGCCCCGCCGCCCCGCGGCCCGCGTGGTCCTTATTATCAGCCGAGACCGCCGCGTGCTGTCGCACCAATACTTCCGGATCGCACGCCGCAGGCCCAGGTCAGACCGCCCCGGCCGCACCAACCTATGCAGCCACCGCGGGGTCCAAGGCGTTCCTGATTGGGTTTATTGAGTTGGCGCCGGAGCTGCCAGGACAAGCGACCAGAAGACCTTGTGCTTCGCATTGGCGGAGTAGGCTGTCGCGATGCCAAGGCGGGTGGCGGAGTTTGCGAGAAGCACCTCGTTGTGTTTCGGAGATTCCCGCCATCCGGAAAAGGCTTCGGCAAAAGTGCGGTATCCTGCACTCACATTTTCAGATGCCGCGGTTTTTGGCTCCCCGATTGCGGCCATGCGGGTTTCCAATTGCAGATTGGACGCGAGTGATGCCTGAACCGTTCCGGCGGATGCCATGGCGTTGGCTTGGGTCTGCGCAATGGAGGTCAGTCGTGGGTCGGGCGTGACGGCCGGCAAACCGTTGTTGATCCGGTATTGCGAGATCATCTGGGCGGCCGTTGCCGGATCAACCTGACCATCCGTTTTTGCCAGATCCTGATAAAACGGCGGCGTCTGCAGGCGATCGCCCATGCAGGCGGACAGCCCCAAGGCCGCAAGCCCGATGGGCATCAACAAAAGTCTGGAGAGGGATCGCCGGGCTGTCGCACGCATGTTCAATAAGCGCCTGTGTCTGGAGTGCATCGTGATTCGATGCAGGAACTGTGTCGGCGAATAGCAGCAGAATTGGGACTGGGTCCACAAGCCATGTCAGGAATGCTGAGAGGGCTGCCCACAGATGGCGAAAGTCTAACGGTGCCGGCCAACAAAAAAGCCAGCCCGAACATCGGGCTGGCAGGCTGCATTAGGCTCTAAGCCTTCGGGGAGAATGGTTGATCTAGCGTTTTCCCGCTTCAATCACGTCTTCCAAGGTCCGCAGACCCGTCGTCGGCGCACAAACAAGAACGGACATGTTGCCTGGTGCGTGTTCGTTCTTCCACATCTTGGTGTGCGCTTGCGGGATCTGATCCCACGGGAACACTTCAGACATGTACGGATCGATCCGGCGTTCAATCATGAGCTTGTTGGCGGCCGACGCCTGCTTCAGATGCGCAAAGTGCGAGCCTTGCAGGCGCTTTTGGTGCATCCACATGTAGCGGACGTCAAAGGTGCAGTTAAAGCCCGATGTGCCGGCGCAGATCACAACCATGCCGCCTTTTTTACAGACGAACGTCGAGACAGGGAACGTCGCTTCGCCCGGGTGCTCAAACACGATATCGACGTTGTTGCCTTTTCCGGTGATGTCCCAAATCGCCTTGCCGAACTTGCGCACTTCCTTGAACCAGTCGGCATATTCCGGGGAACCGACCTTCGGCAGCTGGCCCCAACAATTGAAGTCCTTGCGGTTCAGGACACCCTTTGCGCCCAGATCCATGACGAAGTCACGCTTGTCTTCGTCTGAAATAACACCGATGGCGTTGGCGCCCGCTGCCGTGATCAGCTGGATCGCATAGGATCCAAGACCGCCGGATGCGCCCCAAACCAGAACGTTCTGGCCCGGCTTCAGCTCGTGCGGGTGGTGACCGAAGAGCATCCGGTAAGCCGTTGCAAGGGTCAGCGTGTAACAGGCGCTTTCTTCCCAAGTCTGGTGCTTCGGACGCGGCATCAGCTGCTGCGCCTGAACCCGTGTGAACTGGGAGAAGGACCCATCCGGGGTCTCGTAGCCCCAAATGCGCTGGGAATTGGAGTACATCGGGTCGCCACCGTTGCAATCTTCGTCGTCGCCGTCGTCCTGATTACAGTGGATGACGACCTCATCGCCGACTTTCCAGCGCTTGACCTTGTCACCAACGGCCCAAACGATCCCGGATGCATCTGAACCGGCGATGTGGAACGGCGCGCCGTGGCCGTCGAATGGGCTGATCGGCTCGCCAAGGCCGGCCCAAATGCCGTTGTAGTTGACACCGGCGGCCATCACGAGAACCAGAACCTCATGGCTGTCCAGTTCCCAGGTCGGCACGACCTCAAGCTTCATCGCGTCTTCCGGAGCGCCGTGACGTTCCCGGCGGATCGCCCATGCATACATGTTTTTAGGAACGTGACCGAGCGGCGGGATTTCACCGATTTCGTAGAGATCTTTCAACGGAGCGTCTCCCCGCGTTTGGTTGTCATTGGCTTGCGCTGTTGCTGTCACTCTCCCCTCCCAGGGCTGTCTTTGGCGCGATTTTCTTTCGCATGTGCAAAAGGCTCTATCGGGGCAAAACCCCAATTTGCGCAACTATTGTTCAAAAATAGATACGTATCTATACGACTATTGCTTAACTTGCGTTTTTTGGCCAGTCGTATTTTGCATTGCAAGAGAAGGGTTTCGCGTGCGCGCAAACTCCGGCACACTGTTGGTCTTGGGAGATAGACCGGTAAATCGGGTGCTACAGGGAAAAGAAGACTGGCAAAATAAGGCCTTAGGAGGAGAAGCGGCATGAGCGCAGCAGGCTATGGCAAGGTAGAGCGGGACCGTCCTTGGATCTTTCGCACCTATGCGGGGCATTCCACAGCCGCCGAATCCAACAAGTTGTACCGGGGCAATTTGGCCAAGGGGCAGACGGGACTGTCCGTGGCTTTCGATTTGCCCACACAAACCGGTTATGATCCGGATGATCTTCTGGCGCGCGGTGAAGTTGGCAAGGTCGGTGTGCCGGTGGCCCATCTCAGCGATATGCGGACACTCTTTCACGAGATCCCGCTGGAGCGCATGAATACGTCCATGACGATCAACGCGACCGCGCCGTGGCTGTTGTCACTTTATATCGCTGCGGCTGATGAGCAGGGCGCGGACCGCAAACTGCTCTCCGGCACCACACAGAACGACATCATCAAGGAATACCTTTCCCGCGGCACTTATGTGTTCCCGCCGGCGCCCTCGCTCAGTCTGACGACGGATGTCATTTCGTGGACTTATTCCAACATGCCGAAGTGGAACCCGATGAACGTCTGCTCCTACCATTTGCAGGAAGCAGGCGCGACGCCGGTCCAGGAATTGTCCTTTGCACTTGCGACCGCGGTGGCCATTCTCGACAGCATGAAGGCAAGTGGAGCGATCCCGGAGGAAGATTTCCCGAAGGCGGTTGGCCGGATCTCGTTCTTCGTGAATGCAGGCATGCGCTTTGTCACTGAGATGTGCAAGATGCGCGCCTTTACAGAGCTTTGGGACGAGATTTGCCGCGAGCGCTACGGTGTTGAAGACGAGCGCTACCGCCGTTTCCGGTATGGCGTTCAGGTCAACTCGCTCGGCCTGACCGAGCCGCAGCCGGAAAACAACGTCTACCGCATTCTTGTTGAAATGCTGGCCGTCGTTCTGTCCAAAAACGCAAGGGCACGTGCGGTTCAGCTGCCAGCTTGGAACGAGGCGCTGGGCCTGCCGCGTCCGTTCGATCAGCAATGGTCGCTCAGAATGCAGCAGATCCTCGCCTACGAGACCGACCTCCTGGAGTATGCGGACATCTTCGACGGGTCTGCGGAAATCACCCGCAAGGTTGAAGAGCTGAAAGACGAAGCTCGTGAGGAGCTCGCGCGCATTGATGCGATGGGTGGGGCGGTTGCGGCTGTTGAGTCCAGCTACATGAAACGCAAGCTGGTGGAAGCCAATTCGGCGCGCCTTGCCGGGATCGAAAGCGGTGATCAGGTTGTGGTCGGTGTCAACAAATGGACCGAGACCGAGCCGTCCCCGCTGGCCGCTGGCGAAGACGGCGGCATTCTCACAGTGCCCGAGCATGTCGAGGGCGAGGCCATTGAGAAGGTCAAGGCTTGGCGTGAGGCACGGGATCAGGCGGCTGTTGATGCGGCCATTTCCGAACTGCGTGCGGCAGCCCAGGAAGGCCGGAACATCATGGAGCCATCTATTGCTGCGGCTAAAGCTGGTGTGACGACCGGGGAATGGGGCCGCACCTTGCGGGAGGTCTTCGGTGAGTACCGGGCTCCAACGGGTGTTGGTCAATCCGTCAGCGACGATGCCGGTGATCTGGCCGCAGTGCGCGCGGATGTGGAAGCTGCGTCAGAAAAACTCGGCCGGCGTCTCAAGTTCCTTGTTGGAAAGCCTGGGCTGGACGGACATTCCAACGGCGCGGAACAGATTGCCGTGCGGGCGCGAGATTGCGGCATGGAGGTCGTTTACGAGGGCATTCGCCTGACCCCGGCCCAGATCGTCAATGCTGCGGTCGAAGAAGACGTTCACGTCATTGGCCTGTCCATTCTCTCCGGATCCCATTTGGCGCTGGTGCGCGATGTGATGGATCTTTTGAGAAGTTCGGGCGCAGATGACATTCCTGTTGTCGTCGGCGGCATCATCCCGGATGAAGACGCCGCGCAGCTGAAAGCGATGGGAATTGCTGCGGTCTATACGCCCAAAGACTTTCAGCTGACGGACATTATGGCCGATGTCGTCAAGATCGTCGGCGGTGCCGCTGAAAAGGCTGCTTAGGTCGTAATAACCGGTCCTGTCAGATTTGCTGCTTCTGGAACAACGGGTTAACATAACGTAAAGATTCGTTAACTCTTTGTTGTGAAAATCAAAGAAGGTTTGCCAGAAGGCAAGCTTTCTCTGAAGGCCAGGAGGCCGAAATGGCGACGACGATTGAAAGGCCCATCGCGGCCCAGGTCGTGGCGCATGCGACAGAGTATCCCGCGGACCGGGACGGTGATGGCACCGGATATGGCCGCGACAAAAAGCGTACCGCAGAGCGCCAGGATCAAGATACCGGTTCCTCGACTGAAGACCCGGCAGTTCTCATTGACGATCATCACACTGTAGATCATACCCTTGACGGGATTGCTGCCTACAAGGCGGCAGCTCTTGAAGTTCTTGAGCCGGGCGTTGATCACGGACCTGTTCATCCGTTGCCCGGACCGGTCGACAAAGTGCCGCCGCAAAATGTCCGGCATGCCTATGAAGATCACCCGGACGGTGAAGAGCCACCGCACGCGGTAAATGTCGCGACTTGAGCCGCGTGAAGCTTAGTCAATCGGGTGCAATCTGTGCTGTTTTTCCTTGAAATCCGCCGGGAAACGTCTCATACCGCGCGGCGTAGGTGATCCTACGTATTTTTGAGCGTGCCGGTTGGCTCGCGAAAATCAGATCAAGCAGGGGCGGCCAGAGGTGATCGAAACAATTCTTGGATTGGCGGCGCAGAACCTTTTGTCGCCTATCATTTTGTTTTTCGCGCTTGGTTTGGGAGCCGCATTCGTCCGCTCCGACCTGACGATCCCGGAAGCGGCCGCCAAATCCCTGTCGATCTATCTGCTCTTTGCGATTGGCTTCAAGGGCGGGGTGAGCGTCAGTGCGCACGGGATTGATGCGACCCTGATCCTGTCCCTGATCGCCGGTCTGATCCTGTCGTTCGCGCTGCCGTTCCTGGCGTTTGCCCTTCTTCGTGGCATGACACGGTTGAGCACGGTGGATGCGGCTGCTGTCGCTGGTCACTACGGCTCAATCTCGATTGTGACATTTGTCGCGGCAACATCCGTTCTGCAGAGCCAGGGGATTGCCAGTGAAGGCTATTTGGTGGCTGTGGCCGCTGTGATGGAAGCGCCGGCCATTTTGTCCGCGCTCTGGATCGTTGCGCGGTTCTCTTCAAGCGCGGAAGCCAAGGAACGTGAACAGGATACGCAGGGCTTGTGGCGCGAGATCTTGCTCAATGGCTCCATTGTGCTGTTGGTAGGGTCGTTCCTGATTGGCTTCCTGACCGGCGAAGACGGCCTCAAGGAGATCGAAAGTTTCATTGTTTCGCCGTTCAAAGGCGTGCTCTGCCTGTTTCTTCTCGACATGGGGCTTGTTGCGGGCCGTGGTTTGCGGGCGAGCGCCCACCAGCTGCGGCCGGGCCTGATCAGCTTCGGTATCCTGATGCCCGTGCTGGGATCGGCAGCCGGATTGATTGCCGCCAGCCTGATTGGCCTGTCGACCGGCGGGGCAGTTCTTTTGATGACCTTGAGCGCGTCAGCTTCCTATATCGCGGTGCCTGCGGCCATGCGTGTGGCCTTGCCCGAGGCCAATCCGTCTATTTATCTCACCATGTCGCTTGGAATAACCTTTCCATTCAACCTGACACTTGGCATACCGCTGTACTTAAGTGTCGCGCAGGCAGTGGGGGGATAAGCCATGGAAATGAAACAGGCCAAGCGGGTCGAGATCACGATCGAAGCGCCGATGGAAACGCGTTTGACCAACGCGCTCGACCGGGCCGGTGTGACCGGCTACACGATTTTGCCGGTTCTGGGCGGCAGTGGCCGGTCTGGCCGGTGGAGCCGCGAGGGCCAGGTGTCCCGCGCCGGCGGCATGGTCTCGATCATTTGCATTATCCGTCCGGAACGCCTGGATGAGCTCCTGGAAGCTGCATTTGGAGTGGTTGAACGCCACATCGGCGTCGTCTGCGTGTCCGATTGTCAGGTCCTGCGCGCCGAGCGCTTCTAAGGTCCCAGCACTCCAGACATTTAGCCACTTTTGCTGAGGGCGTGTACGTACTTCCCCTGATTGGGCGCGCTTGAGTGATCCCGTAAAACTGTTGGACTGCACTGCGTGCGCCAATGCTCAGGAGATCACGGCGATGGCATTCCCATCCGAATTGCTCAACGGATACAGCCGTTATCTGAACAAGGGCTTTGTGCGCCATAAGGAAATCCAGGAACATCTTGCGATCTACGGGCAGACGCCGGAAGTCATGGTGGTGTCTTGCTGCGACAGCCGTGTAACCCCGGAAGGCATCTTCGGGGCGGGTCCGGGTGAGTTGTTTGTTGTGCGCAACGTTGCCAATCTTGTGCCGCCGTTCGAGGCCACCGAAGGCCAGCACGGCACAAGTGCGGCCATTGAATATGGCGTGACCGGTCTTCACGTGAAGCACATCGTGGTCATGGGCCACTGCAAGTGCGGAGGCATCCAGGCCTTCCGCGAAAGCGCCAATCAGGACCACGCGCAGAAGGGGTTCATTGGACGCTGGATCAAGCTTCTGGAACCTGCAGCGATCTCAATGGCATGTATGCCGGTCGATAAGATCGAAGACCCGCAGCTGGCCATGGAATATGCCGGCGTGCGGCAATCGCTAAAGAACCTAATGACCTTTCCATTTGTGAAAGAGGCGGTTGATCGGGGCGAGCTGCAACTGCACGGCGCCTGGTTCGATATCGGGTCTGCGGAACTGCGGGTGATGGATCCGGTCACAGAGCGTTTTGAAACGGCTGATGGCCCGGAAGCCATGCCGATCCCGACGGTCGCCGCTGAATAGTGGGCGTTGCTTGAATGGGCCTAGCCGGGTGAGCTGTTTTTTGGCATCAAGCGGTTCCAATTCCGATACCTGTTCCAAGGCCTTCCCATGACAACTGAAATTGCGATTTACCAGCGTCTTTCCAAGTACAACACCTGGATGACGGAAAAAGCCTATGTGGCCGCGGAGAAGATGAGCGATGCGGATCGCAGAGAGGACCGAGGGGCTTTCTTCAAATCCGTTCATTCCACCCTCAATCATCTGCTTTTCGGCGATCGCGCTTGGATGCGCCACTTCACGGGCCGGGATTACGAGGTCGGCGGCATGGGCGTCGATATTTTCCAGGATTACGAAGCTCTCAAGGCCGCGCATTTCGAGATCTGCGCCGACATTGAAGAGTTTGCCGGTGGACTGACATCCGAATGGCTGGCCGGAAACCTGGAATGGACCAGCCGCAGTGACTGTCAGACCCGGACCCGGCCGCGTTGGCTGTGCCTGACGCATATGTTCAATCACCAGACCCACCATCGGGGCCAGCTGTCCACGCTTTACATGCAGGCCGGGATCGACATCGGCAAAACGGATCTGCCGTTCATGCCGGATCTGTTGAAGCAGGATGTTTCCGGCTAACTCGCAAACAGCAACGCGCTGCCGATGACCACAAGTCCGGCACCGGCCCAAGCGCCAAGTGCCGGGATTTCCTTGGTCCGCCACCAGAGCATCGGCAGCATCAGGGCCGGGGTGGTGGCGGAGAGGGTTGCGATGATGCCGACTTCACCTCCGGACAGCGCGAACAGGATCAGCGTCATGCCGACGCCCATGCCGAGAAAACCGGAGAGTGCAATCAGGCCAACAAGGGACGGGGTAAACCGGTCGGCCGGTTTCACCCAGGAGACCGGAAGGCGGGTCAATGCCAGAAGGCAGAGCGCAGCCATGCCGACGCGAAGGCTGGAAGCGGCGACCGGATCGGCGCCGGTTTCCATCACCGGGCGGGCGATCAACGAGCCGATGGACTGCGACAGGGCAGCGGCCAGTCCCAGCAAGACGCCGGCCCACAGCGGCCCGCGAATGCTTTCCCACTGGTGCAGCTGGGATTTGCGTTTGCCGAAGCGGATGGCCAGCAACACGCCGCTGAAGGTGATGAGAATTCCGAGGATCTGCGCGACCGTCAGGTCTTCGTTCAAGAGCAGCCAGCCGAGGATTGCCGACATCGGCGCATTCAGCGAAAACAGCATCGCCGTGCGGCGCGGGCCCATTCGGTTCAGCGTCAGGAAAAGCGCCGTGTCACCCATGAAGATCCCGATCACGCCGGAGAGCATCAGCGGCACAATATGGTCAGCGCTGATTGATCCCCAACCGGTGGAGAACGCCACCCAGGCAATCAGCATCAGCGCGACGAGCACCATGCGGGTGCAATTGAAGGCAATCGCACCCAAGTGCTGCGCCGGCCCCGCCGATATCAAGCCGGTTAGAGCCCAAAGGGCGGCGGCACCAAGAGCGGCAGCTTCATAGACGAACATTCTCTTTAAGACCGCGCGGCAGGATCAGCCGGGAGAGCTGCTTCGCCGGTCCATGCCGCGTCAAAAAACGCCGTTTCAAGCCTGCTCAAGCGGGTAAAAATCACCGCCAGACGCTCCTGTTCCGCTGCGCCAAGCGCGCTGCCAACAGCATCCATCTCTTCGCGGATCCAGTTGACGAAACTCTCAAAGCCCTCGACCGCATGCAGATCGATCCATTCTGCGAGATAGAAGTGTTGCGGGCGTGGCTTTTGCGCTTCGCGCAGCCCCCAGGTCAGATAGCACCACTCGGCGCACAAGAGGCAAGCCAGGCCTTCGGCATAGGTGCCTTTGCCGGAGGAGGTGAGAAGCAGATCGGTGAAAGCCCGTGTGACCGGTCCCTGAGCGGCTGTTTCATAAGTTTCTGCCGGAACACCAAGCGCATTGAAAGACCGAAGAAAGTAGTCGTTTTCTTCCGACGTCAATAAAGCCAGAAAACCTGACAGGCGGGCCTTGGAGCGCATGGAGGGCGCTTTGGCGACAAGATATCCGAGTGTCGAAGCGAGATCGGTGATGAAGGTATAGTCTTCAACCAGATACCGGGCATAGGCGTCATCCGGCATGCTGCCGTCGCCGATGGCCTTTGTGAAGGCATGACCGGTTGCCGCGCTCCAGTGCGGTTCGGCGCGGGCGGCAAGCCAGTCGGTAAACCGGGCATCGGGTTTGGTTGTCAGGAATTCCTGAAAAGAACCGGAAAAAGCCTCGGGCATGGCGCCGGGCTCCTTGTCTCAATGATATATGGGAAGAGAAGAACAAAACGGGCGCCGGATAGCGCCCGCTTAGAAATACTTAGGCCGCGGCCTTTTTCGGAGTGATCAGACCGCGGTTCACCAGAACCTCGGCGATCTGAACCGTGTTGAGCGCCGCGCCCTTGCGCAGGTTGTCGGAGACAACCCACATGTTGAGACCGTTCTCGATGGTTGCATCTTCGCGGATGCGGGAGATGTAGGTCGCATCTTCGCCGGCAGATTCATACGGCGTGATGTAGCCGCCGTCTTCGTGCTTGTCGATGACCAGGCAACCCGGAGCTTCGCGCAGGATGTTGCGGGCATCTTCCGCCGTGATCTCGTTTTCGAACTCGATGTTGACGCTTTCGGAGTGGCCGATGAAGACAGGGACGCGTACCGCGGTGCAGGTCACCTTGATGGCCGGATCAAGCATCTTCTTGGTTTCGGCCAGCACCTTCCATTCTTCCTTGGTGTAGCCGTCTTCCATGAAGACATCGATGTGCGGAATGACGTTGAACGCGATCCGCTTGGTGAACTTTTCCGGCTCAATCGGGTCGTTCACAAACACGGCACGGGTCTGGTTGAACAGCTCTTCCATGGCGTCCTTGCCGCCACCGGAGACCGACTGGTAGGTGGAGACGACAACGCGCTTGATCTTGGCATGATCGTGCAGCGGCTTCAGCGCAACAACGAGCTGCGCAGTGGAGCAGTTCGGGTTGGCGATGATGTTCTTCTTGGTGAAACCGGTGATGGCATCAGCATTCACTTCAGGAACGATCAATGGCACGTCCGCGTCGTAGCGCCAGGCGGACGAGTTGTCGATCACAACGCAGCCCTTCGTGCCGATCCTTGGGGACCATTCCTTGGAGATGGTGCCGCCAGCGGACATCAGGCAGATGTCGGTGTCGGAGAAATCATAGTTCTCCATCGCCTGGACCTTCAGCGTTTTGTCGCCGAAGGAAATGTCCGTGCCTTGGGAGCGGCGGGACGCCAGCGCGACGACTTCGTCCGCCGGAAAGCCGCGCTCTGCGAGAATATCCAGCATCTCCCGGCCAACGTTTCCGGTTGCCCCAGCAATTGCGATCTTGAAACCCATGTGACTGTCCTTGTCCGTCTCCCCGCTTCACCAGCTGCCCAGGTCATCAGGCATGCCAGCTTCCTGGCGCCTCCCATCCCCGGGGAGGCGGGATGAGCGGCACCTTAAGCGGTGGTCTTGGTAGTTTTTGTCGTGTGCTTGAATGTGGTTTTGGCAGGCGTCATCATCCCGCCGCGCATGAAGGTCACGCTGGCAAGGGCTTCAGACATCATATCCAGAATGTCGGCTTTCAGCCGGGTCATCGGAAACTCACATTCGACAAAATTCGAGACGGCGCCCTTTTTGCCCGGAAAACCTTGAGAGTCAATACGCAAAGCGGCCAGATCCGGCCTTTGGGTTTCATTCTGTTGCAGAGAAGAAACGATCGGCGGTGGCAGCGGCATGTTGATGGATGGTTCGGCGGTCAATGCCCGCGGGATCGATCGAAATTTCGGGAACATCCTCGATGGCATATTTGGTGGGCTCACTCAAAAAGATATAATGTCCGACGTCGCCATCCAGAATTTCAATCTGGAAAGACGGGTTTTGCGCGCCCAGCCAATTTGTGCAGCTCTCGACCGGGCATTCCTGATCGGCAGCTCCGGTCTGGATGTAAATCGGCACTGTGATTTCGGCTAGACTGTCCGTGTTGAACCCGCGAACCGTCGGTGCGGGAGCCATTGCGAAAACGGCTTTTATCCGGGGATCATGATAGGACTGCCCATCGCGGGTCATAGATGTCCGGAATGGCGCAGAGTTTTCCATGAGCTGCTCCACGTGGTCGCCCAAATCCGGAAATTCGCGCGGCCCGTTTACGCCGGGTTGATCTGCAAGCCATGCGAGGAACTGATCGTTGGCGTAAACTGCGCCGGCACTCGCGATTACGGTATGCCCGCCCAAAGAAAAACCAGCCGCGAAAATGCGTTTCTGATCAATGTGATCGCCGTACTTTGGGTCTCTGACAAATTTATCCAAGAGTGTGGAAAGATCCCGGCTGCGTTCCCATGCGCATAGAAACCCTTCCGGCTGATAGGGCTCAATCGCTGTGTTCCCATGATGGTTCGCTCCAACGACGATGTAACCTTTTTCAGCCAAGCGCCGGCCAAACCATCCCATGCCGAGAGCGGACCCACCTGTGCCGTGTGACATGACAATGAGCGGGTAAGTGCTTTGTCGACCACTTAGGGCGGCGTCCAGGCTTACCGGACCGTTGGACAGATAAGGTCTGTCTTTGGCGCCGCCTAATTGTTCTTCGGTGGGTGAGACCAGATCCGCCGGGTACCACATTGCCCATGAAAGTGGTCTTGGCCCAGTGGCTTGCCAATTTATGCGATCTGGGTCCAGAAAGTGACCTAAAGTGAAGCCTGCCACATAGTCCACTGTCCCGCCTCCTGAGACTGCAATGCAGAGTGTTTGGCTCGAGCGCCTTGATCGCCAAATGATGGCATTTTTTTTTCTTAAAATTCAAGATTGATTAGGTGTCAGTCGAACAGGCGGCCCGGTCCACGTCCTTTGGTCTCAAGTCGGGCAAGCTGCATCATGTGCCAGGCAAGGGCCGAGTTGGAGCTGATGACCGGCTTGCCGAGTTTTGTTTCACAGGCCTCAATCACCGGGAACGTCCGCAAGTTGGTGCAGGAGGCGAATACGGCATCCACGTCCTGGTCCTTTCCGACCGTACAAATGGCATCCATCGTCGAGGCTGGTGAAATCCGGGCCACCACGGCCTCTTCGGATTGGCCGAAGGAGCCGACTCTCGCCGGGGTAAAGCCATTCTCTTCCAAAAGGGTCACCACGGCCTCGGAAACTTCGGCGATATAGGGCGTGACCACCCCGATCTTTTTTGCGGTCAAGTGCTCAAGCGCGGCTAGGACCGCGGCGGCCGGGTTGGTCACTTTGGCGGCCGGATGAGCTTCTTGAACGGCTTTGGCAACTTCCTCCGAGCCAATAACGGTCGACGCCGATGTGCAGGCATAGCCTATGACATCCAATTCGCGGGCGCCTGGCAGAAGCGCAGCGGTCCCTGTCAGTTGCGCTTTCATCCGCATCAGAGTTTCGGCTGTGACTTCCGGGGCGCTTTCGATGCGGGTGTGATTTAAGGTCACGCCGTCGATGTCGAACAGGGGCCGGAATTCGTTTTCGATCGTCTCGTCCGCCTGCAGAACGATCAGCCCAAGGGCGGCTTTGTGGGCAAGGCCGTTGTCTGTTTGGAATTTGAGGTCCATGTCGTGCGCTCTTGTTACTGAATAACCGGAATTTCCGGATCTGCCGGCGTCGATAGGAATTCCGGTGCGCCGTCGCGGATGACGATGTTTTCCTCATGCACCATCATCTTGCCGTTGCCAAGATCAAGGCCCGGTTCCAGTGTCAGAACCATCCGCTCCTGAAGGACCGTTTCGTCGAACGCCGTGAGCGACGGCGTTTCCGTCAGCTGAATGCCGAGGCCATGCCCCATCCGGCCGACATCTCCGTCTGTTTGTCCAAGCACATCGGTGATCGCGGCGAAAAGATCCGCGCAAGTCTTGCCCGGCCGGGCAATGGCGGCCGCGGCATACACCGCTTCGACAAGTTTGCGATGAGCTTGCCGGACCGGATCGCTGGCATGGCCGATCGCAAAATTCCTGTCAAAGTCGCAAAAATAGCCGTTTTTAACCGCGCCCGTGTCGAGCATGAGCACATCGCCGGCCTTAAGTGGTGCATCGGTGGGCGGTGAAATCACATCGCCATACCCGCCCGGACCGGCGCCGCCGACGAGATACGGGACATCGTCCGCGCCGCGCTCCAGAAGATCGATCTTGAACCTTCGAAAGGCACTTTTCAGGCTTTGGCCTTCGTGAAACAGGTTGGCCGCGCTTTCAAAGCTGCGCGAAGCGATCTGACAGATCTCACGATGGATCGCAATTTCTGCTTCCGACTTGATATGGCGGACCGACTGGACAAGCGCGCTGGCGTTCCGGAATTCAGTGCCCGGAAGGGTGACCTTGACCCTTTCGAAATCCATGAGCGGCATGCGCAGGGAACTCTCGCGGCCCATCGGCATCCCGACCACCGCGTAGGGTTTGAGCGCATTGCTTAAGAGACGGACCCCTTCATCCGTTGGGTGGGGTGCTACAAATGTCCGGATATCATCGACCCAGGTGCTGGCCATCAAATGCGCGCCGATTTTCGGGATGACGGCGATGGGTTTGCCGGTTCGCGGAAGAATACAGAACCAGGGTCGCGCCGGGCTCTGCCAGAAGAGCGTCCGAAACCCTGTGAAATACCGGACTTCCGCCTCGGTCGTGAACAGGAGCGCGTCGAAACCCTGTTCACGCATCAAGCGCTGAGCACTTTCTGCGCGATCCTCAAATTCCGTCACGGAAAAATCTGCTTCTGACATCGGCGCTTCTTTCGACTGTTTGTTTTGCTGTCGAAGCAATGCGTTTGGTATCAACGCTTTGACTGTTTGATGGAATTGATCTCGATGCGCAGAGAGGATCAGTTCTTTTCAATCTACTCAAGCGATTTTTCCGACATTGGGCTGCCGGGACAGGGGCGAACAATCCTGCAAAACACCTTGCCAGTTGCTAACAAATCAATATATCATGATTTATGGATATAAATTTCGCACTGTGGGCCTTCGGCGCTCTAAGCCAAAAAACACGATTGGACGTCTTCCGTCTTTTGATCAAGGCCGGGCCGGACGGGATGAGCTCAGGAGAAATTGGAGAAGTTTTGGGTGTCCGGCAAAACACCATGTCCGCAAATCTTAGCGTTTTGCTTCAGGCAGGGCTCGTGAAGAACGAACGGGAAGGCCGCAGCATCCGCTATTTCGCGAATATGGACCGAACGCGCGATCTTCTGACGTTTCTGCTGGCTGATTGTTGTGGTGGCCACCCGGATTTGTGCGCGCAGGTTATGGAAATCGTGACCTGCCAAGCCGAGACAACGTCAAATGTAGACCATCGGGAAAGTTCGTAATGTCAGATAAAGCCTACAATGTTCTCTTTCTGTGTACGGGCAATTCCGCCCGCTCGATTATGGCCGAGGCGATCCTGAACCGCGACGGCAAGGGCCGTTTCAAGGCCTATTCTGCTGGCTCAACGCCCTCCGGATCTGTGCGTCCGGAAGTTTTGGCGCTCCTTGGAAAGATGAATTACAAAAGTGAAGATGCCCGCTCAAAGAGCTGGGACGAATTCGCGACCCCGGACGCCCCGGAAATGGATTTTGTCTTTACGGTCTGTGACAATGCGGCCAAGGAAAGTTGCCCGGTTTGGCCTGGGCAGCCGATGAGTGCGCATTGGGGTGTGCCCGATCCTGTAGCGGTGGAAGGCAACGAGACCGAGCAGCAATTGGCTTTTGCCGAGGCTTTCCGGATGTTGAGCAACCGGATTTCGATTTTTACAAGCTTGCCATTAACGTCGCTCGACAAACTGTCCCTGCAGAAAAAGCTGGACGAAATCGGCAGCGCCACCTGAACCAGGTTATTCGGCCGGGGCGTCTCCACGGCGTGCCGGCCGGAATGTCACAAGCGCAAGCGCCAAAGTGATTATGGCGCAGGCGGCGATCGCGCCTGTTAGCGGCAAGGCCGTCCGGTCGAAGAACGGTGTGCAGAGGCCGATCATCACACCGCCTGCCACCATCTGCAGCGTGCCGCCGAGCGAGGACGCCATCCCTGCATGTTCCCCATGGTCTTCAAGGGCCATGACCATCGCAGGAGCAATGACCTGCCCCAGAAACGAGTTTGCAATAAACAAAAGCGCCATCAGGACCGGCAGGCCGTCTATTCCCGACAAGACCAGGATGAACAGCGTCGTTGTCGCCGCCGTGAAACCACCCACACCCACAAAGGCAACACGGGCCATGCCGAAGCGCTCGCCCAAGGGGGCGGCGAACTGGGACGAAGCAAAGAAACCGACCGCATTGATTGCGAAGACGATGCTGAAACCGGTCGGTGTAAGCTCATACTGGGTCATATAGACCAAGGGTGCGGCAGCGATGAACACAAAGAAGCTTGCCAATGCAAATCCGCCAATCAAAGTCAGTCCCAAAAAGCGGGCGTCGCCGAAGAGATAAATCGTGCTGCGAACCAGGGCAGTTGCATCAATCTTGCTGCGCCGCTCGGGCGGCAGTGTTTCCGGAAGCTGGAAAATGATCATCACCATCGATGCGAAAGCCAGAACGCCAAGGGTCAGAAATATCAGCCGCCAGCTGCCGAATGTGATGAGGACACTGCCAGCCAGTGGTGCCAGCATGGGCGAGACGCTGAAGACCAGCATGACCAGCGCCATAAGGCGGGTTGCTTCGGTCCCGGTATGTAGATCGCGGACAACGGCACGGACAATCACCATGGGCGCGCCTGCCCCAATCGCCTGAACCAGGCGGCCGAGCGTCAAGGCGTCAACGTCTACAGCCCAGGCGCACATCAAGGATCCGATAATATAGACAACGAGGCCGAGAAACACGGGCAGGCGCCGGCCATATCGGTCGGCAAGTGGGCCATAGATCAGCTGCGCCAAACCGAACGCGATGAAATACACGGTGAACGTGAACTGGACGGCCGCATCGTCTGTATTCAAATCAGCCACGATCTGCGGCATGGCCGGCAGATAAAGGTCAATGGCGAAGGGACCAACAACGGCCAAAAGGCCCAGCACAATGGCCGAGCGCACAAATCCAATAGACATGAAAATCCAATCTCAAAGCGCCCGGCAGAAAGATGATGGCCGGGAGCGCAAAGAAACACCCATACAATCCGCTTGTCGAGAAGTTTTCAGAAACGATGGTTTTTCGACCGGGAGTTCTGGTTTTCGGCCGGGCTTCCGTCGATGCAATCGTGATTGGAATGAAACGTCTGTTTTTGCTGTAGCAGTGTACCGCTGGGCACTCCGGCGGCATTGAGTTTGTGACGGTGGGGCACTAGGTTCACCCTCACTCTGTCTAATGGGAAACCGTAAATGCTTTATGCCCTGATCTGCACCGACAAACCTGGTGCCCTGCAAACACGCCTCGATAACCGCGAAGCACATCTCGCTTTCTTGAAAGGCATGGGAAATGGCCTGAAGGCAGCTGGGCCGTTTCTGGATGATGATGGCAACATGACCGGGTCCCTTGTGGTGATTGAAGCGGCCAACCGGGATGAAGCGCTTGCGATCTCCGAGGAGGACCCGTACGCAAAAGCCGGTTTGTTTGAGAGCGTTGAAATCCGGCCCTGGAATTGGGTCGTGAAAAACCCGGAGAACGCATAAGTGCAGTACTGGTTGATCAAATCCGAACCGGACAAGTGGTCTTGGGAGCAACAAAAAGCCAAGGGCGATGCCGGTGAACAATGGGACGGCATTCGCAATTATCAGGCGCGCAACAACATGAGGGCCATGGAGATTGGCGATAAAGCCTTCTTCTATCACTCCAATATCGGCAAGGAAGTCGTCGGTGTTGTCGAGGTATGCAGCGAGATCCATCCAGACACCACAACGGATGATCCACGTTGGGAATGCGTGGACTTCAAGGCCGTGTGCGACATGCCGAACCCGGTGACACTGGCACAGGTAAAGGCTGAGCCGCGTTTGGAAAAAATGTCCCTGGTGACCTCCATGCGTCTGTCGGTTCAGCCCGTCACGGAAGAGGAATGGAAGATCGTCTGCGAAATGGGCGGAATGTCCAAGCCAGCCTGATCCGACACCCGGTTTTTGGAAACGCTTTTGGCCCGAATTACCGATCCCGAAAAGTTTATCCGGGAAGAAACCCGGATACGGCCCGTGCCGCATGCGGAAGAGATCTCTCTTCACGTTGCAGATGAGGCGATGGATCTTTGGCAAAAAACTGAAGAGGAGCTTGGCGAGCTTGGTCTTGCTCCTCCTTTCTGGGCGTTTGCCTGGGCCGGAGGTCAAGGTCTTGCCCGGTATGTGCTCGATCACCCTGAAGTGGTTTATCAAAAGCGCGTGTTGGATTTTGCGTGCGGGTCTGGTCTTGTGGCCATTGCGGCAAAAATGGCAGGTGCGGACTCTTGTCACGGGGTCGACATTGACCCATTTGCCATCGCGGCATCCCGGATTAACGCGGACTTGAATGGCGTGGTGGCAACGTTCGCCGAGGGAGATATCACACAGTCTTCCGTTCCGGATGTTGAGGTCGTGTTTTGCGGGGACGTGTTTTACGACCGGCACATGGCCGATCAGGTTATGACATTCCTGGACGCGCTGATTGAGGCCGAAATCGAGGTTTATGTCGGTGATCCGGGCCGGTCTTATCTGCCGAAGGAACGGCTGAAAGAACTGGCCGAATACCAAGTGCCCGTTGTTGGTCAGTTGGAGGATAACGAAATAAAGAATACGCGCGTCTACAAGGTGGCGGAAAAACAATCCTGACGTCCGGTCCAGGCACGGATATCCTTGCCAAACCGTTCGCATGTGTGACATTTTCCACCAACTGACAGTCCCTTCCGTTTTGGCCGCACATCATGCGCTGACGCGGACACCCCTTCAAAACTGAAGTTTTTCAAGGAGTTCTTCATGCCCATCGTAAATCGCCTCGCAGATCTGGCTGATGAGATCACAGCGTGGCGCCGCGACTTTCACGAGAATCCGGAAATCCTCTACGAAACGGTCCGCACGTCCGGCAAGGTTGCCGAACTCTTGGAAAGCTTCGGTCTGGATGAAGTCGTCACTGGCATCGGCAAAACCGGTGTTGTCGGCGTGATCAAGGGCAAGAATGGCGGTGCTGGCAAGACGATCGGATTGCGCGCAGACATGGATGCACTTCCGATCGAGGAAATCACCGGAAAACCCTACGCTTCGAAAGTCCCGGGCAAGATGCATGCGTGCGGTCATGATGGCCACACCGCGATGCTTCTGGGTGCTGCAAAGTATCTGTCAGAAACCCGCAATTTCGACGGCACGGTTGTTGTGATCTTTCAGCCGGCCGAAGAAGGCGGCGCCGGTGCAAAAGCCATGATCGATGATGGTCTGATGACCCGTTGGCCGATTGATGAAGTTTACGGCATGCACAATTTTCCGGGCATGCCGGTTGGCGAGTTCGCGATCCGCAAAGGACCGATCATGGCCGCGACCGATGAGTTCCGGATCGTCATCACCGGGCGCGGTGGTCACGCCGCCAAGCCGCATGAGACCATCGATCCGATCGTAACCGGCACGAACATGGTCAATGCCCTGCAGACGATTGCGAGCCGGAATGCCAACCCACTGGATTCTATCGTTGTTTCGGTTACCGTCTTCAACGGCGGAAACGCTTTCAACGTGATCCCGCAGGAAGTCACTTTGCGCGGTACCGTTCGGACCTTGAGCCCGCAGATGCGGGATTTGGCAGAAGAGCGCATGAACAAGATCGTGACCTCTGTTGCCGATGCATTTGGCGCCACCGCCGAGCTTACGTTCCTGCGCGGCTATCCGGTTACGGCCAACCACGATGAGCAGACCGACTTTGCAGCTGGCATTGCCGAGACCATCGCTGGAGAAGGCAAGGTCAACCGGTCGATTGACCCGATGATGGGCGGTGAAGACTTCTCCTTCATGCTGGAAGAACGTCCGGGCGCTTTCATCTTTGCTGGCAACGGTGACAGCGCCGGGCTGCACCATCCAGCCTATGATTTCAATGACGAACTCATCCCAGTTGGTTGTTCCTACTGGGTCAAACTGGTTGAAACGGCAATGCCGCGCGCAGCCTGATCATTTGTGCTAGAAAACGCCGGAGTTCTTCCGGCGTTTTCATTTCGGGTTCCTGCCGTGTCCTTTCTCTCGTCCCGCCTGCCAATCATCCCGACTTACGTCCTCGTCGGTGCCATCGTCGGTGTTCTTGTTATTCATCCGCTCAATCTGGTGGTGGTTTGGTGGGAACTGGCGCGTTTTTCAGAAACGGCGCCCCTGCTCATCGAGTTTTTGAACGCCCGTTTGTGGTTTGTGCTTCTGCCCCGTCATTGGGACGTAGCAGTTGCCTACACCCTTGTTGGTGCCATCGTGGGTCTCGCTTTTGGTGTTTTTACCCGCAACTATCTGCGGGCGAGTGAGGCCTACAAATCCCTACGCGAAGAACAAATCGCGCTTGTTCCGCAACTGATTGCGCAGGGTGAGACCGACCGGGTTGAGTTCAAATCATCGCTGAGGTGGGACGTTCAGGAAAACAGGATCAATCGTGGATTAGAAAAGGTGATTGCGAAAACAATCGCCGGGTTCTTCAACGCCAAAGGCGGGCATCTGATTGTTGGTGTCGATGACGACGGCAAACCTCTTGGCCTTGCCAAAGACCTTGCCACCCTGCGGAGCCCGGATCACGATGCCTTTGAGCGGACAGTAAACGATATCGTTTCGAAAAACCTTGGGGGTGATTTATGTCCCTATATTCATACGGTTTTTTCTAGTGTTGGCGGGGAAGATGTTGCGATGATCATCATCCGACCGGCACCGCGCGCTGTGTACCTCGAAGAAGGCAAGTCATCGATCTTCTACGTGCGCAGTGGCAATTCCACGCGCCAGCTGGATGTTCGCGAGGCGCTTAATTACGCAAACACACGATGGTCGTGACAGCGTGAGCCTGGTTGATGTCCTCGTTCCTCAAGACCTGTCGGGTCTGGCAACGCTGCTGCTGGTTGCTTGCAGCTTCCTCACATCTGCTTTGGCGGCTGCCGTCGGTTTGGGTGGGGGCATTGCTCTGATTGCGATCATGGCGCTGATCATGCCGCTGAATGCCTTGGTTCCCGTGCACGGCGTTGTCCAGTTCGGCTCCAATGCGGGCCGGGCGATGGTTCAAATCAAACATGTCGATTGGCTGATTGCTGTTTGGTTCGCAATTGGAGCTGCGGCAGGGGCGGCGTTGGGAGGTTCCATCGCGGTTCAGTTGCCGGCAGCCATTTTGAAAGCAGGGATCGCCCTGTTTGTCGTCTGGGTGGTTTGGGGCAGACCGCCGAAATTGGGCGGTATGAAAAAACGGGCCATGGCCGGCGCCGGTTTTGCGTCGACGTTCCTGTCCATGTTTTTCGGAGCCGCCGGGCCGATTGGCGGATCGGTGCTGTCTACGCTCGGTCTCAGCCGCCATCAATTCGTTGCAAATCAAGCGGTTACGGCCATGATGATGCATGTCTTCAAGATTGCTGCTTTCGGCCTTCTAGGTTTTGCATTTGCGCCCTGGCTGGGTCTTATCATTGCGATGATCGCTAGCGGATTTCTTGGAACACTTGCAGGTAGCCAACTGCTTGGGCGGATGAATGAGCAGGCATTCAAAAAGGGATTCCGATGGGTGATGACGGCCCTTGCATTGAACCTGATGCTTCAGGCGTTGGGTGTGTTTTGACGGCGTCTTGAGCCGGCGCGGCGGCAATAGAATTGATGGTCTCACGATAAAAATTAACGGCGAGGAAACGTCGAGTTTCAAAAAAAGCAGGGGCTTTGGAACTCAAACCAGATAGTGTCAATTTTAACAATTGCAAAGCATTGGAATGAAACGGTTTTTTGTTGCCGTAACCAATTGATAACCAACAAGTAATTTCGCCGTCTAAGTTACACACATTGGCTGCGCGCCACAGATAAGCTTCAATCGTCAACACCTTGAAAAACAAGGCTTACTTCATGACGGCACAACCGGCGTTCGTCCCATTGCTGAATGGATTTCCAAGTACGCATGCTTTCCTTGAAAGCGCGGAAACGCTCCTCGATTACGCGTTTCAGCCCATAGTTGATGCGCATTCCGGCGATGGATATGGATTTGAAGCGTTGCTGCGCAATGTGGGGCAACTGGGATTTCAAACGCCTTGTGATGTCTTTGATTTCGCGGCAGATGCCGGTGTTCTGGTCGAGTTGGAATGTCTTTTAAGGAAAAAGGCGATCCGGAAGTTTGTCGCAATGCCCAATCGCGGCAAGACCAAACTGTTCCTGAACGTCGATGCCCGCTTGTTGGATGTCGAGGGTTTTTTGTTCGACGAGACCCGGCTTCTGCTGGACGAGGGGGATTTGTCCGCCGCGCAGATTATTCTGGAGGTCAGCGAAACAGGGGACGTCAATGAGACGTGCCGGCTGAACGAGTTCACCAAACGCGGGCGCGAACTCGGGTTCGGTTTTGCAATCGACGATTATGGCCGCGGATATGCGCAGCTGAAATCCTTGTATGAGGTTGAGCCTGATATTTTGAAAGTGGACCGGTTTTTCATCCAGTCAATCAACACCGACTCCCGCAAGCGGTTGATGGTGAAAACCGTTGTCGATATCGCCCATGTTCTTGGTATGCGCGTGGTCGCAGAAGGTGTTGAGACCACGCAGGAACTCGCGGTCTGCAAGGCAATCGGCTGCGACTTGATCCAAGGGTATCTGGTGTCGCGGCCGTTCCAGGATCTGGAGGAGGCGGAGATCCGTTATCCGGTTGTGGCCACGGCTGTGAAACGCACGCCAATGATGCCGCGGGACGACGCTGATCTGGTGGCCCGTGAAATCCGGCCGCTGGTGCCGCTTCAGGACAATGCCCGGATGGAGGAAGTCCTCAATCTGTTGCGGGCTGGCCGGGCCAATCCTTTCATTCCGGTGATCAATTCGAGCGGCGAACCCCGTGGTCTGATCCGGGAAAAGGATATCAAAACCTTCGTCTACATGCCGTTCGGCCGGGATCTCCTGCTCAACCCGGTGATGAGCAACAGCCTGGCGGCGTTTACGCACCGGTGTCCGGTGGCCAACGTCAATACCCCGCTCGATCAGCTCGTTGCGATGGTCGCGGATGAAGATGACGAGGCCGGCGGCATCATCATCACGAAAAATGGCAAATACAGCGGTTTCCTGACAACAACATCCTTGCTGAAAATCTCAAATGAAGTCCGGATGCGGGCGGCGGAAAACCAGAATCCGCTGACCAAAATGCCGGGCAACGCGCTGATCATTCAGTATGTCCAGAATGATGCCCAGAGCCCGGATATTGAGCGGTCGTTTTGCTATCTCGATTTCGATAACTTCAAGCCGTTCAACGATGCCTACGGCTTCACCCTTGGAGACCGGGCACTGTTGCTGTTCTCCGAACTGATGAAGCGCATGGCGACCAGTGAGAACGTGTTTGCCGGCCATATTGGCGGGGACGACTTTTTCATTGGCGCCCGCGGGCGGACGTCGGAAGAAATGCGGCGGATGGTCTATGATCTGCAAGAAGAATTCCGCCATCAGGCGGAGAGCCTCTATGATCCGGCGGACCGGCTTCAGGGATACATCGAGGCGTCTGACCGCCACGGTATTTCAAGGAAGTTTCCGCTTTTGCGCTGTTCGGCAGCCATATTGCACCTGCCGGTCGGCCTGAGTGTCGATCGCAAGGACATCCTGGGCCGCCAGATCGCAAGCTTGAAAAGTGAAGCGAAGGGCAATCCGGTTGGCATTGCCGAAGCAACGCTCGGACAACTTTTCCAGCAGCCCGTGCACTGAGGCCTGCTTATAACTTACGCAGCGCGCTTGACCTTTCCGTAGGCGTTGCTTGAGTTCTTTGCAACATCCCGCGCCTTGCCAGAAAGCGGCAGGCGGGGTAACCCAACGCCATCTGTTTCTATAATCTGCGGGATGGTACGCCAAATGGGCTCTCAAAACTTGCTGCTTTTGCCGGGTGACGGCATCGGCCCGGAAATCATGGTCGAAGTGAAAAAGGTCATTGCCTGGTTTAACGCCAAAGGCGGTATGGCTTTTGAAACCGACGAAGGTCTTGTGGGCGGGTCCGCCTATGATGCGCATGGGCAATCCATTTCCGAAGAAGACATGGCGAAAGCCATGGCGGCGGATGCTGTGATTTTCGGTGCGGTGGGCGGTCCGAAGTGGGACAATGTGGCCTACGAAGTTCGCCCGGAAGCCGGTCTTCTGCGCCTTCGCAAGGACATGGAGCTGTTCGCCAACCTGCGGCCGGCGATCTGTTATCCGGCACTTGCCGATGCTTCCTCGCTCAAGAAGGACGTGATCGAGGGCCTCGACATCCTGATCGTTCGGGAACTGACCGGTGGCGTTTATTTCGGAGAGCCGAAGGAAATTACGGATCTTGGCAATGGCCAGAAACGCGGTGTGGATACTCAAGTGTATGATACCTACGAAATCGAGCGGATTTCCAAGGTTGCATTCGAGTTGGCGCGCACCCGTGACAACAAAGTCACGTCCATGGAAAAGCGGAACGTGATGAAGTCCGGCGTTCTTTGGAACGAAGTCGTGACGCAAACACACAAGAACGGCTTTGAAGACGTCACTCTGGAGCACATGCTGGCAGACGCCGGTGGCATGCAGCTCGTGCGCTGGCCGAAGCAGTTCGACGTGATCGTCACTGATAACCTGTTCGGCGATATGCTGTCAGACGTTGCGGCCATGTTGACCGGGTCCCTCGGTATGTTGCCGTCCGCCTCGCTCGGGGCTCCGGATGCCAAGTCCGGCAAGCGCAAGGCGCTTTATGAGCCGGTCCACGGCTCTGCTCCGGACATTGCCGGCACAGGTGCGGCCAACCCGATTGCGATGATCGCATCTTTCGGAATGGCTCTGCGCTATTCCTTTGAGGAAGTTGCAGCGGCTGATCTTCTGGACAAGGCCATTGCCAACGCTTTGGACAAAGGCCTACGCACCAAGGACATCGCAGCTGAAGGCGAAGCCACTGTGTCGACCGCTGAAATGGGCGATGCCATCGTCGCCGAGCTGGACGCTCTTAAGGGCTAAGCAAATCCTTGTTTGCACCCAAGGCCGTCACCGGGTATCCCGGTGGCGGCTTTTCCTTTGTTTGACCTGAGACTGTTATGATCGAAGATAAAATCGCTCCGTTTCTCGGCACCTGGATCCTTGATTCCGACGCCAGCGAATTCGAGCAAGGCGATCCGCCCAAAAGTGCGACGCTGAAGATAGAAGACAATTTCGGCATGGCGGTCTTCACCATGAACCAGGTTTCAGCTGATGGAGATGTCACCAACGACAGCTTTGAAGCCGTTCCCGATGGGCCAGAAGTCAAGCTTGGGAAAAGCGGTTTGGTCGATGCCATGCGGCTGGTCTTTGCAAATGACCGCAATCTGGTGTCCGAGGCCCGGCGCGGAGGCCTCACCATCATGAAGGCGGAGCGGGAGCTTTCCGAAGATGGGCGTACGCTGACAGTGACCCAAACGGTCCATCTCGTCGACGTTGCCAGCTTTACAAACGTATCGGTTTACCGCCGCGCACAGTAGTTTATGGGGATCAGATTCGGTGGTCGCTGACTGCAGCTCAGCGCCAAGAGGTTTTTAGGGCAATTTCAAGCTACCCGAATTTATATCGACCCCCCTGACCTCTTTCTGATGCGGCCTTAGAGAAATATGCGGAGGTTGCATAAAATTTGAGAAATGCAACCACAGATTTAATAATGTATTAACTGTACTCACCAACCCTCGCGTGTAATTAGGGAGGGTTCCATGTGGGATCGTTTGTCCATTCGTTTTAAGATTCCAGCTGCAATACTGGGTTTTGCGCTGGCCGTTGGCGCGGGCATTGGCCTGAGCAGTTATTTTTCTGCATCCAGCGAAATTCAAAAGCTGACAAAGAGCCGGTTGGAAGCGATTGCAACCAACCGTGTCAGCGAGCTGTCAGACTATTTGCACACCATCGAAGCAGATCTGAAGCTCGTCAGTACGCTCCCGTTCGCGCACGATGCTCTGTCAGCCTTTGATAGTGCCTGGCAAGAGATTGAAGGCGATCATACAGAGATCCTGAAGGCTGCCTATATTCGCGACAATCCGCACCCGCTTGGAGAAAAACATCTCCTTGATGCCGCTGGCGGCGAAACCGCCTATGATGCCGCTCACGCGGAGTTTCATCCCTGGTTTCGGGAGTTTCTGCTCGAACGCGGCTACTACGATGTTTTCCTGTTCAACCCGGACGGCGACCTGATCTACACGGTCTTCAAGGAAGAAGACTATGCGACCAATTTCAAGGTGGGTGGTCCGTGGTCTGATACCGATCTCGGGCGAGCGTTTCATGCGGCAAATGATGGTCCTGCGGATGCGATCCACTTCTTTGACTTTGCGCCCTACGGACCGAGCCATGGTGCACCGGCCAGTTTCATCTCCATGCCGATGATCGAAGATGGCGAGAGAGCGGGCGTTCTCGTCTTCCAAATGCCGATTGACCGGATCAATCAGCTGATGAACCGGTCTGCCGGATTGGGGGACAGCGGCGAAACGCTGATTGTCGGGTCGAACGGGTTCCTGCGGAACAATTCCAGGTTCACGGATGAGAACGACATACTTGAAACCCAATTCCAAACCGAAGCGTCGGATGCGGCCTTGAATGGCCAGACGAAAGTCATGATCGGTCCGGCGCACCGGGATGGGCGTTTCATTCAAGTCGGCAAGTCTTTTGAGTACCAAGGTGTGACATGGGCGGTTTTGGCAATGCAGTCCGAAGCCGAAGCAATGACGCCATTGACCGATCTCAAGTTCTGGATGGGGATGGCGGGTGTTGTCTTGTTCGTCCTTGCCGGAGTGGGCGGATATCTGCTGGCATTGACCTTCACCCGCCCGCTTGGACAACTGATCGGCAATATTCGGGACCTTATTCACGGACGTCTCGACACCGTGGTCGAAAATGATGACCGGGCTGACGAGCTTGGGGACATGAAGCGGGCGATGAAGGTGTTTCGCGACAACGCCCTTGAGGTGAAGCGAGGCGAGGTTGCGGCACAGGAACGCCGTGCGCAGGAAGACGTGCATAGATCCGAGATGGACAGGCTGGTCAATCGTTTCAAAACTCAGATCTCTGACATCCAGTCGCAGCTGTCGACGCAAACAGACGTGATGAGTGCGACGTCGGAAAAACTGGTGGGGATCGCGGAGGCATCTTCAGACTCCGCTGACGGCGCGCTCGCAGCGGCACGTCTGTCTGACGACAGCGTTCAGTCGTCCGCGTCTGCTGCCGAGGAACTCAGGATTTCCATTCAGGAGATCAATCAACACACAACCCGCGCATTAAGCATCACTCGTGGGGCGGCCGAGACGGCAAAGTCGACGGATACCGATGTCAAGGAGCTCGCCGGAACGGCGGAAAAGATTGGCGACGTTATCAACATGATCCGGGACATTGCAGAACAAACCAATCTTCTCGCGTTGAACGCGACAATTGAAGCAGCCCGTGCCGGTGAGGCCGGGAAAGGCTTCGCCGTTGTGGCGGCTGAGGTGAAAGAACTGTCGACGCAGACCGCAAAGGCAACCGACGAGATTTCATCTCAGGTTGCGGCAGTTCAATCGTCCACAAACCGTGCGGTAGAGGCAATCCAGTCCATCGGACAGCATATGGAAACGGTTGAAGAAGTGACCGCGGGAATTGCCTCCGCTGTTGAAGAGCAAGGCGCTGCAACAGGTGAAATCAGCGAGGCCATGGCGCGCGCGGCTCAAAGCAGCCGCAGCGCCACCGAAAACGTCAATGTCCTGCAAAATACCATCACGGAAACGCGCGGCAGTTCCAATGAAGTCGAAGAACTCAGCCGTGTTTTGGCGGATGTGAGCAGTTCTCTGAGCAAGGCGGTCGACGACTTTTTGAACAGCGACATCTGGGAAAACGATCAGGACAAGGCTGCCTGATCCAGGTAGACCGCAGCGAACTAGGGGTGGGAACTTCTTTGGATGCTTGCAGATGCAGCGTTGGAAATGACTGTTGCCCGTGATAGCGGTGCAAGCCCCGTTTCCGCAGGATAGCATCTTCATGAAACAGTTTATCAGCGCCGTGTCACTTCTCGTACCGGACTATGACGAAGGGTTGGAATTTTACGTCAACGTGCTCGGATGTCAGCTGATAGAAGACACGGAGTTGGAGCCTGGCAAGCGCTGGGTTCTCGTCGCTCCTCCTGGTAGCGCGGAAACGCGGCTTCTCCTCGCCAAGGCAGATGGGCCAGAGCAGCAGGCAGCCATCGGCAACCAGACCGGCGGGCGGGTGTTCATGTTTCTAACGACCGATAACTTCGATCGGGATTACGCCGCTATGTCGAAGAAGGGTGTCCAGTTTCTGGAGGCCCCGCGGCGCGAACCTTATGGCACAGTGGCGGTGTTTCAGGATCCGTTTGGAAACAAATGGGATCTGATCCAGCCTGCGTGAGACCGGGACACCTAGCCGGCCTGCATTGAGGCAATTGCCCGGCGCATGAATTCCAGAAACTGCGCGGTTTCCTCTTCTGTGAAATCGTCCAGCGCAACGGCGTTTTGAGCCATGGCGGCATCGATGGCATCTTTCTTGAGCGCCCGCGCCTTGGGCGTGAGATGGATCCGCTGAACCCGGCCGTCTTCGTCACACGGTTTGCGTATCACGAGACCATCACGCTCCATTCTGGACAAAGTGTTGGCAAGGGTTGCCTGCTCAATGTCGAGCGCGGCGACCAGGTCTTTCTGCGTCTGGCCTTCCTTCTGCCACAGCGCGACAAGTGCCGGGAATTGGCCGGTTGCTAGCCCGAGGGGTTTGATCCGCCGTTGAAGGCCGGACGCAAACAGGCGCGCCAAATGATTTGCCAGATATCCGGCTGAAGAATTTTTTTCGAATGCCATGTCTTGCATATACGATACATAGCATACTATATAAATAAATATAGCTTGCTATTTAATGGAGATTGCAAATGCTCAGTAAACGAACCACCCGGACTCTCGCGATTGCTGCATCGGCCCTGTCAGTTTCCGCTCAAGTGCCAGCGCAGGAGTTGTCACCCAAAGAACCGGTTACGCTCATCAATGCGTTTGAAGTGTCGGCGGACCAGGTTGAGACAACGATTGAAGGCTGGAGATCTGCACGCGCTTTTCTGGAAACCCAGCCGGGTTACATCGAAACCCAGCTTCACAAATCAATCATGCCGAAAGCCAGGTTCCAGCTTGTAAACGTTGCAAGATGGGAGAGTGCCGATGACTATGCCGCGGCAATCCAAAAATACCGTGAGAGCGGCGCTGCGGGTGCGCTCAAGGGGACTGTGTTTCATGCAGCTCTCTACGTGCCGATCGAACAGGAGGATGGGTCGTGATGGTTCGAGTCGTTTCGAAAACCCGAACCCTTCACTGGTTGATTGCTGTGTTCGTGGCGTTGGCGCTTGCGACGGGCTACATGGCGCAGCAGATACCATCCATGAGCGGTGCGTTCCTAAGGATCCATCTCGCGGCTGGTTTGCTCGCCGGATTGTTGTCCTTGGTGCGTTTAGCCGCCTGGCTGGTTGCAGGAGGACAGGCTTCGACGATTGGGCATCAATCAAAAGGGATACATTGGGCGGCCAAGATGGTTCACGGCTTTCTGCGCGTTCTGCCCGTGATTCTTCTGGTGAGCGGGGTGGGCATGTTGGTTTTGACAGGCGCTGCGCCCGAGATCCTGAGCGGCAACACTCCCGATCCAGAACTTCTAGCCCAAGCTCCGCCGCAGTCTTTGCATCATCGAGCGGCCTTCGCCCTTTTCGTCTTGATAACGGGCCATATCGCTGCAGCCATTTGGCATAGGCAGGCCAAAAGGGGCTGGAAACTGCAAAAAGTGCCTCAAAGCTCAATCTCATGAAGACAAGGCTGCCGAAAAGGGCAGCCTTTTCGTGTTGATGTGTCTTGCAGTGCTAGGCGTCTCAAAAAAAGTCAGTTTCTGATTTCAGCGGCCTGGCCATGAGGGTGTTCAAAGCTTCGTCAATCGTCATGTCTTCACTGACCATCCGGGCGACGGTGTCACAAATGGGCACCTCGATCTCATGCTTTTGAGCCAATTTGACCGCGACTTGCGCCGAGTATGCCCCTTCAGCCAGCTTGCCGCCGGCGGCGATCAGCTCCGAGGCCATAAAGCCTTCACCGAGTCGCATTCCAAATGAGAAATTGCGCGACTGAGTAGAGGAGCAGGTCAGTACAAGGTCCCCCAGACCGGACAGGCCTGTCAGGGTTTCGCCTTGTGCCCCCATCGCGCTGCCAAGCCTGTTCAGTTCCGCAAATCCGCGTGCCGTCAATGCTGCTTGCGCACTGGCGCCAAGTTTTCGCCCAGCCACTGCGCCACAAGCGATGGCAAGGACGTTCTTGAGCGCGCCGCCAATTTGTGTTCCGAGGACATCGATCGAGGCATAGGGACGGAAGCAGGGCGATTGCAGCGCTTCGCAAAGGCTCAGAGCTGTTTTTGCCGTGTGTGCGGCAACGGTAACTGCTGTCGGGAGGCCCTTAGCGACATCGTCAGCAAAACTCGGTCCGGACAAGACCCCGGGTTCTATGCCTGGTAGCTCTTCCTTCATCACCTGCGACAAAAGCTTGCCGGTGGTCTGCTCGATGCCCTTAGCGCATAAGACAACAGGCCCGCGCACAGTGCCGGTCTCTTTGAGAGCACTCAGGATGGCTCGGGTGGATTGTGCCGGTGTCACAAGCAGAATCGCATCTGCATCGGCGGCTTCTTTCAAAGACGAGGTTGCATTCAGATCTTCATCGAACGTGATCCCCGGCAGATACTTCGTGTTCTGCTTTTTGCTCCGGACTTCAGAGACTGTTGCAGGATCCCGCGCCCAGAGGCGCACGGTAGTTCCAGCCCGAGCCGCAGTTAAAGCAAGCGCGGTGCCCCAGGCGCCGCCGCCGATGACACCGATCGACTTAACGGCCCCCATTGATCTGCCCTTCCATGCGCGACCGTAGTGTTTCAAGCTGCGCTCCAAACCCTTCAAAATAACGGGTCTCGGGCGGCGCTTCCTCTGAGAACAAATCAACCCAGAACAGGCGGAACCGGATTGGTGCTCCACCCGCGCTTGGCGTCATTTCAAAATGTTCCCATTCGTCAGCGGGCTTTTCCGGAATCGTGCCGTGAAAATGCCGTCTGCGATGAAGGCCATCGAGAATTCCGGGCACATTGTCGATGAAGTGATCCTGGTCGGCGAACGATTCGAGGGCGATATCCAAGGTTAGTCCGGTCTCCTCGGAAAATTCACGTATTGCCCCTTGAAGATAACTCTCGCCTGGATCGAGCGTGCCGCCGGGCACCTGAAGATCCGGCCGCGGATTGTCGGCTTCTTCGAACACCAAAAGCTCCGGTCCGCAGGTCAGATAGACATAGGCTTTGTGAAAGATTTTCATCAGGGGTTCCGCTGCGCGCTGTGGTGCCTGCTTCGTATCAGTCCCGCCCGGGCAGAAAAAGACCAAGTTGCATATCTGCCTGATTTGATTGTCTAAAGCCGTCCCCGGGACGAACTTCAAGTTAAAAAATTATTGTAAAACAATAAAAAATGATTGAATTTAAGATTCGGATCAACTATCAGAACTCCCGCGGCAGGGGTCTTTCGACCCAATTTATTGCTTATCGGAGCCCCCACTGATGAATTTTGGCACTCTTTTCCCGCGCCTTTCCGTGACTGCAGTCTTGGTTGTTAGTCTGACGGCCTGCGGTCAAACCGGTTCGAATTACCGGCCGATCGTCGACGGTCCGATGGGGTATACCTACGAAAAGGATCTCGGAGATTGTAAAGCCCTTGCCGAACAGCGGCGTCTCTTCAATGACGAAACCAAGATGGCTGCTTTGGCTGGTGCAGCAATCGGCGGGGTGCTGGGAGCTGTGGAAGACGACGACGGAAAAAATGCTGCCGGGAACGCGGTGGCCGGGGCCTTGGCCGGAGGGGCGATCGGGGCTGGTGGCGGTGCTCTCAACGCCCATGGCGAACGCAAACAGATCGTCATGAACTGCATGCGTGGACGTGGGCACCGGGTTGTCGGTTAACTCCGGGGCCGGGGTGACCGGCTCCCATTTCAACCTGTTTCTTTGCCGAAGAACGGTTGGCAAAGATTGATTGTCAACGTGATTCCTAACCGGAGATTAACCAGTCTGACCTATCGCTGTTATGTCGAAAACCGCAGCGGCGTTGGTCATGGAACACATCGAAATTGCAGTCGCGACCCTTTTTCGGTCTATCGTGGCGATCGGCGTTCCTAGCGAGCGCATTTTTGTCCTCTATGTTTTCAGTACCCTGGCGATCGTCTATGTCCTATATCGCTTCCGCAAACCCACCGTTGCGTTTCTCAAATACTGTTTCCCAAAAGACATCTATCTGCACCCGTCTGCAAAGCAGGATTATCTCTATTACTTCTGGATGGCATTGCTGAAGGGTGTTCTCGTTGCTGTTCCCTTGGCTTGGCTGGGAACGAGCATGCATGGCATTTGGGTTGAGCCTGCAACGCTGCAAGCTGGCGAAGCATCGGACCATAGTTTTTGGTCCATTCTTGCCTTTTCTTTTCTGCTTCTGCTGGCCTTCGATTTTGCAGTATTTTTCACGCACTACCTGCAGCACAAAGTCCCGATCCTTTGGGAGTTCCACAAGGTTCATCACTCTGCAGAGGTGTTGACGCCGCTTACTGTTTTCCGGATGTCGCCCGTTGATCTAATTGTTACGGGTGCAGCAGTGGTCATCTGCGAAGCGGGCGCCCGTGCGCTCTGGTTGATGTTTGTCGGCCCGGCGCCTGACATCTTCGCAATTCTCGGGATCAACGTCGGGATCTTCCTTTTCTACCTATTCGGCTACAACTTGCGCCATTCGCACATCTGGCTGTCGTATCCCGCCTGGTTGAGCAGTCATTTGGTCAGCCCGGCCATGCACCAGATCCACCACAGCAGCGAAGTCAGGCATTGGGACAAGAATATGGGGCTGGTCTTCTCCTGGTGGGACTGGCTGTTCGGGACGCTTTATATTCCGAAAGAAAAAGAGACCTTCAAATTCGGAATTGACGGGCATGAGGCCAATCCTTTTCACGCCTCCCACGAGATGTTGTGGAAGCCGTTCATTTGGGCCTGGCGGCGGGTAAGCAGACGAGTGAAACAAGTCTTCTCCGTCATAACAGCGTGCCTCTTGTGCCTTCTCGGACCAACGCAGGACAGTGTGGCTGATGAGAGCTACAGCCCGCCCTCTTTGCATCTTGAGGACCTAACCTGGACCGAGGTCAGGAAAGCTCTGGACGCGGGCTATACGCACGTGATCGTTCCTTCCGGTGGAACTGAGCAAAACGGTCCCCACATGGTGCTTGGGAAGCACAATATCGTGGTTCGGTACACCTCTGGTGCATTGGCATCACAGCTTGGCAAGACGCTGGTTGCCCCTGTTGTGACCTATGTCCCGGAAGGAGATATCGACCCGCCGACAGGGCATATGCGGTTTCCGGGGACCTTGACGATATCGGAAGAGACCTTTGAAGACATCTTGGTGAGTACCGCGAAAAGCTTACTGCAGCACGGATTCTCACGGGTCTATTTCATTGGTGATAGTGGCAGCACCCAGCGTGGTCAGACGGCTGCGGCGGACCGGATGCGCGGTGGTTGGTGGTCGCCCGCCCCAGCCCAGGTCTTTCAGATCAGTGACTATTATTTTCCTGAGGCAAATGGGCAAATCGCTGAGCTTCAAGAACAAGGGTTCAGCTTAGAGCAGATCGGGACGCATGCTGGTATAAGGGATACATCCGAAGTAATGGCACTAAAAGCCGATGGCGTACGCGATCTCGCCAATGCTGTTCCCGGCTTGCTGAACGCAACTGGCGAAACAGGTGTCATAGGAGAACCGTCCCTCGCCAGCGCGGACATCGGTCGGGTCATGCTCGATTTGAAAGTGCAAGCCGCCCTCGCGCAGATCCGTGCTTTACCGGAACCCGGTCTCTAAGGACGTCTAGACTTTTGCGCCTTTTTTTCCGGCCCCCAAGACACCGGCGTTGGACTGATCGAGTGGCCAGCGCGGACGGGGCGGCAACTTCATGTCATCAACGAGGCCGTGCAGCAGGCGTTCAATTCCGGCCCACGCAATCATGGCTGCATTGTCCGTGCAAAGCGCCATGGGGGGCGCAATGAAACGGGCGCCAGCCTCGTCAGCAGCGGAGAGCAGGCTGCTGCGGATTTCCTGATTGGCAGCAACACCACCTGCCACGACGATGCTCGGTATTGTCTCCGGATAACGTTCCCGGAAGAATTCCAAAGCCGATTTCGTGCGCGCGGCGAGTACGTCCGCGACAGCACGCTGGAAGGCGGCACACAAGTCTGCGACGGTCTGATCATCGACCGGTTCCAGCTTTTTTGCCTGCGTGCGAAGAGCGGTTTTCAAGCCGGCAAACGACATGTCCAGACCAGGCCGGTCGAGCAGCGGACGCGGCAGTTTGAAACGGGTCACGTCCCCCTTTTTCGCCATTTTTTCAACATGCGGGCCGCCGGGATAGGGCAGGCCGAGAAGTTTTGCGGTCTTGTCGAACGCCTCGCCAATCGCATCGTCAATGGTCGTTCCGAGGCGTTCATAATCGCCAACCCCGCGTACGAGCAAAAACTGACTGTGCCCGCCAGAAACAAGCAGTAGCAGAAACGGAAAGTCCAGATCATCGGTTAGGCGCGCGGTGAGCGCATGGCCTTCGAGATGATTCACTCCAACAAGAGGCTTGCCGGCGGCCATGGCAATTGCCTTGGCAGTCATGAAGCCCACGATCACACCGCCAATGAGCCCGGGGCCGGCCGTTGCGGCGACAGCATCAATGTCATCCCAGGAACATTTTGATTTCTGGAGCGCTTCGGCAACAATTTTGTCCAGGATCTCGATATGCGCCCGGGCCGCAATTTCCGGCACCACGCCGCCGAATTCCGTATGTTCGTCGATCTGAGACCGGATGACATTTGATAGAATGTTTTTGTCGAGCGGTCCGCGCACCACGGCAGCTGCGGTTTCATCGCAACTTGTTTCAATGCCCAGAACCGTTAATCGGGTGTCCGCTCGATTTTCATTGACGAAGGTCATTGGTCTTGCCGCAGTTATTTGTGCTAGGTCATATACCAGAAAGAACGAACAGACCCGGCGCGTCTTTAGCCGGGCGTAGCATTTGGACGGTAAACCTTGCAATCAAATCCTTTGCGCATCGGAACACGGGGCAGCGCGCTGGCTCTGGCTCAAGCCCATGAAACCCGTGCCCGGCTGATGGCTGCCCATGACCTTCCAGAGGACGCCTTCGAAATCGAGGTGATCAAGACCTCCGGAGACCAGATCCAGGACCGGCCCCTGTCTGAAGTCGGCGGGAAAGGCCTGTTCACCAAGGAAATTGAGGAGGCCATGCTGGATGGGCGTATTGATCTGGCCGTACACTCGTCCAAGGACATGCCGACCGTTCTGCCGGACGGTTTGGCTCTGACTGCCTTCCTGCCGCGTGAAGATGTTCGGGATGCATTTTTGTCTCCCAAAGCCAAAACCCTGATGGATTTGCCGCATGGCGCGGTGGTCGGATCCAGCTCGCTGCGCCGCCAGGCGATGATCAAACGCCTTCGCCCCGATATTGATGTGGTGATGTACCGCGGCAACTTGCAGACCCGTTTGCGCAAGCTCGCAGAAGGCGAAGTGGACGCGACACTGCTCGCCTATGCAGGCTTGCGCCGCCTTGGCCTTGAAGGGGAGGTGACCAGCCTTCTCGAAACCGAGGATTTTCTGCCGGCTGTCGGCCAGGGCGCGATCTGCATCGAAAGCCGTGAAGGCGACGAACGGACGCTTGAAATGCTGCAGGCAATCCATGATCGGGAGACCCAAATCCGTCTTGATGCGGAACGCGCGTTCCTTGCGGTTCTGGATGGATCCTGCAGAACCCCGATTGGCGGTCTGGCCCTGTTGAACGGCGACGAGTTGACCTTGAAAGGCACAGTTTTGAAACCGGACGGCTCTGAGGTTCATGATGAGGTGCGTTCCGGACGCGCAGCTGATGCTGTTCAAATCGGCCAGGTCGCTGGTGAAGCCTTGAAAGCCAAGATGGGGCCCGGGTTCCTCTCGAACCACTGAGCCGATGCGTTTCCTTGTGACCCGTCCGCAACCTGACTGCAAGAGAACTGCCGATCGATTGCGGGCCTTGGGATATGAGGCGGACGAGATGCCCCTACTGCAATTTTGTCCCTGTCCCCCGCCAAGTTTTGACCTTACCGGTGTTGACGCTTTGGCGCTCACCAGCCGCCGTGCTGTTGATGCGATCACTCATCACGCACAGCTGGCACAATTGACGTCTCTGCCTGCCTTCACGGTTGGAGACAAAACCGCTGCAGCCTGTCGGGCGGTGGGTTTTGAAGATGTTCGCTCAGCTGATTCTGATGTGGCGGGTCTGGCCAGCCTGATCTTGTCCTCGGCTGAATTTGACTTGCGCAAGGTCCTTTATCTGTCCGCAGAACAGCGATCGGGCGATCTCGGGGAGATTCTGGAAAGGGGTGGCATCACTTGCCAGACCCTTCTGGTTTACCGGATGGAGGCTGTTCCGGACCTGCCGAAGACTGTCTTCGCAGTGCTGGCAAATGAAGACTATGACGGTGTTTTGGTGTTTTCGCGCCGCACTGGCGAAATCCTCGCGAAGCTCCTCACCGCCAATTTGCCACAACACATTTTTTCCAATTTGCCAGTCTACGCCATTTCCGGTCAGGCAGCAGCAGGTCTCCTGGGCTTTAATGACGTTCATATCGCCAGCGCGCCGCGTGAAGATGCGCTCTTCGATCTGTTGTTAGCAGAGTGTTAACCCGAACCGGGGGAGTCGTTGTTTTGCAGCGCGCAAGACTCTTTGCCGCGGTGCTACCGCTTTGCAAAGAGACGTGTATAGTTAAGATCTTGGGACTGGCTGGGTGCGGGAGAGAGATAGATGGCAAGTGATAACAAAACTCCTGGCGGAACATCATCATCCGATGGCAAAGGATCCGGTTCATCCGCAAAATCGGGAAGCTCCGCCTCCAGTTCTGGGTCGTCCGGATCGAAGCGTCCGGTCACAATTGATCTGAAGCCGGAGAAGGTGAGCGACAAATCACCGTCTTCGACAGCATCCGGGACATCCGGATCGTCCAAGCCCGCCGAGTCGAAAACGTCCCCAACGACAAGTTCCTCAACATCTTCAACGCGTCCGTCAAGCGCCGCGTCATCTGCTACTTCGTCTTCGTCGACCGCTTCCAAGCCCGCTGGTTCGGCCGCCAGCAGTACGTCCTCTCAATCCGCTTCGAAGCCAACGACACCGGGTACGGACGCTGGAAAGAGCAGTTCGAGCAGCGCATCGGCAAGTACGGCAACGAGCAAATCGTCTTCCACTTCCAGCAGTTCGGCGCAGAAACCCGCATCCGGATCTGCAAGTTTCTCTAATCCGCCCGCAGCTCAGGAAAGCAGCGGCGTTGGAGCGTTCGGTGTTCTGATCGCCGCGGTGATCGGCGGCGTCCTGGTGCTCGGCGGAGGCTTCGGTCTCTATCAGGCCGGCATCGTCAAGTTGACACCTGAGCAGGATCAGGAGATGTCCCGCGCGCTGACAGCAGCAGAACGGAAAATCTCGGATCTGGAAAGTCAGCTGAGCGCGCTTGGAACGACTGTCTCCGGACAAGACGTCAGCGGAGCTCTTTCGGATTTGGAGAGCAAAGTCGCTGCCGTGGAGCAGTCTTTGACAGAAGCTGCCCAGTCTGGTGGAGCTGATGTGTCTGGTGCCGTCGATGCGTTGAAGCAGGACTTTGATGCCTTGAAAGCAGATCTGGCTTCCGGTTCTGCAACGTCTGCAGACGGAACGCCTGTAAATCTGGCGCCGCTGGAAACCCGGCTGAGCAGCCTGGAAGATACGGTGAAAGCCGCAGCACCCGTTGATCTCGCCCCGATTGAGTCCCGACTTACCGAACTGGAAGGCGGCACTTCTGCGGCGACGTCAGAGACGGAAAAACTCTCCGGTTCCGTGACGGACCTTGAAGGTCAGGTCAAAGGTTTTGAGACGCAGCTGACCGAGCTGCAGACCCGTCTGCAGAACACGGAGGCAACAGCAAAAGCTGCGCAAACAGCGGTGTCGACCTCAGATGTGTCCTTGAAGACCCTTGCGGACAGCCAGGCGCGGGCCACAGAAACACTTTCGAGCCTCTCGGCAGACATTCAGTCCGTCGGTGCTGCCAACAACGCAGCGCTTGAAGATTTGCGGGCCGAACTCGACAGCTTGTCCAAGAGACTGGCACAAGTTGAATCAACCATGGGTGATGCAACAGCGCGGGAGACTGCGGCGCGGGCCTTGTCTGTGTCGGCATTGAAGTCGGCGGTGGATTCGGGCCGTCCTTATGAGACAGAGCTTGCAGCCGTCAAAGCCGGCCTTCCGGCAGATATGGACCTGTCCGCGCTTGAAGCACACGCAAAGACTGGTGTGGAGCCTGTGTCTGTCCTGATCGCGCAGTTCCCGAATGTTGCGCGCAGCGTCTACCAGACCTTCGCGGAGCCGGACGAGTCCGGCGATGTGCTGCAGAGCTTCCTGGCAAGTGCCCGGTCACTTGTGGCAGTGCGCGGGCCGGGCAATGCAGACGGCACCGGGCCGGATGCCGTTTTGCGGCGGATGGAAAATGCTGTCTCCAAGGGAGATTTGAGCGCGGCGCTTGCGGCCTCCAAGGATCTGCCGCAAGCGGGTCAGGACGCAGCTGCGGACTGGACAAACCGGGCAGAGGCACGGGTTGAAGTTGATGCGCTGACGGACAAGGCGTCTCAGGAAGTTCTGAGCGCGCTTGCGAAAAACGACAGCTGAGCCGGTGGCCGTTCAGCGGCCAGCCGGATTTGAGTTTATTCTGCCGGGATGGTCCGGCGCACTTTGGGAGCGACACCGATGATCCGCGTCCTCATCTTTTTCGCCATGCTGTTTTTGGCTGCCCTCGGGTTTGCCTGGATGGCGGATTTGCCTGGAACGATATCGGTCAGCTGGAACGGCTATGTCTGGGAACAGCCGCCGGTGGTGGTTGCCCTGGTGGTGGGCCTTGTTCTCGTCGCGTTTCTGGTCGTTGTCGGTGTTATCCGCGCGATCCTGAAATCTCCGCAAATCGCTGGCCGTTTCTTCAAGCAGCGCCGGAAGGACAAAGGCTACACAGCCTTGTCGCAAGGGTTGATTGCACTTGGCACGGGCAATGCCAAAATGGCACGGCGCTACGGACTTGATGCAGACAAGCTGCTGAATGAAGAGCCGGCGACTAAACTCCTTCTTGCGCAAACGGCGCAGCTGGCTGGCAAGGACGGCGAAGCACGGCAGCGCTTTGAAGCCATGCTGGACGATCCCAATACAAAGACGCTCGGTTTGCATGGCCTGTTTGTCGAGGCAGAACGCCAGAAGGAGCCGGTTGCCGCGCGCCATTACGCGGAAGAGGCTGCGAAATCCGCACCGGGCCTTGAGTGGGCCGGGAAAGCCGTTCTCGGGTATCAGGCTGTTGCCCATCATTGGGATGAGGCGCTGAAAACCCTTGAGCGGAACTATACGTCCAAACTCCTGGATAAAAAGGCTTATCGCCGTCAGCGTGCAGTCATCCTCACCGCTCTTGCCCACAAACTGGAAGACAACGATCCGGACCGGGCCTTCTCGCTGGCAAAAGAAGCGCACGGGTTGGCACTGGATTTGGTTCCGGCCGCTGTCATCACATCTCGGCTGGCGACCCGCCGGGGAGATATCCGTAAGGCGTCGAAAGTGATCGAAGCGACTTGGCGGTTGTCGCCGCATCCGGAGTTGGCCGAAACCTATTCCCATGTGCGCACGGGCGATTCAGCTGTTGACCGGCTGAAGCGTGCCAAAAGCCTTGCGGCGCAGCGCGCCAACACCGCGGAAGGGGCCATCGCGATCGCCAAGGCTGCATTGGAAGCGCGCGAATTTGAAGAAGCCCGCACACAGCTGAAGAAAGCGCTGCAATCCGAGCCGACCAGGGCGGCCTTCATCCTGATGGCCGAAGTGGAAGAGGCCGAGACCGGCGACAAGGGCCGGGTCCGCGATTGGCTTGCACGGGCGGTCAAGGCGCCGCTCGACAAGGTCTGGATCGCCGACGGCGTGGTGTCTTCTGAATGGCAGGCCGTGTCGCCTGTGACCGGGAAGCTGGATGCGTTCCAATGGTCCTCGCCGGGCAGCCTCAACGAGGAAGATGGTGTTCTGTTGGAAGACAGTTTGTTTGAGGCCCCTGTTCTGCCTGCGGCTGCACCAGTCAAGGAACCTGCTGCAGAGCCTGTCGAGCCGGCGGCGACCGCACCTTCGCAGACCAAAGACGCGTCCGACGAAAAACCGGAAGAGGCTGCCGATGCCAAGGTCGTTGAGTTGAAGGCCGAGCCTCAAAGCGAGGAGCCGTCAAAAACGACCAAGGAGACGGAACCTGCACCAAGCGCTAAGTCCGACGTAAAAGCGACTGCTGCTCCGGTTAATAAGGAAGGCTATGAGGGGACAACGGACGATGTGAAATTCGCCCCCGCCCTCAAGGACTTGCCGGACGGTCCCGCAGCTTCAGCTCCGTCTGATAAGGCTTCCGCTGCCGCGGCACCTGTAAAAGATGCCGATGCAGAAAAAGCCAAAACAGACGAGGCTGAAAAGGCCACTTCAGACGCCACACCCGACAAACAGGCCGCTGAACCTGCTTCCGCCGTTAATGGCACATTTGAAGACAGCAAGTCTGATGAGAAAAAGGCCAAAGACGAGGACTTAGATCGTCCGATTGAATTTCCTCTCTCGCGGATGCCGGATGATCCTGGCACGGACGATGACGAGGACGCAGACGACAAGAAGAAAGGTTCCCGCCCCCGGTTCTTTAACTAGGCTGAGGAGGGAAGCTTCAATCCGGAAAGTACTGATGACCCGAACGTGTGGTCATCATTTCCTGGACCCGGAAAAGCCCTTGCATCCGGATCGAAGCTCCGGTAATTAGCGGCCCACTCGGGCAGCGCCAGTTTTTGAGGACTGCCTTTGAGATCGTCTCTTGGAGTTGTTCAAGAGCCAAGCCGCTGTAGCTCAGTTGGTAGAGCACGTCATTCGTAATGATGGGGTCGTAGGTTCGAGTCCTATCAGCGGCACCATCTTCTCTTATTGCGCTATCGGCCTTTGGCCTACTTGAGCGCTTTTCTCACTTGCACCACTTCTTCAAAGGTTATGACAATCTATGAAGAGCGCAGCACCGCGATCAGCGGTCGGCGTCGCCTATGAATGCGCCACCACTTGGGCTGTATCCTGACAGCTCAGCGGTAACTCGATGAGTAGAATGTCAGTTCATTCGTGCACGGGTTGGCATCACTCTGGATGGAGCCGTCCGGTTTGACGATCAATTCGATCAAGTTGCTGGTGATCGCCCGGTAGTAGCGGGTGCCGTCTTCATCAAAGGCCGTCAAATGCCATATGACGTAGGCTTTGCCGTTTTCCTTTGGCGTAATCTCGCAAACCGCCAAAGGTGCTGCCGCTTTGACCTTGGAAATAGCATCGTCAGCATGCGCGGCTGCACTGAAGCCGATCGCAAATGCCGCAGCAGCAAAAACGCTCATCCGCGCTGACAGTTGGCTCATCATCCAGTTATCTCCTGTAGTGTTCTCATAAGAGGCTGCACCTCACTCTATGCGGCTCCCTCAGCAGAGTACAGGCTGAGATGATGTCTCGGGGACTGGCTGGTGTTGATGCCACGGGTAATCGGCACTTAGTTTCCAAAAAAGGAAATCAACTCCAACATTATGTCATTTTACATTACCAAGTGAATTAGTAAAAACTGAATTCGGGAGGAGACATGTCTCCTGTTTAATGGTGGGATAGGCTTCAATAGGGTGAAAAATTATGTGCCAGCGGCACCTTGCACCCGATAAGCTTGGGCAACCAACAGCGCGAATGAGGCGCGGCCACAGCCGGACTGGTCTTTCACTTGTATGTCCGGCGTAGGAGGAGGAACGATCATGCATTTTAAGGCGGTTTTCGGCGCAGCCCTGTTGGCGCTCGGCGCAACATCAGTGCAGGCTGCAGATCACGAGTTCAAGCTGCACCACTTCCTGGGCGAAAAAGCCCCGGCACACTCCAAGATGCTGGTGCCCTGGGCCAAGCAGGTGGAGGAAAACTCCGGTGGCAAGGTCTCCATCGAGATCTATCCGGCGATGACCCTGGGCGGCCGTCCGCCGGAGCTGATCAACCAGGTTCGTGATGGTGTTGTGGACCTCGTCTGGACGGTCAACGGCTATACGCCCGGCCTGTTCCCGCGCTCTGAGGTCTTTGAGCTGCCGGGGGTCCACAAGAACGATACCGCAGCGACCAATCTGGCGCTTAAGGAACTCTTCGAGAGTGATCTGAAAGACGACTACAAGGGCGTTGAGGTCATGTTCCTCCATGTGCATGCCGGTCAGGGCATTCATATGCGCGACACGGAAGTGCGGTCAGTCGCAGACCTCAAGGACAAGAAAATCCGGATCCCGACCCGCACGGGCGCCTGGGTGATTGAAGCGCTTGGCGCGTCCCCGGTTGCCATGCCGGTCCCGGAACTTCCGCCTGCATTGCAGAAGGGGGTTATTGACGGGGCCATGATCCCTTGGGAGATCATTCCGCCGCTGAAGATCCAGGAGCAGACCAATTACCAGATCGAAGGGGCGGACAAGGAACGCTTTGGCACGACGGTGTTTCAGGTGTCCATGAACAAGGACCGCTGGGACAGCTTGCCGGAAGATGTCCAGAAAGCCTTCCGCGATGCATCGGATGCTGCCTGGTCGAAGGAAGTTGGCGATATCTGGGCTGGTGCGGATGATTTTGGCATTGGGCTCGCGGTGAAGGCCGGCAACACGCACATTACCTTGACGCCGGAAGAAACCGCGGAGTTCAACACAGCGCTTGAGCCGGTTGTCGGCCGCTGGGTCGAGGAAGTCTCCAGCAAAGGCATCGACGGGTCCGCTTTGGTGGACAAGGCCCGGGCTGCTGTTGCAAACAACGCGTCCAACTGATGCCGGCAGATCAACAAACAGGCAATTCCGGGTTCACCGGGATTGCCAGCCGGGTCATCACGGTCTGGGCTCTCCTTGGCGGCGGTGTACTTTTGGCCGTCGTAGCGGTGAACATGTTGTCCATCATCGGATCCATGTTCGGTAAACCTTTCCCCGGTGACTTTGAACTGACGGAAATGGGCGTTGCGGTCGCAGTGTTTGCGTTCCTGCCCTATTGCCAGCTGACAGGCGCCAATGTGTCAGCGGATATTTTCACAGCTGGAGCCTCGAAGCGGTTGATCGCGTTCTTCACGTTGCTGGGCTCGCTGGTTGCGCTTGGATTTGCATCTTTGCTGATCTGGCGCATGTTCCACGGGATGCTCGACCAAAGAGAATACGGTTATACGACTACGATCTTGCAGATCCCGCACTGGATGGCGTTTGTTCCGATCCTTGCATCTCTTGTTTTGCTGGCTCTTGCAGCGCTCGTCACTTTGATGCGTGACACTTCAGCCCTGTCGAAAGGATAATGATAAATGGCAGACGCTGTTGTTCTCGGCGTGGGCGGGCTCGTCGCGCTTATTATCCTGATTGCGATCCGGATGCCGATTGCCTACGCGATGATCCTGGTCGGCGGCGTCGGAACCATGCTGCTCAACGGTCCGGCATTGGTCTTCAGCCAGTTGAAGACGTTGGCGTATGGCCAGTTCTCGATCTACGACCTGTCCGTTGTGCCGATGTTTGTGTTGATGGGGGCGATCGCATCCAAGACGGGTCTTAGCCAGGCGTTGTTCCGGGGGGCAAATGCCTGGCTTGGCTGGCTGCGCGGTGGCACGGCGATGGCGGCAATCGCCGGCTGTGCGGGCTTCGGGGCGGTGTGTGGTTCGTCCCTTGCGACGGCCTCCACCATGGGCAAGGTCGCCCTGCCGGAACTGCGCCGCTACAAGTATTCCGGGGCCCTTGCCACCGGGACCCTGGCGGCGGGCGGCGTGCTCGGAATCCTGATCCCGCCCTCTGTTGTCCTGATCATTTACGCGATCATCGTTGAAGCGAACATCGTGACGATGTTCATGGCGGCGTTCCTACCCGGCCTGCTGGCCGTAGTCTTGTTTCTGCTGACCATTGCGATTTATGTGGCGATCAAGCCAGAGGCTGGCCCGAAAGGCGGTGTGCCCGAGCGCCGTGAGTTCATCGAGGCAACGGCCGGAATGATCCCGGTTCTGCTGATCTTCGCTCTTGTGATCGGCGGCATCTATTTCGGCTTTTTCAACCCGACCCCGGCTGCTGCGGCCGGTGTGTTTCTTGTGCTGGTCTTTGGTCTCTTGCAGCGCAAGTTGTCCTGGCCGGACATGCTGGGCGCGCTCAAGGAAACGGCAGCGACCTCGGGTATGATTTATCTGATTATCCTTGGTGCTGAACTTCTAAAGATCTTCATGTCGCGGGTACGCCTGCCTCAGGAAACCGCTGCCTGGATCGCCGGTTCGGGCCTTGAGCCGATGACGGTTCTGATCCTCCTGCTCGTTGCGCTTATCCTGCTCGGTTGCCTGATGGACAGTCTGTCGATGATCTTGCTGGTGATTCCGTTCTTCTGGCCGGTTCTGGTCGAGATCAATGGCGGGATCTATCAGGGCGCTGACGGCGCCGGGTTTGGTATGAGCACTGAAGACCTGAAGATCTGGTTCGGGATCCTCGCGCTCATTGTAGTGGAGCTTGGACTGATTACGCCGCCGGTTGGAATGAACGTGTTCGTGATTTCCTCCCTGGCCCGCGACACCCCGATGATCGAGACGTTTAAAGGTGTTGCGCCCTTCTTTGGCGCGGAGTTGGTGCGCGTGGTGCTTCTTGTCAGCTTTCCGGCGTTGACGCTGTGGTTGCCAAGTGTGCTCAGTTAGCGCGGATTGCAGTCATTTGCTTGAGGCCTGTCAGACTGCGCGTTCAAAGCGAAGCGGAGAGCTATCTCGACCGCCGGGCGAATATCTCGGCGGTCATTTCCTTGCAAGCCGGTATGACAGTAGCCGGGTCAAGAACGGCGTCCCAGTCGATCCCGTTGGGCGCCAGTTCCTTCAAGGTTGATTTGAAGTCAGCCTGTGACGCGGCCTTGGCAACAATGTCCTTGGCTTCGGCTCTCGGAATGCCGTTCTTGGCAAGTGCGAAGCTTGCAGCCTCTGCCATGATTTCCGGATGGTTCTTGAAGCAAGCGGAAATCCGTTCCGGGTTCGCAGACATGCTGTCTGCAAGCGCTTGGGCGTGGCGGAGGGCTGCGCCGGCTGCAATCAGCATCTGCGGCAAGAATGCCCATTCCAGTGGCCAGCGGGCGCCGTCCCGTTCTTCTGCCGGACTGGCCGCTGCCGCAATCCCGCCTGCGGACGCTTGCACGATGGTGTTGAGCGTCAGAATGGCTTCGGCCTGAACCGGATTGGCCTTTTGCGGCATTGTCGAGGACCCGCCGCCTGTTCCCGACGAGACCTCCGCAACTTCTGATCTGCCGAGCAGAAGAAGATCGCCGGCCATCTTGGCAAGACCGGCGGTGAGGGCATGCAGCCAGGCGGTCAGCGCGAGGATATTCGATCGGTTCGTGTGCCAGGATGGCGAAAAATGGAGCTTGAGTTCCTTGGCAAGGGCTTCTGCGATCCGCGGTCCATCTGGCACCACGGCACCGTTGACTCCGGAAGCCCCGCCGAACTGGATTTTCAGAACTTTCTTGCGAAGATCTGGCAGATCGGCCTCAGCGTCAATTGGGCCGTGTGCCCATTGTGCAATCCGGTAGCCGAACGTGACAGGTGTCGAAATCTGCGACCGTGTCCGGCCGGCCAGAAGCTGATTGGCGTGCCGGACGCTTTCTGTTTCCAAAGTGTCGATCAGTTTGCCAAGGCGTTCTTCCAGCACATCGAGGCAGCTCTTTGCCTGGAGAACCAGCGCCGTGTCCATCACGTCCTGGCTGGTGGCTCCCCAGTGCAGCCAGCTGCCTGCGTCGTCACCGGCGATCTTTCTCAAAGAAGCCACAAGTGCGGGAACGGGAATTCCAGCAGACCTCGTGCCGCTACTCAAAGCATTCGGCTCAATCTCACTGGTTTCCAGCGCAGAGACGATCGTTGCAGCTGCACCTTCCGGAATGATGCCGAGGGCGCCTTGCACTTTTGCGAGAGCCTGCTCAAACCGGATCATATGAAGAAGATCGGCTTCCTCATCCAGCCGCAAAACCAGATCGGCGTCGGAGTAAAGATCGGAAAAAACCGGGCTGGAAAACAGGGAAACAGGCATGAAACCTACGTTCAGACAGAGGATGCCTGATCAAGAAACAACAGAGACTAGATCAGCGGGCGTTAAATCGGGATCGATTTCACGTCCAAAGCTGACCGATTTTTAGTGGTCGAGCACCTTCGGGCGTTTTCAATCAAAACGCCCGATGCTCTAGCCGTCAAGCGGCTTGGAGCGGAATCTGCAGGATCTCGCGGGCCTTTTGCCAGTCCGCAACCGGCCGATCATACTTCTCGCAAAGCTCAACCGCCCGTTTGACCAAAGCGGCATTGGACGGAGCAAGCCTGTCCTTGTCGAGGCGGATATTGTCTTCCAGTCCGGTGCGTGTGTGCCCTCCGGCTGCGATCGACCACTCGTTGATGGTCAGCTGGTGACGGCCGATGCCGGCAGCACACCATTCGGCATCCGGAACGAGCCGTTCGACGGTCCTGATGTAATAGTCGAACACATCCTTATCGACGGGCATGGCGTTCTTCACGCCCATAACGAACTGGACATAAAGACGGCCCGGTATGCGGCCATCCCTGTTCATCGCCGCTGCCTGGTGAATGTGGCTGAGATCGAAGGCCTCGATCTCCGGTTTGATGGTGTATGTCCGCATTTCTGCGGCCAGCCAGTCCACAAGATCCGGCGGGTTTTCGTAAACCCGCGTCGGGAAGTTGTTGGAGCCAACGGAAAGGGAGGCCATGTCCGGCTCAAGCGGCAGCATGCCGCCGCGCGCTTTTCCTGCGCCTGAACGCCCGCCGGTCGAGAACTGGATGATCATGCCGGGACAGTGTTTTTCAAGACCTTCCTTCAGTCGGGCAAATTTCTCCGGATCCGAAGACGGGCTTTGATCCTCGTTGCGCACATGGGCGTGGCAAATTGTGGCGCCGGCTTCAAAGGCCTCATGTGTGCTTTCAACTTGTTCGGCGACAGTGACCGGCACAGCCGGATTGTTTTCTTTTGTCGGCAACGAGCCGGTGATCGCAACACAGATGATGCAAGGTTTGCTCATATCCGCCTCAAATGTCGAAAAAGACGGTTTCGTCTTCGCCTTGCAGCTTGATGTCAAACCGGTAGACCGGCGTTCCATCGCTGTCTGTCCGTTCTGCAATCAGCGTTGCCCGGCGGCGCTCCCACTCGATCAGATTGAGCACCGGATCGGCTGCATTGGCGGATGTCTCATCTGAAAAATAAAGCCGGGTTTGCAGGCCAACATTTATCCCGCGGGCGACGATCCAGAGGCTGATATGCGGAGCCATTTGACGACCGTTCAGATCCGTGACCGCACCCGGCTTGACTGTCTCGAAAGTCCAGTTTCCGGTCTCGAAATCCGGAATGACCCGGCCCCAGCCCCTGAACCCGTCCTCAACTTCACCACGATGCTCCGGATGGGCATAGATGCCGTCTGCATTGGCCTGCCAGGTTTCCAGAAGCACGTCCTTGATCGGAGACCCCATGCCATCAATGACACGGCCCTCAATGTGGATGCGTTCGCCTTTTGCGTTTGGCCCGGCAATGTCATGCCCGAGCTCCTGGGTGTAAATATCAAAACCGGCGGCTCCGGGCGCAAGGCCTATGTGGACATAAGGGCCCGCCGTCTGGGAGGGTGTTTCTTTCAAGTAATTCAGTGTCTGGCGCATGATCAGTTCCCCTCCGGCCGGTTTTCAAACAGCGTCGAACGGCGCCCACGTAACACGATGTCGAACTTGTAAGCGATGGTATCGAGGGGGATGGTGGCGTTGAGATCCAGCCGTGCGACCAGTTGATCAACCGCGTCCGGGTCCGGAATAGAGTTCACGATCGGGCATTTGGCGATCAACGGGTCGCCTTCAAAGTAGCACTGCGTGATCAGGCGCTGTGCGAAGGCGGAACCGAAGATGGAAATATGGACATGGGCCGGCCGCCAGTTGTTGACCCAATTGCGCCAGGGATATGCGCCAGGCTTCACGGTTCTGAACGCGTAGTACCCGTTCTCGTCCGTTAGTGTGCGGCCACAGCCACCAAAATTCGGGTCGATCGGCGCGAGATAGGTGTCCTTCTTGTGCCGGTAGCGGCCACCGGCATTGGCTTGCCAGATTTCGAGCAGTGTGTTCGGAACCGGCTTTGCATTCTCGTCGAGAACCCGTCCATGAAGGATGATGCGCTCGCCAATCGGGCTTTCGCCCGGTTTTGCGTAGTTCGACAGAAGATCCTTGTCGAGCGGGTCGATGTCGTTGTGTCCAAAGACCGGTCCGGTGATTTCGCTGACTGTCGTTTCCAGGCTGATCATCGAATACTGAGGGGATCTGGAAACGCTTGTCTTGTAGTCCGGCGTCAGCGCGGGCGGCTGCCATTGCCGGTCACGCTGGTAATAGGGGCCTGGTTTCATTGTGGCGTTCCTCCCGGCCGGCGTTATTCGCCCGCCTCCTCCCGTTCCATGTCCGCGTAAGTGTCCTTGGCAATCTTGAGCGCCTGGTTGGCCCGAGGAACTCCAGCATAAATCGCGACATGCTGGAAGGCCTCCAGAACATCCTGCTTGCTTGCGCCTGTCCGGGCCGTTGCGCGGATGTGCATGGCAATTTCCTCAAAATTCCCGAGAGCTGCCAAGAGGGCCAGCGTCAACATGGAGCGCTCGCGCGGGCTGATGCCGTCAGATGCCCAGACCGTGCCCCAGGCCGCTTCGGTGATCAGCGTTTGAAAGGGCGCATCGAGATCGGTCTTCGCAGCCTCTGCGCGATCAACATGGGCGTTGCCCAAAACGGAGCGGCGGACATCCAGACCCTGCTCATACCGGTCAGACATGAGCGCTCTCCTTCAAAAAATTCTGCAAATGGGCCGTAAAGACGTCGGCCTGCTCAACACAGGGCAGGTGACCGGCACCATCTATTTCAACAAACCGGCTGCCAGGAATGAGGTCGGCTGTGGCTTTTACCTGTTCCGGAGGGCTGGCGAGATCTTCAGATCCGGCGAGCCCCAATACGGGAAGCGTCAATTCGGAGGTTGTCGCGGTGAGATCCGTTACGGCCAGAGCTTGACTACAGCCGATATAACCCTCAGCTGGCGTCCGGCTCAGCATGTTGCGCCACGCAATGCATTCGTCAGAGTGCCGGAAAGGGCCTGAGAACCAGCGGTCCAGTACAGCGTCGGCGATATTTTCGACACCGCCTTTGCGGACAGCGGCAATCCGGGTTTGCCACATCTCTTCTGTGCCCATTTTTGCCGCTGTGCAGGCCAGAACAAGACTGGTCATGCGATCCGACTGGCGATGGGCGAGCAGCTGTCCGATCATTCCGCCAATGGAAAGGCCGACCAGCGAGAACTGAGATACGCCGATATGGCCGAGCAATTCCTCCAGATCTTCGACCAGATCCGTCATGGAATAAACATCAGAGGGGCAGGAGGAGAGGCCATGGCCGCGCTTGTCGAAGCGGATGTAGCGGAAGCCTTCTTCAGGAAGACGCTCGATGACCTTGTCCCAGAGCCGCAAATCCGTGCCGAGGGAGTTTGCAAACACGACAGGGGTGCCGGTCGGGTCGCCGTCTTCGCGCCAGTAAATGTCCGCATTTGTGAGCCGTGCGATGTGCATCAGTAGGGCAGTCCCACATAGTTCTCGGCAAACCACTTTTGGGCGGTCGGATTGTAATGCAGAGACTCAATTTCGGCCCGCTGCATTTTCAGATCAAACTCGGATTGATCCGGAAACCGGTGCAGCAGATTGGTGGTTGCCCAACTGAACCGCTCCGCTTTCCAGACTCGTGCCAGCGCCGTTTCGGAGTAGGTTTCGATACCTGTGCTGTCCTTATCGAGGTAATAGGCTGACAGCGCGCGGTAGAGATAGTGAACATCTGACGCAGCAGTGTTGAGGCCCTTTGCCCCAGTCGGAGGCACGATGTGCGCAGCATCGCCGCAGAGGAACAATCGGCCCCAGCGCATCGGCTCGCTGACAAAAGATCGCAGAGGCGCGATTGATTTTTCAATCGACGGCCCAGTGACGAGCTTTTCCGCGATATCCTCCGGAAGCCGTCTTTTCAGTTCTTCCCAGAACGCCTCATCGCTCCAGTCCTCGACCTTATCGCTGAGCTCGCATTGGACGTAATAGCGGGACAGGTTTTCATTGCGCATGGAGCAGAGTGCAAATCCGCGGGTGGAGTTGGCGTAGATCAGCTCTTCGTGCACTGGCGGCGTTTCGGACAGGATACCCAGCCAGCCGAACGGAAAGACCTTCTCATAGTCTTTGCGGACAGTATCCGGGATGGTTTTTCGGCTGACCCCGTGAAAGCCGTCGCACCCTGCCACGAAATCGCAGTCGATCCGGTGCTCGCTGCCATTCTTCATGTAAGTCACGTATGGTGCGTCCGTATCGGCATCGTGGATTGCGGCACCCTCTGCTTCGAAGATGGTCTTTGCACCGGAAGTTTCGCGGGCTTCATAGAGGTCGCGTGTCACCTCTGTCTGGCCGTATACGATCACGCTCTTGCCGATAAGGTCCTCGAAGTTGATCGAGAACATCTCGTTTTCATAGGAAATACAGGTGCCTGTGTGGACAAAACGCTCCTTGTCCATACGCTCGGACACGCCGGCCTCGCGCATCAGTTCGACCAGGCCCGTTTCCAGAATGCCGGCCCGGATCCGCGCAAGCACATAGTCCTTGGTCTTGCGCTCCAGAACGACCGCGTCGATCCCCTTCAGGTGCAAAAGTTGCCCCAGCAGGAGCCCGGAGGGACCTCCTCCAACAATGACAACTTGAGTACGCATCTAGACCTCCCCGCGTTTTTGAGCATATTGTTTATCTGAAATGGTGAAGTAAAATGACAAATTAGGTCATTTGATTTCCAAAATGGATAAGTAAATGATCGATCGGCGGATAAAATTCCGACACATCCAATGTTTTGTCGAGATTGCGCAGGAGCGCAGTCTGAAGCTCGCTGCCGACAAGTTGAACCTTACTCAACCGGCCATATCCAAAACCCTCAAGGAATTGGAGGAAACGATTGGCGCGACACTGATGTCCCGCAGCCGCGCGGGGATATCGCTGACGCCGCAAGGCAAGATGTTCCTGCATTTTGCCCAGATTTCCCTAGCCAGCCTTCAGCAAGGCCTGGACGGTGTGGTCAATGCCGGTGAGGAGGCTCGGGCCACCTTGACCGTTGGAGCTTTGCCGAGTGTTTCGGGAAGCTTCTTGCCCGCTGCCATCCGTGAATTCCGGGACCTGGCCCCAGCGGTCATGCTGAAGATCCTGGATGGTCCGCATGGATATCTGATCGAGCGTTTGCGGCTGGGTGAGATTGATCTGGTAATTGGCCGCCTCGGACGCCCGGTTACCATGGAAGGGGTTTCGTTCACGCAGCTTTATTCTGAGCGGGTCGAGTTCGTCGTTCGGGCCGGACATCCGCTGCTCGCCGCGCCAGACATCAAACGCATTGTCGACTGGCCGGTGCTCTACCCGCCGGACGGGTCCGCCATCCGGCCCTTGGTTGAGCGGTATCTGATCGCCAATGGCGTTGCGGAAATTCCGAACCGGATCGAGACCGTGTCCGGTGCGTTCGGGCGGATCTACACGCGTCAATCCGATGCCGTCTGGATCATCTCCTCCGGTGTTGTGCGCAACGAGACGTCTGATGGCAATCTGGTCCGTCTGCCCTTTGACAGCGACATCACCAAGGGGCCGATCGGCCTAATGACCCGCCCGGATGCGCAGCCAAGTCCGGCCGAGCAGATGTTCCGCCTTGCCGTTCAGACTGCCATTGAAAATCTGGAGCTTTCCTCATGAGCAAGATTAGGCCGGGTACACCTTCTGGAGAAACTGCGCGGTCCTGCGGCGCGCCAGAGGATGCTGGTTTCCTGACCTCTGGCGGGGCGTTGCTCAGCCGGATGAAAGCGATCGGCATTGACTACATTTTTGCAAATTCCGGGACGGATTTCCCGCCGGTGATCGAAGGTCTTGCCGAGGCTGATGCCAAGAACATCGATCTACCGGAAGCGATTGTCATCCCGCACGAAAGTGCGGCCATGGGCATGGCGCATGGTTACTATCTCAGCACCGGCAAAACGGCTGCAGTGATGGCGCATACGAATGTTGGTCTCGCCAACTGCGCGATAGGCGCGATCAACGCATCGATCGAAAACATACCAATGATGCTCTTCTCCGGGCGAACCCCAACAACGGAGCAGGGGCGGTTCGGGTCACGAACCGTTCCGATCGGCTGGGGGCAGGAAATGCGCGATCAACCCGCTTTGGTCCGTGAAGCCTGCAAATGGGACTATGAGCTGCGGTTTCCCGAGCAGGCTGTCGAAACGGTTGACCGGGCGAAAGCGCTTGCCGAGACAACACCGCGCGGTCCGGTCTATGTGAGCTTGCCGCGCGAAGTCCTATGTGAGCCTTGCCCGGCGGACCAATTGGGCTCGCCGGCGATTATGGTCGCGCCGCAGCCGGGTATCGACCAAGGCGCCATTGCACGGGCAGCCGAACTTATTTCCCAAGCTGACAATCCAGTGATTTTCGCGCAGCGCGGAGCCGGAGGCGCCGACGGCTTTGCAGCTCTTGCCGGGATGGCGGAGCGATGGGGCATGCCTGTCTGCCAGTATTGGGCTGTGCGGCTTGCGATGGATCTCGATCATCCGATGGCTGCAGGCAACGATCCGGCCGTTCTTCTGGAAACCGCAGATGTCGTTCTCGTTATCGACAGTCTGGCTCCCTGGGCACCGGACAAACACAAGCTGAAGCCCGGATGCAAAGTCATACACCTTGGCCAGGACCCGCTCTTCAGCAAAGTGCCTGTGCGCAATTTCCAATGTGATCTGGCAATCGCATCGGACGTGCAGCCGGGAATCGTCGCTTTGAAGGCAGCTTTGGATGAGCTTGAGCTGTCCGAAAAAGCAGCGCCGAGACGGGCTCAATGGGCTGCGCGCAACAAAGCAAACCGGCAAGCCGTTTTGGCATCGGCTGAAGCCGATGGAGCGGGGGGCATCACAAAGAATTTGGTCAGTCTGTGCCTGTCCCGCGTATTGGGGGATCGAAAAGCATCGGTGCTATCAGAACTTGGCTGTCCTCCGGCTCCCATGGCTCTAAACCATTGGCAGGCTTGGTATCAGGAACCTCATGCTGGCGGGCTCGGCTGGTGTTTTCCTGCCGCCCTTGGCATGAAACTGGGTGCCCCGGATCGGAGTGTCGTGGCGACCATGGGAGACGGGTCATACATGTTTTCCAACCCGGTGGTTTGTCATCAGATTGCCGAAGCTCTCGACCTGCCGATCCTTGTGATCGTATTAAACAATTCGGAATGGGGTGCGGTACGCCAGTCTGTTCTGGATCATTATCCGGATGGCTATGCGGCCCGAAGCAACAGGATGCCGTTGACCCAATTGTCGCCGGTGCCCGACTTTACGCATGTTGCCAAGGCCAGCCGCGCCTTCGCTGCTCGTGTTGAACAGGCGGCATATTTGGAGTCAGCTCTCAAAGAGGCGCTCAAGCAAATCGAGCAAAACAAAACCCTCGCATTTTTGGATGTTGTTGTGTCGCGGTAGATTTGGCTTGCGTTGGTACTTGCGGTTTTTGATCTAAAACTGATTGTTCGTTCAGGTTAAGGCGTTGTTTGAGTAATGGTGCCAGTAACCGAAATTATACGAATGATGTGAAATAACTTTACTTGAACAACTGCATAATTAGGCCGCTGGCATCATTTTGCATGGCCGTTTCTGCAATGGGGAAGCCGTGCTGCACAAAATAATACGCGTGATGATCGCGGACGACAGCTCAATCGCTCGGGACATCGTTGCGGAAGGTATTCAGGCCCATCGTGGTGAACGCTATATCGAGATTGAGCAAGCATCGAATGGCCGGGCGGCCCTCGAGATACTCCAAGCGAAACGCATCGACGTCGCCTTCGTCGACATTCACATGCCAGGCCTCAACGGTCCGGAAGTCGTCTCGGCAATGCGCGATACCCAGTCGAATGACTGTTTGACCGTGGCCATGTCGAGCAGTCTTGATGACAAGGCGGAATCGGTACTGAAGCGGTTTGGCGCCTATCATTTCCTGCAAAAGCCCTTCAGCCCCGCGGAAATCTCCGAGATTATTGCCACCTATCGCATCATGACCCGATCCTATCCGATCCTGGTGGTCGACGATTCTGGAACAATGCGGAAATTGACCCGAAAGGTTTTGGAGAGCAGCCGTTTCGAGTTTGAAGTTTCGGAAGCAGATAGTGCCGATGCGGCGTTGAAAGCGCTTTCTCGCGGCAAATTCGAACTGGTCTTGACCGATTTTCACATGCCGGGTGTAGACGGTCTGGAGTTGGCCGGCTCCATTCGGGATTTATCCAGCAAGGTTGGCATCTACATGATGTCGACAAACGATACGACGTATCTCGAACGGTCTGCCGCCTTTGTCGGGATCTCCGGTTTCTTGAAAAAGCCCTTCAACGCGGCTGACATCGATATGCTGATGCACGACTATCTGGAAATCGACAAACCGAAGTTCGGCAAGGTCAGAGACGTGTTCAGTTTCATTGAGCGCGAACGCAAGGCCTCCTGAAGAAACAAAGCCGCGGGTCTGTAACCAGATCACTTGTATTGCCGGGATTAGAATTAAATTTTCCCGGTATTATTTGCCGTTTTCCTACAATCATTTTGGATAGTGCTGTGTCTGTCTTGATTACGGACGGCCAAGTTGATTCAATGAAAGAATCAGAACTTCAGCGGATGTGTAGCGATTTCGCCCCGATACCAAGGAGCGCGGCGTGGGCAAAACAGCACGGCTTGAATATCTCCGGCGCATACTACCGTTAGGTTTGGCGGTGCTCGGCATTGCGGGTTGGTTTTACTTTATGACGCTGCTCAGCAGCATCATGTGCTTGGTGGCTGCGGCTGCGATTTATCTTGCACCGCCCCGGCCACAGCCGGCTTCCGGGGCGATCCGGCCAGTGTCCCGCCCGTCCGTCCTGACACTCGATCTGATTGGTTTCGGGTTCGGATTGTTTTTTCTGCCACTCGCGGTTCTTGGTCTTGCATCGGCAACGGGTGCCTTGGCAGCTTTGGCTCTGATTTGCTTGCTCCCGGCCAGTTTGTCTCTCGTTTTCTTCACCGTTGCTGTGCGCCAGGAAACGTCCTGGGTCCGGTTCTTCGGCAACGGCTTCGAGTTCACGCAATTCGGTCTGCGGGTCCGGGTGCCTTATACCGATCTTGAAAAGGTGAGCGTCAAGCTGTGGCATGCCTCCGGCCCGATCGCATGGTTCCAGTCAACGATTGGCTCCAGTGGGCGGAAAAAAGCCGTGCTGCTTAACGGTGAAGAAACAACCAAAACCTTGGTCTTCCGCCGCAACGACGGGTCCACATTTACCATCTCATCTGAGCTCATTCCGGACCTTCAACGTGTTCTCATTGGCATGGACCGTGCCGAAGTGGATTTGCCGGAAGGTATCAGCGAATGGCAACGCAAGAAAATCCGGCGGCGGCGGGAAAAAATGTACCGTGTTGAGGAGCCTGCACCGAAATCAGAGCAACTCGATGTCGCCCGGATTGCAGCTTTGATCGAGCACGCCCGGCGGAACGCGTGAGGCGTCTGATCCTCAGTTTGTCCAGGCTGGTTTTCTTTTTTCAAAAAACGCAGATGTGCCCTCATTGGCGTCCGGCGTTTCCCACGTGTCCGCCAGTCTTTGGATCGTATCGTCGATGACAGCGTCTGTAATCACGGGGCCAAGAGACCGGGCAAGGGCCTTCGACGCGGCAACAGCTGCAGGAGCCGCGCTCAAATAAGGTTTGATTTCCTTCTCGATGGCCGCATTGAGGTCATCGGCGCTCACCACCTTGGCGGCGAGATCAAGATCCCGGGCCTCTTCCGCACCGAAAATGCGCGCTGACATGAACACCCGGCGCGCTTTGCCTTCACCCATCCGGGCCAGGACGTAGGGGCTGATTGTTGCTGGTATCAGGCCAAGCCGAACCTCTGTCAGGCCGAACTTCGCGGTGTCGACGGCAACCACAGTATCGCAGACGCTCATCATGCCGATGCCGCCACCGAAGGCCTGGCCCTGTACGCGCCCAATCACAGGTTTCGACAGTTCATTCAGTGCCTTCAGCATCATGGCGAGTTTACGGGCTTCTGCCATGCGTGTTTCGCGGTCAGCTGACATCTGCTCGCGCATCCAGGCAAGGTCGCCTCCTGCACAAAAACTTTCGCCAGCGCCTGTCAGGACAACAACACGGACCGAACCATCAGACCCGAGTTGGTCTGCAGCGTCCGTAAGTTCGTCGATCATCTTGGCCGACAGCGAATTATGCTTTTCCGGACGGTTCAGGGTCAGCGTTGCAACGCCGCGGTCATCCGTTTCAATCGAGATCGTCTCAAAACTCATTCGGTGTCACTCCGAAGGGATTTTGCGAATTCGGCAAGCTCGGCCAGTTTCTCAAGTTTGAGCCCGGTCTCAAAACCGCGGCGCTGCATCAGCTCTGCAACGGCCTCTGTGGCGACGTTGCCCTTGGCGCCGGGGGCATAGGGGCAGCCGCCCAGTCCGCCAATGGTGCTGTCGAACGTGCGCAGGCCTTTCTCAAGGCTGACCTCGATGTTCTCCAGCGCCCGGCCCTTGGTGTCGTGATAATGCCCGGCGACCTTTTCAGCTGGCACCACGGCGAGAACAGCGTCGAGCATGCGGGCGATGGTTTCCGGTGTTCCAGCACCGATCGTGTCCCCCAGAGAAATCTCGTAGCAGCCAAGCTCGTATAGGATCTTTGCGACTTCGGCGACCTTCTCGGGCGGCGTTGGGCCGTCATAAGGGCAATCGGTGATGCAGGAAACATAGCCGCGCACCGGTATTTCATCCTGACGGGCTTTTTCCAGCAGTGGCTTGAAACGTTCTATGCTTTCTGCGACCGAGCAGTTGATGTTCTTCTTTGAAAAGCCCTCAGAAGCCGAGCCGAAGATGGCCACCTCATCAGCCGAGACCTTGAGGGCAGCCGTGTAGCCTTTGACGTTCGGTGTCAGGACCGAGTAAACAACAGCCGGATGGCGGTGGATGCCCTCCATGACCTCCTGCGCATCCGCCATTTGCGGCACCCATTTTGGGCTGACAAAGCTGGTGACTTCGATCTTGCGGAAACCGCACTCGGATAGGCGGTCGACAAGCGCAATCTTGTCTTCCGTCGGGACAAACCGCTTTTCGTTCTGGAGACCGTCCCGCGGACCCATTTCGAAGATGGTGACAAACTCGGACATGAGCGCTTTTTCCTTAATCAATCTCAGCCGCGCGGGCGCGGAGCTCACGCCGGATGACCTTGCCGGTGGTGGTCATCGGTAGAGCGTCAACGAACTCGATTTCACGCGGATATTCATGGGCGGCCAGCCGGATCTTGACGAAGTCGGCGATCTCCTTGGCCAAGGCGTCGGACGGTTCGACATCCTGCTTCAGGATGATGTAGGCCTTGACGATCTCGGTGCGCTGGGCATCGGGTTTGCCAATGACACCGGCCATCGCAACGGCGGGGTGCTTGATCAGGCAGTCTTCGATCTCGCCGGGCCCGATCCGGTAGCCGGAGGAGGTGATGACATCATCGTCCCGGCCCACGAAGCGGATCCAGCGGTCCTCATCCATCTCGCCCGTGTCGCCCGTCAGCAGCCAGTCACCAGCGAATTTCTTCTGCGTGGCGGCCTCGTTGTTCCAGTACTTCAAGAACATGACTGGATCGGGCCGCTTGACGGCGATATTGCCGAAGGTACCGGAGGACAGAACCTCACCGGCATCACTGACGATAGCCAGCTCGTGACCCGGAACCGCCTTGCCCATGATGCCGGGACGTGCGTCCATGATTTCAGAGCAGCTGGAGACGATCATGTTGCATTCGGTCTGGCCGTAAAACTCGTTGATGGTCCGGCCAAAGGTTTTGCGGCCCCAGTCAATGAGCTCGGCACCGAGGGTTTCGCCGCCGGAGGCGACGGTTCGCAAACTCAATTGCCAGCGGTCTTCTGGAGCGTCGAGCTGGCGCATCATTTTCAGCGCCGTTGGCGGGATGAAGGCGTTGCGGATGTTTTGGTCTTGAAGCAGCTGGAAGGCGGCCTCAGCCGTGAATTTCTTGAAACGGCAGGCCACAACCGGGACACCAAGATAAAGAGCCGGCATTAGTACATCCAGAAGGCCGCCGATCCAGGCCCAGTCCGCAGGTGTCCAGATCCGGTCTCCTGGCTGGCCAAGAAAATCATGGCTCATCTCAACCCCGGGAAGGTGTCCAAGCAAAACCCGGTGCCCGTGGAGTGCACCCTTCGGCTGCCCTGTCGTACCGGAGGTGTAAATGATGATGGCCGGGTCGTCTGGCTGCGTATCGACGGGTTCGAACGTCTCTTCGTGGCCATCCATTGCGGCCCAAAGATCATCAGCGCCATGGTGCGCGCCATCTGCGCAAAAGACGGTTGTCAGCTCGGGCAAGCTGGCATGGATCCTTTCCAGTTTTGCCGCTCCACTTTCGTCCGTAATGACGGCCTTGGCACCAGAATCCTTGAGCCGGTATTCCAGGGCTTCTTCGCCAAAGAGGATGAACAGCGGGATGGAAATCCCGCCGAGTTTTAGCGCTGCGATATGAGCAAAGGCTGTTTCCGGGCGTTGCGGCATCAAGATGCCGATCCGGTCACCCTGCTGAATACCCCTGCTCTTCAGAAGGTTGGCCAGCTGATTGGAAAGCCGTTTCAACGCGCCATAGGAATAGCTGTGAGCGGGTTGGCCTTCTTCAGCATAGACCAGAGCTTCGCGGCGCGGTTCCTTGTCGGCCCAGGCGTCACAAATCGCGACACCGATGTTGAACCGCTCCGGGATCTGCCACGAAAACCTCTCGGTCAGCTCCTCGTAGGTTTTTGCCTCAGGCAGCAGCATCGGCTTCCTCCGCCAGAACCAGAAGGATCGTTCCGTCGGTCACTTGTTCACCCTCATTGACCATCACTTCACCGATGACGCCATCGCGCGGGGCTTTCAGCGTGTGCTCCATTTTCATGGCTTCCAGAATGATCAGGGGCTGATCCTTGGTGACGGCATCGCCGGCCTTGGCGTTTAGCATTTTGACAAGGCCTGGCATTGGGGCAATCAGCTGATCGCCCGCACCGGCAGCTTCCTCGTCAGAACTCAGCGCGTCCGGCAGTCCAACCGTGAAGGCATGGCCGGACATGAAGACCGTGAGCCCTTTGCCATCGTGAACCACGGAACCGGAAGCCCGGTGGCCGTTGCTGTCATAGGTGATGGTGCTGCCATCCACTTGAACCAGAGTGAAATCTTTCGGACCGCTTTCCAGATGCACGGTGAACTTGTTTTGGCCCTGGGCGTGAACTTCAACATCCCTGCGCTCACTGGCAATTTCGAGAAGCGCGAACTGACGTGAGGCACTCCAAATCCGCCATCCTGCAAGCGTGTCGAACGGATCGTTGCCCTCGGCTGGACGGGTGAGTCCAAGCGCGGTTAACGCCGCAAGCGCGATTGCGTCTTCCGGCATCTCCGGCTCGGCGATCAGGCTTTCCAGATCGCGGTCGATCAGGCCGGTGTCGACGTCCCCGTTGGCAAAGCCTTCGTGGCGGCAAAGCGCAGCCAGGAACCCGGCGTTGGTCACGCAACCGGCAACTTCCGTCGCCTCCAGGCTGGCGAGCAACTTGCCAAGCGCGGCATCACGCGACGGACCGTGCACGATCACCTTCGCGATCATCGGATCATAGAAGGGGGAAATCTCGTCTCCTGCCCGGACGCCGCTGTCGACGCGGGCCTGGGTTTCGGGAAGAACGAGGTGCTCCAATGTGCCAATCGCTGGCAGAAAGCCCTTAGGTGCATCTTCTGCATAAAGGCGGGCCTCAAAAGCCCAACCGTTGATCGAAAGTTCCTCTTGCGCCTTTGGCAGAGGCTCTCCGGAAGCAACACGCAGCTGCCACTCGACGAGGTCCTGTCCGGTGATCAGCTCTGTTACCGGGTGCTCAACTTGCAGACGGGTGTTCATCTCCATGAAATAGAAGCGGTCGGCCCGCAGACCTTCGGAGACGTCAACGATGAATTCGATGGTGCCGGCACCGGAATAGTTGATCGCCTTGGCCGCCTTAACGGCCGCCTCACCCATGGCCGTGCGCATCTCTTCCGGCATGTCGGGGGCCGGAGCCTCCTCAATGACCTTCTGGTGGCGGCGCTGCAGCGAGCAGTCACGCTCAAACAGATGCACCGCGTTGCCGTGATTGTCGCCGAAGACCTGGATTTCGATGTGCCGCGGTTTGGCGACATATTTTTCGATCAGGACTCGGCCATCGCCAAAGCTCGCCTCACCTTCGCGCTGGGCGGACTTGAGCGCGGAGATAAAGTCTTCCGCCCGTTCAACCTTGCGCATGCCTTTGCCGCCGCCGCCAGCGCGCGCCTTGATCAGAACCGGATAGCCGATCTTGCCTGCCTGGATCTGCAAGAAACCAGGGTCCTGGGTCTCCCGGTGGTAGCCCGGCACGACCGGAACGCCAGCCTTTTCCATCAGTGCCTTGGCGGCGTCTTTCAGGCCCATGGCGCGGATGGCATTTGCGCTCGGGCCGATGAAGGTGATCCCGGCCGCGTCCAGCGCGTCAACGAAGTCAGGGTTTTCCGACAGGAAGCCGTATCCCGGGTGGACCGCCTCTGCGCCGCTTTGCTTGCAGACCTCGATGATCTTGGCGATCTGCAGATAGCTCTCGGAGACAGGAGCCGGGCCGATGCGGTACGCTTCGTCGGCCATCGCAACGTGTTTGGCGTTTGCATCGGCGTCGGAATAGACAGCCACGGTTTTAACGCCGAGGTTGCGGGCTGTTTCCATGACCCGGCAGGCGATTTCGCCACGGTTGGCAATGAGGATTTTCTTGAACATTGTCAGATGCCTTCCGTCTTAAGGTCTTCAATCACTTTGAAACGTTCGCACACAAGCATCATTTCCGGATCAAAGCCGCCATTGCGCTCGAAATAGCTTTGGTGATCTTGTCGCCAGCCTTCGAGTGTGTCGTTTTCCCCTTCTGCAAGTGCAAAGTCCGCCGACACATCGCAAAAACGGGTTTGGGTCAGTTCGAGCGTTTCAACGACAAGCGCCGGAGACCCGTCCCAGTTGAGAACGATGTCCGTGCGTCCGACCTCGGGCATGGCTTCGCCGCCGTCTGCAAAGTCGCGCAGAGCACCACAGGTCGCGGTCTTTTTGCCGGAGCGGACCAAGCTGATCAGAAAACTGCTGAGTTCGGGTCCGTCGCCGAACTTGAAGGTTTCTGCCCCCGGATATTTCTTTTTGAGTTCTTCCAAGGTCATCACATCACATCCGGAACAGGCCAAACTTGGTGTCTTCGATCGGGGCATTGAGCGCCGCCGACAATGAAAGACCCAGAATGTCACGGGTTTTGCGTGGGTCTATGATGCCATCGTCCCAAAGCCGGGCTGAGGCATAGAGCGGGTGCCCTTGTTCCTCGAATTGGTTGATGATCGGCTGCTTGAATTCGGCTTCGTCTTCCTTGGACCAGCTGCCGCCCTTGCGCTCGATGCCGTCGCGGCGAACGGTTGCCAGAACGCCGGCGGCCTGTTCCCCGCCCATGACGGAGATGCGTGAGTTCGGCCACGTCCACAGGAACCGCGGCGAATAGGCCCGGCCGCACATGCCGTAGTTGCCAGCACCAAAAGATCCGCCGACCAGCATGGTGATTTTCGGAACCTTCGTCGTGGCAACGGCGGTCACCAGCTTGGCGCCATCCTTCGCGATCCCGCCGCTTTCGTATTTCTGGCCGACCATAAAGCCAGTGATGTTCTGCAGGAATACCAGAGGCACCTTGCGCTGGGAGCAGAGTTCGACGAAATGCGCGCCCTTGACCGCGCTTTCGGAGAAGAGAACGCCGTTGTTCGCGATGATGCCGACCGGCATGCCGTGAATATGGGCAAAGCCGCAGACCAGCGTGGTGCCATAACGGGCCTTAAACTCGTCGAATCTTGAGCCGTCAACAGTGCGGGCAATGACCTCGCGGATATCATAAGGGGTCTTCAGGTCCGCCGGGACGACGCCGTGGATTTCCTCCGGATCGTAGAGCGGATCTTCCGGTGTCTGCAGTGCGAGCTGCGAGGCTTTGGTTCGGTTGAGGCTTGCGATGGACCGGCGTGCGATAGCAAGCGCATGGGCATCATCACGCGCAAGGTGATCGGCGACGCCAGACAGTCGGGTATGGACGTCACCGCCGCCAAGGTCTTCTGCGGAAACTTCCTCGCCGGTTGCCGCTTTCACCAGAGGCGGACCGGCAAGGAAAATAGTGCCCTGGTTCTTGACGATGATGGTTTCGTCCGACATGGCCGGAACATAGGCCCCGCCAGCCGTGCAGGAGCCCATCACGACCGCGATCTGGGCAATGCCTTTCGCAGACATGTTGGCCTGGTTGAAGAAGATCCGGCCAAAGTGGTCACGGTCCGGGAACACCTCGTCCTGGTTGGGCAGGTTGGCACCGCCGCTGTCGACCAGATAGACGCATGGCAAGTTGTTCTGCTCGGCGATTTCCTGGGCGCGCAGGTGCTTTTTCACGGACAATGGATAGTAGGTACCGCCTTTGACCGTCGCGTCATTGGCAAGGATCATGACGTCCTGTCCTTCGACCCGGCCAATACCCGCAATCATACCGGCCGACGGTGCTGCGCCATCATACATGTCGTGGGCGGCCAGCATGCCGACTTCCAGAAACGGCGAGCCCGGATCGAGCAGGCGGGAGACACGTTCGCGCGGCAGGATTTTGCCGCGGGAGACATGGCGCTCACGGGCGGTTTCGCCGCCGCCGTCCAGCGCTGTTTGTGCAGCGGCCTTGATTTGCGCCATGGCGTCTTCATGCGCGGCCTTGTTGGCGGTGAACTCGGCGCTCTTGGGCGATAGGCTCGATTTGAGAATGCTCATGCCATCCGGTCTCCGGTGTCTGGATTGCCAGGATTATCGTTCGTTTCTGGGGCGATGCTTTTGCGCACCATGTTCAGGTAAAGCGTTTCGATCTCTTCTTTCGACAGATCGCCGCCGGGCCGGTACCAGGCCGGAATGCCGGTCAGCATGGCGATGATCGCACGTGTCGTCACTTTGGCGTTGTCGATGTAATAGCGGCCGCTTGCTGCGCCTTCGGTCAGGATATCCGTAAGAATGGTTTCATAGCGCCGGCGCTCGGCCTCGACGATCGCGAAGTTCTCGGCATCAAGGCTACGCAATTCCATATAGGCGATGAAGACTTCATCTGCGCGTTCCAGGTGATACCGGATGTGAAATCGTACAAAGCGTTCGATCGGGTCGGTTTCATCCGGGAAATCTGCAGTGTCCCAAGCCGCCAGCAAGTCGGCCATGTGGCTCAGCATCAAGTCTTTCAAGATGTGCTGCTTGGTGGGGAAGTGATTGTAGAGTGCACCCGGCTGAACGCCGACCTGGGTTGCGATGTCCCGCATGGATACAGCCGCGTATCCTGACGCCGCAAAGAGCCGTAGGGCCGCTTTTCGAACCTTTTCTGCAGTTTCCTGGCCGCGTTGCCGCGGCTGCGGGCGTGCTGAAAGCGCCATTACGTCTCCTCCACTTTCATCATATTAATGAACGTTCATTCATTTAGCAAGCGGATTCCGAGGTATGGACTTTGACGGAGCGCATTGCGACGGTCCATCGACTGACGCTACTGTCAAACTCCTGTCATGGATTTCGGGCTCTCAGTGCAGGTGAGACGCGTTTAAATTATGCATAAGGAACAGTCGGATGAGTGAGGACGCCAAGACCTGGGTGGAAAACGAGTGGGCCGACAGCATGGATGAAGAGCTCGAGATGGAAATCGATGATTTCCTGATCGCCAAGGATCTTCAATACATTGCTGGCAAGAAGCACAAGTCCCCCCTCGACCGGAAAACCTATTTCCATGAGCTGTTGATGCTCCAGGCCGAGCTGGTCAAGCTGCAGGACTGGGTTCAGCATACCGGCGAAAAGATCGTTGTGATATTCGAAGGCCGGGATGCTGCAGGCAAAGGCGGTGTGATCAAGCGGATCATGCAGCGCCTTAACCCGCGGGTGGCCCGTGTTGTTGCCTTGCCGGCGCCGTCAGACCGCGAAAAGAGCCAGTGGTATTTCCAGCGTTATGTGCCGCATCTGCCGGCGGCTGGTGAGATGGTGCTGTTCGATCGCTCCTGGTACAACCGGTCCGGCGTTGAACGCGTGATGGGGTTTGCGTCAGAAGATCAGGTCGAGGAATTTTTCAACGACGTTCCGGAATTTGAGCGCATGCTGGTCCGATCCGGCATCCGGCTGATCAAATACTGGTTCTCCATCACCGATGAAGAGCAGCAGCTGCGCTTTCTGATGCGCATTCATGATCCGTTGAAGCAGTGGAAGCTGTCCCCTATGGATCTGGAATCCCGCGTGCGTTGGGAAGACTATACCAAGGCCAAGGAAGAGACGTTCGAGCGGACCAACATTCCCGAAGCGCCGTGGTTCATCGTGGAAGGGAACGACAAGAAGCAGGCCCGCCTCAACTGCATCAGCCATCTCTTGTCGATGTTGCCGTACGAAGACGTGCCGCATGATCCAATTACCCTGCCGGAACGCCGGTTTAACCCGGACTACGAGCGCAAAGTTCTGCCGGAACACCTTTACGTGCCTGATAAATACTGATTGTTTTGGTAGAAGAAATTGGCAATCCCGGCCATTGGCCGGGATTTTTGTTTGAGGTGCAGGAGACAAACATGAGCGGCACGAAGCAAATCCGGTGGGGCGTTCTGTCAACGGCAAAAATTGGCCGGGAGAAGGTCATTCCTGGGATAAAATCGTCCCAGACCGGACATGTTGCTGCTATTGCTTCCCGTGGCCTCAAGCGTGCCCAAGACGCGGCCGATCAGCTTGAAATTCCCAAAGCCTATGGGAGCTACGAGGACCTTCTGGCCGATCCGGATATCGATGCGATCTACAATCCGCTTCCAAACCATTTGCATGTGCCTTTGACCCTGCAGGCGGCAGCTGCCGGAAAACATGTCCTGTGCGAGAAGCCGATTGCCCTCAACGCGGACGAGGCACGTCAGCTTTTGCGTGCGCAGGAAGGCCGGTTGATTGCCGAAGCCTTTATGGTGCGGGCCCATCCGCAATGGATCAGAGCTCGTGATCTGGTCCGGTCCGGAGAATTGGGCGAGTTGAAAGCAATCCAGGGATTCTTCAGTTACTTCAATGCGGATCCGGCGAACATCCGAAACAATGCCGACATAGGTGGCGGCGCGCTGCTCGATATAGGGTGTTACACGATGCTGGCCGGCCGGTATTTCTTTGACGCTAAGCCGCACCGTGTTGTTGCGCTGATCGACCGGGATCCGGAATTCGGAACCGACCGGACAACGAGTGCCATGCTGGACTTCGGGCAGGGCCGTCATTTGAGTTTCACCGTGTCCACCCAATTGACGCCGCACCAGCGTTTCCAGCTTGTTGGAACGAAGAAGCGGCTCGAACTACTTATTCCCGTCAACGCGCCGCAAGGTGGCGTTACTGAATTGAGGCTCGATGACGGGTCAAAGCTCGGAGATGGGTCCGCGGTGAGCGAAACCATCGCGCCCTGTGATCAGTATGCCGAAATGGCAGATGTCTTTGGCCGTGCCATTCTTGGTGAAGTACCCCTTCCTTATGGAGTCGAGGACGCAATCCAGAACATGGCTGTTCTGGATGCGTTGTTTCAATCCGCTAAGGACGGTGGTTGGGTGTCTCTCAGCTAGAGCACCTAAGCCAAAGGCTCGAAGTGATATCCGCCGCTGCCGGTTGCCGTCAGCATACCGAAACTCGGAGTTTCAAGATGGGTTGCTGCAAAAGGGATTTGTTCGGCGGCGAGTTCTGCAAACAGGGTTTTCCGGGTTTCTGCCGCTGTCTCAGGCGCGCTGTCCAAGGCATAGTGGACGTCAGGATTAGCAAACTGCAGAACGCCGGACACCAAGGCATCCCCCAGCAGCATCACCTGTTTGCCGCCACTTGAGATCCTGACGACCTGATGGCCGGGCGTGTGTCCGGGGGCACTCGTGACATGAATTCCATTTTCCAGGTCCGCATTCCCGTCATGAAGCTTGATTTGGGAGGCGATTGGGCGCGCTAAGAATTGGATCAGTTGGACGATGGGTTTTTTGTCGTCCGGCACGGCCTCCGCCAGGGTTTCGTCGGTCCAGAACGCCCACTCGCTGTTCTGCAGGTGGACAGTTGCATTGGGAAACAGGCTTTGACCGTCCGCAACCAGGCCGCCGATGTGGTCGGCGTGCATGTGAGTCAGAATGATGTCTGTGATGTCGTTGGCCGCGTTTTTTAGGGAAGACCCCGATTCCGTGATGAACCCGGTCTCGGGAAAACGCGCTTTTAGCCAAGTTCCGGACCCGGCATCCACGAGTACTTTTTTGGGTCCGGCTTGGATCAGCCAGCATGTTGCGCCAAATCGGGTGGTCGGACTGACCGCCTGGATCTCTTCATCGCTTGCATTGGAGAAATAGGCGGCAGGAATATCGAGGTGGCCATCTGTAAGTGGCGTGATGGCGATGTCGCCGACGTTCAGAGGGCTTGTGGTGCTAGCAATAGACATGAGTGCTCCATGAATTTCCATTGCACTTGAATGTAGAGCAGGCCCCGATGGGTACGATTGGCGCAAATGACAAATCTTGTGCTAGATACGCCAGATGGTGGCACGCTCCTACAGTTTGGCGATTTTGGCTTATCCGGGATGTCTTTAATCGGCCGTCCTGGGGCTTCAGGATGTGCTTGGGTATGCCGCAAATATGTCGGAGCATTCGGTTGCCGTTGAAACGATCTCGACCTTTGAGCCGGGGGGCCGTTCGTTCGACGGACTGATCCTGCCGCCCTCTGCGGCGGAAGTGCGTGCCGCCGATGTGCCGGAATTGGCTGGATACACGGCTTACCAGCACGGGGAGGGTACGGTTGTCTGTTCCGCCTGCACCGGGATTACCTTTGTCGCAGAAGCGGGCATTGCTGGCCGACGGCCCGTCACCACGCATTGGGGGCTGAAACAGAGGCTGTCCAAGCGCTACCCCGACATGTCCTTCAATACCGATCAATTGTTGATCGAATACAGCGACCTCATCACGGCCGGTGGTTTGATGGCCTGGGTTGATCTTGGTCTGGTGGTCATCGAACGATTTCTCGGGTACGGCGTGGCGGCGCGCACGGCTGGCTATTTCATCGTCGACATGCGCCGCCGGGACCAGCGCCGGTTCAGGCGGTTCTCACCGCATCTGCGGCATGGCGATGCGGCTGTTTTAAAATCACAACACCTGATCGACGCGCGATATGCAGATGTCCTGAGCGTTAAGGAAATTGCCAGCGCTTCCGGGCTGCCGGATCGCACGTTTTTGCGCCGGTTCAAGGCTGCGACAGGGATGACACCCAATGGATACTTGCAAGAGTTGCGTATAGAGCGGGCAAGGGGTTTGCTAATCGAAACGGGCCGGACTGTATCGGAAATCTGCTTTGCCGTCGGTTATCAGGATCCGCCGTCGTTCAGTCGGCTCTTCACAAAACTGACGGGGCTCACTCCAAACGCCTTTCGCAAACACTTTGCCCGCCATGATGGGCAACAAAAAACCCCGCCGATTGGCGGGGCCTTGTAACGTTTCTGACAGGTTGCTTACTTAATCGGGGCCAACACCATAACCATTTGGCGGCCTTCCAGTTTCGGATGGGATTCCACCTTGGCAATTTCCGAGGTCTCATCACGAACCTTGTGCAAAAGCTTCATGCCGAGATCCTGGTGCGCCATTTCGCGGCCCCTGAAACGGAGCGTGACCTTCACCTTGTCGCCGTCGTTGAAGAAGCGCAGCATGTTTTTCATCTTCACCTCATAATCATGGGTGTCGATGTTCGGACGCATCTTGATCTCTTTGATCTCGACGGTCTTCTGCTTTTTGCGGGCTTCTGCAGCTTTCTTCTGTGCCTGATATTTGTATCGGCCGTAGTCCAGAATTTTGCAGACCGGCGGATTGGCATTCGGCTGGATTTCTACAAGATCCAGACCGGCATCCATGGCGATATCCATCGCCTCTTCGGTCGATATAACGCCGCGGTTGGCGCCTTCGTGGTCAATAAGCTGGACTTCGCGAACGCGAATTTCTTGGTTTGTGCGCGGGCCTTCCTTTGTGGGAGGCGGGGCGCGGAACGGACGGCGAATGGTCGCAAACTCCTCTGCGGTTTCAGTTTAATTGGCTTTCAAGCCGGTGTTTATACGCAAACGGCCCCGGAGCGTTCGCTCCAAGGGTCTCGCCGCGTCTTCTCGAACGCCAAGCCCCAAGCTCGTGCCAAACGCCCAAAAAGTCAACCAAAAACACCGATCTTGGGCCTTAGACAGATTTTTTTGAGCGGCGCGCGACCTTGTTACATTATCAATCTTGTTCGACGCTGGAAATCAGTGGCGTCTTGCAATTGGATGGTCCGGGCGTCAATTTGATCCTCCATTGCCGAAGCAGGAGATCCGATTGAACGGAACGTTGTTCATCTGGCAGCTCATCAAAATCATCGTGGGCTTTGTTATAGCCGTTATCGCCAGCGGATTGTTTTTGTCCTGGGGGCTGTTTCAGCCTCGATCTCCGGAGGCCGATCCGGCTGCGTTTGCGGCCATGATCGGAACGGCGTTTGTCACTGCGAGTGTCCTGGGTGCTATTGCATTCGTCCCTGCAGCTTGTGTCATCTTGGTTTCCGAAATAGCGCGGTTGTCAGGGATCGTTTTTCATCTTGCAAGCGCCGGTGCCATCGCTTTTCTGCTCTGGACACTTGATGGGACAGCGGATGCTGGTTTAAGGCCCGGTAGTCCGGTTGTGCTGGCAGCGGGCTTCGTGTCCGGGGCTGTTTACTGGATTATTGCTGGACGGACCGCCGGGAGCTGGCACCCGCAGATTAAAGGTCTACCGCATGACGAGAAAGCAGCGGACGAAGACTTATAGTTCTCCGTCCTCTAAAGCATCTCTGGCGGCCTGGTAGTGGTCTGGTCGGATATGGGCCCGGATCATCGAAATTGCTGCCATTAGCACCGTTGCATCATCTCCAAACCCGACGCCCAGGATGAAATCCGGCACCACATCGAGCGGCAAAACAAAATAGGCTAAAGCAGCAAGCAAGGTCCCGCGCACCTTTGTCGGCGTGGCAGGATCAAGCGCGCAGTAATACCCGGCGACCACATCTTCCATAAACGGAACTTGGCGCGCCGCCTTCCGGGCTGTTTTTAACAGTTTCTGACGGACCGTTTCATTTTGTTCCTCTTCCGGTCCGAGAATTTCCGGGTCAAATCCCAGATCTTCAAATGGGGATGAGGAGGTCATTTCAACGTAATTCCTGTTCGCGGCATATGATGGATATGGGCATGTGAGCCAGAATTACAAATAAAGTTTACCAAGCGTTCCTGGCACCTTTGTGTGATTATCGTCACTTTCATCAGTGATGAGAAGCGTAATGCTTGGGCTGAGGGGCGTTTCTTTAACGGGAGGATCGTTATGAGATCATATTTTCAATCTTCTGCGATGGCTTTGTGCCTCGTCTTGCCATTAGCGGTTTCGGCCAATGCCGGTGAAACCCCATCCCCGGACGGTGCGAAGGTCTATTTCATCAATTTGAAGGACGGTGACAGTGTCAAAGGCCCGGTCTTTATCCAGTTCGGCTTGACCGGAATGGGTGTGGCGTCGGCCGGTGTTGAAAAAGAAAAAACCGGCCATCACCATTTGATTATCGATGAAGAGATCGAAGGCGAAGAACTCAACGAAGCCATCCCGGCCGATGACAATCACAAACACTTTGGCGGCGGGCAGACCGAAACCACAGTTGAGTTGGCGCCCGGTGAACACACGCTGCAGCTGGTTTTGGGCGACTGGAGCCATATCCCACACAATCCGCCAGTAATGTCCGAGCGGATCACGATCACGGTTGAATAGAAAAAGGGCGCCGATTGGCGCTCTCAGACTGCTGACAAAGCCCGATTTTTTCTCCGGCGTCATGTTCGGACTTGTTCCGAACATCCATAACATATTGAAAAATATGGATCCTCGGCACAAGGCCGAGGATGACTACTGAGAGGAATAAGGTTTGTCAACAAGCTCAGGGCGCCGATTGGCGCCCTGTTGTTTGATCATGCGTTGCCGCGGGTTTCCAGCAATCGGCGGGCGATAACTTGTGCCTGGATCTCGGCTGCACCTTCAAAGATATTCAGGATCCTTGCATCGCACAGCACACGGGAGATGGCGTATTCAAGAGCGAAGCCATTACCGCCATGGATCTGCAGTGCGTTGTCCGCAGCGGCCCACGCGACACGGGCGCCAAGCAGTTTGGCCATGCCGGCTTCCAGGTCGCAGCGCTTGCCGGAGTCCTTCTGCCAAGCTGAGAAATATGTCAGCTGACGGGCAATCATGGTCTCGGTCGCCATGAGTGCGAGCTTGTCGGAAACGCGTGGGAAACTAATCAACGCCTTGCCAAACTGAACACGATCCTCTGCGTAGCGCAGTCCGATATCCAGTGCGGATTGCGCAACACCTATGGCGCGGGCTGCGGTCTGAATTCGGGCGCCCTCAAATGTCTGCATCAGCTGTTTGAAACCTTCGCCTTCAACCTGACCCAGCAGGTTTTCCGACTTTACTTCGAAATCATCGAAGGCGATCTCGTATTCCTTCATGCCGCGATAGCCAAGAACCTCGATCTCGCCACCAGTCATGCCGTCTGCCGGGAACGGATCTTCGTCCGTTCCGCGCGGCTTTTCGGCAATAAACATCGACAAGCCCTTGTATCCGGGTTCAGCTGGATTGGTCCGGGCCAAGAGGGTCATGATGTCTGCGCGCACCGGATGGGTGATCCAGGTCTTGTTGCCCGATATCTTCCAGGTGTCGCCATCCTTCACCGCACGTGTCTTGAGCGAGGCAAGGTCGGAGCCGGTATTCGGTTCGGTAAATACGGCGGTCGGCAGGATTTCACCGGAAGCGATTTTCGGAAGCCAATGCTCCTTTTGCTCCTGAGTGCCACCACACAGGATGAGTTCAGCGGCGATCTCCGACCGGGTGCCAAGCGAGCCGACACCGATATAGGCGCGGGAGAGCTCCTCAGAGACAACACACATTGCCTCTTTGCCAAGACCGAGCCCGCCGTATTCTTCAGGGATGGTCAGACCGAAAACGCCGAGTTCCGACATCTGACTGACAACTTCGAGCGGAATGTATTCGTTTTTCAAATGCCACTCATGGGCATTGGGCACGACGGTGTCTTCAGCAAACTTCCGCATTTCGTTGCGGATCTGCTCCATGGTTTCATCAAGACCGCCATCGCCGAAAGTCGACTGCCCTGCCTGAGCGCGGATCAGCTCTGTGAGACCTTCGCGAACTTCAATGGTGTTGCCTGTTGCAATGACGGCATCCATGTCTGCGGTCCGAAATGAGCGGGCCTCGTCATCGGAAATGCCAAGATCGGCAAGGCGGACGAATTCCCCCTGGTTCATCGGGATGCCGCCGAAGATCTGCGCCACGTATTCCGCAAAGCCGAGTTGAACGATCTTGTCCTCCAGATCGCCGTAGCGGCCACTCTCGGTCAACCGCTGTGCATAGGCATCAAGCTGGCGGAGCGCTTCGACATATGTTGCAAGCCATGCCAGCCCGTGTGTTGCACGTTGTTCTTCTTCCATCCGGCTGGAAGAAATCCGCCCGTCCACCGTAACGCGCTCGCGCACACGCTGCGCTGCGAGATCAAGGAGACCGTCCAATTTATGGACGATGGCGTTGGTTCGCTCGGATAGAGTCGGCTGCATTTCTGCGGCCTTCATGGCTGCGGTGGACATCGGCATCTCCGTTTTCATTTGTTGCGCGCGCGCGCGTTTTCTTGAAGCTATGTTGCGTCGCACACCGGGCTTTGTCGAGCCAAAACTTGTTGGTCTTTCGAAGGGGGCTGTCATAACGAGGGCACAGACTTGACGACAGCTCCCGGCCAAGCAACATGAAACCTATGAGTCTTTACCTTTTTGCCAAGGCGTCTTTTGCTGTGCTGAAAGATGCAATCGGTCATTTTTCACGTGATGACGGCTTTGCAATGGCCAGTCACGTGGCCCTGTCCGGCCTGCTCGCGATTTTCCCTTTGCTGATCTTCATTGCGTCTCTTGCGGGTTTTTTTGGAATGGTCGGTGCGGCAGACACGGTGTCTGAACTTGTCTTCGACGCCTGGCCGAAAACTGTTGCGGCGCCTGTGGTCCGTGAAATCGAAAATGTACTGACGGTACCCCGCAGTGACTTACTCACCTTTGGTGCGGTGGCCGCATTGTGGTTTGCATCCAATGGGGTCGAGGCGCTTAGAACGGCGCTGAACCGGGCCTACCGGCAGGTTGAAAAGCGGTCCTTTATCCTGTTGCGCATTCAATCGCTGGCTCTTGTGATCCTGGGCGCGGTGATCCTGCTGGCCTATACGTTTCTTGTCGTTCTTGCGCCGCTTGGGATCGAGGCTCTCAGAGGATTTGTGCCTCAGGTCGAAACATTTCTGTTGTCGATCAACATTGCCCGCTACACGCTGGCCGGGTCATTGTTGATTGTCGGGCTTTTCATGACGCACTGGTTGCTGCCCTCTGGAAAGCGGTCGTTTTCAGACATCTGGCCGGGCGTGATTGCCACCCTGCTCTTGTGGATCGTTTCAGGCAGTGCCTTCGGGGCGTATCTCGCCCGGTTTGCCAATTATGTCTCAACATATGGCGGCCTGGCGGGGATCATGACCGCGCTGATTTTCCTATATATCTGCTCGCTCGCCTTCATCTTGGGCGGCGAGCTCAATGCGGCGATCGCGCGGCAACGTGCCTTCCGCGATCGTCAATTGGGTCGGCAGCAGCAGGCTTAGGTCCGTTTAGGAGCCGCGCGGATCATCAAGACCGCGCCGACCACCAAAGCCATGCCGGCGATCTGGATCATTGAGAGGGTTTCTCCGAAAAGGAAATAACTCTCAATGGCCGTTGCGACCGGCACGAGGTAAAACAGGCTGGCCACCTGCGAGACCGCCCCTTGGCGGATGAGCAGCATCAACAACATGATCGCGCCGATCGACAGCACCAAAACAAGCCAGGCAAGCGCTACGATCAACTCGCCCGACCAGGTAATTTGCCAAGTCTCGAAGAGGCTCAGCGGTGTTGTGACCAAAAGGGCACCGACATATTGCCAGAAGGTTGCCGCCAAAAGATCCGTGTTGGGCACGAAGCGCTTTTGATAAACCGTGCCAACACTGATCGCGATGACGGAAAAAAAGACAACACTGATCGTAACGAGGGTGATGCCAGACCCGGCAAGATCAAACCTGGGTCCAAGAACGAGACCGAGGCCGCTGAGGCCAATCGCCATGCTGATCCAGTGTTTGCGGCTGATCACTTCTCCGATCATACCAACTGCAAAAATCGCGGTCAGAACCGGCTGCAGTCCGACGATAATGGCTGAAGCTCCAGCAGGCATCCCTTGCTTGATGGCCCAGAAAACACCACCCAGGTAGATGCCGTGGACGAGCATGCCGGTCACGATGCAGTGGCCAATTGCCTTTTTGTCATTCGGCCAGGATTTCACCCAAAACAGACCGAGAAGGAACAAAATGGGCAAGACCGCAGCGAACCGGACCGTCAGGAAAGCCATTGGTTCGATGTACGGCGCGCCCAGCTTTGAACCGATAAAACCGGTCGACCATAGAAGAACAAAAAGCGCAGGGGCAATTTTGGCCAGATATGCCAAGTCAATCTCCGGGGGTGGTTCGCCAAACCAGCAAAGTGGTCGATGAGGGGAAATGAAAAAGAATGATTTTCAGATTAACCGGAAATTGGCAATTTTAGCTAACTCTGAGGAAACACTATTTCTCTCAGGGGACATAAGCCAGTGGCAATCGGTGCGCAATCAACTTTTGGAGTTTTGTCCAAACTCTCGGTCAAAGTGCGGGTTATGGCGCTCAGCCTCGTGACAGTCGTTGGCCTCGTCATTATCGGCGGGGTCTATTTCTGGAGCCAGGGCGAGCTGAATTCGGCTTTTAGCAGGATGAACCAAAGCGCCGATCTTGCCGAAGAAGTGGCAGCGCTCTCTGAGACGGCAGCACGGCTGCAGATCATTGAAAATCAATACTTTGCAGCGCCCTCTGCCGAAGCGTTTCAAAGATTTACCACCGAAATGATTGTTGCGACGAATTTGGTTGCCAAGCTGGAAAACAATCCTGCCGCGGCGAGCTACGCCGCCCAGGTTGCCGATGTGAAAGATACGCTAGAGGGCACAAGCGGCGCGTTCGAGATGCTGGACAGTGTCCGGCAGCAAATCGGTTATACGAACCAGGATGGGCAGCTGGCACGCCTCGATTCGCTCACTGGTGCAGTGAAAGATCGTTTGTTTGAAGAAATGAAGTTTGGCGGCGGCCCGGACTTTGAAAAGCTGGCGCGCGCTATCCTCGCTGTGCAGCTCGCGGAAAAAGAATTCACCCTCAACAGCACGCCCGAAGCAATCGGCGTCTTCGATGAGCAGTTTGCGGCGTTCGAGAAACTGCTCAAGAGGGTCTACATTCAAGATGCGATCAAGAAAGAGCTCGCCGATAACATGACGGCGTATCAGGAGACGTTTGCCCAGTATACGGCAGCGGTTGAGCAAGAGACGAGCAGCACCGCCCTCCTGGAAAACCTTTTTCAACTGGTGCCACCACACATCGACGCCCTGAATGCCGCTGCAAAAGACCTGCAGGCGCAGGCTGCCACTCAACTCGAGACAGCCCGGTCGATCGCAACATATGCAATTGGTGGGACCATTCTTGGTTTGCTGATCTTGTTGCCTGCAATCGCATTTTTGGTTGGTCAATCGGTAGCCGGACCGTTGGCGCATCTCCAGAAAGCCATGGAAGCTCTGGCGGGTGGTCAGACAGACATCGCCTTGCCGGAAGCAAAGGGTAAAACTGAACTTGCTGCCATTGCCCGAACGGTTTTGGTCTTCCGGGACAATGCTCTCGAGAGATCGCAGCTTGCAGCAGCCCAGGAACAGGAAAACAAGGCCCGTGAAGAACGTGTCGCCCGTCTGGAAGACATTATCGGCCGGTTTGAAGGCACGGTAACTGACGCGCTCGGCAGTTTGGACCGGGCCAATGACGAATTGCGCCAGACTTCCCAATCAATGGAACAGGCGGCCGACGATGTGGCGGACCAATCGTCTGGTGCAACGGGTGCAGTGAGAACAGCTGCGGAAAATGTCACATCGGCAGCCCAGTCTGCGGACGAATTGGCTGCCTCGATTGCCGAGATCTCAAATCAGGCAACCCGGTCTACGGAAGTTGCTCAGCAAGCCGTTTTAAGTGCCTCCACAACGGTTTCGACCATGCAGGAGCTCTCCAGCGCGGCAGAACGGATCGGCGAAGTCATGAGCCTGATCCGGGACATTGCAAGTCAAACCAATCTGCTCGCTCTGAACGCAACCATCGAAGCCGCGCGTGCAGGTGAAGCCGGTAAGGGCTTTGCGGTTGTTGCAGCCGAGGTCAAGCAATTGGCTGATCAGACGTCGAAAGCGACGGAAGAGATCGCGATCCAGATTGAAGCCATCCAGGGATCGTCCGGTCACGCTGTGCAGGCCATTGAGGATGTAAGTAAGATTATCTCCGACATGGAAAACCTGGCATCGTCGGTTGCAGATTCCGTTCAGCATCAGGATCAGGCGGTCCGAGAGATTTCCGACAACGTTTCCAGTGCGTCTCAGCGGTCTGATGAAGCAGCCGATCGTATGACGAGCGTTGGATCCGCTGCAGAACTCGCCCGAACCAATGGTGCTGAGGTCGATAAACTGGCGCAATCCCTGTCTCAGCAGGGCGGGCTGATCCGTCAGGAAATCGCGACATTCCTGCAAGGTGTTCGCAGCGCCTAACGCATAGGCGAGAAGCTTCAAAAGCCGCTTTGCCAACCGGGACTTAATGCCCCGCTGGCGGGCGGCTTTTCTTCGTGCTAGGGACGAGTCTGATTGCACGAAGAAGGTGAAACGGGATGCAGGAAGAGATCGTCATAGTCGGGGCTGGTCAAGCTGGTGCCCAGGTCGCTCAATCGCTTCGTCAAGGTGGTTTTGAAGGCGCGTTGCGGCTTATTGGCGACGAAGCTCATCCACCTTATCAACGCCCGCCACTGTCCAAAAAATTTCTGGCTGGTGAAATTGGCGCCGAGGGGCTTTGGCTCCGGCCGCCGGCGTTCTACACGACCAACACCATCGACCACATCCCAAACACAAGTGTCGTCGGAATCGATCGGTCGGCAAAACGTGTTTTGCTCGAAAACGGCGACACCATATCTTACGGAAAACTGGTCCTTGCGACGGGAACCAAAGCGCGTCTCCTTCCAATCAAGGGCTCTGATAAAGACGGCGTGGTCACATTGCGCTCCATTGGCGATGTTGATGCGATCCGTGACCGTTTGTCGAAGAGCCAGAACCTCGTCATCATCGGTGCCGGTTACATCGGTCTGGAGGTCGCTGCAGTGGCCCGCGCGCTCGGTAAGGACGTTTGCGTGATTGAAGCTCAGGACCGGCCGATGAAGCGGGTCGTGAGTGAAACTGTGTCGGAATTTTTCGCGAAACTGCATTCCGACAATGGCGTTCAACTGCGTTTGAACACGGGCATTGAAGCGCTTGAGGGTGGAGAGGCGGTCGAATCCATCAAGCTGAACAATGGAGACAGTGTCCCGGCCGACCTTGTGCTTGTCGCCGTTGGCGCCGAGCCAAATGATCAACTGGCCGCAGATGCGGGGCTAGATACAGATAACGGTGTTCTTGTTGATGGTGCAGCTCAGACAAGCGATCCGGACATATACGCCGTTGGCGATTGCACCCGGTTTTATTCTGGGCGGTATTCACGCTCTGTGCGGATGGAAAGCGTCCAGAATGCGATTGATCAGGCCAAAATCGCGGCCCAGGCGTTGCTGGGGCAGGACGTCGATTATGATCCCTTGCCGTGGTTCTGGTCGGATCAGTATGAAATCAAGCTGCAGATCGCGGGCCTGTCGGAAGGGTATGACAAGACAATCGTCGTCGGCGACCCAGCCGCTAAAAAGTTCTACGTTGCGTATCTGAAAGAAAATGCACTTATTGCGGTCGACAGCATCAATTCACCGCGCTCGCACATGATGGCGCGGCGGGTGATCGGCGAGATCTGGCGGGACGACCTGCTCCCGGACGCATAGACGATCAGCTATTGAATACAGGAGCGTTAGCGTTGAAAACCGATAACGCTCCTGCAAGACCCCTCAGCATGTCGGCTGGCCGAGCGCCTTATTCTGCAGTCGCGTTTTGAAGAATGAGGCGGGTGGTTTCTTTTGGTATTTCCAGATGCACCATGTGACCAACGCGCTCAAAGATGTGCGTGGCAACAATGCCAGGCAGCTTGTGCGCCTGCCGTGTCGGTAGAACACGGTCCTGAGTTCCCCAAAGCACCTTGATCGGCATTGGAAGCGCTGCCATGTCGTCCCGCGGCAAAGTCTTTTGCACGGAGCCGTCGATGATTTCGTCGGCGATCGCCGACAGAGTTGCCGCTCCTCCTGGCCGGGCCCGGCTTTCTGCAGCGGTTTTTGCGAGGAATTTGGGAAGCTTGAATTCCCAGCCGAAGAACTGCTCGAGAAGAACTTCCATTTCCGCTGTCTCAGAGGCAACCGCATAGCGCCGCAAAAGCCGATGATTGATTTCCGGCCCAAATCCACCGGGCGCCAAAAGCGTAAGACTGGCAACCAGCTCCGGTGCACGCAGGGCAACCAATGCGGCAACAGCGCCACCCATGGAATGGCCAACCAGATGCACGCGTTTCAATTCCAGCGCTTCAAGGGATTGTGTGACAGCTTTTGCCGAAATCCCAGCGTGACCAACCTTGGGCCAATCCAGTGCTTCGCCGTGACCGGGCAGATCAAACGCCAGAGAGCGTTTGCGGCTGGCAAGACCAGTTTGAATGTTCACCCAGGTTTGGCGGTCTCCGCCAAAGCCGTGCAGCAAGATGACAGGCGCGCCGTCATCTCCGGTCTCGCAGACTTGTTCGCGAAAGGGCAGGGTCGTGCGGGGATTTGGGCGAAGGTCTGTCATGGGTATCCGTTTGGTATCAAGAAATTGAGATTAGGAGTGTGGTGCGCCGGGAACGGGCAGAGGTTCAAGTGAAAAAAGCGGTTGGCGGTCGGTAAAGCCGTCCAGTTCGTAGGCTCCCGCATTTTGTGCGCGATCGCCCGCAAATTCAGCGATTTCACCAGTCATGAGAACGTCGGACTTGATCCGCTTGGTCAAATGTTCGATCCGCGCAGCGGCGTGAACCGTTTGACCAATAACCGAGAAGGTCAGCCGGTTTGCAACGCCGATGTTACCGAACATGACACGGCCGGTCGAAAGAGCGATACCTGCGTTCATTGTGAGATCGCTGGAGACGGTTTTGTTGATGTCATGGAGCCTCCGCCGGGTCTCATCCGCCGCCGCAATGGCCCTTTGGACCGCTTCTGAGAGTGATCCCTTTTGTGTTGGGAAGACACCCAGAACCGCATCGCCAATAAAGTCTAGGACTTCGCCGCCTTGCTGAAGGACCGCGCCAGCAGTTGCTTCAAAATATGTATTCAGCCATTTGAGATAATCTTCGGGACCCAGGGCATCTGCAATAGCCGTGGAATTGCGCATGTCACTGTAATAGATCACCGCGTCGATGGTCTCGCCATCTCCGTGGCGGATTTGTCCATTCAGTACTTTGGTTCCTGCGATGCTGCCGAGGTATGTTTCGGCGATGATTTTTGTGATGTGGCCTTGAAGCACGGCCCTTGCGGCGAGGGCGAGCCGTTTCTGGATATAGTGTATCGCGTTGAGGGCATCTTCAGAAAACCCGTCTTCTTCCCGAGTTGCCCAGCTTAGGATGATCCCGGTGTTTGGATACTCACCTTTGATCGCAGGTATCTCCATGTGGGTCGGTATAACCAGGTAATCCGTGTAACCCTCCGAGGCCAGACGGTTCAGAAGCGGAAATTCGGTTTGTGCATTGGCATTGGTCAATCGCCGGCGAAGCATCGGCTCTTCATTGATCAAAACGGCTCGAATGGGGCTTTGCAGCCAGTCTTCCGTATCTTCTTCGGAGTGCTCGATCTTTTCATGGTAGACCTCGCCGCCGTTTTCCCAAAAGGCGATTTCCGCTTCAATCATGGGGTGAAGCGTCGACCAGACAAGAATTGCGCGATCGACTGGAACGTGGCATTGGCGCAGGCGCTCGCATAACTCGGCAAAAAGAGGCGTCATCTCGGGGTCGCCGAGGGCCTCGCCGATCAGCCAGTCCTCGATGCCATCGATTTCCATCATGTCGATCATGCGGGGAGGTTAGACCCTTTTCTTGATTGTACCATCAGGCTTTCTAATCGGTGCGTTCATCGTCTACAGATGTGGCGACGCTTCCCGGCGGTACAATGATCCAATTGATCGTGAGGTCCGGAAAAGTGCCATAAGAATGGAACGGCAGCGTGTGTTGGCCCCGGCGGCTGGCGTTTGGATAGAGTTCCATAATCCGGCCAGCAGGTCCTGAGTTCTCGCCGCGCCAAAGGATCATCACGCCCTTTTTCTGGACATCATCTAAGTCGATCCACGGGCTCAATGTTGTGTTGTGCTCCAAGAACATTGAAGGTCTCGATGCGGCGTGAAGGGTTACATTGGCTGTCGTCCACTCATCTCCGGCGACATACGCCAGTTCCGTACCTGTTTCCTTTTCCCAGACATCAGAGAGAAACTCCGCGGCTGCCTTGCCTGGATAATGAATGCGGGATTGTTTGGTCTTCCAGAGAGGCTCCAGAACAGCTTGCCCAAAGAGGACGCCCAGAAAAATGGCCTGGATGACGAGAGCGCCTGTAAATGCGCGTTTGGGCGCAGACCAAAAAGCCGGAAGATGAAAATATCGAACTGCCACCAACCCGGACAGGACAAAGAGTGGCGTGCCCCACATATGTTTGAATTCACTGCCTGTTATAGCAGATGCCAGTAAAACTACGGCAAGCGGCACAAAAGCGAACCAGACAAGAAATCTGTCGGCTTGTGCAGTCAGATCAGCGTTTTTGCTCGCGGACCACGATGCTTTTGCCGACTTAAGTGTTTGCCAGCTGACCCCCAAGAGAGCGACCAGAAACAATCCGGCGTGATTGGCCAGCTGTGCCAAAAGGAAGTTTATCGGATTATAGACGTGGTCGAACAATGAACCTGCTGCATTGCTTCGGCCGATGGCATAACGGAAGGTCAGAAAGTCAGTTTCATAAAGCCAATATAAATGGGGGCCTACCAGAAGAAGGAACGAAATTGAGCAAATCCATGGCCCGGAGGTTGCGAGATACCTGCGACCGTCAGCGTAAACAAGGGCGTACAGTCCAATTGTGCCGATCAACAGGAAGACAAAGTATTTGGTGTAGAAGCCAATTGCGGCGAGTGCCCCCAACAGGACCCAGTATCGGACTGCGCCTGAGTTCAGCGCGCGCAAGAAGAAAAAAACCATTCCTGCCCAGACCGGGATCTGGAGGATATTCGGGTTGAACTCGGGTACGGGGAGGGTGAAATAAAACGTTACGCTGGTAAGCACGATTGCCCAGAACCGTTGTTGTCCTGAGAAGCCAAGCTCTTTTCCTATCAACCAGACGAACCAGTATCCGATGCCAATGCTTATTGCGCTTAGCCAATAGGCTCCATAGGCGTGTCCACCAGTCAGGTGATAGCTCAGTTCAAGGAGCCAAGCCTGCATAGGCGGGTGTTTGGTATAGCCGAGTTGAATATCTCTGCCCCACGCAAATCCTTCAACGACATCCAGTGGCGGATTGGGGAAGCTCAAGGTCGGAACCAGTGCATAGAGAAGGCATAGAAGCCCTCCATACAGAAGCGCAGCACGGCTGGCGTTCATCAATTACTCCAGTCCAATCACGGATCAACTTCGGGGTGCGAAAAAGCCCAGAAGCGGGTGGCAATAAACGTAAGGGATGGAACAATTGCGATCGAAACCATCAAACCGAGCAGATCCGGCCAGGGCGTAAGGTTCAGCCAAAGAGCCAATACGCTTGAGTTGAGCGTGAAGCCTGATGCCGCGATCAATAAGAATCTCAGCATTGCCTTCAATGCGGTCTTTTCTTGGCGGAGGTGCGAGAAACTCCAGTAAAAGTGGCCTGAAAAGGAAACGCCAAACGCAACCAGAAAGCCGGCGAAATTTGCCAGCATTGGCGGAAGCAGTCCGCTTTCCAGGAGAAAGCCGGCCACAGTGGCATGGATGAGCGTTGCAACAACGCCGACCACCGCAAATTTTCCGGCAGCATTGGCTTCCGTTTTCAGTGTTTGACGTTTGCGGTCAGTGATCATGTTCATCTTGCTGATGGGTTTGCTGAGGGGTGCTCTCAATGACATCCTGCAGTAGGTAAACCGGCCGTTGCTTCGATTCATTAAATAGCCGGGTCACGTACTCACCGATCATTCCGATTGAGAGCAGCTGGATTCCTGAGAAGAGCAGCACTGCAACCATGATGGAGGTGTAACCCGGAACGTCGATGCCGAAAATGATTCCCCTGATCGTGAGATAGATGGCATAGGCGAAGGCTAGGATTGACACCAGAGCGCCGCCGTAAAACCACATCCTCAGGGGCATCGTTGTAAAGCCCGTGATGCCGTCGAGCGCGAAGTTCCAGAGTTTCCAGTAGTTGAACTTGCCGTCGCCTGCCTTTCGCGGGGGGCGTTCATAAGGAACAGCCATGGCGGGAAAACCCACCCAGGCAAACAGACCTTTCATAAATCGGTTTCGTTCCGGCAACTGAAGCAGCGCATCAATTACCGCCCTGTCGATCAGGCGGAAATCACCGGCGTTCGGAGGCATGTCAATGTTCGAAAGCTTATTGAAGACCTTGTAGAACATGCCTGCAGTCGATCGCTTCATCAGTGTGTCTGATGTTCGATCCACCCGCAGGCCATAAACCACATCATAGCCGGCCCGCCAGCCATCAATCATTTGGTGGATCAATTCGGGTGGGTCTTGAAGATCTGCATCAATGATGACGCCGATGTCGCCTTTGGCGGCCTCCAAACCGGCAGAAAGGGCCGCCTCCTTGCCGAAGTTCCGAGAGAGGCCGAGCAGCCGTCCGGGTAAGCCGTTGGCAAGCCTATCCGTCAGTATGTCAGCCGTTGCATCGCTGCTACCATCATCGATGAAAACGTATTCGTATTGCAGCCCTGTTTCCTCAAGAACGCGTTTGGTCTCCTCCAGAAAGTGACCGATAACGTCTTCTTCGTTGTAGACCGGCACTATGACGCTGATCATAGGACTTTCCGTTCGGAGTTCTTTCCGGCGGGATACGTAGATTTTTGGGGCTTGTTTTTGCTGCATTGATACGGTGGCTGTTTGGATCTTCGCGGCAACCTGCCGGAAAAGACCGTGAAACGCCAGCCTTTAGAAAACTACGGAAGCAAAATAGTGCTTTAGCATTTGCTTTGGTGGTTCAGAGCAAAAAAAGCCGGCGCTCATTTTGAGCGCCGGCTTTTGCTATTCGTTAGAACTGCGTGCGGTTAGACGAGCGCTCCGTGACAGTGCTTGTATTTTTTGCCGGACCCGCACGGGCAAGCTTCGTTACGGCCAACTTTTCCCCAAGTCGCAGGATTGTTTGGATCGCGCTCCCGGGTTGCTTGCGGTTGAACGTTCGGCTGCGCCATTTCGTCTTCACCGGTCATCGGGTTGATGTGATGCTCATGCATCTCCGGCATCTGCGGCATTTCCGGTGGCTGTTCGGTTACCAGCTCAACGCGAAGCAGCTGAGCTGTCGTGATTTGGCGCAGTTGTGCCAGCATCGATTCAAACAGGGTGAAGGATTCGGTCTTGTATTCCTGCAAAGGATCGCGTTGACCGTATCCGCGGAACCCGACCACGGAGCGCAGATGGTCAAGGTTGGCCAGGTGCTCCCGCCACAGATTATCAAGCGTTTGAAGCAGAATTGCCTTTTCGACCCGGCGCATGACTTCGGGCGTGTACTTGGCGACTTTTTGGGCCATGGCCTCGTCAGCCGTCCGTGTCAGCCGTTCCTTGACCTCTTCATCCGCGATACCTTCTTCAGCCGCCCAATCCTTGATCGGCAAGTCAAGGTTTAGGTACTTGCGGACTTCTTCCTGAAGTCCTTCGGTATCCCATTGTTCTGGATAAGCGCGCTCTGGAATGTGACTTGCGACCAGATCATCGATCACGTCGTGCCGCATATCCGTCACAGCATCCTGGATCGCGTCGCTGTCCATCAGGTCGATACGTTGATCGAAGACGACCTTACGCTGGTCGTTCATCACGTCGTCGAACTTCAAGAGGTTTTTACGGATATCGAAGTTTCGCGCCTCGACCTTCTGCTGCGCCTTCTCAAGAGCTTTGTTGATCCACGGATGGATTATTGCTTCGCCTTCTTCCAGGCCCAGCTTCTGCAGCATTGAGTCCATGCGCTCGGAGCCGAAAATCCTCATCAGATCATCGTCAAGTGATAGGAAGAACTTGGAGTGGCCCGGATCGCCCTGACGGCCGGAACGACCACGCAGCTGGTTATCGATACGGCGGCTTTCATGCCGTTCGGTGCCGATCACGTAAAGACCGCCGGCTTTGAGTGCTTCTTGTTTGAGCTCCTCCACTTCGGCCCGGATGGCAGCTTCCTTCGCGGCTCGTTCTTCCCCTTCCGGCATCTCGCCAAGGGCCATTTCGATCTGCATATCGGCGTTGCCGCCGAGCTGAATATCCGTACCACGGCCGGCCATGTTGGTTGCGATCGTGACAGCGCCTGGCAAACCAGCCTGAGCAACAATAAACGCTTCCTGCTCGTGATAGCGCGCGTTCAAAACGGCAAAGACCTTGGACTTGCCGCCGTCCTTCTTCTGCGCGGCGGCAAAGGCGGCCGGATCGCTCAAATCGATCTGCTTGTAGCCATGTTGCTTCAAAAGCTCGGCCAGGATTTCCGACTTCTCGATGGAGGTCGTGCCCACCAGGATCGGCTGCCGGCGTTCCTTGCACTCATCAATCAACTTGACGATCGCGTTGAATTTTTCCTGGAAGGTCCGGTAAACCTCATCATCGTCATCGATCCGCTGAACCGAAACGTTTGTCGGAATTTCAACGACTTCAAGTTTATAGATGTCGGCAAATTCGTCCGCTTCCGTCGAAGCTGTACCGGTCATCCCTGCAAGCTTGCCGTACATGCGGAAATAGTTCTGGAACGTGATCGATGCGAGTGTCTGGTTTTCAGGTTGAATGCGAACCTTCTCGCGTGCTTCCAGGGCCTGATGGAGGCCTTCGGAAAACCGGCGGCCCGGCATCATGCGGCCGGTAAACTCATCGATGATGACCACTTCGCCATTGCGGACAATGTAGTCTTTGTCCCGCTGGAAGAGTTTGTGAGCTTTCAGAGCTTGTTGGAGATGGTGAACGATTGAGACGTTCTCCACGTCGTACAGCGAATCGCCCTTCAGAAGATCTGCTTCAGCGAGCAGGCCCTCGAGCTTCTCGTTGCCAGCCTCGGTGAATGTCGCTGACCGCGCCTTTTCATCGAGCTCGTAATCCTCCTCCGTGAGGTTCGGAATGAAGGCGTCAACGGTGTTGTAAAACTCGGAGCGGTCTTCCAGGGGACCGGAGATGATCAATGGTGTCCGGGCTTCATCGATCAGAATTGAGTCGACCTCGTCGACGATTGCAAAGGCATGTCCACGTTGCACCATTGAGGCGCGGTCATGTTTCATGTTGTCGCGAAGATAATCGAAGCCGAATTCGTTGTTCGTTCCGTATGTAACGTCAGCGGCATAGGCTGCACGGCGCTCTTCATCCGACAGGCCATGTGTGATGCAGCCAACAGATAGTCCCAGGAACTTGTAAACCTGTCCCATCCACTCGCTGTCGCGCTGGGCCAGGTAGTCGTTCACAGTGACGACGTGCACACCTTCCCCCAACAAGGCGTTCAGGTAGACAGGTGCCGTCGCCACAAGGGTCTTACCTTCACCCGTTCGCATTTCCGCGATTTGACCGGAGTTCAGCACCATGCCGCCGATCAGCTGGACATCATAATGACGCTGACCGAGCGCCCGTTTGGCCGCTTCGCGCACCGTTGCGAAAGCCGGAGCAAGGATGTCGTCCAAAGACGCTCCGTTTTTCAGTTGTTCGCGGAAATTCTCCGTCTGGGCGCGAAGGTCCTCGTCCGACAAAGCCTGGATCTCAGTTTCCAGAGCGTTGATTTGCTCAACTCTCGCCCGGAATGACTTCACTTTCCGGTCATTTGAAGATCCGAATAACTTACGTGCTATTGCGCCGAGGCCAGCCATGTGGCGGTCCTTCCTTTACGGTCGGTGTCACTGGCAATCTGACACCTGCCCATGAAATCGTCTCAATTTGTTGTACACGTTGCACACGTAGCGCAGCGCGCTGGCCAACTCATGTGGCCGAAAAGATGCCATCCCAGCCTCGCAGCAGGGCCGCCCGAGAGATAAGAGGGGGGTGAATGCTTGTCAACGCTGCTGGAATAGGCAATGTACCCGAGCCCTCGTGTTCCGAGGGATAAAAGAGATATGTTCCCATAGGTAAAGGTTTTCTCATGCTCCGAAATTCGATGCGCAGGCCAGTCAAGGCTCTTGCCGTTTCCTTCATGGCGCTGACGCTCGGATCGGCTTCTTTGTCGGCGGCCGAACCGGAAGATGTCGTTGCCAAGGTTGGCGATGCGGTCATCACGGAAGCCGATATTGCGTTTGCTGCCCAGGACTTGGGTCAAGAGCTTCAACGTTTCCCGCCAGAACAATGGCGCCAGCTGTTGCTCGACGTCATGATCGACATGGAGTTGCTGGCTCTGGCTGCGAAGAATGATGGCCTCGATCAGGATCCGGATTTCAAGAAACAGCTTGAGTTTCTTGAGCTGCGCGCCCTGCGCAACGCTTATCTCGGCCAGAAGATTAACGGTTCTATCTCTGATGACGACGTGAAGGCCGCTTACGATAAGGAATTCGCGGATTTCGAAGGTCCTGAAGAGATCAATGCCCGTCATATTCTGGTCGAGGACAAGGCAGCAGCCGAGGCTCTGATAACCGAACTGGATGGCGGTGCCGACTTCGCTGAGCTCGCCAAGGAAAAATCCACAGGACCTTCGGGGCCGAACGGTGGTGATCTTGGCTTTTTTGCAAAAGGCCAAATGGTGCCGCCATTTGAGGAGGCAGCCTTTGCATTGGAGCCAGGTACTTACACCAAAGAGCCGGTTGAAACCCAGTTTGGATGGCACGTCATCAAAGTGGAGGACAAGCGCAGGCAGGAAAAGCCTGCTTTGGAAACCGTTGAAGCAAACCTGCGTCAGCAGCTTGCGCGAGAGCTTTACGAGGCGCGTATGATTGAACTGAAGGACGAATTTGCTGTCGAGATCTTGGATGAACAACTCGCCAATGCAGAGGGCGAGAAGCCCGCAGCTGAGTAAACAGCGCTGTGAGTGAGGAATACCCGGTGGCCACGAGGCCGCCGGGTTTTTGTTTGCCTGCGAGGTCGTGTTCTTGAAAAGGCTTGCAGACCCGCTTGCCTCTGGCTAGGGACAACGACAGTTCTTTTACGCAGTCTGGAGCCGATCCAATGTCGACAACCGTTTCACCTCTTGCGCCCAAATCCTTCCCGGATATGCCGGACATCGAGGGTGTTACTTTTGCGACAGCCGGCGCTGGGATCAAGTATTCCGGCCGGACGGACGTTTTGCTCGCGTCGCTGTCTGAAGGGACCGCAGTTGCAGGCGTTTTCACAAAGTCTAAATGTTCGTCTGCACCCGTTGACTGGTGCAAAGAGATCCTGAGTGAAGGGCACGCCCGGGCGCTTTTGGTCAATTCAGGAAATGCCAATGCGTTCACCGGGAAAAAGGGTAAGGCCGCGGTTGCCAAATCTGCTGAGATTGTTTCCAGCGCGATGTCCTGTCCTGAGAATGAGATATATCTGGCGTCGACCGGGGTGATCGGGGAACCGCTTCCAGCTGAGAAGTTTGAAGGGGTTGCGGATGACTTGGTGGCAGCGCAGGGGCAGGCAAGCTGGTTGGATGCTGCCAAGGCCATAATGACAACGGATACCTATCCGAAACTTGCGACAGCTACCGTAGAGCTCGATGGCGAGACGGTGACGATCAACGGCATCGCCAAGGGGGCGGGCATGATCGCACCGGATATGGCGACGATGCTGTCATTTATTTTCACTGATGCGCCCATAGCGCCTGGTGTCCTTCAGACAATTCTCGGGCAAAACACCGAGACTTCGTTCAATGCCATCACTGTCGACAGTGACACATCGACCTCTGACACCGTGCTGTTCTTTGCGACCGGTGCTGCGGAAAAACGTGGCGTGGAGGCTGTTTCCGAGATCGATGATCCCAGGACCGAAGTGATCCGGGCAGCACTCGCAGACGTGATGACGGATCTGGCGCACCAAATCGTCAAAGACGGTGAAGGCGCGCGCAAGTTTGTTCAAATTTCTGTTGAAGGCGCGGAGAGCGACCAGTCGGCAAAGCGAATTGCCCTTTCGATTGCCAATTCCCCACTCGTGAAAACCGCCGTTGCTGGTGAAGACGCCAATTGGGGGCGGGTAGTTATGGCTGTTGGCAAAGCAGGGGAACCGGCCGATCGCGACCGGCTGGCGATTTGGTTTGGCGATGTTCGTGTCGCTATAGAGGGGGAGCGCGATCCGGATTACAGCGAAGAGGCTGCCTCCGCCGTAATGAAAGAAGAAACGATTCCGATCCGGGTAGATCTCGGGATCGGAGCAGGTGAAGCAGTTGTTTGGACATGTGATCTGACGAAGCAATATGTAGAAATAAACGGCGACTATAGAAGTTGATCGTCGATTAATTAAACTGCGACGGATTTATCATACCCCGCGCAAACTGTTTCAAAATCGGACAAAGAACAATGACCAAGATCGTACTTGTTGCTGCTTGTGCGCTTGTCGATGTTGACGGACGTATCCTGCTTGCGCAGCGTCCTGAAGGTAAATCGATGGCGGGTTTGTGGGAGTTTCCGGGCGGAAAGGTCGAAACTGGTGAGCGCCCAGAGGAGACTTTGATCCGTGAGCTCGGCGAAGAACTCGGGATCGAGGTTAACGAAGCGTGTCTTGCCCCTTTGACTTTCGCGAGCCATGCTTATGAGGACTTTCATCTTCTCATGCCACTTTACATTTGCCGAAGATGGGAAGGCACTCCCCGCGGCCGGGAAAATCAGGCACTCAAGTGGGTCCGTACCCTGAGGCTCCGGGATTATCCGATGCCAGCTGCGGATGAACCACTGATTCCGCACATAATGGATGCGGTCTAAAACAGATTAATGTTGGGATGAGCGAAATGTATTCCGTGACTAAGCAGTTCCTATTCCAACGCCTTCAGCGCCTTGTTCATGATCGTAGCGGTGCCACCATGGTTGAGTATGGTCTGCTTGTTGCAACCCTTAGTATCGCAATCCTTTTGACTGTTGGTAGCATTGGAGGAACGGTCCGGGATGATATTTTTCAAGTTATCTCCAATGTCATGCTGACGGGCGCAAACGAAGCTGCGCAAAACTAAAACCGGTGAATTCTAGATATTCAACCCCGTTTCAATCCAACTTCTTCTGTTCCCAAAGCATCGGCCAGCCGGGTTTTGGCTGACCCTGGTTTGAGCGGTTTTTGCTGGCTCGAATGTGGTGCCCACCCGAGCAAGGTGACCATGTTGAAGGTTGCGCGGACCCGCCCATCTGGATCTGCATAGTCCTGGGAATACAACTCAGCAGCCCTTAAAAACACCGTCTTTGGTAGAGGTGTTCTACTGCGTTCCCTCAGGATGTTCGTCGCGCCCATCGCCTTCAAGTCAGCCATCAAATCAAACATGGAATTGTAGCGGACGGTTAGAGGATCCATGTCAGTGACTGGCAAGGCAAAACCGGCACGCTGCATAAGTCCGCCCAAATCTCTGGTATCTGCGAAAGGCAGCACACGCGCTGCAGCGCCGCCCCTAAGCTCCAGTTCTGCTCGGGTCAGGCAATCTCGCAATTCCGTCAGCGTGCCCGCACCGGCGAGCGTTGCCAGAAACAATCCATCTGGCCGCAATGCTCTTCGGATTTGAATGAGGGTGCCGGGCAGATCATTGACGAACTGAAGCGAAAGCGCAGACACGATGAGATCGGTGGACTGATCTTTTAGAGGCAGCACCGCATCATCTGCGACAAAGGCCGGAGCGGTCAGGTGCGGGTCTGGTTGCCATAGATCCGCTCTGTAAAGAGTTCCGACTTTGCCAGTCGCTCTAAGCAATGACTCGACATTCCCGCAGTGGCCGCCCAGATCAATCGCCTTATCGAAAGTCCTGGTGATCGTAGATAGCCGCTCTTCGAGATCTTCTGCGACTGCCTTCAACAAAAAGTCGGAACCGGGTTTTGCATTCACCAGAGCGGTTCTGCGCCTGATCCGCAGCAATTCACGGTCAAACAATTCGGGTTGCGCGGTCACGGATTTTGCCTTCCTGTACTTTCTTGCGGTCGACATAAGTCAATTGCAAAGATGCGTCAAAACCATCTGCCAGTCTCAGTAGTCTGATTGCATCTTGTGTTGCTGTGGGCCTTGTGCACACTCTTTGGGTGTGCGAGGTGCGTATGACGTTCAAATCCTTTGTGACTTTGCCAGCGATGACAGCCGTGGGTTACCTTCTTGATGCCTTATTGCCGAGGCGCTGCCCCTGTTGTGAGTGCGGTGTTGCCAGCGGTCTCGGCTTGTGTGGCAGCTGCTGGCAACAAGTCCGATTTTTAGAACGGCCTTGGTGTCAGAGAATGGGAACACCGTTCACCCACGATGTCGGCGAAAATGCACTGAGCCCGCGAGCCATCGCCGACCCGCCTGAATTTGATCGTTTGAGAGCTGTCGCCTTCTACACAGGGCCGGCAAAGGATTTGGTTTTGGCGCTAAAGTTTGCACGGCGCAGAGAATTGGCAGAGGCCATGGGCACATGGATGGCGCGTTCAGGTGCTGAATTTCTGGGTGATAGCCTGGTCATCCCTGTGCCGCTCCATTGGACGCGTCTTTGGCAGCGCCGGTTCAATCAGGCCGCGGATCTTGCACGTGTTGTTGCGAACGTCTCAGACGCAGACTATGCCCCGTTCATATTAAAGCGTACGAGACGGACGCAGCAACAAGTCGGGCTGCCTGCAAAGGCGCGCAAGCGCAACGTGCGGCGGGCCTTTCAAGTGCCGGACAATCAACTGCAAAAGCTCGCTGGGCGTCGCTTGGTTCTTGTCGACGATGTTTATACGACAGGGTCCACAGTGAGCGCGTGCACCAAAGTGCTGAAATCTGCTGGTGCTGGCACCGTTGACGTCCTGACTTTTGCCTTGGCAGACCCTGCCAATCACGAAGACGTTGACCGTCCTGATTAAGCAAGGCGCCCGAAATTCTTGAGTTTTCGGGCTATCAAACGCATATACCGCTGCAAGCAACTTCCATTGCGCACTATGGAGACGATCTACTGTGCGAGAAAAGGAAATCAGGAATGTCTGACGTCACGATCTACACACGGCAACTCTGCGGGTTTTGTACGGCTGCAAAGCGCCTTCTGGAAAAGAAGGGTGTTTCGTTCACCGAGCATGACGCGACCTTTGACCCAAAACTGCGCCAAGAGATGGTGCAAAAGGCCAATGGCCGGTCCACATTCCCGCAGATTTTCATCGGATCAAAACACGTTGGTGGGTGCGATGATTTGCATGACCTTGACCGTGCAGGCAAACTGGATCAGTTGCTCGCTTCGTAATTCTAAGGGAGCTCAAAACGATTTCCTTTTGAGGATGAAGAAATGGCCACCTTCAAAGCGGCATGTATTCAACTGCGCAGCGGTAAATCCATTGAGCAAAATGCAAGTGTTGCGGAACAGTTGATCCGGCAAGCGGCCGAGGCTGGAGCGATCTATATCCAGACACCGGAGATGTCGAATGTTCTGGTCCGCAGCCGCGAAGAGCTGATGGAACGGATCGGGTCTGGCACTGCCGATCCATTCTTGAAGATGGCGCAACGGGTAGCCTCAGAGCTCAATGTGTCGCTTCATCTCGGTTCGTTGGCTGTCATGAAAGACAGCGGCAAAGTCGCCAACCGGGCTTTTTTCATTGGCACAGATGGCGCAATTCAAGCGTCCTATGACAAGATACACATGTTCGATGTCGATCTGCCAAATGGCGAGAGCTGGCGCGAGTCGGCAACTTATGACCCGGGTCAGGAAACGATATTGACGGATGCGCCCTTTGGGCGCGTTGGCATGGCTGTGTGTTACGATGTTCGTTTCCCAGCCGTCTTTCGTGAACAAGCACGGCGCGGTGCGGAGATCCTTACCGCACCGGCAGCTTTCACTCGGCAGACTGGTGAAGCGCACTGGCATGTGCTACAGCGCGCCCGCGCAATCGAAAACGGCGCCTACATGATCTCCGCGGCCCAAGGCGGTGTCCATGAAGACGGCCGTGAGACCTACGGCCACAGCCTGATGGTCGACCCCTGGGGAGAGGTCATTGCCGAGCTGGAACATGATGAGCCGGATTTCATCGCCGCGGCTGTTGAGACTGAGAATGTTGCCAAGGCAAGGGCGCGCATTCCCGCCATCGCAAACGAGCGGGCATTCGCGTCTCGTATTGCCCATGGTCTGAAGGAGATACCTGCGTGATTAAATACACGCTTGTTTGCGATGCACCGCACAGGTTTGAAGGCTGGTTCCGCAATTCGGAAGACTTTGAAATGCAATGCGGCCGCGGCCTTGTGACATGCCCGGTCTGCAACAGCACAAATGTCAAGAAGGGTTTGATGGCGCCTGCAGTATCGACGTCGCGGAAGAAGGACGCCATGGTGGTTCCTGATATCACTGAAACTGCGCCGCCTCCTCCTACCGCCGCGCCAGCATCCAGCCCACAGGTTCCAGCTTCTGCCGGTGACGTCAAACCGCAAGCTTCTGCGCTCATGCCCAATGATGTGCGTCAGAAAGAGATTGTAGAGGCATTGCGGCTGGTGCGTGCCAAAATGACAGAAAATTCTGAAAATGTTGGATCTTCTTTTGCCTCTGAGGCCCGCAAGATCCACTACGGCGAAGCGGAAGAACGAAATATCTACGGTGAAACCTCACCGAAAGAAGCGATGGACCTTATCGACGAAGGAATTTCCGTTCTTCCTCTGCCTGAGTTGCCTGACGACAAGAATTGACAAAGCTGCCGGTCGCAAAACACTGTGGCCGTCAAAGGTGGAGAGGCAGCTGTCGCGCTGAACCTCTCCGAATTCTGTTTATGACGTTGCAGCTGTCTTCCGGCGTGCTTTCGGTTTCTCGACTTCCTGCATGCTTTCTTCGACCGCTTTGCTGAGTTCGCTCACGGTCTCCATCGCTGTTTCGTTCAATTCTTCTGCGGCTGCAGCGTTCTCGGTGAAGCTCTCGCGCATCAAAGCGGCTTGCTTCTCAAAGTGCGCCTGATACTCGCTGGTCATTTTCGAATAGAAAGCCTGCAGTGTGGCAAAGGTTTCCTCTGGTGCCGTGCACTGGCTGAGTGATTTCGCACACTCAAAATCTTCGTGAAACCGGTGGTTTACAAAATCCATATGGTCTTCGAATGCCTTTCCGGCATGTGTCCACATGGTTTCTCCCATTTTCTGGAAACTGGCGACGGCCTTAGCTTCCATACGGTCTTCGCGATCGGCAAACGCCCAGTTGGAAAACGCGGGCATTGGCCATTCCGGCATCATGCCGGTGAGATCGAAACTTGTCGTATTACGTTTAGTTTGCATTGGACCCTCCGCTTGAAAATGGCTGTTCCGCGAACGCCGGCGGGGGGAATTTTTAAGCCGGCGTCAGTTCCGGTTCGTGGACACTGCAATCTGAGCAGCGCCAAAACATTTTATGACCTTACGGCAGATATGCGGCCTAACTTTGATGCAGGTCAATTTTTCACTGCGGCATTTTGAACACTAGGCCGTGTGGACGAATTGGAGGCGTATTTCGTGAGACAAGTGCCACGATATGGCGGCGACGGCCCTGCAGAGCGTATCGATATACGGTCAAGGGACCGGCGGTGCCAGATCGCCGGCACTTGTCTCACCCTCTGGGCCGTGTTTGCATTGCTCAATTCCAGCGGAACTCCGTCTTGATGATGCGCAAGCATCACCTTCACCGGATTTCCTTGATCTTGAACGATGCAAATCCCGGCGAAATGCATCTCCAATTCGTCCACACGGCCTAAGCAAAGGCTAGAACCGCTTCTCAGGCATCGTTCAAGAAGTTGCGCAGTGTGCCGGTCACTTCATCCGGTTTTTCCAACGTGGAAAGATGTCCGCTACCTTCGATAATGGCCAGACCGCTATTCGGAATGAGCGAGTGTATCTCTTGCGCTAGCTCAGGAGGCGTCAGGGTATCGCCATCTCCGACCAGAACGAGCGAAGGGCAGGCTATCTCATGAAGCCGTGGCCGTGCATCGGGTCGATGGATCAGCGCTGTCTGTTGGCGAATAAAGGCTTCTGGACCAGTGTCCGATGCCATCTCGACAACGATTTGTTTGAGATCTTGGTCGTCTTGCCGTCTCTCGTGGACAAATCCGGGAAAGAGCAGTTCAGGAACCTTTTCAAAGCTCCGTTCCCTGGCCAGTCTGATCAGGAACTCGCGCCGCTCTGTTTGTTCCGGAGTGTCAGCACGCGCATTCGTATCCAGTAGCGCGAGCTTGCTAACCCGCTCCGGTGCCTCGCGCATGATTTCCATGGCGATATAACCGCCCATGGACAGGCCAATCAGAGAGAACCGCTCTGGCGCTTGTCTCAAGATGTCGGCCGCGATCGCTTCAATCCTGTCATACTCGCGGTGATTGGCAATCATGATCGGACGGTCAGCAAACGCAACAATTTGTGGTGCGTACAGGGCTTCGGTGCACAGAAGACCCGGGACAAACAGAATCGGATCGCTCATCAGGAAGCCTTGGGCCGTTCTGCGAGCAGCATGTAGTTGACGTCCATGTCGCGCGAACGGGCCCAGGTGTCGGTGATGGGGTTAAAACTCACACCGGACCGGTCGATGATGGTCAGGCCTGCTGCGTTGAGGGGAGATTCGATTTCGGACGGTTTGACCAATTTTTCGTAGGAGTGCGTGCCCTTCGGCAACCAACGTAAAACGTACTCCGCACCCACAATTGCCAAAGCATAAGCCTTTAAAGTCCGGTTGATTGTCGCAACGAACATGAGGCCACCTGGGCGGACCATCTGGCTCGTCGCATTGAGGAAAAGCGGGACATCGGCGACGTGTTCAACGACTTCCATGTTCAGAACGACGTCGAATGTCTCGCCGGCCTTGGCCAACGCTTCCGCTGTTTCAGCGCGGTAATCGATGTCCAAGCCCGAGGATTGCATGTGGAGTTTGGCAACCTCAATGTTGGTTTCAGAGGCATCTGCGCCGACGACATCGGCTCCGAGCCGGGCCATCGGTTCGCTCAAGAGGCCTCCGCCACATCCGATGTCCAGAAACCTTAGGCCCTTAAACGCGTCCGGAGAGTTTGGATCTCGGTCGAATTGACGGCAGACCTCCTGTTTGATGTAGGACAGCCGTACCGGGTTGAATTTGTGCAGTGGTTTGAACTTGCCGGTCGGATCCCACCATTGATCGGCCAACGCTGAAAACCGGGCAACTTCATCACTGTCGATCGTTCCGTTGGTTTTTTGTGCCGTACTTGTCATCTGAAGACCCTTCATCGGAGTGGCGGGGAGCGCCACTCCGTATATTTCAAAAGTGTTCTCTGTCGTTCCAAGGTCGCAGCCTATTTGTCAAGCCAACCTGTTGCAGCATCGCGACGCACCCTGTATGCATGTCCGCCGATCCAACAGGCGCGACCGGCGCCCCGGGAAGTCATAACTAGAATACGAGTGGTATGGCCCGACTGGTTTTAAAATTTGGCGGGACATCGGTTGCTGACCTCGATCGCATCCGCAATGTCGCACGCCACGTCAAACGGGAAGTGGACGCAGGTCACCAGGTCGCTGTTGTTGTTTCAGCAATGTCCGGGCAGACCAACAAGCTGGTTCAGTTCTGCCGTGACGCTTCACCGCTGCATGATGCCCGCGAGTATGACGCGGTCGTTGCTTCAGGCGAACAGGTGACTTCTGGCCTCCTGGCCATTGTCCTGCAGGACATGGGCGTCAATGCACGCTCTTGGCAGGGGTGGCAGGTTCCGATCAAGACGGACGAAAATCACGGTGCCGCGCGCATCCGTGAGATCGATGGTGCGTTTTTGACCGAGCGGCTTGAGCAAGGACAGGTGGCTGTTCTCGCTGGCTTTCAGGGCATTTCGCCGGACAACCGGATTTCGACGCTTGGCCGGGGCGGCTCTGACACCAGTGCGGTTGCGATCGCAGCGGCCATCAAGGCTGACCGGTGTGATATCTACACAGATGTTGACGGGGTCTACACGACCGACCCGCGGATCGTCCCGCAGGCACAACGCCTTGACCGCGTCTCGTTTGAAGAAATGCTCGAAATGGCGTCTCTTGGCGCGAAGGTTCTTCAGGTGCGGTCGGTTGAAATGGCCATGGTGCACGGCGTTCGCACATTTGTGCGGTCAAGCTTTGATGACCCGGATGCACCGCAGACTGGCCAGGACGGCCTTCCGGTAGGTACTCTTATTTGCGACGAGGATGAACTCGTGGAACAGCAGGTTGTCACCGGCATTGCATATGCCAAGGACGAAGCTCAGATCTCTATCCGTGACGTGGCGGACAAGCCGGGGGTCGCTCAATCCGTTTTCGGCCCATTGGCGGATGCCAGCATCAATGTGGACATGATCGTTCAGAACATCTCTCCCGATGGCAAGACGACTGACATCACGTTCACGGTTCCTGAAGCGGATTTCGCCCGGGCGAAAAAAGTTCTGGAAGACAATCGCGATGAGATCGGCTTCCAAAACCTCGAGGGCGCAGCTGATGTGGTTAAAGTGTCCGTAATCGGCATTGGAATGCGGTCTCATGCCGGCGTCGCAGCCCAGTGCTTTAGCGGTTTGGCGAGCAAGGGCATCAACATCCGCGCGATCACGACCTCGGAAATCAAGATTTCCGTTCTTATCGATTCTGCCTATGCGGAACTTGCAGTCCGGACTCTCCATTCGCTATACGGTTTGGACGGATAAGAATCCGTGAGTCTGGTTTCGGCGTAGTCGAGACCGGGTTTTTGCTTAGCGGGATTACTCGGGGGCGGAATGCGCAGCAACCTAGCAGGACCGCGCCTATTGCTCCGCCGGCTCCGGGAAGTCATGGCGGAGCCCATCAAGGCGCAGGAGCGTCTCGACAAGATCGTTGTTTTGATCGCGTCGAACGTCGTTGCCGAAGTGTGTTCCGTTTATATTCTGCGTGCCGATGGGGTTCTTGAACTTTACGCCACCGAGGGCCTGAAGCGCGAAGCTGTTCACAATGCTTCATTGCGCGTTGGGGAAGGCCTGGTTGGTCTGATTGCGGCAGAGGCCCGTCCCCTCAATCTCCCAAATGCAAGTGCGCATCCCGGCTTCGCCTATTTGCCGGAAACTGGGGAAGAAGCTTACAATTCCTTCCTCGGCGTGCCGATCTTGCGGGCAGGGCGGACGCTTGGGGTTCTCGTTGTCCAGAACCAGTCTCACCGCACCTATCTCGAAGACGAGGTCGAAGCCCTTCAGACCACAGCCATGGTCATCGCGGAGATGGTTGCGGCCGGAGAGCTTGAGGCGATTTCACAGAAGGCAACCGGGTTGGATATGTCCCGGCCGATCGCCTCGTCAGGCGTTGGTTTGGCCGAAGGTGTCGGGTTGGGGCACGTGGTTCTTCATGAGCCGAGAGTCGTTGTCACCAATCTTATCTCAGAAGATGCAGACAAGGAAAAGCAACGGCTTGACGGTGCAATCAATCGTCTGAGGCTATCGATTGACGACCTTTTGGCCAGCGGTGAAATCGCTGCGACCGGCGAGCATCGCGAAGTGCTGGAAGCCTATCGCATGTTTGCCTACGACCGCGGCTGGATCCGGAAGATTGAAGAAGCGATCAAAAACGGTCTGACGGCGGAAGCCGCCGTTGAAAAGGTGCAGAGCGACACGCGCGCCCGGATGTTGCGGCAGACAGACCCGTACCTGCGCGAGCGTCTACATGATCTAGATGATCTTGCGCATCGGCTGATCCGTGAATTGATGGGCCGTGAGCATGGCCCCGGGATTGACGAGCTGCCGCAGGATGCCATCATCATCGGCCGGAATATGGGCGCTGCCGAGCTATTGGATTATGGCCGCGACCGGATTCGGGGACTCGTTCTTGAAGAGGGTGGTCCAACCAGCCACGTGACAATTGTCGCAAGAGCGCTCGGCATCCCAGCTGTCGGTTTGGTCGAAGATATTGTCAGCCTCGCCGATGGCGGTGATGCAATTATCGTTGATGGGGACACGGGCGAGGTTCATCTGCGCCCGGCTGCGGATCTTGAAAATGCGTATGCAGAAAAAGTCCGCTTCCGCGCGCGGCGTCAGGCTCAATACCGGCGGCTGCGCAACAAACCCTCGGTCACCAAAGACGGCGTTGAAGTCGCCCTTCAAATGAATGCGGGCCTCCTAGTGGATCTGCCGCATCTGGAAGAGGCCGGTGCTGCCGGGATTGGGCTGTTCCGAACAGAACTCCAGTTCATGGTGGCCTCGTCGTTTCCCAGGATGCGGGATCAGCAAGCTCAATATACGCAAATTCTGGATGCATCCGGCGGCAAACCGGTCACGTTCCGATCGCTCGATATTGGCGGCGACAAGGTTCTCCCGTATCTCCGGTCCATCTTGGAGGAAAACCCGGCCATGGGCTGGCGCGCCCTGCGGCTCGGCCTCGACCGGCCTGGCCTGCTGCGCACGCAGATCCGGGCCCTGCTGCACGCGGCGGCTGGGCGTGATCTGAAACTGATGTTTCCAATGGTCGTGGAAGTCGATGAATTCCTTCAGGCCCGCGGTTTGGTCGAGAAAGAACTGAAGCACCTGCGCCGCCACGGACACCCGGTGCCGGAAACCATCCGTCTTGGCGTAATGGTAGAAGTGCCATCCCTTCTGTTCCAGCTTGAAGAATTGCTGGGCCATGTGGACTTCATATCTGTCGGCTCCAACGATCTGTTCCAGTTCTTTTGCGCGGTAGACCGGGGCAACACTCGCGTTGCAGACCGTTTTGATCCCTTGAGCCCTCCATTCCTGAGGGCCTTGAAACAAATTGTGGATGCGGCAGATAAAGCACACGTACCGGTGACACTGTGCGGCGAAATGGCTGGTAATCCGTTGGCGGCCATGGCACTGATCGGGCTCGGATATCGAAACTTGTCGATGTCGCCCGCATCCCTGGGGCCTGTCAAAGCCATGCTTCGGACCCTGGATGCCGGCAGATTGAGCGCGCGGCTGCTGTCAAGAATGGAGCCTGGGCATCGCGATAGCGATATACGGGCATTTTTGACCCGCTTTGCCGAAGAAATGGATGTTGCGCTTTAGCAGCTTGCCAAACCTAGCCACCCCATTTTGGGATTTCAGGAGACACAGCGCGTATGCTGGCGCGTCATAAACTCGATAACCTGCTCGATCGGTTTGCCGAACTTGAACACATGATGTCCGCCAATCCGGACCCGGCATCTTATGTGAAACTGTCCCGTGAATATGCCGGGCTTGAGCCGTTGGTCTTAAAAATCCGGGCTTTGGTCAAGGCAGAGGAAGACCTAAAGGGCGCTGAGGATTTGATTGAAGATCCGGCCACCGACCCTGAGATGCGGGAGCTGGCGGAACTTGAGCGCGACGAACTCTCAGAGAACCTTGAGCGTTTGACACAGGATGTGCGCATCGGTTTGCTTCCCAAGGATGAAGCCGACACCAACGATGCGATTTTGGAAGTCCGTGCCGGTACCGGTGGTGATGAGGCCGCGCTTTTTGCCGGTGATCTGTTCCGGATGTATCAGCGCTACGCCGAATTGCGCGGATGGAAAGTCGAAATTCTCTCCGCCAGCGAAGGCGAAGTCGGTGGCTTCAAGGAAGTCATTGCTTCCGTTTCCGGCGAGAATGTATTTGCCCGGCTGAAATTCGAATCTGGAGTTCACCGCGTTCAACGGGTGCCTGCGACCGAATCCGGTGGGCGGATCCACACCTCCGCTGCGACGGTTGCGGTTCTTCCTCAAGCGGAAAACGTTGACATCGACGTTCAGGATAGCGATTTAAGGATCGATACCTTCCGCGCCTCCGGTGCGGGCGGCCAGCACGTCAACACGACCGACTCTGCAGTCCGGATAACGCACATCCCGACCGGGATCGTTGTCGCGGTTCAGGACGAACGTTCGCAGCACAAAAACAAGGCGCGGGCGATGCAGCTTCTGCGTGCCCGGATCTATGACGAAGAGCGTGAGCGGGCTGCGAGCGAGCGCACCGAGGCACGCCGTTTGCAAGTTGGGTCCGGGGATCGGTCAGAGCGCATCCGCACCTACAACTTCCCGCAAGGCCGGGTCACCGATCACCGGATCGGATTGACGCTCTACAAGCTTGATCAGATCATCGCCGGAGAAAGCCTTGATGAGGTGATCGAAGCCTTGATCCTGGACTACCAGGCAAACCTTTTGGCGTCGGAAGAAGCCTGATTCAAGAAGGCAGCTCATGAAAACCGGGGCGCTTTATCGCCAGATCCGCGATCAGTTCCGTGGCGGCAAACTGGAAACACCGGAACTGGATGCGAAACTCTTGGTCAGCGCCGCTTTGCGGGTTTCTGTCTCAGAATTGATGCTCAGCGAAAGCGAGGAAGTCCCGGATGCAGCAGCTGGTATCGCGTTGGAATACGCAACGCAGCGGATAGACGGAAAACCGGTTGGCCGGATACTTGGAGAACGTGAGTTCTACGGCCGGACCTTTCGGCTAAATCATGCGACCCTTGAGCCGCGTCCGGACACGGAAACCCTGATTGAAACTGTCCTGAAGGACTGTGATCCGGTCCGGCCTCTGACAATGTGTGACATTGGGACGGGAAGCGGGGCCATCGCCGTGACCTTGCTTGCCGAGTTGCAGGAAGCGATCATGGTTGCGGTCGACATCTCAGAAGATGCGCTGGGCTGTGCAGTGAGTAATGCCGATAATCATGAGGTTGGTGACCGCTTTCTTCCCGTTCGTGGTGACTATGCAGCCGCGCTGCAGCATGGATTTGACTGGGTAATCAGCAATCCCCCCTATATCCGTACGCCGATCTTGAGTGAACTTTCCAAGGACGTGCTGCAGCACGATCCGATTCTTGCCTTGGATGGCGGCGCAGACGGTCTGCAAGCCTATCGGCAGATCGTTTCGCAGGCGGCTTCCATTTTGGTGCCGGGTGGGCGAATAGCTTTGGAAATCGGCTATGACCAGGGCGAAGAGTTAAAAAACCAGCTGCGTCATCATGGCTTTGAGGCAATTGATATCATTCAGGATCTTGGTGGGCGTGACCGGGTTGCAACAGCTCGCCGGGTTTAATGATCATGATTTAATCTTGCTGCGAAAAAGCACTTGGAAATCGTAGCGGAACGGGGTACGTTCGGCTTGCCGAGACCGGAGATGTGATAAGCGTTTAAGCGGGGCATACGCATCCGGCAACTTCACAAAATGTGCTGACTTGCGCAGTGAATGTAGTTGTCAATCGGGCTAACCGGTTTTTGGACTGTCGGAGAAAAAGACATGGGCACTGGCTTTCAGCCGGGCTTCCAGCGTCTGACTTTTCATTGGCAGCTGCAGGCCATCACGGGTTGGTTTCGGCGCGTATTTCGTATCGGTTTAAAGATATTCCGATGTTTGGTCGGCCATGGGCTGACCGCCGTTCCTTAAGAGAAAACGGCAGGATGAGACCAGGAAATCAAAGCAATAAGCGTATGCGCGGACGGGGCCGCAAGGGACCTAATCCGCTAACCCGGACTTATGAATCCAACGGTCCTGATGTGAAAATCCGCGGCACAGCGATGCATATTGCGGAGAAGTATCAGCAGCTTGCCCGCGATGCACAGGCATCGGGCGACCGGGTGATGTCCGAGAATTACAATCAGCATGCTGAGCACTATCTCCGTATTGTAGCGGCTGCACAGCCGCCGCAGCAGAACACGCAGCACACTGCGCGTCATGAGGCGGACGACAACCAGGATCAGGCAGCCGTAAACGGCTCTGGCGGATCCCAAGGCAGTGACCAGTCGTCCAAGCCATCCGCAGACAATACCGTTGTTGATGGAGATGCTCCACAGCCGTTTATCGACAACATGCCGGTGATTGACCAAGAAGGTCAGGTGAACGGGGCAGCTCAGGCGTCTGATGAAGCCGGCGAAGCTGAAGAGAAGCCGCGCCGCCGGACTCGGACGCCACGGACCCGTACCCCGCGCAAAGCTGCATCAGAGGCTGGGTCCGAAAATGAAGCGCAAGCTGGTGCCGGCGCTCCTGAAGCTGCGGATGAAGGCGAAGAGCAACCAAAACCGCGGCGCCGGACAACCCGGACACGCCGTACCAAAGCAACGGAAGATACTCCTTCCGAAACGGCTGCGGCTGGTGAATGACGCCAGCGTCAAACAAGCTCTGAATGATAAGAAAACGGCGTCCATATGGACGCCGTTTTTATTTTGGCCGACAATCGGGCGGTAATTTGGTGCAGGGGCCTTTTGTGGTGAAAATGCAACACTATATTGGGTAGGCAGTGCTTTACAAGGCTGCGCAGATGCCCGCCAAGGGGTCTGAAACTCAAAAACGTTCCCCACGCTTCGGGTGGTGCGGACGGTAAGGGGATTGCACATGAACTTTGAAAAATATACCGAACGGGCCCGTGGGTTCGTTCAATCTGCCCAGACATTTGCATTGGGCCGTGGCCACCAGCAGTTTACTCCGGAACATGTTCTGAAGGTCCTTCTGGATGATCCGGAAGGTATGGCGAGCGGCTTGATCAGCCGGGCTGGCGGAGATGCAAAAGCGCTTAAGGGTGATCTTGAAGGCATTCTCGACAAAATGCCGAAAGTCTCCGGTGGCTCTGGTCAGCTTTACATGCACCAGGCAACCGCGCGGCTGTTTGATCAGGCAGAAAAGATAGCTGATAAGGCCGGCGACAGTTTCGTGACTGTTGAGCGTCTGTTGCTGGCTCTGGCCATGGATGCAGATAGCGAAGCTGGCAAGTTGTTCAAGCGTCACGCCATCACGCCGAATGCCTTGAATGAAGCTGTCAATCAGTTGCGCCAAGGCCGCACGGCTGACAGTGCGACGGCTGAAAACCAGTATGAAGCTTTGAAAAAATATGCCCGGGACCTGACCGAGGTGGCACGGGACGGAAAACTTGATCCGGTAATTGGCCGCGACGAGGAAATCCGCCGCACGATCCAGGTCTTGTCACGGCGGACGAAAAACAACCCCGTTTTGATCGGTGAGCCGGGCGTAGGCAAAACCGCGATTGCGGAAGGTTTGGCGCTCCGGATTGTCAACGGCGATGTTCCTGAGTCCTTGAAGGACAAACAGTTGCTGGCACTCGACATGGGGGCCCTGATCGCCGGTGCGAAGTACCGCGGCGAGTTTGAGGAGCGTTTGAAGTCCGTCTTGTCTGAGGTTGAGGCCGCAGCGGGTGGGATTGTTCTCTTCATCGACGAAATGCACACGCTTGTGGGTGCCGGGAAGGCGGATGGTGCTATGGATGCATCGAACCTTCTGAAACCTGCGCTCGCACGCGGAGAACTGCACTGTGTCGGGGCCACGACGCTCGATGAGTACCGCAAACACGTTGAAAAGGATGCAGCGCTTGCTCGCCGTTTCCAGCCGGTTTTCGTAACCGAACCGACAGTGGAGGACACGGTTTCGATCCTGCGCGGGATCAAGGAGAAGTATGAATTGCACCACGGTGTACGCATCACCGACTCGGCAATTGTTTCGGCGGCATCTCTGTCAAACCGTTACATCACGGATCGGTTCTTGCCGGATAAAGCAATTGATCTTGTCGATGAGGCGGCAAGCCGCTTGCGCATGCAGGTGGATTCAAAACCGGAGGAACTCGACGAATTGGACCGTCGGATTATCCAGCTCAAGATCGAACGGGAAGCCCTCAAAACAGAAAGCGACGAAGCGGCCCAAGACCGTCTAGGGAAACTCGAAAGAGAACTGACGGATCTGGAAGAGCAATCCCAAACGTTGACCAGCCGCTGGCTTGGCGAAAAGGAAAAACTGAACCTTGAGCAAAAGATCAAGGAGCAGTTGGAGCAAGCCAGGATTGATCTGGAGATCGCACAGCGTCAAGGCGATTTGGCGAAGGCTGGGGAGCTGGCGTACGGGGTTGTTCCCGATCTTGAACGCAAACTGGCTGATGCAGAAGCGTCCGAGGACAGTGATGCAATGGTCGATGAGGCGGTCACTCCGTCGCATATCGCCCAGGTCGTATCCAAATGGACGGGCATCCCGGTCGATAAAATGCTGGAAGGCGAGCGTGAAAAGCTGCTCCGGATGGAAGATGTTCTGGCTGGCCGAGTGATTGGTCAGAGCGAAGCGATCCATGCGGTGTCGACCGCCGTGCGGCGGGCGCGCGCCGGGCTTCAGGATCCGAACCGGCCGATCGGGTCGTTCATGTTCCTTGGACCTACGGGGGTTGGTAAAACCGAACTCACCAAGGCTTTGGCCAGCTTTCTGTTCGACGATGACAGCGCAATGGTGCGCATCGATATGTCGGAATACATGGAGAAACACTCTGTTGCCCGGTTGATCGGCGCCCCTCCCGGCTACGTCGGATACGAGGAAGGTGGTGCTCTCACCGAAGCGGTTCGTCGGCGTCCGTATCAGGTCGTGCTCTTTGATGAAATCGAAAAAGCGCACTCCGATGTCTTTAACGTGCTGCTGCAGGTGCTCGACGATGGCCGCTTGACGGATGGTCAGGGCCGGACTGTGGACTTCAGGAACACGCTGATCATCATGACCTCGAACCTCGGATCAGAGTTCCTGGTCAACCAGCCTGAAGGCGAAGACAGTGACGCGGTACGCACTGAGGTGATGTCTGTGGTCCGCGGGCATTTCCGTCCGGAGTTCCTGAACCGGCTTGATGAGATTGTTCTCTTCCATCGCCTGCAGCGGTCTCAGATGTCGGCGATCGTCAAAATTCAGCTTGAGCGCTTGCGCGGTCTTTTGACTGACAGGAAGATTACGCTCAATCTGGACGATGGGGCCCTCGGCTGGTTGGCTCAAAAAGGGTACGATCCCGCTTATGGTGCGCGCCCGCTGAAGCGGGTGATCCAAAAAGATGTCCAGGATCCGTTGGCGGAGAAACTGCTCGCCGGTGATGTCCTGGATGGGCAAACAGTAAATGTGTCCGCCGGCGCGGACCGCCTGCTGTTTCAGGTGGCAGGCGCTGACAGTCAGGCCGCATAACCGAAGCGTAGCTTAAGGTAAGATAAAGCCCGCGGAGCAGTTGCTCCGCGGGCTTTTCACTTTCTCCGACCTCTGCTCTTTATGCAGGTCGGCTTAATTCAATGATGCGATCCGGGAAGGCTTACGGGCTCTGTCGAGCAAGGTGTCGATCCGGTAGCGCTCTGTCTCAAAGGCTGTGCGCAGTTCGCCGTCCAAGGTTCGCCCCTTAGGCAATTTGATCCGCATTGGGTCCATAAAGCGGCCGTTGACGAGTACTTCGTAGTGCAGATGCGGACCAGTCGACAGGCCGGTGGAGCCGACATAACCGATAACGGTGCCTTGGTTGACCCTGGCACCCTCTCGGATCCCTTTGGCGAACCCGGTCAAGTGACTGTAGGTGGTTACATAGCCGTTCGTATGCTGCAGCTCGATACGCCGCCCGTATCCGGAACTCCAACCGGCTTTCTTGATTGTCCCATTGCCAGCCGCAAAAATCGGGGTGCCACGTGGCGCTGCCCAGTCCACACCACGGTGCATCTTGGTATATCTGTGAATTGGGTGGCGGCGCATGCCGAAGCCAGACCTGAATTTGCCGCCGTTCAACGGTTTCCGGATCAGGAACTTCTTCGCGCTCTGGCCAGAGTCGTCATAAAAGTCGATGACATTGTCATCCGGCGTCCGGTAGCGGTAAAACTCGCGGCTGGTATTTCCGGTTTTCAAAGACGCATAAAGGATTTTCGGAGGACCGCCGGCTTCGCTTTCGGTAAAGAACAGCTCAAGTGCGTCACCAGGCTGGACGCGGGCATTGAAATCGACATCAAAGGAGAACATCCGGATGAGATCGTCGATGATTGCTTCCGGCATGTCCTGCTCAAGGGCCGTCTGGTAAAGGCTGTCGTAAATTGCGGGAGTCGGACCGCCGTAGGAAATACGGTCAGCTTCTTCAAACGCATTCGCCAAAAACGTGTCGGGTTCTTTGGCTTCGATGTAGGATCCGCTGTCGGAGCGGGCCACAGTCGCCTGGTGTTCGGTATCGGTGTAAAGACTGATCCGTTCCGGACGCATCCGCTCCAGGTTTTCCGGATCCGGTGCATACGCGATCCGCAGCCGTTGACCATCCTCGATTTCCGTAAAGCCGAAAACATCTCGGAATGCATCATTAATGATAGCGGCTTCCGTTTCAGTGGCCTCGTGATCCAGCAGCAGATCAGCAAGGTTTTGGCCCGAGCTCAATGGGATGATTTT